>NZ_JBICSO010000011.1:0-569467 GCF_043197155.1 Nonomuraea sp. NPDC049269
GCCGCCGCCATCGACGGCGCGGGCTACTGGCGGGTCTTCCTCCAGGTGATCCTCCCGCTCTGCACCCCGGCCCTCGCCACGACCGGCATCTTCACCTTCATCTGGACCTGGAACGACTTCTTCAGCCAGAACCTGTACCTCACGAACTCCGACAACCTCACGGTCGCCGTCGCGCTGCGTCAGTTCCTCGACTCCAGTGGCGAGTCCTCGTGGGGGCCGATGTTCGCGATGTCGATCGTGTCACTGGGGCCGATCTTCGGATTCTTCCTGGCCGGCCAGAAGTACCTGATCCGTGGTGTGGCGACCACCGGTCTGAAGTAACACCCCCCGCAACCCTTAACAGGAGGTAGAGCCGTGAAGCCTAGGAAGATGTGGACGGTCGCCCTGCTCGCGGCCACCGTGATGACGTCGGTCGCCGCCTGCGGCAGCGGCGGCGACAAGGCCGCCGGAGACAAGGTCGAACTCCGCTTCTCGTACTGGGGCAGCGACTCCCGGCAGAAGCTCACCGAGCAGGTGATCAAGAAGTTCGAGGAGAAGAACCCGACCATCAACGTCGAGGGTGACTTCTCCGACTTCGCCAACTACTACGAGAAACTCGCCACCAAGGTGGCGGCGAACGACGCCCCCGACGTCATGAGCATCGAGATCCGGGGTCTGGGTGAGTACGCCGGACGCGGCGCTCTGGCGGACATGGCGGGCAAGGTGCCCACGACCGACTTCGACCAGCAGGCGCTCGCCGCCGGCAACATCGACGGCAAGCAGTACGGCATTCCCTCCGGCGTCAACGCCTTCTCCATGCTCGTCAACAAGGCGACGATCGAGAAGGCCAAGCAGAAGGTGCCCGACGACAAGAGCTGGACCTGGGACGACTGGATCAACCTGGCCAAGCAGATCAGCGCGAGCGGCACCGGCCTCACCGGAGCCGAGTACAACTACAACCCCGCCTGGCTGCAGATCTTCGCGGCCCAGCGCGGCGAGAAGCTCTACGACGGTAAGAAGCTGGGCGTCTCGCCTGACACGCTGAAGGCATGGTGGGGCATCCACCAGCAGCTCATCCAGACCAAGGGCTCGCCTGACGCGGCGAAGAGCTCCGAGCTGATCGCGGGCGGCGTCGAACAGTCGCCGCTGGGCACCAACACGGGTGCCACGGGCATGTGGTGGAGCAACCAGCTCGGCGGCCTGTCCAAGGCGTCCGGTCAGGAGCTGACCCTGCTGCGCATGCCGAAGACGAAGGAGGCGACCACCGGCGGCATGTTCCTGCAGCCGTCGATGTTCTACACGGTCGGCGCCAAGTCCGAGCACCCCGCGGAAGCCGCCAAGTTCATCGACTTCATGACCAACGACCCGGACGCGGCCTCGATCCTGCTGAGCGACCGCGGCCTGCCGATCAACGCCAAGGTGCTCGCGGCCGTCAAGGACAAGCTGCCGGCCGTCGACCAGAAGACGCTGGCCTTCATCGACGAGGTCAGGAGCGAGCTGGGCCCGATCGCCGCCCCGCCGAAGGGCGCCCTCCAGGTGGACGACATCCTCAAGCGCATCACCGAGGAGGTCGTCTTCGCCAAGACGACACCGGACGCCGCCGCGCAGAAGTTCCTGACCGAGGCCAACGCCGCCGTCGCCGGCTGAGGTCTGATCCCGGCTGGGGGTCCCGGCCCCCAGCCACCACTCCACGACTCGGGGAGAGAAGTTGAGCACCAGGTACGCCTTCGTCGGCCTCGGTCACCGCGCCCGGATGTACATCGACGCCCTGCTGGGCGACTGGCAGGACACCGGTACGATCGTCGGCCTCTGCGACGTCAACCAGACCCGCATGGACTACTACGCAGAGCGCATCGGCGACGACGTGCCCCGCTTCCGTCCGGACGAGTTCGGCAAGCTGCTGGAGCTGGCCGACGCCGTCGTGGTCACCACGGTGGACGCGACGCACGCCCGCTACGTCGTCGTCGCCCTCGACGCCGGGCTCGACGTCATCGTGGAGAAGCCGCTCACGGTGGACGCCGAGGGCTGCGAGGCCATCGCCGCCGCCGCCGAGCGCAACCCGGGCAAGCTGGTGGTCACCTTCAACTACCGGTACTCGCCGCGTAACTCGGCGGTGAAACGGCTGCTCAGCGCGGGCGAGATCGGCGAGGTCACCTCCGTACACTTCGAGTGGACGCTCGACACCATCCACGGCGCCGACTACTTCCGCCGCTGGCACCGCGAGCGGGTCAACTCGGGCGGGCTGCTCGTCCACAAGTCCACCCACCACTTCGACCTGGTCAACTGGTGGCTCGCGGCGGCGCCCGAACTCGTCTTCGCCCAGACCGACCTGCGCTTCTACGGCCAGGCCCTGCCCCGGGGCCCGCGCCCCGCCCGCGGCCAGGGCGCGCCCGGCCTGGGCACCGACCCGTTCATCCTCGACATCTCCGCTGACGAGCACCTCAAGCGCCTCTATCTGGACGCCGAGCACGAGGACGGCTACATCCGCGACCAGGACGTCTTCGGGCCGGGCGTGACGATCGACGACAACATGTCGGTCCTGGTCCGCTACGCGAACCGGGCCATGCTCACCTACTCCCTCACCGCGCACGCCCCGTACGAGGGCTATCGCGTGGTGTTCAACGGCACGGAGGGCCGGATCGAGCTGGAGGTCTGCGAGCGATCTTGGACGCCGCCGCACGCCGCGATCGACCCGAGCGCGGCCACCAAGCAACACGCGGCCGGCGCCTGGGAGCGGCTCACCCTGCACCGGCACTGGCAGGAGTCGGAGGAGATCCCGATCGAGCAGGGGGCGGGCGGCCACGGCGGCGGCGACCGGCTGCTGCTGGACGACGTCTTCCGCGGACCCGGCGACGACCCGCTCGGGCGCCCGGCCGGCTACCGCGACGGCATCCGCAGTGTGCTGGTGGGAGCCGCGGCCACCCAATCGGCCGTCACCGGCCGAGCCGTCCGCCTGACCGACGACGGCACCCGCCTGACCGACGCGTCAGGTCCTTGATCGCTGGCGGGGCGAGGAGCCTGGCCCACCGGCCTGTGCGCCATGCAGGACGATCTTGGCGTCTCTTCCCAGCTCCAGGTACATCCGGACATCGTCGAAGCGCAGGTCGCCCACCTCGATGACGTTGGGCAGTCTGCCCCACTCGCGGAAGCCGAGCCGCTCGTACAGCTCGATCGCTCCGAGGTTGTTGCCGCGCGCTCCCAGCGTCAGGGTTTCGATTCCGGCCTGCCGTGCGTGGTCGATGAGTGCGCTCACGATCAGCCGGCCCAACCCGAGCCCCCTCGCCGAGGGGTGCGCCATGATCTTCCCTATCTCGGCGGAGTGCGTGAAGATCGGCGCGGACCCCCGCATCCAGAGCCCCATCCCTTCGACCTGTCCGTCCACCAGGGCCAGCGCCAAGGCCGCATCATCGCGTTGTACGGCATCGAGCACGCCGGCCAGCCAGGTGTCGGCCTCGTCCCGTTCGGGCGGCTCCAGATAGCCGATCGCGCCGCCCGCTTCGACGACGGCTCGCAAGACCCTGTGGACCTCGGCACGGAGGGCTTCATCAGCGCTGACCGGCCAGAACAGCTCAATTTTCGGCTTCATAGCCAACCCATTATGGCGAGAAGCGCCGACATTCCCGGTCCGGGGTCCACGCAACCGGCGGCGCCCGCCGACTGGTGCCGGCGGGCGCCGCCAAGCTCAGGCGTGGCTATGCGTCGTAACGCGTAACCGTCGCATGGGTCATGTCGAATGTACATTCCCATCTGTCGAATGTGCCTTCGTAGCCTTTCGCGACTTCCGCGAATCCGTAGGTGTCGGGTTCGCCTTGGCAGGCATAGTGGATTTGCAGCTCCATGGATTTGGTGGCTTTCTTGCAGTAGCCATGACCGCTTGTGCCGTACCAGTAGCCGCGGCATCCATAGGTCCAGTGGTCTTCCGCACTGGCATTGGCCGTTGCTGTCGTCGCACCGAATGCCACGAGAGCCATGGCGATAGTGAGAGTGGTCTTGGCGATTTTGCGGGAACGTAACAGCTGACTTGTCGGAAACTCCATCGCCGAACCTTTCGCTAGGCGAATGTTCACATATCAACAGAGTAAGATCAGCCACTACAAACCAGCCATATAGCCGGCACATGCCGTTAAGCACAGAGAAAGCCCCGGTTCGCGGCGGGTGCCGCGAACCGGGGCCGGTGGGCGCTGATCAGTCGTTGAGGAACAGTTCGATGACCGGTACGGCGACATCCGGGCGGACAACCGGCAGGTCCATGGTCAGGACGTCCGGGGCCAGGCCACCCATTGTTGTGTTCCCGGCCGTCTGGGTGGGGTCGATGACGCGCGTACGGATCTCCGACGCGTCGTGCAGGAACTGGGCGTACTTCACGCGCCCGGCCAGCCCCGGCAGGTGCAGGTGGCGGAACGGCCAGGTGAACACGTGCAGATAGAGCCGGTTACCCCGCTGGGTGTAGCGGCAGTCGGGCGGCGCGGTGAAGCCGCTGGGGCCGCAGCCGTAGACGGAGCGGGAGTTCAGCCGCATCCAGGCGCCGATGTCACCGAGGGTATGGCTGGCGCGGGGGTCGATCTGGCCGCGCCCGTCAGGGCCCACGTTGAGCAGCAGGTTGCCGCCCTTGGCGACGCTGTCGACCAGCATGCGTACGAGCAGGTCAGGGGACTTGTAGTCGAGGTTGTCCCGGTCGTATCCCCAACTGCCGTTGAGGGTCTGGCAGGCCTCCCACGGCACCTCGCGGCCGTCGACGGTCATCGGGCCGGCGGGCTGGTACTGCTCGGGGGTGACGAAGTCGCCCGGGATGTCGAGCCGGTCGTTGACGATGATCCCTGGCTGGAGCTCTCGCACCATCTCCAGCAACTCGGGAGAGCGCCAGTCGTCAGCGCCCTTGCCGCCCCACTCGCCCGGCCTGTTCTTGTAGGAGAAGTCGAAGAACAAGTAGTCGATCCGGCCGTAATCGGTGAGCAGCTCGCGTACCTGGGCGTGCAGGTAGTCGGCGTACTTGGAGACGTCGCGGCCCGCGGTGGCGGCCTTGTACTCCTCGTCATCGCGCTGCGGGTGGCGGGAGTCGACGGGGAACTCGGGGTGGTGCCAGTCGATCAGCGAGTGGTAGAAGCCGACCTTCAACCCTTCGGCGCGTACGGCCTCCACGAACGGCGCGATCAGGTCCTTGCCCCAGGGGGTGCGGGTCACCTTGTAGTCGGTGTGCGCCGAGTCCCACAGGCAGAAGCCTTCGTGGTGTTTGGTGGTGAGGACGATGTAGCGCATGCCGGCCTCCTTGGCCAGCCGCGCCCACCGCACCGGGTCGTACAGGTCGGGCTCGAAGTGGTCGAAGTAGCGCTGGTAGTCCTCGTCGGTCAGCCGTTCGCGGTTCTTCACCCACTCGTGGCGGGCGGGGAGAGCGTACAGACCCCAGTGCACGAACATGCCGAAGCGGGATTCGGCGAACCAGGCGTGGTCCACAACATTCCTTTCAATGAGATTTCACCTGCCGCCGAAACCGCTGGTCGCGATCCCGCGTACGAGATGTTTCTGCAGAATGATGAGCAGCGCCGCGGTGGGCGCCATGGAAATCACCGAGGCGGCCATGATCAGGTTCCACTGGGTGCCCTGCTGGCCGAAGAAGAGATTCAGGCCCAGGGGCACGGTGGCCTTCTCGTCCACCGAGTTGATGATGATCAGCGGCCACATGAAGCTGTTCCAGAAGTTGATGAACGTGAAGACCGCCAGCACCGCGAGCGCGGGCCTGATCAGCGGCAGCATGATGCTGGTGAAGACGCGCACCGCTCCCGCGCCGTCGATGCGGGCGCTCTCGGACATCTCTTCGGGGATGGTCAGGAAGAACTGGCGCAGCATGAACGTCCCGAAGGCGGTGAACGCCCAGGGGAAGATCAGGGCCTGGAAGGAGTCCACCCAGCCGAACCATTTCATCAGCATGAACATCGGCACGACCAGCACTTCCTGGGGGATCATCAGTGTGGCCAGGAAGAGCAGGAACATACCGTCGCGACCGCGCCAGCGCAGCCGCGAGAAGGCGTACGCCGACATGGCCGACGCCACCAGCACCACAAGGGTGCCGCAGACGGCGACGGCGAACCCGTTGAGCACGAACCGCCCGAACGGCAGGTACTCGAACGCCTCGGTGTAGTTCTGCCACCGGAACACCGACCCGAACAGGCTCGGCGGCGACTCGAACACCTCGTCGGGGCGTTTGAACGAGGTGGCCAGCATGTACACCAGCGGCGACAGGAACGCGGCGGCCACCAGGTAGAGCGCGATGTGCGAGATGACCAGCCGGACGCGGCGGACGGCGTGATCAGACATCGTAGTTCACCCATCTGCGCTGGCCGGCGAACTGCACCGCGGTCACGCCCAGGATCAGCACGAACACGATCCAGGCCCCGGCGGACGCGAGTCCGAACTGATAGATCGAGAACCCCTTGTCGAAGACGAACATCATGAGGGTCTCGGTGTCGTTGCCAGGCCCGCCGCCGGTCAACAGGAACGGCTGGGTGAAGACCTGGAACGACGTGATGAGCGTCATGGTCGTGGCGAAGAACAGCGCTGGGGAGATCATCGGCAGCATGATGCGGAAGAACTGCCGCCATGGTCCCGCCCCGTCGATCTGCGCCGCCTCCAGCAGGTGCCGCGGGATGGCGTCCAGCGCGGCCGAGAAGACCAGCATGTTGTAGCCGAACCCCTGCCACACGCTCATCGCGACGACGGCGAACATGGCCCAGCCCTGCTCGCCGAGGAAGTTCGGCGCGTGCACGCCGGTGGCGGCGTACATCGAGCCGTCGATGAGCCCGTTCGGCTGGTAGATCATCCGCCAGACGACCGCGTTGGCCACCATCGGCGTGACCACGGGCAGGAAGAACACCACCCGCAGCGCCTTGCGGCCCCTGATGCGCGGGCCCATCCACACCGCCAACCCCACCGACACGATGAGGTTGAGCGGCAGGTAGAGCACCACGAACAGCAGCGTGTTGAACAGCGACCGCCGGAAGACGGGATCGGTGAACAGCGTCGTGAAGTTCTCCACCCCGGTGAAGGCGCGCTCGCCCACAGCGGGCCACTTGAAGAACGCCATCACCAGGGACAACACGATCGGGAAGAGGGTGAACACCGTCAACCCGATGAGGCTGGGCCCGGCGAACAGGGCCGCGGCCCGCCCATCACGGCGCAGGCGCGGCGGTTTGGCGTCGGCGTGCACGTCGCTCCCTACGCCGGTGCCTGCTGTTGCACCTGGCTGAGTACTTCCGCCCCCGTGGACTGACCGTTGAAGGCCTGGATGCCGTACTGGGCCAGCAGTTTCTCCACCGGGTCCCAGTTGCTGGTCGTCCGGAACGGCTTCGCCGAGGCGTTGGCGGCGTCGATGACCGGCTTGGAGCCCTCGAAGGCGTTCTCGTACCACTTGTTCTGTACGGACTTGCGCGCGGGATAGGCGCGTCCGACCGAGCCGAGCTGCCCGAGCACCTCGGCGCTGGTCATCGTGCTGACCGCCTTGAACGCTTCGTCAGGGTATGGGCAGGACTGGGAGATGCCGAAGCCGGACCCGGCCGAGTAGCTCTTGGTCCCGTCCGGACCGGCGGGGATGGTGGCCAGGCCCACATCGAACTTGGCCTGCGCCTTGAGCTCCAGAACGGACCAGGGGCCGTTCACCGACATCGCCGCGTTGCCGCCGAGGAACTGGGTCTCGGCCCAGTTGTTGTCCACGCCGGGCACCTTGGGCGCGACCCCCTGCTTGGCGGCCAGGTCCGCGTACCACTGGAAGCCGGCCTTCATCTGCTCGGTGGTGAGGGTGAGCTTGCCGGAGGAGTCCATCGGCTCCGCGCCCGTCTTGGAGAGGATCATCGAGAACATCCCCAGAGCCGAGGGGTAGGCCACGAAGCCGTACTTGCCGCCGGTGGTCAGCTTCTTGGCCGCCGCCTCGAAGTCCGCCACGCTCCAGCCGACCTTCGGCGCTGGCACGCCGGCCGCCTTGAACATGTCCTTGTTGTAGGTGATGATCAGCGAGCCGACGTCGTACGGCAGCGCGTACTGCTTACCGCCCGAGGCCAGCCCGGACATGATCGACGAGTCGAAGTCGCCGATGTCCAGGTTGTTCTTCTTGATCAGGTCGTCCAGAGGACGCATCCCGCTGACGTAGCCGCCCGTGCGCAGGCTCTGCATGGAGACGATGCACGCGGCGCTGCCGCCGGCCAGGCGGGTGCCGAGTTTGGTGAAGTAGTCCTTGAACGGCGACGTCTCGAGGGTGATCTTGATGTTCGGGTACTTCTGGGTGACCTGGTCGGCCACTTTCTGCCAGGCGTTTCGGTCTTCGGTTCCGGACGCCCACATCGACCAGTTGAGCGTCACTGCGCCGTTGCTCGCCTTGTTGCCTCCTGCCGACTCCTGGCTGCCGCCCCCGCAACCTGCCGTTAATCCTCCCGCGATGACCACCGCTGTTGCGACCGCCAGTGATCTCCGACCGCCATACATCCGCCTGCCCATCGCAGCTCCACTCAATAAGCTCGGGGCCGAGTTAATTGTTTCGAAACTAGGGCGTCGCAATCCGTAATGTCAATGAGATCTTGATAGGAAATATCCGATGACTGCTCGCCGAACGGCCGGTCGTGGTGATCTGACTCGCGTCGAGATCCTGGCACTTCTCGGCACCGCCGGCGCCCTGGACCGCCGTCAGATCGCGGTCCGGCTCAAGCTCGGCGACGCGACCGTGCACGAACACACGCGACGCCTGCTGGCCAGCGGTTATCTACGCACTCTGGCCCCGCAGGCCGGGGTGGTCGGGCGGCCGCGCATCCCGCTACAGGTCGTGCCGGAGGCCGCCGCGACCATCGGCGTACGGGTGGCGACCGACCACCTCGTAACCGTTGTAGCAGGGTTGGATGGCCGGACGCTCACATCCGATGTATTGCCCTTCGACTGTCACGCAGACCCGACCTCCCAGATACTCAGGGTCATCGGCCAGTGGCTGGCCGACCCCGCCGTCGGCCCCAGGCTCAAGGCCGCGGGCGTGGCCGTGCCGGCATCCGTCGATGCGGGTTATATCCGGTTCTGTCCGCGTTTTGGGTGGAGCAACCTTCCCCTCGGTGAACGGCTGCGGGCCGAGCTGCCGATCCCGGTGCTCGTCGACAACGACCTCACGGCCAGCACCACCGCAGAACTCCTGTACCGGACCGGACGTGACCATGACGACTTCCTGGTGCTCGGCATCGGCGACGGAGTGGGGATCGGGGCGGTCCTGCGGCGGCGGGTGCATCGCGATCCGAGCGGGCTGTCCGGCGAGTTCGGCCACACGCCGGTCGCCGCCACCGGCCCGCGCTGCGCCTGTGGCGCCCGGGGCTGTCTGGAGACGTTCACCAGCGACGACGGGATCCTGCGCGCCGCCCGTCTCGCGGGCCTCGCCGAGGCGTCCACCACCATCGAGGAGCTCCGCTCACGATGGGTCTCCGGTGAGCGGTCGCTGGCCGGGGTGCTCGCCGAGGTCGGCGCCGTACTCGGGCGGGCCGTCGCCGGTGTCGTCAATCTGCTCGGCACGCCCACCATCGCGGTCATCGGCGAGAACCACGTGCTCTGGCCGGGCCTGGAGCCCGGGTTCTCCGCCGTGATGCGGGCCAGTCAGGTCACCGCGGCCTACCGCGTCCAAGTGATCGTCCGTCCGTGGAGCGACGCCCAGCACGCGCTCGGCGCCGCCGGTCTGGCGCTCGCCGCTCCGGACACGCTTCTTGCCGGATGACCAGGGTGGTGCTGGTTCACTCCGGCGATGACGCGTTCCAGGCGGCCGGGCTCTGCCGCCACCGCTCGATGGCCTGCCGGAGGGCCTCGCTCACGAGGAGAAGGAGTTCGGCGGAGGACTCGAAGCGGGCGCCCGCCGGGGTCGCGGCCCCGAGGATCTCGCTTCCGCGCTGCGAGGCGGCCACCAGGGCCTGGTTCACCTCCACCGCCGCGACGATGGACCGGACCCAGATCCCGTCGTCGATGACGTAGCGTTCGCGGCGCCCGCCGGGAACCCGTTCGCGGCTGAGCAGTCCCTGCTGTTCGAGGTAGGTGACGGCGTGCGAGACCGACGCCGGGCTGACGCGGAGCCGCTGGACCAGTTCGGCGGCGGTGAGGCTGCCGGAGTCGGTGATGTACAGGCAGGCCATCACCCTGGCCACCATCCGGGCCATCCCCTGCTGGATGAGGAGATCGGTGAAGAACTCCGTGAAGTCCTGGACGGCTTGGGGGTCACGCCCATGGCCGCTGTCGGGGACCGGTGGTGGCGGCGGCTGGGCCTGCTTGTGCCGGCGCGCACGGTGCCGGGTGGCCTCGTGTGCCCGGTCCGCCCCGTAATCGTCGGGTCCGCCGTTGCGGGTGACCTCGCGCATGATGGTCGAGGCGGGCCGCCCCAGACGCCGGCCGATCTCCGCGTATCCGTGACCCTCGGCCAGCCACGCGGCGATGTGCTGTCGATCCTGGCCGGTCAGTCTGCCTCCGGGCATCGGTGCTCGTCTCCTGTCGCTCGGCCTGCGCGAACAGTATGCATTCACTCGCAGCCCATTGCAATTCTCATCCATTGCGTTCATTGTCAGACCCATTGCAATGGAAAGCCTGTTTTGCAGGCTAGATGCCCTTGAACTGTGTGTTGACGTATTTCTAAACGCAATGTACTGTCCCAGACGTTCAGCGATTCCCGAACGTTCGTGTGCGCAAGGAGATTGATGATGGAAACTGGCAAGGGCGGCTTCTCCGAGGCGGGGTTGCGCAGGCTTCGTGAGGTGCTGGCGCGGCATGTGGAGTCGGGGAAGATTCCCGGGCTTGTCGCCCTGGTCGGCCGGGGCGGTGTGACGCACGTCGAGGCGCTCGGGACGATGCGTCATGACGGTGGCGCGCCGATGCGCCGGGACACCATCTTCCGGATGGCCTCGACGTCCAAGCCGGTCGCGATGGCGGCGGCGATGGTCCTGCTGGACGAGTGCCGGCTGCGGCTGGATGACCTGGTGGAGCAGTGGCTGCCGGAACTCGCCGACCGGCAGGTGCTGAAGCGGATCGACAGCCCGCTGGACGACACCGTGCCGGCCCGGCGGCCGATCACCGTACGAGACCTGCTGACCTCCACCTTCGGGCTCGGCATGGACATGACGGCACTGGGCACCCCGATCATGGGCGCGATCTTCGAGCAGGGCCTCACCCCCGACCTGCCGGAGCCGATGCCCGGACCGGATGAGTGGATACGCCGTCTCGGCACGCTGCCGCTGATGTACCAGCCCGGCGAGCGCTGGCAGTACCAGATCAGCCACGACGTGCTCAGCGTGCTGGTGGCCAGGGTCACCGGCCAGCCGTTGGAGACGTTCCTGCGCGAACGCGTCTTCGGCCCGCTGGGCATGGCCGACACCGCCTTCCACGTACCCGCCGACAAGATCGACCGGCTGCCGACCCTGTACGCCCCCGACCCGCAGACCGGCGAGTTCCACGTGTGGGACGAGGCCGAAGGCGGACGCTGGAGCCGCCCTCCCGCCTTCCAGGGCAGCGGCGGCGGACTCGTCTCCACCGTCGACGACTACCACGCCTACTTCCAGATGCTGCTCAACGGCGGGACACACGACGGCCGGCGGATCCTGTCCCGGCCCGCCGTCGAACTGATGACCACCAACCGCCTCACCCCCGAACAGAACGCCGCCCGCACCGCCATGGCCACCGACAACGTCCACCTCTCCTACGGCCAGGGCCAGCACGGCGGCTGGGGCATGGGCATGGCGGTACGCACCTACCGCGGCGACTACGCCCCCATCGGCCAGTTCGGCTGGGACGGCGGCAGCGGCACCTCCACCTACGCCGACCCGAGCAACCAGCTCACCGGACTCCTGCTCACCCAGGTCGGCATGTCCGTCCCGAATTCAGCCCGGCTCATCCACGACTTCTGGACCACGCTCTACCAGGCACTCGACGACTGACACGTGGGTGGTCTACGGTCGTCGGGCCACCAAGAGCAGCCGGGGGCTGCCGAGCCGGAACGGTGTGCCGTCGGCGTCGCCGTACAGTTCGACGCCGTTGAACCCGGCCTCGGTGACCAGCCGGACGACCTCCGCCGCGGTGTAGACGTACTGCACGGAGGTCCCGCGGTGCTCCTGCCTACCCCGGCGGAAGGTGAACGAGGTGAGCCAGCGGCTGTTCGCCGCGTCGTACTCGTTGACCGAGACGGCCTCGACCCCGCCGAACGTCATCGGCGGCTCTTCCAGGGTCAGGTTCGGCAGCAGTGACTCGGCCACGAACCCGTAGTCCAGGATGAGCGTGCCTCCGGGCACGACGAGCCCGGCGAGGCCCGCGAGGAACCCCTGCGTGCCGGCGTGCTCCAGGTAGCCGAAGGCGTTGCCCATGCACATCGCCGCTTCGGCCCGGACCTCGGCGGGAAGCGCCCGCATGTCGCCTTGGCGCAGATCGAGGTCGAGCCGCTCGCCCGCGGCGGCGGCGCGGGCGTGGGCGATGGCCTCGGCCGAGACGTCCAGGCCGGTGACCTGGTAGCCGCGCCGGGCGAGTTCGAGGGCGTGCCGGCCGCTGCCGCAGGCCACGTCCAGCACCCGGGAACCGGGGCGGAGCCCGGCCAGGCGGGCGACGAAGTCAACCTCGGCGGCGGTCATCCACTCGGGTACGGCCGCCCGCCAGAAAGCGTTGGGCAGTTCGGTGAAGAAGTCCGCGTACCACGCGGACAGGGAGTCGTGCGACATTTCCGTGTGCTCCAGATCAGGTGCGCGGCGACCGGCACCGCGCGGACGAGACAATCTCCGCGAGACCGGGGCACGACGAACCCGTGCGTTCACACGCACCACACTGGCCGCCGGAACGGCCGTCTCGTCATCCGCCCCGGAGTGACCGGGCGGTGACCATGGCATCGCCTTCTCGTGATCGGCCGGGCCTGACCCGGCAGGAGCAACCAGAGCCAGCGTACGATCCACCCCACCGGCTCTTCAACGGGATAACCGGCCGGGACGCCCGCCGGCCGCCATGACGGCGATCGGCAGGCGACGTACACGAGCACGTGGGGGGTTGGGCATATGCCCGGCTAAGAGGCGGGTTCGTCGTCATAGAAGATGACGATCCGTGCGGTGTGCCGGTCGTCCTCGATCGGTTCGCCCGGTGACCGGCGGCCGGTGGCCAGAATGTCGCCGGTGCGGGGATCGACGACCCGGTAGGCCACGGGCAGTTCGTCCTCCCGCTTGGGACGGAGAGCGCCGCCGTGTTCTTGGTAGACGACGTGCAGCCGGCCTGGCACGCGCAGGGTTCGCGGGCTGATGAAGGTCTGCCAGTCCGGCTCCATGTCGGTGGTGGGCAGGCCATCGAGGATCTTGCCGAGGAGGCCGACGTAGGTGGATCCCTCGAAGTCGAGGGACTCGCGCCAGCCGCCGGAAGGGGCCAGGAAGTACGGTTCGTGGCCGGGTTCGCCGTCGTGCAGCCTCCACTGCCAGATGTTGGCGGCACCGTAGACCACGCCCATGGTGCCTCCCGCGCACAGGTTGCTCCACGCCTCGTGGCCCTGCCACCAACCGGCGGCGTTGGTGGCAGAGCGGGTCTGCTCGTAGGTCGGCTCGCCGTTGGCGACGGCTTTGAGTGGGGTGTTGCGCCACATGTCGGCCACCCGTTCGGGGACGTGCTCGCCGCCGTGGCCGGTCTGGCACCACTGGAAGTCCAGCCACTCGGCGTCCTGCCAGGCCCGGTTGTCGCCATGAGGGCGGTAGTGGATGCCGGTGGGCTGGGCGTAGCAGTCCCAGGCGTGGACCTCGGCGCCACCGGCCGGGATCTGCGGTTCGTGGCCGGAGCCGTCGGCCCCCACCAGGTAGATCGCCGGTCGGGCGCCGTAGCGGGCCACCAGGTAGCGGCAGTAGCGGGCGTATTCGGCGGGCGGGACGACGGTCCCGGCCACGTCCAGGCCCTTCCAGCCGAACCCCTGGAAGACCGGTTGCAGCACGGGGACGATCTCGTGCTCGACGAGGACGTCCAGCAGCCGGTCCAGGTACTGGAAGTAGGCGGGGTTGAGGGCGTTGATGTGGCCGGTGGGCAGGTCCTCGAAGGCGACGTCGAACCCCGTGTCGGCGCCGCGGTCGCGCGGCCCGACCGCGCGCATGTCGGGTTGGACGGACATGAGCAGCACCGCGTTGAAGCCCTTGGCGTGCCGGTCGGCCGCGTAGACGCGCACCTGTTCCTCGGTGGCGCGCCAGGGCAGCCCCCAGGCGGTGTCGGCCACGAGGATCGCCGGGGTGCCGTCGGCGTGGACGAGGTTGCGTCCGCCCGGTGACATCGTCCAGAAGCCGTGGCGCTGGAAACGATTGGTCGCCGGGCCGCCGGGTTCGACCTCGACGAACCCGGTCGCTCCGCGAAGACCGGGATCGTCGAGGGACGCGTCGGACGTCCACTGCCAACGCCCGTGCGGCAGCGGTGAGCTGAAGCGGATACGCCAGGTGCGGCCGCCGTCGTGGAAGGCGGGCCGGCGCAGGGTGAGACCGTTGTCGTGGGTGAATTCGGCCCAGACGTCTACACCGGTGTAGGCGTCGGGGATGTCGGCGGAGGCGGTGAGGGTGATCTCCGCTTCGCGCCAGGCGCCGCGGACTTGAGTGACTTCGCCCATCAGCCGTCGACCTCGGCGCTCAGCAGGGCCTTGCGGGCGATGCGCTGCGCGGCCAGGGCGTCCTGGCGGGCCTGGGCCTCGGCGAGGGCGTCGACGTCGAGGATCTGCAGGGCGCGCCAGATGGTACGCATGACCTCGACGCCGGCGCGGGCCGCCTCGACGGAGTCCTCGCGGAAGGGGAACTGGTCGAGCTGCCAGACGCCCTGCCAGCCGGCCTGGCGCAGGGTGTGGAAGAACTCGAAGGTCTCCACCAGGTGGATGGAGCCGACGACCATGTCGTCGTCCCAGCCGCGGAAGTTGTCGTTGACGTCGATGGCGTACAGACGGTCGTGGTCGAGGATGAGCTGGGCGGCGTCGGCGGGGGATTCCAGGCCGTAGAGGGAGTGGCCGAAGTCGAGCAGGATGCCGACGTTGGGCACGTCCATCTTCTCGATGGCCAGCAGGGTGCGGGCCGCGGAGGAGAAGGTCATGCGGTTGCGCGGCTCGCGCGGCTTGTACTCGATGGCGAAGCGCAGGTCGGGATGGCGCTGCGCGAGCTCGCGGACGGCGTCGATGGACATCGCCCACAGGGCCTTGTAGTCGGCCTGGAAGGGGTAGTCCCAGCCGTCCTGGCCGGGCCAGAGCTTGACGTAGTCGCAGCCGAGCCGGCGGGACAGGTCCGCCGCGTCGCTGACCAGCTCGATCGCGGCGCGCCGGACCTCGGGGTCGGGGTTGGTGAAGCCGCCGCGACTGAACTTGCGGGTGTAGATCTCGGGCGTCAGGGCGATGGCGCGCAGCCCGTTGGCCTTCAGCCGCTCTTCCAGAAGCGCCACGTCGAGGTCGGCGGGGTTAAACGGGTAGTTGATGTCGACGACCGACAGGCTGCCGACCTGGCCGGCCCGGTCGACGGCCTCCAGCGTGGAGACGGGCGGGCCGTAGCCGTCGGTGGCGTAGCGGTCGCGGAACTGGCCGAAGTGCCAGAGTCCCGCGCCGAAGAGAGGTTCTGCGGCCATGGAACGGTTCCTATCCCTTGACGGCGCCGGCCAGGGCGCCTTGTGTGAAGAATCGCTGGAACATCAGGTAGACGATGAGAACGGGCAGGATGGACATGATGATGAAGGCGTTGAGCTGGCCGTAGTTGGAGGCGAACTGCGACTGGAAGGCCTGCAGCGCCAGCGGCACGGTGCGCACCTCCTGGTCCTGCAGCAAGACCAGAGCCATGCCGTACTCGTTCCAGGTCGCGACGAAGTCCAGGATGAACAGCGCGGCCAGCGCCGGCTTCGCGAGCGGCAGGCACACGCTCAGGAACAGCCGCCAGTTGCCGGAGCCGTCGATGCGGGCGGCCTCGTCGAGCTCTAGCGGCAGCGAGCGGAAGAACCCGTACAGGAAGAACACCTGATACGGGATGCCGAAGGCGAGATACGGCAGGATGATGCCGTTGGTGGAGTTCAGCAGGCCCATGCTCGACAGCGTGGTGAACATCGGGGCGAGGGCCACCTGGACCGGGACCATCGACCCCAGGGTGATCACGATGAGCAGGGCCCGATGCCGCTTGAAGCGCAGCCGGGCGATCGCGAAGGCGGCGGCGGCCGACACCAGCAGCCCCAGCGGCACCTTGATGAGCGCGATGTAGGCGCTGTTGGCGGCAACGGTCCACAGCTCGCCGCGTTCGGCGGCGTTGGCGTAGTTGTCCCAGTGCCACACCTCCGGCAGGGCCCAGATGGAGCTGTGGCCGATATCGGCGGTGGACTTCAACGACGTCAAGACCATGAAGGCGAACGGCGCCAGCCAGACCAACGCACTGATGACCAAGGCGATCCACAGCCCGATGAGGGGGTAATTGGTCCGGCGGACCGCGCTCATCGCTCGTCCTCCTTCAAGGTCCACATCAGGTACGGCAGCACGAGCGCCAAGGTGATCAGGAGCAGGACGACGGCGAGGGCGTTGCCGCCGCCGAAGTTGTGGTTGATGAACGACTGGCTGTAGGACCACAGGGCCAGGACCTGGCTGGACTGGGCGGGGCCGCCGTTGGTCATGCCGACGATGAGGTCGAACACCTTCAGCGAGCTGATGACGGTCAGGACCAGGACGACCGTGAAGGTGGGCCGCAGAGCCGGCAGGGTGACGTTGCGGAAGGTCTGCCAGGCGGAGGCGCCGTCGAGTTTGGCCGCCTCCACCAGGTCGACGGGCACCGTCTGCAGCCCGGCCAGGAAGAGCACCATGGAGAAACCGGTGGTCTGCCAGACGAAGGCGACGAAGACCGAATAGAGCGCGATCTGCGGGTCGCCGAGCCAGTCCTGAATCCACGACGACAGGCCGAGCGAGGTCAGCGTCCCGTTGACCAGGCCGGAGTTCGGGTTGTACATCCAGGTCCACATGGTCGCCACGGCGATCGAGGCGAGTACGGCGGGGATGTAGAACACCGACCTCAGCAGGTTGCGTCCCAGCAGCCTGCGGTTGAGGGCCAGGGCGAGCAGCAGGGCCAGCACGGTGGGCACGATGAGCGACAGCACCACCCAGATGAGGCTGTTGCGCAGGGCGGTGTGGAAGACGGTGTCGTTGGTGAGGATGTCCCGGTAGTTGGCCAGCCCCGCCCACACCTGCGGCACGGTGGGGAAACCGTTCCACCGCATGAAGCTCAGGTAGACGGCCGAGACGATCGGGAACAGCAGGAACACCGCGTACAGCGCCAAGGCCGGGGCCAGGAATGGCAGCGCGCCCAGGATCGGCATCTTCCCCCGTCTTCGTCGGGGGTGGTGAGGGCGATGATCGGTGGGGCGTGGCGTGGCCGGGGCGGTGGACACGGTGGCCATGGCCGCTCCTTGTCGGTTGATTGTTCGGTGCCGGTGGGGCCTGGCAGGTCAGTTCTTATGGGTGTCCATGAACTTCTGCAGCAGCGCGCCGGCTTCCTTGGGCGCGATGGAGCCGCTGGTGACCCCGTTCTGGATGCGCCAGTACTCGGTCGTCACGTCCGTCGGGAAGTTCTGGTCGTTGTTGAGGAAGAAGCCCTTGGCCTGACCCGTGAGCTGGGCGATCTGGGCGTTGATGGGCTGAAGGGCGTTGGCCGACTTGCTCTCCTTGTTGACCGGCAAGGAGGAGAAGACGCCCAGGTACTTCCCCTCGACCGGCGCGGAGGAAAGGTAGTCCAGGAACTTGGCGGCCTCGTCGGGGTGCTTGCTGCTCTTGCTGATGTACATGCCTTCGAAGAAGCCGTAGAGCCGGCCGGTGCCCGTCGGCATCGGGAAGACGCCGACGTTGTTCTGATCGTCGCCGGCGTCGACGTTCTGCTGGGTGAACCAGTCGCCTTCGAGCTGCATCGCCGACTTGCCGGAGTTGAACAGGGCGGCCGCCTCGGCCGCCGGCAGCCCGGCGAAGCCCTTGTTGAAGTAGTTGGCGGACCACTGCTTGAGCTGCTCGAAGGACTTGTCGACGCAGGGCTGGCCGGCCCAGCTCGTCGCGCGGGTGTTGAGCTTGTCGCCCAGCTCGGCGCCGCAGTTGGTCTCGATGAAGGTGTCCAGCAGGCGCATGACGTGCCAGTTGTCCTTGCCGCCCATGGAGATCGGCGTGAGGCCCGCGTCCTTGAGCTTCTGCGCCGCCGTGGCCCACTCCTCATAGGTGGTGGGCGGTGCGCTGATGCCCGCCTTGGCGAACTGGTCCTTGTGGTAGTAGACGACCTCTGTCCGCTGCGTCCAGGGGATGCCGTGGTGGCCGCCGTACTGGGTGAACGCGGACAGCGTGGCGGCGTTGAAGCGGTTGTTCCACTGGTACTGCTGGTAGTACTTGCTGAGGTCGAGGCTCACGCCGGACTTGACCAGCTCACCCCCGAGACCGGGTCCTGCCCAGTTGTAGTAGATGTCCGGACCCGAGGTGCTGCCGGCCGTGGTGCGTAGCGCGTCCTTGTGGGCGTCCACGGCTCGGTACTGCAGATCCACCTTGATGTTCGGGTTCTGCTTCTCGAAGTCGGCGATGATCGACTTCAGTGCGGCGCCCGCCGTGTCGGCGTTCTGCGTGACCATCCACCAGCTGAGCTTGACCTGGCCCCCGCTCCCGCTGGTCGCACCGGTGTCTTGCACACGGCCGCTACAAGCGGCCAGGAGCAGCACGGAGGCTGCCAGCGCCGCGGCTTTCGTCGGGATGTTCATGTGCGTCTCCAAGAGCAGGGGAGAGTATTCGGTAGCGATTCGTGAGGCGCGCTCGGGTACGTCAACGTCGCCATGCGACGTTTCCGCTGGTCGGAGGACCATCGTAGGAGCGAAAGCAGAGTGTGAATATCTATTCAATGCTGCTTTGCTATTCAGCCGGAATGTAACGTCGGCGACTGCGCCCGTCAAGGAGCCGGCGCGTAAGTGATCATCACCCCCTCGTTGACACGAATCCGCCGACGGCCGTAGCTTCTAGTTATGTCTAGTCGCTATGGAATAGATATTCACATCGGTGATGTCGATGCTCGCCCCTGATCTGGTGCGAGCGGCCGCCTACCGCAAGACGGTCGAGCGCATCCGGGAGACCGACCGGGAGAGCGCCGCGGCAGAGCTGGACCGGTTGGCCACGGACGTGCGCCGGAGCATCATCCAGACCATCGGTCGGGCCGGCATGGGACACATCGGCGGCGATCTGTCGGTGACCGACATCTTGGTGTCCTGTTTTTACGGAGCGTTGTCCGTCGACCCTGAGCGTCCGCACTGGTCCGGGCGCGACCGGTTCGTGCTGAGCAAGGGCCACTGTGCCGCCGCGCTCTACTCGACCCTGGCCCAGTGCGGCTTCTTCGCCCCGGCGGAGCTGGAGACGTTCATGGCGCCGCTGTCGGCGTTGAACGGCCATCCCAACCGGCTCAAGGTTCCCGGGGTCGAGACCAACACCGGCGCGCTCGGGCACGGCCTGCCGGTGGCGACCGGCTGTGCGCTGGCGGCCCAGCTGGATGGTCTGAGCTGGCGTACCTTCGTCGTGCTGGGCGACGGTGAGCTGCAGGAAGGCAGCAACTGGGAGGCCGCGATGGCCGCCTCTCACCATGGCCTGTCGTCGCTGACGGCGATCGTCGATCGCAACCGGCTGCAGCAGGGCGCCAGGACGGAGGAGACCAACGCTCTCGGCGCTCTGGGGGACAAGTGGCGCAGCTTCGGCTGGGAGGTGCGCGAGATCGACGGTCATGACCACCAAGCGCTGCTGCGGGCGATGAACGGCTCGCTCACCGGCCGGCCGGTCGTCGTCATCGCCGACACGATCAAGGGGAAGGGCGTGTCGTTCATGGAGGACAGGGTGGAGTGGCACCACAAGGTGCCCAGCCCGGACCAGGTCGAGTCGGCGCTGGCGGAGCTGGCACGATGACCCTCACCGAGCAGCAGGCCGTCTTCGACTGCCGCCAGGACTTCGCCGACGAGTTGCTGGCCCTGGCCGGCGCGGACGAGCGGATCGTGGCGGTGTGCAACGACTCCGTGGGCTCCAGCAATCTCGTCGGGTTCCGTGAGCGCTATCCCGACCGCCTGATCAACGTTGGCATCGCCGAGCAGGATCTTGTGGGCGTGGCCGCCGGTCTGGCGAACGCGGGCAAGATCCCTTTCGTGTGCGCGGCGGCGCCGTTCCTGACCGGACGGGCCCTGGAGCAGATCAAAGCCGATGTCGCCTACAGCGAAGCCCATGTCGTGCTCTGCGGGCAGAGCCCCGGCATGGCCTATGGCGAGCTGGGGCCGACCCATCATTCGATCGAGGACCTGTCCTGGATGCGCGCGGTCGCGAACCTGGACGTGATCATCCCGGCCGACCCGGTGCAGACCCGGGCCGCCGTACGCTGGGCGGCGGCCTCACCAAGGCCCTCCTACCTGCGCATCCCACGCTTCAAGGTGCCGGTCGTCACTCCCGACGACGCGCCGTTCGAGCCGCGCCGCGCCGTGCTGCTGCAGGACGGCGGCGACGCCACCGTCATCGCGATCGGCTCGCTGACCTCCCGCGCTCTGGAGGCGGCGGCCCGGCTGCGCGGCGAGGGCGTGTCGGTGCGGGTGCTCAACATGCCCTTCCTCGAACCGCTGGACGAGGAGGCCGTTGTCGCTGCGGCCCGCGAGACCGGCCGGATCGTCACGGCCGAGGAGGCCACGGTCAGCGGGGGCCTGGGCGCGGCGGTGTCGGCGGCCGTCGTCACCCACCACCCGGTGCCGATGCGGATCCTCGGCGTGCCCCGCGTGTTCGCGCCGACCGGTGACACCGCTTTCCTGCTCGACCACTTCGGGCTGTCGGCCGAGGGCATCGTGGCCGCGGTGAAGGACCTGCTGCGCCAGGGCTAGGTGGTTCTACCGGTGAGGCCAATACAACCGTGGACCAGCGGCCGCGGTCTGGTGCGGTTCGGTGTCGGCGAGCTGGGCGCGGACATAACTGGCGTCGGGGTGAGCGAGCTCGTCGAGAATGACGAGGGCTTGCCGCCAGGTGTCGCGGGCGGTGTCGTGCTCGCCGTCGGTGTGGTGGGCGTTGCCGAGACGGATCAGCGCCTCGACTTCGCCGATGCGATCGCCCAGCTCCAGGTGCAGCTTGAGCGCCTGCCGGTGACAGCATTTGGCCAGGTCGTACTGACCGAGGTGGTGGTGTGCGTACCCAAGGCCGTCGAGAGACGCGGCCTGACCGTTGAGGTCGCCGAGTTCCTCGAACAGGGTGAGGGCTCGCCGGCAGTACCCGAGCGCTCGGTTGTGGTGTCCGAGGAGGGCGTGGCAGTTGCCGACCCCGTTGAGCGCCTTGGCGTGTCCAGGGCGGTGGCCGGCCGTTCGGAACAGGTCGAGGGCTTGCCGGTCGGGGTGGAGGCCGACTTGACGTACTACCTCTTCTTCACCAGAGCAGCGGGAAGCCTGGACTTCTGCCTCGATGCGAAAGCCCAGACCATCGGCAACGGCGGCATCGTCCAGCTCTGGACCTGCAACGGCGGGAACCAGCAGCAATGGGCGTTCTACCGCAACGTCGGTACGTACACGTACTTGAAGAACAGGGCGTCACCGGCCGGCCGGACACTCGTGCTCGACGCGAAAGCCCAGACGATCGGAAACGGTGGCGCCATCCAGCTCTGGGACTACAACGGCCAGGCCCAGCAGCGGTGGGCACCGTACGGTAACGACGCCTTGAGGAATGTCGCCTCCCCAGCGGGGCACAATTACGTCCTCGACGCGAAGGCGCAGGAAATCCGCGACGGCGGCAAGATTCAGCTCTGGGAATACAACGGAGGGCCTCAACAGCAATGGGACACCGTGCAATGGGACGTCGGTCCGTGAATCGGTGATACGGGCGGGGAGCGGCATCAGTCTCGCTCCCCGCTCTTGGGATCAGGTTCGGTGGGCATGTCACCACGCTGATCGACCGGTTCGAGGGCAAGGACCTTCGACGGTGTCGCCCCACCCTCATGATCACGCCCGCCCGCGCCACTACCTCAGCCCCGGGGCAGCACTGTCGACTTCGTTACCTTCCTGGCTGCCTGGCCCCCGAGCAGGTCACTGCGACGGTCGACCATCGCCTCCTCAGGGACGCGCACGATCAGATGATCTTCGACGGCCGGGTCTCCCGCGAACTCGACCCGGCCAAGGGCTACGTGCGGTGCGTGTGGTGGCATCGTGGCTGGATACGTTTCGCCGAAGACAGCGGTGGCAACCTGCTCTGCATCGACCTCGCGCCCGCCCACCACGGAAGCCGCGGCCAGGTGATCCAATGGGAGACCCACGGCGGACCGTACGGCCCCCAAGCCTGGTCGTTCGAGGATCACCTGCGCGAACACCATGACACGCTGATCAGCGTGCAGCATATCTACGACGTGCAGGGACGGCTGGGACGCCCCTGCTGACGGCCGAGCGCATGTGACTCGCCCTCGGGAACCCCAGAGAAGCGTTGCGTCTAGCCGGCGGCGGACGCAGGGCAGAACACCGATACGAGGGCCTGATCGACGCGCCTCCCAACAGCGCCGCGCTCGGCATCGTCCGCGGCCACCGTCACGGAGACCGCGAACTGCAGTTTCCCGTCCGGGGAGGTGTAGGTCACGGCGACGAAGCCGGGAGCGCTGCCGCCGCGTGGCTGGAAGCTGGGGTTGCCCTCGCACAGGCCGCCCTTCGGCGGCGGCTGCTGGCCGGGCGCCGGGTCGGTGATCACTTTTTGCAGGGAGTCCGGCAGCAGTCTGCCCTGAACGAAGGCGCGTTCGAAGGCGCTGATGTCGTGCGCGGTGGAGATCACGCCGCCGGCGCCCAGCATGGTGGTGGCGTTGAGCTTGTCGACATCGAGCAGCTTGCCCGTCTCATCCACCATGTAGCCGTGCCCATGCGGGCCCTTGATCCCCTCGGCGGCCTTGACCGGCAGGTAGGTGTCTCGCATGCCCAGCGGGGTGAAGATCCTCCGCTTGAGCTCGGTCGCCAGCGAATGCCCGGTCAGCTTCTCGATGATCATGCCGACCAGGATGTAGTTGGTGTTGGAGTAGTTGAAGGTCCCGATCTCCGATGGCCGTTGCCGCTTGCGGGAGGCGGCCAGCAAGTCGGCGGGGCGATACGTGATCGTGGTGTCGAGCGGGTCGATGTCGGGGGTGAGGAAGTCGGGGATGCCCGAGGTCTGCTGGATCAGGTCGCGTACCGTGATCTCGTCGGCCCGTTCCACGAGATCCTTCTCCGCCACCTCGGGGAGCAGCTCGCTGAGCTTGTCGTCCAGCTTCAGCTTCCCGCTCCGCACGAGTTGCAGGGCCGCGGTGGCGGTCATGTTCTTGCTCTGTGAGCCGATCCGGTAGCGGGCGGTGGAGGGGATCGCGCCACCGTCGCCGTCGAGCAGCTGGGATCCGGCCGATCCCTTTCCGGCCCGCTTGCCGTTCACGTACACCTCGCCGATGGCGCCCACCACGTGGCCTGTCTTCACCAAGGCCTCCATCGCCTTCTGCACGTCCCCTAGCTTGACGGAGGCGTTGTCCGTCGACGCGATGGCGGGCGCGGACACGCTCAGAGCCAATGCCGCGCATCCTGCGGAGACGACGCGGGCGACTGCCGATTGACGCGAAACCATGAGTCACTTCTCCTAGAAAGCCGAAGCTCCGATGTGAAGCTCCAGTCCTAGTCAGGAGACCGTTTCCTCGGCGTTTCCATCGAGCCGGTACGAGCCAGGCCCGCGAGCGGCTGGGTCACCTTCGACTGCTACGGCACGCTGGTGAATCGGAAGGCGGCCCTGACGGGCGCCCTGCGCACCGCACAGCTCGCCGGCGCCGCCCTCGACGTCCTGGCGCTGGAACCACCGGATGAGCATGAGGACCTCATCGGCCCGCCCAATGTCGTCATCACCCCCCCACGCAGGTTTCTGCTCCGAGCAGTCGCCGGCCGACCTCAGGTCCGTACGGCACTGCGCGGGGAGATCCCGCGGAACGCCGTGAACCGGCTCGGCGGCTAGAAATGTCGAGGAAAGGATCGCGCGTTCCTGTTCACCAGTGAGGCGGCCGGAAACGCCGAAGGCTCGCGGCCCGTGTCGCCGATGTCTCAGATAGGATCTGGCCCGCCAAAGGCACCATTTATCGGTAAATCCCCGCAAAGGTGGCATCGTGACAGAGACCGCGCCACTGCGGGGACGGCATCGCGAGTTAATGGAGCTGGGCGCGCTGATGGACCGTGCCCGCGCAGGTCACAGCGGCGCGCTGATCGTCTCCGGCGAGGCCGGCGTCGGCAAGACGGCACTTCTGGACCGCATGGCGGCGCGCGCCGCGACCGACGTCCGGGTCGAGCGCATCGTCGCGTCGGAGTCCGAGATGGAGCTGGCCTACGCCGGTCTGCAGCAGTTGTGCGGGCACATGATGGGTTCTTCCGGGCGCCTGCCCGCCCCGCAGCGCGAGGCGATCGAGGCGGCGTTCGGCCTGCGCCAGGCTTCCGCGCCCAGCCCGTTCCTCGTCGGGCTCGCACTGCTCGGGTTGCTCACCGAGGCCGCGGGAGACCGGACGCTGCTCTGTATCGTCGACGACGCGCAGTGGCTCGACGAGGCGTCGGCGCGCGCTGTCGCGTTCGCCGCCCGGCGGCTCGACGTCGAGGGGATCGTCATCGTGCTCGCCATGCGCACGGTCAACGAGGTGTTCGCCGGGCTTCGGCAGCTGGTCGTCGAAGGGGTGGGCGACGACGACGCCCGCGAGCTCCTGCGCCTCGCGGTCCCCGGCGGCCTCGACCAGCGGGTACGCGACCAGCTGATCGCGGAGGCGCGCGGCAACCCGCTCGCGCTGCGGGAGCTGCCCTGGGCGCTGAGCCCGGCCGAGATCGCCGGCGGGTTCACTCTCACCGGCTCGATCCCGCTGGAGAGCCGCATCGAGCAGAGCCTGGTCGCGCAGCTCGAACCGCTGCCCGAGTCGGTGCGCCTGCTGTTGCTGCTGGCGGCCGCGGACCCGACCGGAGATCCCGGGCTGTTGTGGCGGGCGAGCGCGGCACTGGGACTGGGCCCGGAGGACTTCGACGCCGCCAGGAACGCCGACGCGCTCGCCGTCGGCACGCGCGTCGGCTTTCGCCATCCGCTCGTGCGGTCGGCGGTCTACCGGGCGGCGTCGCCGCAGGATCGGCGGCGCGTCCACGCCGCGCTGGCCGACGTCACCAGCGTCGAGCACGACCCGGATCGCCGGGCATGGCATCGGGCCAGCGCGACGCTGCGCCCGGACGAGGAGGTCGCTGCCGACCTCGAGCGGTCCGCGGTGCGTGCGCGGACCCGCGGCGGCGCGGCCGCCGCGGGCGCGTTCTTGGAGCGGGCGGCGGAGCTGACGCCCGCGCCGGTCCGCCGCGTGCAGCGGCTGATCGCGGCCGCCGAGGCCAAGCACGAGGCGGGCGCGCCCGCAGCGGCCCTGCACCTGCTCGACACCGCCCGCGACCATCCTCTCACCGCGTTGCAAGAGGCGCTGGTCGCCCGGCTGCGCGCCCGCGCCGGGTACGCACTGCATCGAGACAGCAGCGGGCCGCAGCTCCTCCTCGCCGCGGCCCAGGGCCTCGAAGGGCTCGACCCGGTGCTCGCCCGCGACACCTACATCGAGGCGCTGTCGGCCGCGATCTACGGCGGTCGGCTCGGTGACGCCGAGCAGGTGGCCGCGGTCTCGAACGCGATCCTGGAGGCGACCGCCGCCGAGGAGCCCGACGCCGCCGAGGAGCCCAGCCCAGCCGAGGAGTCCGGCCGTGCGCGGGATCTGATTCTGCGCGGCCAGGCGCTGCTCGCCGCCAAAGGGCAGGAGGCCGCGATCGACACCCTGCGCCGGGCGCAGCGCGCGTTCCTCGAGCAGGCCCCGGACTCGCTCGAGCTGCACTGGATGTGGTTCGCCTCCCGCGCCGCGCAGGACCTCTGGGATGCCCGCGGGCTCCGCGCGCTCGCCGATCGGCAGGTCGAGCTCGCCCGCGTCGAAGGCGTCGTGACAGTGCTGCCGATCGCCCTGAGCCTGCTGATGGTGGCGCAGACGGTCGACGGCGAGCTGGACGCGGCCGAAGCCTCCTGCGACGAGATCGACGCCATCAAGGACGTCACCGGCCACCCGCTCCCGCAGTACGGGCGATTCTTCCTCGCGGCGTATCGAGGGCAGGCCGGCGAGGCGGAGCCCCTGGCGGAGCAGATCCGAGCCGACGCGCAGGCGCGAGGCGAGGGGTACGGGCTGAGCGCGGTCAACTTCGGGGAGGCCATCCTCTACAACGGCCTGGGACGCTTCGCCGAGGCGGTGGCCAGCGGTTGCCGTGAGCTGCCGTACACGCACGAGCTGAGTCACGCGATGCGCACGCTGCTCGAGCTCGTGGAGGCGGCCACGCACACCGGCGAGCTCGCGCTCGCCGAGCAGGCGTTCGAGCAACTGGCGAACGTCACGCGGCCGGTGGGGACCAACTGGGCGTTGGCCGTGCTGGTGATGGCCGAGGCGCAGTTGCACGAAGGTGACGAGGCCCAGGCCCTGTACCTGGATGCGATCGACCGCTTCGAGCGCGAGCGGATTCCGATCATGGTCGGGCGCTGCCGCTTGCTGTACGGGGAGGAGCTGAACCGCCAGGGCCGGCACGCCGATGCCCGCGAGCAGCTCCGAGCCGCGTACGAGGTGTTGTCGGGCATCGGCTTGAGCGGCTTCGCCGGGCGCGCCGCACGCGAGCTGAGCGCGAGCGGCGAGACCTTGCGCGTGCGCGCGCATGGGTCAGCGGCGCAACTCACCGACCAGGAGCTCAATGTGGCGCGCCTCGCACGCGAAGGACTCACGAACCGGGACATCGGCGCGCGGCTGTTCATCAGCGCGCGCACCGCCGAGTACCACCTGCGCAAGGTCTTCATGAAGCTCGGCATCAGGGGGCGCGCCGAACTGAAGACCGCGCTCGCCGATGATGGACGCTCATGAGCGTTGCTCCGGTGGCACGTATTCGAAGGTGGGGCCCGCCGTGGTGCTGTCCTCGTCGGGCATCAGCATGAGGGCGCCGGCCTGGGCCTTGAGCGCGTACATGGTGCCGACGGCGGCCCCGAGCTGTTTCGGGTCGCCGTTGAAGGCCTGCTCCAGCTGGTTCAACAGGGTGCAGTAAGTACGGTTGAACTCTTCCTGCGCGGTACGGATGGCGCTGCCCGAGGCATGATCGGACAGCCGCGGGTTGGGCCGCATCGGGCGCGCGGCGGCCAGATTCATCGAGATCGGCTCGCCGGTGGGCCCGGACTGCGGGGTGTCGCCGCGCTGGTAGCGTCGGCCGAGTTTGAGTTCCTGGAAGCGGTAGTAGTGGGCGACCTCGTCCCGGTCGGGGTGGAAAACGTCCTGGTCGCCGTCCCAGACCTCGCCCCGGGCCGTGCCCTCGCCCTGTTCGACGATCTCCTCCAGCGCGCCCAGCGCCGACTCCAGATCCTCCACCGCGAACAGCGAACCAGCGGTGTGCCGGAAATGGCTGCCGTTCACCTGGCGGGCAGAGTCGCCGCAGAAGACCTCCCGCTCGCCGAGTTGCTCGCACAAGTGGCGCAGTCCTTGTTCTATCGCGTCGTAGAACTGCCCGATTGTCTCGTAGCCGTCGCCTTGCGGCGGGGCGCCGGGCGGAGCGGGCCGTTCCAGACGCAGGAACACCTCCAGGGCCTCCGGGCCGAACGGGAGCAGCGACAGTTCCACATCGCTGTGGGGCAGCCGCCGGGGATGCGGCGGCAACATCCCCGGCAGGTCGAGGCGCGGCCGGCCGCCGACGGCGTTGAGCAGGTTCGCGGCCAGCGCCAGGTGCAGCATCTCCTCGGCGAAGACGCTGCCCACCACCTCCATCGCCTCGGGGTTGCGCTCCGGGTCCAGGGAGTACAGCGCGCACAGGTACGGCGGCAACGTCGCGTGTTCCAGCTCGACGGCCCACTGCAGGTGCTCACGCAGACTGTCGAGGGTGTCGATCCGTCCTGCCCCGGAAACAGCGACAGGTTCCAGATTCTTCATCAAAGTCCTACCTCTATGTCAGGCGGCTTGGTGGCGCTGCCAGTGCTCCTCGAGAGCGGCGGCGACCCGCGCCGGCCGCTGCAGCAGCGGCCAGTGGTTACAGTCGAGCTTGAGTACGTGTTTTGTGTGGACGGCCCGGCCCAGTTCGTCGGCGAACTCGACCTGACAGGCGGGGTCGCGTGCACCCCAGAACACGAGGCCGAGCGCGGTCATCTTCGCCAGCTCGGGCTCCCACTCACTGCCCATCCGCACCGCGGAGCGGTAGAGCTTGAGAATGCTGTCCTTCATCGGCGCGTCCACGTGCCGCACCATCTCCTGGGCCAGGTCGTCGGGCACCTCGAAGCCGTTGATCAGGGCGTCGGCGAAGCCCTGCGGCGTCAGCCCGGCCATGAAGCGGTCCTCCTCGACGGGGTCCTGCCAGAGCTTGGCCAGCGGATGCCAGACGTACCGGGCGCTGATGGGGCCGTTGCCGCCGGCCCAGGTGCGTACCAGGTCGGGGCGCAGTGACGCGACCCGGGCGGTGAGGATGCAGCCCCAGTCGTGGCCGACCAGGTCGACCGGCTCGCCGATTTCCGCCAGGCGGCCGATCAGCCAGTCGGCGTACTCCTCCTTGGTGCTGTTGAAGCCGTCCGGGCGTGGAGCGCCGAAGCCCGGCAGGTCCCAAGCCTCCACGTCCGTGCGCGTCAGGCGCCGGCGGACGCCGGCCCAGACGCGGTGGGTGTCGGGGACGCCGTGAATGAGGATCGCGGGCAAGGTGGTGTCACTCCTGCGCGTGGTCGGCGGCGTCGCGGATGACCGCGGTCACGGCGTCGGGCCGCGAGGCGGCGACCGCGTGCGAGGCGCCGGGGATCTCGCGGGTTCCGCGTGAGCCGGCGCGTTCGGCCATGAACCGCAGCGCCGCGGCCGGGATGTTGAGGTCGCGCTCGCCGTGGACGAACCAGGACGGTTTGCTGCGCCAGCCCGGCTCGCTCGCGGTCAGGGCGTCGGTCAGCGCCCGCTCGGTCACCGGCCGCTGGGTCGCGGCCATCAGGGCGGCCTCGCCGGCATCGAGGTCGGCGCAGAACTGGTGGTGGAACTTGTCCTCGGCGATACGGAACTCGTTCCCGCCGGAGGCGACCGGATACGCCTCCAGCGCGCCGGCCAGGGTGCTGCCTTCGAACTTGGCCGACAGCAGCAGCGCGCTCTCACCGGGTTCGGGAGCGAAGGCGGCGACGTAGACCAGAGCGCGGACCGCCGGGTTGCCGGCGGCGGCCTGGGTGATCACCATGCCGCCGTAGGAGTGGCCCACCAGCACGACCGGGCGGCCGATGTCGGCGATCACGTCGCGCACGTACGCGGCGTCGCCTTCGACGCCGCGCAGCGGGTTGGCCACGGCGACGGCGGTGAGCCGGTCGCTGTGCAGGCGTTGGATGACGCGGTTCCAGCTGGCCGATTCGGCGAAGGCGCCGTGAACCAGGACGATGACCGGCCGTTCGCTCATCAGTTGGCCTTTCCGGTGTTCAGGGCGGCGTCGAGGACCTCGATGGCCTGGGCGGTGGCGGCGCGCGCGGCGTGGGTGTCGCGGACGGGGTTGAGCATCATGAAGTCGTGGAGGGTGCCGTTGTAGCGGACGCTGGTGGTCGGCACGCCGGCCGCGGTGAGCTTGCGGGCGTAGGCCTCGCCCTCGTCGCGCAGCACGTCGTTCTCGTCGACGATGACGAACGCGGGCGGCAGCCCTGCCAGGTCCTCCAGGCCGGCGCGCAGCGGTGAGGCGGTGATCTCGGCGCGCTGGGCGGGGTCGGCGGTGTAGGCGTCCCAGAACCAGGCCATGGCCTTGGCGGTCAGGTACGGGCCGTGGGCGAACTCGCGGTAGCTGCCGGTGTCCTGGGCCGCGTCGGTCACCGGGTAGTACAGCGACTGGTGCACGAAGGTCACGTCGCCGCGCCGCTTGGCCAGGATGGTCAGCGCGGCGGTCATGTTGCCACCGACCGAGTCACCGGCCACCGCCAGCCGGGAGGCGTCCAGCCCTTCGTCCGCGCCGTGCCTGGTGATCCACTGGGCGGTGGCGTAGGCCTGCTCGATGGCGACCGGGTAGCGGGCTTCGGGCGAGCGGTCGTACTCCACGAAAACGACCGCGGCGTTCGCGCCGACGGCCAGCTCGCGGACGAGGCGGTCGTGGGTGCCGGCGTTACCGAGGATCCAGCCGCCGCCGTGGACGTACAGGACGGTGGGCAGCGCGGCGGTCGTGCCGGCGGGCTTGACGATGCGTACTCGTACGTCGCCGACCTCGGCCGACACCGTGATCCACTTCTCGTCCACCCCGGGCTTGTCGACCGGGGCGGACTGGAGGTCGTCGAGGACCTTGCGGGCGCCTTCCACGCCCAGCTCGTACAGGAACGGGGGCTTGGAGGTGGCGTCGGCGAGCTCCTGCGCCGCCGACTCCAGGACGTGGCTATTCATGCGGAATTCTCCGTTTCCAAGTTCGGGTCGACTCACCCACTTAGACCGGACAGCCCCCCGATCCGTGACACCGGGGATCGAGAGGAAAGGAGATGACCATGGGCACCGGGGCCCGACCAGGTCGCGGGTCAGGCCGTGGCCGCCGTGCCTTTGAGCAGCGTGGTGCTGATCTGTTTGCGGGACACGATGCCGAGCTTGACGAAGATTTTGCGTAGGTGCCATTCGACGGTGTGCGGGCTGATGAAGAGCTGAGCGCCGATCTCGGGGTTCGTCAGCCCGTCACCGGCCAGGCGGGCGATCTGCGCTTCCTGGGCGGTGAGAGTGGTTCGCGCCTCGGCGGTGCGCTTGCGTACCGTCAGGCCGGTGGCTTGGAGCTCGCGCCGGGCGCGTTCCGCGAACGCCTCGGCCCCCATCCGGCTGAACATCTCGTACGCGATGTCCAGTTGCTCGCGTGCGTCGACACGCCGGTTCTCCCGCCGCAGCCACTCGCCGTAGAGCAGTCGGCCACGGGCGAGCGTCACCCGGACCTCGGTGCGGTCGAGCCGCTCGATCGACTCACGGTACAGAGCGTCGGCGGCCGATCCGTCGCTCACCTGGGCACGCGCGCTCGCCGAGGTGCCGAGGGCCCAGTCGGTGCCACTGGCCCGGGCCATCTCGTCGAGTCGCCGGGCGGCTTCGGCGGCGCGGGCCGGCCTTCCGCTCCGGGCGGCGGCCTCGACAAGCTCGATCAAGGACCTGATGAACGGGCCCCCGAGCTCCTGTGGGTGCTCGCAGCCTCGCTCTGCCGCGACGTACGCCTCCTCGTAGCGACCGAGGCTGTTGTAGAGCACCGCGTTCGCCCATTGGGTGGCGGTCACCACCTTGCCTTCCCCGTGAAGGGCCGTGTCCTACGTGAGCGCTTCGATCGCCTGTCGTGTCGCGGCCTCCCGGCCCCTCCAGGGCTCGAGCACCAGGGCCGCGTACTGGGCGAAGAAGCGGCTGCCCGTCACCTCGCCGATCGTCACCGCCTCAGCGAGCAGCGCGTCGGCGACGGCGAGTTCGCCGGCGAGGGCCCGGTTCGACACGAGCATGTGGAGAGCCGACGGCAGCACCGACAGAGCCCCCGTCTCGCGTGCCAGGTCGACCAGCCTGGCCGAGAGCGCCGACCAGCTGTCGAAATCCCAGACGTTATGGGCCATGCGGCACGCGAACGAGAGCCAGCCAAGGCTTTCTTCCCTGGAGACTCCTTCGGCGCGGAAGGCGACCAGGGCCTGGAGCACCATCGGCACACCCGCCGAGTACCCCTCAGTGGCCACCACGGCCACGCCGTTCAGGAACAGATCGTTGCGCTCCGGTGGCGGCCCCGGCGGTGCGGCGAGCGTCGCCTTGGCGACATCCGCCAATTGAGCGCCTCTCGGCAGGCGGCCGGCCGTCAGGGCCGCGTTCAGCGCGTCTCGGTAGGTCTCGCGGGCCAGTCCGGGGTCCAGCGGCTCAAGTTGCTTGCCGGCTTTGAGCAGCAGCGGCAAGGCGGCGCCGGCACTTCTGGAGACGAACACGATCTGACCGCGCAGCAGCTGGGACCGGGCGAGTTCGCGTTCGTCCAGAGGGCTGAGTTCCGCCGCGTTCAGCAGCTCGAGCGCGGCGCCGTACCCACCGGCCTGATACTTGGCCCGGGCCGCCGCCAACGCTCTGGCGCCGCGGCGTGCGGAATCGGGGGTCAGCTCGGCCGCCCGCTCGAGGAACGCGGCCGCCGCCGCGACTCCGCCGCGCGCCTGCGCCCGGTCGGCGGAGCGCTCCAACTCGGCGGCCACCGTCTCGTCCGGGCTGGTCGTCGCGTTGGCCAGATGCCACGCCCGGCGGTCGGGATCCGACTGGGGGTCGGTCGCGTCGGCCAGCGCGCGGTGCACGTTGTGCCGGTCCTGCGGGGCCGCCACACGGTAGGCCGCCGAACGTACGAGGGGATGACGGAAACGTACCCGGGTCCCGATGGTGATCAACCCCGCCGCTTCGGCCGGCGACGCGCCGGCCCTCGCGATTCCCGACAGCTCGGCCGCTCGCGTCAACAAGGTCACATCGCCTACCGGCTCGGCCGCCGCGATGAGCAGCAACTGCTGCGTCTCGGCCGGTAGCGACCGGATCTGCCGGAGGAAGCTCTGCTCGATCTGGCCGGCCAGCGGCCGGGCGTCGGGCCGCCCGAACCCACCTGCCAGCTCCGCCGGTGTCAACCCCCGGGGCAGCTCGAGCAGGGCCAGCGGGTTTCCCCGCGTTTCGGCGATGATCTGGTCCCGGACCTGCTCGTCGAGTCGCCCGGGAGCCACGGAGTCGAGCAGGGCGCGGGCGTCGCTGTCACTCAAGCCCCCCACCTCAAGCTGCGGCAGCCCCGCCAACTCGAGTTCGAGGCTGTGCTCGCGCACCGCGAGCACCAGCCCGATCGGCTCCGCGAGCAGGCGCCGCGCGACGAAGGCGAGGGCCTGCGCGGAGGCTTCGTCCAGCCACTGGGCGTCATCGACGAGGCAGACCAGAGGCTCTTGCCCGGCTACGTCGGCGAGCAGGCTGAGCACCGCGAGCCCGACCAGGAAGCGGTCCGACGGGGTCCCTGAGCTCAGGCCGAATGCCGTCCCGAGCGCGTCGCGTTGCGGGCCCGGAAGGCGGTCGAGATGATCCAGGAACGGGGCGCACAGCTGATGCAGGCCGCCGAAGGCCAGCTCCATCTCCGACTCGACGCCCGCCGCTCTGGCGATCCGGCAGCCGGACGCGCTGCCCCGCGCGTACTCCAGCAAGGCCGTCTTGCCGATGCCGGCCTCGCCGCGCAGGACCAGGACAGAGCTATGGCCGACCCGCACAGCCGTCACGAGTTGGTCCAGCGTCTCGCACTCGATCCGCCGCCCACGAAGCCGCGACCCGGGACTTCTGCCTGCCATGGACACCGCCCCCGCCGACCGTTGACCGCTGACTGCAGCGGTCCGGACCAGGGTACCGACCAGGCTCTCCCCAGGGCGCGATGGAGGGGCCCATGAAGCGACCGTGATCACAGTGGCATCGCCGGATGCTGGGGTGCGAACGGAGCCGAGATCGTGACCATGAACCTGTTGGAGTCGTACAGAGGCCATGCGGAGCCGAGCGATGAGGGGTCGATCAGCGGATGGGACGGAGCCGTTTCAGCGTTCGTCAGTGCCGCGCCCCGGCTCTTCACGATCGGGCTGCGTGTCCTGCAAGACGTGGGGGAGACCGAAGACGTGGTGCAGGAGACCTGGCTGCGATGGGCCGGCGCCGATCGCTCGGTCGTCATCAGCCCGCCCGCGTTCCTTGCGCTGACCACCACCAGGCTCGCCCTCAACGTCGCCCAATCCGCCCGCAGGCGCCACGAGACCTCCGCCGGCCCTTGGCTTCCCGAGACGATAGACGGCTCTGTCAGCCCCGAGACGGCAGCCGAACGGCGCGATGCGGTCGACACCGCGATCCGGCTGCTGCTGGAGAGGGTGCCCCCCGCCGAACGCGCGGTCTATCTCCTGCGCATAGCCTTCGACTACCCCTACCGTCGGCTCTCCGAGATTTTCCACCTGGGCGAAGACCATGCGCGTCAACTCGCGCGACGCGCCCGCCACCACCTCGCCACCGAACGACGCCACCCGGTGAGCACCGCCGCGCACCGGCGCCTCGTACAGACGTTCCTCGCCGCCGCGCAGACCGGCGACCTCGCCGAACTGGAAGAACTGCTCGCCGCCGACGTCGTCCGCTAGGTCCGGGGGCTGGCGTCGCTCGCCTACTGGGTCTGGTCGGTCGGGCGAATGAGGATCTCGTTGACCGCGACGTGCTCCGGCTGGGTGACCGCGTACACGACGGCATTGGCGATGTCCTCGGGTTGCAGGGTGCGCATAGAGGTGGCCAGTTGCCGCGCGGCGGCCCGCATCGTGGGGTCGGTGATGTGGTCGGCCAGTTCGGTGGCGACGAAACCGGGCTCGACGACCACGACACGCACGCCTTGGGCGGTGACCTCCTGCCGCAGCGACTCGGAGAAGGCGGTGACGCCGAACTTCGTCGCGGCGTAGACGCCGTTGTAGGCCGAAGCGATCCGGCCCGAGGTCGAGGAGACCTGCACGACGGCGCCCTTGCGCTCCAGCAGCTGCGGCAACGCCGCGTGGACCGTGTACATCGACCCGAGCAGGTTGGTCTCGACCATGCGCGTCCATTCCGTGACGTCCGCCCCCACGATCGGGCCGGCGAGCATCACCCCGGCGTTGTTCACCAGGATGTCCAGGGCGCCGAAGCGTTCGACGGTCTTCGCGACCGCGGCCCGCACCGACTCCTGGTCGGTCACGTCGAGTTCGAGGGCCAGCACCTCGCCGGGCGCCTTGCGCACCAGAGCCTCCAACCGGTCGGCGCGCCGGGCCCCGACCGCGACCCGGGCCCCCTCTGCGGAGAGGGCCAGCGCAGTGGCCTCTCCGATGCCCGACGACGCTCCAGTGATGAGGACGACTCTTCCATCCAACGCGTTGCTCATGTGCTTCCTTTCGCAGGGGTCTCACAGGTTTCGTCATGCGCCGGGCCAGTCGTGGTAACGCGATCCCGTCTGTCCGCCGACCATCTCGTTGCCGCCCAGTCGCCAGCTAAGACCGGGCAGCCTCCAGGCTTGTGACAGCTACCGCCGAATTCCTTAACGGTCAGCGTTGCCCTTGGCCGCCACACGAGAAGTTCCTGGCCTGGCTGACGTCACCGTGGCCTTGGTACTTCGGCCACAGCGGGTATTCGCACAAGGGGCGTGTGCGGTTCTTCGTGGCGGGGTTGGCGTCGGTCGCCACCGGGTTGACCGGAGGGTTGTTCCGGCTCGTCCAGTCGTCCAGGGCAGTGAGGGAGTCCCACGCCAGGTCGAAGCGTGGCGCGCGAAACGGTCGATGTCGGGGTCCGTCGTGTTAAGGAGCCGGGACAGTTCCTTGACGCGCTTCTCGTACCGTCGATAGTCGAAATTCACCGAGAACCCGTCGGCATCCTGTTCGATGAAGTAACGGATTATCGGATCGAAGAGCGTGTAGTAGCCGGTGGCTTCACCATTTCCCGCGCCGTCGAGCATCAGCGGGGCGAGATCGGCACCCCGCAAGACGGGATAGGGTCCTGTCCCGGTGACTCCGTTCGCCAGCGGGAACGCGAACTTGTACCGAGATGCCGCTGCCTGCAGGGTTTGGAGCTGAGCCTGGGACAGACAGGAGTCTGAGCTGTCGGTTCCGCCGGGGCAGCGTAGCGGCTCGATGGAGAAGGCATCGTCGCAGCCCCGGACATTGGAGATCATTCCGTCGACGGCACCGTCGAGTTCGTCGCACGTGCTGTACGCGGCGTTGGCGACCCGCTGCTGCTTGGCGGGGTTGAGATAGCCGCCGGGACGGCCGTATGCCTGTTGCCATATGTGGTACCAGCTGACGGGGGCGGAGGATGGGGTGTGCAGCTCGGCAATCGGCCGGATTCACGGCCACCCAGGGCGCCAAGCGGGTCAGCTTGTGGGCCAGGCAGGGCACTCCGGGGATTTCTGCCGCGACTCTCAGGATGACGTCGTGGTGGCCGTGACCAGTAGTCACTGCCTCAACGTCGACGTCCCGGCCCGCAGGGTCGTGCGGGCCGGGACCGGTCGCGGCAAGCCGAGGATCTTCGGCTTTGGGCTCCACGATCCACCGGCTCGCTGTCCCGCCGTGACTCGCGGATGCAGGGCCCCATCCCAACCCGTCCAAAGCCGCTGACGGCAAACGGCTCCACAGGCTGGAGCCCAACCCGCTGCGGTGATGGCCTCGTCGAAGCGCCGCACCTGGCACAGGGCGCGGCCGAGGTTGTTCAACGCCCGGCCTTCGCCGTGGCGGTGGCCGAGGTCGCGGCAGACTTGCGTCTCTTGTCGGTGGGCCGGCCCGAGTGGTGGACCGGCTATTGGTCGGGGTCGATCACCTCGACCACGTAATTGACCTCGCAGGCGACGTCGTTGAACACGAAGTTGGTCGCGTTCGCGTACGGGCCGTTCAAGGTGGCGTTGAATCCGAGGTCGAAACTCGTGCCCCCGGGGATGGCCGGGTGCCAGACGGGGTTGGCGACCGTGACCGTGCCCGTGCCTATCACCGACCAGTTGCCGTTCCAGGTCTGAGTGATGTTCTGGTTGTTGGGGAGGTCGAATTCCAGGTACCACGGAGGTCCCGGCGGGACCGTGAAATTGTGCAGGGCCATGTCGGCCGAGAGGCCCGTGCCCCAGGTCGTGACCTTGTAGTCCACCACGCATGGCGGGATGAGGGATGCCCCTCGGGCCGGCTCGCCGAAGAGCGCGATCAGGAGGAGGGCGGCCATTCCGGTGGCCAATAATCGCCTTGTCAAGCGCATGGTTCGGCCTTTCTGGACGAGGGGGTTCGGCCAGACGCCTTGCCTGGAGATCGTCAGCCGCTGCTCATCCGATGTCAACAACCGCTGCGTGTACGTCCCGCGCTTCGGCGGCGGCGATGGCAAGGCAGACGCGGTCGCGAGCCGACGGCAGCGTGCGGAACCGGATGCCGGTGGCATGCCGCGCGCGTTGGCCGGCGCGGGAACCACCGGAGTGAACAGGCTCTCGCTCATCGACTTGGCTCCGAGCGGGCCGACGGTATCGGAGGCGCGATCCAGAAGCGCCGAGCGCGGGCACTCCGTTGCCGCGGCGCAGTGACTGTTCCTCCCGGGTGTGCGGACGTGCCAGGCGCTCCCGAGTACGCCCGAAGCGATGGATAAGGGATCAATCTTCGGCGAGGACGATGACCATGTCCCGGGGGCCGAGCGTGACCGGATCGGATTTGCCGGGGTTGAGCACCACGCCGAAGTTGGGTGGCGCGGTGGACTCGACCTGCAGCCGGTAGCCGATGGCGGTCTCGCCGCGCATCCGCGCCGAGGCGATGACGGTGGCGAAGCTGACCGTCATGCCGGGGTGAACGTAGTCGGTGGCGGGCTTGAGGTAGATCTCCGAACCTTCGGCATCGAACAGGTATTCGAACACGGCGCCCAGGTGCGGATTCTCCGAGAGCTGGGTCATCAGCAGGCTGATCAGCTTGTCGCCGACCACGAAGTCGTCGGCCTGGGTGACCTGGCCCAGGCGGCGGTTGCGGTCGTCGTTCATCTCGCTGACGATCGGGAACCGCTGCCCGGTCCGGGAGCCCATGTCGCGCAGGTGCAGCAGAGTGACCAGGGTCCGCGAGTCGGCGTACTGGGGCTCCAGATGCCCGTCGGCCAGCACGATGATGTGGTCGAACATGCCCGGGTTCAGCGACTCCAGCACGATCCGGTCGGTGGTGTCGCACTCCTTGACGTTCACCACCAGGTTGCGCAGTCCGGCGGTGAGCCGCTCCAGGTGCTCGGTGTCCTCGATGACGCCGGCCGCGATGTTCAGCGCCGAGCCGGGCGAGACGTACTGGGCGAGCTCGGTGACGACCTTCGGGGCACGCTTGTTCCAGCCCAGGAGGAGCGTGGTCTCCGGGGGCATGGGCTGGCGAGGGGGGTGAGTGATCGCCTGCTGGACGACGGGCGGGAAGCTGCGGACGAGCCGGATGGTCGAGTCGTCCTCGGCGATCACGATCATCTGGTCGCCGTCCATGATCTGGGTGTCCATCGGCGGATTCAGTACCACCGAGCCGTCGCCGTGCCGAATCCCGATCAGAGAGGCGGTCCCGTAGGCGAACAGCGCCTCCCCGTACGGGAAGCCGGTCAGCTTCGGCTCGGCCCGCATGTAGATCTCGTCGCCGCCGAAGTCCAGCAAATCGGTGCAGACCACCGACAGGCCCGACTGGCGGGAGGTCTGGACGATGAGTCGTGAGGCGATGTCGTCGCTGTCGACCACCTGTGCGTGGCCGCCTCCGGCCAGCTCGGCGGCGGCCAGGTTGTTGGTGTCGATCACCGAGGCGATGATCGGTGGGCGCCGCCTGCGCCAGTTGCGGTTGGTCAGCGCGAGCAGCGTCTTGATGACGTGCGCGTCGGAGTCCTCGCCGGGCGGCGAGAGCACGATGATCGAGCGGGCGCTGTCCAGGCTGAGCAGGTCGAGGTCGGACGGCTCGGCCGGGCTGCCGCTGCGTACGACGATCCGGGTCTTGCCGGTGTCGCCGACCCGGGCGCGCAGTTCCTCCTCCATCTCCAGCTTGTCGCCGTCGCCGAGGATGGCGATGCAGGACTTGGCCTCGCTCTCGTTGGCCTCGACCAGCTCCGGGATGATCGTGAAGATCTGGTCCGACCAGCCGATCAGCGCCGTGTGGCCGGACTCGACGATTCTGGAACGGCCCTTGCGCAGCTCGGTCAGCTTGTTGTCCAGGCCTGTGGTGAGCACGCCGACGAGGCTGGAGACGATGAGCAGCCCGCCGATCGTAATGGAGAACCCGAGGATCGTGAAGATCGTGCTGCCGTCGTTGTCGCCCGCCACAGTGCCGGCATCCATCGCGCGCATGAGGCTGCCCCACAGCGCTTCGTACCAGCTGTCGTGCACGTCCTTGTCGGCGAAGAGCATGGACAGGCCCGCGAACACCGTGACCATGACGACGGTGACCAGCGCGAGCCAGCCGATGAGAGCCGGTGTGCCTTTCGACATGCTGTTGTCGAACCGGTAGCGCAGACGTTCTCGTCGTGTGGCCATGACAACCCTGTCCTGTCGGCCCGGCCACCTGAAAGCTGCTCGATGAACTGTTGGCGGGCGAGCTGAGAGGAAGTGGCCAGGGAAGCGCGAATATTATCAATCGCCACAATTGTCACTTTGATGCTTTCCCATCACTTGCAGCTCCCTTACACCCAGGCCTCTCGGACTGGGACCAGCAGCGTCGCGGAGGTGGACGATGCCCAGCGGCCTCGTGCAGCTCGGCGGGTTCGTCGCCTTGACCGGCCACCTACCTGGCCTGCGCGATCACCGCCAAGGCCAGGCTCCAGCATCAGCCGCACTGAGTGAAGACGCGACGTCATACCGCCCAGCACCACGAGGCACCCTGCGCTAAGGGCCTTGATCGCGTTGGGGTATCAGGCCGACTGATCGTCAATGCCGAGGCCGGATCGACCCTTCACTGAACCACCTTGGCGATGTCGACGCCGTGTCGGACCGGATGTGTGTCCGAGGGCTGAGCACCACCAGTTCAGTCTTCGCGTAACGCCTTTTGCTGGTCACGGGCGACCGACTGAGTTCTCCTATCGCACGTTGTGGCGGAATTGAAGCCGATCTTCGCCGGGTATTGACAGTCGCCGTGTCGTTGATGACACTTTGGTCGAACACAGCAATCTGCATGTTATGGCGGGACGCTCGTCGGCGCTTGACCTGCGGTTTACGTCACTGTGCGCAGAGCCATGCCGACGGTGCCATACCAAGGAACCGGCCAATTGCCCGTTGATAACAGAAACGCGTGTGGATATTTATGTTAGCGCTAACAATTCAACTTTGTTTCACGAAAATGTTAGCGCTAACAGATTTGCTCTATCCCCAATGGTAACCGCGCTGTCCCGCCGCACACGAAAGGCACACTATGGGTTTCTGGTCTCTGCGCCACTGGCGGCGAACGGCCCTCTCGGTCGCCTCCTTCGCGGCGCTCGTCGTCACCGCGCTGGTCGCCGTGCCAGGCACGGCACAGGCGGCCGGCATGTTGTCCTGCGACATCTACGCGAGCGGCGGTACGCCGTGCGTCGCCGCTCACAGCACCACCCGTGCGCTGTTCGGCTCCTACAACGGGGCGCTCTACCAGGTGCGGCGCTGGTCCGACGGTGCGACGACCAACATCGGCGTGCTCAGCGCCGGCGGTTACGCGAACGCCGCGGCCCAGGACTCCTTCTGCTCGGGCACGTACTGCACGATCGTTCGCATCTACGACCAGACGTCGCGGCACAACGACCTCACGATCGCTCCCGGCGGCGGCGCCAATCCCACAGCCGACCAAGGCGCGAACGCGGCGGCTCTGCCCGTGACGGCAGGTGGCCACAAGGTCTACGGCGTCTACATCTCCGCGGGCAACGGCTACCGCAACAACGCGACGAACGGCGTCGCCACCGGCAGCCAGCCCGAGGGCATGTACATGGTGACCGAGGGCACCCACGTCAACAACCGGTGCTGCTTCGACTACGGCAACGCCGAGACCAACAACATGGACACCGGCAACGGCGACATGGACGCGATCTACTTCGGCACGCTGTGCTGGTTCGCACCGTGCGCGGGCGGACCGCGCGTCGCGGCGGACCTCGAGAACGGGTTGTTCGCCGGCGGCGACGGTTCCTGGACCGCGAACACCGGCCGTAGCTCCGCATTCGTGACGGCGATGCTGAAGAACAACGGCACCTCGACATACGCCATCAAGGACGGCAACGCGCAGTCGGGCAGCCTGGCGACCCGGTACAACGGAGCGCTGCCGAGCCAGGCCGGCTACCGCCCGATGACCAAGCAAGGCGCGATCATCCTCGGCATCGGCGGCGACAACAGCAACGGCTCAGTCGGATCGTTCTTCGAAGGCGTGATGACCAGCGGCTATCCGAGCGACGCCACGGAGAACGCCGTGCAGGCCAACGTCGTCTCCGTCGGCTACGGCAAGAGCGTCACCTTCCCCGTGAACGGAGCCACCTACCGGCTCACGAACCTCACCAGCGGCAAGGTGCTCGACGCCGTCAACTGCGGCACGGCCAACGGCACGCAGATCGACCAGTGGCAGGCGCTCGGCAACACCTGCCAGCAGTGGCGCTTCAACAGCGTCGGCGCGAACAAGTGGACGATCACCAACGTCAACGCCGGCAAGGTGCTCGACGCCGTCAACTGCGGGCTGGCCCTCGGCACGGCCGTCAACCTGTGGGAGCCGCTCGGCAACACGTGCCAGCAGTGGGCGGTCATCCCCGCGGGCAACGGCCGATATGAGCTGGTGGTCGAGAACAGCGGCATGGTGCTCGACGACCAGAACTGCGGCACGGCGAACGGCACGCCGGCCCGGCTGTGGATGTGGCTCAACAACACCTGCCAGCTCTGGTCGATCGCACCGTAGGGCACCGGCTGGGCGCACTCGAACGGCATGAGCGTGGGACCGTCAGACGCCGGCGGTCCCACGCTCCATCTCGCACCGCAGATTCCGGCTGAGCGATCGAGTGCCCGTCACGACGATCGAAGAACGGTGATCGCGCCGGCCCCGCCGACCAGCACCGAGCGGTTCCGCCTTCCATCACTAAGCGCGTCTTGCCTCAGACGCTCAGTGCTGTCAGCAGCGACGATCGGCGTCGGACTGAACACGCTCAGGCTCGATCACCCCGAAGCTGCCGAGGTGAGCTCGGGGATGTGACAGGCGTGCATGGTGGCGTGCACCTGGCGAACAAGGTCGATGAGGCAGGCGTACAGGACCGCACGGGCAGCCGGCGGATGTCGAGCAGGGCCAACGTGACGCGTTGGACACTGCGGATCTCGAGAGGGTGAGCTGCCGCCTGGCTCTACAGGTCGCTACAGGCGCCGACATGCGAAACGGGAGAAGTCATCACTTCTCCCGCTTCAATATGAAGTGTCCGAGGGGGGACTTGAACCCCCATGCCCCGCAAAGGGCACTAGCACCTCAAGCTAGCGCGTCTGCCTATTCCGCCACCCGGACTTGGTGCCTGCACGCGAGACCGTCATCCCGCGTCGGCTCCGTAAGGTTAGCAAACTCTGAGGGGTGCGTCATACCAGGATTCCGGAGGGAGGATGAGACGGGAATTCGTACCCGAGCGAAGGAGCCGCCATGGCCGAGGACGAGGTCGTCGAGCTGTGCTGTGATCTGATCCGGATCGATTCGACCAACGCCGGTGACAACGCGGGGCCCGGGGAGAGGGCGGCGGCCGAATACGTCGCGGCGAAGCTCGCCGAGGTGGGGCTTGAGGCGACGATCCTGGAGAGTGATGAGCGCCGGGCGAACGTCGTCGCGCGCGTCGAGGGCACCGATCCAGGGCGTGACGCGCTGCTGCTGCACGGGCATCTCGACGTGGTGCCGTTCGACGCGGGGGATTGGCGGCATCATCCGCTCTCGGCGGAAGTGGACGACGGGTGCGTCTGGGGGCGCGGGGCCGTGGACATGAAGGACATGGACGCGATGATCCTGGCGGTCGTGCGGCAGCGGCTCAGGGAGGGGCGCCGGCCTGGGCGGGACGTGGTGCTCATGTTCACCGCCGATGAGGAGGCAGGTGGGGAGTACGGGGCGAGGTTCCTGGTCGATGAGCATCCGGAGCTGTTCGAGGGGGTCACGGAGGCGATCGGGGAGGTCGGTGGGTTCAGCGTGTCGATCGGAACGGATCGTCGGCTCTACCTGATCGAGGCCGCGGAGAAGGGCATGGCGTGGATGCGGGTGGCCGCGAAGGGCCGGGCCGGGCACGGGTCGATGCTCAACCTGGACAACGCCGTGACCGAGCTCGCCGACGCCGTGGCGCGCGTGGGCAGGCATGAGTGGCCGGTACGGCTGACACCGACCATGAGCAGGTTCCTGGAAGAACTGGGCGCCGGCGATCCCGAGGTCGCGATCGCCAAGCTGGGGCCGGTGGCCAGGATGCTGGGCGCGGGGCTGCGCAACACGGTCAATCCGACCATGCTGGAGGCCGGTTACAAGTCGAACGTGGTGCCGCAGACGGCTTCGGCGGTGATCGACGGGCGGTTCCTGCCGGGGTTCGAGGAGGAGTTCTTCGCCACGATCGACGAGTTGCTCGGGCCCAACGTCACGAGGGAGTTCGTGCAGCACCAGGTGGCGCTGGAGTTCGGCTTCGAGGGGCCGCTGGTGACCGCCATGGTCGAGGCGCTGCTGGCCGAGGATCCGGACGGACGCGCCGTGCCGTACACGATGTCCGGAGGGACGGACCTCAAGTCGTTCAGCCGGCTGGGAATCCAGGGATACGGATTCGCGCCGCTCAAGTTGCCTGCTGACCTGGACTTCTCCGGGATGTTTCATGGGGTCGACGAGCGGGTGCCGGTTGATTCGCTCCGGTTTGGGGTGCGGGTGCTTGACCGCTTCCTGGATTACTGCTGAAAAGCCCTTGCGACGACTTTGAGTGATGCTACGGTTACGGATCGTTGAGGGGTGAGTCCATGGACCGGCCTCACACTGTGAGGTCGGTTCTGGAGCGCTTTGAGGGAGGGTCACGTGGCACGCATGCCGGTGCGGCAGTGGAGGCTGATGCCTCTCGCTGCTCGGCGCGTGCCCGTGAGCATCCCCGTAGAGGATGCGATCGCCGATCGGGCCGCCCGGATGGCGCGGTTCGCGGCCGGCGCCCGCGAGGTCATCGCACGAGCAGTCGCGGTCGGCGCCCTGCTGGCCGCGGGATGGCTGCTCGCCGTTCTCTTCGGAATGCTCTCCGCCGCTCCGGCGGCCGCGGATTCCACCGCGGCAGCAGGGACGGCGGCAGATACGGCTACAACAGTCGGCACACCTCACACCGTCACCGGGTCCATCATGGACGGTTTCCCCACGGCTGACGGAAAGGTCTCGGCGTCGGACAACGCCGAGGCGATGGCGGGGCGGACGGTCGACGGGCTCAACAGCCAGTCCGATCCCGGCCTGCCACCTTCTTCCACTGCCAGCGACATCCTGGACACCAATGGTCTGGTGCCCAACGGCGGTGGCAGTGGCCCCTTCGGGCCAGGCATGGGAGACATCGCGAGGTCCTGCTACGACCCGCGTATCGAGGCTCGGCGCGCCCCCCTGGCGTCCGTGCTTCCTCCGGTCGTCCGCACAGCGGCGGATGACCCCTCTTTCTCACCTGACTGACCCCCGCCACAGATTCCGGTAAGTACGGCGGCGGAGCGCGGCTCGATCCCCTCCGCCAGCGGGTGACATGTCAGTCATCTTGGTTCGCGATTTCCCCGAGGTCTCCGCTGTGCGCGGCGTTCTGCGACCTCGCATGCCCTCGGCTGCCCGCGAACTGTCAGGTATCTCCCCATGAACCAAGTAGGAGCATTCATCATGCGTACGTGGGCGAAGGCTTCGGCCCCCGCGGCTCTGCTAGCTGTCGCGGTCATGTCCCTCGGCAGCGGCACCGCGCTGGCCGACACCTCCGGCGACTCCTCCATCGGCGGCGGCAACCAGATCAACGCGCCTGTCTCGCTGCCGATCGACATCAGCGGCAACGCCGTCGGCGTGGTTGGCAAGTCCCACGCCGACTCCGAGGGCGGCGCTTCGGTCGAGAACAAGGGTGCCGGCACCGGCGGCAACACCACCTCGGGCCGTCACTCCGTGCTCGGCGGCAACCAGGTCAACGCGCCGATCAGCGCCCCGATCAACGCCTGTGGCAACGCCCTCTCCCTGATCGGCAGCTCCGACGCGGGCTGCAAGGGCGGCGCCTCGGTCAAGAACAAGGGTGTCGGCGGCGGCAACCGTACCTCGGGCGACTCCAGTGTCCTCGGCGGCAACCAGGTCAACGCGCCGATCTCCACTCCGGTGAACGTCTGCGGCAACGCGCTGGCGATCTTCGGCAGCTCGACGGCGGGCTGCAAGGGCGGCGCCTCGGTCAAGAACAAGGGCGTCGGCGTCGGCGGCAACCGCACCTCGGGCCGTCACTCCGTGCTCGGCGGCAACCAGGTCATCGCACCGATCAGCGCACCGATCAACATCTGCGGCAACTCGGCCGCCGTGCTCGGCAGGGCGTTCTCGGGCTGCAAGGGCGGCTCGTCCGTGACCAACGGCGGGCACACTCCTTACCGCAGCCCGCACGGCTCGACGGGCAACGACACTGACGGGCGCTTCGCGGTCGGCAGCGGCAACCAGGTCATCACGCCGGTCAGCCTGCCCATCACGGCCTGCGGCAACGCCGTCGGCAACGGGCACGCCGGGTGCAAGGGCGGCGCGTCGGTCAAGAACGGCGGTGGCTCGGGTGCGGGCGGCAACCGCACCTCGGGCAGCGGCTCCGTGCTCGGCGGCAACCAGGTCATCGCACCGATCACCGCGCCGATCAACGTCTGCGGCAACTCGGTCGCCGTGATCGGCAGGGCGTTCTCAGGCTGCAAGGGCGGCGCGTCGGTCAAGAACGGCGGCGGCTCGGGTGCGGGCGGCAACACCACTTCGGGCCGTGGCTCCGTGCTCGGCGGCAACCAGGTGGTGGCGCCGATCACCGCGCCGGTCAACGTCTGCGGCAACGCCGTGGCCGTGATCGGGCTGGCCCAGGCCCACTGCAAGGGCGGTGCCAGCGTCTCACCGCAGGGCGGCACCGGGGCCGGCGGCAACCGCACCTCGGGCAGTCACTCCGTGCTCGGCGGAAACCAGGTCATCGCGCCGATCACCGCGCCGATCAACGTCTGCGGCAACGCCGTGGCCGTGCTGGGCGACGCCGCGGCCGGGTGCCTCGGCGGCTCGCGCGTCGGCAAGCCGGTGGACGAGGACTACGCCCCTAACAGCCACTACAGCTACCGCAGCAAGGTCGCCAGTTCCAAGTCCGACGGGGTGCTGCCCGCGCTTCCCCCGGTGCCGGTCCTGGGCGGCCTGCAGAGTGTCGGCAAAGTCACTCCGATGCGCGGTGGCGGCTCGCCCGACGTGCCCCTCGTCGAGGGCATGCCGCTGGTCGGGGAACTGCAGGAGATGTTCAACCTGCCCAACCTGCCCGACCTGCCCGAGCTGCCCGGCCTCGCCGGCCAGCCCTCGACCCCGGTGAGGCACGTCACTCCGGCCAAGCACGTCAAGAACGGCAAGGCTCCGGTCGCCAACGCCGCTCGCGCCGCGGACCCGCAGTCGCCCCTCGCTCCGGCCACCTCGCTGATCGCCTCCACCCCCGTCGGCGGTGTGGTGAAGTCAGCGACCGGCAACCTGCCGACCGGCGCCCTGGGCCTGATGAGCGCGTCTCAGTCCGCGGGGGTCACCGGGATGACCACCGGCTCGCTGTTCGCGCTGGTTCTGGGCGCGATGTTCGCCGCCTCGGCGACGCTGTTCGCGGCCACCCGCCGCTTCCGGCTCGGCCGGAAGTAATGACAAGAACGTCTACCGCTCACAGCCGGTGAGCGAGTAGCGAAAGACGCTTTGCCCGTTCCGGGGGCGCGGCCCGGGGCGGGCAAAGCCATGCCCGATCACAGGGTGCTGCGGACGCGCATGACCTTGCGGCGCAACCGTACGTGACGACTTCCGTCAGGGTGCAGGCGTACGCGGGAGAGCTCCCACTGACCGTACTCCGCGTGCTCGGTGAGCAGTTGACGTGCTGCTTCGCGGGAGAGATCGCGCGGAATGAAGATATCCATGTAGGAGTAGTCGAGCACAACGATTAGTCTCCAGGGTGAGTCAGGGCGCAATGCCGCTCGATGGGGCTTATTCTGCGTGCTTGTGGGTGGGTCCGGAAGCTAGTGGGTAGTCCCGGGGGAAGGAAATTTCCGCGAGTCGGGTTACCTTTCAGATCAGTGCCGGCTCCCGGCAGGGGGAATTGCAAGCGAACAGTGAGGTAGGAAGCAGCGTGCCAGCCAACAACGGCAGCACCGGCGGAACCCGCCGCCTGGTGATCGTCGAGTCGCCCGCCAAGGCGAAGACGATCATGGGATACCTCGGTGCCGGCTACATGGTCGAGTCCAGCATTGGCCACATCCGTGACCTGCCGGAGCGGGCCGATGACATTCCCGAGAAGTTCAAGGGGGAGCCGTGGGCACGCCTCGGGGTGAACGTCGAGAACGAGTTCGAGCCGCTGTACGTCGTCAACCCTGACAAGAGATCGCAGGTCAGCAAGCTGAAGCAGCTGCTGAAGGATGCCGACGAACTTTACCTGGCGACTGACGAGGACCGTGAGGGCGAGGCCATCGCGTGGCACCTGCGTGAGGTGCTCAAGCCCAAGGTGCCGGTGCACCGCATGGTCTTCCACGAGATCACCCCGCAGGCCATCCGGGACGCGGTGGCCAACCCGCGTGACCTGAACCTGCGTCTCGTCGACGCCCAGGAGACCAGGCGCATCCTCGACCGGCTCTACGGCTACGAGGTCAGCCCGGTCCTGTGGAAGAAGGTCAAGCCGCGGCTGTCGGCGGGCCGGGTGCAGTCGGTGGCGACCAGGCTGGTGGTGGAGCGCGAGCGGGAGCGCCTGGCGTTCACCTCCGCCCATTACTGGGACCTGCAGGCGCTGTTCGACACCAACAAGCCCGATGAGCGTCCGCGTGACTTCACCGCGACGCTGACCTTGGTCGACGGCAAGCGGGTCGCCCAGGGCCGCGACTTCGCGAGCACCGGCGTGCTCAAGAACAACGACGTGCTCCACCTGTCGGAGGCCGCCGCCGGTGAGCTGGCGGGCAGGCTCCAGGGATCGTCGTTCGCCGTCAAGTCCGTGGAGCGCAAGCCGTACACCCGCAAGCCGTACGCTCCCTTCCGGACGACCACGTTGCAGCAGGAGGCCAGCCGGAAACTGGGCTTCTCCGCGAAGTACACGATGCAGGTGGCGCAGCGGCTCTACGAGAACGGCTTCATCACCTACATGCGTACCGACAGCATCACGCTGTCGGAGACGGCGGTGGCGGCCGCGCGCTCCCAGGCGATCAAGCTGTACGGCTCCGCGTATGTTCCCGACAAGCCCCGCGTCTACACCAGCAAGGTCAAGAGCGCCCAGGAGGCGCACGAGGCGATCCGGCCTTCTGGGGAGGAGTTCCGCACTCCTGGCGAGACCGGGTTGTCCGGTGACATGTTCCGCCTGTACGAGCTGATCTGGCAGCGGACCGTCTCGTCCCAGATGAAGGACGCGGTCGGCGAGTCGGTCACCGTCAAGGTGCGTGGCGCGTCCGCCTCCGGTGAGGACGTCGAGTTCAGCGCCTCGGGCCGGACGATCACGTTCTACGGCTTCCTCAAGGCGTACGTGGAGGGGGCCGACGATCCGTCGACCGACCGCGACGACTCCGAGAAGCGGCTGCCCAACCTGGTCGAGGGCGACGCGCTGAGCGTGTCGCGGCTCGACGTGGCCGGCCACTCGACCAAGCCGCCCGCCCGTTACACCGAGGCGTCGCTGGTCAAGGAGCTGGAGGATCGGGAGATCGGGCGTCCTTCGACGTACGCGTCGATCATCGGCACGATCCTCGACCGTGGCTACGTGTTCAAGAAGGGCACCGCGCTGGTGCCCTCGTTCCTGGCGTTCGCCGTGGTCAACCTGCTTGAGCAGCATTTCGGCAACCTGGTCGACTACGACTTCACCGCCGAGATGGAGAAGGTGCTCGACGACATCGCCAACGACCGGGCGGAGCGGGTGCCGGAGCTGCAGCGCTTCTACTACGGCGAGGAAGGCGACGAGGGTCTGAAGGAGATGGTCACCGACCTCGGCGACATCGACGCCAAGGAGATCAGCTCCTTCCCGATCAGGGACACTGACATCGTCATCCGGGTCGGGCGATACGGCCCATACCTGGACAGGGACGGCTCTCGGGTGAACATTCCCGAGGACATGACGCCCGACGAGCTGACCGCGGAGAAGGCGGAGGAGTTCTTCTCGCGGCCGACCGGCGACCGCGAGCTGGGCGTCGATCCGGTGAGCGGGCACAAGATCGTGGCCAAGGACGGGCGATTCGGGCCGTACGTCACGGAGATCCTGCCCACGCCGGAAGAGGAGACCCCGAAGCGGCGCACCAAGAAGGCCGACGCGGCGAAGCCGCGGACGAGCTCGCTGTTCAAGACGATGTCGCTCGACACCGTGACGCTCGACGACGCGCTCAAGCTGCTGTCGATCCCCCGAGCCGTCGGCGAGTTGGAGGGCGAGGAGGTCGTCGCGTACAACGGGAAGTTCGGCCCCTACCTGAAGAAGGGCACCGACTCGCGGTCGCTGACCTCGGAGGAGGACCTGCTCACGGTCACCATCGAGCAGGCCAAGGAGCTGTTCGCGCAGCCCAAGCCGCGCGGCAGGGGCCGGGCGGCGGCCGCGGCGCCGCTGCGTGAGCTGGGTGATGACCCCAACTCCAAGAAGCCCGTCGTGGTCAAGGAGGGGCGATTCGGCCCGTACGTGACCGATGGCGAGACGAACGCGTCGCTGCGCAAGGGCGACACGGTCGAGGAGATCACGATCGAGCGGGCGGCGGAGCTGCTGGCCGAAAGGCGTGAGCGGGCTCCGGCGCCGAAGAAGACGACGACCAGGAAGGCGCCGGCCAAGAAGGCACCCGCGAAGAAGCCGGCGGCCAAGTCGTAAGTAGCATTGCCGGCGTGGTGGTCTTGGTCTTCGTGGGCTTGGTGTTCGCGGCACATCTCTATCTGTGGCAGCGGATGGTGCGGTCGACCACCCGGCCTGGGCGGTTACGCAAGGGCCTGAGCTGGGGGTTGGTAGGGCTCATCCTGCTGGTCGTCGCGACGTTCGCGGGGTCGCGGCTGGGGGTGTTCCAGTGGCTGGCGTGGCCGGGGTATCTGTGGATCGCGGTCATGTTCTACCTGGTGGTCTTCCTGGTCCTGCTGGAGATCCCCCGGCTGGTGGCGTGGTTCGCGCTGGTCCGTGGGCGTGCGGCCGTTTCGTCGCCGGCAGAGGCCGTGCTGGTGCCTGCTGGGCCGGTTTCGGTGGATGTGGCGCCGCCCCTTGAGGCGCCACCGGCAGGCATCGACGCGATGAGCAGGCGGCTCTTCCTCGGGCGGGCCACCGCCGCCGTCGCGGGCGTGAGCGCGCTCGGCACGGTCGGGTACGGCATGAGCGTCGCGCTGGGTGATCCGGTGATCGAGCCGGTCAAGGTCACGCTGCCCGGGCTCGACTCCAGACTGAGCGGCCTGCGGTTCGCCGTGGTCAGCGACATCCACCTGGGGCCGCTCACGGGTAAAGGGCATACCGAGCGCATCGTACGGATGGTCAACGGGCTGCGGGCGGATGTGGTGGCGATCGTCGGCGACCTGGTCGACGGCTCGGTCGCCGAGCTGGGCGCGCTGGCCAGGCCGCTGCGGAGCCTCGAATCCCGCTATGGCGCTTATTTCGTGACAGGAAATCACGAGTACTACACGAGAAACGGCCCCGGTGAGTGGGTCGAGGAGCTGGACCGGCTCGGCGTGCGCTCGCTGCGGAACGAACGGGTGGAGATCCGGCACCAGGGCGGCGTGCTCGACCTGGCCGGGGTGAACGACCTCAACGGTGCCACCGCGAACGACGCGCCCGACTTCGACAAGGCGCTCGGTGGTCGTGACCCGAGCCGCTCCACGGTTCTGCTGGCCCACCAGCCGGTGCAGGTCGAGCAGGCCGCGCGTTACGGCGTCGATCTGCAGCTGTCCGGGCACACGCATGGCGGGCAGATGATGCCGTTCAACCTCGTGGTGCCGTTCCAGCAGCCGGTCGTGTCGGGGCTGGCCACGGTTGACGGGGTGCAGGTGTACGTCACGCGCGGCGCCGGGTTCTGGGGGCCGCCGGTCCGGGTGGGCGCGCCGCCCGAGATCACGCTGCTTGAGCTGCGCTCCTGACTTTCCGCGATCCGCTGGCTACTCAGGCCGCCAAGGCGTAGTATCCAAGCGGATACGTTGGAGGTGCGATGATCTCTTCCCCGGTGGAGGGGGTGTTCGGCGGTCTGCTGCCCGAGCGGGGCGAGGCGCCCGGGGGCTCGCCGCCCGATGTCACGTTCTGGGCGGAGCGTGGCGGTCTGCTGCTCAAACAGGCCAGACACGCCGCCAACATGAACCAGAAGGCGCTGGCCGGCATGAGCGGCACGTCGCGGACGACACTGTCGGCCTACGAGCACGGCCGCAAGTCGCCCACGCTCGAAACGGCCGGGCGCATCCTCGACGCCGCCGGGTTCCGGCTGACGCTGGAGGTGAAGGTCGAGTTCACCACCCACCGGGCCGCCGACGGGCGTCCGTTCTTCGTGCCCAACCGGTTGAGCAGGCTACCGACGTTGCGGGCCTTGGCCACCGTACGGCTCGGGGGCAGGGTCTTTGACCTGGCCGATCGCGGGGATCGCCGGGACGCGTACGCGGTGCTGTTGCGGGAAGGGAGCCAGGAGGAGTTGCTCGAACATGTGGACGGGCTGCTGCTGGTGGAGTTGTGGGATGAGCTGGTGCTGCCTGAGCCGGTCCGCGCCGGCTGGCAGCCTTTGGTGGAGCTCGCTCGGCCGTACAAACCGAACTAACGAGACGAGAGGGATCTGTCTGGTGTTTTCGGGGGCCTATTCGAGGTGTGTATCATGCGCGTCGGCCCGCATACGTAATACCCTCAGCGACGAGCAGCCGGGTATATCCGGCTGGTCGCCCATCTTCCCTTTTCCGGCGAACACCTGGATACGCTGACATCATGACCGCCCGTGGCCGACGCCAACCGACACATGTGCTGGCAAACGCATCTTTCCGCCGGCTCTGGACGGCGATGTCGGTGTGCAGCCTCGGCGACTGGCTGAACATCCTGGCACTCACCGCCCTCGCCGGAAACCTGACCCAGGGCGACTACCGCACGCAGTCACTGGCCGTCGGCGGTGTCTTCATCGCCAAGATGCTGCCCGCCGTCCTGCTCGGGCCGCTCGCGGGAGCGTTCGCCGACCGGTTCGACCGCCGGGTGACGATGTTCTCCTCCGACCTGGCCCGGTTCGCCGTGGTGCTGTCGATCCCGTTGATCGGCAGCTATCAGTGGATCATCGTCGCGACGATCCTGGTCGAGTGCGTCAACCTGTTCTGGGTCCCGGCCAAGGACGCCACGGTCCCCAACCTGGTGCCGAAGGAGCAGCTCGAATCGGCCAACCAGCTCAACCTGCTGGTCACCTACGGCAGCGCGCCGATCGCCGCGATCCTGTTCACGGCGCTGTCCGTGGTGGGCGACGTGCTGAAGAACGCCGTTCCGTTCCTGTCCGGCATGGACTCGACCGGGCCGGCGCTGGTCGTCAACGCCTGCGCGTACCTGGTGTCCGCGTTCCTGATCTTCACGCTGCGGGGCATCCCCAAGCGTGACGGCGCCATCTCCACCCCGTCGGTGCTCAAGCAGATCGTCGAGGGCTGGCGGTTCGTCGGCGGCAACCGGCTGGTGCGCGGCCTGATCATCGGCATGCTGGGGGCGTTCGCGGCGGGCGGCGCGGTCGTGGGCGTGGCGAAGATCTACGTGGGCGCGCTCGGCGGTGGCGACGCGGCCTACGGCGTGGTGTTCGCCGCGGTCTTCGTCGGCATGGCGCTGGGCATGTTCTTCGGCCTGCGGCTGCTGCGCGAGCTGTCGCGGCGGCGGCTGTTCGGCCTGGCGATCACCGTGGCGGGCGTGGTGCTGATCGCGATCGCCCTTGTGCACAACCTGGTGATCGTGGTCATGCTGACCGTGCTGCTCGGAGCGTGCGCGGGCATCGCGTGGATCATCGGCTACACGCTCATCGGCCTCGAGGTCGAGGACTCGATGCGCGGCCGGACGTTCTCGTTCCTGCAGTCGACCGCGCGGGTCACGCTGCTGTTCGTGGTGGCGGTGGCCAACCCGCTGGCCGCGCTCTTCGGCGCGCACCCGCTGCGGCTGGGCGATCTGGTCTACCAGTTCGACGGCTCCAACCTGGTGCTGGTGATCGGCGGTGTCCTCGCCACGGTCGTCGGCGTGCTGGCGCTGCGGCACATGGACGACAGGAAGGGCGTCTCGCTCTCCGAGGACCTGATCGCGGCGGTGCGTGGCGAACGGCCGCAGTCCGAGGCGGCGGAGCAGGTGCCGGGGCTGTTCGTGGCGTTCGAGGGCGGCGAGGGGTCGGGTAAGACGACCCAGTCGCGGCTGCTCGCCATCTGGCTGCGCGACCAGGGGTTCGATGTCGTACAGACCCGTGAGCCCGGTTCGACCAAGGTCGGCATGCGGCTGCGCGCGATCCTCCTCGACGCGGCCGAACGCGGGCTGTCGGCGCGCGCCGAGGCGCTGCTGTACGCCGCCGACCGGGCCGAGCACGTCGAGAAGGTCATCAGGCCGGCCCTCTACCGCGGCTCGCTGGTGATCTCCGACCGCTACGTCGACTCGTCGCTGGCCTACCAGGGAGCGGGGCGGGCGCTCGATCCCGACGACGTGTCCAAGGTCAACGCCTGGGCCACGGGCGGGCTGGTGCCGCATCTCACCGTGCTGATCGACACGCCGCCCGAGGTGGGGCTGACCAGGCTGGGCGGCGCGGCGGACCGGATCGAGTCCGAGCCGCTGGAGTTCCACGAGCGGGTGCGCAAGGAGTTCCGGACGCTGGCCGCCGCCGATCCCGGCCGCTATCTGGTGGTCGACGGGACGCTGCCGCCCGAGCAGATCACCCGGCTGATCCAGGATCGGGTGCACGAGATCCTGCCCGATCCGGTGCCCCAGGAGTCCGAGGACATCACCGGTACGATGCCCGCCATCCGCGACTAGCCTTGTCGGGTGAGCGTCTTCGATGACCTCGTCGGTCAGGACCAGGCGGTGGCCGTGCTGTCGCGCGCCGCAGCGGCGGCGGGCGACGCCGTGGGGGGTGGCCGCGGCGCGGGCATGACGCATGCCTGGCTGTTCACCGGCCCGCCCGGCTCGGGCAGGGAGGAGACGGCGCGGGCGTTCGCGGCGGCGCTGCTCTGCCCCGACGGCGGCTGCGGTCACTGCGACCAGTGCCACCAGGTGCTGATCGGCTCACACCCCGATCTCGAAACGGTACGTCCCCAGGGCCTGTCCTACAGCGTCAAGCAGACGCGCGAGCTCATCCTGCGGGCGGCCGGCGCGCCGACGCAGGGCCGCTGGCGCGTCATCCTGTTCGAAGACGCCGACCGGGCCACGGAGTCGGCGGCGAATGCCCTGCTCAAGGCCATCGAGGAGCCGCCACCCCGTACGGTCTGGCTGCTGTGCTCGCCGGCCGCCGACGACATGATGATCACCATCCGGTCGCGCTGCCGCGTGGTCACCCTGGCCACCCCCCGCACGGAGGCCGTCGCCCACGTGCTGGCCACCCGCGACAGCGTGCCCTGGGACACCGCTCACTTCGCCGCCCGCGCCTCTCAGGGGCACATCAGCCGGGCTCGGGCGCTGGCCCTGGACGAAGGCGTACGCCGGCGCCGCGAGGCCGTCCTGGCCATCCCCCGCTCGCTGTCCGGGGTCGGCGAGTGCATCTCGGCCGCCGAACGCCTGGTCAAAACGGCCGAGGAAGAGGCCGCGGCGGCGACGGCCGCGCTCAACGAGACGGAGACCACCGAGCTGCGCAAGATCTACGGCGAGGGATCCACGGGCAAGGGCCTCAACCGCGGGTTGGTGCGGGGTGGCGCTGGGGCGTTGAAGGAGCTGGAGGACCGGCAGAAGTCACGCGCCACACGCATCAAGCGGGACTCGCTCGACGCCGCTCTGCTGGAGCTGGTGTCGTTCTATCGGGACGTGCTGGCCATGCAGTTCTCGGCCGGGGTTGAGCTGGCCAACGACGACATCCGCTTCGACCTCGACCAACTGGCCAAGGTGTCGACGCCGGAGGAGACGCTGCGGCGGATCGACGCGATCATGCGGTGCCGCGAACGCCTGGACGCCAACGTCAACCCGCAGATCGCGGTCGAGGCGATGATGCTGTCCCTCCGGTCCGCCGCGTAGGCGGGTTGTTGGCTCGGTCGGTTTGGTCCGTCGTATGGCGGTCGGTTGGCTTGGGGCGCCGGGTGGCGGTCTGTCGGCTCGGGGTGGCCGGATATCGAAGCAGACGGCCAAGAAGACGCACGTCACGGCGCCCAGCCCGGTAAACCGCAGGAGCGTGCCCCTGGACGGGGGCCAGCTCCGTACGGAGGGTGGGGCCCACCGGGCTGGCCGTAAAACCACTCGGTAAAAGGCGTGTGACCAGAGCAGCAGATGGGGCTGTGGGGCGTCTCTGTTATGTGAAAGTCGAGCAGCTGTCCCCTGGAGGGGCTCTGATACGGAAACGCGTCGATGTCGCGGCGATCTTCGCCGAGCATCATGTGGGTCTCGTCCGGCTGGCGCTGGTCATGGTCGGTGATCAGGCGACCGCCGAAGACGTCGTCCAGGAGGCGTTCACCCGTACCCACGCGGGCCGAGGGAGGTTGCGAGATCCGGACAAGGCGCTGACCTATGTGCGATCGGCGGTGTTCAACGGCTGCCGGTCGGTGATGCGGAGGCGGGCGACGGTTTTCCGCCGCGCCGTGCCGTACGAACCGCCTGTCTGGTCGGCGGAGAGCGCGGCCCTGCTGAGCGAGGAGCGTCGCGAGGTGCTGCGTGCCCTGCGAGGACTGCCGGACCGGCAGCGCGAGGCGCTGACGCTGCGCTACTACCTCGACCTGTCCGATCAGGAGATCGCCGAGACCATGGGGATCAGCGGGAGCACCGCCAGGTCCACGATCGCGCGAGGGCTCGCCGCCCTCGGCCGAGCACTTGGGGAGGATTCATGAACAGCCCTGTGGAAGACCGCCTGCGCGAGGCGCTGGCCGAGGCGGGGGCGACCGTTGACACCAGCACGCTGAGCCCCCTGCAGTCGACGGGGCGGCCTCGGGTGCGGGTCGACTTCCGGCTGCTGGCTGCGGCGGGGGCGGTCGTGCTCGCGGGGGCCGTGACCGCCGCCGTGCTCATCTCGCCCGGTGGCGAACAGTTCTCTCCCGGCGGCGAACAGCGAGCGGGGGTAGCCAACGCACCTGCCGATCAGAAATCCACGGATGTATCCATCTTCCTGTGCGGGAAGCTGTCGCCGAGCCAAACCTGTCCTGGAGGCAGCGTGACCGCTGAGCAGACAAAGGCGGTCATGGATGCTCTGAGGGAGGCGCCAGGGGTGATACAGGTGCAATACGTGAGTAAGGATCAGGCCTATGCGCGCTTCCGCCGAGACTACGCCGACGAAAAGGCGCTGCTTGACGCGATCGACGCGACCGACCTGCTTCCCTCGTTTCAGGTCAAACTGCGGCCGGGAGCCGATTCGAAGGTGTCGCTGGGCAAGATGAAGTCCATGGAAGGCGTGAGCGACATCACGTTTCCGGGGGAAGCCGCCGACCTGATCGGCTCAGGACCGGAGAAGACAGCAGATGTCTCTGCCTTTCTCTGCGGAGAGCAATCGAGCATAGCGTCGTGCGGAGCCGTTGCCGCGCCCGACTCGACGCGTTCCGCTCCCAAGTTCGTCAAATACGGTAAGGCCGTCACACCTGCCCAGCGGAGAGCTCTGGGCACGGAGATCGGCGCGATACCCGGCGTTCAGTCGACACATTTCGAGAGCCGGCAGGAGGCATACGAGAATTTCCAGCGCAGCTACAAGGGCAACAAGGCACTCGTTCAGGCCACCAAGCAATCGGACATGCCGGAGTCGTTCCGCCTTCAGTTGAGGCCGGATGCTGACTGGGACAAGGTGATCACCAAGCTGCAGGGCCTCCCCGGTGTCGCGATCGTCATCAACAGCAAGTGCATGACTGAGCGGGTCACGCTTCGGACGCACTATGGCATCTCCCTTCTTAAGGGCAAAGTCTGCGGCCCTCCGACGGAGTAGGGCTCTCACGCTGCGCGTGCCCGCACACGTAATGTGGCATCCGAAGGCCGTACCAACCCCCTAGGCCGTCAGGAGGCGAGCTCTAGCCCATGGGAATGATCATGGCCGTGAGCTTCACCCGCTACGGGCGGCTCTACTACCTCGATCCCGGTGGCCACACCCCCAAGGTGGGCGACAAGGTGCTGGTCCCGACCGACTCGGGTCCTGAGGTGGCGGAGTGCGTGTGGGCGCCGCAATATTCGAGTGAAGACATCGACGGAATGCCGGTGTGTGCGGGCATAGCGGGAGAGGAGCACCTCTCCCGCGACGAGACCAACAAGCGCCGCAGGGCCGAGGCCCGCAGCGTGTCCAAGCGGTTGATCAAACGGCACGAGCTGCCGATGAAGGTGGTGGGCGTCGACTACCTCGATCAGGACAATGTCTACACGGTTTACTTCTCCGCTCCGCATCGGGTCGACTTCCGCGCGCTCGTCCGGGACCTGGCCCGCAACCTGCGGGCCCGGGTGGAGCTGCGCCAGATCGGCCCGCGTGACGAGGCACGTTTGCAGGGCGGCATCGGCCCATGTGGCCGCGACCTGTGCTGCGCCACGTTCCTCAAGGACTTCGAGCCGGTCTCCGTACGCATGGCCAAGGACCAGGACCTACCGGTCAATCCTCTGCGTATCGCCGGGGCGTGTGGGCGGCTGATGTGCTGTCTCAAGTACGAGCATCCGCTCTATGTCGAGACCCGTAGCAGAATGCCGCGCACCGGAAGCCGGGTGAGCACGCCGCAGGGAGAGGGAAGTGTCCTCGGGCATAACGTTCCGGCGGACACGGTGACGGTCCGGCTGGACGACGGTGGAAGGCGCTGTGCGTGTCCGTCCGCCTCGGTCTGCTCGCCACGGCAGCAGCACGACAAGATGTACGGAGAGGACGGCGGCCCGCCGGCTCCCGGCGAGTAGCTCCACGACGGACAACGGGTATCTCTACCAGGGGCAACGGGTGAAAGTTCACGGGCGGTGCTCGTGAACTTTCACGCTCGCGGTTGTGCTCGCGAGTTGGCGAAGGCCGGGGATGGCATGGGGGTGGCAAGGCTTGCCTGGCCCAGATGCCGCGCGGAGCGCCCGTCGGTTTGTTGAGGACCGGGTAGTTGGGGGGCCGGGCAGTTGGGAGGTGGGAAGCGCGTAGGATTGCGGAGCGTGTGGTTCCGAGCACTGATCGCTGTCGCCGCGACTGTGTTGTTCGCCTCCGGCTGTGCCTCGACAGAGGAGCCGGCGAGCGGGCTGCGCTGGTCCGACTGCGGGGACGGGTTCGAGTGCGCGAAGCTCTCGGTGCCGCTCGACTACGGCGCCCCGGACGGGGAGCACATCAAGATCGGTGTGGTCCGGCTGCCGGCCACCGGCGACCGGATCGGCTCCTTGGTCGTCAACCCGGGCGGTCCTGGAAGTTCCGGCGTCCGCTATGCGCGGGCCGCCCGATCGATCATGAGCGAGAAGGTACGCGAACGGTTCGACGTCGTGGGGTTCGATCCACGCGGTGTGGGTGAGTCGGCGCCGATCGAGTGTCTGAGCGACGCGCGGCTCGATGCGTTCATCGCCCTGGACGCCACCCCCGACACACCGCAGGAGCGGGCCGCGCTCGAGCAGGGCTCACGCGAGTTCGCGAAGGGCTGCCAGGCCGGGGCCGGCCGCTTGCTGCCGCATGTGGGCACCGTTGACGCCGCCCGGGACATGGACGCGCTGCGCCAGGCACTCGGCGACCAGAAACTGACCTACCTCGGCAAGTCCTATGGCACCTTCCTGGGCGCGGTATATGCGGATATGTTCCCCGGCAAGGTCCGAGCCCTCGTCCTCGACGGCGCTCTAGACCCGGCCGTCTCCCGCCTGAAGCTCAACGCCGACCAGGCCATGGGTTTCGAGCGCGCCCTCCATGCGTACATAGAGTCCTGCCTGACCGAAGGCAACTGCCCGTTCCGCAGCCGTACCGTCGACGGCGTCTTGGCCGAGATCACCGACCTGCTGCACCGCACGGACGCCAGCCCGCTGCCCGGCGAGGGACGGCAGGCCACCGAGGCGCTGGCCACGCTCGGCGCGTTGACCCCGCTCTACGACCGCGGCTCCTGGCCCGAGCTCACCGAAACGTTCCGTCAAGCCCTGAAAGGCGACGGCAAACTGCTCCTCCGCAACGCCGACCAACTCATCGACAGACACAACAACGGCGTCTACTCCAACCAGACCGAGGCCAACATGGCCATCAACTGCGTAGACAGCCCCTATCCCAAGAACGCCGCCGCCTACGCGACCGCGGCGGCGCAGGCCGAACGCGAGGCGCCCAGGTTCGGCGCCTACCTCATGTGGAGCTCGCTCCCGTGCGCCTTCTGGCCCGCCAAACCGACACTGATAAACCGCCCACTCACCGCCAAAGGCGCCGCCCCGATCCTGGTCATCGGCACCGAACGCGACCCGGCCACCCCGTACGAGTGGGCGCAGGCCCTGGCGGACGAACTCGACTCGGGCGTGTTCCTCGGCTACGACGGCGACGGGCACACGGCGTACTTCAACGGCTCGACCTGCGTGGACGACGCCGTGGACCACTACCTGCTGACGGGCACGCCACCCCAGGACGGGACATTCTGTCCGGGCATCGGCTGATCGAAGGGAGCAAGAACCCCTTGGGCTCCTGTAGACTCATTCACGCTGTACGGCACGCCGCCTTAGCTCAGTCGGCCAGAGCACTTCACTCGTAATGAAGGGGTCTCGGGTTCGAATCCCGAAGGCGGCTCCCAGCTAGAAGGCCCCTCGTGATGATCGCGAGGGGCCTTTTGCAATCAGGGGTACCGTGCCGGACCCTTGTATGTCCTATGAGACCCTCTGCCATGCCCGTTACCAATGAATGGCTGGCTGGTCCGTCACCAACCAAGCGCCTGGACAGAGAACTGCTGGAAGAGCGCATCCTGAACCTGCTCTCATCGCAGAACATGTGTGTCCTGGCGACATCCGGGGCTGACGGGCCGCTGGCGACCCCCGTGCGTTACTTCCACCTGGGCTTCGCGCTCATGTTCACGGCGGTGCCCACGTCTCCCAAGATGCGGAACGTAGCCGCGGACCCCAGGGTCTCGATCGGCATATTCGCCCCGCTGGTGGGACAGGCCAGCAGCCGAGGCGCCCAGGTCTTCGGACGAGCCCGCGTTCTCGGGATGGATGATCCGGAGTTCTCGCACTACTGGCCTGCGTTCAGGTGGCAGTCGGATCATGTGGAGCGTTCGCGCCCGCTCGACGAACCGCCGTCCGGCCCGCTGACCGTTGTCGAAGCTGATCGGATTGTCTATACAGAACACTGGCTTCGACGAAGCGGGTATGCACCGCGTCAGTTCTGGAAGCGGCAGGAAGATTGAGGCTGAACGAGAGGTGTGTCTGGTCCCATGAGATGCCTGCCGTTTCTGTGCCACAACATAGGCGACAGGCGATCTCAGTGGCGACGTGGACGTTCGGAGCCGGCCAAAGCGAATGTGAAACCTGAGGTCAGAGCGCCCCGGGGGGGCCAGGTAGGACGATGCCGAAGAAGTTCTGCGCCTTGTACGTGGCGAGCTTCCTGGCTTTACCGGTCCTTACGTTCACCGCATAGGCGGTCATGGCCAGGGACGGCGGGTCGACCACCGCGGGCTCGTCGTCCGGCACTTCGGATGCCGGTCTGCACCGCACGGACGTGGTGAGAGCGGTTACCTCGTCGGCGCTGAGCCAGGTGCGCAGCGAGATCTGGGAGACGTCCGGGGACAGGCCGCTGATGGCGGTCGTCTTCCGCTTCTTGCCGGTGGACGTGTCCATGAGGGCGAGGTCGCCATGACGGCAGGGCTTCTCGGCGGTGCTGCGGTCCTCGATCACCGCGACGGTCTTCCCGTCGGGGGCGAGCGGGCTGAAGTGGTAGTGCTTCGGCAGGATGACCGATGTGGAGTTGCCCGCCGATGAGGACGGCCACAGGTTCGAGATCGTTCGCAGCTGCGAGTTGGGCGAGTATTCCGCGAGCGTGATGGTGGCGCCGTCCTGTGACAGGCCGATGGGGACCCAGCGGTTCGGCAACTGGCGGACGACTCTGTCGCGCATGTCGATGAGCAGCGCGGGGTCTTTGAAGTCCGGGACCTTGCTGAAAGCCACGAACCGGCCGTCGTCCGACAGCATCAGGTGCGAGATGCTGCCCAGCCAGCTCTTCGGCACCTTGTCGGCGGCCGTCGTACGCCGGCCCGAGGCCAGGTCGCGGACCTGGAAGGTCCCTTCCTTGGCGCTGTAGTAGGCGATCTTCCGGCCGTCCCGGCTGATCGCCAGTGGGCTGTCCCGCAGTCCGCTACGCCCAGGGCTGAGGCTGGGCAGCGCCTCGGTGACGTAGTAGGCCTTCCCGCTCCGCGTGACCACGCGCCAGCCCCCGTCCCGGCAGCCCGACGGCGCTTTTCCCCGGTCCGGCTTGCAGAAGGTCTTGTACGCGTGGCTCAGCGGCCCCACTCCGCGCGCCGGCAGGTCGCCTTGGGAAGCGGCCTCCTGCGATCCGTTCGGCAGTAGCCGGACGGCGGCCGTCACACCAAGAGCGGTGATCACAACCATGGCCGCCGCGAGAGACGACATCACGCTACGCCGCCTGCGATCACGCGTCGCGATCGTGCGTTCGGCCAGGTCCACCTGTGGAGATTCGTCGGCCAGGTCGACGAGCACGTTCCGTAGCCAGGTCATCGGTAGGCCTCCTCGGCTTCCAGGTCGGCGAGTTTCGGCGCCAGTTCGGGCGCCAGTTCGCGTAAACGGGCCAGTGCGTAGTGGGCCTGGCTCTTCACCGTCCCGATCGAGCAGTTCAGCAGCTCAGCTGTCTCACGTTCGGTCCGGTCCTCGTAGTAGCGCAGAACGATCACCGCCCGCTGCCGGGGTGGCAATCGCATGAGAGCCCGGCGCATGACGAGCCGCACGATGGTGGAGTCCTCGCTCGAGTACGGCCGGTCGGGCGGGTCTGCGGTCGGCAGCTCGGTCCTGACCCGGTGCCGCCGCCACGAGATGTACTGGTTCAGCAGCGCCTTGCGCACGTACGCCTCGGGGTGCTCGACGCGCGACAGCCTGGACCAGCGTCGGAGCACCTTGAGCAGGGCGCTCTGCAGCAGGTCCTCGGCCTGGTGGGCATCTCCCGTGAGCAGGTACGCGGTGCGCATCAGCGCCTGCTGATGGCCGGCGACGAACTCGCGGAAGCTGTCATTGCGATCCAAGGCGACTCCTCTCGACCGTTACCGACTCCGGTGACGTGTCGAAAGGTTCGGTCCGCCCGGCCAGAACTTCGTGTCGCGTTCTTGCACACCGCCGGCAGCACCGCCGGCACAGCCCGATACCGCTGCTCGGCAACGGACATATCCCACCGGGACTAATCCCAGCCTCCCGACGCGCGATGCCGCACGAAAGGATGACCGACGACAGCACCCGTCACCGATGTCTTGGGATCAGTAGTCCCGCTCGGGCAGCCGCAGCCAGCTGTCGGCCGGGCCGATGATCGGCCGGGCGTCGGCCGGGCGCAGGTTCGCACCGGCGCAGCAGAACGCTACAGGGTGGTTGCGGTAGAGGTGGGCAGCGAGGATCTTGTCGGCCACGGCGTCAGGGGGGACCATGTAGGCGCTGTCCGGCTCCCAGGCTACGACCACGCCGTGTCGGGCGATGTGCCCGAAGATGCCGCCTTTGGGATTGGCGTACATGCTGTAGCAGACCGTGCCCCGTGAGACGCGCTTGACGACGCCGGGCGTGGACGGGGTGAGACCCCAGGGTTGGGTGATGACGCAGCCGCCGGGCACGTCCGTGATGCCGACGATCCTCTCGGCGTCCGGGACGTTCCACCAGGCCTCGTAAAGAACGTCGATGTCCACGTCGTCGGCAGGTGCGGCTTCCAGGCGCGCTGTTGCCTCGGCTGCGCTGACGTCGGCCACGCAGGCCAGGCTCAGGCCGCCGTAAGAGAAGTCTCCCAGCGCGGGGATCAGACGTCTGGCCTCCGCCGCGGCGGAGGCCTCGGCCTCGGACAGGCCGGTCTCCGGTGAGGGGTCGGGGAAGAGGTCGGGGGTGGGGCCGGCCAGGCTGAGGCGGCCGGGGGACCAGCCGTCCATCATGAGGCGCCACGGGTCCGCTCCAGCGGCGAGGAGAGCTCGGGCGTTGTCCACGCGGCCTTCGAAGACGGCCATCCAGAGCGCGGTACGGCCTCGATGTTCGGCGTCGACGTCGTCGACGCGCCTGGCCAGTTCGGCGACCACTTCAGGCGATCCCTGCTCAGCCGCGATGTGGAGCGGCTTTTCAAAGATGCGCACGCCGGAGTTGGGGTCAGCACCCGCGGCGAGCCGGGCGCGGATCAGGTCGAGGTCTGTCCACCCGTCATAGCCGACGACCCACCATCCGACATCGTCGTCGGTAGCAGCCATGGCACTCCTTCAAGAGCGCAGAGGACACGTGAGCTACTGATCATGGCCTGCTGGGCCGACAATTTTGGTGGTCGAGGGCCTTGCGGGTCTCTGGGCCGGCGATCTGGGGGTAGACGTTCATGGTCATCGAGATCTGCGAGTGTCGCGGGATGCGCCTCGCGACCCGAGGGTGAACGTCCGGGGCGGCGAGCATCGAGGCGCGCCGCTCAAGCGCATCGATCAGTCGTGTAGGTGACGCCGCCTGGCGGGGCCGCTACCTGCCGAGGTCTGCCAGCGTATTTCCACAAGCAGGAGCCTGTTGCCCGACTTTCGGGCGTGCCTTTATGGAGTCCCGGGCAGCGTCATCAGTATGAAGGCTGGAAGACGGATAAAGACCATCATATTCACCGGCTCTGCTCTGCTCGTGGCTGCGGCCTGCGGGAGCGCCGACACTCAGTCCAGTGCCGTCAAGGCGGCGCCCGCAGAGGGCGCCGCCGTCGGCCTTACCTCAACGTCGGCGCCATCGGGTGACCCCGCTCAGGGATCCGGCGGTATGGCGAGTCTCGAGAAGGCGATCGCCGCGGCCATGGACGCCGTCAAGGGCTCCACGGTCCTCTCGGTTCAGTCGGAGAACGGCGGCCAGCTCTGGGAGGTCCAGCTGGCCGGATCCGACGGCACCGAGCGGCTACTGGAGGTAGACGCGGCAGGGAAGGTGGTCTCGGGACCCAGGGTCAAAGACACTGGCAAGGGGGAGAAGGCCAGGGTCATGGGCATCATCAAGGATGCCGAGCTCACCTTCAAGGACGCGGTGGAGAAGGTGTCCTCCTCGGTGCACGGCAAGATCAGTCATATGAGCCTGGACAGGTACAACAACAACGATCTCCTCGTCTGGGATGTCGATGTCGCCACCCCGGACGGCACTTGGCAGGGGGTCAAGGTTGACGCCAAGACCGGCACCCTGACCAAGAACGACTAGAGGGTTGGGGATGGTTTGCAGCGTACGGCCGTAGTCTCGCCGCGCAGGGTGCACCATCCGGCCGCGTACGGGACGAGCAGCGTGTCTCCGGCCTTGACCGGGACCGGCGGGCCCTGTTCGCTCGTGATGGTCCCGTCGCCGGAGGTGACTGTGACGACGGAGTACGCCGGTTCCAGCACGCTGACGGGATCGGGGCGCAGCCTCTCGGCCGCGAAGAACTCGTCGGCGAGCTGGGGGAAGAGGCGGCGGACTCCGGGCCGGTCGTCGCCGGACGAGGGGCGGGCTCGGTGTAGCTCGGTCAGCCGTTCCGCGCCCAAGCCGCTTCTGTCGACACAGCCGAGCGCCTGGTCGTAGCCGAGTCCCAGGTGCCCGTTGGCCGGGCCGTCAATGGCGAAGCCCTCCCATTCGAGCAGTACGGAGAAGTCGGTCGGCTCCTGCACCTCGACCAGGAGGATCCCGGCCCCGATGGCGTGCGGCAGACCGGCGGGGCACACGATGGCGTCGCCGGCCCGCACCTGCACGCGGTTCGTGGCGTCGAGCATCTGGTCGATCCGCTGGTCCGCGACCCAGCGGGACAGTTCGTCCGGCTCGACGTCCCGGGCGAAGCCGAGATGTACCGCCGCCTCCGGTTCGGCCGAGACGACCACCCATGCCTCGGTCTTTCCATAGGGCGAGGCCAGATGGGCGGCGGCGAAGCGCCGATCGGGGTGCACGTGCAGCGGTAGCCGTTCCCCCGCGTCCAGCAGCTTCACCAGGATCGCGGGGTCGGCGCCGTGCTCCGCGACGTGCCGTTCCCCCAGCCACCACACGGGATCGTCGGCGATCGCCTTGGCAAGGGACCGGCCGTCGGGCAGCGTGGTCAGTCCCGCGGGCGCCGCCCCGAACCGGCTGGTGGTCGAGGCGACCCAGTCCTCCGGATAATAGGGATCATCGGCGGATGGGATCCCGCGGAACTGGGCGATGCGTCCGGCACCGCGGTAGAACGATCGTGGGGTGTTCGCGGGTAGGGGATAGATGGTCATGCATGTGCTCCCAGGTCAGCGTGCCAGGTTCGGTACCACTCGGCGGGAAGTTCCTTGACCACCTCGTCGAGCGGCCGGGCCGGCGTGTAGGAGCGACCGTACCGGCGCGTCACGGCGTTGAGCTCTTCGAGCCGTGCCCTGGCCGCCCGGATGGCCTGGTCGCGGGCCTCGGCGTCGTGGGTGGACACGGCGTCGCGCCAGATCGAGCGGCCGGCGAGGTAGCCGGCGGCGCCGGCCTGGCACGCGATCTCGACTTGTGTCTTGAAGTCCGCATATTCCACCCCGGCGGACAGGATCACCCACGGCACGCTCACCATCCCGTCCAGCTCCGCACAGGCGGCGGCGGCCTGCGCGCGTCCTTCCGGCGTGTCGACGTAGCCGGGGAACTCCACCTTGAGCATGTCGACGCCGAGTTTGTTGGCGGCCGCGGCGGAGGCGATGATGCCGCGCACCCGGTGGGCCTTCCACTCGGCTGTGGTCGGGTCCTCGTCCGGCAGCGGGTACCAGATCGGCTCGACCACCAGCGGCAGGCTCAGCTCGGCGCACTCGGCGGCGAGGTCGGTCACGAGCTTCCGCTGCTGCTCGGCGACGACTCGATCACCGTCGGGGCGGTAGAACCACAGCAGCTTGCACATGTCGGCGCCGGCCATCTTGATCCGGGTGGCGCTCCAGTTCTCGCGCAGCCGGGTACGGCGTGGGCCCTCCAGATGCCGATAGTCCTCGTCCTCGATGCTCGACATCAGCCCGACGCTCCCCGGCACCGCGCCGGAGGCCACGAGATGGCCGAGGGCGTACAGCGGATCGAGCAGTACGGCCGAGATCGACGGGGCCAGGGCGCGGACCACCGCGTCCTTGGCGGTGACGACATCGGCGAAGGTGACGGTCGCCGGGTCGGGGGCGAGCAGTTCGGCGAAGTCGGACAGGTGATCGAGGGCGCAGATCAGGAAGAATCCGTCGGCGCTGGTGACGCGCTGCAGGCCACGGACCTTGCCAGGATCTATGAGCGGTTTCATGGAATGTCTCCAGGTGATAGGCGGACATAGGGCTTGGGGGGTACGTCAGGGTTGGCGGGCAGGCAGCCGGCGAGCAGTACCCCGGCGACGAATGTGTCGCCGAGGCCGATCGTGGCGGCGGGGCGCGACAGGTACGGCGTCGGCACGCACTCGGCGTGCCAGCCGTCGCCGAGCGGCCTTCCCTCGGGCCGGTCGTCCGTGAACGTCACGGCCGGGTCGAGGCCGAGGTCGGCTGTGGGTCTTCCGTGGCGGGCGCGGGAGGCGGCGAGCAGGTTGCCGATGCGCAGCGCGCCGGCGGCCGGCTCAGGGTCGCCCCTGTGCACGACCAGCGACCAGGCGTCGGCATGCACGAACACCCGGTCGAACCGGTAGTGCTCGGCCAGCTCGCGCGCCGCGGCGGCGGGATCGCCGGCCGGTCGCATGATCGACAGCTCGGCGAGGCTGAGCCCGAGGGTGTGGGCAATCCCGGTGTACGCGGCGCTGACCTCGGCGAGCGCGCCAGGCCGCGGATACTCGGCGAGCTCGAGATGCACCCATGGGAGCCCGGCCGTCCGCCAGCTCGCGGCCAGGTCGCGCAGCCAGGTCCGGGCGGTGTGATCCGCGTCGGGCACGCCGTTGAGCCCGGAGACGAGTCCCGCACCAGCGGTCTCGGCCAGCGCGGGGCCGAGCGCGGCGAACGCCTCGTCCCGCTCGATTCCGTCTTCGGAGAGCCGGACGATGATCCGGCTGGACCGGCGTACGGTGCCCGCGTGCCAGCGGGTGCCTGCCACGTACTCAAGGATGTAGTGGGGCGGTTTGGCCGGGACGCCATGGGCAGCCGTGCCAGCCACGGGCCGCACCGTACCGTCGTCGCACAGGCCGATGGCGGGGTGCAGTACGGCCAATTGCTCGGCGCTGCGGTCGGCGAGGGCGAGCACGCTGGGCGCGTTCAGGACGGCCAGCACCCAGGCGGCCTGGGCGCCCGTCCCGCCGACCTGGCGCGCCGCCGGCGGGCCGAGCAGTTCGTCGAGCGCCGGCCGCAGTTCGGGCGCGGGTACGAACACCTCGCCGTCGCGGCCGTCCAGGATGCGGCGCAGCACCTCGCCCGAGAGGGCGGCGAGCGGCCCGCGGTCGGCGCGCGCCGCCTCGGTCAGCCGGTCGAGTGCCGGGGGATCGAGCCGGTAGACGTGGTCGACGCAGGTGTTGAAGCCGGCGAGCAGTGGGCGGGCGGCGGGGGCGTCGTCCAGGACGGCGGCGGCGACCTGCTCGTACGTGGCGCGCCAGTCGCGGGTCATCAGCCTCTCACCGCCCCTGCGGTCATGCCTTGTCCGATCCGGCGCCGGAAGATCATCAGGAGCACGACGAGCGGTACGGCGACCACGATCGGTGCCGCGGCGACGAGGTCAGCTCGACGCTGCCGGTGCCGCCGCCTGAAGAGGAGCCACAGGCGGACAACAGCGGCACCGTAACCGCAGGGCTGAGGGTGGCGCGCCGACTGAAAGGTCGGGGATTGCTGGATTTCATCGCTTCTCCTCGGGCGCAGGAGCCTGAACGCAGTGGTTCGGGGGGCGACGTGTTGCGTTTGCCTGCTGTTTGCGCTAGGCATGTTCGCCGATATCTGCGAGAATATGCTTGGTTTAACAATGCGGTCAACGGTAATGTCGCAAAATCCGGGAACTAACCGCAACTAGCCGCATTCCTCAGGAGCGGATCATGCAGGATACGGCACTGCCTGGCAGACGTCGCGCCGAACTCGTGAGGCACGTTCGCGAACGCGGTCACGCCACGGTCGCCGAGCTGGCAGAACGCTTCGCCGTGTCGATGGACACCATCCGTCGCGACCTCGACCACCTCGCGGAGCGGCAGCTGATCGCCCGCACCCACGGTGGCGCGATGCACACCGACGAACTGGCCACGGCCGACTCTCCTTTCGACAGCCGCGCGGCCGTGCACCACCCGGCCAAGCAGGCCATCGGCATCGCCACGGCGAAGCTCATCTCCAACGGCGAGACCCTGATCGTCAACGGCGGCACGACCACGCTCGCGGTGGCCCGGGCCCTCACCGGCAAGCGCGACCTCACCGTGGTGACGAACAACCTCCGCCTGCCCGCCGAGATCCCGCAGGAAGCCGTGCGCGACCTCTATGTCATCGGCGGCACCTGCCGCATCCCGTCCAACGTCACCATCGGGCCGGTGGCGTTCGCCGACACCGACGGCATCAGCGCCGACACCGCTGTGATCGGCGTCGGCGGCATCTCGACCGGCGGCGGACTGTCCACCAGCAACCTGCACGAAGCCCAGATGATCCGCCAGATGATCGACGCCGGCACACGGGTCATCATCGTGGCCGACTCGTCGAAGTTCGGCAGAAGCGCATTCGTCCACATCTGCGGCCTCGACCGAGTATCGGTCCTGGTCACCGAAGCCCTGCCGCCCGATGACCTCGCCGTGGCGTTGAAGGACGCCGGGGTGGAACTGGTCATGGTGGGATGAGGTGTCGCCGGTCAGACCGAAGGCCCCGCCAGAGATCTGGCGGGGCCTTCGGTTGACGAGTGCGTACCGGTGTGCGTGTCGCCTCTCGGCGAAAGGCGCAACGCGGCTCCAGCCGGACGGTATTCCGCGAAGGCAATAGGTGAGGCCCGGGGACACTGGGCACACCGGCCACGAATGATGTAACCGCCGTCAGGCGCCGGATGTTCCCGGGGCCAGCAATTCGATGGAGCGTAGCCAGGCTCTCCGGTCGGGGGCCGCGGAGACGACGATCAGCTCGTCGGCCTGGGCCTGCTTGGCGAAGCGGTCGAGGTAGTCCTGCACCTCGTCGGCGGTTCCGATGGCGGAGTACTTGGCCATCTGCAGGAGTTGCTGACCGGCGGGTGAGGCGAGGACGAGGTCGGCCTCCTCCTCGGTGAACGTCTGGCCGCGGCCGAGGAACCGGCTCACCCTGGTGCGCTTCATGGCCAGGAACTGCGCCTCCGCCTCGTCCGTGGTGTCCGCCGCGATGACGTTGACCCCGGCGATGACGTACGGCTGCTCCAACTGCCTGGACGGTTTGAACTCGCGCCGGTAAAGGGCGACGGCGTCCTCCAGCGCGGCTGGGGCGAAGTGGGAGGCGAAGGCGTACGGGAGACCGAGGGCGGCGGCGAGCTTGGCGCCGAACAGGGACGAGCCGAGGATGTAGAGCGGCACGTCGGTGCCCTTGCCCGGGGTCGCGTCCACGCCCGGGATGCGGGACTGGCCGGTCAGGTAGCCCTGCAGTTCCAGGACGTCCTCAGGGAAGGCGTCGGAGGAGGCGGGGTTGCGGCGCATGGCGCGCATGGTCTGCTGGTCGCTGCCCGGCGCCCGGCCGAGGCCGAGGTCGATGCGCCCCGGATGCAGGGTTTCGAGGGTGCCGAACTGTTCGGCGATGGTCAGCGGGGCGTGGTTGGGCAGCATGATGCCGCCGGCCCCGAGGCGGATCGTTTGGGTCTGTGCGGCCACGTGGGCTATGAGGACACTGGTGGCGGAGGAAGCGATGGAGGGCATGTTGTGGTGCTCCGCGTACCAGATCCGCTGGTAGCCCCACTCCTCCGCACGTTGCGCCAGGGTCACGCTGGCACGGAAGCTGTCGCCCGCCGTCTCCCCTTCTCCGATGTGTGCAAGGTCAAGGATGGAGAGCGGAAGAGCCATGAGACGTGCAACCGCGACGCCGCCCTGGTTATTTCAGAAACCGAACCGAGTTCAAGAAACTTACCTCGGCGGCCAGTAGTCCTGCCCCCAAAGCTAGGCGAGCATGAGTCGGCTGAACACGGGGATCCGTTTAGGGGGATCACGAGTGCGCAAGGATGGTTCATTACCCAGCTACCAGCAGCTCTTCGGTGACCTCGACTTCTGGGAGGGCGACGAGGCCCGGTCGGTCTACTCACCGGCCGCCTATCTGGTAGATCTCCTCCGGCTGCTGGAGGGCGCCTTCCGGGATCCGAGCCTGCTGGCGCGGCGTCCTGATCTGGGGAAGATCCCGCTCGACGCCGAGCACACGTTCACCGAGTCGCCCTACCTCGACATCGTCAACGAGGTGCTGGAGACGGTCGTCGGGAGCGAGCCGTACGAGCGGCTGCGGGCGGCCCGCCACCCGTTCGGGCTGCCGTTCTCGCTGGTGGCCGAGCAGTTCACGATGTACCTGCGCCATCTCAAGGTCGCGCCGGACGAGTTCTACCGGCTGTTCGCGCCGGAAGCGGATCCCGACGTGGTCGCGAGGTTGTCTCTCGGGCTCTCGGCCGAGGACGTCGAGGTCGTGACGGCGCGACGCGGAGGAGCTCGCCCTGCTGCAGAACCGGCAGGAGGGCTCGATGCTCGCCCTGACGCGCGGCGTCAAGGAGGCGCAGATCGACGCCGCCACGGAGAGCCTGGCCGAGGTGGAGGCGAGCAGGGACGGCGCGACCGCGCGGGTGCAGCACTACGAGAAGCTGATCGCCGACGGGATCTCGCAGCTCCAGAAGGACCAGCTCGACCGGATGAAGCGGGGCTCCGACGCGCACTTCGTCGCGGGCGGCCTGAAGATCGGCGCGGCGATCGCGCTGGGCGCGCCGCAGGCGCTGCTCGGCCCGTTCATCTTCGGTACGGAGTGGGGCGGCAGCAGGTCGGAGACGCCCTCGACAAGGTGGCGGACGTCTCCTCGACGCTGGCCGAGGGCTTCAGCACGCTCGGCGAGCTGCTCGGCGTGCGGTCGGAGCAGGAGCGCGCGGCGCAGGAGTGGGGTCTCCAGCTCGCCATGGCCAAGAGCGACGTGACCCAGCTCGGCCACCAGGTGGCCGCCGCCCAGCTCCAGGTGACGATCGCCAAGCGCGAACTCGACGTCGTGACACAGGAGATCGCGAACCAGGAGTCGGTCGTCGCGTTCATGACGGACAAGTTCGCGGGCGCCCAGCTCTACCACTGGATGGCCGGGCGGATGGCCGGGCTGTACTTCCAGACGTACAACCTGGCGTACGAGACGGCGCGCTCCGCCGAACGGGCCTTCCAGTTCGAGCGGGGCGTCACCAACGGCGACGGCGGCTACATCCAGCCGAGGTACTGGGAGAGCCTGCGCAACGGCCTGCTCGCCGGCGACAGCCTCGGCTTCGACCTGGAACGGCTGGGCAAGGCGTACGCCGACACCGACGGCCGCGGGATGGAGATCACCAAGAAGGTGTCGCTGCTGGACCTGGACCCGCTCGCCCTGCTGGCCCTGCGGGGTGCGGGCCGCTGCGAGTTCGCGCTGACGGAGGCGCTGTTCGACCGGGACTTCCCCGGCCACTTCGGGCGCCGGATCCGGACGCTGTCCGTGGCGTTCCAGGGCGCGGACGGGCCGCTCGGCGTCTACGCGACGCTGACGCAGCTCGACAGCAAGACCGTCCTGGAAGCCGACCCGAAGGCGGTGAAGTTCCTGCTCGATCCGAAGGGCGCGCCGCCGGACACGCTGCGCGCGGACTGGCGCTCCGGCCAGCAGATCGCGCTGTCGGACATCGAGGAGTACAAGGAGAACAATGGCCTGTTCGAGCTACGCCTGGACGACGAGCGCTACCTGCCGTTCGAGGGCACGGGCGCGATCTCGCGATGGCGGCTGCAGCTCTCCGGCCCGGCGCCGGCCGACCTGAGCGATGTGGTCGTCACCGTCAAGTACACCGCGGACCAGGGCGGGGACGTCTTCGCGAACGCGGTCAAGGGCATGCTCAAGCCGTATCCGACGGCCCGCTACTTCGACGTGGCGCGTGAGTTCCCCGACGAGTGGGCGCGGTTCCAGGAGAGCGAGGACGACCAGCTCGTCCTGTCGTTCACGCAGGACCGGTTCCCCGGCATGAGCGGGCGCCAGATCACCGGCATCTTCCCCAGGTACGAACTGGCCGGGCGCGATTCGGTGCGCTTCCTGCTCAACGGCGACAGGAGGCTCGCGCTCAACGACGGCAAACTCCTGCGTACCGTGGGGCTCAACGTCGGCGGGAACCCGTGGATCCTCGTCCTGGAGGGCGACAAGACGGCCCTCACCGACCTCGGGCTGGTGCTCACCTACCGGGCGAGCGTCCAATGAGGCACGTCATGGCGGTCCTCGCCCTGCTGCTGATCGCCGCCTGCGGGAACTCCCCGCCGGCCGGCGATCCGGTCAACGCCGAGGACGTGATGTTCGTGCAGATGATGGTCCAGCATCACCGCCAGGGCATCGAGATCGCCGGTGTGGCCGACGGGCGGGCGACCACGCCGGAGGTACGGACGCTGGCGGCGGCGATCGCGAGCACGCAGCAGGACGAGGTGGAGATGATGCTGCGCTGGCTGCATGAGTGGGACCAGCCGCTGACCGCCGCGAAGGGAGCGCACGACCACCACGGCGGGATGCCCGAGACCGACCGCAAACAGATCGCCGCTCTGCGGAGGTCGAAGAGCTTCGAGCGGGACTTTCTCAACCTGCTGATCGCCCACCAGGACGACGCCGTGCAGCTGGCCACCGCCGAGGAGACCGGCGGCGTCAGTCCCAAGGTCAAGACGTGGGCCGGTCAGGTGGAGTCGTCCCGGAGGGGTCAGGTGAAACTGATGCTGGACCTGCTCAAGCGCTGAACCTCATGGCGAAGTCGCGCAGTGCCTTCTCGTATCGGGCCCGGTCGGCGTTCCACGATCCGACGTGGCCGCCGCCCTTGGTCCGTACGAGGGTCACCAGGTCGGGCCGTCGCTCGGCGAACTCCAGCGAGGGCCCGATCGGCACCGAGGCGTCGTCGTCGTCCACGTACAGCAGGATCGGCACCTTGAACGCGGCCGCGTGACGTACCTGATCGAGATCGTCCAGGGAGATGCCGGTGCGGCGCTCGACCACGAACTTGCCGACGGAGGCCAGCCAGAGCGGCACGCCCCGCTGCTCGGCGCCCAGGTCGATGGGGCCGTTCCAGTCCATCACCGGGCTGTCCAGGATCATCCCCTTGATCGGCTCGCCGGGCAGGTTCCGCGCGGCCATGGGGACGATGCCGCCGCCCATCGAGAAGCCGTACAGCAGCACGCCCGTGGCGCCCTGGCCGCGCGCGTAGGTGATGGCGGCGGCCACCTCCTTCCACTCGGTGGCGCCGAGGTGGAACTTGCCGTCGGCGGCGGCCGGCGCGCCCGGGTCGTTGCGGTAGCTGATGCCCAGCACCGGCATCCCCAGCTTGTGGAAGACGGGCACGTAGCGCAGCGACTCCGAGGCGGTGGCGTTGCGGCCGTGCACGGTGATCACCCAGGTCTTCGAGCCGCCCTCGGTGCGCCAGGCGGGGAAGTCGCCCAGCTCGCTGCGGACGCTCACCTTCTGGTACGGCAGGCCGAGCGCGGTACGCGGGTCCTCGTGGCCCCACATCCAGCGGTCGAAATAGACGTGGACCCCGGGACGCAGGTCGCCCTTCCGAACCTCGCGCAGCTCGCGCGTGACGGTGCCGGCGCCGGTCGCGACCACCTCGCCCACCGTGGCGTTGCCTTCGGGCCAGGTCAGGCCGTAGGTTCCAGGGGCGGCCAGATCGCCGCCGCCCTTCAGCGTGACCCGGCCGGCCGCGACCGCGGTCACCTCCAAGGGGTACGAATCGCCTCTGGACGGGTCGATCACCAGCCCGGAGTAGTACCACCCGGCACCACCGACGCCGGCCACGGCCAGCACCAGGATGATCGACGTGACCCACGCCAGAATCCGCTTCATGGCCGGAAAAATACTCTCCTCATCAGACGATGGACGGCAGTCGCAACAAGTGATTAGATGACTTGATATGTCCGAGGTAACGCGGCCCAGCCTTTCCGACGCTCTGACCGAGCGCATGCTGGAGCTCATCCGTACAGGTGGGCACCGGCCGGGCGACAGGCTGCCCTCGACCCGGGAGCTCTCCCAGCGTTTCGCCGTCACCACCCCGACGCTGCGTGAAGCGCTGCGCAGGCTCGAGGCCACCGGGGCCATCGAGATGCGGCACGGCTCCGGCATCTATGTCGGCGCCGACATCGAGCGGCTCGTGCTCCCGAACCCGAACATGCGGGAGATGCGCGGCGCCCAGCTCCTTGAGCTCCTCGGCGCGCGCATCGTCATCGAGCCGCCGCTGGCCGCACTGGCCGCGGGGCGCGCGACCGGCGAGGAACTGGCCGCGCTCCAGCGGGTGCTCGTGGACGCCGCCAGGCATCTGCGCGGCCAGGACGCCGAGCTGCACGACGCCAACATGACCTTCCACCGGGCGACCGCCCGGCTGGCCGGCAACCGCGTGCTGCACGAGGTGGTCGACTCGCTGCTGACCGTCCACGGTCCCGAGCAGCGGGAAATACTGCAGATCTTCGACGACCGGCGCCGTGACTACGACGAGCACCTGGCGATCCTGGAGGCCATCGAGGCGCGCGACGCCGCGGCGGCCGAGGAACGCATGCGCGCTCACCTGGTGGACGTCAAGACCGTAATAGAGCAGAGGCTGCAACACCCCCCCAAGTGAAACAAGGAGGCCGGGGCATGATCCGGTCACGCGTTGCCACGCTCGGCGTGGCAGCCCTCTTTCTCGCCGCCTGTGGCGGCAATACCCAAGCGCCGCAGAAGAAGTCCGAACTGTCGCTGTACAACGACAAGGGCGCGTGGAGCAAGTACTTCGACGAGATGGGCGCTCTGTCGAAGCAGCAGATCAGCTTAGGCATGAAGCCGGTCGGCTACACCGATTCGGCCCAGTACCAGGCGTTCATCAAGGCGTCGTTCCGTACGAACGTCAAACCGGACCTGTTCACCTGGCAGACCGGGGGGATGCTGGAAGAGATCGTCAAGCAGAAGCAGGTGGCCGACACCACCTCCATCTGGCAGGAGGCGATCAAGGCCGGCGACCTGTCGCAGGACCTGGCGCCCTATTACACGGTCGGCGGCAAGCAGTACTGCGTGCCGATGAACGTCGCCTACTGGGGCATGTTCTACAACAAGAAGATCTTCGACAAGTACGGCCTGCAGCCGCCCACCACGTGGGACGAGCTGGTCAAGGTGGCCGAGACCCTGAAGAAGAACGACGTCAAGGCCTTCTACCACACCAGTGTGCTGTTCTCCTTCGTCTGGTTCGAGCAGCTCATGGCCGGCATGGACCCCGACCTGTACGACCGCCTCTCCACGGGCAAGGCCAAGTACACCGACCCCGGCGTGGTCCAGGTGATGGAGAAGTGGAAGCAGCTCATCGACGCCGGATATTTCATCAATCCCGGTGACAAGACCGACCCGGGGGATGTGCTGAAGAACGGCAAGGCGGCGATGGTCTCCTTCGGCACCTGGTTCAACACCAGCATGACCCAGCGCGACCTGAAGGCCGGCACCGACTACGGCTTCTTCGCGATCCCGAACGTGAACGCCTCCCTGCCCAAGACCTCGATGATCTTCGAGAGCGGCCCGCTCTGCTCGCTGACCAAGGCGGCCGACCCCGACGCCAGCCAGAAGTACCTCAAGTGGTGGACCACGCAGCCGGCCCAGGACAAGTGGGCCACGACCCGCGGCGACGTCAGCGCCAACCCCAAGGTGACGATCAAGGACGAGGCGCTCGGCCAGGTCACCAAGGACGCGGGCAGCGGCAAGTACCGCCTGGTCAACCGCTACTTCGAGGCCACGCCGCCACCCATTCTGACGGCCGCGCTCGACGGGTTCAGCAAGTTCGTGACCGAGCCCGGCACCTACAAGGAAGTGCTCGGCACCATCCAGAAGGCGGCCGACGACTACTGGAGTACGCATCAGTGATGCGCGCACCTATGCTCGGCCGTTTCAGGCACGGCTATGTCGCTCCTGCTGCCCTGCTTGTCGCCGGGTTGCTCTACGTGCCGTTCATCTGGACGGCGTACCTGAGCTTCACCAACTATGACGGGCTCGCGCCACCCGAGTGGGTCGGCCTGCGTAACTTCGGCAAGCTGCTCCAGGACCCGGCGCTGATCTCCTCGCTGGGCAACACGCTGCTCTGGGTGGTAGGCACGATGGCGCTGCCGGTCGGGCTCGGCCTGCTGGTGGCGGTGCTGTCGTACGACATCAAGGGCGGCGTCTGGTACCGGGTGCCGTTCATGCTGCCCTACGCGCTCAGCGGCGCCGGGCTGGCCATGGTGTGGAGCCCGATCCTGTCGCACGACGGCATCGCGAACCTGCTGCTCGGCGTCGACACCGCGTTCCTGCAGAAGGCGCCGCACAACACGATCGCCATGCTGCTGGTCTGGACCTGGCAGCAGCTCGGCGTCAACACGCTGCTGTTCGTGGTCGGGCTGCAGTCCATCCCCAAGGCGCCGATCGAGGCCGCCCGGATCGACGGGGCCTCGGGGTGGCAGCTGTTCCGGCACGTCATCTGGCCGCTGATGGCGCCGCTCACCGCGGTCGTGGTGGGGCTGGCGCTGGTGGCGAGCCTGAAGACGTTCGACATCGTCTGGGTACTGACCCAGGGTGGCCCCGGACGCAACTCCGAGACGCTCGCGGTGACCATGTACAAGGACACGTTCGTGGCCAGCCAGTACGGTTACGGCGCCTCGGTGGCGGTCGTGCTCACCGTGGTCACGGGGCTGGCGTCCTACCTCTACCTCAGGAGGCAGGTGCGATGATCCGGCGTGCCGTACTGATCGTGCTCGGCCTGATCTGGCTGGGACCGACGTACCTGCTGCTCGTCAACGCCGCGCGGCCCGCGGCGTCGTACGACCCGGCGAAGGCGTGGCAGCCGTCCGGCAGCTTCGCGCTGTTCGACAACTTCGCCCGGGCCCTGGACAGCGCGAACCTGTCCGACAGCCTGGCCAGCACCGCGCTCTACAGCATCGTCTCGCCCATGCTCGGCGTGCTCATCGGGGCGCTGGCCGGGTACACCATCGTGGTGCTCCGGCTGCGACACGGCTTCTGGTGGTTCCTGCTCATCTTCGGCGGCACGATCTTCCCGTCGCAGATGCTGCTCGTGCCGCTGTTCGTGGGCTACAGCGATCTCGGCCTGTACGACACCAGGGGCGGCCTGCTCCTGGTCTACACGGCGATCAACGTGCCGTTGGCGGCTTTCGTGCTGCGGAACTTCTACAGTGGAGTGGCGTTCTCGATCTTCGAGGCGGCCCGCATGGACGGGGCCACCACCTGGCGGATCTTCTGGCGCATCTACCTGCCGCTGTCGGTCAGCGCGCTGGCGGCCGTGTTCATCCTTGAGTTCACCTTCATCTGGAACGACCTGATCTTCGGCCTGACGCTCACGCAGACCGAGGACGTACGGCCGGTGATGACCGCGCTGGCCGGGCTGATGACCGACGTCTACGCGGGCACCCCGGTGCCCGTGGGCCTCGCGGCGGGGCTCGTGGTCTCGCTGCCGACGGTCCTGCTGTTCCTCGCCACCCAGCGGCTGTTCGCCCGTGGCCTGTCTCTAGGGAGTGTCTGATGACCAGCCGGTTGCTGCAGCGGAGCCTCGGCTCGCCCGACTATGACGGGATCAGGCAGGCGCTGCGCAACGACACCTCGACACCGGTGATCGGCGTGCGCGGCGCGGAGGTGCGGGTCGCGGTGCTGCCGCTGTTCACCCATGACGGCCGGCAGGCGGTCCGGGTGTCGAGCACGGTGCCGCTGACGCACGTGCTGGTGGGCGAGGACAGTGCCTCCGGCACCGATGTCACGCTGCTCGTGCCCGAGGTGACCGCGCCCCGCGTGCTGACCCTGGAGTCGCGCGACGACGCCGGGCTCGTCGGCTCCACGGAGATCACGATCACCCCGCAGCGCAAGTGGAGTGTGTTCGTCGTCCATCACTCGCACCTCGACATCGGCTACACCGACCCGCAGGGTACGGTGCTCCGCCACCACCTCGACTACCTCGACGCGGCGCTCCGGCTGGCCGAGGAGACCGCCTCCTGGCCGGACGACGCCAAGTTCAGGTGGACGGTCGAGTCCTCGATGCCAGCGCTGAAGTGGCTCGACGCCCGGCCGGCCGACCAGGTCGAACGGTTCGCCGCGCTGGCCCGCGCCGGCGTCATCGAGGTGACCGCGCTGCCGTTCCAGCTGCACACCGAAGCCTGCTCGACCGAGGAGCTCTACCGGCAGCTCCGCTTCACCACCCAGCTCCAGGAGAAGTACGGCTTCGCCACCAAGTCGGCCATGCACACCGACGTGCCGGGCGCGGTCGTCGGCGTGATCGACGCGCTGAACGCCGCCGGGGTGCGCTACCTCGCCGCGGCGCACAACTGGGCCGGGCGGTCCGTGCCGTACCTGCACGGAGGCGACAAGCTGACCCGGCCGTTCCGGTGGCGGGCGCCGAGCGGCCAGGAGGTGATCGTCTGGTTCACCGACACCCCCCACGGCATGGCGTACATGGAGGGCAACACGGTCGGGCTCACCGACTCCTACGAGCTGGCCGACGACCTGCTGCCGCGCTACCTGTCGGCGCTGGCCTCGCGCGGCTACCCCTACGGTCCCGGCACGTTCGGCTGGCAGGGCCCGGACGCGCCGCGCGAGCCGTACGAGCTGGACGTCCTGCACCTGCGGGTCCAGGGCGCGCACGCCGACAACGCCGGACCGTCGATCGTGCCCGCCGCCATCGCGCGCCGGTGGAACGAGCAGTGGGCCTTCCCCCGGCTGCGGTCCGCGGTCAACAGTGACTTCTTCGAGCACGTCGAAGAGCGCTACCACGACCGCCTGGCCGTGCACGAGGGCGACTGGACCGACTGGTGGGCCGACGGGCTCGGCTCCGGCGCGCGTCCCCTCGGTTACGTACGCCGGGCGCAGTCGGCGCTGCGCGTCGCCGAGACGCTGCACACGATCGCCGGCGCCGACGCGACGGAGCAGATCGACGAGGCCTACGACAAGGTGGCGCTGTTCAACGAGCACACCTGGGGCGCGGCCAACCCCTGGCAGGACGCGGAGGAGGCGGGCGACTCGGGCGGGCTGCAGTGGACCCGCAAGTCGTCGGGCGCCTACGACGCCCAGGACGACGCGGCCGACCTGCTGCACGCCGCCGCCCGCCGGTTCGGCGCCGCGCTCTCCGACCGCGGGGTCGCCGACCCGTCGGCGCTCGCGTCCTTCGCGGTCTTCAACCCCGGGACGGAGAGCAGGACCGACGTCGTACGCGCGTTCCTTCCCCGGGACGTGGTCAGGACGGACGTGCCGATCGCCCTCGTCGACGCGCGCACGGGCGAGACGATCCCGCACCACGAGGAGTTCGTGGACCCGGTCGACTGGCCGACCAGGCCGATCGGGCGGCACCTGCACGCCGTGGTGCCGGAGGTCCCCGGCTACGGGTACGCGCGGATCGACGTCGTCAGGGGCGCGAGCCAGGCGCCCGAGCCGGTCGAGCCCGACCTGGGCGGGGTGATCGAGAACGAGTTCTACCGGGTCACCTACGACGTCCGCGAAGGCGTGATCCGCTCGATCTTCGACAAGGCGGCCGGGCGGGAGCTGGTCAACGACGGCGCCGCGGCCGGTTTCGGTCAGTACGTTTATGATCAATATGCCACCGCCCCGCACTTCAACCACCTGTCCGGGCATGTCGGGGCGCACGACCGCACGCTGCTAGGTGACCGGGCGATCGGCAGGAACGCCACGATCGTCAAGGCGCAGCGGACCGCCGTAGGCGAGAAGCTGGTCGTCGAGCTGCAGGGCAAGGGCGTCGACTGGCTGCGTACCACGATCGAGCTGCACAACGGCGTCCCCCGCCTCGACCTGACCTACCAGCTCGCCAAGCAGGGCACGCCCGCCAAGGAGGCCGTCTTCCTGGCCTTCCCGTTCGCCTCGGGCCCCGCGACGGCCTGGGAGCTGACCGGCGGCGTCGGCGGACCGGACGTGCCGCGGGTGCCGGGCTCGGCCGAGTACATGCTGCCGATCAGGCACTGGATCGCCTTCGAGGACCCCGAGCTGACCGTCGCCTGGGCCACGCTGGAGGCGCCGCTGGTGCAGCTCGGCACCATCCACATGCCGTACGCGCCGTTCCCGCCGACGCTGGACGAGGAGCCGGGCACGGTCTACTCCTGGGCGTTGAACAACATCTGGGACACGAACTTCCCCTCCCAGCAGCAGGGGGAGACCACGTTCCGCTACTCGATCATGTCGTCCCCGGGGATCGAGGGCAGGCGACTGGGCACGCGGGCGGCCGCCGGGCTGACCGACCAGTTCGTCGGCGCCTTGCTCACCAGCTCGCCCGACGCGGTCAAGTCGTTCGTCTCGGTCGACCACCCCGACGTGCTGGTCACCTCGCTCGGGCAGAAGGGTGACAACGAGCTCGTGGTCCGGCTGCAGTCGCTCGCCGCCGAGCCGGTCGAGGTTACGGTCCGGCTGCCAGGGCTCCGCCAGGCATCGGTGAGTGCCGGTTTGGAGCGAGAACTGCGATCATTGGTGGTCTCGGCGGATTCGGTCAAGGTACGGCTGCCCGCGTGCGGTGTGGCCGCTATTTGGGGGACGTGCGAGTGAAGATCGTTGACATTCGGGCCACCACGGTCGCCGTTCCGCTGGAGGCGCCGCTCCGGCACAGCAACGGCGCCCACTGGGGCCGGTTCGTCCGCACGATCGTCGAGGTCGAGGCCGACAACGGGCTGGTCGGCCTGGGGGAGATGGGCGGGGGCGGGGAGAGCGCCGAGGCGGCGTTCAGCGCGCTCCTGCCGTACCTGAGGGGCCACGACCCGTTCCAGTTGGAGGCGCTGCGGTTCAAGATCGCAAATCCGACCGCGTCGCTCTACAACAACCGCACCCAGCTCCTGGCGGCCATCGAGTTCGCCTGCATCGACCTGATCGGGCAGCAGCTCGGCGTCCCCGCCAGTGACCTGCTCGGCGGGCGGCTGCGCGACTCCGTGCCGTTCGCCTCGTACCTGTTCTACCGGTACGCGGCGGAGGGCTACGCCGAGGTGCGCACACCCGACCAGCTCGTCGAGCACACCAGGCAGCTGAAGGCGGCGCACGGGTTCACCGTGCACAAGCTCAAGGGCGGGGTGTTCCCGCCCGACTTCGAGCTGGAGTGCTACCGGGCGCTCGCGGCGGCCTTCCCCGATGACCGGCTCCGCTACGACCCCAACGCGGTGCTGTCGGTGGCCGAGGGACTGCGGTTCGGGCGGGCCATCGAAGAGCTGAACAACGAATACCTGGAGGACCCGGTCTGGGGGCTCGAAGGGCTCAGGGTCATCCGCGAGCAGGTCCGGGTGCCGCTGGCGACCAACACCGTGGTCGTCAACTTCGAGCAGCTCGCCTCCAACGTGCTGCGCCGGGCCGCCGACGTGGTGCTGCTCGACACCACGTTCTGGGGCGGGATCCGGCCGTGCGTCAAGGCGGCCGGGGTGTGCGAGACCTTCCAGCTCGGGGTCGCGGTCCACTCCTCCGGCGAGCTGGGCATCCAGCTGGCGACCATGCTGCATCTCGGCGCGGTCCTGCCCAACCTGACGTACGCGGCCGACGCCCACTACCACCAGCTCCGCGACGACGTGATCGAAGGCGGCAAGCTGGCCTACGCCGACGGAGCCATCGCGGTGCCGACGGGCCCGGGGCTGGGCGTCCGGCTCGACAAGGACCGGGTCGCCCAATACGCCGAGCTCTACCGCGAACTGGGCGGATACCCCTACGACCGGGACCCGGGACGGCCCGGCTGGTACGCCCAGGTGCCGAACGAACGCTTCGCCGACCCCGCCGTGTCCCTGGAGGTCGACACCTAGGTCACTACCCGAGATCGGCGATGAGCTCGTCGAGCTGGCGCAGGGCGGCCTCCCGGCGGCCCGGGACGTCGAAGTAGGGGTCGTCGGGGACGGGCAGGGACGACGCCAGCCCCCAGCCACGGCCCCGCGCCCAGGTGGCGTCGTCGACGTCGAGGGTCGCGCGGAACGCGCCCCGCGCCTCGGCCGGCAGGAACGTCCACGCGGGCATGAGATCGCACGCCGGGTCACCCACGGCCAGCGTCCCGAAGTCGATCACGGCGCTCAACCGGCCGTCCACGACCAGCAGGTTCCCCTGCGCGAGGTCACCGTGGACCCACACCGGCGGACCGTCCCACGCGGGCGCCGCCAGCGCGGCCTCCCACACGGCCGTCACCGCGCCGACGTCGATCATTCCCCGCAACGCCGCGATCTTGGGACGTACGCGGGCCTCGACGGCCACGGAGTCGCGCTCGTCACCCATGGGCACGCCCCGGAACGCGTTGCTCCACTGGGGCCCCGGCCCGCCGGTGGCATCGATCTTCCGCAGCGCCACGATGAACTCGGCCAGCTCCTTGGCCGTTCCGACGGGATCGGCGAGCCCCTCGATGGTCGCGGTCTCGCCGGGCAGCCACCGGTAGACCGACCAGGGAAACGGGTAACCCTCCCCGGGCGTGCCCATGGCGAGCGGCTCGGAGACCGGCAGCGGCAGGTGCGGGGCGAGCCTCGGGAGCCAGTGGTGCTCGCGTTCGACCTGTCCGACCCATCGGGGATAGCGGGGCAGGCGTACGGACAGGTCCTCGCCCAGCCGGTACGTCGCGTTGTCCATGCCGGACACCGGGACGGGCGAAAGGGGCAGCTCCGCCCACTGCGGGAACTGCGCCGCCAGCAACCGGCGCACCAGGGTCTCATCGATGGATACGTCGTCGGCTGACACGCACTCTCCTTGCCATGGGCAACGACGCCTCATCCCACAGCTCGGGGCCACCGCCTGTCCAACGAATTTCTAGCCTCGCGGCCGAGCGAGTCGCTGGGCCGCGCGCACCACACTGGCGCGGCGCCGGGCGTGCTCTGTCTGGTCATCGGCGCCGGTGAGCATGCCGGCGAGATGGGGCACGGAGAACCACCAGGCGGACAGTCCGATGATCATGAACGCCAGGTGATCGGGGTCGACGTCGTCGTCCAGGATGCCGGCGCGCTGGGCGGCCGCGTAGGCCCGCGTCTTGTCCCGGTAGTGGGCGGCGCGGTTCGCCTCGTCGGCCACCGGACCCCCGGCCAGCCCTTCCCACAGCAGCAGGCGGACCAGATGGGGATGCGCCGCGTGGTAGTCGTAGGTGCGGCCGGCGAACTCGCCGATGTTCGCGAAGCCGTCCTCGGGCGGCGGCACCGAGGCGGCGAGCTTCTGGAGCTCGTCGGCGAGCACGGTCTCGAACAGCGCCTGCTTGTCGCCGAAGTACTTGTACAGGCGCTCCTTGTTGATCCCGGCCCGCTCGGCGATGCGGGCCATGGTCGTGCCGTCCGGCCCGCGCTCGGCGAACTCGACGGTCGCCGCTTCCTTGAGCCGCCGCCGCGTCCCCTCGGTGTCCCACGCCATGGCGACACTCTATCGTCAAACCAAATCCAACGTTGCGGTTGGATTTTTCCGGCGCTAGTCTCGAAACAGCAACCGCACCGTTGGAGATGCAGTTCAGAGGAAAGGTACGGATATGTCGGAGAACCTTCCCGGCGGGACCCTCACGCTCGCGGACGACCTCACCATCACCCGCATGGGCTTCGGCGCCATGCAGCTGGCCGGGCCAGGGGTCTTCGGGCCGCCCAAGGATCGCGACCAGGCCCTCGCGGTGCTGCGCGAGGCCGTCGAGCGGGGCATCACCCACATCGACACCAGCGACTTCTACGGGCCCTTCGTCGTCAACGAGCTCATCAAGGAGGCCCTGCACCCCTACCCGGCGGACCTCCGCATCGTCACCAAGGTCGGCGCCCGCCGCGGCTCGGACGGCAGTTGGAACCACGCACTGGAGCCCGAGGACCTCAAGGCCGCGGTCCATGAGAACCTCCAGCGCCTCGCCGTGGACGCCCTCGACGTCGTCAACCTGCGTCTGGCCGAAGGCGGCACCGGCGAGGAGTCGCTCGCGGAGCCGTTCGGCGCCCTGGTGGAGCTGCAGAAGGAGGGCCTGATCCGCCACCTCGGCCTCAGCGCCGTCTCCGCGGCCCAGCTCACCGAGGCGCAGGCCATCGCGCCCGTCGTCACGGTGCAGAACCTCTACAACCTCGCCAACCGGCAGGACGACGCCCTCGTCGACCGGTGCGCGGCCGAGAACATCGCCTTCGCCGCGTTCTTCCCCCTTGGCGGCTTCACCCCGCTCCAGTCCGCGACGCTCACGAACGTGGCCGCCCGCCTGGACGCCTCCCCGCAGCAGGTCGCCCTGGCTTGGCTGCTCCAGCGCTCGGCCACGACCGTGCTCATCCCCGGGACCTCGTCCCTGGCCCACCTCCGCGAGAACATCGCCGCGGCGAGCCTGGCCCTGCCGGCCGACGCGCTCGCCGAACTCGACACCATCGGCGGCTGAGGACTTGCCAGATTTACTCGGCTAAGTTAAAAATTACTTGTGCAAGTAAGGAAGGAAGACTCCGTCACGACCTCCGCCCGGCGGGCGCAGATCGTGGCGGCCACCATCGAGACGATCGCCGACCTGGGCTACCACCAGGCGACCTTCGCCCGCATCGCCGAGAAAGCCGGGCTCAGCAGCACGCGGCTGATCTCCTACCACTTCGACGGCAAGGACGACCTGATCGGCCAGACGATCACCACGATCTACACGGAGATCGGGACGTTCATGGCCGAGCGGGTCGGCGCCCAGACCAGCCCCGGCGCCGCGCTCGACACCTACATCCGCTCGCTGATCGAGTTCATCAGGGACCACCGCCGCGAGATGCGCGCGGCCACCGAGGTCTTCCTGAACTACCGGCCGGAGAAGGGGACCACCGCGCAGGAGGCGGCCATCGACCCGGCCTCGCTCCAGCACATCGAGCGGCTGCTGTCCTGGGGGCAGGAGTCCGGCGAATTCCGCAGGTTCAACACCCGCGTGGTGGCGATGGCCATCCAGCGGGCCCTGGACGGCCTGCCGTTCCTCCTGGAGGGCGACCCCACCGCCGACCTCGACGTCTACACGGAAGAGCTGGTCGAGCTCTTCCGCCTGGCGACCCGGGCCAGGTCATGAGCTCACGGAGCAAGGCACTGCTGCTCGTGCTCATCGACCTGGTCCTGCCCATCGGCCTCTACTACGTGATGCGCGCGGCCGACGTGAGCTATCACCACGCGCTGCTGATCAGCTCCCTGCTGCCGGGCCTGAGCGTCGTCGCCAACCTGGTACGCCTTCGCAAGCCCGACGGGCTCAGCCTGTTCATGACGGCCATGATGGTGGGCAGCGCGGCGATCTCCCTGCTCGTCCACGACGCCCGCTTCCTGCTGGCCAAGGACGGCTGGGTCACCGCCATCTCGGGCCTGTGGTTCCTGGCCAGTGTCAGAGGCCGGCAGCCGCTGGTGTTCGCCTTCACCCGCTTCTTCCTGGAAGGACGTGTCGGCCCCCTGGACGGCGGCGGCTCGCGCCGCCAGTCGTGGGACGTCCTGTGGGACCGGCTGCCCGCCTTCCGCAGGATCTGGCGGGTGGCGACGGTCATCTGGGGCATCGGGCTGCTGGCCGACGCCGCCGTCCGCGTGACCATGGCCTACACCCTGCCGCCCGACGTCGTCCCCGGCCTGGGCGGCCTGCAGTACGGCGTCTTCATGGTGCTGATGCAGGTCGTGATGGCCTGCTACCTCGTCCCCACCGGCCTGTACAACCCCTGGTCGGCGCTCTACTCCCCGCTCAAGGAGACACCCGTGGCTCCTGCCCCGTTGGCGTAATCTGCAATAGTCGTGTCATTGACGCCATGGACGGCCGCTGACCAGCATGGAAGGCATGGACCGCCGCGTCGTCATCGTGATCTTCGAGGGCTTCCAGCTACTCGACATGGCAGGTCCGGCCGACGTGTTCTCGGTGGCGGACCTGCTGGTCAAGGAGGGCGGATACCGGGTCGAGGTGACCGCGGTCAGCGCCGGGCCCGTGGCGGCCGGGCACGGGATCGCCACCCTGGTGCCGACGCCGCTGCACGAGATCGAGGGGCCGATCGACACGCTGCTGGTCGCGGGCGGGTTCGGCACGATGACGGGGCTACGCGACCGCCGGATGATCGAAGGCGTCACCCGCCTGGCCGCGACCGCTCGCCGTACCACGTCGGTCTGCAGCGGAGCACTCATCCTGGCCGAGGCCGGGCTGCTCGACGGCCGGCGGGCCACCACGCACTGGCTGGTCGCCGACCAGATGCGCGAGTGGTACCCACAGGTGGAGGTGGATCCCGACCCGATCTACATCAAGGACGGTGACGTGTGGACCTCGGCGGGGGTCAGCGCTGGCGTGGATCTCGCGCTGGCCCTGGTGGCCGCGGACCACGGGCACGAACTGGCCCGGCAGGTGGCCAGCGGGCTGGTCGTCTACCTGCACCGACCCGGCGGACAGAGCCAGTTCAGCACCTCGATGAGCGCCGTCGCGCCGCGGAGCGAGCCGCTCAGGGAGTTGCAGGCGTACATCGACGCCAACCCGGACGCCGACCTGAGCGTGCCCGCGCTCGCGCGCCGCGCCGGGATGAGCGAGCGCCACTTCTCCCGCGTCTTCACCGAGCAGGTCGGTCTGTCGCCCGGCCGGTACGTGGAGCGCAGCAGGGCCGACGCCGCCCGCCGCCTGCTGGAGATCACCGACCGGCCGCTCGACCGGGTGGCCAGGGACTCGGGGCTGGGCCGGCCGGAGACCCTCTACCGCGTGTTCCGCCGCAATTGGCGGGTTTCGCCCGGCGACTATCGCCGCCGGTTCCAGGCAAAGGAGAGTTGATCATGCATGTCGCGATCCCCTTGTACGACGGCTTCACCGCGCTCGACGCCGTCGGGCCGTACACGACCTTGGCCTACGCGCCCGGTGTCAAGGTCACGTTCGTCGCCGCGGAACGTGGGCCCGTCGACGACGACCGCGGCACCCTGACGATCACGGCGACCGCGACGTACGCGGAGCTGCCGGACCCGGACGTGGTGCTGGTCCCGGGCGGGTTCGGCACGTTCGCCGCGCTGTCGGACCAGGCGCTCGTCGGCTGGATCGCCGCGGCGGCCAGGCAGGCGCGGTGGACGACCTCGGTCTGCAGCGGTTCACTGTTGCTCGGCGCCGCGGGCCTGCTGGAGGGGCGCAAGGCGACCAGCCACTGGGCGGTGCTCGACCAGCTGACCGAGTACGGGGCGGAGCCGGTGAGCGAGCGCGTGGTCGTCGACGGCACGGTGGTGACGGCCGCCGGGGTGTCCGCCGGGATCGACATGGGCCTGACGCTGCTCGCCCGGGCGAGCGACGTGGAGACGGCCGAGGCCGTTCAGCTGCTGATGGAGTACGACCCGGAGCCGCCGTTCAACGCCGGCTCGCTGAAGACGGCTCCCGAGGGCACTCTGGAGCGGGCGATGGCTCTATTCGGGTAGCGCGGCCGGGTTGCGGGCGAGCAGGCCGCCGTCCACCCGGTGCTCGGCGCCCGTGATGAACGACGAGCGCGGCCCGGCCAGGAACGCCACCAGTTCCGCCACCTCCTCCGGCCGGCCCACCCGGCCGAGGGGGTGCGCCCGGCCCCACTCCGCGACCTGCTCCTCCTGCGACAGCTTCCCGCGCCACAGATCGGCCGCCCAGCGCAGCATCGGCGTGTCCACCGAGCCGGGACAGACCACGTTCACCCGGATGCCGTCGGCCGCGTGGTCGAGCGCCATCGCCCTGGTCAGGCCGTTCAGCGCGGACTTGCTGGCGGTGTAGGCGGCCACCTGCGCCTGCGAGGCGAACGCCTGCACCGACGACATCACCACGATCGAGCCGCCGCCGCGCGCCCGCATCCTGGGGATGGCGGCCTTGCAGGCCAGGTAGACGCCCTTGAGGTTGATGTCGAGCACCTCGTCCCAGACGTCCTCCGGCGTGTCCTCGACCGTGCCGTAGCGCTGGACGCCCGCGCACGTCACCACGATGTCGAGCCCGCCGTACCTGGCCACGGCCAGGTCGACCAGGTCCCGCATGTCGCCCGCCCGCCGTACGTCCGCCACCCGCCCGGTCACGTGCTCGCTGTCGAGCACCGCCTCCTTGTCCACCCCGCAGAACACCACGGACGCCCCGCCGTCGGCCAGCCGGTCGACCACCGCCCGCCCGATGCCCATCGAACCGCCCGTCACCAGGGCCACTTTGCCGTCGAACTCACTCACGCCAATACCTCCGCGCGCAACCTCAGCACCTTCGTCTCGTGCGGGCCCAGGGTAAGCGCGGTGCCGTTCGCCACCGCCTCGGCCAGGCCGTTGGTGGGCATGCTGGAGAACGGTTCGAGCCCGACCGTGTAAGCCCGGCCCCACCAGGGATAATCGGTGGTCGCGCCGACCTCCTGCCACATCCACAGATACGGCAGAACGGAGGCATCCCACTCCACCCGCATGCCAACATCACCGGAAATTTCGTACCAGCCTTCGGTAAATCCGGTGAGGTAGACGACGTCGCTCGGCGACCCGCGCTCCGGCACCACGCTGAGATCCGTCTCGCCGCCGCCGTCGGCGGGCACCACGGGCCACGTCCACGGCCCGCCCGCGCTGACCCGGCGGCCGAGCGGGTTGATGGCGCTCTCGTGCGGGATGACCGTCACGCCCTCGGGCAGCCGGATGCGGGCACCCGGCTTCAGGAACGGCCGGCCGTACACGATGTGCTGCCCCCACATGGCGTGCAACTCGACGCCGGACTCGTTGGTCACGCGTCCCTCGATCTCCAGCGCGGCCGACCCCGCCGTCAGCCGGAACGTCTTCTCCACCCGGTACGGCAGGCGCCGGGTGCGCACGCTCAGCCGTACCGCGACCTCCTGCTCGGAGTCGGCCACGATCTCGGCCTGCCACGGCAGCCCGGCGACCTCCCCGTGCTGCGCCAGCCGGGCGCCTCGGTACTCGCTGGGCGCGCCGCCGCTGGGGAAGATCTCCTGCCAGCCGCCCTCGTAGTGGTCGATGAACTGGGCGACGTCGTCCGCGGCACCCTGCAGGTGATCGTGCGGATTGCGCAGCCCCTGCGGGGAGAGCCACACGAAGTCGGTGTCGGTTGGCTTGTGCAGGAATTCGATGACGTCGCCGCCCTTGTCGGGCACGACGGTCACGCGGAGCCGCTCGTTCTCCAACACGACCGCCCGCAGCCCGTCGATCACGACGGGCCGCAGGCGTGCCGCCCAGTTCCGCATGCTCACCCGAACGTCACGTCGATGAAGCGCGGCCGGTAGATCGACGAGTCCCGGTAGTGGTCGGTGTTGACGAAGCTGTTGACGTTGTAGGAGACCACGAGCCCCTTGCCGGACACGTCGGGGTGCGCGTGGGCGTTGTAGGTGAAGATGTTCCCGTTGGTCTCGGGGGTGGTGTAGACGGCCTGCTTGCCGGTGAACGGCCCGAACGGCGAGCACGAGGTGTAGGCCACGATGTGCGAGCTCAGTACCTCGGTCGTGTCATGCGTGATCAGCACGTAGGCGTTGCCGACCTTGGTGACGCTGTACTCGTTGGCCACGCCGCTCATGATCCGGGCCGAGTCGGCCTCGTTCGCCGACCAGGTGCCGTCGGCCTTGAGGTACTGCCACTGGCCGAGCAGGCTCTGGCCGTACACCCTCGCGATGTGCATGTACTTGGGCGAGCCGAGGTCCTCCACCCCGTAAACGTAGGTGTAGCCGCCGTCCTTGAGAATGCCGGAGGCCCACGACACGCCGGCCGACGACGGCAGGTCGGTCACGCTGAGCGGCTGGTCGAGCCGGCTCGGCGCGAACCTGGCCAGCACGTTCCGGTGCCAGCGCCAGTCCCACGCGCCGGTGCCGTACCGCTCGTACTCCTGGTAGGTCACCTCCACGATGCCGCCCGCCACGGTGCCGTCTCCGGCCCAGTACCAGTGGTTCTGGTCGCGCGGCGGCATCACCGCGGTCGGCTGCGCGGTGGTGCCGGCGTGGATCGTGGACAGCTTGCCGGCGCTCTCCACGGCGAAGGAGTTGTTCAGGAAGACGGTGTCGCCGCCCTCCCCGACCACCGGCGGACGGCTGCCGTCGGCGTTGATCCTGCCCAGGAAGGTGTCGGAGAAGATCCACACCTCACGCCCGTTGGGCAGCTTCAACGAGTAGGTGCCGTCGGCACCGGTCCAGTCGTCGACGCGGCTGTTGTCGTTGCCGTACGCGGTGAACAGGCTGGTCAGCCTGGCGTCGACGGACGCGCCCCGCACTGTCGGCGCGCACGCGGCGCGGGTGGTCACCTGCTGCGGCGTGGCGGCGGCGACGGACGGCACCGGTTTGGGCGGTGCGGCCAGCGCCTGCTGGGGCACGGCGGAGAGGCTCAGTAATCCGATGGCGAGGGGGATGAGGGCGGACCGGAATCGCGTCATCACACGTCCTAAGGGAGGGGGGTACGCCTACAGTTCTAGTCATTTGATCACTTGGTGTCCAGAGGCTCACCGTGCACTGATCGGAATGTTGCGGAAGTGACCAGACTGTTGTCGTGGTTTGCGAGGTTTCGCGGCTTCCGATGGCATGAGGCGATGATGATCGGGTAGGCCGGTGCCATGTCCATTGCGCGCTATGAGGGATGGCTCCTGGCCGGGCGCTACCGGTTACTGTCCGAGCTGGGCCGGGGTGCCATGGGCAAGGTCTGGCGGGCCCACGACGAGCTCCTGGATCGCGAGGTCGCGGTCAAAGAGGTCATACTCTCCGGCCCGCGGCACGAAGAACTGGCCGGCCGGACCATGCGGGAGGCCCGCATCGCCGCCCGGCTGAGCCATCCGCACATCGCCGCCATCTACGACGTGGTGCTGGTCGACGAACGCCCCTGGATCGTGCTGCAACTCATCCCCGCCCGCAGCCTCGCCCAGGTGATCGCCGAGCAGGGCCCGCTCCCCGTGGCCACCGTCACCCGCATCGCCCTGGAACTGCTGGACGCCCTGCGCGCCGCCCACGCCGCCGGCGTCCTGCACCGCGACATCAAGCCCGCCAACATCCTGCTCACCGACGACGAGCACGCGGTCCTGACCGACTTCGGCCTGGCCACCACCGTCGACGAGGAGTCCCACGTCACCCGGACGGGCATGGTCGTCGGCACCCCCGCCTACATAGCTCCTGAGCGGGCCAGCGGCGGCCCCTCCACCCCGGCGGCCGATCTGTGGTCGCTGGGCGCCACCTTGTACGCGGCCGCCGAGGGCCGAGCCCCCTTCGACCACAGCACCGAGGCGGCCACGCTGACCGCGGTGCTGACCGGCCCGCCCGCTCCGTACCACCGAGCCGGGCCACTGGCCCCGATCATCGCCGGCCTGCTGGACAAGGACCCCACCCAGCGCAGCGACGCCGACCGCGTCCACGAACAGCTGCTGCGCGTGGCCGCCCTGACCGAGCCACGACCTACCTCACCCGCATACCCCGACGCGTACTGGCACCCCGAGGCCGAGGCGATGGGAAGTCTGAGGGCGGCGCGGCGGCTGACGGCAGTGCGCCGGCTGACCCCGGCGACCCGGCTGAAGGAGGTGGGTCGGTTAAAGGAGGGTCGTGGGTTAAAGGAGGTGCGACCGCCGAAGACCGCGCCTTCGCTGAAGGCGGTACGCCGGCAAGGGAAGGTGCGGCGGCTGAAGGCGGCGCGGCGGCTGATCGCCGTGCGCTGGCGCGAGGCGGCCGTCATCGCCGCCCTGTTCGCCAGCGTCGTCGCCACCGGCTCCTGGTGGAACGCCGCCCCCACCGTCACTCCCATCGCCGACCCCGTCGCACCCACCCAAACCACCCCCGCCAAGGTCGCCGCCCACCCGGCATTCGACCTGACCGGCATCCCGCAGGTCCAGAACGTGTCCCGCAACCGACTCCCCGACACCTCCGACGGACCCGAACAACCCGCCGTCCGCCCGGCCACCTCCTCCGGCAAGGCCGCCGCCGCCCTGAAGAAGGCCCAGAAGGCCGCCGCCAAGAAGGCCGCCAAACTGGCCAAAGCCAAACCGGCCAAGCCCGTCAAGGTCCACGGCAACGGCAAGAAAAGTTAGCCAGGCTGCCGATTCGCCGTGCGAGCGATGCTCCTCATCGGCCACGCCGTGAGTCGGTCTGCTTCGGGTGCCCAGTCCCGGCACGGGTGATCCACAGGGTGCGACTCTCGTCGTCGATCGCGTACCAGACCCGGCGGCCGGGGAACATCATCACCTCGTCCTGCCATCATGACTCGCCAGTCGGACGAGGGACGTCTGGCCCGTCACCGGGGAAGGGGCCCAGGAGCTCGCGGGCGAGTTGCGGATCGCTCCAGACCACGGCAGTGGATCGCCAGGAGGTCAAGGCGCGTCCGAACGGCAGCAACTCCCCCGTGTCCGCTCCCGCGATCAGGTGGTCGAGGAGTTCGCGTACGCATTCACGGCGCTCGGCGTCGGGCAGCCAGGTGACCCAGGGGAGCTCCTCGGTAAGAACCTCCTCGGCGAGGCCGACGTTGCGACGCGCGACGATGGCCAGCGCACGGGCGGCGATGCGAAGGCTGGCCGTCCCCGCCTCGAAACGCTCCGCACGCATCAAGATGAGGTTCTCCTCGTCGCGCCGCTCAAGGATCACGTCGGCGTGGTCGAGTGAGGGGAGGATCTTCGAGGGGCCGCGCAGGAAGGCGCTGTAAGGAAAACTCTTCGTCGCCATGGGAACAGCATATCTGAAGTAGTTCAGACGTTTGGTGAGCGACATCTTTGTGGCGAGCCCAATTCACTGGTTACGAGAAGCCGGGCGTGGAAAAGGAGGTGCCCTTCGGAGTTCTGGATAGGTAGCCTGCCCGGAGGTATGCGAAGGGAATCGCCGTGGCGCACGTCGAAGTGGGACATCTGACATACGTGCTGCCCGATGGGCGGCCGCTGCTCAACGACGTGTCATTCAGGATCGGCGAAGGCGTCAAGGCCGCGCTCGTCGGGCCCAACGGCGCGGGCAAGACCACGCTGATGCGGCTGGTCGCCGGGGATCTGCAGCCGGTCGCGGGCAGTGTGGCGAGTTCCGGCGGGCTGGGGGTGATGCGGCAGTTCATCGGCAGCGTGCGTGACGGGAGCACGGTGCACGACCTGCTGCTCAGCGTCGCGCCGCCGGCCGTGCGGCAGGCGGCCGAGCGGCTGGACCGGGCCGAGTTGATGATGATGGAGCGCGACGACGAGAAGGCGCAGATGCGCTACGCGCAGGCCATCACCGACTACACCGACGCCGGTGGCTATGACATCGAGGTGCTCTGGGACACGTGTACGGTGGCCGCGCTCGGCGCGCCGTACGACAACGTGAAATATCGGGATGTGGCGACGTTGTCCGGCGGCGAGCAGAAGCGGCTCGTGCTCGAAGCGCTGCTCCGCGGGCCGGACCAGACGCTGCTGCTCGACGAGCCCGACAACTACCTCGACGTGCCGGGCAAGGAGTGGCTGGAACAGGCGCTCAGGGAGACGTCCAAGACGGTCCTGCTGGTCAGCCACGACCGGCAGTTGCTGGCCAACGCGGCCGATCGCATTGTCACCGTTGAGTCCGGAAATATCTGGATCCATGGTGGCGGGTTCGCCACGTACGCCGAGGCCCGCAAGACCCGCAACGAGCGCCTCGACGAGCTCCGCCGGCGCTGGGACGAGGAGCACGCCAAGATCAAGGCCCTGGTCATCATGCTGAAGAACAAGGCCAGATACAACGACGGCATGGCCGCCGCGTACCACGCGGCCCAGACGCGGCTGCGTAAGTTCGAGGAGGCGGGCCCGCCCGAGGAGGCCCCCGCCGACCAGAACATCAAGATGCGCCTCAAAGGCGGCCGCACCGGCAAGCGCGCCGTCATCTGCGAGGGACTGGAACTGACCGGCCTGATGCGGCCGTTCGACCTCGAGGTCTGGTACGGCGAGCGCATCGCGGTGCTTGGCTCCAACGGCTCGGGCAAGTCCCACTTCCTGCGGCTGCTCGCGGACGAGCCGATCGGCCACTCCGGCGTCGCCAGGCTCGGCGCCCGCGTGGTCCCGGGCCACTTCGCCCAGACGCATGCCCGGCCCGACCTGCGCGCCCGCACGCCGGTGGAGATCGTCATGACCGAGCACGCCAGGCTGAAGAACGAGGCCATGAAGATCCTGGCCCGCTACGAGCTGGCCGGGCTGATCGCCGAGCAGCGGTTCGACACGCTCTCGGGCGGTCAGCAGGCGCGGTTGCAGATCCTGCTGCTGGAGCTGTCCGGCGCGACGCTCCTGCTGCTCGACGAGCCGACCGACAACCTCGACCTGGCCAGCGCCGAAGCACTCCAGGTGGGCCTGGACGCGTTCGAGGGCACGGTGGTGGCGGTCACGCACGACCGCTGGTTCGCCGCGGATTTCGATCGCTTCCTGGTGTTCGGCGCGGATGGCACCGTTTACGAGTCCGCCGAGCCGGTTTGGGATGAGGCCAGGGTCGTACGCCCTCGTTGAATGCGTTAAAGATTGGTACGGCAGGCGCGTGTCCCGTCTCTGCCGTGCCCATAGACCGGTTATTACGGCAAAGTGATCCCGCGTAGCCGAACCGTCAGCCTCCTCGCACTCGGGGCGATCTGCCTAGCCGGGTGCTCGAGCGAGGAATCGCCAGTACAACAGCTCAAGCCGCTCGCCCTCAAGGAGCAGGTGGCCAACATCGTCAAGTCCTCCGACGGCTACGCCGTGAACTGGGCAGGAGTCCTCAACAACGTCAATCCATGGCACTTCGGCGAACACGTGGTGGCGACGGTCATCGGCCGTGACGCTGCCGGCGCCGAGGTGGTCCGGATGGACCAGTCGCTCGACGCCGTGCCGCCGGGTGGCTCGCTGGCCTTCACCGGCCAGGTCAACGCGGCCCAGAAGCCGGCCAAGGTGACGATCGAGTATCGCCCCGCCCAGTGGCGGCCGGCCGCCCGCATCGCGTCGGCGTTCAAGGAGTTTCCCGTTTCGCGGGTGCAGACGCTCCGACAAAAGGACCATTCTTATCTCATCACCGGCTATGTCGGAAATCCCTATCAGCTTTCCGCCAGCAGTCTCGTGGTCAACGTGTTGCTGCGCGACAAGGCGGGCAAACTGCTCGGCGGCGGCAGTACGTTCGTCGACGACGTGAAGGCGGGCAGCCCGCCGCGTTTCATCCTGACGGTCGGCGGGCTCCCCGCGGGCAGCGAGGTGGCCAAGACCGAGGTGACGGCCCGGACCTGGGGTTCGACCGGCCGTCCCTTCGAGGATCTGGCGCTGGGCGGCGCAGTGCCGGTGCACACGGTCAAGCCGACCACCGAACCGTTCGCCGTGGACCGCGGCAGCCAGGCCATGGCCGAGCACCAGCAGTGAATGGCTCATCAAATATCAATCAAATAAGCTGATAAATCGGGCGGAGCGGCCATTCGACGCAGGCTGGCAGCGCTGAATACGCGGGCTTTCTGGTGAAGTAGCCGACGACAAGCGCTGCCATTCCCGCAGAATCGGTAGAACTACAAGTTACCAATCCATTACCTTCGGTCATATGAATGACCGCGCCCTGGTCGAGTCACTCCGCGCCCGCGCCCCGGGCGCCCTCGCCGCGCTCTACGACGCCTACGCCGAGGGCATCCACAGATACTGCTGGTCCCTTCTCCTCAGCTCCGACGGTGCCCAGGTGGCGCTCCGCGACACGATGATCGCGGCGGAGGCCCACGCCGGCTCCCTGGCGGATCCCGGCCGCCTGCGCCCATGGCTGTACGCCCTGGCCCGCGCCGAATGCCTGCGCCGGCGGATGGCCGAGCCGCCGGGCGCTGACGAGGCACTGGCGCAGGCGCCGCCACTCGACGACGCGGCCGACGCCGACCTGCGGATCATGGCCTGGAACGCGATCCAGAGCCTGCGCCCCGGCGACCGTGAGGTGCTGGAGCTGTCCGCCGCGCACGAGCTGTCCACGCCAGAGCTCGCCGCGGTGCTGGGGACGGCGGCGCGCCACGTCGAGGCGGCGCACGAGGAGGCGCGCGAACGGCTGCGCGACGCGATCACGGCGGAGATCCTGGCCAGGAAGGGCCCCTACGACTGCCCGCGACGGGCCGGCATCCTGACCGGCTTCTCCGGCGAGCTGACCGCAGAGATGCGCGCCCAGTTGATCGGCCACCTCCCGCGCTGCCTGACCTGCTCCCCGCACCGCACCCGCCAGGTGTCGGCGGCCAAGGTGTTCGAGCTGCTGCCCCGCGTCCCGCTGCCGGACTCGCTCGGGGTCAGGGTGATGAGCTGCTTCGCCGACCCGGAGCTGCTGCCCTATCGCCGTTACGTGGCCAGGCGGTCGGGGGCGCTCGACGCCGCCGGATTTCCCGTTGCCACGGCGCGGCACTCTCGGAAGTGGCCTCAGGCGCTGGCTGGCGCGATGGCGGCAGTCGCGACCGTGGTGGCGATAGTGGTGATCTTCCAGCAGTTCGGCCGGGTCGACGGCGGGGTGCCGGGCATCGCGTCCGCCGCCTTCCCCGCGCCGGGCGAGCCGCCCGCCATCAGGCTGCCCTGGCACTCCGCGCCTCGGGACGTACCGATCATCGTCGAGCCCATCCTGGACAGTACGGTCACGGTCCCGCTGGGAACCCTCACCCCGACGACGCCGGCCACCGGCCCCACCTCGCCCGCCCGAAGCACGCCAGAGACCCGAGAGGCCACCGAGACCGCCAAGGACCAGACCAAGCCTCAGCTCACGGGCACCCCCACGCCCGACCACCAGTCCGCCGAGCCCGCGCAAGAGCCGGACAAGCACCCGGACACGCGGCCGGAGCGGCAGCCGGACAAGCGGCCCGGCGACCACCCGGACAAGGGACACCACCCCGGGCGCACGCCCTGCCCCACCGACACCCCGACCCCCGCCGCGCCACCGACCCAGACGCCGGTCGCCACACCGATCGCCACGCCGACCGTCGCACCGGCACAGACGCCGACCGCACCCGCCGTCGTCCCGGCCGGCTGAGCCCTCCCACATGGAGTTGTACCAACTGCGCGAGGACCCCCAACTGGGCTGCCGGGTCTGCCCTCTACCGGTCAGCGAGAACCTGGCCGAGCTGATGGCCAGGAGCCACCACATCGCCTGGCCCACCTGGCTCGACCAGGGCCCCCGCATGCTCCGCGACATCCTCGAACTCTGCCGCCTGCGCACCGCCCGCGGCCTCGCCGTCCTGTCCTGGCTGTCGGGGAGCGAGCCGCCGTCCGGGCCGGCCGCCGAGCTCGGCTGGCTCTGGACCTCACGCCGCCTGACCGGCCAGCGCCAGGAGCGCTTGTACGGCGCCGCGGCCGCGGTGCCGGAGCCCGTGCTCGGCCTGGTGCTCGCCAACTGGACCTGGGCGCTCGGCACCTGCCACGGCGGCCGGGTCGCCGCCCCCTACCTGGCGGGCACCGCCTACCCCGGTGACGGGTCGGTGGCCGCCGCCGCCACGATGACCCTTTACCAGACCTTCGACCGGCACCCGGAGTCGCGCCCGGCCATCGCGGCGGCCTGGGCCGTGGCCCGGGCGGGCGCCGACTGGTGCCGGGCGGCCGAGCTGCACGCCGCCTATGGGACGCAGACGCCGGTGTTCACCTATCCGCGAGGGACGGGCCCGGTCCCGGCGGGTGTCCGGCCGTGGATAGAGCGCCTGTTCCGGTTGCGGGGCTGATGTTACGAAAGAGGTCAGGGTTACACAGAGTGACGGACGGGAACTGTGTGCACTATGCACGCCATAAGAGCCGGACTCATGGTCGTCTGCCTGTTCGTCACCCTGTGCCCGCCGGCCGACGCTGCTCCCGGGCCTTCCCGACGGAAGGTGATACAGGCTCGTCACACCGTACGGGAGCGGACCAAGGAACTGGGGACGGCGAGCGCGCGGCTCGCCGAGGCCGAGTCGCGGCTCGATGACCTGGCGGCGGGGGCGGAGCGGCTGGTGGAGGCGTACAACGGTGAGCTCGTCCACCTCCGGCACGCCCAGCAGGCCCGCGAGCAGGCGCAGGCACGGCTGGAGCTGGCCGACGCCGAGGTGCAGAAGGCCCGCGCGCCCGTGGCGCTGCTGGCGGTGCAGAGCTACAGCGGGCTCGACATGATCAGGCCGATGCTCGGCATGCTGACCGACACCGGAGACAGCGACGGCTTCCTGCACCGGGCGAGCGTCCTGCAGGAGCTCGGCGGCGAGCGCGGCATCGTGCTCGACCGGATGCGTGACGCCCAGGAGGTCTCCGCCATCCTGCGCAGCCAGGCGGCCCACGCGTACGCCGAGCAGGAGGCCGCGTCCGAGCGCGCCAGGCAGGCCAAGATCGCCGCGGAAACGGCCGTCGCCGCGCAGCAGCGGGAGACCAGGGAGCTGAAAACCGAGCAGGCGACGTGGCGGCGGCGGGTCGACGCCGCGCGCACCCACGCGGACCTGCTGGCCAGACGCCGTGCCGCGGCGTTGGCGCAGGCGCGGCTCAGCCGCGGCCTGCACGCGTCCGGGTCGCTCATGGGCGACGTCGCGGCCAACTGGGCGCTGACCCAGCTCGGCAAGCCGTACGTGTGGGCGGCCGACGGCCCGGACAGCTTCGACTGCTCGGGCCTGACCATGCGGGCCTGGGAGCAGGCGGGCGTCGGCCTCGACCACTGGACCGGCACCCAGTGGAGCTCGGGGCCGCACGTGCCGCTCGACCAGTTGCGCCGCGGCGACCTGCTGTTCTTCGGCTACGTCCCCGACGACCCGGACACGATCCACCACGTCGGCATGTACGTGGGGGACGGGCTCATGGTGCACGCGCCGCAGACCGGCGACGTGGTGCGGGTCGCCTCGATGTGGCGGGGGGACCTGGTGGGCGCCACCAGGCCCCAGTGACGATCAGGCCCCAGTGACTGAGCCGCGATCCGCAGGATCGCCATCAGCTCAGTGGGCGTGGCCCTCGTCCTTGGCGCGCTGGAAGGACCGCTTGATCTCGACCTCGGCCTCCATCCGGCCCACCCAGTTGGCGCCCTCGACGGACTTGCCGGGCTCCAGGTCCTTGTAGACCTCGAAGAAGTGCTGGATCTCCAGCCGGTCGAACTCCGGCACGTGATGGATGTCGCGGATGTGCTCCATCCGCGGGTCGGTGGCGGGAACGCAGAGGACCTTGTCGTCTCCGCCCTTCTCATCCGTCATCCGGAACATGCCGACCGCGCGGCAGCTGATGTAACAGCCGGGAAAGGTCGGCTCCTGAAGCAGCACCAGCGCGTCGAGCGGGTCGCCGTCCTCGCCTAGCGTGTTCTCGATGAACCCGTAGTCGGCGGGGTATTGCGTGGAGGTGAACAGCAGCCGGTCAAGCCTGATGCGACCGGTTTCATGGTCCACTTCGTACTTGTTCCGTTGTCCCTTGGGAATCTCAACGACAACGTCGAACTCCACCGCGGTTCCTCCGCTCACGCCGAGTGGGCGTTAATGTCTCGTAGGCGAACACCAGGAGAGAGGTCAGGCGACGTGGCGCGGCACGAGCGGTTGGTGATGCTGACCACACTCGTCATGCTCCAGGTGCTGACCATTGTCATCGGCATCTATGCGATGACCAATGAGTTCAGTCTGGGCGCGTTGACGAGGGGGTCGTCACCGACCGAGCCGACACCGTCTCCCGAAGGGTCTCCCCCCGTCCCCGTGATCACCGCGGGGCCGGTGCTGGCCCAGCTCCAGGTGAGGGCCGGAGACGGACCTCTCGCTGCCAAGCGTACTTTGACCCAGCAGCTCACCGATGCCCTGGGTGACAAAGAGCTGGGGGACCGGGTGGGCGCGGTGGTCATCGACGCCGCCACCGGCCAGCAGATCTTCGCCTCCAACGCCGACACCGGCATCACCCCCGCGTCCACCACCAAGCTGGTCACCTGCACGGCCGCGCTGGCCTCGCTCGGCCCCGACGCGCGTCTGTCGACCCGGGTGACGCAGGGGCAGTCGGCCAACTCGATCGTGCTGGTGGGCGGCGGCGACCCGACGCTCGCCGGGCCGTCGGCCAAGCCCCTGCAGTACCCCAAGCAGGCGTCGCTGGCCACCCTCGCCTCGCGCACCGCCGCCGCGTTGAAGGCCAAGGGCATCACCAAGGTCACGCTCTCCTACGACGCCTCCCTGTTCACCGGCTCCACGCTGGCACCCGGCTGGAAGCCGGGCTACGTGCCCGACGGCGAAGTGGCGCCCGTCTACGCGCTGGCGATCGACGAGGGCCGGCGCGACCCGGCCGCGAGGCAGCCGCGCGTCTCCAACCCGCCCCAGTACGCCGCCGCCGCGTTCGCCAGACTCCTGGGCAAGTACGGCGTGAGCGTCGCCAAGTCCGTACGGCCGGGCAAGGCGCCCGCCGGGGCCGCCGAGCTCGGCAGGGTCGACTCGGCGCCGGTCTACGCCCTGGTCGAGCACACACTGACGTTCAGCGACAACGACCTGGCCGAGGCACTGGCCAGGCACGTCGCCATCAAGGAAGGGCAGCCGGCGTCCTTCCAGGGCGCGACCGGGGCCGTGCTCGCGGTGCTGCAGCGGCTCGGCGCGGCCAAGGGCATCCAGGTCCACGACGGCAGCGGCCTGTCCGCCCGCAACCGCATCAGCGCCGACGGGCTGGCCCGGGTCATCTCGACCGCCTCCGCCGCGGCCCACCCCGACCTGCACGCCATCGCCTCCGGCATGCCGATCGCCGGATTCAGCGGCACGCTCGGCAACGGCCGGCGCTTCACCGGCAGCGACAGCAAGGGCCAGGTCGGCCTCGTACGCGCCAAGACCGGCACACTCAACAACGTCAACACCCTGGCCGGCATGGCCACCACCAAGGAAGGGCGCCTGGTCACCTTCGCCTTCCTGGCGGACCGCGTACCGGCCTCCGCCGAGCCGGTCCTGGACCGCCTCGCCGCCATCGTCGCAAAGTCCTGATGGCGATCCTGCGGATCGCGGCTCAGTCGCTGGGATCCGGCGTCTTCCGATCGTCGTTCAGTCGCTGCGCTCCCTCTCTCCTCACTCCAGACACCGGCGCTCCTTCGCGGGTCGAGCGTGGACCACGTACGGTGGACGGTATGCAGGTGATCGACTGGGATCTGGCCGTCACGACCGGCACGCGCCTGGTGCGCCCCGGTCCTCAGGTGAGCCGGGAGGAGGCCAGGCAGGCCGTCACCGAACTCCGCGCTCTGTCACGCGAGGCCGAGGGGCACGTACGCGAGTTCACCAAGATTCACACTGAGACCGCACCACAGGCGGCGACCATCGTCGACCGCCCCGGCTGGATCAAGGCCAACGTCGAGGGCTTCCGTGTGGTGCTCGAACCGCTCACCCAGCGGGTCGGGGCCGGAGCCAACCCGCCACCGGCGATCGTCACGGCTGTGGGCTCTCGCATCACCGGCGTGGAGGTGGGCGCGGTGCTCGCCTTCCTCGCCTCGCGGGTACTCGGCCAGTACGAGCTGTTCCTGCCGCCCGACCCGACGGGCCGCGAGCCGGCGGGGCGGCTGACGCTCGTCGCGCCCAACATCGTGCACGCCGAGCGCGAGATGAACGTCGACCCGCACGACTTCCGCCTCTGGGTGTGCCTGCACGAGGAGACGCACCGCGTGCAGTTCACCGGCGTGCCGTGGCTGCGCGAATACATCCGCTCGCAGATGACCGAGTTCCTGCTGGCCTCCGACCTCGACCTGGGCACGCTGCTGGAGCGGCTGCGCAGCGCCGCCGACACGGTGGCCGACGTGGTGCGCGGCGGCGAGGGCAACCTCATCGACGCCATCCAGACGCCTGCCCAGAAGGAGATCCTCGACCGGCTCACGGCCGTGATGACCCTGGTCGAAGGGCACGGCGACTACGTCATGGACGCCGTCGGCCCCTCGGTGGTGCCGTCGGTGGCCGACATCCGCGCCAAGTTCGCCCATCGCCGCGAGGGCGGCTCGCGCCTCGACCGCACGGTCCGGCGGCTGCTGGGCATCGAGGTCAAGATGAAGCAGTACGCCGAGGGCTCGGCCTTCGTCCGCGCGGTGGTGGACCAGGCCGGCATGGACGGTTTCAACCGCGTCTGGACCTCGCCCGAGACCCTGCCGACCACCTCCGAGATCACCGACCCCAGCGCCTGGGTACGCCGCGTGACCGGCAGCAACGCCCTGCCCGCCTGACCTGGTCATGGGCCCGCACCCGGCAGTCGCGGACGTCCGCAGGGCCGTCCGCGAGGCGCTGGCCGACCTCGGCGACGGCGAGCTCGTGCTGGTGGCCTGCAGCGGGGGAGCCGACTCCCTCGCGCTGGCCGCCGCGCTCGGCTTTGTCGCGCCGCGCGCGGGCCTGAAGGCCGGGCTGCTCACGGTGGACCACCAGCTCCAGGAAGGCTCCGCCGCACGCGCGGCGACGGTGGCCGCACTGGCCCCGGCCCTGGGCCTCGACCACGCCGACATCCTGACCGTGGACGTCGGTACGACCGGCGGCCCGGAAGCGGCGGCCAGGGACGCCCGCTACGCCGCCCTCGCCGAGGCGGCCGACAAGCTCCAGGCCGCGGCCGTGCTGCTCGGCCACACCAGGAACGACCAGGCAGAAACCGTGCTGCTCGGCCTGGCCAGGGGCAGCGGGCTCAGGTCGCTGTCCGGCATGGCTCCGGTGACCGGCCGCTATCGCAGGCCGCTGCTCTCCCTGTCCCGCGCCACCACGGTCGCCGCGTGTACGGCACTAGGCCTCGATCCCTGGGACGACCCGCACAATGCGGATCTTCGCTACACCCGTGTCCGGGTACGCACCAGGGTCCTCCCGCTGCTGGAGTCGGAACTGGGTCCCGGTGTGTCCGAGGCGCTCGCCAGAACCGCCGATCTCGCCAGGGACGACGCCGACGCCCTCGACGCATGGGCCGAATCGGCCTACCAGGATTGCGCTCTAAGCGATATCGCCGGTTCGGTGACACTGGCCGTACCCGAGCTGGAACGCCTCCCAGGCGCCGTCCGGCGGCGCGTGCTGCGACGGGCGGCCATCGCGGCGGGAGCGCAGTCCGGGGCACTCTCCGCGACCCACGTGCGTGCCGTGGACCGGCTGATCACGGCGTGGCGGGGGCAGAAGGCCGTGGATCTACCCGGGGGGATGGCCGCTGTGCGGCGGTATGACACCCTGATACTCGCCATGAGTCCTATCGCGTAAGGAACCATCAGGTGGATGCTGCCGACATGGGCAAGGACCTCGAGAAAGTCCTGATTCCCGAGGACCAACTCCAGGCCAAGATCAAAGAGCTTGCCGGCCGGATCGACGCCGACTACGCGGGCACGGACATCCTGCTCGTAGGCGTGCTGAAAGGCGCGGTCATGGTGATGGCCGACCTGGCCAGGGCCCTGCACGTGCCTGTTCAGATGGACTGGATGGCGGTGTCGTCCTACGGTGCGGGCACCAAGTCGTCCGGCGTCGTACGGGTGCTGAAGGACCTCGACACCGACATCATGGGCCGCCACGTGCTGATCGTCGAGGACATCATCGACTCGGGCCTGACGCTGCACTGGCTGCTGGAAAACCTCAAGTCGCGCAATCCCGCGTCGCTGGAGATCTGCGCCGCGCTGCGCAAGCCCGACGCGGTGAAGGTGCCGATCGAGGTGAAGTACGTCGGCTTCGACATTCCCAGCGAGTTCGTCATCGGTTATGGGCTCGACTACGCGGAGCGATATCGCAATCTCCCCTTCATCGGGACGCTGGCTCCCCATGTTTACAAGTAGTCGCCGGGAACACCGCGCCACCTGACGTACGTTGGTAGGGCAAGACCGGTGTAGCGGGCGGTCCCTCCGCTCGCTTTGCCGGTGTACCTTCTGACTCCGGGAGGGTGACCAAGCGTCCCCTTCGGGTAGTCAGAAGTCGCGGCGTCGGATGCCGCGGCCCCGGGACACTTCCGGGGTTCCAGGCCATGGTCAGGAAGGGACGGGCCCGCAAGGGGTTCCGCATCGGATGGATCTCAAGCGATTTACACGTGGGCCACTGCTGTGGATCCTGGGCATCGTCGTGCTACTCCTGCTCGTCACCCAGCTCTGGAGCGGCGGCGGCAACTTCAAGCAGGCCGACACGTCCACAGTCCTCCAGCAGATTCGCACCGGCAATGTAAGCAACGCGAAGATTGTCGACAAGGATCAGCGGATCGAGCTGACGCTGATCAAGCCGATCACAGTCAGGCCGGGCGACACGGCGACCAACATGATCCAGTCTGACTGGGTCGCCGGTTACGGGCCGAAGCTGACCGAAGAGCTGCAGGCGCAGGTTCAGGCAGGCACGACCAAGAGCTTCACCACCGAGGTGCCCCAGGAGAACTTCCTGATCAGCATCCTGGTGAGCTTCCTGCCGATCGTCATCATCGTGCTCATCTTCCTGTTCATCATGAACCAGATGCAGGGCGGCGGCTCGCGGGTGATGAGCTTCGGCAAGTCCAAGGCCAAGCTGATCACCAAGGACACACCCAAGACCACCTTCTCCGACGTCGCGGGCGCGGACGAGGCCATCGAGGAGCTCCAGGAGATCAAGGAGTTCCTGCAGGCCCCGGCCAAGTTCCAGGCGATCGGTGCGAAGATTCCCAAGGGCGTGCTGCTGTACGGCCCGCCCGGCACCGGCAAGACGCTGCTCGCCCGCGCGGTCGCCGGTGAGGCCGGCGTGCCGTTCTACTCGATCTCCGGTTCCGACTTCGTCGAGATGTTCGTCGGCGTCGGCGCCTCGCGTGTCCGCGACCTGTTCGAGCAGGCGAAGGCCAACGCACCGGCGATCATCTTCATCGACGAGATCGACGCCGTCGGCCGGCACCGCGGCGCGGGCCTGGGCGGCGGCCACGACGAGCGCGAGCAGACGCTCAACCAGCTGCTCGTCGAGATGGACGGCTTCGACGTCAAGGGCGGCGTGATCCTCATCGCCGCGACCAACCGGCCCGACATCCTCGACCCGGCGCTGCTGCGTCCGGGCCGCTTCGACCGGCAGGTCACCGTCGACCGTCCCGACCTGGAGGGCCGCAAGGGCATCCTCAGGGTCCACGGCCGCGGCAAGCCGTTCGAGCCGAACGTCGACCTCGACGTCATCGCCCGGCGCACTCCCGGGTTCACCGGCGCCGACCTGGCCAACGTGATCAACGAGGCGGCGCTGCTCACCGCGCGCGCCGACAAGAAGCTGATCTCGATGGACATCCTGGAGGAGTCGATCGACCGCGTCATGGCAGGGCCCGAGCGCAAGTCGCGGGTCATGTCCGACAAGGAAAAGAAGATGATCGCCTACCACGAAGGCGGTCACGCGTTGGTGGCGCACGCGCTGCCCAACTCCGACCCGGTCCACAAGATCACGATCCTGTCCCGTGGCCGCGCCCTGGGTTACACCATGACGCTGCCGATGGAGGACAAGTTCCTGGCCACCAGGTCCGAGATGATGGACCAGCTCGCGATGCTGATCGGCGGTCGCGCGGCGGAGGAGCTCGTCTTCCACGAGCCCACCACCGGCGCCTCCAACGACATCGAGAAGGCCACGGCGGTCGCCCGCCGCATGGTGACCGAATACGGCATGAGCGAGCAGCTCGGCGCCCGCAAGTTCGGCTCCGGGCAGGCCGAGGTGTTCCTGGGCCGGGAGATGGGCCACGAGCGCGACTACTCCGAGAAGATCGCTTCGACGATCGACGAGGAGGTCCGCCGGATGATCGAGACGGCGCACGACCAGGCGTGGGACATCCTGGTCGAATACCGCGACGTGCTCGACAACCTGGTGCTGCAGCTCATGGAGAAGGAGACGCTCTCCCGCGACCAGGTGCTGGACATCTTCGCCCCGGTGGTCGTCAAGGAGCACCGCCCGTCCTACGCGGGTTACGGCAAGCGGCTCCCCTCGGACCGCCCGCCGATCCTGACCCCGAAGGAGCTGTCGGCCAACGGCTCGCTCACCGCGAGCCACCAGGACGCGCTGCCCTCTGGAGACGGTGCGTGAAGTCGCACGACGTAGACCTGGGCCGGATCGAGAAGGCCGTCCGCGAGATCCTCTACGCCATCGGCGAGGATCCCGACCGTGACGGCCTCCTCGACACCCCTTCCCGGGTGGCCCGGGCCTACGCCGAGCAGTTCTCCGGCCTCGGACAAACGCCGGAGGACGTGCTCAACAAGGTGTTCGACGTCGACCACGACGAGATGGTGCTCGTCAGGGACATCGAGGTCTACTCCACCTGCGAACACCACCTGGTGCCCTTCCACGGGGTGGCCCACGTGGGCTACATCCCCAACGAGCGCGGCCAGGTGACCGGGCTGTCCAAGCTGGCCCGCCTGGTGGACGTGTTCGCCCGCCGCCCGCAGGTGCAGGAGCGGATGACGTCGCAGATCGCCGACGCCCTGATGCGGGTCCTGGAGCCGCGCGGGGTGATCGTGGTGGTGGAGTGCGAGCACCTGTGCATGACCATGCGCGGGGTCCGCAAGCCGGGCGCCAAGACGGTGACGTCGGCGGTGCGCGGTGACTTCCGTACGAGTGACAAGACCCGCGCCGAGGCGATGGCGCTCATCCTGCACCGATAGAGCATCACCGATAAGAGCGGCACCCGATAAAGCGCCAGATGGCACGGATCGGATTGTTATTTTCGTGTGGGCACCCTCCACAGACCCCACCAACCACGACCGCCTAGGCTTGGGGCATGGTTGTCGGAGCTGAGGCGCGGTGCCTCGTCATGGGCGTGGTCAATGTCACGCCGGACTCGTTCTCCGACGGCGGCCTGTGGTTCGACGAGGGGGTCGCGATCCGGCACGGCCTGGAGCTGGTAGGTGAAGGGGCCGACATCGTCGACGTGGGTGGTGAGTCCACCCGCCCCGGCGCCGCCAGGGTGCCGCTCGACGAGGAGCTGGCCCGCGTCGTGCCCGTGATCAGGGCGCTCAGCGCCGAGGGGGTGACGGTCAGCGTCGACACCATGCGGGCCGAGGTCGCCAAGGCCGCGGTGGAGGCGGGGGCGAGCCTGGTCAACGACGTGAGCGGCGGCCTGGCCGATCCCGCCATGCCCCGCGTGGTGGCCGCCACCGGCGTCGACTACGTGGTGATGCACTGGCGCGGTCACAGCCATGACATGGAGCGCCGGGCCGTCTACACCGACGTCGTGACCGAGGTGCGCGAGGAGCTCGCCAAGCGGGTCGACCTGGTGCTGGCCGAAGGCGTCTCCGAGAAGCAGATCGTGCTCGATCCCGGGCTGGGCTTCGCGAAGAACTCCGAGCACAACTGGGCGCTGCTCGCCGGGATGGGCGAGCTGGCCGAGCTGGGCTATCCGCTGCTGATCGGGGCCTCGCGCAAGCGGTTCCTGGGGCGGCTGCTCGCCGACGCCGACGGCGCGCCGCGTCCGTTCGGCCGCAGTGACGACGCCACGGTGGCCGTGACGGCGCTGGCCGCGCACGCCGGCGCCTGGTGCGTACGAGTGCACGAAGTACGTCCCAATGCCGATGCCGTGCGCGTGGCCGCCGCATGGAAGAGACCCGGAGCCAACACATGAGTGTCGACACCGCCGCGATCGAGACCGTCAACCAGGACTTCTATCTCGCGATCGAGGACGCCAACCTCGACAAGATGACCGAGATCTGGGCGGAGGACTCCGCCGACGAGCAGGTCAGCTGCGTGCATCCGGGCTGGACCCTGCTGTCCGGGCGGTCCGAGGTGCTGCGCTCCTGGGCGCTCATCATGGCCAACACCACCTACATCCAGTTCGTGCTGACCGACGTCAACACCACCGTCCTGGGCGACGTGGCCGTGCTCACCTGCGTCGAGAACATCCTCACCGCGGGCGAGGAGGGCGAGTCCAGCTTCGCCGCCGGCAAGGTGGTGGCCAGTAACGTCTACGTGCGCACGGCGCAGGGCTGGCGGCTGTGGATGCACCACGGTTCGCCGGTGCTCCAAGGTGACGACGACGAGGAGGAAGGCGAGCTTGAGGTCTGATCGCATCGCGCTGAAGGGCCTGCGGGCCCGGGGACGACACGGCGTGCTGGCGGCCGAGCGTGAGCTGGGGCAGGAGTTCGTGGTCGACGCGACGCTGTTCCTCGACACCGCCCCCGCCGCCGCCTCCGACGACCTCACCAAGACGGTCCACTACGGCGAGCTCGCCCAGGCGCTGGTCGGGGTCGTGGAAGGCGAGCCGGTCGAGCTGATCGAGACGCTCGCGCAGCGCCTCGCCGACGTATGCCTGGCCGCCGGCCTGGTGGAGTCGGTCGAGGTGAGTGTGCACAAGCCCGCGGCACCGATCCCGCTGCCGTTCGACGACGTGGTCGTCACCATCCAACGGAGTCGCGAATGAACGTCGTGAGCGAGGGGAGCAGCAGGTGAACGTCGTACTGTCTCTCGGCAGCAATCTCGGGCGGCGCTTCCAGACGTTGCAGGGCGCCATCGACACACTGTTCGACGCACCGGGGCTGTCGTTCGTCGCGGCCTCACCCGTCTACGAGACCGACCCGGTGGGCGGTCCCGCCGGGCAGCGCCCCTTCCTCAACGCGATCGTCATCGCCGAGACCACGCTCCAGCCGCGCGCGCTGCTGGAGCGGGCGCAGAGCGTCGAGAACGCCTTCGGCCGGGAGCGCAAGGAACGCTGGGGCCCGCGTACCCTCGACATCGACCTGATCTCCGTGGGCGGCACGATCTCCGACGACCCGGACCTGACGCTGCCGCATCCGCTCGCGCATGAGCGGGCCTTCGTCCTCGTCCCCTGGTCGGAGGTGGACCCGGCCGGCGTGCTGCCCGGCCAGGGTCAGGTCGCCGACCTGCTCACGGACCTTGACCAGAGCGGCGTACGGCTGCGTGAGGACCTCAAGCTGCAGAGGCCGGATTGAGGCCCACCCGCCCCGGCCTGCTGGTCGGCATCATCGTGATCGTGGCGTTGGTCTCCTGGATGGTGGTCCGGGAGTTCTACGCCGACCTCCCCATCGTGCCGTGGACCGCCATCCCCACCGTCCTGCTGCTGGCCGTCGGTGAGGCCTACAGCGGCTGGGTGACGAAGGCCAGGATCGACCACAAACCTGACACCAAGCCGGTCGAGCCGCTGGCGGTGGCCCGGCTGGCGGCACTGGGCAAGGCGTCTGCCTACGTGGGGGCGGTGTTCGCGGGCTTCTTCGGCGGGTTCGCCCTGCACACGGTCCAGTTGTTCACCAGGGAGACGCCGCGGGCCGAGTTCTTCATCGCGACGGGCTCGCTGCTGGCGTTCGTGGTGCTGATCTGCGCGGCCCTCTTCCTGGAGCACGCCTGCCGCATCCCCAAGGATCCCGAGGATCAGAGGCCCAGGTAGAGCGTGACCGCATGCTCGACCTCGGCCAGCTCGTCGCGGCCCAGGTAGTAGACGGGCTCCCCGTGGATGAAGTTGGCGTCGATCGTGCGGATCTGGTCGACGAGCAGCTTGGTCCGTCGCCCGCCGAACTCCACCTCGGGGCGGAAGACGGTGGCCTGCGCGCTGGTGGAGGCAGGGATCACCGTGACCACGCTCCATGACATGTCCGCCGGGCTGAGCACGAGACCGTGGCGACGGCCCCGCTGCTCGTGCCCCCGCTTCGCGTCGCCCAGATCCACCCGGTAGATGGCGCCGCGGATCACCAGGCGTCCTCTTCCTCGGACAGGTCCTCGTCGGCCAGCCGCGCGGCGTCGGCGCGTGCCCGCGTGAGCCAGGCCGCCCGTGGCTAGCGACCATGTTCAACGTTTGTCAGGCACATGTTCGGCAGAGACTCGCCGGCGGCCGAAGAGGTAGACGACCGGCATGGTGCAGACCAGAGGGCCCAGGATGGCGAGCGGGCGCTCCAGCCACCATCTGAGGTCCGGTGGCACCTCGCCGCCGAGCGTGCCGAAGAACCACCACAGCAGGCCCAGCGCGATCGCCATACCGGTGGTGTGGAAGAGGAACAGCGGCAGGGCATAGCGGTTGATGGTGTCGTTGACCCGGCGCCAGCCGGGCTTCTCCAGGACCCGTTCCATCGACGGCCGCAACACCTCCACCAACCCGATCTGGAAGAGCAGCAGCGCCACGATGACGAAGGTGGGCGGGGCCATGTTCGACCACTTGTCGCCGGGCACCCCGACCATCGAGCCCGGGTAGATGCCGGAGTAGACCAGGCCGAACAGGGCGAACAGCCCGGTCCACAGGATGCCCACGTCATAGCGCCGGGGCAGGATGACGACCCGCTCGTAGAAGAAGCCGGCCTGGTGGGCCAGCCCCCAGACGATGATCATGTTCAGCCAGCCGGCCCACTCGACGCCGTACCGGAAGCGGACCACGTCGACCACCAGGGCGGCGCCGCCCAGCCAGATGAGCACCAGCACGTCGTAGTGGCGGTGCAGCCACAGCGCCACGGGCAGCAGCGCGATCAGTACCAGGTAGACGCCGAGGAACCAGAGCGGGCTGAGCACGAGCAGCACCACCCGCCACATCCACTCGACGTGGAACACCCAGGTCACGACCGCGCCGATGGCGATCCACACGCCCGCAAGCACGAGCGCGGGAGCGGACAACGCGCGGATGCGCCGCCAGACGAACCGGCCGATGCCGACGCCGCGCGCCTGGGCGCGGTTCCACGACAGCAGGTGGACGTGGCCGCCGACGTAGAAGAAGAGCGGCAGCACCTGAAGCAGCCAGGTGAGTATCCACAGCCCCGAGGTGAAGCCGAGCGGGCTGGTCGGCTCGGGCCCATCGGGCTTCCACTGCAGGATGGTGAACGCCCAGTGCCACACCACCACGACGATCAGGCTGAGGGCGCGCAGCCAGTCGACGTATTTGTCCCGCTGCGGAGTCACGACGCCGGTCACTTGTCGATGTCACCCACGACGAAGAACATCGAGCCGAGAATCGCCACCATGTCGGCCACGAGGTGCCCCGGCAGCATCTCCCGGAGCACCTGGATGTTGCTGTAGGAGGCGGAGCGCAGCTTGAGCCGCCATGGGGTCTTGTCTCCCTTGGACACGAGGTAGTAGCCGTTGATGCCGAGCGGGTTCTCGGTCCAGGCGTACGTGTGCCCTTCCGGCACCTTCAGCACCTTGGGCAGCCGCTGGTTGATGGGGCCCGGCGGCAGCGAGCGCAGCCGGTCGACACAGGCGTCGGCCAGCTCCAGCGAGACCTTGAGCTGCTCAAGGAGGATCTCGAAGCGGGCGTGGCAATCGCCCGCGCTACGCGTGACGACCTTCACCGGCAGCTCGGGATAGGCGAGGTACGGCTGGTCGCGGCGCAGGTCGATGTCGACGCCGGAGGCACGGGCGATGGGGCCGCTCACGCCGTACTGCAGGACCTGCTCGCGGGACAGGACGCCGACGCCCTTGGTGCGGGCGAGGAAGATCTCGTTGTTCAGGATGAGATTCTCGATGTCCGGCACGCGGCGCCGGGTCTCGGCGACGGTTTCCGACACCCGGTCGAGCCAGCCGAGCGGCAGGTCCTCCTTCAGCCCGCCGACCCGGTTGAACATGTAGTGCATCCGGCCGCCGGAGATCTCCTCCATCACGGCCTGGATGCGTTCGCGCTCGTTGAAGGCGTAGAAGATCGGCGTGATCGCGCCCAGCTCCAGTGGGTACGAGCCGAGGAACATCAGGTGGCTCAGCACCCGGTTGAGCTCGGCCAGCAGCGTACGGGCCCAGACGGCCCGGACCGGCACCTCCATGCCCAGCATGCGCTCGGCGGCCAGGACCACGCCCAGCTCGTTGGCGAACCCCGCCAGCCAGTCGTGCCGGTTGGCCAGCATGATGATCTGCCGGAAGTCGCGGACCTCGAACAGCTTCTCCGCGCCCCGGTGCATGTAGCCGATGATCGGCTCGGCCGTGGCGATGCGCTCGCCGTCGAGGGTGAGCCGCAGCCTGAGCACGCCGTGCGTCGACGGGTGCTGAGGGCCGATATTGAGGATCATGTCCTCGGTGGCCAGCTCTTTCGCCCCGACGCCGATCCCGACCACGCGTTCCGTCATATGGCAATGCTGCCACCAGCAGTGGTGGTGATCCAGCACAGGACAGGGTCAAGGAACGTTATGCCGGCGCATCCTGCCTACCTGACAGGGGAGGAATACCGGGAACGGGGGGAGTTATACCGTGCAAAGAATTGGCTTTGATCTGGCCGCCCTGATCGCGCGAGTGGCGATCGGTGTGATCTTCGTGACCCACGGGTGGCAGAAGTTGCAGGGCGGGGTGCCGGCCACGGCCGCCGCCTTCGCTCAGATCGGCGTGCCGCTGCCGCAGCTCTCGGCCTTGTTCGCCATCGTCGTGGAGAGCGTCGGAGGGGCGCTGCTGATCATCGGCCTGCTGGTCCGGCTGGCGGCCCTCGGGCTGCTGGTCGACATGCTGGGCGCGATCATGTTCGTCCACGGTGGGCACGGCGTCATGGTGCAGAACGGCGGCTGGGAGCTCGCCGGCGCGCTGGGCGTGGTCTGCCTGCTGCTCGTGGCGCTGGGCGGTGGCCGGATCGGGATCGACGGCATCCTGCACAGCACGTACCGGCGGCGCGCCGAGCGCCGCGCGGCCGAGCAGGATCTGGCCGGTCACGCCCCGGCCACCTCCATCAGACCGGAGGCGGACACCACCAGACCCATGTCCACGCGCCCCACCGGGTACTTCGATGAGACCGTCGCCGACGAGCCATCGCGCAGACGCCCACCGCCCGGCTGACCTCAGCGGGCGGCGAGGTCCCGGAGTGCGTCGACGAGGCGGTCCACGTGCTCCTCCGTGGTGCCGATGCCGATCGAGGCACGCACCGCGGAGGCCGTGTCGTCCTCGCAGCCGCCGTCCGCGGTGCCGAGCAGGTGCCGGACGAAGGGGTGCGCGCAGAACTTGCCGTCACGCACGCCGATGCCGTACTCGCCGGACAGCACCTCGGCCACCTCGCGCGCCGAGTGCCCGTCCACGACGAACGAGACGATGCCCACGCGCGGCTGGTCCGGCCCCCACAGCGACAGCTCGCGCACGCCCTCGATCGTGGCCAGCCCGGACCGGAGCCGGGCGATCAGCCGCTCCTCCTCGCGCACCAGCTCGGTCCAGCCGGTCGCGCTGAGCGCGTCACAGGCGGCGGCCAAGGCGATGGCACCCAGCACGTTAGGGGTGCCCGCCTCGTGCCGCGGCTCGGCATCGTCATGCCACTCGATACCTTCCTGGACGTCACCTTCCTGGACGTCAGCGGCGACCGAACGCACCGCGCCACCGCCCTTCAGGTACGGCTCGCCGGACGAGAGCCAGTCACGGCGGCCGACCAGCACCCCGGCGCCGAAGGGGGCGTAGAGCTTGTGGCCGGAGAAGGCGACGTAGTCGAGGTCGAGCGCGGTCAGGTTGAGCCGCCGGTGCGGCACCAGCTGGGCGGCGTCCACCAGGATCCGGGCCCCGTGGCGGTGCGCGATGTGCGCCAGGGCGGCGATCGGCCAGAGCTCGCCGGTGACGTTCGAGGCTGCGGTGACGACCAGCAGCTTGGGGCCGTCGATCCCGGCCAGCGCCTCGTCGGCCACGCGGACCGCCTCACCGGGGAAGGCGGGCGGCGCCAGCCGTACGGACCGCTTCCAGGGCAGGAGCGAGGCGTGGTGCTCGGTGTCGAAGACGACCGCGGTCGTGCCCTCGGGCAGGCAGCGGGCCAGCAGGTTCGTGGCGTCGGTGGTGTTGCGGGTGAAGATCACGGCATCGTCGGGGCGGGCGCCGACGAAGGCCCTGACCGTGTGGCGGGCCTGCTCGTAGCGGGCCGTGGTGAGCTGGGAGGCGTACCCCGCGCCGCGGTGCACGCTGGAGTAGGCCGGGAGCGCGGCGGTGACGGCGGCGCTGACCGGCTCCAGACAGGGGGCGCTCGCCGCGTAGTCGAGGTTCGCGTACGTCACGAGCCGGCCGCCCTTGACCGGGACCTCCAGATCCGTGCCGAGCACGGCGGGGATCGGACGGCTGTGCCCGACCGGCGTCTCGGTGGCCTGGGCGGGCAGGGAGCTGAAAATCGTCAAAGTGGACATGGCGCACCTCCTGGGGACATCGGACCCCTGGAGCACCCAGCAAGCCCGCGCTTGCCCGCCACACCTCGTGACGGACCAGGTCTTCACCCGGGGCACCCCGCCGCGGACGCGAGGGTTGCCGGCCAGCAAGCCGGGGCTGTGCGCTGGCACTCATGACCTACACCCCGCACTATAACCGACACTCGGCCATCAATCACAACGGTGAACTTCTGCGGCCCTTGCCTCGTTGGAACCTGAAACCCCTGCCGTGAGGAGTACTAATGCTGGACTGGGTGACCGACCCTCAGATCTGGATCGGGTTTTTCACCCTGGTCGCGCTGGAGATCGTGCTCGGTATCGACAACATCATCTTCATCTCCATCCTGGCCGGGAAGCTGCCGCCGGAGCAGCGTGACAGGGCCCGCGTCATGGGTCTGGGCGCGGCTCTGATCAGCCGGTTGCTCCTGCTGCTCGCGTTGTCGTGGGTGGTGCGGCTGACCGCGCCGCTGTTCGAGGTCTTCGGCCACGAGATATCGGGGCGCGACCTGATCCTGCTGCTGGGCGGTCTGTTCCTGCTGGCCAAGAGCGTCACCGAGATCGGGCACAGCATGGAGCTGAAGGAGGAGGACGGCAAGACGCGGGCCGTCACGTCGTTCGCCTCGGTGATCGCGCAGATCATGGTGCTGGACGTGGTGTTCTCGCTCGACTCGGTGATCACCGCCGTGGGCATGGTGGACGAGCTCGGCGTGATGATCGCCGCGGTGATCGTGGCGGTGCTGGTCATGCTGTTCGCGTCGGGGCCGATCAGCAGGTTCGTGGACAAGCATCCGAGCATCAAGATGCTGGCTCTGGCGTTCCTGGTGCTGATCGGGGTGGTGCTCATCGCCGAGGGGCTCGGCCAGCACATCTCGAAGGGCTACATCTACTTCGCGATGGCATTCTCGGTCATCGTGGAGCTGCTCAACATCCGGATGCGCAGCAGGCATGCCAAGCAAGCATCCTCATAAGATGAAATAGTGCGCTTCGACCCCTGGAATCCGGATTTTGTCGCCTATCCGTACGGCGCCTACGCGGCGCTGAGGCATGACGCGCCCGTCAGCTACTTCGAGCCGACGGGTCAGTGGCTGGTCTCCCGGCACGCGGACGTGAACGCGCTGCTCAGAGACCGTCGCCTGGGCCGCTCCTACCTGCACGTGGCCACGCACGAGGAGTTCGGCCGACCGGCCGAGCCGGAGTTCCAGGAGCCGTTCTGGCGGGTGACCAGGGCGGGCATGCTCGACGTCGAGCCGCCGGTGCACACCAGGCTGCGCCGGCTGGTCTCCAAGGCGTTCACGCCGCGCATGGTCGAGTCGCTGCGTCCCCGGGTCAGGTCGATCGCGGAGGGGCTGGTCGCCGCGTACGTCGAGAAGGGCGGCGGCGACCTGATCGCCGAGGTGGCCGAGCCGCTGCCGGTGACCGTCATCGCGGAGATGCTCGGCGTGCCCGAGGCGGACCGGCACCTGCTGCGCCCCTGGTCGGCCGACATCTGCCGCATGTACGAGCTGAACCCGAGCCTGGAGTCGCAGCACCTGGCCGCCAAGGCGGCGTCGGAGTTCGCCGGCTACCTCGCGGACCTGGCGCGCGAGCGCGCCGTGCGACCGGGCGACGACCTGATCAGCGCGCTCGCGGCGATCGACGAGCTCACCGAGGACGAGCTGGTCGGCACGTGTGTGCTGCTGCTCAACGCCGGCCACGAGGCGACCGTGAACGTGACCGGCAACGGCTGGTGGTCCCTGTTCCGCAACCCCGCCGAGCTGGCCCGGCTGCGCGCGGACCGGAGCCTGCTGCCCACGGCCGTCGAGGAGTTGATGCGCTGGGACACCCCGCTGCAGATGTTCGAGCGGTGGGTGCTGGAGGACATCGAGGTGCACGGGGCCGAGATCCCGCGCGGGGCCGAGGTGGCGCTGCTGTTCGGCTCGGCCAACCGGGACGAGACGGTGTTCGACGACCCGGACCGGCTCGACGTCGGGCGGCCGGACAACCCGCACATCTCCTTCGGGGCCGGGATCCACTTCTGCCTCGGTGCCCCATTGGCCCGCCTGGAGCTGATCGAGTCGTTCGGTGTCCTGCTGGAGCGGGCGCCGAAGCTGGAGCTCGTCACCGAGCCGGAGTGGAAGCCCGGCTACGTCATCCGAGGCCTGCAGTCCCTCGACCTCACAACCGGCTAGCCGCGCTTTCGCACAGACCGCTCCGTCTCCGACCCCGCGAACAACCGCCGCCCCGCTCCTCAGGCCGAAGCACGGCGGAAGGACCCCAGCCGCCCCTCTCCCCAGAAGGACCCCAGCCGAAGTACGGCGGGAAGTGCGGGAACAAGGGGTAGTCGTGATGACGCGCCGAATACCAGGGTCAGCGGTCCTGGGTGAGCCAGCCGAAGCCGCCGAGACCCTTCGCGTCGATCAGCTCCCCCTCCTCCGAGGCACGGGCCAGAGCCCGCAGATAGCCCGGCGGATCGAGGTGGGCGAGGTCGATGGGCGGACGCGTGCCGGTGACCCCCAGAGCCTTTAGCGCATCCCGCTGTGTGGACAAGCCTGTGGATATCGCACCGGCCCGCCGACCGGCCTCCGCGCACGCATCGAGCGCCACGTGCGCGGTGATGTCGCAGGTCCCGTCGGGTATGGGCGCCACGACCGCACCGTCGCGGTACCCGGTGAGCGTGCCGTGGCAGGGACGGTTATCCACAGGGTGTGCATAATCAATGGCCACCGCGCGCCCCCTGCTGAGCCGGGTCAGCACCGCCGCCCAGGCGGCGTCCCGAGGGCACCCGATCTCCCCGCGCGAACCGATGCGGCCCAGCGGCCACCACCGGTCGAGCCAGGCGCGGCCGATGCCGGGCACCGGGTCGCCCAGCCGTTCCTCACCTGTCTCGGTCTCGACCAGAACCAGCCGCGGCCCGTCGGCCGTCTGCTCGGCCACGTCGAGCGGGATGTTGTCCAGCCACTCGTTGGCGATCGCCAGCCCGGTGATGCCGTACGGGATCCGGGATCGCCAGGCGATGCTCTCCGGCAGGCCGTCGGGCCGGGGCGAGAGGTCGACGGCGGTGATGTTGAGCCGGGCGCGCAGTGCGGGGTCGGCGGCGTCGAGCACGCGGGCGACCAGAACGCCCTCTCCCGCGCCGATGTCGACCAGGTCGAGGCGGTCCGGCGAGCCGAGCTCGGCGTCGACCTGGGTCAGCAGCGCCAGAACCGCCTCGGCGAATGCCGCCGAGGCGCTGACCGAGGTACGAAAGTGGCCCGAAGGGCGCTCGCGAAGGTAAAAGCCGTCCTCGCCATAAAGCGCGTGCCGCATCGCGGCGCGCCAGGTGAGCCACATGCCCTGGACTATCTCATGGCTCGCCGAAACGAGGACCTGGCCGGCCAAGTCCGCACCTCCAAGAGGCTCGCATTTCTACGCGGGCGTCGGGTCGCAACTCGGCGCCCGCCACCAATGCGATGACCCCTCTCCTCATCTCTTCCGACAGGGGGTGCATAGTTTTATATGCCCTTGTCCCATTTGTCGGTAACTCAACATGCAGCAAAAGCCTGGTCACGTACGTAGTCTCAAGCGGCCGTTACGCTGAACGGCAGTGCCATCAGGTCGACAGGGGTGGACGTCATGGACGCAGGGGATCGCCCGGGGCGGTTGGCAGTGGGTGTGCTGGGCGCGGGCAAGGTCGGTTCGGTGCTCGGTGCCGCACTGGCTCAGGCCGGGCATCACGTGGTCGCCGCCAGCGGAGTTTCCGACGCCTCGCAGCGGTGGGCGGCGAAGCGGCTCGGTGTGCAGCCGACCCGGCCCGAGGAGGTCGTCAAGGTCGCTGAGCTGATCCTGCTCACCGTGCCCGACGACGCGCTGCCCGATCTGGTCAACGGGCTGGCGTCGACCGGCGCCGACCTTCAGGGCAAGCTGCTCGTGCACACCAGCGGCGCGTACGGGCTGTCGGTGCTCGACCCGGCCGCCAGGGCGGGCGCGCTGCCGCTCGCGCTCCATCCGGTGATGACGTTCACCGGGAGGGACGACGACCTCAACCGCATCACCGGCATCTCGTTCGGCGTGACGGCGCCCGATCCGCTCAGGCCCATCGCCGAGGCCCTGGTCATCGAGATGGGCGCCGAGCCGGTCTGGATCGCCGAGGCCGACCGTGCCCTCTATCACGCGGCCCTGGCCGGGGCGGCCAACCACATGGTCACGCTCATCGCGGAGTCGCAGGAGCTGCTGCGGGGGATCGGCGTCGAGCATCCGGGGATCATGCTCGGCCCGCTGCTCGGCGCGGCGCTCGACAACGTGCTCCGGCTCGGCATCGCCGGGCTGACCGGCCCCGTGGTGCGGGGTGACGCGGGCACCGTGCGCAAGCACGTCGACGCGCTGATCCTGGCCGCCCCCGAGGCGGCCGACGCCTACATCGCCCTCGCTAGGCTCACCGCGGACCGCGCGCTCGCCGCAGGGCTGCTGAAGCCCGAAGAGGCCGAGCGCCTGCTCGACGCGCTCGGAGGCAACATATGGACCTGATCGTCGCCAGGAACCGCACCGACCTGGTCAAAGCACGCGGCCAGGGGAGCGTCGCCCTGGTGCCCACGATGGGCGCGCTGCACGAGGGCCACCGCTCCCTGATCCGCGAGGCCCGCACCCGCGCCGACCAGGTCGTGGTCAGCATCTTCGTCAACCCCCTGCAATTCTCCCCAAACGAGGATTTTTCCCGCTATCCACGGACGTTCGACGCGGACCTGGAGGCGTGCCGGGACGAAGGCGTGGACGTCGTCTTCGCTCCGACAGCCGACGACATGTATCCCCCCGACCGCCAGGTCAGCGTCCAGTCCGGGGAGATGGGCACGATCGTCGAGGGCGCGGTCCGGCCCGGCCACTTCGACGGCGTGCTCACGGTCGTGCTCAAGCTGTTCAACCTCGTCCAGCCCGACGTGGCGATCTTCGGCCAGAAGGACGCCCAGCAGCTCGCCATGATCCGCAGGATGGTCGCCGACCTCGACCTGCCGATCGACATCGTCGGCGCCCCCACGGTCCGCGAGCCCGACGGCCTGGCGCTGTCGAGCCGCAACCGCTACCTGTCCGCCGACGAGCGGCAGGTCGCCCTCGCGCTCTCCACGGCCCTGCGGGCGGGCGCGGCGGAGTCCGTCCCGTCGAAGATCCGCGCGGCGGCGCTGTCCGTACTCGAAGCCGCGGCGCCCCGGCTCGCGCTCGACTACCTGGTGCTCGTCGACCCGGCCACGTTCACCGAGGTGTACGAGCTCTTCCAGGGCGAGGCGGTGCTCGCGGTCGCCGCCAAGGTCGGCACCACCCGGCTGATCGACAACGTCGTCCTGACGCTGCGCCCTGCTTGACAGACCCACCCCCCGGAGTCATCGCATCCTCCGATGGCGTTATCGTCATAGTGACGAAATCGCCTCTTTGAGGAGACTCCATGAGCGCACCGGCGATTCCCCTCCGACTGACGGCCCCCGATCCCGGCTGGATCGCCGAGGCCGACGTGGTCGTCGTGGGCTCCGGCATCGCGGGGCTGACCGTGGCCCTGCGCTACGCCGAGCTGGATCCCGCGGCCAAGGTCCTCGTCGTCACCAAGGACGTGCTCTCGTCCGGGTCCACCCGCTGGGCTCAGGGCGGGATCGCGGCCGTGCTCGATCCGCGCGACAGCCCCGACGAGCATCTGAACGACACCTTGGTCGCCGGGGTGGGCCTGTGCGACGTACGGGCCGTACGGACGCTGGTGACCGAGGGCCCCGGGGCGCTGCGGCGGTTGATGGAGCGCGGCGCCCGGTTCGACCGGACCCCCGACGGTGAGCTCCAACTGACCAGGGAAGGCGGCCACCGGCGCGACAGGATCGTGCACGCGGGAGGCGACGCCACCGGCGCCGAGGTGCAGCGGGCGCTGGTCGAGGCGGTCAGGGCGGGCTCGGTGGAGGTCATCGAGCACGCGCTGGTCCTCGACCTGCTGACGGACGCGCGCGGCCGGGCCAGGGGCGTGACGTTGCACGTCATGGGCGAGGGCGCGCGCGACGGCGTGGGCGCGGTGCACGCGCGGGCGGTCGTGCTGGCCACCGGCGGCATGGGGCAGGTGTACTCGTCCACGACGAATCCCGTCGTCTCGACCGGCGACGGCGTCGCGCTCGCGCTCAGGGCGGGGGCTGTGGTGCGCGACATCGAGTTCGTCCAGTTCCATCCCACGGTGCTGTGGCTCGGCGAGGAATCGACCGGGCAGCAGCCGCTGATCTCCGAGGCGGTCAGGGGCGAGGGCGCCTTCCTGATCGACCACGAGGGCCGCGCGTTCATGAAGGGCGTGCACGAGCTGGCCGACCTCGCGCCGCGCGACGTGGTCGCCAAGGCCATCATGCGGACCATGCGCGAAAGCGGGCAGAGCCACGTCTTCCTCGACGGCCGCCACTTCGGCGAGGATCGGTGGAAGACCCGCTTCCCCACGATCTACGAGGTCTGCCGCGAGCACGGCATCGACCCGGCCACCGAGCCCATCCCCGTCGCCCCCGCCGCCCACTACGCGAGCGGCGGGGTCAGGACCGACCTGCACGGCCGTACCTCCATCGAGGGCCTGTACGCGTGCGGCGAGGTCGCGTGCACGGGCGTGCACGGCGCGAACCGGCTCGCGTCCAACTCACTGCTGGAGGGCCTGGTCTTCGCCGAGCGCATCGCCGCGGACATCCACGCGGTCCGCGGGGCTGAGAAGCAGGCGGCGGTACGGTCGGCGTCGGGCGATGAGGTCGCGAGGGAGCAGGCAGCGGTACGGCCGGCGCCGGGTGACGTGGTCGCGAGCCGGGCGGCGACGGGGCTGGCCGACCCGAGGATCCGCGCCAGGGTCCAGGCCCGCATGAGCGGGGGAGCGAGCGTGCTGCGTAGCCGCGAGTCGCTCGCGGAGACGGCGCGCGCGCTCCGCGACGCCCGCTGGACCCCGGTCCAGGTGCTCCCGTGCACCGAGTCGTGGGAGGCCACGAACCTGCTGACCGTCGCCACCGTGCTGGTGGGCGCGGCCCAGGCGCGGCTGGAGACCCGCGGCTCGCACTGGCGCGAGGACTTCCCCGACCGGGACGACAATGAATGGCTGGGCCACCTGGACGTGACCCTGACCGAAGAGGGGCCGCAGATGACGTACACGCCGCACGGCGACACCACGCCGCCGCGACTGGCGCAGGAGCTCGCCGCCGCCGGGCTGAACCCGGCGGAGATCGACGCGCTGATCGACCGGGCCCTCGACGAGGACCTGCAGGAGGCGGGCGACGTGACGAGCCTGGCCACCATCCCGGCGGAGCAGCGCGCGATCGCGGACGTGGTGGCGCGCAAGGACGGCATCGTCGCCGGGCTGGCCGTCGCCGAGGCCGTGTTCGTCCGGCTGGGCGCCGCCCGTACCGAACGAAGGGCCAAGGACGGCGAGCACGTCCGGGCGGGCGACGTGCTGATGACCGTGGAGGGGCCGGTCAGGGGCCTGCTGACGGCGGAACGTACCGCGCTCAACCTGCTCACCCACCTGTCGGGCGTCGCCACGCTGACCGGCAGGTGGGTCGAGGCGATCAGCGGCACCCGGGCCAGGGTGCGGGACAGCCGCAAGACGCTGCCCGGGCTGCGGGCGCTGGAGAAGTACGCGGTGCGCTGCGGCGGCGGCGTCAACCACCGGATGTCCCTGTCGGACGCCGCACTGATCAAGGACAACCACGTGGTGGCCGCCGGCGGGGTGGCCGAGGCGTTCCGCGCGGTGAGAGAGCGCTATCCGGAGCTGCCGATCGAGGTGGAGGTGGACCGGATCGACCAGCTCGGTCCGGTGCTCGACGAAGGGGCCGAGGAGATCCTGCTCGACAACTTCACGGTCGAGGAGACCGCCCAAGCCGTCCACATGGTGAGAAATCGGGCGAAGCTTGAGGCGAGTGGGGGGTTGACCTTGGAATCGGCCCGTGATGTAGCCGAAACTGGCGTTGACTACCTTGCGGTGGGAGCGCTCACGCACTCGGCGCCGGCCCTCGACATCGCACTGGATCTACGGGGGTAATCGATGCTGCTAACGATCGACGTCGGCAACACGCACACGGTGCTCGGCCTGTTCGAGGGCGAGGAGGTCATCGAGCACTGGCGGCTGGCCACGGACGCCCGCCGCACAGCCGACGAGATCGCGGTCGTGCTCCAGGGACTGCTCGGCCAGTCGCCGTTGCTCAAGGGAGCCGATGTCAGCGGCATCGCGATCTGCTCGACCGTGCCGAGTGTGCTCAACGAGATGCGCGAGATGTGCCGCCGCTACTACGGCGACGTGACCGCGGTGATCGTGGAGCCGGGCATACGCACGGGCGTGCCCGTCCGCATGGACAACCCCAAGGAGGTCGGCAGCGACCGCATCGTCAACGCGCTGGCGGCCATCGACCAGTACGGCGGCCCCTGCGTCATCGTCGACTTCGGCACCGCGACCTCGTTCGACGCGGTGTCGGCCAAGGGCGAGTACATCGGCGCGGTCACCGCGCCCGGCATCGAGATCTCCGTCGACGCCCTGGCGGCGGCGGGCGCCCAGCTGCACAAGGTGGAGCTGGTCAGGCCGCGCTCGGTCATCGCCAAGAACACGGTCGAAGCACTCCAGGCCGGCATCATCTACGGCTTCGCGGGCCAGGTCGACGGCATCGTCGAGCGGATGACGGCCGAGCTGGCCGACGACCCCGACGAGGTGACCGTGGTGGCCACCGGCGGCCACGCGGCGCTGGTGGTGGGCGAGTCGCGCACGATCGACGTGCACGAGCCGTGGCTGACGCTGATCGGCCTGCGTCTGATCTACAACCGCAACACGACATGAACAAGCGGCCCCCCGCTCGGGTGAGGGGGCCGCTTGCGTTCGTGGACCGTCTTACTCGGATTCGTTGGTGTACAGGTACTCCCAGCTGCCGCAGTTCTTCGGAGAGCTGCTGTGGAGGCCGATCTGGCAGACCTTCACCCTGATGCTGGAGGCGTCGTCGGTGTCGAAGGAGAAGCGCTTGAAGGCGGGGTAGCCGCAGTACTTCTTGCTGTAGACCGTCGACCAGTCCTCGTCGAAGTCGCTGGCCTGGAACTTCACGTAGGCGCACTTGCCGCCCTCGTCGTAGCTGCGGTTGTCCAGGTCCCAGAGCTTGCCCTTGACGGTGACCGTGTTTGATTCCTCGTCGTCATCCCACTCCACGCCGATCCAACCGGAGGCCTTGGCCTGGTAGTGCTGCGAGTAGACCGGGCCCCAGGACTCGGAGTAGTCGTCGGTGGTGCTGGCGCTGGCGGCCGTGGGCAGCGCTAAGGCCAGCGCGCTCGTGGCGGCGACGGCGGCGAGGCCGGTCGCGAGCTTCTTCATCATGATTTCTCCTTGAGCTCCCCTGGGCCGGCACTGTGCCGGTCCCCCCCTGAGCTCGATGTGTCATTAGTAAGGGGGAGCTCTTGCAAGCACCCTGCAGAGAGGTGACGAGCCCTTGCAGTTCGCCATATCCCCTACTCTTTGATGCTGTGAGCGACGAACTTCCCGAGCAGATGCGCATCCGGAGGGAGAAGCTCGACCGCCTTCGCAGTGAAGGCGTCGATCCTTACCCGGTGACCTTTCCCCGCACGGCGACCAACGCCGAGGTCAGGGAGAAATACCAGGGCCTCGACCCGGACACCGCGACCGGCGACAAGGTCGGCGTGGCGGGCCGCGTCATGCTCAACCGCGTGGGCGGCAAGCTCTGCTTCGCCACGCTCCGCGACGGCGGCGGCGACCTGCAGGTGATGATCTCGCTCGACAAGGTCGGCGAGGAGTCGCTCGCGGCCTGGAAGCGCGACGTCGACCTGGGCGACCACGTGGGCGTGGAGGGCGAGGTGATCACCTCCCGCCGCGGCGAGCTGTCGATCCTGGCCGACCGCTGGCAGATCACCGCCAAGTGCCTGCGCCCGCTGCCGGAGAAGCACGTCGGCCTCACCGACCCCGAGGCCCGGGTCCGCCAGCGCTACGTCGACCTCATCGTCAACGACGAGGCGAGGGAGATGGCCCGGATCCGCAGCGCCACCGTGCGCGCGGTGCGTGACTTCTGGCACGAGGAGGGCTACCTCGAGGTCGAGACGCCCATGCTGCAGCCGATCCACGGCGGCGCGACGGCCCGGCCGTTCAAGACCCACATCAACGCCTACAACATGGAGCTCTACCTTCGCATCGCGATCGAGCTCTATCTGAAGCGGCTCGTGGTCGGCGGCATCGAGAAGGTCTTCGAGATCAGCCGCAACTTCCGCAACGAGGGCGCGGACTCCACGCACAACCCCGAGTTCACCATGCTCGAGGCCTACGGCACCTACCTCGACTACAACGACATGGCCGACCTGACCCAGCGGATGTACCAGAAGGCCGTCGTGGCCGCGCTGGGCACCTCTGTGGTCGTCCACGACGGCGTCGAGGTGGACCTGGGCATCCCGGAGTGGCCGCGCGTCACGCTGTACGGGACGGTGTCCGAGGCGCTCGGCGAAGAGGTCACCACCGACACCCCGATCGAGCAGGTCCGGAAATTTGCTGACAAGCGGGATGTCCACTGGGACCCGAAGTGGGGCCAGGGCAAGCTCGTCCAGGAGATCTTCGAGGCCCTCGTCGAGCACACGCTCATCCAGCCGACGTTCGTCATGGACTACCCGCTGGAGACCTCGCCGCTGACCCGCCAGCACCGCGACAACCCGCTGCTGACCGAGAAGTGGGACCTCATCGGGTTCGGCACCGAGCTGGGCACCGCCTACTCCGAGCTGGTCGACCCGATCGAGCAGCGCCGCCGCCTGGTCGAGCAGTCCCTGCTGGCCGCCGGCGGCGATCTGGAGGCCATGCAGCTCGACGAGGACTTCCTGCAGGCGCTGGAGTACGCCATGCCGCCCACGGGTGGCATGGGTGCCGGCATCGACCGGATGATCATGGCCTTCACCGGCAAGAACATCCGGGAGACGATCCTGTTCCCGCTGGTCAAGCCGACCCACTGACCCGCACGGCTACGTCCTGACCCGTGCGGCTACGTCCTGATCCGCGCGGCCGCGTCGTACGGCGCTCGGCCGGCGAGCAGCTGACTCACCGGCCGATGCGTCGGGCGGCTCACGGCACCAGCACGAGCCGTCCACGCAGGCCGCCCGCCGCGAGGCGGGCGTGCGCGTCGGCGGCCTTCTCCAGCGGGTACGTGCCCGCGACGCGAAGCGTGATCCGGCCCGCCTCGACCAGGCGCACCACCTCGTCGAGCTGAGCCGCGTCCGCCCTGAAGAACACCGACGCCACGTCCGTGCCACGCAGCGGGATGACCGTCACCCCGGGCGTCAACGAGACGTACGTGCCGCCGTCCCGTACGGCGTCGAGCGCGCCCAGCCCCAATACCGCCGCGTCCACGACCGCGTCCACGCCACCGGGCACCAGGGACCGCACCGCCGACGCCAGATCCGCGGACCGGGGAACGAACCACTCGGCGCCCAGCCCGCGCACGAGCTCCTCGTCGCCGTCTCCGGCCGCCGCCACCACCCGGAGACCCCGCACCGCGCCCAGCTCGACCAGGTAACCGCCGACGGCTCCCGCGGCGCCCGTCACGAGCAGCGTCCGTCCCGGAGCGAGCGGGGCGCGGTCCAGCGCCTGCCAGGCGGTCAACGCGTTGAGCGGGATCGTCGCCGCCGCCACGGCCGACGCGCCCCGGGGCGCCCTCGCCACGGCCGAGGCGTCGACCACCACGTACTCAGCCTGCGCCTTGACCGGCAGCTCCAGCCTGGCCACCAGCGCGATCACCTCGTCCCCGATGCGGTAAGAGACCCCTTCGCCCACCTGGTCGACCGTCCCGGCCACGTCGAAGCCGAGCCCGTAGGAATCCAGCTTCCTGGCCACGCCGTGGTCGGCCAGTGTTCCCGCGGCCACCGCAAGGTCGAAGGGGTTCATCCCGGCCGCCGACATCCTGATCCGCACCTGTCCCGGTCCCGCCTCCGGCACCGGCACCTCCACGAGCCGTGGGGAGCCGGTACCGCCGATGAGCGCGCGCATGTTCGTCATGCCTGCGACCCTAGGAAGAGTTACTCTCTTCTGGTAAGTAGGCACCTGCGAGTGCGTAACTCAACTGGAGGGACGAAGAAATGGCGACGACCACGGCGGCCGGCCGGCGCGAGGAGGCCAAGCAGGCGTTCGACGCCTACTTCGCGGAGTGCCCGTCGAGGAAGCTGCTCGACCGGCTCAGCGACAAATGGGTGACGCTGGTGCTCACCGGCCTGGCGAGCGGGCCGCGCCGCTACAGCGACCTGTCGAGGCGCATCGCGGGCGTCAGCCAGAAGATGCTCACCCAGACGCTGCGCGGGCTGGAGCGCGACGGCCTGGTGCGGCGCACGGTCACGCCCTCGGTGCCGGTCCGGGTCGACTACGAGCTCACCCCGCTTGGCGAGAGCCTGATGCCGCTGGTGGCCGCGATCAAGGGCTGGGCCGAGGCCAACATCCAGACCGTCGAAGCGGCCAGGAAGACGTACGACGCCACTGCCTGACCACCCGCTCACCGCATGAGGCGTACGGGCCGTGCCCGCCGTGTGCCGCGTAACGTTCAGGACGCCGTCGACGGTTAGGTTGACAGCGGTCCCGTGCCCGGCGGCGAGTAGGAGAGCAGTGATCAGCTCGGCCTCGTTCGGCAGCGTTCAGATCAGCTCGGTTGCGATCGTCTCGGCCCGCGCCCGCGGGCGCGCTCTCTTGGCCGGCCCGCTCAGGCGGCCGGGAGTCCATGAGCAGGAACGATTCCACCGGCTCTGTCGGATCGCCTTTGCCGAGCGGGTCGGAACCGTGTCCGAAAGGGGGATCGTGCGGCAGGGCTCGTACGTACCGCCGACCCGGGGTACGAAAGAGTGGCGCATGCCGCTGTATTTCCCGATATTTCGTATATGGGGCGCGGAGGAAAAGCCATGTCTCAAGGATCGAAGCCCAGCATGTCCGCGATGCTCGGCAGTGGTGGGTCGGAGCCCTTGTAAGGACGGCTGTGCTCGCCCATCAGGCCCCGAAGTGTGCCGACATATGGCGAGTACTTCACATATAGAGGATCATGTCAATGTTGATCGTCAAATGTGAGGATTGGCTTGCTTGACGACCTTTCCAGAATGCGTTTACCGTCTGCGAGACGAGCAGCTCTGCTCGGACAGAGACGTCTCGAGTTCTGCTGTTGGGGGGAGGGCTCCCGATGTATGTGCTCACTGAGGGCGTCGAGCTCAGCCATGCGGATCTGGCGTTGCTGGCGGAGCTTGCCAAGGGAGTCACGGTTGACCGGGTGGGCAGACGACTGGATATCAGCGGGCGCACGGTACGCCGGAGACTACGGGGTATCTGCGACCGCATCGGAGTCGCCACCGCGATCGAGGCCGTGGCTTGGGCCGCCCGCCGTCAGCTCATCTGACCGCGCCGCCGGGCCGGAGGTTCAGTCGGCGATGCGTACGGCGCCCGCGAACGGACGGCGAGCGATGGACGCGATGCGCACGACGTCGCCGGTCTGCGGCGCGTGGACCATCATGCCGCCACCGATGTAGATGCCGACGTGATGCAGGTCGCCGTAGAAGAAGACCAGATCGCCGGCGCGCAGCTCCTCCTTGGAGATGTGCCGGCCGGCCGTCCACTGATCGCCGGTGTAGTGCGGCAGTGAGATGCCCACCCGCTGGTAGGCCGCCATCACCAGGCCGGAGCAGTCGTACGAGCTCGGGCCCTCGGCGCCCCAGACGTAGGGCTTGAGCTGCTGCGTGAGCGCCCACCTGGCGGCTATGGCGGCCTTGCCGGCGCCGATGACCGGCAGGCTCACCTTCACGGCGCGGGTGCCGGGGCGGCCCGCCTCGCCGATCGCGCGCTTGAAGAGGCTGCTCTCGACCTTGGAGACCAGCTTGGTGATCTTGTCACGCTTGGTGTCGAGGCCGTCGACGATCTCCTGGACCTCGTCGATGCGCGTCTTGGCGCTGGTCCTGGCCCGCTCGGCGGCCTCCCTGGCCGCGGTCACCAGGTTGACCTCGGCGCCCTGCTGCTGTTCCAGCGCGTCGGTGGTGGCCGCCCGGTCGAGGAAGCTCTCGGGGTCGTCGGAGGAGGCGAACGCCAGGGAGTGGCCGAGGCCGCCGTTCATGTAGGCGTTCTGGGCCAGCAAGGCGGCCTTGGCGCGCTTGGTGGCGAGATCGGACTCGCTGGCGGCCAGCGTCTTCTGGGCCGACTCGACCGCCTTCTTGGCGGTCTTGAGCTTCTCCCGCTGGCCGTTGTACTGCTCGCTGAGCGTCTCGATCTGGGTGTGGAGCTCCTCGGCCTGCTTGGACAGGGCCTTCAGCGAGGGCTTGGGATCGGCGACGGCGGAGGCGACGGGGATGGCGAGCAGGAGGGTGGCGACGGTCGCCGCGATGACACCCAAGCGGGTGGAGGCTTTCCGGGATCCCGGAGGGCGGGCATGAGCGCCCGCCGGCTTCCCCTCGCGATTGCGGGTGTACTTCACCAACCAGCTCCTCTCATCGGCGCCTACCGGGTTAGCTGACGGGTTCGGGCCGGAGCAGCCCTACCGAACGAATCGCTCGGATTCACCCCAGGGTGGCGTCAGGATGAGCTCGCCACCGGCGGGTCCCCGGTTCTCCTCGCGGAGATTGGGCGCGTCTCCACGCTTGGCTCGCGCGGGTGACATCGTCGCTGGACACTAGTGCACTCCGCGTTCGTGCTCAACCAGAACTGCCAAGTCAGTAGAGGTTTCGCAACCGAAGGGTCACGAGAGGGTCTCGTGCTTGGCCGTACAGAACAGACTTTATGTCCTTTTTCCACCAAGTTCGCCAAGACATGGAAGCCTAGAAGCCAAGGGATCCCCCATCGTGATCGATCAACCACCAGATGTCATGAGATGGGGGAGAGGTCGCAGTTAGGGGGGAGCCGTAATCGGATCTGTACTCTGGAGACCCATGGAGCAGGTCGCCGAAGTGACAGTCCCGGACGCGGAAACCGTCGTCCGGCGTGCCCGCACGCCGGATGTCAGGACGATAAGGCGCCTGGTCGACACCTATGCGGGCGCTGGACCACGGCTTCTGGAGAAGGCCACCGTCACCCTGTACGAGGACGTGCAGGAGTTCTGGATCGCCGAGCGCGGCGGCCAGGTGGTCGGTTGTGGCGCGCTGCATGTGCTTTGGGAGGATCTCGCGGAGATTCGCACGGTGGCCGTCAACCCGGAGTTCCGCGGCCTCGGAATCGGGCACCGGATCGTCTCCTCCTTGATCATGACCGCCCGAGAGCTCGGCCTGCGCCGGGTATTCTGTCTGACTTTTGAGGTCGATTTCTTCGCGAGGCATGGATTCCGCCCGGTTCAGGGCACTCCGGTCTCGCCAGAGGTCTACGCGGAGCTGCTGGCCTCGTACGACGAGGGTGTCGCCGAGTTCCTCGACTTGGAACACGTCAAGCCCAACACTCTGGGGAACACCCGCATGCTGCTCCACCTGACATCGGGTGACGCGGACCTTGACTAATGGGAAAGGTGATTGTTGATACCTATGTCGATACGTTGGGCAGCACAGGCATGTGTCCTGACACGTGCCACATGCGCACTCGAAGCGAGGTGACACGGTGAGCACCGGACAGCCGCCGTATCCACAGGACGAATCCGGCGAGAACTCTGCGCCTGGCGGGACTCCCGAATACGGACAGCACAACGCGGGCCGCCCCTATGGCGGGCCCGACCCGGATGCAACGATCGTTGGCTACCGGGCGGACGACGCCTATGGTCAGCAACCCAACTATGGGCAGCAGCAGCCGGGCTATGGTCAGCAGCCGCAGTACGGCCAGCAGCAGCAGCCGGGCTACGGCCAGCAGCCCGGTTACGGGCAGCAGCCGCAATATGGCCAGCAGCAGCCCCAGTACGGGCAGCAGCCCGGCTACGGCCAGCAACCTGAATACGGCCAGCAGCCCGGCTACGGGCAGCAGCAGGCCTCGGGCCAGCAGCCCGAGTACGGCCAGCCGGACTACGGTCAGCAGCCGCAGTCGCAGCCGGGCTACGGCCAGCAGCCCGGTTACGGGCAGCAGCAGCCGTCCCAGCCGGGTTATGGCCAGCAGCCGCAGTCGCAGCCCGGTTACGGCCAGCAGCCCGGCTATGGGCAGCAGCCCCCGTCGGGCCAGCAGCCTGGTTACGGTCAGCAGCCCGGCTACGGTCAGCAGCCTGGTTATGGGCAGCAGCCCCCGTCGGGTCAGCAGCCTGGTTACGGTCAGCAGCCCGGCTATGGCCAGCAGCAGCAGTCCCAGCCGGGATACGGTCAGCAGCCGCCGCAGTACGGTGGTCAGCCCGGATACGGGCAGCAGCAGCCCCAGTACGGCCAGCAGCCCGGTTACGGCGCCCAGCCGTACGGGATGCAGCCGCCCGGAGCCCCGGCCCCGCTCGCCGAGTGGTGGCAGCGGCTCGTGGCGAGGATCATCGACGGTGTCATCTTCGGCATCGTGTCCGGGGTGCTGGGCCTCATTCTCGCGGCCGTCCTGCTCAGCAGCTACAACTCCGTGACCGGTACGACGAGCGGCCTGCTGGGCCCGCTCGCCTACGGGATCGTGCAGACCATCATCATGACGGCGATATATGTCGCCTACGAATACTTCATGACCAAGATGAGCGGCCAGACGGTCGGCAAGCTGGTCATGGGTATCAAGATCGTGCCCATGGGCAACATGCTGCCGCCCGGCGGCCTGCCCAACGAGGTGGCGCTCAAGCGGGCGGCCATCACCTGGGGCGGATACCTCCTCGGCATCATCCCGTTCGTCGGGACGCTGCTCGGTGGGATCGCCGTCGCGCTGAACGGTGCCTCCCAACTCTGGGACAAGCCGCTGCAGCAGACGTTCGCCGACAAGTTCAGCAACACCGTGGTAGTGAAGATCAAGTAGTCCTCGCGAGCGCGAAACAGAGGTCGGCCGGTGGCCGGCCTCTGTTTTGTGTGTGCGGGCCGTACCAAAATGGGTAGCGGCCGGTTCGCCGAAGGGTCGAGGTGGGTTATGACCGGGTCGCCGCCGTGGAGTGACGCGGCCCCAGCGGAATGGTGGGAACGGCTGGCCGCCCGGCTCATTGAAGCCCTCGTCTTCGGTGTCTTCTATTACATTCTGTTCGTTGCGCTCTGGGCGGCCTTTCGAACTGTCGGGTTGCTGGAGGCGTTCGACGGCCGGTTGCCCGGCGTGTTCGCGTGTCTGCTCGCCGGGCTGGGATATACGGTCTATGACTGGACCGCGCATTCCATGGGCTGCCGCACCTTCGGCAAGGCGATCATGAAGATTCGCCTGGAGCCCGGTGGCCTTCGGCGAGGCGCGCTGCTGAAACGGTCCCTGATCTATCCCGGAGCTGTCATGGTGATGGGCATTCCGGTGGTCAATGTGCTGGCCGGAATCTTCGTCTTCTGGGTCGGGATCCTCATCTTGATCGACAGGCCGCTGCAGCGCGGGCCGCACGACAGGCTCGCCGGAACACTGGTGACCAAAGATCTTCGTTGAGCCTTGGGTACCTGGGCCGATGCCTTTCCGTAAAATTTTCACTTGATCCGGTAAGGAGTCTGGAGAGACTGGCATTAGGCTATGAGACGTCCGGGTTGCCGGATGTTGGCGCTCTTGGCACACGGACAGCATCGGTGTACCACTATGGTCAGGTGCGGGCGGTTGTCCACCTGGTGTGGCATGAGGGGCGCTCATGCTGGGGCCGCTTGTGGATAAAGCGCCCATCGAAACCCCGGTCCGCTGTGGAGACGAGGACGAATGCAGGCCCTTACCGACGTATTGTCAGCCCTCATCCCACCCGTGGTCGTGGGCGGCGCCTTCATCTTTGGCGTAGTGAAGTTGGTCCGATCCGAGGCCGCTGGACGCCGTCCAAACCGCCAGGATCAGGCCGAGAACCACAACTGATCGGTGACTCAGCGGAATCCTTGTAGCGCTGAATTGTCTCAACGCCTTTCCGGGTATATGTTTGCCCTGGCGAATGAAACAATGCTCCGCGAAAGGATTGCGTAGATGGCCAAGCAGATCCAGGAGATTCTCATCGATGACCTCGATGGGGGCGAGGCCAATGAGACGGTCAGCTTCGCTATTGACGGCTCCTCCTATGAGATTGACCTGAGCGACCTTAACGCCAAGAAGCTGAGGGACGCGCTCACGCCTTTCGTACAGCACGCTCGTCGGTCCGGTGCCGTCACCACGCGTCGGCGCGGTCGCGGCGGACAGCGTGCGATGAGCCGCGAGAAGAGCTCGGAGATCCGGCAGTGGGCCAAGGCTCACGGTCTGCCGGTGAGCGAGCGTGGCCGAATCGCCTCCACCGTGGTGGAGAAGTACGAAGCAGCTCACTGAGAGAGTCATCTCCCGACCATGCGCTTATGCCGCTCGCCTAAGGACCCCGGCGAACGCCATAAGCGCATGATCATTTTATCGGCTCTTCTCAAATGCTGGACAGTTCGCGGGGCGATCTTCTAATCGCCCATATGTGATCATTTTGGGCTGATCGCTCGGTAGATTCCGGGCGGTTTTCCGTTCTGGTGCGTTCCAGCCCCGGGTGTGGGCTCCCCGGTGGCGCGACGGCCCGGGTTGGTAACCCGGCTGACCAGACGGGCGATTTCGCGGCCTCCGGGCGACGTACCACGATCGATTGGCGCGGAGCGCGCTTCCCTACATAGGATGTTTGCGTATGGCTCACTGATGTGGCATGGGCGATGCGCGGGCGAGCCCTCTCACCCGTGGCGGCCAGAAGCCGCTCCATGTTGATCTGCCGGCGCCGTGGCGACCAATTCCAGGTGCTTCGCCGAAGCTTCCCAAACATCGTTCGCTTGCGGCGTATCGGGAACACGTAACCCCCGATCGGTAGTTGGATAGAGGGTGAACGCCCTGCTCCCGGGGAACGTCTCTGCTATAGAGCGTGTCAGTGGCAGTGGGCACGGTTCGCCGAGCCAGGGCTAGCATGCGGGATGACGGGACCGGATTTACCGGCCTGACTGACCGCTCTGTGAGGAGCGACGAGATGTTCGAGAGGTTCACCGACCGAGCAAGGCGGGTTGTCGTCTTGGCCCAAGAAGAGGCCAGGATGCTCAACCACAACTACATCGGCACTGAGCACATTCTTCTTGGTTTGATCCATGAAGGTGAGGGCGTAGCCGCCAAGGCTCTGGAGAGCCTCGGCATCAGCCTTGAAGGAGTGCGTCAGCAGGTCGAGGAGATCATCGGCCAAGGCCAGTCGGCTCCGTCGGGGCACATTCCGTTCACCCCGCGGGCCAAGAAGGTTCTTGAGCTGTCGCTCCGTGAGGCCTTGCAGCTGGGTCACAACTACATCGGCACCGAGCACATCCTGCTCGGGCTCATCCGTGAGGGTGAGGGTGTGGCAGCCCAGGTGCTGGTCAAGCTTGGAGCCGATCTCAACCGTGTCAGGCAGCAGGTCATCCAGTTGCTCCACGGCTACCAGGGCAAGGAGCCGGCCGCAGCCGGCGGCCCGCAGGAGTCGGCCCCGTCGACCTCCCTGGTGCTCGATCAGTTCGGCCGTAACCTGACCCAGGCCGCCCGCGAGGGCAAGCTGGATCCGGTCATCGGCCGTGAGAAGGAGATCGAGCGGGTCATGCAGGTCCTCTCCCGGAGGACCAAGAACAACCCGGTGCTGATCGGCGAGCCCGGCGTCGGCAAGACCGCCGTCGTCGAGGGCCTGTCGCAGAAGATCGTCAGGGGCGAGGTGCCCGAGACGCTGAAGGACAAGCAGCTCTACACGCTTGACCTCGGCGCTCTGGTGGCGGGTTCCCGCTACCGCGGTGACTTCGAAGAGCGTCTGAAGAAGGTGCTCAAGGAGATCCGCACGCGCGGCGACATCATCCTGTTCATCGACGAGCTGCACACGCTCGTCGGCGCGGGCGCGGCCGAGGGCGCGATCGACGCGGCCAGCATCCTCAAGCCGATGCTGGCGCGTGGCGAGCTGCAGACCATCGGTGCCACGACCCTCGACGAATACCGCAAATACCTGGAGAAGGACGCCGCTCTGGAGCGGCGCTTCCAGCCGATCCAGGTGGCCGAGCCCTCGCTCAGCCACACGATCGAGATCCTCAAGGGTCTGCGCGACCGCTATGAGGCGCACCACCGGGTGTCCATCACCGATGGCGCGCTGGTCGCGGCCGCGCAGCTGGCCGATCGCTACATCAGCGACCGCTACCTTCCCGACAAGGCGATCGACCTCATCGACGAGGCCGGTTCGCGGATGCGCATCCGCCGGATGACCGCTCCGCCGGACCTGCGCGAGTACGACGAGAAGATCGCCAACGTCCGCCGGGACAAGGAGTCCGCGATCGACGCGCAGGACTTCGAGAAGGCGGCCGCCCTCCGCGATCAGGAGAAGCAGCTCCAGCTCAAGCGCGAGCGGCGCGAGAAGGAGTGGAAGGCCGGCGACATGGACGTCGTGGCCGAGGTCACCGAGGAGCTCATCGCCGAGGTCCTGGCGACGGCCACCGGCATCCCGGTCTTCAAGCTGACCGAGGAGGAGTCGCAGCGCCTGCTCCGCATGGAGGACGAGCTGCACAAGCGGATCATCGGTCAGGACGACGCCATCAAGGGCCTGTCCCGGTCGATCCGGCGCACCCGCGCCGGGCTGAAGGACCCGCGCCGTCCCGGTGGCTCGTTCATCTTCGCCGGCCCGTCCGGCGTCGGTAAGACCGAGCTGTCCAAGGCGCTGGCGGAGTTCCTCTTCGGTGACGAAGACGCTCTGATCAGCCTGGACATGTCGGAGTTCATGGAGAAGCACACCGTCTCCAGGCTGTTCGGTTCGCCTCCCGGCTACGTCGGCTACGAGGAGGGCGGTCAGCTCACCGAGAAGGTGCGGCGCAAGCCGTTCTCCGTGGTCCTGTTCGACGAGATCGAGAAGGCCCACCCCGACATCTTCAACTCGCTGCTGCAGATCCTGGAAGACGGTCGCCTGACCGACGCCCAGGGCCGCGTGGTGGACTTCAAGAACACGGTCATCATCATGACCACCAACCTCGGCACCCGCGACATCTCCAAGGGCATCGGGGTCGGGTTCGCCAAGTCCAACGACGCCGACTCCAACTACGAGCGGATGAAGTCCAAGGTCCAGGAGGAGCTCAAGCAGCACTTCCGGCCCGAGTTCCTCAACCGTGTCGACGACATCGTGGTCTTCCACCAGCTGACGCCGGCGGAGATCATCCTGATCGTGGACCTGATGCTCGCTCAGGTCGACGCCCGGATGAAGGACCGCGACATGGGGCTCGACGTCTCGCAGGAGGCCAAGCAGCTGCTGGCCGACCGCGGTTACGACCCGGTCATGGGTGCCCGGCCGCTGCGCCGGACCATCCAGCGCGAGCTCGAAGACTCGCTGTCGGAGAAGATCCTGTACGGCGAGCTCCGTCCGGGCCAGATCGTCAAGGTCACGATCGAGGGCGAAGGCGACGACGCGAAGTTCATCTTCACCGGTGAGGACGCGGCGTCCAGCCAGGTTCCCGACTCGGCCGCGGCGATCGCGGCGCCGATCAAGAACTAACGGCGCCCGAGTTCGACCCAGCGACCCCCGTGTGAGAGATCACACGGGGGTTTCGTCGTTTCATAGGCCGGTTGCTTAATTTGTTGGAAACCTGGGTGTACCGCCACCGGTAGTAGTACTACACTGCGTAGAGCATCGCCTGGCCTCCCCATGTCGTCCGCAAGACGGCGTTCCCAAGGGGAGGGCTGCTCCCTGGGGAGTACGCGCGAATCAACTCAGGGCGGACGCGTGCGCCACCCGGCAGCAGGCATGCTCGACAGAGTCCGCATCATCCCCAGGGCGGGCGACGGGAACGACCAGTGCAAGCCGTGGAGGATTCAATGCGTCTGCGTCACGATGACGGAACGCTGGTTCACCTCGCCTACAACGCAGGCGTACACCCCGCGGAAGACCTGGAGAACCTGATCGCCCACCTGACCCGCTACGCGGTGCCGGTGCGCAAGCGGCTCGGGGTCGAGCGGATGGGCGTCGGCCTGTGGCTCTCGCCCGCCGTGGCCGACCACCTCACGGCCGACCGCATCGAGCTCGTACGGCTGCGCAGGTCGCTGGAGGAGCGCGGCCTGGAGGTGGTGAGCCTCAACGGCACCGGCGGGCGCAACCTGGAGGTGCCAGGTCCCGACTGGGCCAAGCCGGAGCGCTACCGCTACACGATGGCGCTGGCCAAGATCCTGGCGTTCCTGCTGCCCGACGACGTACGGTTCGGCAGCATCTCCACCATCCCGATCGGCTGGCGCCACGACTGGCCCGCCGACCTGCACGCCATCGCCACCCGGCGGCTCGAACGGCTGGCCAGAGAGCTCCGTGGCATCTACAGCGTCACCGGCAAGACCATCCGCGTCGGCTTCGAGCCGTGGCCCGGCTGCGTGCTGGAGACGACCGAGCAGGCGCTGGAGCGGGTGTGCGGGATCGACTCCGACCACCTGGGCGTGTGCCTCGACGCCTGCCACCTGGCCTGCGGCGCCGAGGAGCCGGGTGCGGCACTGCGCGGCCTGGCCGCGGCGGGCGCTCCGGTGGTCAAGCTGGGGCACGTGCACAACCACACAGGGGATACGCCCAGTACGGGCGCGGTGCTGTACGACACGATGGCGGCGATGCTGTCGGGCGCGGTCAGCGGGAGCGCGCACATCGAGGTCGAGACGCACAACCTGGCGGTGCCGGGACGCGCCAAGGGGCCGGGGGCGCTGGTGTCCCTGCTGGCCGAACAGCTCGACTGGGCCCGCAACAGCCTGACCGGGCTGGGCCTGCAACTGGCCGCGTAACAACCTGACCGCGGTTGGGCCTGCAACTGGCCGTGTAACAGCCTGACCGCGGTCGGGCCTGCATCCAGCCGCGTAGCTCCCGGCCGCTACAGCGTCCCGAACCAGCCCGGCGTGTCCAGACGGAACAGGTCGGGCGGAGTTACCTTGCGAAGATCGGCCACCAGGGCCTGGACGCGCTCTTCGCCCAGTTCCCCGGCCCAGCGTTCGCGGAGGGTTTCGAAGATGCGGCCCGAGCGGACCAGGGCGTCGACGCCGTAGGGCGTCAGACGGACGATCTTACGTCGCGTGTCGTGGGGGTCCACGGTGCGCTCCACATAGCCGATGCGTTCCAGCACGTCGATCGTCTTGCCGGCCGCCTGCTTGGAGACGCCCAGCGTCCGGCCGAGGTCCACGGCGGTCGTGCTGCCCCGGCCGATCGCCTGCATGACGAAGCCGTGCATCGGCCGGATGTCGGGATGGCCCTGGCGGCCCAGCTCCGCGTGGAGCTCGTCGATGAGCACGCGGAAGCCGAGAAGGAGGCGGAGCGGAAGCTCGAAGCCGGGGATGTCGCTTGACACGATAGACAACCTGGTTCACTATATAGACAACTTTGTTGTCCATCTTAGGGGTTGCCGGGATGACTGTCATCCGTGATGCCGATGCGCGTCGATCAGAGACCGCCGGCGGGGTCATGACCACGTTCGCCTCGCCGAGCCAAGGGGGTGCGTCGCGGTCCCTGTGGCGGGTCGACGCCAAGCCCGGTGTGGCCGGGCCGTCGCACGACTTCGACAGCGAGCAGGTGTGGACGTGGCTGGCCGGGACGGCCACCGTCGAGCTGGGCGAGGAGACGTTCGGCGTCGGGCCGGGCGACACCGTCGTCATGCCCGCCCGCACGGTACGGCGCGTCACGGCCGGCGCCGAGGCCGGCTACACGGCCGTGGTGACGGCACCGGCCGGAGCCAGGGCACTCGCGGCCGACGGCTCTGACGCCTACGGCACGCCACCGTGGATCGCGTGACCCACCGCCCGTACGCCCGACCACAGACCGGCCACCAACTGCCGGTCACCCGCGAACCACAGGCCAGTCGCTAGCACTAGTCGCGCTGCCCAGGACCCGCGCTGCCCAGGGCCCGTGGGCCGCCAACAAGCGCGGTCCGTGTGCCCTGGCCGGAGGCCGGTCATCAACCGTAGGTCGCCGACCGATTGTCAACCGCAAGCCGATCATCCATTGAGGAGAAACCGATGCCTGTTGTCCTTTCCGCCGGCTCCCGCCGGACCGAGACGCCCAACGCCGTCATGACCACCCTCGCCTCACCGACCCAGGGCGAGGCGGGGGCGGCCGTGTGGCGGGTGGACGCCGTGCCGGGGATGGTGGGGCCGGTCCACGTCTTCGACGCCGAGTCCGTGTGGACGTGGCTGGCCGGGACGGCCACTGTCGAGCTGGGCGGCGAGCTGTTCACCGTGGGGCCCGGCGACACCATGGTGCTGCCCGCCGACGTGACCCGGCAGATGACGGCCGATCCACGCGACGGCTTCGCGGCGATCGTGGTCGCGTCTCCGGGAGTCGAGGCGTACAACCCGGACGGCGTGTCGGCCCCGGACGCCTGCGACCTGGCGCCCAAGGGCTCGGAGCGGACGGTCCCGCCCTGGGTCCGGTGAGCCGGCGGTCAGGAGTGGGGCAGGCGGTAGGTGCCGTCGTCGAGGTGTTCGGCCAGGCCGTCCGCGATCAGGCCGTCCAGGGCGCGCTCTCGTTGCACCGGATCGTCCCAGACCACGTCGAGCGCGGCCTTGGGCACCGGCCCGTGGGCCGCCCGCAGCACCGCCAGCAGGCGCCCCCGGCACTGGCGGTCGGTCCCCGCGTACGTCTGGCCCTTGCGGGCGGGCCCGTCATGCGGCGGCTTGCCGGCCAGGCGCCACGCGCACACCTGGGCGATCGGGCAGTCGGCGCAGCGTGGCGTGCGGGCCGTGCAGACCAGGGCGCCCAGCTCCATGACGGCCACGCCCCAGCGGGCGGCACCGAGCTCGGGCAGGAGCGTCTCGGCCAGCCGACGTTCGGCGGCGGAGGTGGCCGTCGGCGGATACTCCTCGGCCCGTACCGCCCTGGCGAACACCCGCCGGACGTTGGTGTCGAGGATCGCGTGCCGCCCGCCGTACGCGAAGCTGGCGACCGCGGCGGCGGTGTACTCGCCGATGCCGGGCAGGGCCAGCAGGGTCGCGTGGTCCGACGGCACCTCGCCGTCGTGCTCCTCGGTGATGGCCTTCGCGCACGCGTGCAGCCGCAACGCCCGGCGCGGGTAGCCGAGCCTGCCCCAGTGGCGTACGGCCTCGCCGGGGAGCTCGGCCGCCAGGGCCTTCGGGGTGGGCCAGCGGTTCATCCACTCGTGCCAGATGGGCAGGACGCGGATGACCGGGGTCTGCTGCAGCATGATCTCGCTGACGAGCACGCCCCACGGCGTCGCGTTGGCGGTACGCCACGGGAGGTCTCGGGCGTTGTCCTCGTACCACTCCAGAACGGGGACGTGTAGGAGGTTCGGCTCAACCACGCGCCCTAGGCTATGCCGAGATGGCGACCAGCGGCGTGTCGTCACACTCCGTGGCCAATGGATTACCATGCTGTGTGTATGGATCCGGATACGATGGGTGACGGCAGCGGCGACATCTACTGGCGACGGCGTATGAGCGTCCTGGTGGCGGTTCTCGTCGTGGTGGCGGTTGTCGCTTGGGCGTGTTCCAGCGGGGGGAGCGGGCCGCAGCGGCCCTCCAGCACGCAGAGCTCCGTGAGCGTCACCCCGACGGCGGCGGATCCGCTGCTCGCCGGTCTGCACACCATGACCGTGAGCACCGGCACCCCCTCGCCCACACCGAGCGCCGGCAAGACCACGACGGCGGCCCTGCCGCCCCAGCGGCCCGGCGATCCCTGCAGCGAGGGCGACCTGGTGCTCAGCATGCAGGGCAAGCAGGATGTCTACGCGCCAGGCGCCCAGCCCAACTTCCTCATCAGCCTGGTCAACACCGGCCCCGTCATGTGCTCCGCCGACGTGGGCCCGCGGTCCATGGAGGTCCGCATCACCTCCGGGGAGGACCGCATCTGGTCCAACTCCGACTGTGTCAGCGGCGAGGCCACCGAGCTCAGGCAGTTGCAGCGCGGGGTCCCCTTCGTGCGCTCGCTCGACTGGGACCGGCGCCGCTCCAGCAGCGACTGCCGCACCGACCCGCCGGCCGCCCTGCCGGGCACGTACGTGGCCGTGGTGCACATGGGCAAGCTCAGAAGCCCGATGGGCGTCTTCCACCTTCGCTGAGGAAGGCCGGCGGGCTCAGACGTAGCGCTCCAGGATGGAGGACTCCGCGAGCCGGGAGAGCCCCTCGCGGACGCTGCGCGCCCGGGACTCGCCGACGCCCCCCACGGCCTGGAGGTCGTCGATGCTGGCGGCCAGCAGCTTCTGCAGCCCGCCGAAGTGGTTGACCAGCCGATCGACGACGGTCGCGGGCAGGCGGGGCACCTTGGCCAGCAGACGGAACCCGCGCGGGCTGACCGGGCTGTCGAGCGTCTCGTCCTCGCTGTGGCCCAGCACGTGAGCGACCGTCGCGAGGTTGAGCAGCTCCTCGCTCGAGAGCGCGTCGAGATCGTGCATGGCCTCGGTGAGGCGCCGGTGACGGCGGCCGGCGGGGGTCGGGAGGTAGTCGCGCACGACCAGCTCACGCTCCGAGTCGACGCCCGCCACCAGCTCGTCGAGCTGCAGTGACAGGAGCCTGCCGTCGGTGCCGAGCTCGACCACGTAGCCCTTGATCTCGTCGGAGATGCGCCTGACCATCTCCAGCCGCTGGGCGACGGCGGCCACGTCACGGACCGTCACCAGGTCCTCGATCTCCAGGGCCGACAGCGTGCCGGAGACCTCGTCGAGGCGGTGCTTGTAGCGTTCGAGCGTGGCCAGGGCCTGGTTGGCCTTGGACAGGATGGCCGCCGACTCCTCCAGCACGTAGCGGATGCCGTCGAGGTAGAGGGCGATGATCCGCATCGATTTGCTGATCGCGATGATCGGCAGTCCGGTCTGGCGGGCGACCCGCTGCGCGGTGCGGTGGCGGGTGCCCGACTCGTCGGTGGGGATGCCCGGGTCCGGCACCAGGTGCACGGCGGCGCGGACGATCCGCTGGCCGTCGCCGACCACGATCGCGCCGTCCATCTTGGCCAGCTCGCGCAGGCGCGTGGCGGAGAACTCGACATCGAGCTCGAACCCGCCGCTGGACACCTCTTCGACCACGCTGTTGTAGCCGAGCACGATCAGGCCGCCGGTCTGACCGCGCAGGATCCGCTCCAGGCCGTCGCGTAGCGGTGTGCCCGGGGCCACGGAGGCCAGGGCTTCGCGACGGCGGTCGTCGAGACTCCTGTCGTTTGGCACCTGACCCCCGTGTCGAAATAGTCAGGTCAAGCTTAGCCGCGCTATGTGACGTGTGTGAGTGCGTCCCAGACGTTCTCCACCTCTACCACCTCGAAGCCGGCCGCGAACGCCACCGGCCCCACGGGCACCAGGGAACGCTGTCCGTCACGCCGGCTGCCGCCCTGGTCGAGGGATCCGGCGGGCACCAGCCCGCGTTTGAACCCCAGCCGCGCGGCCTCACTCAGCCGTCGCCGCACGTCCTTCACCGGGCGCAACTCGCCCGCCAGCCCCACCTCGCCCATGGCCACCAGACCGGCCGGCAGCGGCTTGTCGCCCGCCGCGCTGGCCACCGCCAGCATCACCGACAGGTCGATGGCCGGGTCGGACAGCTTGATGCCGCCCACGGTCGCGGTGAACACGTCGCAGCCGCCCAGCTTGGCGTTGAGCCGGCGTTCGAGGACGGCGAGGATCATCTGCACCCGGAAGGTGTCGAGGCCCGAGGAGGTGCGCCGGGGCTGCTGCGCCTCGGTGCGGGCGACCAGGGCCTGGACCTCGGCGGGCAGCGGCCGGGTGCCCTCGACCGTGACGGTCACACAGGTGCCCGGCACCGGCTCGCTGCGCCGCGAGACGAACAGCCCGCTCGGGTCGGTGATGCCCTCGATGCCGCGCTCGTGCAGGTCGAAGCAGCCGACCTCCTCCGTGGGGCCGTACCTGTTCTTGATCGCGCGGACCATCCGCAGCCGGGAGTGGCGGTCGCCCTCGAAGCTGAGCACGACGTCCACCAGGTGCTCCAGGGTGCGCGGCCCGGCGATCGAGCCTTCCTTGGTGACGTGGCCGACGAGCACGGTGGCCATGTTGCGCTCCTTGGCCAGCCGGACCAGATTGGCGGCCACCTCCCGCACCTGCGTCACCCCGCCCGGCACACCGGTGGTCTGCGCGGAGCCGACCGTCTGCACCGAGTCGACGACGAGCATTTTGGGCTGGACCTTGTCGACATGCGCGACCAGCGCCGACAGCTCGGTCTCCGCCGCGAGGTAGAGGTGGTCGCGGATGGCGCCGATGCGGTCGGCCCGCAACCGCACCTGGGCCGCCGACTCCTCGCCCGTGATGTAAAGCACCGTGTCGCGCTCGGACATGCGGGCGGCCGCTTCGAGCAGCAGCGTCGACTTGCCGATGCCGGGCTCGCCGGCCAGCAGCACCACCGCCCCGGGCACCAGGCCGCCGCCGAGAACCCGGTCGAGCTCGCTCACCCCGGTCGTGCGCGCGGCCGCCGTCTCGGCCTTGACCTGGCCGATCGGCACCGCCGGCGCGGTCGTCGCGCCGGCCTGGACGACGTGCACCCCGGCGCGCGCGCCCTCCTCGTCGACCGTGCCCCAGGCCTGGCACTCGCCGCAGCGGCCCACCCACTTCGTGGTGCGCCACCCGCACTCGGCGCAGCGGTAACCGGGCTTCTGCGCAGACTTGACCATGCGGAGCAGGCTAGCGGCCCGCGCCGACAATCTTCACGAGGTACGGGCCCGAAGTCCTACTTCAGGCCCAGTTCGGCCTCGATCATGCGCTTGGGCTTGGCGCCGACGACCTGCTTGACCGGCGCCCCGTTCTCGAACAGCAGCATCGTGGGCAGCCCCATGACGCCATAGCGGGCCGAGATCTCAGGATGTTCGTCGCTGTTGAGCTTGCCGATGGTCAGACCGTGCTCGGTCTCGATCTCCGCGAGTACGGGGGCGACCATGCGGCACGGCCCGCACCATTCGGCCCAGAAGTCGACCAGCACCGGCTTGTCGCTCTTGAGTACCTGCTCCTCGAAGTTGGCGGCGGTCAGCTCAATCATTTCTCTCCTTTAAGCACGCAACCAGGGCACGCCGCGCCGAGCTGGGCGGCGACTTCGGCGCGCCGGGTGAGCAGGACGCGGATCTCGTCGTCGATCTCGGCCAGCTTGCGCTGGTAGACCGCGACAGACTCGCGGCAGGAGCCGCCCGTACTGTGGCCGGAGCGCAGGCAGTCGACGAACGGCCGCGTGTCCTCCAGCGTGAACCCCACGGACAGCAGCGCCCGGATCTCGGACACCAGCTTGATGTCCTCCTCCGCGTAGTCGCGATAGCCGTTGGACCCGCGCCTGGCCGTGAGCAGCCCATGCTGCTCGTAGTAGCGGAGTGATCGGGTGCTCACCCCGGTCCGTTCGGCCAGCTCTCCGATGCGCATGCCCCTACGCTAAACGTTGACACTGACGTCAATGTCAACCCCCCTAGAACGAGCGCCAGCGCAGCACGTTCGGGTAGGGCAGTTCCAGGCCGGGTGTCTCGGCGATCGCCTGCGCGGCCACCTCGGGCGTGAACTCGATGCGCAGCACGGCCTCCAGGTCGGCCCGGCGGGAGAAGGCCATCCGCAGGTCGAGTTGCTGTCGCTGCCAGCCCTGGAGGTCCCAGAAGGCCTCCACCGCCTTGGCGGAGTAGGTGGGCACCGTGCGCTGGAACCAGCCGCCGAAGGCCCCGCGGGTGGCGTCCAGATCGATGACGAAGGCCGCGCCGCCCCGGCGTACCACCCGGGAGAGCTCGCGTAAGCCGGGCTCGCAGCCGGGGCCGAAGAAGTAGGCCCAGCGCGCCACCACGACGTCCACGGACGCGTCGGGCAGCGGCAGGTCCTGTGCGGCGGCGGCGTGGACCTCGACGGAGGGCAGCCCGGCGCAGCGGCGGCGGGCGAGCGTGACCAGATCGCCGTGGGGCTCGACGCCGATCACCTTCGCCGCCTCGGCCGCGAACGCCGGCAGGTGGTAACCGGTGCCGCAGCCGATGTCGAGCACGGTGGCGCCGTTCCAGGAGCGCAGGGCGCGCATCGCCGCGTTGGCCGCTCCGTCAGGGTCGATGGCGCGATTCTCCAGCTCGTAGACCTGGGGGGTGTTCCAGATGTTGGGGCTGGGGATGGCGCCTTTGGCGATCCGTGGCATGGCCCAACCGTACGGGGCGCGCGCCAGAACGTCGTCACCGGCTTAGGCTGGCAGCGTGGCTGATGTCATCCGCGTGCCCAATGCGAAGATCGCATTGTCCACCGCCTCGGTATATCCGGAACGCACTCCCGACGCGTTCGAGCTGGCCGCGCGTCTTGGCTACGACGGGGTCGAGATCATGGTCGGCGCCGATCCCGTGAGCCAGGACATCGATGTGATCGAGCGGCTCTCCGAGCACTACGAAGTCCCCGTGCTGGCCATCCACGCGCCGTGTCTGCTCGTCACGCAGCGCGTCTGGGGCCGCGACCCCTGGGCCAAGCTGGTCAAGGCCCAGAAGGCGGCCGAACGGCTGGGCGCCTCGACGGTCGTGGTGCACCCACCGTTCCGCTGGCAGCGCGAGTACGCGCGCGACTTCGAGACCGGCCTGGCCAGGATGCGTGACGAGACCGGCGTCACGTTCGCGGTGGAGAACATGTTCCCGCTCAAGGCCAGAAACAACGACGTGGTCCCCTACTCGCCCAGCTGGGACCCGACCGACTACGACTTCCCGCACGTCACGCTCGACCTGTCGCATACGGCCGTCTCGGGCACCGACGCCATGGAGATGGCCGCCAAGCTCGGTGACCGGCTCGCCCACCTGCACCTGGCCGACGGCCTCGGCGTGACGAACAAGGACGAGCACCTCGTACCCGGCAGGGGCAACCAGCCGTGCGCGCCCATGCTGGAACGGCTGGCCAACTCCGGCTACGGCGGGCTGGTCGTGCTGGAGATCAACACCCGCAAGGCGGCCAGCCGTACGGAGCGGATCGACGACCTGGCGGAGGCGCTCGCCTTCGCCCGCCTCTACCTGGCGGCGGCCAGATGAGCGTGGGACCGATGAGGGAGCTCGGCAGGGTGTTCGACAGCGTCGCCGACGCCTACGACGCGGGCCGGCCGACGTACCCCGACGAGATGTACCACGCGCTGTCGGAAGTGTCCGGCATCCAGCTCGCCGGCGCGACGGCGGTCGACGTGGGCGCCGGCACCGGCATCCTGACGCGTGCCCTGCGCGCCCGCGGCTCGCGGGTGATCGCGGTGGACGCGGGCTCGGAGATGCTCGCCCGCCTGCTCTCGAAGGCCACGGACGACGGCATCGCCGCACTGCTCGCGGACGGCAACGCCCTGCCGCTGACCGACGGGGTGGCCGACCTGGTGACGTACGCCCAGTCCTGGCACTGGCTCGACCCGGTGGTCTCGATCTCCGAGGCCAGGCGGGTGCTGCGGCCCGACGGGGCCATCGTGGGCTGCTGGAACCTGGCCCACGCCGCCGAGGCCGACTGGCTGGCCGCCCATGAGGCCCGGCTGGCGGCGGAGTGCCCGACCTACTGGGGCCCGGCGCTGGCGGAGTGGTCCGTGCCGCCCATCGCCGCCGCCATGGAGGTGGTCGAGGAGCGCTGGATCGCCTGGACCAGGCTGGTCGGCATCGAGGACTTCCTGCTCAACCTGCGTTCGCATTCCTACATGGCGGCGCTGTCTCCCGAGGCCGCCGACGATCTCGTCGCACGGCAGCGGGTGGAGCTCAGGAAGGTCTTCCCCGAGGGGGTCCTGTACGTGCCCATGCGGGTCTACCTGGCGGTGGGCAGGTGACGAACACGCGCCGTCCGGGGCGCCGGCCGGGCTCGGCGGACACGCGGGGTGAGATTCTCGCCGCGGCTCGTCGTGTCTTCGCCGAGAAGGGCTTCGACAAGGCGACGGTACGCGGCATCGCCAGGGAGGCGAACGTCGATCCCGCCCTGGTGCACCACTACTTCGACACCAAGGAGGGCATGTTCGCGGCGGCGATGCGGCTGCCGGTCACCCCTGACCAGATCGTGCCGCTGCTGCTCGAAGGGCCCCGCGAGGAGATCGGGGAGCGGCTCGTCCGGCTGATCCTGTCGGTGACGGGCGCGCCCGAGACGCGCGAGCCGATGGTCGCGCTGATCCGGTCGGCCATGACGAACGAGCAGGCCGAGAAGATGTTCCGGGAGTTCGTCACGAACGCCCTGCTCTACCGGGTCGCCGACCGGCTCGAGGTGCCGCACCTGCGGATCGAGGCCGCCTTCGCGCAGATGTTCGGCATCGTCATGGGCCGTTACGTGCTCAGGCTGGAGCCGCTGGCGAGCGCCGATCCCGAAGATCTGGTCCAACTGCTGGGGCCGACGGTACAGCGCTACTTGACGGGGTAGAGCATTGTTCTGGACGCACCGCCGACCGTAAGGTTACTAGTCGGTAGGATTCCGGTAGTGCCTGGCCGGTGACGTGACCGTACGCTGGCAGCCAACATCGTCAGTGGGAGGACCCGTGCTCTGGGTGGCCATCATCGGGCTCATCATGACCGTCGCGGCGGTCGCCGTAGCGGGCCGCAGGACGTTGTTCCTGTTCAAGCTCGCGACCGTGGGTCCGCCCGCGCCCGAACGCATCGAATACGCGAAGACGCACGCGGGCACTGAGCTCAAGACGCAACTCGTCGAGGTGTTCGGGCAGAAGAAACTGCTCAAGTGGACACCGTCCGGCACCGCGCACTTCTTCGTGATGTGGGCGTTCTTCATCCTGCTGACCGTCTACATCGAGGCGTACGGCGCCATCGTCCAGGGCGCGATCACCGGTGAGCCCGACTTCCACATCCCGCTCATCGGCACCTGGGCGGTGCTCGGTTTCCTGCAGGACTTCATCGCGGTGGCCTGCCTGCTCGGCCTGCTCGCCTTCGCCGTCATCCGGATCAAGAACTCACCCAAGACGCTCGGCCGCAAGTCCCGCTTCTCCGGCTCCCACCTCGGCGGCGCCTGGCTCGTCCTGTTCATGATCTTCAACATCATCTGGACGCTCTTCCTGGCCCGTGGCGCGGCGGCGGCCAACGGCAACTTCCCCTACTCGTCGGGCGCCTTCGTGTCACTGGCCCTGGGCAAGATTCTGCCCGCCAGCTCGGTGCTGGAGGAGATCGCGCTGCTGCTGCACATCGGCTTCATGCTGGTGTTCCTGGTCATCGTGGTCCACAGCAAGCACCTGCACATCTTCACCGCGCCGCTGAACGTGCTCTTCTCCCGCCGCCCCGACGGCCTGGGCGCCGCGTCCGAGCTGCGCGTCGACGGCAAGCTCGTCGACTTCGAGGACGAGGACCTGGACCCCGAGCGGCTCGGCCGGGGCAAGATCGGCGACACCACCTGGAAGGGCTTCCTCGACTTCTACAGCTGCACCGAGTGCGGCCGCTGCCAGTCGCAGTGCCCCGCGTGGAACACCGACAAGCCGCTGTCGCCGAAGATGCTCATCCTCGACCAGCGTGACCACGCCTTCAAGGTGGCCCCCTACCTGATGGCCGCCTCCACCGAGCACGCGGACACCGACGTGCTCGCGCTGCTCAACAAGCCGCTGGTCGGCGAGGAGGGCGTGATCCACCCGGACGTTCTGTGGTCCTGTACGAACTGCGGCGCCTGCGTCGAGCAGTGCCCGGTCGACATCGAGCACATCGACCACATCCTCGACATGCGCCGCTACCAGGTGATGGTGGAGTCGTCGTTCCCGTCGGAGGCGGGAGTGATGGTCAAGAACCTGGAGAACAAGGGCAACCCGTGGGGCATGTCCGAGATGAAGCGCGCGGACTGGATCTCCGAGCTCGACTTCGAGGTCGAGCTGGTCGAGGACAAGATGCCCGAGGACGCCGAATACCTCTTCTGGGTCGGCTGCGCGGGCGCGCTCGAAGACCGGGCCAAGAAGACCACCAAGGCCGTCGCCGAGCTGCTGCACATCGCGGGCGTGAAGTTCGCCGTGCTCGGCCCGATGGAGGCGTGCACGGGTGACCCGGCCCGCCGTCTGGGCATGGAATACCTGTTCAACATGCTCGCCCAGCAGAACATCGAGACGCTGAACGAGGCGGGCGTCAAGAAGATCGTCGCCACCTGCCCCCACTGCTTCAACACGCTGGCCAACGAGTATCCGCAGCTCGGCGGCACCTACGAGGTCGTACACCACACGCAGCTGCTGGCCAAGCTGGTCGACGAGGGACTGCTCACCCCGATCACGCCGATCGAGGAGAAGATCACCTACCACGACCCGTGCTTCCTCGGCCGCCACAACAAGGTCTACTCGCAGCCCCGCGACATCATGTCGAAGGTGCCCGGCGTGCAGACGCAGGAGATGCACCGGCACAAGGACCGCGGTTTCTGCTGCGGGGCCGGCGGCGCCCGGATGTGGATGGAAGAACGCATCGGCAAGCGCATCAACACCGAGCGCGTCGACGAGGCCCTGACCACCAATCCTGACACTGTCTCCACGGCCTGCCCGTTCTGCATGGTGATGCTCGGTGATGCCATCAACGAGAAGAAGAACAGCGGCCAGGCGAAGGAGTCGTTGGAGGTCGTGGACGTGGCCCAGCTCCTGATCAAATCTGTCAAAACCGGCTCCTGACGGGGCAAAGTCGGACTCCTCTACAGCGCTTGTAGAGGAGTTCCGCACGTCAGAAGGGCCGAGTAGAGGAAAACTGCCATCCACATAACGGGAAAATCACGGTAACCTCAACGTCGCATGGCTTCATTCGACGGGGAGGGGGCTCGTGATGCGCGTCGTCGTCACAGACGCGGAAGTCACGCTCGCCGACGTGCTCTCCCTGCGACTCGCGATCGAGGAGCCGCTGAGGGAAGGCACGGAGCTCGTGCTCAGGCACCGGACGACGGGGGTCGAGCGTGACGTGCTGCTCGGCACGCCGGGCGCCAGGACGCGAGAGGCCAGCCTGGCGGTGTCGCTGGCGCCGCTGATGCTCAGCCCCGGCCGCTGGGACGCCTATCTGCGCCGCGACGGCAAACGTTCGCGGCTGCGCAGCATCGACCCGGGCTTCTCGCTCGACCACCTCGACGCCTACGCCCTGTGCAAGCGGACCCTCGCCTATCGCTCCTATCGCACGCGCAACGGTTTCCTGGCGCTGAAGATAGCCGACGCCGAGCCGGCGGCGGAGGTGCGCTCGATCTGGTTCAGGGAGGGCCGGTTCGAGGTGATGGGTCTGCTCGCCTACACCGGCCTCGATGACGACGACTCGCGTCATGAGGCCAGGCTGGCGCTCCAGCGCGAGCAGCCCACCGGGACGACCATCCGCACGGTGGCCACCGTGCAGGGGGTGCGCTTCCACGCCGCGTTCTCCTTGGTCGACGTGGTCGAGGCCGATCCGGAGTCCTCGGGCGTCTGGGAGCCGTCGCTGGAGGTCGAGGGCGTGCCGACGCCCATGATGCTGGGTGCCCGACTCGACGACATAGACGGCAAGCGCCGCCGGCTGCACTACCCGTCAGCCAGGGTCGACGGGGTGGCCGTCCGTCCCGCCTACACCGCCGACGACGAGCTGCGGATCGAGGTGGGCAGGTGAAGGTCAGCATCTTCGTCTCGTCCGCGTACGCCATGCGTGGCGACATACGCTCCACCCTCAACCTCGCCACCGCCCTCGCCGACCGCCATGACGTCGAGGTGATCAGCCTCCGGCGGCAGAAGGACAAGCCCTTCTTCCCCGTGGGCCCGAAGGTGGCCATGCGCTCCGTGGTCGATCTCCGGCCCGGGGTCAGGCACCTGTTGCCGAGGGGGCAGGTACGCACCGAGGTGGCGCTGTGGCGGGTGCTGCGCAACCTCAAGACCGACGTCCTCATCACCACCAGGCCGGGGTTGAGCGTCCAGGCGGCCAGGCACGCGCCACGGGAGACGCTCAAGCTCGCCAGGGAGTGGGCGCGGCCGGCAATACTCGGGCCCGTCCAGCGCTTCTATCCGCGGCTCGACGCCGTCGTCACGGCCACCGACAGCGCGCAGGAGGAGTGGCGCGAGCTGCTGGGCGAGGGGGCGCCCGTACATGTCGTGCCGGACGCGCTGCCCGGCGGGCCGTGGCCGCGCTCGCGGATGGACAACCGCATCGTCGCGGCGGGCGGCAGGTGGGAGCCCATCAAGGCGTACGACAGGCTGATCAGGGCGTTCGCCACCGTCGCCGACAAGCGGCCGGACTGGCGGCTGCGACTGTACGGCGGGGGCCCAGAGGAGCGGCGGCTGCGTGCTCTCGTCCGGGAGCTCGACCTGCACAACCACGTCTACTTCATGGGCGTCACCCCGGACCTGGCGGGGGAGTTCGCCAAGGCGTCGATCGTGGCCAACACCTCGACCACCGCCGATCTGGGCATGTCCGTGCTGGAGGCCATGGGCTGCGGGGTGCCGGTGGTGGCCTTCGACGGCGCCAGGGGGCCGAACGAGTTCGTGGCCACCGGTTACAACGGGGTGCTGGTGCCGGAGGGCGACGGCGGGCTGGAGCTGTTCGCGGCCGCGCTGCTCGCGCTGATCGACGACGAGCGCCGGCGCCGCTCGCTGGCCGCGGGCGCGCTGGAGACGGCCATCCGGCACGAGGCGGCCGAAGTGGGCGAGCAGTGGGAGAAGCTGCTCAGCGACCTCCGCTGATTGATACGGGTTACGGGTACCGTAGGAGCATGCATGGGTACAGCGGAGACAAGCAGGCGTATCTGACGCGGCTCAGGCGGATCGAGGGGCAGATCAGGGGTCTGCAGCGGATGGTCGACGACGACGCCTACTGCATCGACGTGCTGACCCAGGTGTCCGCGGCGACGCGGGCGCTGCAGGCGGTGGCTCTCGGGCTGCTTGAGGAGCACATCTCGCACTGCGTGGCCGATGCCATCAACACCGGCGGGCCCGAGGCGGAGGCGAAGGTCAAAGAAGCGTCGGCGGCGATCGCGCGTCTCGTCCGTTCGTAGGAGCGTCTCGTCCGTTCGTAGGAGATGGCGCGCGCAGTTAACTAGTTATGTTGTGCGGTAGTGAACCATCCGCGGAAACCACCGTCCCGGACCCCGATGGGATCCGGGACTAGGTCATTAGTGATGGTCTTCAGCGACTCGCCGAAGTCCGCAATCCGAGCGCGTCGTCGAGCTCGTCCAAGGTCAGCCGCCGCTCACTGATAGCGACGGCGGTGAGCACCTCAGCGTAGAGCGCAATCTCGTCCAACGCGACACGGTCGTGGACCCGAGAGTCCAGGTCATCGTGCCCCACCGCGTCGTCCTTCCTTCCGCAGCCCACACCCTCTACGAGGTTACGGCGGGGGCCCTTCGGGCGACATGGCCCATCGGAGTCATTCCTTTGAACGCCGCCTGGGCCCCATGGGGATCATTTCCCGAATCCGAGATCACAATTCAGCTAATGGTGCGTTGCCTCAAGTGTTAGAAGGCTATAGGCGGGGTTAGGGTGAAATAGCGGTATTAGTGGTTTAGGAGTGCATGTCGTCGCGTTCGGGGATCAAGCGATGGACCAGCGCCGCCGCTCCCGCGAACCCGCGCTCCGGCACCCGCGCCCCCGTAAGCCGCCCCCACGCCAGCCCGACGGCGTACGCGGCCCCCAGCACGGCCGCCGCTGCCGCCCGATCGGGCGGCTCGACACCGGATCCTGACGCCCGCGCCTCCTCTTGCACGGACGCCGCCCTCCCCGCCCCCGGCACGCCATGAGCGCCCGTCCCCGGCGCCGAGTGAGCGCCTGTCTCCGGCATGGCGTGAGCGCCGGTTTCCGGCACGGCAAAGGCGCCCGGCTGTCGTGCGCCGTGGGTGCCCGTTCCCGGCGTGACGTAAGCGCCTGTTCCTGGTACGGCGTGAGCGCCGGTTTCCGGCAAGGCGTAGGCGCCGGTTTCCGGCATGGCGTAGGCGCCTGTTCCTGGTACGGCGTGAGCGCCCGTCTCCGGCATGGCGTAAGCGCCTGTTTCCGGCATGGCGTGAACACCGACCCCGGTCCATGAAGAGGGCACCGCGTAGGCGCCCGTCTCCGGTGGGTCGGAGCGCCATGGGTAGGGCGGGGGCGTCTGCGCGGGGAAGCCCTCCGGTTGGGTGGTCTCCGCCGCGGAGGTGCTCGTCAGCCCGGCCCTGGCGAGCTCGTCGTACGCCCGCCGCAAACGGTGGTCCAGGTAACCGGGAAGCAGCCCCCGCGAGTCGGAGAGGTCCGCCAGGAAGGCGGCCGCCGCCCGGGCCGGCTCGGTGGTGAAGTCCAGCGCCTCGACCAGGTCGTACACGGTGTGGCGGAAGTGCGCCTCGGGGTCGGTCTCCACCAGCACCCCCCGGCCCAGCCGCTCCGGCAGCCGGTCGAGCCACGCCTGTCGTACCGTGTGGTCGTCGCGCAGGGCCGCGCGGTCGTCCAGGTGGGGCTGTCTCAGAGTGGGCTCCACCATCGTGAGCAGCGCCAGCGCGCGCGGCCTGAACCGGGGGTCCGAGAGCAGGATCTGGGCCGTGTCGGCCATCATCGCGGCCAGCCGGAGCGCGGCTCGGGAGTGGCCGGCGCGCAGCCGCTCGGAGACGAGCGTGACGAGGTCGAGCAGCGGTGGCGCGGGCAGCCAGCGCACCCACTCGTCACCGGGGAGCGGCCGCCGCAGATATTCGCCGAAGGCCGTGATGAGCCGCTCGTTGCCGTCGAAGGCGGGCGCGTACGCGCACCACATGATCGTCCCCCAGATCGCGGCGACCGTGCTCGGCACGTCTCTGGCGAAGATCTGGTCGAAGGCGCTCATCGGGTAGTCGCGCTCGGACCGGCGTTCCTCGCCCCGCAGCAGCAGCCGGATCCGATCGGTGAGCGCGTGGGGCACGTCGGGGCCGACGAACGCCTGGGTGGAGCCGGGCTCGGCGGCGAAGTCGGGCCCGCGCGGTATCACCCGGGTGGGCAGCACCGCGGCGGGGTGCCCCGCGTTGCGGGTGAGAGCGCCTCTGGGCGGCGGTGAGGCGTGCCAGCGGCCGTCGGCGGGGTCGTGCAGATACCAGCACGCGTGCGCCCCGAACAGCCATCTGTCGCCCTCGGGTGTCACCAGGGCTCTGGCCGCGATCACCTGGGCGCGTACGGGCACGGGAAGCCCCTGCCAGCGCGGGTCCGCGACCATCGCGCGGACGTCCGCCTCGACGGCGGTGAACGCATTCCAGGGGCGCACGGCGGCCATCGTACTGGTCCGATCTCAATCGACAAGAGGCTCTACACGGCAGAATGTCCACTATGAGGGCAACATGGGTAGGGGTTCTGTCGGTCGTCGGCGTCCTCGCGGGGTGTGGGACGGTTACCTCGGCGCAACCTTCTCCCACCGGCCCCGGTGTCCTGACCCTGAAGGACGCCTTACCCCCCAAGCCCGGCGGAGAGGTGGGCTCGGCGTCGGACGAGTTCGCCGCCGCCACCGGTCTGTCGGTGTGGAGCAAGCTGAGCGAGACCGAAAAGGACCTCGATCGGATCGCCAAACTTGACGTGAACACGACCGCCAAGGGCTCGTTATACCTGGAGCCCAAGGTTTCCGCGTGGTTCGACGGCTTCCGCGGCCCGTTCGTCTACCAGGAACTCGCCGGGGACATCGTCATGCACGCGCGGCTCAAGGTCGAGGGCAAGAAGGGCGCCAAGCCCACGCGGAAGTTCTCGCTGGGCGGCCTGATGGCCAGGGTGCCCAATTCGTACGGGAAGGCGAACTGGATGTCGGTCACCACCGGCACGGCCGACGCGAGCGGCCGGCTGGAGATGACGTACACCAAGGACGGTAGTTCCGGGCCGCACGAGGTCACGATCAAGAGCGGCTGGGTGGAGCTCGTCCTGGCCAGGGTCGGGCGCCTCGCGGTGGCCCTGTACAAGGAGGACGGCGGCGCCTGGAAGGTCGGCGGGCGCTGGCCGTCGGAGCTGCCCGAGGTGCTGCAGTGGGGCATGACCGCCTACACCGACTGGGACAGCTACGGCGCGCTCAAGAAGGACCCCACCAAGGGCAATGCCAAACAGGTCAAAGGCACGCCCGACCTCAAGCTGACCGTCGACTTCGTCCGGTTTCTCCGGCCCGAGCTGCCCGACTACGCGGACCCGCTCAACACCGCGTCGGTGCCGGACGACGTCCTGATCAAAGTGGTGACGCCGTCCGGTGCCTGAGCGCCTTGGCCATGTAGTTGTCCGGCGTGCTCGCGAAGCTCGCCCGGTCGTCGTCGGTGAGCTCGCGCATGATCTTCCCCGGCACCCCGGCGACCAGCACCCCGGCCGGGATCTTCTTGCCCGGGCCGACCAGCGCGCCGGCCGCGACCAGAGTGCCCGCGCCGATGCGGGCGCCACCGAGCACGATCGCGCCGATGCCGATCAGCGCTCCGGACTCCACATGGGCGCCGTGCACCATGGCCTTGTGGCCGAGACTGACCCGGTGCTCCAAGATCGCCGGCTCGCCCGCGTCAGAATGGAGACAGCACAGATCCTGTACGTTGCACTCCTCGCCGATCTCTATTCGCTCGTCGTCACCCCGGAGAACGGAGCCGTACCAGATGCTGGACGCCCGGCCCACTCGCACCCTGCCCACCACGACGGCGCCTGGCGCGATGTACGCCTCGGGATGAATGTCCGGCTCTGCCCCGTTGTCCAATGCAGCGATGTACATCTGTCACATGGTAATTCCCGGCTCAGGTCTGGTGTTCCGGTTGCGGACGTGGGCAGATGGCAGGAAAGTCGATTCCTGACGTCTCGACGCCAGACCCTTACAAGCTGCCGGTTTCCCCCGCCTCACGCAAACCCTTAGGTAACCCCCATGACAAACCAGCACGAGAGCATTCCCGATCTGATGCAAGAGGACACCTTCGAAGTCGTGATGCGCGGCTACAACCGCCGTCAGGTACACGACTACATGATCCGTACCCGTAACCAAGTCCGAGATCTGGAAGAGCGGCTGGCGCGGGCGATCGACCAGGCCGAGCAGGGCCGGGTCGAGCTGGCGGAGGCCAGACGGCGCATGGTGGAGGCGCCGCAGAGCTACGAGGACCTCAGCCCCAGGCTGGCGCAGATTCTCCGGCTGGGGGAAGAGGAAGCCGCCGCCAAGAAGGAGGACGCCGAGGCCGAGGCCGTCAGCGTGCGTGACGCCGCCAAGTCGGAGGCCGACCGGCTGGTCACCTCCGCGCGTGAGACGGCGGACAACATGCTGACCTCCGCTCAGTCGGAGGCCGAGCGGCGCGTGGGCGAGGCGACGGGGGCCGCCGAGCGCATGCTGGCTCAGGCGGGCGCCGACGCCGAGGAGAAGCTGACCAGCGCGCGCACGGAGGCGGAGGACACCGTGCGGGAGGCGCGGGCCGAGGCCGACAGCGTGCTCACCTCCGCCAAGCAGGAGGCCGAGCAGCTTCTGGAGTCCGCCGGCTCGGAGGCTGAGCGGACCCTCACGAGCGCTCGCGCCGAGGCCGAGTCGACGCTCGAGTCGGCGCGGCAGCGGGTCGAGTCGCTCGACGAGCACGCGGGCCGGCGCGTCGAATACCTGAGCAACACGCACACCGAGGTCGTGCGGAGGCTGACCGAGATCAGTTCCGTGCTCGGTGACCTCATGCAGACCGAGAGCAAGGCGGGCCCGCTCGTCATCGAGCCGGCTTCCACGCCCGAGCCCGCTCCCCTGGAGCCCGCTGCGCAGGACACCGTCGCTCAGGACACCGTCGCTCAGGACACCGTCGCTCAGGACACGGTCGCTCTGGACGCTGTCGCCCAGGACACCGTCATCCAGGAGGCCGTCGTCCAGGACGCTGTCGTCGAGGAGCCGGAGCACCTGCCGACTCCGCAGGACGACGTGCGGGTCATCGTCGAGGACAACCCGGCCGAGCGGACGGCGGAGGTCGCCCGCCCCGTCTCCGACGACACGGACGTCGACATCATCGGCCGCCTGTCGGACGTCCGCCGCTGACCGGCGAAACGCCGCTGATCCACAGGCTGCCGACGGACAGGTCCCGATGAGGATGCCCCGGTAAGCAGGTAAGGGCCCCGCCCGATGTGGCGGGGCCCTTTCACATCCCACGGGCGGAAGCCCCCGCCCCCGATCGGGTCGGGGGCTTCCGCGCTCGCAGCCCCTATGGGGGCCCGGTGCCGGAGCCGCCGAGACGCTGGACCCGGCACCGGGCTGCTCGCGAGCGTCTGCGGCGTACCGCCGGAACGGCCCGCCGCGACGCGATCACGGAGGCGCCGGACCGGCTCGCGGCTCGTGCTCGCCGGCCCTGCTCTCCTGGTCCCGGAGCTGCTCGCGCAGGCCCTCCGGGTCGTCGGCGTCGATGGTCATCGCACACCCGGCATCGCGCTGCGCCGCGCTGAGCGGGTGATGTCGCGTGGCCCACCATCGGCCGGCGTCGCTCCGCCAGATGGTCCACTGCGCGAACTCCCGGGCGATGTCGGCTAGATGCCGGTCAAAGGACATCTGATCATCCCTCCGGGACCCACGCGAGGTTCCATCTCCTTGAAGGGTCCGTCACATCTCTAGAGAAGGCAATGATCGCAAGGGACAGGTCAACCTATCGCTTGACATTTCTGCTTGACCTAAGCGTCGAAGTCGTACTGGAGTACGTACGCCGCCGAGTCCAGGACCATCTCGTTGAGCTCGACGGGCACGCCCGTCGCGGTGTAGGCGGTCCGGGTGATCACGATCACCGGAGTGCCGCCGGGCAGGTCGAGCAGCCCGGTCTCGCGCGGTCCCGGCATCCTGGCCCGTACCTCCTCGGTGAAGTGGGTGGGCGGCAGGCCGAGATCGCGCAGCCTCGCGTACACGCCGCCCGGCCCCGTGTCGGGGGACGTGATGGCGCTGCCCTCGACCAGGCGGGCGGGGAAGTAGGACGTGGCGAGCTGCACGGGCCGGGCGTCGACCGAGTAGCGGCGCCGCCGTACCCATACCTCGCCGCTGTCGAGGACGCCCGCGACCTCCTCGGCCGCCCGCTCGCGCGCCACCTCCACCTCGTCCACGGTGAAGGGGCGGCCGCGGGTGTCGGCGTCCCAGATGGTGCGCCCCTGACCCCACTGCTCGCGGGAGAGCCGGCGTGAGCCGTGCCGTCGGATCGGTTTGAACAGTCGCACGTAGACCCCCGAGCCTCGCTTCGGTACCGCCAGCCCCTCGTTGATCAGTACGGCGAGCGCCTGCCTGGCGGTGGCGCGGGCGATCCCGTAGTCGGCCATGAGCGCGTTCTCGCCCGGTAGCCGATCCCCGTCGCGCAGTTCGCCGGACAGAATCCGGGATCGGAGACCGTCGGCGATGCGTCGATAGATCGGAGAATCGTGGGGAACCGGGACTTCAGACACGTTCGACCACCCTCTGTCACCAACCGGGTTTGGCGTCTCCAGAGAACTTGCCCCGTCTTGTCCACGATCGCACAGATACGGGGGATGGTCGCGAGCTTCTTTTGAGCGCATCATGCCTGTGTGATGAAGTCGGCCAGGTTTCAGCGGACCGTTATCGTGGAACGGTCCCAGCCGCTACTCGGCTCGCCCACCAGCGGCGAGTAATCAGCGCGGCGAGCACGGCGCCCGAGGTGTTGACGATCACGTCGTCGATCGACGAGAGCCGGCCCAGCCGCAGGCCGTACTGAAGCGCCTCCACGGTGACCGAGGCGGCGGCCGCGACGGCGGCGACGCGGGCCGTCGAGGCCATCCGCGCGGTGCGTACGGGCAGCAGCGCGCCGAGCGCGGCGAAGACCAGCAGATTGCCTCCCACCTGCACCAACACGGTCTCCCAAGGCGCGTTGACCACGTCGATGAGGTCGCTGAACGGCACGAGGCTGACCCCGGCCGGACCCCCTGCCGGAGTGAGGATCATCCACACCCACGGCGCGGTGCCGACGGCGATGCCGATGTCGGCCAGGGCGGTGCGGACGGGTGCCGGATGGCCGGCTCGGGCGCGGTGACGGGCGAGGAGCAAGATTGCCAGTGCGGCCAGCGGCAGCGCAAAAGTACCAGCAATAATGACGTTTCCCCACAAACCCCACGTCCGAGCCATCGGACCATGATGGCGGCCGTCCAGTGGTACGGGAAGCTGTCCCTCCGGATAGGTACCGGTGGATGCCCGGCCGCACGGGCGGGTGGCTACGAGCGAGTGGGCAGATGCTCGGCGAGGAAGTCGCGCGCGACCCGCCAGGCCCGCGCGGCGGGCTCGGGTTGGTGGAACATCGGCGACTCGCTGTTGTGGAAGGCGTGCCCGGCCTCCTCTTCGACGTGCATGAGCACGTTGTCCCGGCCCGCCGCGGCCTGCTCGACCGCGGCCACCTGGTCACGCGGGATGTACGGGTCACTGCCGCCGAACACCAGCAGCAAGGGCGAGCCGATGCGCTCCATCAGCCCGGCCGCCTCCGGCACCGCCGAGCCGTAGAAGGCCACCACGGCGCCGAGCTCGGCCTGGGTGGCCAGCAGGTACGCCAGCGAGCCGCCCAGGCAGAACCCGAGCGCCCCGACACCACCGGTCACCTCGGGCAGCTCGCCCAGATGAGCCAGGGTGAGCGCGCAGTCGGCCACGGCCTGCGGGACGTCGAAACGGGCGGCCAGCTCGATCGAGGCGGCCGTGCCCTCGGGAGTGTGCTCGCCGATCCAGTTGGGCTGGAGCCGCCAGAACAGGTCGGGCGCGGCCACGACGTAGCCGAGTGCGGCCAGCTCTTCGGCCACCTTCGCGATGTACGGCCCGACGCCGTAGATCTCCTGGATGAGCAGGATGCCGGGGCCCCCGCCGCTGCCGGTGGCGGGGAGCCAGATATGGACGTCGAAGGAGCCGTCGTGGGCCGCGATGCGGTCGATGCGCTTCTGCATGTAGTCAAGGATGGCGATCGGCGGCCGTCCGCGCATGGATGGCGTGGCCTGTCGGCACAGAGTCGGCACAGATCGGGTACGTACGGCATGGCGCCTGAAGCCATCGGAAGAGACGATGTCAGAGACGTTCCTGGTCTACTCCCACCTACGACGATCACGATGAAGCTGGAGCAGCCTGATGCATGACGAATGGTCAGAGGCGGTAGACGCTGGCATCCACGCCGCGGACCGGTTGGCCGAGGCCGGGCGCTTGGGCAAGCCGTGCGCTCCCGTCAGAGACATGATCAGCACCGCCGCCGAGGGCTACGCCGTACAGGAGATCCACACGCGGCGGGCGCTGAACGAGGGGCGGCGGCTGGTCGGCAGGAAGGTCGGCGTCACCAACCCGCTGATGCAGAAGCAGTTCGGGATCGACGAACCCGACTACGGCATGCTTTTCGCGGATATGTCGTACCTCGATGGTCTTCCTGTGCCGGTGGAGCGGTTCCTGCAGCCGCGCGCCGAGGCGGAGGTCGCGCTGGTGCTCGGCCGCGACCTGATCGGCGGGCCTTTCACCGTGGCGGACGTGATCAGGGCGGTGGAGTTCGCGCTGCCCGCCATCGAGATCGCGGACTCGCGCATCGCCGACTGGGACATCACGCTGGCCGACACGATCGCCGACAACGCCTCCGCGGGCGCGTTCGTGCTGGGCAGCACGCCTGCCTCGCTGATGGGCCTGGACCTGCGGCGGGCCGCGATGACGATGACGCGGCGCGGCCAGGAGGTCTCGACCGGCTCGGGCGCCGCCTGCCTGGGCCAGCCGCTCAACGCGGCCGTGTGGCTGGCGGGCCGGCTCGGCCGCACCGACTACCCGCTGCGGGCGGGAGACGTGGTCCTGACCGGCTCGCTCGGGCCCGTGGTGCCGGTCGAGCCGGGCGACGACTTCGAGGCGCACATCGACGGCCTGGGGTCGGTGCGGGCGGTGTTCTCGCCGTGAGGCCGGGCGGGGCGTGCCGGTCGAGACCCACCCGTCGATCGTCGCGATGATCCCCATGCGCGGGCCGGTGCTCGGACTGGTGGTGGTGCTGATCGCCGCGGGCTGTGGTGTCTCGCCCGCGCTGGAGACGGAGCCGGATCCCACGCTCAGGGTCGGCGCGATCATCTCGCAGACCGGGGTCTACGCCACGCTCGGTGACGACATGGAGGCGGCCATGCACCTCTACCTGGAGGCGCATGGTGGCCGGCTGGGCGGCAGACCGGCCGAGCTGATCGTCGCCGACGACGCGGGCAACCCCGAGAAGGGGCAGCAGCAGGCCAGGTCGCTCATCGCGCGCGAGCGGGTGAACGTGATCACCGGCCTGATCTCCTCGCCGGTCGCGGTGTCGGTCGTCAAGGAGGCGGCCGGCACACCGGTGGTGATCGCGAACGCCGGCGCCGACGAGCTGGGCGGGCCCGGCGTCTTCCGGGTGTCGTTCACCAACCACGAACACGGCTACGCGGCGGGCAGGTACGCCGCCGAGCGGTACGGCAAGGCGGGGGTCGTACTGATGGCCTCCGACTATTCGGGGGGCACCGAGACGCTCGACGGCTTCACCCAGGGGTACGGCGTCAAGCCGCTCAAGCGCATCCTCACCCCGTACGGGAAGTCCGAGGACCTGGAGCCCTACCTCAGGCGCATCCCGCCGGACGCCAAGCTCCTGTACGCCTTCTACGCGGGCGGCGAGGCGGTCACCTTCGCCAAGGCGTTCAAGCAGCTCGGCTACGACACCAAGATCGACCTGCTGACCTGCCAGAACCTCACCGACGAAGACGTGCTCGAAGCCATCGGGACCGACGCCGAGGGGATCACCAGCGTCGGCCTCTACTCACCGGCGCTCACCACCCCCGAGAACGCCGCGTTCGTCGCCAGGTGGAAGGCCAAGACGGGCCGGAACCCGTCGGCCGTGGCGCTGCAGAGCTGGGACGCCATGCAGCTCATCGACCGGGCGGCCGGGCTGGGCGGCGACCTGTCCGCGGCGCTCGGCCGGGTGGGCGACCTGGCCAGCCCGCGCGGCACGTTCCGGCTCGACCCCACGACGCATAACCCAGTACAGAACTGGTACGCCCGTAAGTACGAGAATGGCGTAAACCGGGTAATCGCCACGATTCCCCCAGAAAGGAAGTAGCCGCATGCTGGATCGCGACCACTGCCTCGCCCTGGACGCCGAGGATCCGCTGAGGGACTTCCGCGACGAGTTCGTGCTGCCCGAAGGCGTCGTCTACCTCGTGGGCAACTCACTCGGCGCGCTGCCCCGCCGTACCGCCGAACGGGTGCGGCAGGCGGTCGAGGACGAGTGGGGCGGGCAGCTCGTCGGCGGGTGGAACCAGGCGGGGTGGTACGAGCAGCCGCTGACCACGGGTGACCGGCTGGCCCCGCTCATCGGCGCGGGCCCCGGCCAGGTCGTGGTGGGCAACACCACGTCGATCGCCGTCTACCAGACGGTCGCCGCCGCGGCGCGGCTGCGGCCCGACCGGCGGGTGATCGTCTCCGACGTGCGGAACTTCCCCACCGACCACTACATGGTCCAGGGGCTGGCCGGGATGCTGGGCGGCTACGAGGTCCGCGACTTCGCCGAGGGGCGCTTCGACGACGCGGCCGTGGTGCTGCTGTCCGAGGTCGACTACCGCACCGGCGCCCGCCATGACGTGCCGGCGGTGACCGCGCGGGTGCAGGCGGCGGGGGCGCTGATGGTCTGGGACGTGTGCCACAGTGTGGGCGCCATGGAGGTGGACGTCTCGATGGCCGACTTCGCGGTCGGCTGTACGTACAAGTACCTCAACGCGGGTCCCGGCGCGCCCGCGTTCCTCTACGTCAACCCACGCCACCTGGCCGCCGCCGAGAACGTCCTGCCCGGCTGGCACGGCCACGCGGAGCCGTTCGCGTTCGAGCCCGGATTCCGGCCGGCCGAGGGGATCAGGCGGTTCGCGGTCGGCACCCCGCACGTGCTGTCGTTCGCGGCGCTGGAGGCGGCGCTCGACGTGTGGGAGCGGGTGCCGATGCGCCAGGTCCGGGCCAAGAGCGTCGCGCTGACCTCGCTCTTCATCGACCTGGTCGGTGACGCCCTGGAGCTCGCCTCGCCGCGCGAGGCGACCGATCGGGGCAGCCAGGTGAGCCTCTACCACCCCGACGGCTATCCGGTGATGCGCGCGCTCATCGACCGCGGCGTACACGGCGACTTCCGCGCGCCCGACATTCTTCGCTTCGGCTTCGCGCCGCTGTACACGCGGTTCGTGGACGTGTACGACGCCGCCGCCGTCCTGGCCGAGGTGCTGGAGAAGGAGCTCTGGCGGGAGGAGAGGTACGCCCGGCGGCTCGCGGTCACCTGAGCGACCGAGTGCCTCCCTCGCAGGAGGGAGACGGAAGATCGCCTGCGTCGGCGATCCGGGTGGAGCGCGTGATCGACAGGCTTGAGGCAGTTGAACTTCCCGCCTCTCACCTGGAGCTTTCCATGAAGCGCACTTATGTCGCCGGTCTCGTCCTCGCCCTCTCGGTCGCCGCCACCGCACAGGCCGCCACCGCCCACGCCTTGACGGGAACACACGCTGTCGCTCAGGTCGAGGTGCCGCCTGTCAACGCGGCGGCGTTGGCGAAGAGCATCGAGGGCCTGCCCGCCGCCGACGCCACCGCGGCGGACGTGCGGGTGAGCGGCTCGACGGGCTCGTGGCAGGGCGTGTCCGGCGTGACCGACCTGCGGACGAAGCGGCCCGCCGAGGCCGGGGCCAGGTTCCGGGCGGGCAGCGTCACCAAGGTCTTCACCGTGTCGGTGGTGCTCCAGCTCGTCGCCGAGGGCAAGCTGTCCCTCGACGGCACGGTCCAGGAGTACCTGCCCGGCCTGCTGCCGGCCGACTACCCGGCCGTCAAGGTCGGCCAGCTGCTCAACCACACCAGCGGGCTTCCCGCGCCCAAGGTGAGCGATGACTTCGCGGACATCTACGCCACCCGGTTCCAGAAGTGGACGCCCGAGGCGTACGTCGCCAAGGCGGTGGAGAACCCGATCGAGTTCACCCCCGGCACGCAGCAGCACTACCTCAACACCAACACGTTCGTCGCCGGCCTGCTCATCGAGAAGGTCACCGGGCGTTCCTACGAGCACGAGGTGACGACCAGGATCCTGCGGCCCGTCGGCATGACCGACAGCTACCTGCCGGGCACCTCGGTCCGCATCCGCGGCCGGCACAACCAGGGCTACCAGGCAGTGCCCCAGGGCTTCCCCGACGCGATCAAGTACGGCGAGGACTACGTGGTGAACATGACCGAGTCGAGCGTCACCTCGACCTGGGCCTCGGGCGACCTCATCTCCACGACCGCCGACCTGGAGAAGTTCGTCAAGGCGCTCTTCAGCGGCAGGGTCGTGCCGGCCGCGCAGTTGGAGCCGATGTTCACGGTGCCGCCGGTGAAGGCGTACGGCGGCAAGGGCGATGCCGTCTACACCTCGGGCCTGGCCAGGATGGAGCTGCCCGGCGGCCTCGTGGGGTACGGCAAGACCGGAGCCAGGTGGGGCAGCGCGGCCGGCATCGGGGCCACCCGCGACCTGAGCCGCACGGTGGTCTACTCGGTCAACTCCACCGACGCCAAGAGCTCCGGCCAGAACCAGCGCGCCCTCGCCATCGCCCTGGCCGCCTTCGCGAAGTGAGCCCGGCTACGATTCGCCGTCCAGCAGCTTGATCGCCCGCTTCGGCGCGATCGTCCGGTAGCTCTCCTCCACCCAGTCGATCAGCACCTCGGTCTCGGGCAGCTCGGCCAGGAACGGCACCGTCACCCACCCGGCCTTGCCCAGCCCGTAGCCGGTGGGCGCGGCCCCTTCGACGGTCAGCGCGTGGCCGCGCGCCTCGGACAGCAGCTTCACGGAGAAGGACGGGTCCCACTTCTCGGTCCGCTCCTCCATACCGAGGAAGATGAACACCTTCTTGTTCACCTTGATGACCGTCTCGCCCCACGGGTGATCCTCGTGGGACTCCGGGAGCCCGAGGGCGAACACCCGCAGTCGCTCTCGTACGTCGTGCCAGTCATCCATGCCTTCGGACGCTATCGAACGCGCCGGAACTCGGCCAGTTTGGCGTCGATCCGATCCCTGATCAGGTCGCGGGCCTCCATGCGCGGCACCCCCGACATGAGCAGCCGGTCATAGTCGGTGTCGAGGTGGCGGATCGAGGCCACCACGGCCAGCGTGATCGCGTTCTCGTCGAGCGCCCTGGCCGCCGCCGAGCGCCCGACCCGGCCGCTGCCGCGCTGGCCGGCATGGGCGGCCACCTCCTGGGCCCGCTCGGCCGGGCAGCCGGGGAAGAGCCTGGCGATCTCGGCCGCCATCCGGGCCTGGTAGTCGACGTCCTGGTCCGCCCGGCGCTCCCGGTCGCGCTCACGGCGGCGCAGCCGCACCTCCTCGTCGGCCAGGCACCGCTCCTCCGCCGCCGCCATCGCGTGCTCCTCGACCAGCAGCCCCTGGCGCTGGTAGACCTTGCGCCGCCGGTTGAACTGGACGACCACCGCCGACAGGCCGCTCTCCTGCTTCGCCCGGCGGCTGAGCGCCGCGTTGCCCGCCGGCAGGAAGACCAGGTGGTCCATGTCGGCACAGGTCAGGCAGTGGGACACGTCCTCTTCCATGATCAGGTAAGGACCGGTGTCGCCGCAGGTCGCGCACGTCCAGGCGTTGAGCGGGGCCACCACCACCAGGTCGGGTGCCTTGCTCTGCCGCTCGGTGAGCTGGCGCACCCGGGCCTCGCTGAGGTCGGGGGACAGCCAGTGGACGCGGAACGCCTCCTGCGCGTGGCCGGCGGTGAAGCGCAGCTCGCGGCGGTCGCGGCTGCCGGAGACATAGGGGGTCTCCACCGGCCGCAGCCCCTTGGCGGTCGCCCAGTCCTTCAGCAGCGCGGCGGCCGTGAGCAGCCGGTCGTCGTCGACGGGCGCGAGCTCGGCCAGCGTGGCGGCGCGGCCCTGCCGCCAGGTGTCGACGTGCCGCGAGTGCACCCAGCGCAGGCCGGTCACCACGTCGATGAACGTCACGTACTTGCGGTGGGCCAGCGCGATCTCGGCGGCGTCCGCGACCCTGCGGGCCAGATTCGGCTTGCTCATCGCCCCAGTCTCTCGCGCCTTTGCCGGGAGATGACGCGGTCGGACGCATTCCTTGCGCCGGGCGCGGTAAGTAATCCGGCTGATCAGGATATTGGGGGAATCGTGCGCCTGCTCTGGCTTGCCGTGCTCGGGCTCCTCACCGCATGTGACCTGACCGGACAGGACCGGCTGCCGGTCGTGACGGGCGCCTTCGGCGATCGGCCGGTCATCACGATCCCGGACGGCGAGCCGGATCGCGTGCCCCGGGTGACGGTGCTGTCGACGGGCAGCGGGCGGCGGACCATGCCGGGTGACGTGGTGCTGGCGGACGTCGAGGTCCGCGGGTGGCCGGGCAACCGGCCGTACGCGACCACGTACGACACCCAGCGCCCGGCCAAGGTCGTCCTCGACGGCCGGCACGCACCGGACTCCTGGCGCGAGGCGCTCATCGGCCGGCCGGCGGGCAGCCGGGTCATGCTCGTCGCCCCCGCTGCCCAGGCGTACGGCCCGGGGCTGCCGCTAGGCGGCTCCCGCCCGGCTCGGGCGGATGGCTCGGGGCCGCCGCTCGGCGGGGCTCGCCCGGCCCAGGCGTACGGCTCAGGGCCGCCGCTCGGCGGGGCTCGTCCGGCCGAGACGCTGGTGCTGGTCTTCGACGTCCTCGGCGGCTATCCGCCGGACGCCCGTGTCGTCGGGCGGCCGTTGCCGGACGTGCCCGAGGACCGCTCGCCCCGCGTCCTCATCGGCGGCTCCGGCCCTCCGGTGCGGGCGGGATCCAAGGTCATCGTCCAGTACGTCACGGCGGAGTGGCCGGGCCGCCGGGTCGTGGACTCGTCGTACCGCCGCGGCGGCCCCAGCGCCTTCACCCTCGGGCCGCGGGCGGCGCCGCCCGGCTGGGTGGCGGGTCTCGCCGGCCAGCGCGTGGGCGCCCGGGTGGCCTTCCCCGCCGGGGAGGGCCGGTCCCTGCTGTACGTCGTCGACATCGTGGACGTGCTCTGACCAACGAGAAACGGCCCTGACACCGGAGGGTGGTGTCAGGGCCGCGCACTTCAGCTGAGGGGGATCAGCCGCAGTGCTCGGGGGGGCTCGTGTAGCTCGACGAGCCGACGGAGCCGCCCCACGTCACGCACTTGTCCTCCGCGGCCGCCCTGACGGGACCCGCGTAGTAAGTGAAGCTGCCCGAGTCGGTGACCTTCGCCTTGCCGGCCACCTGGAGGAACGCGCTGGTCGCGCTGGCCTTGCCGAGCGACGTCTTCTTCAGCGTGGCGACGCAGTTGTTGGCGTTGGCGCTGTTGTAGAGCAGGTAGACCGTGCCCGCGGTGCCGAGGGCCTGCGAGTCGATCACCTTGTAGCCGTCGCCGCAGACCTTCTCGGCGGTGTACGGGTTGGTGCCGCCGCCACCGGAGCCGCCGCCCACGTAGCTCATGTACTTGGTCCAGTCCCAGTGCGACCCGGGGTCGGTGTGGTCGGAGCCGGGCACCTCGACGTGGCCGATGATGTGGCTGCGGTCCTTCGGAATGCCGTACCGGTCGGCGATGTTCTTGGTCAGCGCCGCCGACGAGCGGTACATCTGGTCGGTGAACCACGAGGCGTCGTTGATGAAGCCCTCGTGCTCGATGCCGATCGAGCGGTGGTTGTAGGAGCTGACGCCCGCGTGGAAGGCGCGGTTCTTCTCACGCACCATCTGCGTGATCTGCCCGTCGGACGAGCGCACCACGTAGTGGGCCGACACCTTGGCCGCGGAGTTCTGGAACCACGAGATCGTGCCCGCGTACGAGCCCTGGGTCACGTGGATGATGATCCGGTCGATCTTCTCGTCGGTCGGCCGGTTGGACACGGCGTAGTTCGACGAGCTGGCAGCGGCCCACAGGGCGCCGGGGTAGTCGGTGGTCGCCGCGAGCGTGCGCGGGTCCGAGTTGTACTTGCCGCGGTCCGGCTCCACGACCTTCGCGGCGGCCTTCACGCCCGCGGTGTTGACGCCGGCGGCCAGCACCTCGTAGACGGCGTCGGCGTAGACCCGCGCGGTGGTCTCGTTGGCCGCGCCACCGTACGCGGCCACCGCCTCGTACCACTTGGCGGGGTCCTTGCGCTCGGTCGCGGTCAGGCCGAGCTTGTCAGCCTTGGCGCGCAGCACGGCGGCGCCGCCGAGCACGTTGGACGCGTCGTCGGTCTTGAGCTTCGCCGCGGTCAGGGAGGTGATCTTGGCCGCGTCCTCCAGGGTGTGCGAGGAGGGGTTGCTGACCAGGTGCATCACGCCGAAGCCGTTCATGGCGCTGGGCTGGCCGTCGTGGTCGTCGAGGTGCGTCTCGGCGTAGCCGAGCGCGACCAGCAGGTCACGCGGCACCTCGTAGGTCGAGGCGGCCTTGTCGAAGGCGGCCGGGAGGGGGGCGGCGGTCGCCTGCGCGGCGCCCGCCAGGGCGGCCTGCTGGGCGCCCACGATGAGCACCCCGGCCACCAAAAGCTTCTTCATCATCATGACCCGCAATGTTCGGAGGGAGTGTCGTACACGCTGGAGACGGTCACCGGGCCCGCGTTCACAGAGAAGCTGTTCAAATGGGCATAGCCGGTGGCGTAGCCGCCACCCTGGTCGATCTTCACAAGGTTGCCGAAGCCCCTGGTTCGCCGCGGCGACGACGCCGTCCCGAGGCCGAACAACAGTGCGTCGCCCGCGACCGCGGGCCCACTGAGCTTCATGAGGTGAACCTTTCAGATGTGATCTGTGGGACCAGGGTGTGCATTCGGCGCACAAGAATCGTCCAGAACCGATACAAAAGGTGGTCAGGCCTCCAAAGAGGAGCTGATGCGGTCATGTCGGTCACCTTTCATGTACTTGGGCCGTTGGAAGTCCGATCGTCGGGACGGTCCGTCCGGATCTCCGGTAAGAAGCCGAAGATCCTGCTCGCCACGTTGTTGCTGGACACAGGCCGGATCGTCGGCGCCGACCAGCTGGTCGAGGTGCTCTGGCCCGACCGGCCGCCACGCTCCGCACAGGCGAACTTACGCACGTATGTCAGCTCACTGCGGACGGACCTCGGCGCCGAGCACTTACGCGGCGACGGTTCCGGCTACGCCATTGACGTGCCCGACGGAGCGCTGGACCTGTTGACGTTCGAGGAACTGGTCGCGCAGGCCCGCTTCGCCGACGCGCTCGCGCTCTGGCGCGGCGCGCCGCTGGCCGACCTGCCGGGCAGCCCGTTCTGGGACCGCCGCCTCGAACCGCTCAACGAGGTGCGCTTACGCGCCGCCGAGGAGCTGATCGGCCAGCGGATCGAGTGCGGTGACCACGCCGGGGCGATCACCCAGTTACGCGGGCTGCTGGTGGAGCATCCCTACCGCGAAGACCTGTGGAGCCGCCTCGTCCTGGCGCTGAATCGGGCCGGTAGGAAGGCCGAGGCGCTGCGGGCCTACGCCACGATCCGGGCCCAGCTCGTCGACGAGCTCGGCGTGGAGCCGGGCGCAGACCTGCGCCGCGCCCACGAGTCGATCCTGGCCGACGAGGCCCCGCCGGCCGCGCCCCGGCAGCTCCCGCCGCACTTGCCCGACTTCACCGGCCGGGCCGACGAGCTGGCCCTGCTGGCCAAGCCGTTCTCCATCGCGGTCATCTCCGGTTCGCCGGGGGCGGGGAAGTCGGCGCTGGCCGTACACGCCGCCCACGCCCTGCGGGACGACTTCCCCGGTGGGCAGCTCTACCTCGATCTCGACGGCAGGGAGCCGGCCGACCTGCTGGCGGAGGCGCTGCGGGCGCTCGGCGTCGAGACGGCTCCGCCGACGATCCACGAGCGGTCCGCGTTGTTCCGGTCGATGCTCGCCGAGCAGCCGATGCTCGTGCTGCTCGACGACGCGCTCGACGCGGCCCAGATACGACCGCTGCTGCCCGGGAACGACAGCGCCGTCATCGTGACCAGCCGGCGCCGGATCACGGAGTTACCCGGCGCGGTCCAGGTCGACCTCGGCGAGCTGTCCGCATGCGACGCGCTGACGCTGCTCGGCCGGATCATCGGTACGGACCGGGTGTCCCGCGAGCATGACGCGGCCCTGGCGATCGTGGAGGCGTGCGGACGTCTGCCGGTGGCCGTGCGGAGCGCCGGGTCGCGGCTGGCCGGCCGGCCGGGCTGGTCGCTCTCGGTGCTCAGGGAGCGGCTGGAGGACGACCGGCTGAGCGAGCTGAAAGAAGTCCGGGTCTGCTTCGACCGCAGTTACCGCCACCTGCCCGACGAAGCCGCCCGTACGCTGGGCACTCTCGGCCTCCTGGGCGCCCTGGCCCAGCCCGGCTGGGTGGTCGACGCCGCACTCGGCAGGCACCGCGCCGACGACGTCACCGACCTGCTGGTGGACGTCAACCTGCTGGAGCTGGTCGGCACGGACCCGGTGGGCCAGCCGCGTTACCGGGTGCCGGAGCTGATCCGCCGCCACGCGCTCGAACGCGGCTCCGACCGTACCGGCCTGACCAGGGTGCTGGCCGCCTGGACCGCGACCACCGAGCATGCCATGGCCCGCCTGCCCACCACCGTCTTCAGCCTCACCGCCGCCCGGGCCCCGCGCTGGCGGCTGCCCGAGCAGACGCTCGACCGCCTGACCTCGGACCCGCTGGGGTGGTTCGAGGCCGAGCACGAGACGCTGGTCGGCGCCGTGAGCGTGGCGGCTGAGATGGGACTGGCCGAGTCCGCCTGGGGACTGGCCGCCGCGATGGTCCCCTACTTGGACCTGCACTGCCATCTCGACACATGGGAGCGTACCCACACCGTCGCTCTCGGTGCTGCCCGCGCCTCGGGCGACACGTACGGCGAGGCCGCCATGCTGCGCGGCCTGGCCCAGGTCTCCCTCTACCAGGACCGCTACGAGGAGTCCATCGACGGCTTCACCCGATCCCGCCGGCTGTTTCACGAGCTGGGCGATCTGCGGGCGGAGGCGACCTCGATCTGCGGGCTCGGCGCGGTGAGCCAGTTCCGGGGCAGGCACGCCCAGTCGCTCGGGCACTTCAAGCGCGCCCTGGCCATGTTCCTGGCGGCGGACGACCCGCACGGCGAGGCGTTCGCCAGGCAGGCCATCGGCCGGGTCTGCCTCAAGTCGGGCGACCTGGCCCTGGCGTCGGAATCGCTGGGCCAGGCCATGCGGCTGGCGCAGGAGCTCGGCGACGCCCACCGTGAGGGCTGCGTCTGCCTGCAGATGGGCAACCTGCACAAGGCCATGTCCTTCCACCGGCACGCGCTCGACATCTTCGAGTCACTCGGGGACAGGCACTGCGGCGCGTACGCCCTCCAGAGCCTCGCTGGACTGCAGGCGGCCCGCGGGGAGTGGGCGCCGGCCTCCGCCGGGCTGGAGCGGTCGCTGGAGATCTTCCAGGCCCTCGGAGACCGGAGCGGGGAGGTGTCGAGCACGCAGATGCTGGGCGAGGTGCACCACTCGGCCGGGCGCACCGGGCTGGCCCTGGACTATCTCAACCACGCCAACGTGCTGCGACGCAGCCTGCCGGCCTAGGACTGAGGGCTGATTCCCGGTCTGAGAGCGCGGGGTTAGATCCGCGTGTCCAGGTCCGCGCGGATCACGGCGTACATCACGCCGTCATGCCACTCGCCCGCGCGGAAGCCGACTCCGCGCAGGACGCCCTCCCGGGTGAACCCGGCCTTCTCCAGCGCCCGCTGCTCGCCCAGGTTGCTGATCTCGGTCGTCGCCTGGACCCGGTTGACCGGCGAATGGTCGAAAAGGTAGCGCACCAGGAGCCGCTGGGCCCGCGTGCCGTTGCCCTTGCCGCGGAACTCGGGCGCCACGATGATCCCCATCTCCCAGCAGTAGGCGACCCTGGAGGTCAGCTGCTTGCTCCAGGTCACCAGGCCCACACGGTCGTCGCCATCGGCGACCAGCAGCAGGCCGCCATCGTCGTGGAGCATCCCGTTCTCCTCCCACCGCCTGCGCATGCCGTGGGGGTCCTGAAAGCCGTACCACTGATGGAGGCCCGTGCTCTCCGGATCGCTGATCAGCCGGTTGAGAAAGGGAAGATCGTCCTCAGTGGCGGGACGAAGCTTGATCGTCATGATCCAGACACTATGCGACGGACAAATCGCTTGAGGCGTGATCGCTGCGGTACTTCAGACAGTGCCTCCAGCGACTCCGCCGCGGTCGGGCGCTTGGCGGGAGAGTGGTCGAGCATCCGGCGCACCACGTCGGGAACGGCGGGCCCCTGGGTGTCGGCGCTGGTCGGCAGCTCACCGGAGAGCAACTGGTAGGCGATCACCCCGGCCGCGTAGACGTCGGAGGCGGTCGTCATCCTGTCGGGCCGCTCATGGCACTCGGGGGCCACGTAGTGGGCGTCGAGCACGTTGCCCAGCTCGTGGGCGACCGTGTAGTTGCGCGCTCCGGGCTTGGCGTAGTCGAACCCGGTCAGCACCGCGTGCCCGTCGGTCACCAGCACGCACGCCGGGCTCAACGCCCGGTGGATGACGCCGTTGGCGTGCGCGTGGGCCAGTCCGCGCAGCAGGTCCTGGATCACGCCGAGCCGCACGCCGGTGCCCAGGCGCCGGTGCAGCGCCTCGCCGTGCACGTCGTCGAGCACCAGCACGAACCGGCTCTCGTCGTCGATGGCGAAGAAGTCGCGCGAGCGCACCACGCACGGGTGCGGCGGGATGCGGGCCAGCGACTGGTAGGCGTTGGCGATCCGCTGCCGCTCGGCCGCCCGCGACGCCTGGTCGGCCAGCGGGTCGGCCTGGTAGACCCGGAGCAGCACGGTCTCGCTGCCCGGCAGCGTGACGTTGAAGGCCCGGTATTCGGTCACCTTCGCGTCGCCGCCGAGCTGCTCCTCGACCTCCCAGTTGCCGAACCTGGGCGGCGCGGTGCTCCGGCGTACCGTCTGGTTGAGGGCGTCGAGTATCGCGGTGAGGTACGGCTTGATGCGGGGGCTGCACCCGCGCCTGACCCGCGAGACGTCGCTCAGCGTGGCGAGCAGCCCGTCCAGGGTGGTGACGTTGACCGCGTCGCGCCCGGCCGGGTCGACCAGCTCGGCGTCGGGCGAGGTGAGGACCACGAGGCTGTCGACGTAGACGCGCTCCAGCTGCGTGTTCTTGGAGACCAGCAGCCCCTTCAGCGCCTTCGCGATGCCCCGCAGCTTCGTCGCGGGAGAGCCGAACGCCTCCCTGCGCGGCGGGAACCAGCGCGTCCCCGACACCTCGATCCGGCCGCGGGTGCCCTTGACGTCGACGACGACCAGCGAGTGGCCGGTCAGGACGAGCAGATCCACCTCGAAGACGTCGTCGCCGCGCGGCAGCTCGACGTTGTGCAGCAACAGCCAGTCGGCGGGCGCGTGGTCGCGCAGGTAGGAGATCACCCGACGCTCGGCGTCGTTGACCGGATGCCCGCCACCGACGATCTCTGCCATGGGCCAATCCTCCCACGTAACGCGTTGACAACCGCGCTGACGGCCTTCCGGCTCAGCGGGCGTGGCCAGGATGACGCCGGAGCCGCCCTCCGGCACGACCGCGACCAGCCAAAATTCGCGGACGGAACCCAAGCCCGGGGTGATCCTTGCTCAACCGGCTCGTTCGATCTGCCAATCATTCTCGATGCCTGGATAAATGAAACTCAGTTGACCGTGTACGGCGCACGTATATATGCCCTTCACCGGCGGGTGGCCGTGGAAAGTCGAATGCCAAGAAAATCAGATGCCCCCTTGACCCCGGCCAGGCGTTCTTGGGTTGCGATATCGACGGGCTGCCACGATGGTTATTGGCGGCACCTCACAGCCCTGCACAAACGACTAAGGCGCCGGGAATTCCGCGCCCATCAAACGGAGGAAAACAAACATGATCCGTCGTATTCTCGCCGGTGCAGCCATCGCGAGCGTCGCTTTCGGCTTCTGCGTCTCCGCGGCCTCGGCCGACGTCGACCCCACCCCCGGCAACAGCGGTCAGTCCGTCATGGGCCAGGCCACCCTCCTCGACGACATCACCGCGCTGAACGACTCGGCCAAGTACACGAACATCCCGGCCACCGCGAACATCCCGGCCACCGCGAACGTGGGGGACGTCAACCTCAACCTGCTGAACAACCACTGACGTCGCCCGCCGGACCGACGTCCGTGCGATCCGCATGAACCAGCTCCGTGGACACTCGCGAGGCCACGGAATCCGCTCGGATGCGCACCGAGCCGGAACGCCGAGCGGCCCGGGTCGCGATCACGACCCGGGCCGCGAGGTGCTCACTTCACACCATCGCCCACTCTTGGGGATAAAACGCCCTTTAGTCGTGCGAGGCAAAAGGCGCTTGATTCATCGGCGCCGACAATTAGCGACGTGATCATTGCGCACCCGCTTGGCAGCGCCTTTCTCGCCGATTATCGCGTGAACAAGTCGATCAAACTCCCGATGCGTACCCCCGCCTCGGCGGGGTGCCGGAATCCCTCGTCGGCTCCGATGCTGTAATGATTACGCCGGCCCACCCGGACACGGGTGAGATAGCCGGCCGCTTCCAGATCGGCCACGATGCCCTGGGCCGTCCGCTCGGTGATCCCCGCGGTGACGGCCACGTCCCGCAGTCGCTGGCGCGGATCTCTGGCCAGCTCCAGCAGCACCCGCGCGTGGTTGGTGAGGAACGTCCAGCGGGCGGCGGGGGAGGACTCGGGGCGGTTCATGACTTCACTGTAATACGCCTATTTTTTCGTGAATATCAGATGATGAAACATATTTCGTGTAATGTGAGACCGGGTTCCTGTCACATGCGGTGACGGTCATGACAAACCCCCAAGCGTGAGGTCTGATTGGGGGTGCGATGACAGCGAACGGCGAGACGGCCGACACGACGGAGCGCCTGCTGTACGAGGACGGCCAGCTGCGGGTCTTCCTGCGAGCCAGGTGCGAGGTTCCGGCGTTGGCACTCCGCGGTGAGATCGACATCACCAACAGCTGGGCCCTCGCCCAGACCCTGGCCAAAGCCCGCGAGAGCGGCGGCACGCACATCGTGGTCGACACGAGCGAGCTCACCTTCATCGACCTGTCGGGCCTGCGCGTGCTGGCCCTGCCCACACTCGACCCCGGCGAGCGCTGGATCCAGCTGCGCAACCTCACACCCTTCCAACAGCGGCTCCTGAGCCTGCTGGGCTGGTACTGACGCCGGGTCAGACGATCATCGCCGCCGAGGTGCCCAGGCCCCTCGGCCCGCCCAGCCGCCACTCGGGCGGCCGGTGGTGGCGGCGCACCGACACCTCGTCGTAGCGGCGGCAGCCGCGATGCCAGGCGAGGATGCCCGACATCCAGTTGCGCAGCTCCTCCGCGTAGCCGTTCAGAGCCGTGCGCGTCTCCTCGTCCAGGCCGTAGTCGTCGTACATGACCGGGAACTCGTGCGCGAAGACGTGCTCGAACTCCTTCATCCGGGACGTCATCAGGTCGGTGACGATGTCGAGCGCCGCCGGGTAGTCACAGCCGAAGAACTTCTGGACGACCAGCACGCAGTTGTGCACCTCGCCCTCGAACTCGATCTCCTTCTGGTACGAGAAGACGTCGTTGACCAGGGTGGCGTAGTCAGAGGCCGCGTGCTCCAGCGAGATCATCGGCCCGGCCCGGTAGACCTCTTCCGGGATCGCCTTCTCGCGGGCCAGGCGGCACAGGCTCATGGTCAGGTCGGAGCCGAAGGTCAGCCGCCGCATCTCGATGTAGTCGATGGGATCGGGCACGCGGTTCAGCAGCTGGTTGTCCAGCTCCCAGAGCCAGGAGGCGCACATGTTCTCGATGGTCAGGCGGAACTTGCGGCGCGCGTTCATGCTCATCTCCCCCGCCGTACGGGCCCACAGACCGGACAGACCGCGCTCCAGGGCGGTCATCGGCGACGGAGGGGCCGAGCCGTCGAGCGGCATGAAGGCGCCGAACCGGTCGACGGTGGCCCGGGCGGCGGCCAGGTTGCGGGTCCTGCCGAAGACGATGGGGAAGTAGTCGTCACCGTAGGTCCCCCAGGCCAGCCAGGCCGAGGCCAGATCCAGCTCCTCCGGCGTGCCGTCGGGATGGAGCCCGGAGGCGCACAGCGGGAGGTCGTAGTCGACCAGCTTCTCCTCGTCCCAGACGGCCGAGCCGGTGACGCCCGGCTGCGCTTCGAGTATCCCCATCTCGTGCGCCCAGACGACCAGGTTCCGGCGGGCGGCCTCCAGGTGGGGCGAGCTCCTGGCCTCGAAGGGCATGTAGAGGTCGGGGATCCGCGACGGGCCGACCGGCGTGCAGGGCACGTGCGTGTAGTTGCGGATCCGCTTCGCGCCCAGCAGGTCGATGATCGACGTCGTGCCCAGCGGCCGGCGGGTCGCGCGGTCGTTCATGTAGCGGCTGGAGCGCAGGTGCCACTCGTGGCCGCCCGACTGCCAGTCCTGCAGCCCCTTGACGTAGGCCAGCACACCCGCGCAGGAGAGCGGGTCCAGTCCCTGCTCGACGAAGAGCGGGCCGAGCTCGGTGAACACCGTGTGCTCGAACTGCTGCAGCCGCGAGGTGAGCAGGTCGTTGACGGTGTCGGCGGCCTCCTGCGTGCCGCAGCCGAGGAACTTCTCCAGCACGAGCACGCAGTTGCTGAGCTCGCCCTCGTCCTGGATCTCCCGCTGGTAGGAGAACAGGTCGTTACGCAGGTGCACCCCGTCGGCGAAGGTGTCGCGCAGCACCCGCATCGGCCGGGAGCCGGCGATGCGCGCCGGGACCTCGGCTCCCACGGCGTGCTCGACCAGCCCGGCCGACCACGGCGCCCCGCCGACCTTGCGCCGCATCTCGATGTACTCGATGGGATTGGGCACCCGGCCCGCGTTGATGTTGGACAGCTCCCAGAGCGACTCGTTCAGCAGGTTCCTGGTGCTCTCGGCGAAGCGCGCCCGCCAGTCGAGCGACCTGGCGGGGACCGTACGGGCCCACAGGTCGGCCAGCCCCGCCTCGACCGGATTGGTCGGCTCCGGCGTCGCGCACGACAGGTCCATCGGCATGAAGGCGGGCAGCCGGTCCAGGTACTGCTTGCCGCCCACGCGGTCGTGGCCGCGCTTGAAGGTCTCCAGGAAGTGGTCGTCGAAGAAGAAGACCCAGACGTACCAGTCGGTGATCAGCGAGAGCTGGGGGCCGTCGCAGTCGGGATGGGTGTTGCCGCACAGCAGCGCGTAGTCGTGGGCGTCGAGGTCGGCCTGCTCCCAGACGCCCGAGCCCTCCAGCATGCCCATGCCGCGCGCCCACTGCCTGGAGTGCGCGCGTGCCTCCTCGACGTGCGGGTTGAGCCGGGCCGGATAAGGCACATAGAAGTCCGGCAACTCGAACGGCTGCGCCATGGATCGGCTCATGAGCCCATCACCTCGGCGTTCTCGAGCAGGCCGAGCGCGTCGGGCACCAGGACCGCGGCCGAGTAGTAGGCACTGACCAGGTAGGACATGATCCCCTTCTCGTCGATGCCGGACAGGCGGACGCTGAGCCCCGGCTGGTACTCGTCCGGGATGCCGGTCTGGTGCAGGCCGATGACGCCAGAGTCCTCCTCGCCGGTCCTGAACGCGAAGATCGAGCTGGTGCCCTGCCGGCTGATCGGGATCTTGTCGCAGGGCAGGATCGGCACGCCACGCCAGGCCGTCAGCCTGCTGCCGTCGAGCTGGACGGTGTCCGGGTAGACGCCTCTCGCGGTGCACTGCCGGCCGAAGGCGGCGATGGCGCGGGGATGGGCCAGGTAATAACGGGTCTTCTTCCGGCGGCTGAGCAGTTCGTCGAGATCGTCGGGGGTAGGCGGTCCGCCGCGCGTGGAGACCCGCTGCCGGGGATCGACGTTGTGCAGCAGCCCGAAGTCCCGGTTGGTGATCAGCTCGTGTTCCTGGCGTTCGCGTAGTGCCTCGACGGTCAGCCGGAGCTGCTGGTCGAGCTGGTTCATCGGCTGGTTGTACAGGTCGGAGACCCTGCTGTGCACCCGCAGGACGGTCTGGGCCACGCTCAGCTCGTACTCGCGGGGGCTGAGCTCGTAGTCGACGAACGTGCCGGGGAGCACAGGCTCGCCGCGGTGGCCGGCGGCCAGCTCGATCGCGGCCTCGCCGTACTTGTTCTGCGGCCGGGCCCGCCGGCGCAGATGGGACTCGACCTGCGCACGGAAGGCCGGCGAGAATTCCATGACCGCGCGGAAAGCCGCTCTGGGCAGGACCAGCACCGTGCAGGCGGTGCCGGCCCTGAGCGTGTACGTCCACCGGTTCTCCGGTCCGGGTAGGTCGTTGCCCGTGTGGTCGCCGTCGGCCAGCGTCTCCCGCACGACGCTGGTGCCGTACGGGCCGCTCTGGAGCTTGTCGGCCTTGCCGTGCGCGATGAGCAGGAGGTCGGCCACCGGGCTGCCCTCCCGCACGATCGTCTCGCCCCGTGTGTACTCCCGCTGCTCGAACAGCCCCGCCAGCCTGGCGAGCAGCGGGCCGTCGGCAAAACCCTGCAGAAACGGCAGCTCGGTCAGGCTTGGCGGAAACACCTGATACTCCGCACCCGCGCTGATGAAGCCGACCTGGCCGCCGCCGAGCCGGTAGGTGAGCCGGCGGTTCACCCGGTAGGTGCCGGCGGCGGTCTGTACCCACGGAAGCGCCCGCAGCAGCCAGCGTGACGAGATCTCCCGCATCTGCGGAGCAGTCTTGGTCGTGGTGGCGAGCCGGCGTGCCGCCTCCGTGTCCAGGCTCTGCCTTGAGTCCCGCTGGTCCAATTCCGTCAACCGAAACACCGCCAATCATGAGGCCGGGCGAACCGATCCGCTCTCAGCTGCCGAGCGCGACGTCTTCGAGGATGCCGAGCGCGTCGGGCACCAGCACGGCCGCGGAATAGTAGGCGCTGACCAGGTAGGAAATGACGGCTTGCTCATTGATACTCATGAATCGCACCGACAGGCTGGGCTGGTACTCGTCCGGGATGCCGGTCTGGTGCAGGCCGACGACGCCCTGGTTCGCCTGCCCGGTGCGCATGAGCAGGATGGAGGTCGTCCGGGCGCCGGTGATCGGGATCTTGTTGCACGGGAAGATCGGCACACCGCGCCAGGCCGGGATGCGGTGCCCGTTCACCTCGCTGGCCTGCGGATAGATGCCACGCTTGCTGCACTCCCTGCCGATGGCCGCGATGGCCTGCGGGTGCGCGAGGAAGAAGGCGGGCTCCTTCCAGACGGTGGCCAGCAGGTCGTCGAGATCGTCGGGCGTGGGCGCGCCGTCGCGGGTGCGGATGCGCTGGCTGAGGTCGGCGTTGTGCAGCAGCCCGAACTCGCGGCTGTTGATCAGCTCGTGTTCCTGGCGTTCGCGTAGTGCCTCGACGGTCAGCCGGAGCTGCTGGTCGAGCTGGTTCATCGGCTGGTTGTACAGGTCGGAGACCCTGCTGTGCACCCGCAGGATGGTCTGGGCCACGCTCAGCTCGTACTCGCGGGGGCTGAGCTCGTAGTCGACGAACGTGCCGGGGAGCACGGGCTCGCCGTTGTGGCCGGCGGCCAGCTCGATGGCGGCCTCGCCATAGTCGTTCTGGGCCAGCCCTTCAGCGGCCCGCGTGCTCTGCAGGTGGGCGCGGAGCGCGGGGGACCGGTCGAGGACCGTCTGCAGGTCCCGCTGTGACAGCGTGAGCACGGTGCAGGCGGTCTTGGCCTTCGCGGTGAACTTCCACTGGCCCGGCTCGCCCAGCAGCTCCTCGCCGAAATGGTCGCCGTCGGCCAGCACACCGAGGGCCTGGTCGTCGTCGTACGCGCCGTGGCCGATCTTGACCACCCGGCCATGGGCGATCAGGATCAGCTGGTCGAGGGGGGTGCCCTCGCGGACGATCTCCTCGCCGGCCTCGCACTCGCGCTGGCTGAACCGGTCGGCGAGAGCCTGGAGGACCTCGCTGTCGTCGAAGCCGTGCAACTGGCGCAGCTCGGTGAGCTCCGCGGCGATGACATGGACGTCCGCGCCGCTGGTGGTGAACGTGATGCGACCGTCTCCCAGCGTGTAGGTCAGCCGGCGGTTGACACGGAAGACGCCACCGGAGGTCTGCACCCAGGGCAACAGCTTGAGCAGCCAGCGGGAGGTGATCTCCTGCATCTGCGGGGCGGTCTTCGTGGTCGTCGCCAGGTTCTTGGCGGCATCGGTGCTGAGGCTGAGCTGCTGGCCGTTGGCCTCGGTCGACTCGGTTGTTTCGGTCATGGTGCACCACCAATCTTCAGGGGTTTGCTAGCCGGGGTGTCGAGCGGCTCGGAGTTCGTGCGGGAGGGAGAACGTGAGGGTCTCTTCGGTCAGCGTCACCGGCTCCACGTCGGCGTAGCCGCGGGTGGCGAGCCAGTCCAGCAGCTCGGTGACCAGCCCTTCCGGGACCGACGCGCCCGAGGTGACGCCGACGGTCTCGACGCCGTCGAGCCACCGCTCGTCGGCGTCGCCGGACCGGTCGACCAGGTGGGCCGCCCGCGCGCCAGCGCTCAGGGCCACCTCGACGAGACGCCGCGAGTTGGAGGAGTTGGCGGAGCCGACGACGACGACCAGGTCGCACTTGGCGGCGATCCTGGTGATCGCCTCCTGGCGGTTCTGGCTGGCGTAACAGATGTCGTCGCTCGGCGGGTCGATGAGCTGGGGGAAGCGCTCGCGCAGCCGGGCGACGGCCGCCATGGTCTCCTCGACCGCCAGCGTGGTCTGCGACAGCCAGCTCATCCTGGCCGAGCCGCCGGTCGTCAGCTCGTCGAGCCGGTCCGGGTCGACCACGTGGATGTGGTCGGGCGCCTCGCCGACGGTGCCCTCCACCTCCTCGTGCTCGGCGTGGCCGATGAGCACGATCTCGTAGCCCGTGCCGGCCAGCCGTGCGGCCTCCTTGTGCACCTTGGTGACCAGCGGGCAGGTCGCGTCGATCGTGCGCAGACCGCGACGGTCCGCCTCCCCTTTGACCGCGGGCGAGACGCCGTGCGCCGAGAAGACGACCAGCGCGCCCTCCGGGACCTCGTCGAGCTCGTCGACGAAGATCGCGCCGCGACCGGTGAGGTCGTCGACCACCTGGGTGTTGTGCACGATCTGTTTGCGCACGTAGACGGGCCGGCCATAGCGTCTGAGGGCCTCCTCGACGGTGAGGATGGCACGTTCCACACCCGCGCAGTAGCCGCGCGGAGCCGCCAGAAGAACTCGTCCCATGATCTTCGCCCCTACCGGTCCCGGTGTGCGAGCTGGTCGGCCAGTACGGTCAGCGCCTCGCGCGCCTCGGAAGTGATCGGTGCCGCGTCGAGCGCCTTGGCGGCCTCGCGCACCCGCTGGTCGATCATGTCCTCGACCTCGGCCACCGCGCCGGTGGCGAGCAGGATCCCGCGTAGCTCGTCCGCCTGCTCCTCGGTCAGCTCCTGGTTGCCGTGCCAGCTGCGCAGGTACGCGAGCTGCGCGGGCGTCGCCCGGTGTACGGCATGCGCGAACAGGACCGTGTGCTTGCCCTCGCGCAGGTCGTCGAGGGCCGACTTGCCGGTGTCGGACGAGGAGCCGAACGTGCCGAGCACGTCGTCGCGGAGCTGGAACGCCTCGCCGAGCGGCAGGCCGAAGCTCGAGTAAGCGTCGAGCAGCGCGGGACCCGCCCCGGCCAGGGCCCCGCCGATCTGCAAGGGACGCTCGACGGTGTACTTGGCCGTCTTGTAGCGGATCACCGTCAGCGCCGCCGAGACCGTGGCCCCCGCTCGGAGCTGGCCGAGGATGTCCAGGTATTGGCCGCTGATGACCTCGGTCCGCATGGCGTCGAACACGTGGTGGGCGCCGTGCAGCCGGTCCGGCTCCACGCCGCACGACGACAGTAACGCGTCGGACCAGGCCAGGCTGAGCGCGCCGAGCAGGATCCCGCCGGCCTGGCCGAACGCCTCGGCACCCGGCCCCTCGTGCAGGTCGGCCAGGCTGCGGTGGATCGTGGAGCGGCCCCGGCGCAGGTCACTGCCGTCCATGATGTCGTCGTGGATGAGCAGCCCGGCGTGGCAGAGCTCGAGCGCCGCCGCCGCGCTGATGATCTCTTCGCAGTCGTCGCCGCCGGCTCCCCGCCAGCCCCAGTAGCACAGCTGCGGGCGGATCCGTTTTCCGCCGCTGAGGATGAAGCTCGTCAGCAACTCATAGGCCGCCACCACGTCGGGATCGGAGATGGGCGCGCGCCAGTCGTCCAGGAATCCATTGAGCCGTCTGTCGATGCGAGGTCCCACGGGGTCTTGCCATCCGCCGACCGCCATGCTGCTGGGCTCCTTCGGTAGAGCGTTCGCTACCAACAGTTAGTCATCGAATACGTAGGGTGTAAAGGGTCTTTTTGCTGGTTCCCCTCGGCCCGGTGCGACGGTGTAATGCCCGGCGGAGCGGGCAGGGCGAAGAGTTGTCATGGGTCCAGAAGCGCGGCCCGCGTGTTGACGTGGTCAACCCCGCGAAGACGAGGAGCTTGTGATGCGCACTCTGCTGGCCCAGTCCTTCACCCTCGATGACGTGACCGCGCTACGAGGTTCCGTGGCGGAGCGGGCGGCCGACTCCGGGCTGAGCGGAGCGCGACTGCAGGACTACGTCCTCGCCGTCCACGAGAGCCTCATCAACGCTGTGGAGCACGGCGGCGGGCGCGGCTACTTCACGTTGTGGACGAGCGACCGGATGCTCCGCTCGGAGACCAGCGACCAGGGCCCCGGCATCCCCGACGAGTACGTCGACGTGCGGCGGCGGCCCTCCGACGTCGCCTACGCCGGCCGGGGCATCTACCTCATCCGCACCCTGTGCGACGGCGCCGGCTTCCACACCGGCCCTACGGGCACCACGGTCCAGCTCACCATGTGGCTGCCGCGACTGGCCCACCGGGCGCCGCAGCGTGCGCCGCTGAGACGGATCAGGGTCACGGTCGCGAGCACGAGGGATCGGCACAACGGTTTTCGGGCGTAACTATTTATCGGACATCAACCAAATTTCAACCATGACCCAGCATGGTCATGCATCGTGGATACGCAACAACTCTCTCAAGAGTCAACCGATATCCCGGCTTCCCCTCCGGAGCCGGGGCTGGAGCCGGACCCGTCCGGCAGTGTCGTGAGCGTGCTGGAGCGCATCGGCTCCGTGGTCGTTCCCGTGGGCGTCGGGCTCTACGCGATGCTGCACCTGGGCATCGAGCAGATGTACTGGGTCTTCGACATCAATCCCGAGCAGGCGGGCATCGACCAGTCCGTCCTGCTCGGGCGGCTCATGGGCACGCTGATCATGCTGCTGCTCGTGCTGCTGCCCACGCTCGGGATCCTGGTGGCGGTGAGCTGGCTGCTCGACAAGGTGACGCGCGGTGCGGTGAACCGGGTCGTTCAGGGCCTCAGGCGACGGCCGTGGATCGCGGCGGTCATCGCTGCTGCCTGGTGCGGGGCGAGCTATCTGGGCATCATCTACCTGTTCACGTTGGAGATCTCGCCGCTGTACGTGCTGGGCGCCCTGGTGTTCGGGATCCTGGCGTTCGTGGTGCCGTTCCGGCTGCTGCGCCGCAAGCCGGTCGGGCGGGCCGGGATGAAGGTGCTCGTGGGCGCGTTCACCGGCATCGGGCTGGGCATGGTGCTCGTCGTCGGGCTCGTGCTGGGCGCGGGGGACGTGCGTAACACCGGCCAGGCCAACGACCTGCTGGGCTTGGTGGGGTTCCAGGACCAGTGGGTGGTGGTGAAGGACGGTGACGACAAGCCGCTGTACGACGGGCGCGACCTCATGCTGCTCGGCGAGAGCGACGGCGTGTACGTCTTCTACGACTGTGACTACATGACGACGTTCAGGCGGCCGGCGGAGTCGACGAACCTCGGGGACATCCGTCTCGATCCCGAGCGGGAGCCGGGCTACACCTGCGGGAGCCTGGTCAAGGACGAGGAGGCCAAGCCGAAGAAGGGTTGATCGGCCGGTCCGGTTTCATGCCGCGCCGGAGCCGCCGTTGCCCGTGAGGGGGCGGCGGTGGGGAGGCTCCGGCGGGGTCAGCGCGGCGGTGAGCGCGTCCTGGAGTGTGGGGTACACCGGCAGGTGCTCACCGATCCGGGTGATCTCGACGAGCCTGGCCGGCATGGACTGCAGTGCCGCCAGGCGGACGCTGCCGCCGTGCTGCCGGGAGTAGGTGTAGGTGCTGAGCAGCACCCGGAGCCCCGCGCTGTCGATGAACTGCACTTCCGCGAAGTCGAACACGAGGTGGTCGCCGGGCCGCTGGCGGCACTCCCGGACGAATTCGTCGAGCCTGCTCCAGTTGGTGGCGTCCAGCTCGCCGCCGACGGCGATCACCGTCACGCCGGGCAGGTGCTGGCAGGCGTACGTCAGCCAGGACATAAGGCGTTCCACCGGCGAGGTAAGTCTGCGATCAGCCGCGGCTGCAAGGGAGGATGGCTCGCCATGCCTGCACGATAGTCGTTTCGTCGCGGGATATCGCGGTGCGACGGATCGAACCCTTCCCTTTTTTCGAACGGCAATTTTAGCTATTTATCCGTTCAAAGCGGTGTCCAAGGCGACCCCAAACCTCGCGTAGAAAGCGTGTTTTGCGGAGATGCGGGGTATTTGTCCACTTTAAGCCCGGTCGGCGCGCCGGCCGGGCGGCGGACGAGACTCGGGGGGATCGCCGTGGCCATGCAAACAGAGATCCGCAGCCTGCTCGACAGTCGCGTCTTGGGCGCGGACGGTGAGGAGATCGGGAAGGTGGGGCAGGTCTATCTCAGCGACAGTACGGGCGAGCCCGAGTGGGTGACCGTACGCACGGGGCTCTTCGGGATGAAGCAGACGTTCGTACCGCTGATGAACGCCCGCCGGTCGGGGGCCGAGATCCGCGTTCCCTTCGACAAGGAGACGATCAAACAAGCGCCGAACATCGACGTCGACGGCCGTCTCTCGCTGGCGGAAGAGGCCAGGCTGTACCGCCACTACGGCATCCGGGCGTCGGGCATACCGTCCCAGCGCACGCCTGAGGCGCACGTCAGGGTGGAGAAGCGTCACGTACATCTGTACAAGTACGTGGAGCCCGAGATCGCCCAGGAGGGCATGCCGCTCGAAAGGGCCGCGACGGAGCCGACGCCCGTCGACTACCTGCGCAGCCTCAAGAGGAAGACACGGCCCCCCGAGAGGGGCCGGGGCCACCGGGAGCAGTTCGACGTGGAACAGGTCGACGTGGAACGGGGCGAGGCGGAGAAGGAGCGCATGCCGCTCGACAGCGGCGACGACCTCGGCGATCAAGACGAGCGCGACGACCTCGACGGCTTCGACGACCGGCCACCGCTGCGGTGACGACACGAAGGCCCAGGCCGGAAGATCGGCCTGGGCCTTCGTCATGTCCGCCGGGGAGACGGACGGGCAGGCGTTCGTCAGGAGACCGGCGGAAGTGTGGCCGTCAGTTGACGGGCGGGTAGGCGTTCCGGACCAGCTCCTGGAACTGGGCGGAGAACCACTGGCCGGACAGCGGCGCGTTGGGCAGCGCGCCCGTCAGGTTGTTGCCGTTGAGTTGGTTGCCGGTGTACGTGGGGTCGCACATCCGGTCGAACTTCTTGCCCTCGTCGTTCGGGATGTCCGTGCTGGCGCCGTCCGACTCGCCAGGCGGCTTGATCCACACGTAGGCGTCCAGACCGGCTTCGGGGTTGGCGGTCGGCCGCGCGCCGAGGCCCGCGCCGCTCTGGTTGCACCAGTTGCCGGCGTGGATGCGCCGGTCGATGCGTGACTGGTTGACGAAGGTGTCGAGGACCGTCGAGGTGCTCGGACCGGTCGGGCGGGCGCTGCCGCCCCAGCCGTTGCGCGAGGTGTCGATCAGCATGCCGAGCCCCGACCTGAAGCCCTTGGCGATCAGCGCGGTACGCAGGGCCTGGGCGAAGGACGACTCGTCCACGTACCAGTTCCAGTCGACCCACTTGGACTGCCGGATCGAGGTGCCGTTCACCGTGGTGTTGATGGTGAAATACAGCTCCTTGGTCGCGGAGGTGTTCGCGGTGTTGGTGATGAAACCGTCAACGCTGTCCACCCCGGCGCTGGCGCCGGCGACGGTGGAGTAGAAGAGGTTGACCGACGGGTTGAAGTTCGAGTCCCAGCCGAGCCAGGCGTGGTGGGCGGCGTCGATGTAGGTGTAGACGTTCGACATCGCGTGCAGCTTGTTCAGCGCGTACTGGACGCCCTGGACGTAGGCGCCGGTGGAGTTGGCCTCCGCGCACTTGGCGAAGCTCAGGTTGGTGACCAGGTTGGGCAGCGAGTCGGGCTCGATGATCGTGACGATCCGCAGGTTCGCGTACTTCGAGTCGCTCATGATGGCGGCGATCGGGTCGATGTACTCGCTCTTGTAGCGGTTGAGCCCGTTCTCCGCGACGAGCAGCTCGCCGTTGGAGGCCAGCGCCGAGCAGTCGCGGTTGGGCAGGTCGTAGATGACGAACTGGATGGTCAGCGGCGCGGAGCCGTTGGCGGCGTCCTGGGTGACGGCCGCGTCCAGGTGCGCCCGCAGGCCCATGACGGACGAGCTGCCGGCGATGGCGGCGATGCGGTCCAGCCACACGGCGGTGGAGGTGTTGGACACCGCGGCACCGCCCGGCTCGGCGGCGGCCTTGGCCTTCCAGTTGGCGTTGACGTAGCCGGTGGCGCCCGCGTACGGGTTGTCCACATGTCCGGCGGGCGGCGGGCCGTCGTCGTCGGCCTCGGTGGCGGTGACCGTCTTGCTGGTCAGGCCGGTGGAGGCGACGGTGAAGGTCCGCGTGCCGTTGGTGGTGTCGGAGTCCTGGGCCGCGGCGATGGTCACGGTCTGGGCGGTGTTCCAGTTGGCGGAGGTGAAGGTGAGCGAGCCGCCCGAGGACACGGTGAGGTCGGCGTCGCCGCTGCCGGCCGTGGAGGTGACGGTCAGGTTCGCGGACGGCTGGATGGCCGGCTTGACCGTGTAGGTGGCGGTGCCGCCTTCCGGAACGGTCACCGCGGCCGGGGTCACGACCAGCGACTGCGTCTGCGTCGTGTCGTCGTCGACCTCGGTGGCGTTGACGGTGGCGGAGGTGACGCCGGTCCCGCCGACGGTGAAGGCGGCCGTGCCGTTGGTGGTGTCCGCGTCCTGGGCCGCGGCCAGGGTCACGGTCTGGGCGGTGTTCCAGTTGCTCGGGGTGAAGGTGAGCGAGCCGCCGGAGCTCACGGTCAGGTCGGTGTCGCCGCTGGACCGCGTGGTCGCGACGGTCACGTTGGCGGTGGGGGCGGACGACAGCCTGGCGGTGAAGGTCGCCGTGCCGCCCTCGTTGACGGACACCGAGGTGGCGGAGGTGACCACCGAGGGTGTCTGTCCGTTACCGCCGCCACAGGTGACGTTGTTGACGGTGAAGGCGGCCGGGTTCGGGTTGGTGCCGCTCCACGTGCCGTTGAAGCCGATGTTGGTCGAGGCGCCGGTGGCGAGGTTGCCGTTGTACGACAGGTTCTGCCCGGTGACACGGGTGCCGGTCTGGCTCCAGTTGGCGCCCCAGCCGGTCGGGGTGTACTTCTGGGTGGTCGTGGGGAAGTCGAAGGCCAGCGTCCACGCGGTGAGCGGGTCACCGAGGTTCTTGAGTGTGATGTTCGCGGTGAAGCCGCCCTGCCCCGGACTCGTCGTCCACGTGTTGGGCGTGTAGGCGACGTCGCAGGCGACCGCGGCTTGCGCTGCCGTGGTCTGGCCGGCGACGAGCCCTAAGGCCGCCAGGCAGGCGGCGGTCGCGGTCACGGCCCATCTGCGCAGGCCGCGGTGGAGTTTCACGAGCAATCATCTCCAGGGAGCTAGGGCTGACGTAATGGGAGCGCTCCCATATTGAGCCGTGCTCACGGGTGTGTACAGGGTGTGGTGAAGCTCGGCGGGGTCGCTTACCCCGGCATGCTCGCCGAACGCCCCGGAAGGTCCATGAAACTTTCATGCCACGGCGCCAGGTGAGAGGAAATATGCGGGTTACCGGGACGGCATTCCGTTGACATCTCCATACAGCCACCCACAATCCACTTTGGGAGCGCTCCCATCCACTACTCCCATGGAGACCTCGTGTCGTACACAATGTTCGCGCGCCTGAGGAGGCGGCTCGCACCCGCTTTCCTCCTTGTCCTCATCGCCGGGGTGACCACCACGCTGACCGCCGCGCCCGCCAGTGCGGCCGTCGCCTGCGATGTGACCTACACCACCAACGACTGGTCGGGCGGCTTCACCGCCAGCGTCACCATCAAGAACGTCGGTGACCCGATCAACGGCTGGACGCTCGGCTTCACCTTCCCCACGACCACGCAGAAGCTCAGTCAGGGCTGGAGCGCCACCTGGGCGCAGACCGGCCAGGCCGTCACCGCCAAGAACCTCGACTGGAACGGCAACCTCGCCACCGGAGCCTCCACCAACATCGGCTTCAACGGCACGTGGAGCGGCACCAACCCCAAGCCGACCGCGTTCACCGTCAACGGGGTCACCTGCGCGGGTGCCAACCAGCCGCCGACCGTGGCGCTGACCTCGCCGACCGCCGGGCAGACGTTCGTGGCGCCCGCCACGGTGCCGCTCGCCGCGACCGCCTCGGACCCCGGCGGCTCGATCGCCAAGGTCGACTTCTACCAGGGCACCACGCTGCTGAACAGCGACACCGTCGCGCCGTACGCCTACAGCTGGCCGAACGTGCCCGCGGGCAGCTACTCGATCACCGCCAGGGCCACCGACAACCTCGGCGCCACCACCACCTCCGCGCCCGTCGGGATCACCGTGACGGCCGACTCCACGCCGGCGCTCGTGGTGAGCCCGACGAGCCTGGCCGTGCCGGAGAAGGGCACCGCGGCGTTCGGCGTGCGGCTGTCGCGGGCGCCCACCGGCAACGTGACCGTCGCCACCGCGCGGACCAGCGGTGACACCGACCTCACGGTCTCCTCGGGCGGCAGCCTGACCTTCACCACCGCCAACTGGAACACCGCGCAGAACGTCACGCTGGCCGCGGCCGACGACACCGACACGACCGCCGGCTCCGCCACGTTCACGGTGAGCGCCACCGGCTACGCCTCGGTCGCGGTCGCCGCCACCGAGGCCGACGACGACCTGCCGGGCGGCGACAACGAGTACGTCAGACGGTTCACCGAGCTCTACAACGAGCTGCACGACCCGGCCAACGGCTACTTCTCACCCGAAGGCGTGCCGTACCACTCGCTGGAGACCTTCATGGTCGAGGCGCCCGACCAGGGGCACGAGACCACGTCCGAGGCGTTCAGCTACTACCTGTGGCTGGAGGCGGTCTACGGGCAGGTCACCGGTGACTGGGCCAAGTTCAACACCGCCTGGGCCACGATGGAGAGGTACATCATCCCGGCCACGGCCGACCAGCCGACCAACTCCTTCTACACCCCGTCGAAGCCGGCCACGTACATCCCCGAGTCCACCTCGATCAACAACTACCCGTCACCGCTGGACACCAGCGTGAGCGTGGGCAGCGACCCGATCGCCAACGAGCTGAAGAGCGCGTACGGCACCGGCGACATCTACGGCATGCACTGGCTGCTCGACGTCGACAACACCTACGGCTTCGGCCGCTGCGGCGACGGCACCACCAAGCCCGCCTACATCAACACCTACCAGCGCGGCCCCGAGGAGTCGGTCTTCGAGACGATCCCGCAGCCGTCCTGCGACATGTTCAAGCACGGCGGGCCCAACGGCTACCTCGACCTGTTCGTCAAGGACAGCTCGTACGCCAAGCAGTGGAAGTACACCAACGCCCCCGACGCCGACGCGCGGGCCGTCCAGGCGGCGTACTGGGCCGAGACCTGGGCCAAGGCGCAGGGCAAGGAGTCGCAGATCTCGGCGTCGGTCACCAAGGCCGCGAAGATGGGCGACTACCTGCGGTACTCGATGTACGACAAGTACTTCAAGAAGCCCGGCTGCACCAGCCCGTCCTGCGCGGCCGGCACCGGTAAGGACGCCTCCAACTACCTGCTGTCCTGGTACTACGCCTGGGGCGGCGCGACCGACGCGAGCGCCGGCTGGGCGTGGCGCATCGGCTCCAGCCACAACCACTCCGGCTACCAGAACCCGCTGGCCGCCTGGGCCCTGTCGAACGTCGCCGAGCTCAAGCCCAAGAGCGCGACCGGCGTCACCGACTGGAGCACCAGCCTGACCCGCCAGATCCAGTTCTACAAGTGGCTGCAGTCGTCCGAGGGCGCCATCGCCGGCGGCGCGACCAACAGCTGGGAAGGCCACTACGGGACGCCGCCGACCGGTCTGCCCAAGTTCTTCGGCATGACCTATGACTGGCAGCCCGTCTACCACGACCCGCCGTCCAACCAGTGGTTCGGCTTCCAGGCGTGGACGATGGAGCGGGTGGCCGAGTACTACTACGCCACCGGCAACGCCGATGCGAAGGCGCTGCTCGACAAGTGGGTCACCTGGTCGCTGGCCAACACCACGATCAACGCGGACGGCACGTACCAGATCCCGTCCACGCTGCACTGGACCGGTCAGCCCGCGGGCGACTTCAGCTCGGCGAGCGGCATGCCCGCCGCCAACCCGGGCCTGCACGTGACGGTCGCGGACTACACCCAGGACGTCGGCGTGACCGGCGCCTACGCCAAGGCCCTGATGTATTACGCCGCCAAGGCCAACCACACGGCGGCCAGGACCACGGCCAAGGCGCTGCTCGACGGCGTCTGGAAGTACCGCGACGCCAAGGGCGTGTCGGTGCCGGAGACCAAGACGGACTACAAGCGGGTCGGTGACCCGGTGTACGTCCCGGCCGGGTGGAGCGGCACCATGCCGAACGGCGACCCGATCAACGCCAGCTCGACGTTCCTGTCGATCAGGTCCTTCTACAAGAACGACCCCGACTACGCGAGGGTCGACGCCTTCCTCAAGGGCACGGGGCCGGCCCCCGTCTTCAACTACCACCGGTTCTGGGCGCAGGTGGACGTGGCCGTGGCCCTGGCCGAGTACGGACGGCTCTTCCCCTGAGCCGTCGCTCCTGATCGCCCCGCCCCGCCGCGTCCTGCCACGTCGGCGGGGCGGGTCCCCATCGAAAGGCCGCCCATGAGAACACGACTCGCGGCGCTCGCCGCGGTATGTCTGCCTCTGCTCTTCCTCTCGGCGCCCGCGCACGCAGCCACCGGCATCCACGTCAGCGGCACGAAGATCCTCGAAGCGGGCGGCCAGGAGTTCGTCATGCGCGGCACCAGCCACGCGCACACCTGGTACCCCACGCAGACCAAGGCGTTCGCCGACATCAAGTCGCTGGGCGCGAACACCGTCCGGGTGGTGCTCAGCGGCGGCCGCTGGACCGCCAACGGCGTCTCCGACGTGGCCGACGTGGTCTCCCGCTGCAAGGCCAACCGGCTGATCTGCGTACTGGAGAACCACGACACCACCGGCTACGGCGAGCAGAGCGGCGCCTACACCCTCGACCAGGCGGCCGACTACTGGATCAGCGTCAAGAGCGCCCTGGCCGGCCAGGAGAACTACGTCATCGTCAACATCGGCAACGAGCCGGTCGGCAACAACGCCGTCACCCCCGACTGGACCACCGCCACCGCCAACGCGATCAAGAAGCTGCGCGCCAACGGCTTCGACCACGCGCTCATGGTGGACGCGCCCAACTGGGGCCAGGACTGGCAGAACGTCATGCGCAACACCGCCAGGACCGTCTTCGACGCCGACCCGAGCAAGAACACGATCTTCTCCGTGCACATGTACGGCGTGTACGACACCGCCGCGGAGATCACGTCCTACCTGGACGCTTTCAAGACCGCCGGGCTGCCGCTGGTGATCGGCGAGTTCGGCTTCAACCACTCCGACGGCGACCCGGACGAGGACACGATCATGGCCCAGTCAGTGAGCCGGGGCCTCGGCTACCTGGGCTGGTCGTGGAGCGGCAACGGCGGCGGCGTCGAGTACCTCGACCAGGTCACCAACTTCGACGTCACCCAGCTCACCTCCTGGGGGCAGCGGCTCTTCAACGGCGCCAACGGCATCGCCGCCACCTCGCGCGAGGCGTCGGTGTACGGCGGCACCACCACCGACCCGACCCCGCCCAGCGTGCCCGGTACCCCGGTCGCCTCCGGCGTCACCTCGACCGGGGCCACGTTGAACTGGACCGCCTCCACCGACAACGTCCGGGTGACCGGGTACGACGTCTACCGGGCGCCGGGCACGCTGCTCGGCCAGTCGGCGACCAACTCGATCACGCTGAGCGGGCTGACCCCCGCGACCGCCTACCAGGTCTACGTGCGGGCCAGGGACGCGGCGGGCAACGTGTCGGGCCAATCGGGCCAGGTCACCTTCACCACCCTCACCGGTGGTGGTGGCGGGGGCTGCACGGCCGTCGCGACCGTACAGAGCCAGTGGAGCAGCGGGTACGTCGTGCAGCCCGTGACCGTGACCAACACCAGCGGCGCGGCCAGGACGGGCTGGACGGTGACGTTCACGCTGCCCGCCGGGCACGTGCTCACCGGCTCCTGGAACGCCGCGGTGACGGTGAGCGGGCAGACCGTGACGGCCAGGAACCTGAGCTACAACGGCGCGCTCGGGCCGAACACGAGCACCGCCTTCGGCTTCCAGGCAAGTCGCCCGAACGGCCAGACGACCGTGCCGTCCGGCTACACCTGCGCGAACTGACCCCCGGACCGGCCGGTGCGGCGACCTCGCCACACCGGCCGGTCGACGCCGCGAATCGACCGGTAGACATCGACCGGTAGATGAGGAGGTGGTGCTTCAACCGTCACTGACGCAACCGTTCCATGACACCATCCCGCCCGGATGGCGTGGACGCGGCCGGCCGCGAGATCTCCTGCCCTGCCGGCCGCGTCCGCATGTGAGGCGACACCACCCGTCAGGCCGCCACCCGTCAGGCCGTCACTCATCGGGCCGCCACTCATCGGGCCGCCACTCATCGGGCCGTCACTCATCGGGCCGTCACCAGGGCGAACCTCCGGCGGGCCGCCTCGATCGCGTCGTCGTCGGCGAACTCGCCGAACGCCTCCTCGTGATACCGCTCGGGTATCACCTGCCGGACCCGCTCGGGGTAACCGGCGCCCGGCGTGGGCACCTTCACCAGCGGTGAGTCGCCGAGCCGGACGGCGATCGGGCCCGAGGCGCGCACCGACATGGCCCACCCGGTCCCCGGGCCGGTGATGGCGCACATGTGGCGGGCATAGACCCACTTCACCTGCGCCATCGTGGTCGCGTCCGCCGGGTCGTAGCCGAACGGGTCGACCGCGCACACGACGCGGCCCGCCTGCTCGCCGAACTCGTGCCCGTGTTCGTGGTGCTCGGCCGGCGTGGATCTCTCAAGGAGGTCCGTCACCTGAGCGCCGAGCTGAGCGCGCAGCTCGGACCGCCCCGCCTGGTGCAGCCCCGCGAACAGGGCCACACCGGCGACGGGGATCAGGGCCACGACGGCGATCGCCGCGGCCCTTCTCGTCCGCACTTCGTCAAGCATCCGCATGACCTACGGGCTGGTGCAGGTCAGCGTGGGCGCGGGGCTGGGGACGGTGCCCGTGGCGTTGAACCCGAACGAGGTGGTCGCGTTCGCCGCGAGCTGCCCGTTGTAGGAGGCGTTGGTGACCGCGACGTTGGGCGGTTGCCCGGTCAGCACGCCGTTCCATGGAGACCCGTCGAAGCCCTGTCCTCCGGTGTAGGTCCACTTGACCGTCCAGCCGTTGATCGTGCTGGTGGCGGTGTTCTTGACGGTCACGGTGGCCTGGAAGTGCCCCGGCCAGCCGGGGTTGGCGGTCGCGCTCCAGGTCGCCGCGCAGGCGCCGGGAACCGGGGTCGGGGTGATGGTCGGAGTGGGAGTGCCGCCCCCGCCGCCGGGGCCCACACCGGTGACCTCGCCGTTGCCGCCGTCGAAGACGACGTCGGCGCAGCTGAAGAAGTTCTCGGCGCTGTCGGAGCGGACCCAGCGGGTGTAGATGATGTGCCGTCCGGTCTTGCCGGACGGGAGCTGGGCGTTCCAGTAGTAGTAGTTGAGCGCGCCGGGCCCGCCGGTCTTCGGCGGGTTGGAGACGCTGCCGAACGACTCCAGATCGGACCACTTGAGCGGGGCGTCCGGGTTCCAGCCGTTCTTGGTGACGTAGTAGTAGAACGTGCCGGGGTGTTCGGCCCAGTTGCTGTGGCGCATCGTGATGGAGGCGCCCGAGGTCAGATGGGTCTGCGGCCAGTCGGAGCGGACGGCGTTGTAGGCGGTGAAGTCGTACGGGCCGCCGGTGCCGCCGCTGCACAGTTGCCCATCGGGGATGTAGCCCGTGGTGCGGCCGGCGGCGTCGGAACGGAGCACGGCGAACCAGTTGTACAGAGGCGTGGCGCCGCTCTGCGCGACGGCCGCCCCGCAGGCCGGGTTGTAGGAGATGATCTGGCCGTTGTCCCTGAGCCCGTCCTGCCAGCACAGGAACGTACGGGCGCCGGGGAACATCGTGACACCGTGCGCCTGCGCCTGGGGAGCCATCAGGGCCGAGGCGAGCAGGGTCGCGACCAGAGCGGCGGCGAAGGCCGCCGACCGGATGAATCTCATGGGGAATCCCTTGTTCGGTGCGACAGAGACCCCGCCCACGACCTGCCCGCCCGGCAGCTAAGCGGATTGAACCACGCGACCACCGGGCCGACAACGCGGCGTGAAACTTTCACGCCGTCGCGGCCGGGGTTTGCCTGGTCGCTCGGCTCGACGCGGACTGCGGTGCGGGCAGGTGCTTGCCGGGGGACCGCACCGGCCGTGATGCTGCGTGTGGGAGCGCTCCCAATCCTCCTTGTCAGAGAAGCGGGAGCAACATGCCATGAGGCGCGTGCACATCCACCTGATCATCGCGGCCATCGGTTCGATCCTCGCCGCGGGACTGTTCGCCGTTCCGGCCCAGGCCGCCCCGGTGATCTGCGGAAAGCTGGACTCCATCGGCATCCAGGGCGACAAGTACATCGTCCAGAACAACGTCTGGGGCGCCGACACGGCGCAGTGCCTCGACGTCAACCAGACCGCCCCCGGTTTCACGGTCACCCAGGCGGCGCACAACAAGCCGACCAACGGGGCGCCCGCCTCCTACCCGTCCATCTACGCGGGCTGCCACTACGCCCTCTGTACGACCGGCAGCGGCCTGCCCATGCGGACCAACGCGAGCGGCTTCGGCAACCTGCGGACCAGCGTCAGCATGAGCTACCCGAGCGCGGGCACCTGGGACGCGGCCTACGACCTGTGGTTCGACCCGACCCCGCGCACCGACGGGCAGAACACCGGGGCCGAGATCATGGTCTGGCTCAACAAGCAGGGCTCCATCCAGCCGGTCGGCTCGCCCGTCGGCACCGTGAGCCTGGCGGGCGGCACCTGGCAGGTCTGGTTCGGCAACACCGGCTGGAACGTGATCTCCTACGTCCGCACCTCGGCGACGTCCTCGCTGGACTTCGCCATCGACACCTTCTACGCCGACGCGGTCAGCCGGGGGTACGCCCAGCGGGCGTGGTACCTCACCAGCGTGCAGGCCGGGTTCGAGCCCTGGGTCGGCGGGACGGGGCTGGCGGTCAACGCGTTCTCCTACACCACCTCGGGCGGCGGCACAGACACGACGCCGCCGACCGCGCCGTCCGGCCTGACGGCGTCGGGCACCACGTCGAGCGGCACGAACCTGTCGTGGACCGCCGCCACCGATTCCGGCGGCAGCGGGCTAGCCGGGTACGACATCATGCGGGCGACCGGCACCGGCGCCTTCGCCACGGTCGGCACGAGCACCACCACCTCCTACGCCGACAGCGGCCTGAGCCCGAGCACGACCTACCGCTACCAGGTGCGGGCCCGGGACGGCGCGAACAACGTGTCACAGGTGTCGGGCACGATCAGCGTGACCACCCTGTCCGGTGGCGGCGGGGGCGGCTGCTCGGCCGTCGCGACCGTACAGAACGCCTGGGGGAGCGGCTACGTCGTGCAGCCCGTGACCGTGACCAACACCGGCACGGCCGCGAAGAGCGGCTGGACGGTCACGTTCACGCTGCCCGCCGGGCACACCGTCACGGGCTTCTGGAACGCGAGCCTCACGGTCAGCGGGCAGACAGTGACGGCCAGGAACCTGGCGCACAACGGCACGCTGCCGCCCGGCGGGAGCACCGCCTTCGGCTTCCAGGCGAGCCGGCCCGACGGGAACACTCAGGTGCCGTCGGGGTACGGCTGCGGCTGAGCGCACGCTGAGGGGTACGGCCCGGCCGTACCCCTCAGCCGTGGGCGGTGGCGATCTCGTCCAGGCGGGCCTGGAGCTCCGTACGGCAGGCCGGTGTGAGGCGGCCTTCGCGTTCGCGGTCGGCGAGTTTGCGCTTCAGTTCCGCCATGCCCGGCTCGATGGGGCCGGGAGTGTCGAGCACCCGCCGCAGGACCTGCTGGAGGTCCAGCGTGACGTCCTGGTCTGTGGCGCGACAGGTCTCGCCGCCCGCCAGCGTTCCGTGGAACCCGTCCACCGCCTGCCGGATCGTGGCCGAGCGCCGGCCGGACGGGCGCTCGGTGGGGGTGGCTTTCACGTACGGCCCCGTCGTGACGGCGGTATCGCCGGGTGATCGCGTGGCAGCCGTGGCGTTGGCCGAGAGTTGCGGGCCGGTCGTGGTGTCGGCCGAGAGCTGCGGGTCGGTCGTTGCGTCGGCGGATAATCGCGGCGCGCCCGTGGTGCTGGGGGAGAGTTGCGGGCCGGTTGTGGTGTCGGCGGACAGCCGGGGGGCGTCCGTGGTGCCGGGGGAGCGTCCGAGGGTGGCCGTGGCCTCGGTGGAGGAGCGGGGGGTGACCGGGATCCCGGCGGAGGGCCACGGTGGCGTGGGCAGCACGCCGACCGGGCGGTTGAGCCACAGCAGCGAGGACAGCACGATCACGCCCGCCCCGGCGACGGCGAGGCCGCGCCGTACCTGCCGGCCGAACGCGGCGTTCGCGAGCGCGGTGGCCAGGGAGTCCGCGATCGCCGCCGCCGTCGGCCGCCGCTCGGGGTCGTGCGCCAGGCAGTGCCGGCACAGCGTGGCGATGCCGTGCGGCGCGCCGGTCACCCGTGGCGGCGGCGACGTACGGTGGGCGGCCTCGATCTGCTCCCAGGTGGTCTCCGGGTAGGGCGTACGGCCGGTGAGCATGGCGAACAGCAGCACCCCGAGCGCGTACACGTCGACCGCCGGGTGGGTGGGGGCGCCGGCCAGCCGTTCGGGGGCGACGTAGGGCGGGGTGCCCCGGTCGTCGTCGGGGTCGCCGGCCGAGGCCGCGATCCCGAAGTCGAGCAGCTTCGGCCCGGACGCCGTGAGCAGCACGTTGTCGGCGGTGACGTCCCGGTGGACCAGGCCGCGGGCGTGCCCGTCGCGCAGCGCCCGCGCCAGGCGCAGCGCGATGGCGGCGGCCTCGGTCCAGGGCAGTGGCCCCTCGTCGATGCGCTCGCCGAGCGTGGTGCCGTCGAGCAGCGGCATCACCACGTACGCCGCCACCTCGCCGTCCTCCGTCACGGTCTCGCCGTAGTCGTAGATCTCGATCACGTCCGGGTGGAGGAACCGGGCGGCGGCGCGGGCCTCGCTGCGTACGCGGACGCGCTCGCCGAGCCCGGCCTGGAGCGAGGCGGTCAGCACCTTGACCGCGACCAGCCGGTGCAGCGACTGGTCGAAGGACCGCCAGATCACCGACATGCCACCGTAGGCGAGGGGGTCCAGCAGCAGGTATCTGCGGGCCAGGACGTCCCCCGGGTCAAGCCGACTCACGGATGACCAGTTCCGTGGGGAGGACGGGGTCGATGCCGGTCGTCCCGGCCAGCAGCAGCCGGGTGGCGACCATGGCGAGCTCCTCGACCGGCTGCCGGACCGTGGTCAGCGCCGGGACGGTACGCCGGGCGACAGGGGCGTCGTCGAAGCCGATCACCGCGACGTCCGCGGGGACCCGGCGACCGGCGCGGCGCAGGGCCTGGATCGCGCCGGCGGCCATCAGGTCGGAGGCGGCGAAGACCGCGTCGAGCCCGGGGGCGTGGCGCAGCAGCCACTGCATGGCGTGCGTGCCGGAGGCGGCGGTGAAGTCCCCGTAGGCGACGGGCACCTCCGTCGCCCCGGCGGCGCGCAGCGTACGGGCCAGCCCGTCGAGCCGATCTCGGGCCCCCGGAAGCGACGGCGGGCCGCCGATGGCGGCGATCGCCCGGCGGCCCGACAGCAGCAGGTGTTCGGCTGCCTGCCGGCCGCCGTCCTGGTTGTCCACGTCGACGTAGGGCAGCTTGAGGTCGTGCGGGGGGCGGCCGATGTTCCGCACCGGCACGCCCGAGGTACAGAGCTTGATGGCCAGGGGATGGCGTTCCCTGGCGCCGATGAGGAGCACCGCACCGCCCAACTCGGGGAGCGTGGACGCGGTCGGGGTCACCGTCGTCACCATGAGCTGCGTGCCGTCCTCGGCCAGTACGGCACCGGCGGCCGACAGCAGTCTGGCGTAGTAGGGCTCGGAGAACAGGCGGGGTAAGTGGTCGCAGACCACCGCCGTGACCCCGGCGGCCGGTCCCCTGGCCACCGATCCCCTGGGTGCGCGATGGCGCACGTATCCCATGCGGGACACCGCGTCGTAGACCTGCCGGCGGGTCGAGGTGGCGACCCGTACGGAGCCGGTGAGGACCCTGGAAGCCGTCGCGGGCGATACCCCCGCTTCGGCCGCTACCTGTGCCAGTGTGGGCTGCTCAAACATGGGAGCACCTCGCGGAAGATCCTGGGAGCGCTCCCACGTTACCAATGTTTCGCCGCTGTTAACAGGGCGATTTGACAGTGTTGTCAGCACGAGGCCCGCGAGCACTGCGTGCGCGCGGGCCTCGGAACGACGTATCGGCTAGTGGGGGAGGGTGTCGTCGATGATGGGGTTCTGCGGGTCCGTCTCGGTGTCTTCGTCCGGCGTCTGCCGTACGGGAGCGCAGCCCTGGCCGCAGCCGCCGAAGCGAGCGGAGTTGATCGGCGTGAACGGGGTGGGATCGATGTCCTTCAGCGCCACCAGCATGGTGTCCTTCCAGATCGGCCCCGGCACGCTCGCGCCGAACACCTCGCCGAAGTGTTGACCGCCGATGGTGACGTTGTTGAGCTTGTACTTCTGGGCACCCCGGATGTCGCCGATGCTCACCGCGCCGGCCAGGTCGGGGGTGAACCCGGCGAACCACGCGGTGGCCTGGGCGTCGGTGGTGCCGGTCTTGCCCGCGGCGGGCCGGCCGATGCCGCCGACCTTCGACATCGTGCCCTTGGTGAACACCCCGCTCAGGACGTTCGCCGTGGCGTCCGCGACCTCGGGGTCGAGCGCCTGGCGGCACTGGGGGTCGTACTTCTTGACCTTGCCGTCGCGGTCGGTGATCTGGGTGATGGCCATCGGCGCGCAGTATTTGCCGCGGGCCCCGATGGCGGCGTAGGCGTTCGCGACCGTGATCGGGTCCATCTCGTTGATCCCGAGCGTGAAGGTCTCGTATTCCTGCAGCCTGCCGCCGTCTGCCCGCTTGATGCCCAGCGACTGGGCGGTCTTGATGGTGTCGCAGAGACCGACGCGCTGCTCCAGCGTCAGGAAGAAGGTGTTGACCGAGCCCCAGGTGCCGGTCTGCAGTGACTTGAAGCCGGTGCCGCCCTCGTCGTTGGTGACGGTGTGTGACGGGTCGCCGATGTTCTCGCCCTTGCAGTTCTTGAACGAGGAGTAGTAGGGGGCCCGGTAGCCGCTGCCGACGGTGAAGCCGTCGTTGATCTTCATGCCCTTCTTGAGGGCGGTGATCAGCGTGAACGTCTTGAAGGTCGAACCGGGCTGGAAGCCGGTGCCGCCGCCGTGGGCCACGTCGGCCACCACGTTGAGCGACAGTTGGTGCTTCCGCTTGGACGTGCCGTACTGCCTGCTGACCGCCATCGCCTTGATCGCCCCGGTGCCCGGCTGGATCAGGGCCTCGCTGGCGATCGGGTTGTCGGTGGCGAAGACGTGCTTCTTGATGGCCTTGTCGGCCGCCGCCTGCATCTTGGGGTCGATCGTGGTCTTGATCTGCAGGCCGCCCCGGCTGAGCAGCGCGGTGCGGATCTTCTGTGTCTTGCCGAAGATCTTGTTCTTGATGATCTCGTTGCGTACGTACACGCAGAAGTAGGGGTATTTGCTGGCCTCGCAGCCGCCGGGCAGCGGGGTGCCCTTGTACCCGAGCTTCTTGGCCTTGGCCTCCTCGGCCTCCGCCGGGGTGATCTTGCCCAGCTCGGCCATCCGGGCGAGGACGACGTTACGCCGGTCCAGCAGGCGCTGCCGGTACTTCTTGCCGAGGTTGGGGTCGGTCTGGTTGGGGTCCTGCACGGCTCCGGCCAGGGTCGCGGCCTGCGCCAGGCTGAGCTCGGAGGCGTGCACGCCGAAGAACCGCTTGGCCGCGGCCTCCACCCCGTAGGCGCTGGCCCCGAAGTAGGCGATGTTCAGGTATTTCTCAAGGATCTGGTCCTTGGTGTACTTCTCCTCGATCGCCATCGCGTAGCGCAGCTCGTTGAGCTTGCGGCCGTAGGTGGCCTCCAGCGCCTTGTTCTTGTCTTCCTCGGTGGTGGCGTTGTTGAGCAGCACCTGCTTGACGTACTGCTGGGTGATGCTGGAGCCGCCCTGCGCGACCCGGCCCGTCCCCAGGTTCTTCGCCAGGGCGCGGATCGTGCCCTCGATGTCGATCGGGCCGTGTTCGTAGAACCGGTAGTCCTCGATCGAGATGATCGCCTTCTTCATGACGTCGCCCATCTCGGCCAGCGGGATGACGTCACGGTATTGCTCGTAGAACTGGGCGATCTCGTTGCCCTTGGCGTCCAGGATCTCGGTCTTCTCGGCAGGCGGGGGCTCCAGAAGCTCGGCGGCCTTGAGATTGAGCTCTGCGGAAGCGGTCTTGAACAGCGCCCCCGCGCCGCCCACGGCCGGCAGAGCGATGGCGGCCACCAGCACACCCGCGGCCGCTCCCGCTCCGGCCAGCCGCGCGATACTCCTGGTAATCACGTGGATCCCCCTATTGCTATTAGGATTCATCCTATAGGCATTAGGTAGCGGGGCGGACGATGCGTAAGAGACTAACGCGGCAAACGACGATAGACGGCGCGATCGCCTATGCCGACGAGCACGGCATCGACGCGCTGTCCATCAGCGCCCTGGCCCGCCACCTGGGGGTGGCCGCGCCCAGCCTGTACGTCCACCTGCCCGGCGGGCTGCGTGACCTGCGGATCGCCCTGTCCGTCAAGGGCCATCGCGACCTCGCCGACCGCTGCCGCCGCGCCGCCACCGGCCGGTCGGGAGCCGATGCCCTGCGTGCTCTTGCCCACGCCCAGCGAGCATATGCACGCGAGCACCCGGCCCTGTACGCGGCCACCACCTTCGCCGTGGACGGCTACGACGACGATGAGGTACGCACCGCCGCCGACGAGGCGGCGGCCGTCACCACCGACATCCTGGCCGTCGGCGCGCTGACCGGAGCGGCCCGCGTGCACGCCGCCCGGGGCATCCGCAGCGCGGTCCAGGGGTTCTGCGCGCTGGAGGCGGCCGGGCTGTTCGCGCTGCGGGTCTCGGTGGACGACAGCTTCGCCTGGCTGGTGGACGCGCTGGTGACCAAGACCATGGAGGCCACCGCGCTGTCCACGGGGGCCACCGCCGTTTGGGAGAGTGGGCCTCAGTCGACCTGATGGGAGCGGCGGTGACGGCCCCCGTCGCGAGCTCCCCTGGTAGGAAAGTTTGGGGTGGTCAGGGGTGCTTTGTCGAGTATTTCGAAGATTCTGAAAGTGCTGCCACCCGCCCTGGCCGGTGTGTGACACCTGAGGCTTGATACTGGGGAGATGGCGATCCTCATCCCGGTCCGGCGCATCGGCCGCCGCGAGTTCGACTTCGCGCGCCAGGTGGCCGTCATGGCGATCGTGAACAGGACGCCCGACTCCTTCCATGACCGGGGCCGGACGTTCGAGCTCGCCAGAGCCGTCGAGGCGGCGCGGGCGGCGGTCACGGCGGGTGCCGACTGGGTGGACGTCGGCGGTTTCGCGTTCCGCGGGGACCAGGACGGCATCGGCGTCGGCGAGGAGATCGACCGGGTGGTCCCCGTCATCGCCGAGATCAGGGGTGTGACGGACGCCGTCATCTCGGTCGACACCTACCGCGCCGAAGTGGCGCAGGCGGCCCTGGCGGCCGGCGCCGACGTCATCAACGACACCAACGGGCTGCGCGAGCCCGGCATGGCGCGGGTCGCGGCGGAGAGCGGCGCGACCGTGATCGTGACCCACAGCCTCGGTGGCCCGGGGAAGGCGGTCGCCAAACCGTCGTACGGGGACGTCGTGGCGGAGGTCGCGGCGTTCCTGCGCGAGCGGGTCCGGTTCGCGCTCGACGCCGGCATCCACGCCGAGCGGATCATCATCGATCCCGGGCACGACCTGAACAAGAACACCTTCCACTCGCTGGAGCTCACGCGCAGGCTCGACGAGATCACCGCGATCGGCTACCCCACCCTGGTCGCCCTGTCGAACAAGGACTTCATCGGTGAGACCCTCGGCCGCCCGCAGCAGGAGCGGACAGAGGGCACGATCGCCGCGAACGTGATCGCCGTCCTGCGGGGCGCCCGGATCCTCCGCGTGCACGACGTGCCCGCGGCGGTCGCGGCCGTGCGGATGACCGAGGCCATCCTCGGCTGGCGCGCGCCGATCGCGCCCCGGCATAACCTGTGAAGGTGGAGGGCCTCACATGACAGAGCGCAAACCAGGCGGAATGAGCTTCGAGTCGTGGATCGACCGGCAGATCCGCGAGGCGACCGAGCGCGGCGAGTTCGACAACCTGCCCGGTGCCGGCAAACCCCTTCCCGACCTCGACAAGCCGTACGACGAGATGTGGTGGATCAAGCAGAAGGTGCGCAGCGAGGGCCTGTCGATGCCGCTGCCCCCGACGCTCGCCCTGCGCAAGGCCGCGGAGGAGGCGCTCGCCGAAGCCGCTGGCGCCAGGTCGGAGACCGAGGCGCGGCGGATCGTCGAGGAGATCAACGCCAGGATCCGCGAGGCCATCAGGACCGGACTGCAGGGCCCGCCGCTCAACCTGATGCCCTACGACGTCGAGCGCGTCGTCTCCGAGTGGCGGGACCGTCAGGGCCGTTAGCGCGTCCAGTAGCTGTCGTTGATGGGCTCGCGGCTCAGCAACTCGGCGAACAGGTCCTCCCATAAGGGCATCACCGAGTCGGCCTCGTAGTTCCCGGCCGTCCGCCTGGCCGCCGCGCCCATCCGCAGCCGCAGCGCCTTGTCGGACATCAGCCGGTCGAGGGCGCGGGCCAGCGCGCCGACGTCCCCGGGCGGCACCAGCAGCCCGTCCTTGCCCGAGGTGAGCACGTCGGCGGGCCCGGTGGGGCAGTCGAACGCGACGACCGGCAGCCCGTGCCCCATCGCCTCGATCATCACCATCGGCAGCCCCTCGAAGCGGGACGAGAGCGCGTAGATCGAGGCCCCGGCCAGCTTCTCCGCCAGGCGATCCGTCCGGCCCATCAGCTGCACCCGGTCCTCCAGGCCGAGCTCGGAGACGAGCGCGACCAGCTCGGCCTTCCTGGGACCGCCGCCGTAGACGCGCAGCCGCCAGTCGGGATGCCGCTCCGCCGCCTTCTGGAAGGCCGGGATGAGCAGGTCGAAGCCCTTCTGCTTGACCAGCCGCCCGGCCGCCACCACGACCGGGTTCACCTGCTCGGAGACCTGCCCTGTCGCCTGCACGGCGTTGGGGATGCGCACGATGGGCGTGCCGGGCAGCAGGATGCGGTACTCGACCTGGTTCGTCTTGGTCAGCACGACGATCGCCTCGAACCGGCCGTAGTAGCGGGCGATCTCCCGCTTGATCGTCTCGGGGTAGGCGCTCAGGTTCATGTGGTCCTGGGCGACGCATATGACGCTTTTGGGGGTACGGCGGGCGGAGATCAGGTTGAGCGCGGGCCGGGTCGTGACCAGGATGCCGCCTTCGAGGCCCGAGACGTAGTCGATGACCGCTTTCTCCACCCGTTCGGTGAAGTAGTCGGCGGCGAACTCCCCGAAGGGCACGATCTTGCCGCGCATCCGCCGCCACAGCCTGCGGCCCAGCGAGTCGGCCGGGACGCCGGCCCGCTGGTCGGCCAGGGGCACCAGCGTCACCCGGGGGTCGACGGGGAATTGCGGCCTGTCCTTCCGCCGCACGGCACTGGCGATCTCCACCTCGTGCCCGAGCGCGGCCATCGCGTTGGCCTGGGTGATCACGGTGCGGATCGTGCCGCCCTGACCGTAGGCATGCAGCAGCAGATAACGGATCTTCATGAATATCCCCAGCTCCGGCACATGGCCCGGAGCGTCTCGGGCACCTCCTCAGGTGCGGGAAGGTCGCGGCCCGGCTGCACGCTGCCGGAGCGGATCTTGTCCTGCCAGTCCCCGAGGCCCTTCTTGAGCACTCCGGGCCGGCCGTAGGCGAGCATCTCCCGCTCCCACGGGACGCTCAGGAACTCGCAGATGGATCTCGTCTCGCGTTCGGGGTCCGCGGTCAGGTCCTCATAGCGCACGGTCAGGCCGGTGAGCCCCTTCCTCGCCCGCTGCACCGCCTTCATGTAGCGCAACGCGTCGGCCGCGGCCTGTTCGCGGTCGCGTTTGTCCGGGTCGGCCTCGTACCAGGAGGCGGCGATGGAGGCCGGATGGCGCAGCAGGAAGATGAAGCGCGCGTCGGGCCAGCAGGTGGCGATGCGCTGGTAGGCGAAGGCGTTGGCCGGGGTCTTGTCCGCGATGTGCCGCTTGCCGCTGCGGACCAGCTCGCGGTGGAGCACCCGGTCCCAGAGCAGATGCTCGAGATCGCACCGGTTGTGACCGAGCGCCGCCATCGACCGCTCCGCCAGCGACGTCCCGAACTCCACCGCGAGCCGGCGCACGTGCAGTTCGTGCGGGGCGTGGATCAAGGAGTGGGCGTCGAGCATCGAGCGCAGCAGGGTGGAGCCCGATCTGACCGGAGACAGGATGAACACCGGCTCGCGCAACAGCCTGTCGGCGGGGTCTGCGGGCGGCCGCGCCGGGCTCTCCGGAGCCGCCTTTCTGACCCGCGAGAACTGGACGCCGGCGTATTTGCCGAGCGCCTCGTTGAACTTGTGCTGCCAGGTCATGCGCTTGGAGGTTACCCAGCGTTCCTGGCAATTGGCTGGCAGCGGGCGTGGCGTTCCTTGGCAGGTAAACGACTGTTACCTACAGTAGTCGAGCAAGATCGCTGATCCGGCCCTAACCGCGGCGATGCCGGCGGGTCCCTCTGGGACGACTGAACGTCCGGCGGCCAATACCGGCCCGATGTCCGCACCGCGGGCACCGGGCCGGTGGTCTTCGCGCAGGGTGAAGAGCGCGTTAACTCCGGTGCAGCAGCGGATGATCGCCTGTGGGCGGGCTGGTGAGCGGGCCCGGCGAAGGTACGTACGCGCCATAGGGTCGCATCCGCAGGCGGACGAGGAGGAACCCGATGGCGCGCGATTACCCCACATCGGTGCCCTACCGGGCGGGCACCGACGGCTACCACACGTTCCGGATCCCGGCGGCGGTGGTGACCCGGGCGGGCACGATCCTGGCGTTCGCCGAGGGGCGGCACGGCTCGGCCGGAGATTCGGGCCACATCGACATCGTGCTCAAGCGGTCCACCGACGGCGGTGCCACCTGGGACGGGCCGCGGGTGGTCGCCGCGGAACCGCACAAGGGCACAGCGGGCAACCCGGCCCCCGTCGTGACCCGCGACGGGCGGATCGTCCTGGTGTTCGTGCGCAACGGGCCCGCCGCCACCGAGGAGAAGATCAGGCGCGGCCAGGTCGCCGCCGCCGACGGCCGCCGCGTGTACGTCCAGTCGAGCGACGACGACGGCGTCACCTGGTCGGCGCCCCGCGAGATCACCTCCAGCGTGAAGCAGCCGAAGTGGCGCTGGTACGCCACCGGCCCCGGCCACGCCCTGGAACTCGGGCGCGGGCCGCACGCGGGCCGCATCGTGGTCCCCGCCAACCACTCCCTGCCCCCGGCCGGCGCCGACAACGGCACGGAGGGCAAGTACAACGGCGGCCACTCCCTGCTGAGCGACGACGGCGGCGCCTCCTGGCGCATCGGGTACGTCGACGGCAACCCCGACGGCTACCTCAACATCAACGAGTCCACGGCCACCGAGCTGCCGGACGGCCGGGTCTACGTCAGCTCCCGCACCGACTCCACCGCTCCCGGCAACCGGGCCGACGCCTACTCGGCCGACGGCGGTCAGACGCTCGACGCCCCGTTCCGCCCGCAGGCCGGACTGGTCTGCCCGGTGGTGGAGGGCAGCGTGCTGCAATGGGATGAGCCGGATGTCCTGCTGTTCTCCGCCCCAGGGGTGCCTGACGCCCGAGCGGTGATGACGGTGCGGGCGAGCACGGACGGCGGTGTCACCTGGCGGGCCGTGCACACGGTGTCGGGCCTGCCCGCGGCCTACTCGGACCTGGTCAGGGTGGACGCGGACACGGTCGGGCTGCTGTACGAGACCGGCGACACCAGCCCTTACTCCACCATCGCCTTCCGCCGCGTCCCCATCGGCGAGCTCACGACCCCGTGACCCAGCTCTCGAGCCAGGGCCGCAGGATCGGCAGGACGTTGGGGGCCTGCATCGCCTGCGTGTGGTCGAGGCCGTCGAGCACGCGCACCTCCCAGCCGAGCGATTCGAGCTCGGCCCGCCGGCCGATGATCGGTCCGGCGATGTCCACGGTCACGCCGCCCCACCGCTCGCTGTATTCGATCTTGTCGGCCGAGCCCGCGAAGCACAGGCGCGGGCAGCTCAGGTTCGCCTGCGCCGCCTGGTCGTCGAAACCCCGCAGCTCCTCGTAGAGGGTGACGAACTGCCGGGTCTGGGCCTCCGTCAAGGTCACCTCGACGGAGTCCCAGTCGAACACCTCCGTCGGCTCTTTCTTTTGCTGTGGCGCCGGGCTCTGGCCGGACATCTCGTGGGTGACCATGGTCACGCGGAGCATCTCCGCGTAGGGTCCGCCGAGCGGCGGGTAGCCGCCCATGACGAGCGCCGACAGCCGGTCGGTCCTGATCGCCAGCTGCAACCCGCTGAGCGCGAGCCACGAGTAGCCGTAGTAGGTGAACCGGGCCGCGTCCACGGCGTCGGCCACCGCGAGCAGGTCGGCGGCGACGTTGGCCGGGGTCAGGGTGTCCGGCTTGGGGGTGGACATGACGTGGCCCTCGTAGTCGAAGGCGACCACCCTGAAGGCGTCGGCCAGGCCGTCGATGAGGGACCGGCCGAGTGCGGGGTCGACGCCCCACTCGCGCATCGCGTCGGCCTGGGCGCCTTCGACCGGCACCGGGTTGACCGGCAGCAGCAGCGTCGGGCCCTGGCCGTGGACCGCCAGTTCGATGGTGCTTCCGTCGTGCAGTTTCGCCTCGGGCATCGGGGCTCTCCTTCTAACTCCATACGCCGTAAACCAATGCTTTCCGTACAATAGCTTATGCCGTAAGGAGATGACACAGGGGACTTGGACGGCAGGCTGATTCCGCAGTACGCTCAAGCATTCCATTATTCGGAATTTGCTAGGAGTGCTCATGGCCGAGACCCAGTCACCGGTGGGCAGCGTCGACCGCGCCCTGCTGATCCTCCAGGAGATCGGCAAGCACAGCCGGGGGGTGACGCTCGACGAGCTGGCCACCCGGCTCGGCCTGCCGAAGAGCTCGCTCCACCGGCTGCTCGGCGCGCTCAAGCACCGCGGGTTCGCCGCGCAGCCGGAGCCCAGCGGGCCGTACTTCCTCGGCACCGAGATGCTCGCCACGGCCTTCAGGTTCTACGAGACCATGGACCTGCGCACGCTGGTGCGCCCGTTGCTGCTGCGCCTGAGCGAGGAGTTCACCGAGACGGTGCACATGGCCATGCTGGACGGCGGCGAGGTCGTCTACCTCGACAAGGTCGAGGCGGTGCGGTCGATCACGATGACCTCTGTGGTCGGCGGGCGCAACGCGGCCCACTGCACGGGCGTGGGCAAGGCGCTGCTGGCCTGGACGTACCCGACCGACGAGGCGATCAAGGCGTGGGCGGAGCGCTACGGCCCGCTGGCGACCAGGACCCGCAACACGATCACGAACCCGGCCAAGCTGGCCACCCATCTCGACCAGGTCCGGCAGCGCGGCTACGCGCTCGACCTGGAGGAGAACGAGCCGGGCGTGCGCTGCGTGGCGGCCCCGCTCTTCCTGGGCCGGACGGCTCCGGTCGCGGCGGTGAGCGTGACCGCGATCAAGGACAGGATGTCGCCGGCCCGGCTGGAAGAGGTGGGCCACACCCTGCGGCGGGCGGTGGACGAGCAGGTCTGACGGGTTGACAGCCCGATCTTCCCGATGATCTGCTGAGAGTCTGGAATGACGTTCTGACATGCGGAACAAAGGAGTACCGATGGAGGTCGTGCCCGTACCGCACGCGCGGCTGGGTGAGGGGGCGCGCTGGGACGAGCCGACGGGGACGCTGCTGTGGGTGGACATCCCGGCCGGCCTGGTGCACCGGCTCGACCCGGCCGACGGCTCGCACGAGTCGATCGACGTGGGGCAGCCGGTGGGCGTGGCGGTTCCGCGTGCCTCCGGCGGGCTGGCGCTCGCCGTCAGGGACGGCTTCGCCGTACACGACGGGGCGCTGACGGTCGTCGCGCCCGTGACGGCGGCCGAACGGCCGGGGAACCGGATGAACGACGGCTCGTGCGACCGCGCGGGCCGCTTCTTCGCCGGGACCATGGCCCAGGACGACACCCCCGGCGCGGGCGCGCTCTACCGCCTCGGCCCCGACCGGCGCAGCGAGCGGGTCGTCGACGGCGTCTCGATCTCCAACGGCGTCGCGTGGAGCCCCGACGAACGGCTGCTCTACTACGTCGACACGGTCACCGACCGGGTGGACGTCTTCGACTACGACCCGGAGACCGGCCAGCTCGCGGACCGCCGGATGTTCGCGGTGCTCCCGCAGCCCGACGGCCTCACGGTCGATGCGTCGGGCCACGTGTGGGTGGCGCTGTGGGGCGGCGGCAAGGTGGTCCGCCTGCGGCCCGACGGCCGGCTCGACCTGACGGTCGAGGTGCCCGCCACCAACGTGACGAGCTGCGCCTTCGGCGGCCCCGACCTCGACATCCTGTACGTCACCACCGCGTGGGACGGCAGCACGGGCGGCGAGCTGTGGCGCCGGCGCACCTCGTTCACCGGCCTGCCCGCCAACCCGTACCGCGACCTCAGCCCTTGACCGCGCCGGTCAGCGCCTGGACGAACCGGCGCTGGCCGAACAGGAACACGCCCAGCACCGGCAGCGTGGTCAGCACCGTGCCCGCCATGATCGCCGGCCAGTCGGCCCGATGCTGGCCCTGGAAGGACGTCAATCCCACCTGCACGGTGTAGTTGGCGTCCGAGTTGATCACCACCACCGGCCAGAAAAGATCGTTCCAGGCGGTGATGAACGTGATGACGGCCAGCGCGGCCAGTGCCGGCCTGGCCACCGGGAGCACCACCTTGAAGAACACCGCGAAGCGCGAGCAGCCGTCGATCCGCGCCGCCTCCTCCAGCTCCCTCGGGAACGACTGGAAGAACGAGGTCATCAGGAAGATGCCGACCGCCGAGCTGAGCTGCGGCACGATGAGGGCGCCCAGCGTGTCGGTCAGCCCGACCTTGTTGAAGATCAGGAACGTGGGGATCACCGTGAGCTGGAAGGGGATCAGCGCGGTGGCGATGACCAGGACCAGCGTGACCTTGGAGCCGACGAACCTGATCCTGGCGAACGCGTAGCCCGCCAGGCTGCAGAGCGCGAGCTGGGCCAGCACGATGGCGCCCGACACGATCACGCTGTTGAGGAACCAGCGGGGGAAGTTCGAGCCGTTGAGCACCGTGCGGTAGCCACCCAGGTCGATACCCTCGGGCCAGAACGGTGGCGGGAACCGGTTGAGCTCGCCCTGGGTCATCACCGAGCTGAGGATCATCCAGACGAACGGCAGCACGGTCACCACGGACATCGGCAGCAGCACCAGATGCCACTTGCTGGGCAGACGGAGCTTGTTCACGTCATGACCCCCTTCCTGCGGGCGATCAGGAAGCCGCCGACGATCAGCACGAGGGTGCCGGCGAACAGCACGTACGCCACGGCCGCGCCGTACCCGGCGGTGAAGTAGGTGAAGGCGAGCTGCCAGATGTAGTAGACGATCGTCACGGTCGCGTTGGCCGGTCCGCCCTTGGTCGTGGTCATGACCAGGTCGAAGAACTGCAGCGCGTCGATCACGCCCCAGATCGTGAGGAAAACCGTCATCGGCCGTACGGACGGCACGATGATGTGCCGGAACGTGGTCCACCGGCTCGCCCCGTCGATCGAGGCCGCCTCCAGGATCTCCTTGTTGATCTCCTGGATCGCGGCCAGGTAGATCACCACCGCGAAACCGAACCGGGTCCAGAAGAAGATCAGCGTGAGCACGTACATGGCCTGTGAAGGGCTGCTCAGCAACCCCTGCATCGGCAGCCCGAGCTTGACGAGCAGCCCGTTCATCATCCCGAAGTCGCGGTCGAAGATGTAGCCCATCAGCAGCCCGGCCGAGGTCGCCGAGGCGATGTAGGGCACCAGGAAGCAGGTCCGGTAGAACCCGATCCCGCGTACCTTCCGGTTCAGCAGCACCGCCACGAGCAGGCCCGCGATCAGCGACGCCGGGATGTAGAGCACGACGAGCAGCCCGGTGTTGCGCAGCGCCTGGAAGAAGACGGGGTCCGCGACCAGCGCCCGGTAGTTCGCCAGCCCCACGTTCTGTCCCGGGGACTGCAGGTCGGAGTCGGTGAAGGACAGCGCGAGCGCCCACACCATGGGGATCAGCGAGAAGCCGAGGATGATCAGCGAGGCGGGGCCCGCGAAGGACCAGCCGGCGACGTTGTCGGCGAGCTTGCGGCGGTCACGCGGCTGCCGGTGACCGGTGGCCGTCCGGCTCAGGGCCGGCGCGGTGCTGTTCATGACCCTGGTACGGCGAGCGCCGCGTCGGACTTGGCCGCCGCCTCGTCCAGGGCCGTCTTGGCGTCGGCCTTGCCGAGCAGGGTCTGCGCGATGGCCTCGGCCACGAAGGCGGAAACCCGCGGATATCTGGTCGTCGGCGGCCTGACCCGCTTGGCGTTGGCCAGGTTGGCGGAGATCACGTCTATCCCCGGATATTTCTTGAGATAGTCCTGGTAGCCGGGCAGCTTGGTGATGGACTCGCGGATGGGCAGCGAGCCGGTGTCCTTCATCCATTCGAGCTGCTGGTCGGCCGCGGTCAGCCAGGTCAGGAACGTGGCGGCGGCCTTGACCCGCCGCTCGTCGTGCTTGAACACCACCCAGTTGTCGGGTCCCGAGACCGTCTCGTGGTTGCCGTTCGTGCCGGGGAGCTGGGCGACGCCATAGTCGACCTTGGCGGTCTGCAGGTCGGGCAGCACCCACGGGCCGGACAGGAACATGCCGAGCCGTCCCGACTCGAACAGCTTCTGACCCTTCTCGGCCGGGCTGGAGTCGAGGTAGAGCGACTTGTCGTCGACCGCCATGCCGCGGAGCAGGCCGAGCGCCTGTTGCCCGGCGGCGGAGTTGAAGACGGCCTTCTTGTGGTCGGGGGAGAGCACGTCGCCGCCCGCCTGCCAGATCAGCGGCCACAGGCCCCAGACGGCCTCCTCGCCGCCGCTGATCGCCCAGGTGGTGCCGAAGGTGCCGGACGCGGCGTCGGTGGTCTTCTTGGCGATCGCCCGGAAGTCGTCCCAGGCCCAGTCGGGCTTCGGCGCCTCGACCCCGGCCTTGGCCAGCAGCTTCTTGTTGTACAGGACCACCATGTTGTCGACCACCGCCGGGAAGCCGACGACCTTGCCCTCGACGGTGGCCGCCGCCCGCTCGCTGGACCAGAAGTCCGCCCAGCCGACGGCCGGGTCCTTCGTGTACGCCGTGAGGTCGGCCGTCTTCGGGTTCCTGGCGAGGTTGGGCGCCCAGGAGCCGTAGAGATAGGCGATGTCGGGATAGGCGTCGGACGTGAGCGCGGCGGTGAGCTTGGGCAGCATGCCGTCGGCGGTCGCGGCCCCCGGCTCGATGTTCACCTTGATCTCGGGGTGGCCCTGGTTGAACTGGGCCACCAGCTTCTCGATCGACTTGGCGGCGGCATCCGTCTGGCCGTGCCAGATGGTGAGCTGCACCGGCCCGGTCGCCTGTTCCTCGGCGGCCGACCCGCAGCCGGTCGCGACCAGGGCGACGGCCGCGACGGCGGCCAGGACGTTTCTGTTGATTCCGGCGCGGCCGGCGCCGATGAAGACGATGCGTGCCATGGGGCTCTTTCCCTCCACAGAGCACGGCGGGCATGAGGCCCACTGCGTGCGGTGAGTATAGCCACCTATCCACGATACAGACTAGCATTCCGTTATACGGAATGCGCTGATGGGGCGGCTTGCTCGGCGTTGTATGCCTTTTATGCGGAATTCTCGATGTCGAGACAAGATTGACAAGATGCGATCTTGCCCGATTTCCTTGATGTCGGAATAACATTCCGCTATTCGGAATAGAAGGTGAGTGTATGGGCAACATGCGATCGCTCTTCACCCGGTCCGCTGTGGCCGCGGCCCTGGTCATCGCCCCGGTGATGGCCTTCGGCGCCGCCGCGTCGGCCGACGCCTCAGCCACCGCCTCCGGGACCGCCGCACGCGCGGCGGTCTGGCAGCCGCCGCTGCAGAGCCGCTGGCAGTACCAGCTCCAGGGCAACTCCGCGTACCCCTCGACCGGCGGCGTCAACGTCGACATCTGCCAGGTCCCGCAGAGCGGCGGCGCCTGCGTGAAGCCGACCGTGTTCGACATCGACCTCTACGCGGACGCCGACGTGGTGGGCAACAACTCCATGCTCAACACCGGCGCCGTCACCGCCATCCACGCGAAGGGCGCCAAGGCGATCTGCTACGTCGACGCCGGGTCGATCGAGGACTTCCGGCCCGACTACCAGACGTTCGTCGACTGGGACAACGCCCACGGCAACTCCCTGCTGGGCAAGCCGTTCAGCGACGAATTCCCGAACGAGCGCTGGGCCAACATCAACAACGACCAGGGCCAGCGCGACTTCCTGCTGACGATGATGGCGGCCCGGGTCGACAAGTGCGTCCAGGCCGGGTTCGACGGCGTCGAGTTCGACGTGGTGAACGCCCACGAAGAAGGCAAGTCGGTCACCGGCTGGACGGTCACGCCGGCCACCCAGCTCATTTTCAACCGCGCGCTGGCCGCCATCGGTCATGCCAAGGGCCTGTCGGTGGCGCTGAAGAACGACCTCAGCCAGGTGTCCGACCTGGTGGGCGACTTCGACTACGCGGTCAACGAGCAGTGTTTCGAGTTCGACGAGTGCGGGGAGCTGACCCCGTTCATCCAGGCGGGCAAGCCGGTGTTCCAGGTGGAGTACCTGACCTCGCCGTCCAAGTTCTGCAGTAAGGCGGCAACACTCAACGTCAACGCCATCAAGAAGGCGACCGACTACTCCCTCAAGGATCTGCCCTACAAGCCCTGTAGGTAGCAAGCCGCGGTGGCCCTGCCCGCGCGGGGCCACCGCTTCACGCCACCGGGTTGGCCAGCGTGCCGATGCCCTCGACGCCCACCTCGACGGTGTCGCCGGGGTTGAGCGAGCGCCTCGGGTCCATGAACTCGCCGCAGCCCCACGGCGTGCCGGTCAGCACGACGTCGCCCGGATCGAGGGTGAAGGCGCGCGAGCAGTAGGCGAGCAACTCGGCGATGCCGAAGAGCATCTCGGCGGTGCTGGAGTCCTGGACGGTCTCGCCGTTGACGGTGGTCCACAGCCGCAGCGACTGCGGGTCGTCGAGCTCGTCGGGCGTCACGATGGCCGGGCCCAGCGGGCAGAAGGTGTCCAGGCTCTTGCCACGGGTCCACTGCCCGTCGGCGAACTGCAGGTCGCGCGCGGAGACGTCGTTGGCGACGGTGTAACCGGCCACGCCCGCCAGCGCCTCTCCCGGGCTCGCGCGGCGCAGCGGCGTCCCGATGACGGCGGCCAGCTCGACTTCCCAGTCCACCCGCTCGGTCAGGTCGCCGTCGATGACGATCGGCTCGCCGGGGCCGATCACGCTGGACGGGAACTTCGCGAACATCAGCGGCCGCGCCGGCTTGTCCGTGCCGGCCTCGCGGATGTGGTCGAGGTAGTTGAGCCCGATCGCCACGATCTTGCCGGGCCGCACCGGCGCGTCGGCAACCGCGTCGGGCAGTGGCCGGGCCGCGGAACCGGCCAGCCGCCGCATCTCATCGGGCCCCTCGGCCAGCACCGCCCGCATCGAGGTGCCGGGTGGGACGTCGAGGGCGTACCAGAGCTCATCGCGCTGCACCGCGGCGAACCGGGTCTCGCCGACCCGTGCCGTGCCGAGTCTCATGTCTGCTCCATTCTGCTATACGGAATGCTATTCCGAATTACTGAAAGGACATCAGCAACCCTGAGCACGTGTCAAGAGTCCTTTGGAACATTCCAGGCCTTCAGCTCGGCGTCGGCTGATTTTCCGAATGGCAGAACGCCCCTGCGTATGGCGGAACCAGTGCTACCTTCGGAGCGGAGTGGCGACAGAGGAGGGCATCATGCGCGGACTGGCCGGGAAGCGGGTGCTGATCAGTGGTGGCAGCAGCGGCATCGGCGCCGCCACCGCCCGCAGATTCCTGGAGGAAGGCGCCCGGGTCGTGCTCGGCGGCCTGAGCGAAGCCGAAGTGGACCAGGCGGTGGCCGACCTCGCGCCGCTCGGCGAGGTGAGCGGGCTGGCGGGTGACGTCAGTTCGGCGGACGACGTCACCCGGCTGGTGGACGGCGCGATCGCGACGATGGGCGGCATCGACGTCCTGATCAACAACGCTGGCATCGCGTGGCGCGAGCCGTTCCTGGAGATCACGCCCGATCACTGGGACCGGATCGTCTCGGTGAACCTGCGGGGGATGTTCCTGGTCGCCCAGGCCGTGGCCAGGCATCTGGTGGAGCGCGGCTCCGGCGGGGTGATCCTCAACATGTCGTCCACGAACGGGCTCGGCGGAGAGGCCGATTACGCGCATTACAACGCGTCCAAAGGCGGCGTGCTTCTGCTTTCCAAGACAATGGCCGTGGAGCTCGGAAAACACGGGATCCGGGTTAATTCCCTTTGTCCTGGATATATCAAGACTCCATTGAATTCTGCGATCTCGTCCGGACTGGCCGACGATTTCGTGTCGGCGTACGAGCGCGACCACATCCCGCTCGGCCGGGCCGGGCTGGCCGAGGAGGTCGCGGCCGGATACGCCTTCCTGGCCTCGGATGACGCGTCCTTCATCCACGGCACCGAGCTGGTCATCGACGGCGGGCAACTCGCCATCATGTGAGGCATTTTCTCGGCAATCGCCGCCAATTAAACCGCATGGACTTTCCCGCTGATCCGCGATCTCATATCCCCGCTGGTATCACCGAGCGGGGAGAGGTCAATGCGGAGAATATTGGGAATTACCGCGGCTTTCGCGGTCACGATCGGCCTTGCCGCCGTGCCCGCAGCCACGGCGGCGAGCGCCCCACCGCGGGCCGTGGAGATCACCCGCTTCCTCGGCGAGCAGCGGCTGCCGCACAAGATGCCCTACGCCGGCACCACGGTCGGCGGCCTGTCCGGCATTGACCGCGACCCGCGCACCGGCACCTGGTACCTGATCTCCGACGACCGTGGCCGCTACGGCCCGGCCCGCTTCTACACCGGGCGTCTCGACATCGACCCTTGGACCGGCGCCTTCACCGGGGTGCACCTCACCTCGGCCAACACCCTCCTGCGCCCCGACGGGAGCACCTACCCCCCGTACGGCAAGCCCGAGTCCGCCGACCCCGAGTCCATCCGCTACGACCCGTGGACCCGGCGGCTGCTGTGGGGCGACGAAGGCGACCGGCCGGACGCCGGTCACCCGGACATCCCGCTGTCCGGCCTGTACGTCCACCGGGCCAACACCCAGGGGCGGCAGACCGACGACCTGCCGATGCCCGCCAACCTACGCATGACCGGCACGGACAACGGCCCCAGGCGTAACTTCGGCATCGAGGGCCTGGCCGTCACCCCCCGCGCGATCACGGCCATGACCGAGGGCCCGCGGTTCGAGGACGGGGAGCCGCCGACCGTCGAGCACGGCGCGGAGGCCCGCCTCACCGTGTGGGACCGTTTCGGCGGCTCGCCGCGCGCCCAGTACGTCTACCGCGTCGACCCGCTGCCCACCGCCCCCATCCCGCCGACCGGGCACACCGACAGCGGGGTCTCGGAGATCCTCGCGATCGACGACCATCGGTTCCTGGCGCTGGAACGCTCCTGGCTCGAAGGCGTCGGCTACCGGGTGAAGCTGTACGAGATCGACCTGAGCGGTGCCACGAACGTGCTGGACAGGGACAGCCTGTTCACCGGCGATCCCTACCGCGCGGTGTCCAAGCACCTGGTCGCCGACCTCGACGAGGTCCGGACGCCGGTACAGAACCTGGAGAGCCTCGCCTGGGGACCGCGGCTGCGCACCGGCGAGTGCACGCTGGTGATCGGGTCCGACGACAACTTCGACACCGAGGAGACGACACAGTTCTTGGCCTTCGCCACCCGGACCTGCTGACACTTCGCAAAACAATGAAGCGGCAAGGGAGTCCTGGTCACCCCAACTAGCCTGGCGTTTCATGACGTACGGTCCACAACAGCCACAATTCCCGCCACAGCCGTTCAACGTCCCCTATCCCCAGCAGCAGCCTCCCGCCTTCGCGCCGCCTCCCGTGGTGATCGACGTAGGCGGGGACGCCAAGGTGAAGGCGCTGATCGGCGGCTCCGTGGCGGGGGTCATCGGGCTCTTCACGATCGTGTCGACGCTGACCGGCCAGGTGACGGGCGGCGGCGGGGCCACCGTCGTCGCCGGGCTGTTCGGGCTGCTCTTCCTGGCCATCGGCGCCCTGCCGATCATCACGTGGCGCAAGCTCAGCCGCCCCCGCAAGCTGGTCTTCGACGGCTACGGCGTCCGCTGGGACGATCCGCAGGGCAAGCCGTGGTCCGCGCCGTGGGCCGAGCTGGCGGGGGTGGGCATCTCGCGCACCCAGCAGCGCCGCGTCAAGCTCGCCGACTACATCATGCGCAAGGTCATGGTGCGCCTGGACCTCTTCCCGGCCGACCCCGGGTTCCGCGCCCGCCACCCGGAGCTGGAGCACCTGTGGGAGTTCCACACGGTCAAGAACGGCTACCGGCTCCCGCTCGGCTCCAACCCCAAGTACATCCCGGTCATCGAGCAGGCGATGCGGCAGTATCGTCCCGCGGCGTACCTGGGCATCCGCGACGAGGGTTTCATGGTCGGCCTGGTCTAGAGGCCGCCCCTCAGCGCGGGCGGGAGAGGCGGTGGGCGGCCAGGAGGAGAGAGAGCAGGCCGACCGCGGCGGTGACGGTGAGCTCCATGAGGACGGGCGAGTGAACGGCGGCAGGCTCCTGCGGCGCGAGGTAGGGGGCGATGGTCCGCCGGAGCAGGTCGACCACGTAGGTGAGCGGGTTGGCCACCATGAGCGCGGTCAGCCAGCCGGGCAGGCCCCCCATCGGGAACAGCGCGCCCGACAGGAACGTCATCGGCGTCAGCGTGCACCCCATGACCGCGTGGAAGGTCGGCGCCGGGGCGATGACCACGGCCAGCAGGGTGACGAACGCGGTCATGGCGAACGCGAGCAGCGCCATCTCGGCGACCAGCCGGATCATCAGCTCGGGCGCGTACGGGATGTGCGCCGGCCCCGCCAGGCCAAGGACGAGCACACCCTGGAAGGTGGCGACCGTGGAGCCGCCCGCGCACCGACCGGCCAGCAGACTCACCCGGTGGACCGGCGCGACCAGCATCTCTCTGAGGAAACCGGCCTCGCGGTCGACCGCGATGGAGGCGCCGATGGCGATCGCGGGCGCCTGGACGGTCATCATCAGCACACCGGGAAACAGGTAGGTGAGATAGCCGCCGCGGATCGGCAGCATGGCGGCGAACCCGGTGCCGAGCACCAGCAGGTAGACGACCGGCTGGGCCAGCGCCATGAGCAGGCGGGCCGGGTTGCGGACGGAGTGGAGCAGCTCCCGCCGCCACACCACATGGGCGGCCCGCGCCTCCCACAGGAGCCGGTGCAGGACACGTGACGAGATGGTGAGGCCGGCGCTCGCGGTCACGGCGACACCTCCGAACGCGCCGCGCCGTCCAAGGTCCGGCCGGTGTAGCGCAGGAACACCTCGTCCAGGCTGGGCCGGCGTACCTCGATCGAGTGCACGGGCACCCGGAGCACGGTGCACACCCAGGGGATGGCGGTGGCCGCGTCGGTCACCTGGACGTACAGGCCGTCCGGCCCCCACGCGCTGGCCAGGCCCAGGTAATCGGAGAGCGTGGCGGCCGCGGCCTGGTCGTCGCCGGTGCGCAGGTGGATGCGGTCCGTGCCGATCAGCCGTTTGAGCGCGGCCGGCGAGTCGTCGGCGACCACGCGGCCCCGGTCGACCATGGCGATGTGGTCGCAGCTCTCGGCCTCCTCCAGGTAGTGGGTGGTGAGGAAGACGGTGATGGACCGGCGGTGGCGCAGCTCGCGCAGGTGCTCCCAGATCTCCGCGCGGGCCTGTGGATTGAGGCCCACCGTGGGCTCGTCGAGGAACAGCACCCCCGGCTCGTGCAGCAGCCCGCGGGCGATCTCCAGGAGGCGTCTCATGCTGTCGGACAGCTTGCGGGCCGGCGAGTCGCCGAGGCCGGTCAGTCCCACGAGGTCCGCGGCCTCGGCCACCCGGCGGCGCGCGTCGTGCTTGCCCAGGCCGTACAGCGTGGCGTGGAAGGCCAGATACTCGCGGACGGTCAGGTCCGTGTCGACGGTCGGCTCCTGGAAGACCAGCCCGATGCGGCGGCGTACCTCTTTCGGGTCGTCGCGTACGTCGATGCCCGCGACGAGCGCCCGGCCGCCGCTGGGGCGCAGCAGCGTGCAGAGCATCGAGATCGTGGTGGACTTGCCCGCCCCGTTGGGTCCGAGAAAGCCGAACATCTCGCCGGCCTCGATGTTCAGGCTGATCCCGCACACCGCGCGCATGCCCTGGTAGGACTTGCGCAGTGAGCGGGTGTGGATCGTCCCCGGCCTCATGGCGCGGTGGTCGGGGCCGCGACGGTCATGATCGGCCGGTAGTAGCCGGCCGGGTAGGGCTCGCCGACCGGCTGCCCGTTCACCTGCACCCAGGCGTGCGCGCGGAACGGCTCGACGCGCACCCCCGCGCACCAGGTGGGCCAGGTGCCCCGCAGCCGGCACAGGATGGCCGTCGCCAGCGAGCGCTGCAGGCAGGCGGGCCCGGCGCAGCGCGCGCTCACCGCCACCACGTCGTCCCTGGCGGCCAGGGCCTGCGCGGCCGTCGCGGCGACGGCGCCGCGCCGGATCACCTGCAGCACGCACCGGATCCGGTACGGCGTGAGCGCGGCCAGCGCCCGGGCCGCGGCGACGGCAAGCAGCGCCGCGGGGGTCCGGACGAGCGGCGGCCAGGCGCGTTCCTCGGCTGTCATTGGGTGGCTCATGACATCACCAGTCCCGCTCGGCGCAGGGCCGCCAGCAGGTCGGCGACATCGCGGTCCGCCTGCTCGGCGGAGAGCCCCTGGTGGTCGCCGGTCAGCCTCTTGGCCACCTCGCCCGGAGCTGCGCCGCAGAGCAGGGCGCGCAGAACCAGCGTGGCGGTGGCGTTGAGCTGCCAGTAGCGGCCGGTGCGCTCGTCGAGCAGCACCATGCCGTCGATGGAGTGCGCGGCGGACACGTCGCCGCGCAGGCTGAAGGGCATCACGAATCTCCCGTGGTCATGGCCGGCATCCAAAGGGGGGTCAGTGAGCGCAGCCATATCTCGCAGGCCAGCGTCTGCGACAGGGGGCCCATGACATGCGGGAGCGGGTGCACGCCGAGCAGGGCGGCACGGAGGGCGCCGGGGTCGATCAGACCGAGCCGGCCGAGCTCCGACGCGTCGAACAGCTCCAGCACGCCGTCACGATGGCGCCGCCATCCGGCGTAGAAGTCGGCGCTGTATTCGCCCTTGGTCGGGCGCTCCAGCAGCTCGTACGGCACGATGCCGGCCATCGACGCCGCCAGCAGCGGCTTGCAGCGGCCGAGGCCGGCGCGCTGGTCCAGCCGCACCGACAGCGCGGCCTCGATCACGGCGTCATCCAGGTAGGGCGCGGCGTACGGGAGCCCCAGCCGGGAGGTGGCCTGGTCGATCTGACGCAGCCCGGCCCCGCCGGCCCGCGCGTAGAGCAGGGCCTGGTGCTGGGCGCGCCGCGGCGACAGCGGCGCAGGCTGCCCGGCGGCGATCCCGGCCAGCACGTCGCGGGCCGCGTTGACGGCGCCGGGAGTGGCCCAGGGCGGCATGCGCAGCGGTGGTCCCCATGCCATCGAGTGCGGGTCCGGGGCCGCGGGCGCGGCGCGCAGCTCGGCGGCGCAGCGGCCCAGCCAGGCCGGGTGGCCGGTGCGATCGGCTGTCGCCCGCAGCATCCGCCACCAGGAGGTCCGCCACCGGGCCCGGCGGGCGCGCAGGTGCGCGGGCGCGCTGAACGGGCGCTCTCTGACCAGGTCGTGGAGGTAGGGCGGAAGGGGGGAGAACAGCTCGTCGCCGCCGACCCCCATCAGGTGCAGCCGGGAGCCGGCGGTGCCCAGCCGCCAGGCCAGGTCGGCCAGCCGTGCCGTGTCGCGGACCCAGCCCGACGGCTCCTCCATCGCCGGCTGGGACTCGGTCAGGCCGGCGAACCACAGCGGGAGCTCGTCGTTGCCGATGACGAGGTGCGTGGCCGCGGACAGGGCGGTGGCCGCGCGGAAGGCCCAGGCCGGGTCGTCGTTGCCCGGGTCCATGCCCTCGCAGTGCACGGTGATCAGGCTTGCCGGGCCGCGGGCGGCTAGGAAGCAGAGACTGGTGGAGTCGAGTCCGCCGGACAGGTCGGCGCTGATCGTGCCGCCGTCCGCGGTGCAGGTGTCCACGGCGCCGGTCAGCGCCGCGCGGAGAGCGGTCGCCCCCTCGGCCAGGGGCAGGGTTGGTTCGGGGGGATACCACCAGGTGCGGACGCGGGTCGTGCCGTCGGGTTCGATCAGCAGGGTCCGGTCGGGGGGCAGGCAGGTGACGTCGCGCCACACGCCGAGGTCCTGCAACGGGGCGACCACCCCGCTCGGGAGCAGCCGCGTGGCCAGCACCTGCTCGTTGATCCGTCCGCCGGTCGCCCAGGCGAGCACGTCGGAGCGGCTGGCGGCCACCGTCACACCGCGTACGCGGGCGTGGAAGATCCGCCGCACGGCCGAGGCGGTGCCGCGCACCGCCGTCCTGCCGTCGATCGAGGCGGTCAGGTGGAAGCTGCCCGCCAGCCCCGCGACGACCTGTTCGATCCGCTCGATGTCGGAGATCCGATCCAGCCGCAGCGCCAGGTCGGTGGCGGTGACCGGACAGCGCCCGAGCACCGCCACCCGCGCCGCTCCCACGGCCGCCAGACGGAGCTGGTGGCCGGGCCAGTCGCCGATCAACCACGGCCGCCCGGAGGCGTGCTCGATCACCTGACCGGCCCTGGGGAGCAGAACTCCTGCCGCGGCAAGACCTGCTTCACCGTCGGGCAGCACGGCGAACCACATCTCGCCTGGCACTGTCGCTCCCGCCCGTCAGCCGGAGAACCACTGAAACGGATGGGGGGACCAGTCGATGACGAAGCCCGACGGGTGACCGCACGTGAGATCGGCGAAATCGCCGACCTCAACCAGGGCGGGCGGCTCGTACGCCGCTGGTGCGTGCATGACCCTTCTCCTCTCAGAGATGATGGCCGGACACGACCTGTCTACCTATCCGCCATCGTCACTGACAGTAGCTATTTGGTTACTAGTAGCGATGACCATGGTCACGGTTTCTGTGCCGCCCCGCTACTGGTCGCAGCGGATTGGGGACGGGCACGCAGCGCATCTCGCCGCCGTCGGCGCCGAGCCAGCGCAGCAGCAGGTTGGCCTTGGCGGGCACGTGGGAGGCCGCCAGCAGGGCGCGGATCCGCACATGGTCTCCCGCGTAGCCGGCCAGCAGATCTCTGGCCCGCGCCCACAGCTCCCCGCCGAGGCCCACGTGGCGCTCCTCGATCGCCCCGGCGATCTCCCACAGATTGTTGGTCACCAGGCAGGAGACCAGCCGCTCCCAGCCGTAGGCGGCGCTGACGCCCGGGACTTCGGGGTGCCGGTCGGTGACCAGCTTGACGCCCTCGTGGTCGCGGAAGATCGCCTGTGCCGGGGTTCCGGTGGCGTCCACGCCGACGAGCACGTTCTGCAGGTGGCACTCCAGGACCAGGCCGTGGCGCAGGTACGCGTGCAGGACCGGTGGTACGACGTGCTCGAGGTAGCGCTGCCACCAGGTGAGGGCGCGGTCCTCGTCGAGGCCGTCGAGCGGGTTGCCGGGGAAGCCTTCGCCGATCCCCGCCGCCAGCAGTGCCGTCAGGCCGGGCCGCAGGTGCGCGCCCAGGCCGTCGCGTACGATCACCGCCAGCGCCTCGCCGCCGTCGCCGAGGTCCACGGTGCGGTAACCCCGGTCGGACAGCACGGACGGTCTCGGCAGGTGCGCGGGCAGGTCGTCGAAGACCGCGCGCAGCAGGCCGTCGATCGTGGTCAGCCGGCGCAGGTCGTGGGACCACAGGCGGCGGACGTCGTTGGTGATCCGGACGTCGAGGCTGAACTTGCAGAACAGGTCCGCGTCCGGCAGGTACACCGTGCGCAGCGACGAGGTCGGCACGGCCACGATGCTCTCGCCCAGATACCGCAGCCGCCCGTCGCGCAGGGCGGGCGGTCCGCCCAGTAGCTCCAGTTGCCAGGGGTGGGCGGGCAGCAGGAGGCCGCCATCGGGTGGCGGCGGGCCGAGCCCGTCCAGCGCTGTGGGGTCGCCCTCCTGCAGTACGGCCTCGGGCGGCACGCCGAGCAGGGTCAGCGGGAAGCGGGCGCGGGCCTCGGGCGCGTAGGGGAGCCAGGAGTCCGGGCCGAGCCCGCCACGGGCCTTGGGCGCCGGGTGGTAGCGGTGCCCCGCCACCAGGGCCTGCTCGGACCGCAGGAACAGCTCGATGGGCGAGGTCCGGGCGGCCGGGAACCGGGCGGACAGCAGGGTGGCGACGACGTCCCTGCTGTGGCGGATCTCGCCGGCGAGGGTGCCGTTGGAGACACCGGTGTACGCGGTCAGCTCCTCGGCGGTCAGTGCCACCAGGGGGTCCAGGGACAGGGGGAGCCAGCCGCCGGCCGTGTACAGGGCGGGGTGCCCGGGGTAGCGTCCAGCGCGTACCCGCAGCAGGTGGCCGGTCGTCGGCAAGCGGTAGAGCCGGTGGCCGTCGTCCTGGCCGCTTTCGGGCCTGGCCACCTCGCGGACGAGGCAGTTGAGGAGAGCTGTCACCGTGAGAGCGTCGGCGCGGTCGCCGTCCGGGCCGGACCGTAGGGTCGCCTGCGCCGCGTCCGGTCCCTCGGGATGGCGTGTCATCGCAGGCCCCCTCACCACTCGTATCGGCGACCATACACGGGGTAACTACCCGTTATGAGTATTGATTTGGAGGATCCCCCTCAAGGTCGGGCAGAAGCCGAATTTGCCGCAGAGCTCGCGCGAATCCGGCCCGGCCTGGCCGCCGCCTACGCCGAGGCGCTGCCTGGGGCGCGATCCACCGTGCTCGGGCTGCTCTGGCGGGGGCTGCTGTACGAGCCGGTGCCCGGGCTGGTCGGTCGGGAGTCCGCGCTCGGGCGGATCCGGTTGTCCGACGGGCGGCTGCTCACCGGGCCTCGCCGGTCGCCGTACGACCTGGAGGTGGGCGAGGACGCGGCGGTGCTGCTGGACGGGCGGGTGTACACGCGGCCGGGCGAGCTGGTGGCAGCGCTCGGCCTGCCCGGGGCGGCGCGCTTCGGCGCCGACCTGGAGCGCAGCGTCGCCTCACTGGCCCTCGCCCGCGCCGGAGCAGGGACGGGAGCAGGGACGGGAGCAGGGACGGGAGCGGGGACGGGGCTGGATGAGCGGTCGCTGGAGTGGTTCGAGCAGAGTGTGGTGGACGGGCATCCATACCATCCGTGCTGCCGTAACCGGCCCGGCGTGTCGGTGGCGGAGCAGTTGGCGTACATGCCCGAGCACCGCCCCGTGGTCGACCTGGACCTGATAGCGGTGCCGGTGTCGCGGTGCGTGGTGGTCGGGTCGTGGCCCGACTGGCTGCGCGACATCGACCGGCTGCTGCTGCCCGCCCACCCGTGGCAGAGCAGGCATGTGCTGCGCGAGCTCGGGTTGCGGCCGCTCGTGGCGGGTGGGATCCCGGCCCGGCCGCTGATCTGCGTACGCACGCTCGCGCCCGTCGGCGGCGGGCCGCATCTCAAGACGGCGTTCTCCACGCGGATGACGTCCAACGTGCGCGACATCTCGCCGGGCTCGATATGGGACAGCGCGCCGCTCTCGGCCATGCTGGTGGACCTGGCGCGGCGGCTGGACGGAGGGCTGCGGATCACCCGCAACCTGGCCGCGGCCTGCGCGGTGGTGAACGGCGAGCCGAGCGCCGACCTGGCGGTCCTGCTGCGCGAGTCGCCGTCGGAGTACGCGGGCGCGGGGGAGACCGTGGTCCCGGTGGCGGCCCTCATCGTCCGGCCCCCGAACGGTGGTCCGCCCCTGATCGGCGGCCTGCCGACAGGCGGTCAGCCGGGTGCACGACCGCCGCGTGCCGCCGGGCTGGGGTGGCTGGCGGAGTTCGCGCGGCTGGCGTGGGGGGCGGGGCTGCGGCTGCTGGCGTACGGCGTGACGTTGGAGGCGCACGGGCAGAACCTGCTGGTCGTCCTGGACCGCCGCGGCCGCCCGCTACGCCTGGTCTACCGGGACCTGGCCGACATCAGGGTCAGCCCCGCGCGCCTGCGCCGTAACGGCCTGACGCCGCCGCCGCTGAGCCCGCGGCTCATCACCGACGATCCGGGCGAACTACACGCCAAGCTGTTCGGCTCGCTCGTCGGCACCACGTTCAGCAGCCTCGTCTCCGCCCTCGGTCAGGGCGACCGGGAGGTGGAGGCGCGGCTGTGGGCGGCGGTGGCGGCGGCGGCCGTCCAGGTGTTCGACGACCTGCCCGCCACCGGCGACACCCGCGCCGACCGGGCGGCGCTGTTCGGCACGGAGCTCCCCGTCAAGGCGCACACGGTGATGCAGCTCGACGGCGGCCCCGCGGGCGACCGCTGGGCCCGGTTCCCCAACCCGCTGTCACAAACCTGACCCATCACACGTCGAACGCCACCGGCACCCGGGCTCCGGTGCGGGCCGATTCCAGGGCCGCCGCCACCATGGCCAGGCTTCGGATGTTGTCGTGGCACTCTCCCTGCGGAGCCTGCCCGGTACGCAGCCCGGTCAGGAACTCCTCCAGCCCCTCAGCCAGCCCGCTGAACCGGCGCCGCCCCGGGTATCGGTCCGGCTCCGGCGGGTGCCGGCGTGCCTCGTGCCCCTTGACCGTCTCCACCGTCGGCCGGCCCTCGCCGTCCCAGCGTGCCGTGCCGTGCGCTCCGGCGGCCCGCCAGCTTCCGGTCCAGGACGTCGCCTGGCCGGGCGCGGACCAGCTCCCCGTGAACGTGTAGCGCAGCCCGCCGGTCATCTCGAAGATCGCCGTGGCGGAGCAGGCGCCGGAATACCAGGTCCACGGCGGCCGGAACGACTCGCAGTAGGCGCTCACCGGATCGGCCCCCGACACCGCGCGGGCCGCGTCGAACAGGTGGATGGCCATGTCCTGTAACAGGGGATGCTCCAGCGCGGACAGGAACGGAGGCCCCTCGTACGGCATGAAGAACTCCGAGGTCAGCAGCCCGAGCGGCCCGAGCTCGGCCACCGTCCGGCGGAAGGCCACCAGGTTCGGCAGGAAGCGGCGGTTCTGGTTGACCGCGAACAGCCGCCGCGCCCGGTCCGCCGCGCTCACCATAGTGCGCGCCTCGTCCAGCGTGATCGACATCGGCTTCTCGCTGAGCACCGACACCCCGCGCTCCAGGGCGGTGACGGTCACCTCGCGATGCGCCTCGGGGACGGTGCAGTTGACGATGAAGTCGGGCTCCTCGCCGTCGAGTACGGCGGTGAGCGAGGCACTGACGGGCAGCCCGTCCAGGCCGAGGGTCGCGGCGGCGGCGCGGGCGCGCTCCTCGGCCACGTCCACCCAGCCCACCAGTTCGGTGCCGGGATGGGCCAGCAGCTCCGGCGCCCACTGGCCGCCGATGAACCCGGCGCCGACCACCACGGCCCGCAGCGGACGGTCCTCGTCGAGAGTGATGAAGGTCATGCGGCTCCTACCAGGTGATGGGGGTGTGCGCGTTCCGCAGGGGGTCGCCGACGCCGGACGGGGGTGCGGCCCACAGCACCGCGTTGGCCAGCACGCGCCGTACGTCAGGGTGGTGGTAGACCGGGTGCCCCTGGTCGCCGGGGCTGAAGTAGAAGATCCGGCCCAGGCCACGGCGGTAGCAGCAGCCGCTGCGGAACACCTCGCCGCCGCTGAAATTGCTGATGAAGACCAGCTCGTCGGGCTCGGGGATGCCGAACGGCTCGCCGTACGTCTCCTGCTCGCCGATGACCAGCGGGCGCGGCACGCCCTCGGCGATGGGGTGGCCGGGGGTGACCGTCCAGACCAGTTCGCGCTCGGCCGCGTCGCGCCAAGTGAGCGAGCAGGTGGTGCCCATCAGCTTGCGGAAGATCTTCGAGTAGTGGCCCGAGTGCAGCACCAGCAGGCCCATCCCGCCGAGCACGCGCTGATGCACCCGCTCCACTACCTCATCGGACACCTCCTCGTGGGCCATGTGCCCCCACCAGGTGAGCACGTCGGTCTCGGCGAGGTCCTTCTCCGACAGCCCGTGCTCGGGGTCCTCCAGGATCGCGGTGCGCACCCGTACGCGGTCGCCGAGCCGCTCGGTCAGGCCGGCGGCGATCGCGCCGTGAATGCCGTCCGGGTAGCGCAGGCGTACGTCCTCCTCGCGTGGCTCGTGGTAGTTCTCGCTCCAGACCGTGACCTTGACCGGCATCCGCTTGCCTCCCCGAGGGGCCGTGTGGCCCTCTGACGTCGTCGACTCGCTGTCGCACCTGGTTCTCGCCGCTCTCGCGGGCGTTGAAGCCACTGTCAGGTAGGCCAGTCCTTCGGCTGCGCTTTGTGGCCTTTTTAGTGAAAATAGAAGACTATTTCAGTGAAATTACGTCGATCCGGGGCGGTGGTCAATGCTCTACATTGAGGGGCGATGAGACGGGAACTGGGCCGCGCCACCCTCAAGGAGGTGGCCGAGCGCGCCGGGGTGTCCATCGGCACGGCGTCCGCTGTCTTCTCCGGCAAGTCCTGGGTGTCCCCGGACACCGGATCCGCGGTACGGCAGGCGGCCGAGGAGCTCGGCTACCGGCCGCGGGCGCGCCGGGCCGCCGCGGAGAGCGGCATGATCGGGTTCGTGTCCTGGGCGACCGACATGTTCTCGCCGGCCAACCCCTACTACGGCCCCGTCCTGTTCGGCGCCCAGCAGGCGTGCGCGGAGCTCGGGATGTCCATGACGTACGAGGTGGTCCAGCCGGACGCTGACCGGCTGCCGCTCTGCGTCGAGCGCGGCCAGGTCGCCGGGCTGCTGATGCTGAGCCTCGCGCCCGACCGCGCATACCTGCGCCGGATCCTCGATGCGGGCGTCCCCTGCGTGCTGCTCGAACACGCCGTCGAGGAGCTGCCCGTCGACCACGTACGCCACGACGACGAGACCGGCGGCTACCTCGCCACCCGCCACCTGCTGGAGCTCGGGCACACCGGCCCGCCGCCCGCCGTCATCACCGCGGACGACCGGATCGTCCCCGCGGCCCGGCGGCTGGCCGGATACCGCCGGGCGCTCGCCGAGCACGGCCTGCGTCCGGACCCCGCCTACATCCGGCGCGGCGACTTCAGCTTCGAGACGGGTTACGAGCAGATGGCCGCCCTGCTCGCGTTACCGGTGCCGCCGACGGCGGTGTTCTGCGCCAACGACGAGTCGGCGCTGGGCGCGCTCGACGCGATGCGCGACCGCGGCCTCCGGGTGCCGCACGACATCAGCGTGGTCGGGTACGACGACGTGGCCATGGCCGCGCGCGCCGCGCCGCCGCTCACCACGATCGCGGCCGACAAGGAACTCCTGGGCGCGCAGGCGGTCTGGCACCTCGCGCAGCGCGTCCGGCGGCCCGGCATGACGAGCAGGGACACGCAGATCGCCGTCGAGCTGGTCCGGCGGCAGTCCACCGCGCCGCCGCCGGCCCGCTGAGGCCGGGCGACCGCTTCCGCGCGGGGGTCAGGAGGGTTGCCCATACCAGTCGATGCCGTGGCGACGCAGCCACTCGACGTCGCGCTCCTGGACCTCCGGGTTGACCTTCCCGGTAGGCATGTGGGCGCCGCCCCTGCCGCCGAAGTGGGTGGCGAGCTCATCGCCGACGTCGAGGACGACCTTCTCGTAGTCGGGCTGCCAGCGCATCAGCGTTCGCCTGCCGCATTCCGGGCACAACCATTCTTCGGTCCCTGAGTCGGAGACCCCGACCATGACCATCTCGTGCGTCGCAGTCACCGCGCACTCCTTGTCTTCACCGAGCGTTTACCCGGTGATTCGTCCTGTATTCGAAGCCCGCCGGACATAACTTCGTGGCGATTTCAAGGAGTGGATCCAGGTAAACTCCGCCGACTGGCGAATGGTCACGCCGATCGCTGCGTCAGCCGATAACGCGACGGCGGGATCCCGTAGCGGTCGACGAACGCCTGCCGCAGTGTCTCGGCCGTGCCGAAGCCGCAGCGGGCGGCCACACCGGCCATGGGCAGGGAGGTCGAGGCCAGCAGGTGGGCGGCCGCCTCCGTGCGGGCCTGCCGGACGTACCGGCCGGGGGTCTGCCCCAGGTTCTTGAGGAACAGCCGGGTCAGGTGCCGCTCGCTCACGCCGGCGCCGGCCGCGAGCGTGGCGGTGGCCAGGTCGGCGTCCAGATGGCCGGTGACGTAGTCGGCCACCTGCCTGACCAGGCTGTCGGTGTACGGCGGCGCGACGGTGAAGATGCTCATCTGCGCCTGGTTGCCGGGCCGTTGCAGATAGGTCACCAGGCTGCGGGCCACCTTCCTGGCGAGCTCGGCGCCGCTGTCCTCCTCGATGAAGGCCAGCATGAGGTCGAGGGCGCTGGTGACGCCGGCCGCCGTGCGGACGTTCCCGTCGCGGATGAAGATGGGGCCGGGATCGAACGTGACCGCGGGGTACCTCTTGGACAGGTCGTACGCCCACTCCCAGTGCGTGGTCACGCGCCGGCCGTCCAGGAGGCCCGCCGCGGCCAGGACGCCGGCTCCCGTGCACACCGACGAGACGCGGCGGCTCTCGCGCGCGAGGCGGCGGACGTGCGCCAGGATCAGCCGGTTCTCCGCCGCGTCCAGGTGGCCGATGCCACCGGTGACGACGATCGTGTCGAGGGGTCCGGTGACGCGTTCGAGGACCTCCTGGCCCTGCACGATCAGGCCGGTGCCGCAGGTGATGGGGTGGCCGCCGGGCGTGGCCAGCCGGACTTCGTAGAGGGGGAGGCCGGCGTGGTCGTTCGCCGTCTCCAGGGTGCTGGTGACGCAGGCGATGTCGAGCAGCGACGCCGCCTCATAGCCGATGACGACCATCCGCCGTACGGTCATGGCCAGACCCTACGTCGGACGGACCGGCATCCCAAGATTCCAGACCTACTGATTTCCCTCCTTTGCCGGTGGAGGCGGAGGAACGGCACAGTTGCCACATGACGCAGAGATCATGGGGCCGCTTCGCCGGGCACTACGTGGAAATGGTCATCGCGATGTTCGTCGGGATGTTCGCGCTCGGCTTCCTGCTGGACGCCGTCGGGATCAGTCCGTCGTACGAGCGGGATCCCGAGCTCGCCTACCTGCTCATGGCCTTCGACATGTCCGTCGGCATGGCCGCCTGGATGCGCTTCCGAGGGCACGGCTGGGCCGCCACGCTGGAGATGTGCGCCGCCATGTTCGTCCCGGTCGTGCCGCTGTTCCCGCTGCTGTGGATGGGGGTCATCGACGGGATGGGGCTGATGATGGCCGCGCACGTGGCGATGTTCCCGCTCATGCTGCTGGCGATGCTGCGGCGGCGCGACGAGTACACCCACGCCCACGCCCACTGAACCGGCTGGCGTTTTGAGCAAGCGTTTGGTTTGATCACGGTATGGACGACCGCGAGATCGCCGACCGCCTCCAGATCGCCGACGTGCTGGCCCAGTACGCCCGCGCCGTCGACTCGGGCGACTGGGACCTGCTCGACGAGGTGTTCACCCCTGACGCGGTGATCGACTACACCACGGCGGGCGGCATCCGCGGCACGCGGGCCGAGATCAAGACCTGGCTCGCCGACGTCCTGTCCGGCTGGCCAGGCCGGCTGCACCTGATCGGCGCCACCGGGATCGTCTTCGAGTCCGGCGAGGCCCGGGTGAGCGCGGCGTTCGCCGACACCCTCGCCCCCTCGCGCGAGCTGGTCTCCGCGGACAGCAAGGGGCTGATCCAGGGCGGTGGCTGGTACCACCACCGGATGGTGCGCACCGCCGACGGCTGGCGGAGCCGCGAGCTCGTGGAGGAGCAGTCCTGGCGCACCATCCGCTGAAACGGCCCCGGCGGTCGCTCAACGCGTGTTGATCAGCATGGCGCCGGTGCTGCCGCGGGGGGTCAGCCTGGCCGCCTGGTCCTCGAACGGGGGCACGCTCTCGCCCTCGATCAGGGCCAGCAGCCGCTGGGCGGCGTGCGCGCCGTACGCCGGGATGTCCCGGGTGAGCGCGGTGAGCGGCGGGCGGACGACCTGGGACAGCGGGGAGTCGTCCCAGGCGACGATCGACAGGTCGCGCGGCACGTCGAGCCGCATCTCCTGGGCGACGGACAGGCCCGCCACCGCCATGATGTCGTTGTCGTAGACGATCGCGGTGGGCCGGTCCGCCGAGCTGAGCAGCCGCCTGGTCGCCCTGGCGCCCTCCTCGCCGGTGTAGTCGGTGTGCACGGTCACGTGTTCGGCCGCGCCCGCGCACGACTCCGCGAACGCCTGGTCGCGCACCGCCGTGTGGACCAGCTTGGACAGTCCGGCGACCCGGGCGATGCGGCGGTGCCCGAGCGCGATGAGATAGGCGATGGTCTCGCGGATCGCCTCGCCGTCGTCGGACCAGACCGCGGGCAGCGAGCCCGACGCGGCGGGGTGGCCGATCACCACGACCGGCAGACCCAGTTGCTCCATGGCGGGCACCCGGGCATCGGAGTAACGCAGGTCGACGAGGAAGGCGCCGTCCGTGCGACGCTCGCCCCACCAGCGCCGGTACACCTCTATCTCCTGCTGGTGGTCGGTGACGACCTGGAGCATCAGGGCGTACGAGCGGTCCGCCAGCACGCTCTCGATGCCGCTGATGAGCTCCATGAAGAACGGCTCGACGCCCAGGAAGCGCGCGGGACGGCACAGCGCGAGCCCCACGGTGTGGGCCCTGGCGCCGTTCAGCGCGCGGGCGGCGCTGTTGGGCTGCCAGCCGATCTCCTCGGCGATGGCGACGATCCGCGCGCGAGTCGCCTCCGACACCCCCGGCTGCCCGTTGAGCGCGTAGGAGACGGCCACTTTGGAGACTCCCGCACGGCTGGCGATGTCGGCGATCGTCGGTCGCTTCACGAGGCCTCCTTGTGAACCGGTTATCTGCCCACACTCTAGGACACGCACACCGTATGACCGGCAGCGATTTCCCAGGGTCGGAGCTGCGGTCAGAACGACTTATCCGGTTCAGGAAAAGTTGTCGTCCGGCGGAGGCATAGCGGGACAGGCCGCATGGCGTCTGAGGGGTGATATCAACCCCTTGGAGGTGGTCGTGGACGCCGTGGACGAGCAAGGCTTCCGCGAGTTCGTCTCTGCGCGCTCTCCCGCCCTGATGCGGCTCGGCTTCCTGCTCACCGGTGGTGACCAGCACGGGGCCGAGGATCTGGTGCAGAGCGCGCTGGCGAAGCTGGCGGTGAAATGGCAGCGGGTCGACGCGCCCGAGGCGTACGCCAGGCAGATCATGTACCGCCAGCAGGTGAGCTGGTGGCGCGCGGCCGGTCGGCGCGGCGAGGTGGTCCAGGCGACCCCGCCCGACCTGCCGGGAGCGGACCGCACGCATCAGAGCGAGCTGCGCATGGTGCTGCGCGGCGCGCTGGCCAAGCTCACCGCGAAGCAGCGCGCGGTGCTCGTGCTCCGCTACTTCGAGGACCTGCCCGACCACGCGGTCGCCCGCGAGCTCGGCTGTTCGGTCGGCACGGTCAGAAGCACCACGCACCGATCGCTCGCCCGGCTCCGGCTGATCGCCCCCGAGTTGGCCATGGAACTGGAGGCCGCCACATGACCCGACTGCTGCGCGACACCCTGGAGGAGTGGGCCTCGGAGGCCCGGGTCCCGCACGACCTGGCGGACCGGGCGCTACGGAGGCGTGCCTGGCTGCCCATCGGCGCGAGTGTGCTGGCGGCCGGGCTGGCGGCGGCCGTCGCGGTGTTCGTCACCGGGCTGCACAGCGAGAACACAACGGTACGGCCCGCGACGGGGGTGAGCGTCCCGGTCAGGCCGACGGCGACCTCGACCGAGTTGCAGGCCGACCCCGACAACGCGCCCCCGAAGAAGCTGGTTGCGGCCGGGAACGTCGCCGTCTCCGCGTACTGGACCACCAAGGTCGAGGAGCTGCCCGACAAGTGGGAGCGATTCCGCCGGACCTGGTCGCTCTACGATCCGCGCACCGGAGGCTACGAGCAGACCTCGTGGGCCTGGGCCGACGTGGCGCCGGGACTCCAGCTCGCCGCGGTGGTCGAGGGCGACCTGATCGGCAAGCGGGTGGGCATCCTCGACATGAACACCCGGCAGGTCCTGGCCTGGATCAGCCTGGAGCACGCCGTCGGGTCGGTCGTCTGGTCGCCTGACGGCACCAAGATCCTGGCCACGGCCTATTCCGCGTATCCGGACGAGCAGGAGAAGCTGGGGATCGGGGGCGGACATCTGCGCGCCAGCCCGCGGACCGGCTACTACATCATCGACGTCGCCACGGGTGAAGCCCACTACCACGCGCTCGCGCCGATAAGCGACGACGCGTCGCCGAGCAACATCAACGCACGTCAGGATCTCGGCTGGAGCCTGGACGGGTCGATGCTCTGGGAGCCCACCGACACCATGCCGGACCGGCTGTGGCTCGATCTCGACGGTAAGCGGCGTGAGGCGCCCACCGGTGATCAGTACGTCGACTACACGGGCAGGTCGAAGGTCTCGCCCGACGGCAAGCTGCTTCTCGGCGGCGACGGCCTGCCGACCAGCATCACCAACCGGTTCGGGGTGGTCGTCGGCAGGCAGAAGGTGCTCCGGCTCCTCGCCTGGGCCGACGACGACAACGTGGTCGCGCTCGGCTGCGCGGGGAAGTGCGGGAACGAGTTCGACAACGGCCTTGTGCTGGTCAGCGTCGACGGCTCGCGGATGACTCAGCTCACCGCCACCCGTGACAGGGGCAACGAGGAATGGAACTGGGTCCTCACACCCAGGAACTGACGTGACGATCAGGACGTCGTGAAATCCTCGACGTTCTCCTTGGTCGCGACCTTCACCGGCACGGCCACGGTCTTGTCGATCTCCTCACCCTTGGCGGCCCTGACCGCGGCGGCCACCGCCTGCTGGCCGATCATCGCGGGCTGCTGGGCGACGGTGGCGTTCAGCGTGCCCGCCTGGACCGCCTTCAGGCCGTCAGGGGTGCCGTCGAAGCCGACGATCTTGACCTCCTTGCCGGCCTTGGCGCCCAGGGCCTTGATCGCGCCCAGGGCCATCTCGTCGTTCTCGGCGAACACGCCGTTGATGCCGGGGTGTGACTGGAGCAGGTTCGTCATGACGTCGAGGCCCTTGGTCCGGTCGAAGTCGGCCGGCTGCTGGGCCACGACCTGGATGTTCGGGAACGCCTTGATCCCCTCGGTGAAGCCCTGACCGCGGTCGCGCGCGGCGGACGTGCCGGCCACGCCCTGCAGCACGACGACCTGGCCCTTCTCGCCGAGTTGCTTGGCCAGTTCCTCAGCCCCCAGCTTGCCGCCCGTCACGTTGTCGGAGGCCACGGTCTGCGTCACCTCGGCCCCGTTGACGCCGCGGTCAGCCGCGATGACCGGGATGTTGGACCGCTGCGCCGCCTTGACCGCGGGCGCCGCCGCGTCGGAGTCGACCGGGTTCAGGATGATCACCTTCATGGCCTGGCTGGCGAAGTTCTGGACCTGGTTCACCTGCTGGGAGGCGTCGTTCTGGGCGTCGGTGACGGTGAGCGTGGCGCCGAGCTTCTGGGCCTCGGCCTGCGCGCCGTCACGGAGCTGGACGAAGTACGGGTTGTTCAGCGTCGACACCGACATGCCGATCTTGATGTTGGCCGCCGCCGACGGGGCGGCGGAGCTGGTGGAGCCTGGCTGGCCGGACGAGCCGCAGGCGGTGAGGCCGAGTGCGAGAGCGGCGCCGGCTATGACGATTGCGGGAATCCGCATGATCTATCCCTTTCCTATGACATTCCCCTGCGCCGCAGTGTGTCGACGAGGACCGCGAGCGCGATGACCACGCCGATCACGACCTGCTGCCAGAACGCCGAGACGGAGAGCAGGTTCAGGCCGTTGCGCAGCACGGCCAGGATGAGCGCGCCGACGAACGTGCCGAGCGCCCGGCCCTTGCCGCCGGACAGGCTGGCGCCGCCGATGACCACGGCCGCGATGGCGTCCAGTTCGTAGCCGGCCGCGGCCTGCGGCTGGGCCGAGGCCAGGCGGCTGGCCAGCACGATGCCGGCGACCGTGGCGAACCCGCCGGACAGCGCGTACGTGATGAGCAGCTGCCGGCTGACCTTGATACCCGACAGCCGGGCGGCCTCCTCGTTGCCGCCGATGGCGTACATCGCGCGCCCCGCGTAGGTCCGGTTGAGGATCACGGCCGCGATGACGCCCATGACCAGCATCACGATGACGGGGACCGGCAGGTAGGTGCCGATCGTGTCGCCCAGGTGGGTGACGGCGTCCGGCATCGCGATGGGGCTGCCCTGGGAGATGACGAGGGCCAGGCCGCGGGCGATGCCGAGCATGGCCAGCGTGGCGATGAACGGCGGCAGCTTGCCGTACGCGATGAGCACCGCGTTGACCAGGCCGCACGCGACGCCGACCGCCAGCGAGACCACGGTGGCCAGCGGCCAGGGCAGGTGCGCGACGCTGGCCGTCCACGCCAGGGCGATCGCGGAGAGCGCGGCGACGGAGCCGACCGACAGGTCGATGCCGCCGGTGACGATGACGAACGTCGAGCCGAAGGCGAGGATCGCGGTGACGGCCGCCTGGACGCCCACGTTGAGCAGGTTCGTCACGCTCAGGAAGTCGGACGACAGCAGCGACAGCGCCACGACCAGCACGACGAGCGCCGCCAGCGCGCCGTTCTCGGCCAGCCAGGATCGCCGGAGGAACACGTTACTTGGCACGCGGACCCTCCACCTCGGTGACCGCCAGTGCCATCACGCCGTCCTGCGTGGCCTCGACCGCGGACAGCTCGCCGACCAGCCGGCCGCGCGCCATGATCAGGATCCGGTCGCTCATCCCGAGCACCTCGGGCAGATCGCTGGAGATCATGAGCACCGCGCGCCCCGACGCCGTGAGCTCGTTGATCAGCTGGTAGATCTCGACCTTCGCGCCCACGTCGATGCCGCGGGTCGGCTCGTCGAGGATCAGCACCCCCGCGTCGGCCTCCAGCCACTTGCCGATGACGACCTTCTGCTGGTTGCCGCCGGAGAGCGTGCGAACCTCCTGGCCCAGGCCGGTCATCCGGATGCCGAGCTGTTCCGCGACCTTCGCGGCGTCCCGGAGCTGGCCCTTCCGGTCGACGAACCCGGCGTGGGTGGCCTCGCGCAGGGTGACCAGCCCGAGGTTCTCGGCGATGTCCGCGCCCAGGACCAGCCCTTGGCCCTTGCGGTCCTCGGGGACCAGTCCGAGGCCGGCCTCCATGGCCGCGTGCACGTCCCCCGGCGCCGGGCGCCGGCCGCGCACGGTGACCTCGCCGGTGTCGTACCGGTCGGCGCCGAAGATCGCCCTGGCGACCTCGGTACGGCCGGCGCCCACCAGCCCGGCCAGCCCGACCACCTCGCCGGCCCGTACCTCGAAGGAGATGTCCTCGAACACACCCTTGCGGCCGAGCTTGGTGACCTTGAGCAGCGGCTCGCCCGCCTGACCGCGCTCGCGCGGGAAATGCTGGTCGATCGGGCGGCCCACCATGAGGCGGACCAGCTCGTCCTGCGGGGTGTCGGCGGGCACCTCGGCGACGGACCGGCCGTCGCGCAGCACGGTCACACGGTCGCCGATCGCCGCGATCTCTTCGAGGTGGTGGGTGATGAAGATGATCGCCACGCCCTCCTCGCGGAGCCGGCGGACGATCGAGAACAGCTTCTCGACCTCGCCGGTGGTGAGCACCGCCGTCGGCTCGTCCATGATCAGGACGCGGGCCTGGAGGGCGAGCGCCTTGGCGATCTCCACCATCTGCCTGCGCGCGATGCCCAGCAGGCCGACGGGCGTACGCGGATCGACGTCCACGCCCACGCGCGCCAGCAGCTCCGTGGCCTGCTCGTGCATCTTCTTGGTGTCGACGAAGCCGAACCTGCGCGGCGGCCGGCCCAGCGACAGGTTCTCGGCCACGCTGAGCTCGGGCACCAGGTTGAACTCCTGGTAGATGGTGGCGATGCCGAGCCGTTGGGCGTCGCCGGCCGTGCGGATGTTCACAGGGTGCGCGTCGAGCAGCACACGGCCCTCATCAGGGTGGTAGGCGCCGGAGAGCATCTTGATCAGCGTGCTCTTGCCGGCGCCGTTCTCCCCCAGCAGGACGTGTACCTCACCGGAGCGCACGGTCAGGTCGACGCCATCGAGCGCGAGCACGCCCGGGAAGCGTTTACGCAGGCCCTCGGCCCTGAGAAGCTCCACCATCAGATGGTGTCCGTCCGTCGCGCCGATGAACAACCAAAAGCGCAGGTAGAACGGCAGGGCTTTACCAGGAAAGTACCAGTCTGGGGTAAACCGCCCCGGTGGTCAGTCCCGCGCCAGCCTCGGTACGAGCCTGAGTGCGTTTCCCGTGTAGACCTGCTCCAGCACATCACGCGGCAGGTCGAGACCGGAGATCGTCCAGCGCCCCATCAGCGGCGGGTCGTCTGGCGAGTGGGCGAACGCCTCGTCGTCGGTCTCCATGAACCGGAAGTGGGTCCGGTAGACCTCCCGGTCCGGCGGGATCTCGTCGGTGCCGAACAGCACCCGGCTCGGGTGGCGCAGCATCAGCGCCCGCGTCGCCCTGGGCTGGCGGCCCAGCTCGGCGATGCGGGCGGCGATGTCGATGTGGAAGTTCGGGTACGTGTCGAGCAGCCGGCTGGCGAAGCCCAGGTTCTCCGGCCAGCAGCCCGCGTGCACGCCGATGACCGTGGTGGCGGGATGTTTGGCGATCATCGCCTCCATCGCGTCCATCAGCCGCTCGAACGGCGGGAACTCCGGCCCCGAGAAGTTCCAGTCCGGGCGGGCGGTCAGCAGTTCGAGCCGCTCGTTGCGCTCGTCGGCGGGCTCGAAGAAGGCCACCGGGTCGGCGGTGTGCAGCGCGATGGGGATGCCCGCCTCGCCGGCGGCCGCCCATAGCGGGTCCAGCCGCGGGTCGTCGAGCATCACCAGCTCGCCGCGGTCGTCGCGGACCCGCAGGCCGACGTCCTTCCAGACCTTCAGCCCCGCCGCGCCCTCGGCCACCGAGCGGCGTAACTGCGCGGCCAGCCGCTCGCCGAAGCCCGGTTCGGCGGTCTGTGCCCAGTCGACGTGGCAGAAGGTGGCGAACCTGCCGGGGTGGGCCGCGTCGTAGCGCTCGATGTTCTCGGCCAGTTCGGCGCCCCAGCGGCCGTCGAGGTTGACCATGCCACGCAGGTTGAGCTCGTCCATCAGGTCGATCAGCGCCGGGACGTCCTTGACCATCCAGCCCCCGTCGTCGCTGAGCCACCGGCCCAGGTGGATGTGGGCGTCCACGGCGGGCACGGCGGCGCGGTCGACCTGGTGGACCGCGACCCGCAGTTGGGACACTGGCCGGTATCGGGACAGCGGCGGGTCGGCAGGGCACATGGCTGCTCCTCGATCAGTCGCGGATGCCGGCGGGCAGCAGGTCGCCGTGGGCCGCGATCAGCTCGTCCACCAGTTCGCGGACCTTGCGGACCGGCAGTGTGGCGGCGGTGTTCGGGTCGAGCAGCGCGGCCTGGTAGACGTGGTCGCGCCGGCCTTCCAGCGCCGCCTTCACGGTCAGCTCGCTGACGTTCAGCATCGTCCGGTTGAGCGCGGCGACCTGGGCGGGCAGCTCGCCGATCCGCATCGGCTGCACGCCGGCGCGGTCGACGTAGCACGGCACCTCCACGCAGGCCTCCTGCGGCAGGTTGGAGATCAGGCCGCCGTTGCGCACGTTACCGTGGATCATCCGGCCGGTGCCGGTCTCCATGGAGTGGATGGCCAGCGACGCCAGCTCCTCGCCGCGCTCGATCGGGACGCCGGTCCCGGCCGCCAGCGAGCGTTTGTACGACTCGTACTCGTCGAAGCCCTCCGCCAGCCACTCCAGGTAGATGTCGACCGGGATGCGGTAGCGCTCGACCTCTTCCTCGTGGGGCAGGAACCAGGGCAGGTACTCGGATCCATGCTCGCTCGACTCAGTCGGGAAGTAACCGAAATTTCGGTACACCTCCACGCGGACACGGCGGGCCAGCTCGGGATCGCTCTCGATCAGCGCGTCGAGCCGCTGGTACAGGTTCTCCCCGCCGCGCTCGAAGCGCAGCACGAACGCCTGGTGGTTCACCCCCGCCGTGACGAACGAGATCTCCTCCTCCGGTACCCCGACCATGCCCGCCAGCGTCCGCTGGGTGTCGCGCGCCGCGTGGCAGACGCCCACCACGTTGCGGAACGGCGTGCCCGCGTAGACCGCCCACGGGATCATCGACATCGGGTTCGTGTAGTTGAACAGGGTGGCGTCCGGCGCCAGTTCGGCCAGGTCGTTGCCGATGCCGACCATGACCGGGATCGTCCGCAGGGCACGGAAGATACCGCCGATGCCGAGGGTGTCGGCGATGGTCTGCCGTACGCCGTACCGGGCGGGGATCGCGAAGTCACGCTGGACGGCGGCCAGGCCGCCGACGGCGATCTCGTTGATCACGTAGTCGGCGCCGTCGAGCGCGGCCCGGCGGTCGGCGTGCGCCTCGATCTTCGCGCCGATGCCCAGCTCACCGACCATCCAGGTGGCCATGGCCTCGGCGGTGGCCAGCCGGGCCTCGTCGATGTCGTGCAGCACGATCGTGGAGGCGGACAGCTCGGGGAAGGTCAGGAGGTCGGACAGGAGATTCTTGGCGAACGTGATGCTGCCGGCGCCGACCAGGACGATGCGGGCCATGGGTTTCTACCTCGATTCCGGGGTGAGCAGGGCTTTTATGGGAAGGGCCTGCCCATGCATGAGCTGGGTGAAAATGTCGGCGCCTTCGTCGAGGGGGTAGCTGTCGACCCAGGTCAGGTCCCATCCGCTGACCAGGTCGATGGCGGCGGCGAAGTCGGTGCCCGTGTAGGCGAAGGAGCCGAGGACGCGTTTCTCGGTGCGTACGAGGTCGGCGGCGTCGAAGGCGGCGGCGGGGTCGGCCAGGCCCAGCCACACCGTCACCCCGCCGGGCCGTAGGTGGGCCACGGACTGCTCGCGGGTGGCCGGCGCGCCGACGGCGTCGAAGATGACGTCGTATTCGCCGGTCAGTTCGGTGCCGGTGGTGGTGGCGCCGAGCCGGGCGGCGGCGGCCAGCCGCTCGGGTGAGCGGTCGGCGACGTGGATGGACGCGGCCTTGCCGGTGTGGGCGGTGTGCAGGCAGGTGAGTCCGATGGCGCCGGCGCCGATGATGGCGACGCGGGCGCCGGCGGGATGGCCGGCCAGGCGCCAGGCGTGCACCGCGTTGGCCAGCGGTTCGATGATGGCGGCCGCGGTGGGGTCGATGCCGCCGGGCAGCGGGATGACCGCGGCGGCGGGGACGGCGACGCGCTCGGCGTAGCCGCCGGGCCGGTGGATGCCGATGATCTGCCGGTTCCGGCAGATGTTGGGTTGTCCCTGGGCGCACAGGTCGCAGGCGCCGCAGGACAGGATCGGGTTGACGACGACGGGTCGCCCGTCGTCCGTGTGGCCGGTGAACTCGTGCCCCATGATCAGCGGCGGTGTCCGGAAGCCGGGTCTCTTGACACCGTGCAGTTCGCTGCCGCAGATGCCGGAGGCGGCCACATGGACGAGCACCTCGCCGGCGCCGACCTCGGGCTCGGGCGCCTCGCGCAGCTCCACCACGCCCGGACCGGTGAACACCAGGGCCTTCACGCGAGCCTGCCGATGGTCGAATGCTGGCGTCTCATAGAGCTCCTGTCTTGATCGCATTCCGTATTACGGAATGTCATTCCGAATCAGCGATAGCAGATCATTGCTGGGAAGGGGATGTCAAGAGGTTGGCGGAGCCGAGAGTGGCTTTTCGCCTGTTTTGGGCTATTCCGAACAATGGAACATCCCACCACAAAGCAGAATCGTGAAACTTTCACCGATATGCCGATACTTTCAAGCGTCAAGCTGCTGAAACGACCCCGAGCTGGAGCGGGTCTTGACCCTGAAGCTGCTGCTCCATAGCGTCCCGATGGATCGAAACTTTCGGGATCGGAGGTTGGGCGCCTGTGTTTGTCTTCAGATCTCTCACCGCGGTGGCGGCGCTGCTCGTCGTGTTCCTGCTGCCGACCACCCCGGCGGACGCGTCGGCGCCGCTGCGCGTGCACGCCGCCAGTCGCGGCAAGTTCATCGGCGCCGCGCTGGCCACCACCCCGCTGGCGAACGAGAGCCAGTACCGCACCATAGCGGCCACCGAGTTCAGCCAGGTCACCGCGGAGAACGCGATGAAATGGGACTCGACCGAGCCGAGCCAGGGCCAGTTCAACTTCTCCGGCGCCGACCAGATCGTCACCTTCGCCACCCAGAACAACCAGCAGGTCCATGGGCACACGCTCGTCTGGCACAGCCAGACGCCCGGCTGGGTGCAGAGCCTCGGCGCGACCGCGATGCGCTCGGCCATGCAGAACCACATCAGCCAGGTCGTCGGCCACTACGCGAACAACGCGACCGTGACCTCCTGGGACGTGGTGAACGAGGTCTTCGACGACAACGGCAACATGCGCACCTCGTTCTGGTACAACACGCTCGGCCAGAGCTACATCGCCGACGCCTTCCGCGCGGCCCGCGCCGCCGACTCCAACGCCCGGCTGTGCATCAACGACTACAACGTCGAGGGGATCAACGCCAAGAGCACCGCGATGTACAACCTGGTTTCGTCGCTGCGCCAGCAGGGCGTGCCGGTCGACTGCGTGGGCTTCCAGGGCCACCTCGCGATCCAGTACGGCTTCCCGAGCCAGGTCCAGCAGAACATGCAGCGCTTCGCCGACCTCGGCGTCCAGGTCAGGGTCACCGAGCTGGACGTCCGGATGATCATGCCCCGCGACGCCACCAAGGACGCCACGCAGGCCACCTACTACCGCGACGTGGTCAACGCCTGCCTCGCCGTCACCGCCTGCGCCGGGATCACGATCTGGGGCTTCACCGACAAGTACTCCTGGGTGCCCGACACCTTCTCCGGCCAGGGCGCCGCGCTGATCTACGATGCCTCCTACCAGCAGAAGCCCGCGTACACCGCCGTGCACGACGCGCTGGCGGGCGGCACGAGCACCGACACCACGCCGCCGACCACGCCCGGCACCCCGGCCGCGTCGAACGTCACCGCCAACTCCGCCACCCTGACCTGGACGGCGTCCACCGACTCCGGCGGCAGCGGCCTGGCCGGCTACAACGTCTACCGCGAGCAGGGCACAACCGATCCACAGCTCGGGCAGAGCACCACCGCCTCCATCACGCTGACCGGGCTGAGCGCCGCCACCCAGTACCAGGTGTACGTACGAGCGCGCGACGGCGCGGGCAACCTGTCCGGCAACTCCGCCCTGGCCACCTTCACCACCACCACCGGAGGGGGCGGCAGCGGGCCGTGCACGGCGACCGGCACCGTGCAGACCCAGTGGGCCGGCGGCTACGTGGTCCAGCCGGTGACCGTCACCAACACCGGCTCCTCGACGATCAACGGCTGGACGGTCACCTTCACCCTGCCCGCCGGCCACACCCTGAGCGGGTCCTGGAACGCCACGCTGACCAGCAGCGGCCAGACCATCACCGCGAAGAACCTGGGCTACAACGGCACCCTCGCCCCGGCCGCCGGCACCACCTTCGGCTTCCAGGTCAGCCGCCCGTCAGGCGACACCGCGACACCGTCCGGCTACACCTGCGCGTCCCCCTGACCGCCTCGATCAGTGACGGGGGAGCGGCCCCTTCGGTGCCGCGCCCCCGTTCGCACCGTCCAGACTCCGGTCAGTGATCCACACCTCGGCGACCTGCCTGTTAGCGTTATCGCGGAGGTGGTGATCCGGATGGCTGGGGGATCGGACGGCAAGGCGCGCACCAGGCCCGCCGTGCTCGGCGACGTGGCCGCGCTGGCGGGCGTCTCGGCGATGACGGTCTCGCGGGTGCTCAACGCGCCCGACCGGGTCCGCGCCGAGACCCGGGAGCGCGTGCTGGCCGCCGTGCGTGAGCTCGACTACTGGCCCAACTCGGCTGCTCGCCAGCTGGTCACGGGCCGTTCGGGCGTGCTCGGCGTGGTCAGCATCGACACCACCCTGTACGGCCCGGCCTCCACCCTCTACTGCATAGAGCAGGCGGCCCGGCTGGCCGGCTACACCGTGAGCATCGCCAGCCTGAGCCTGCTCAACCGCAAGTCGATCGAGGAGGGCGTGCACCGCCTCCGGACCCAGTCCGTCGACGGCGTGGTCATCGTCGCGCCCCACGAGTCGGCGGTCGACGGCCTGCGTTACCTGCCGCCCGATCTGCCGGTGGTGGCCGTCGACGCGGGCAAGGACGTCCCGGTGCCGGTGGTCATGGTCGACCAGCGGGCGGGCGCCGCGCGGGCGACCCGCCACCTGCTGAGCCTCGGCCACGAGACGGTCTGGCACGTGAGCGGGCCGGTCGACTGGATCGACGCCAGCGGCCGGATCGAGGGCTGGCGGGGAGTGCTGGAAGCCGAGGGCCGGCCGGTGCCCGAGCTGTTACGCGGTGACTGGAGTCCCCGCTCGGGCTACCAGCACGGCCGGCGGCTGGCCGCCGACCCGTCGGTCACGGCCGTCTTCGTGGGCAACGACCAGATGGCGCTGGGCGTCCTGCGCGCGATGCGCGAGGCCGGGCGCCGGGTGCCGGAGGAGGTGAGCGTGATCGGCTTCGACGACATTCCGGAGGCCGCCTACTACTGGCCCCCGCTGACCACGGTCCGGCAGGACTTCCGCGAGGTCGGCAGGAGCGCCTTCCACCTGCTCCTCGACCGGATGGCGGGCGCGGAGAAGGAGACCCAGCGGCTGGTGGAACCCGAGCTCGTGGTCAGGGAGAGCACGGGCGCCAGCCGTACACGGTGATCAGCCGAGGCGGATCACGTTCCATGAGACAGGAGGCAGCAGCACGCGGAGCGGATCGTGCTGGACGTCCGGGTTCGGCCGGGGGGCGACGGTGTCCGGCGCCTCGGCCGTGTTGCGGGCGTAGACGTCGGGGCCCGACAGCGTCGTGGCCTCGACGATGCGGCGACCGCCCAGCGACCGCGCGTCGATCTCCAGCGACAGCGGCTGGTCGGTCGAGCGGTTGACGGCGAAGATCACGGTCTCGTCGCCGGAGTGCGTGGCGACCGCGTGCAGCAGCGGCACCTCTCCATACTCCTTGGTGTCGTGGCTCGGAGAGGTCGCCTCGACGCGGAGCACGTCGCCGGCGGCGTACCGGGACGCCTGCGCGAAGGGGTGGAAGGTGGTCTGCCTCCACGCGGACCCGCCGGGCGAGGTCATGATCGGCGCGATCACGTTGACGAGCTGGGCCAGCGAGGCGGAGGTCACCCGGTCGCTGTTGCGCAGGAGGGTGATCAGCAGGCCGCCGAATGCCACCGCGTCCGCCAGGTGGTAGTGGTCCTCCAGCAGCGGCGGCGCGACCGGCCAGTCGCGCGGCGGCTCGGCGGCCTGGAAGCGGGACAGGTACCAGACGTTCCACTCGTCGAACGAGAGGTTGATCTTCTTGCGCGACTTCAGCCGGGCCCCGACGTGGTCGGCGGTGGCCACGACCGAGGAGATGAAGTACTCCATGTCGGTCGAGGAGGCCAGGAAGCTGGCGAGATCGCCGTCCTTCTCCTCGTAGTAGGCATGGCAGGAGACATAGTCGACCACGTCATAGGTCTCCTCCAGCACCGTGGCCTCCCACGCGCCGAAGGTCGGCATCGACGAGCCCGAGCTGCCGCAGGCGACCAGCTCCAGCTCGCCGTCCATCGTGCGCATGGCGCGGGCGGTCTCGGCGGCCAGCCGGCCGTACTCGCGGGCGGTCTTGTGGCCGGTCTGCCACGTGCCGTCCATCTCGTTGCCCAGGCACCACATCCGGATGCCGTGCGGCTCCTTGGCGCCGTTGGCGATGCGCAGGTCCGACAGCGTGGTGCCGGACGGGTGGTTGCAGTATTCGAGCAGGTCCAGGGCCTCGGCGATGCCACGGGTGCCGAGGTTGAGCGCCATCATCGGCTCCACCCCGGCCTTGCGGCACCAGCGGACGAACTCATCCACCCCGACCTCGTTGGTCTCGGTGCTGTGCCAGGCCAGGTCCAGCCGGCGGGGCCGCTCGGCGACCGGCCCGATGCCGTCCTCCCAGCGGTAGCCGGAGACGAAGTTGCCGCCCGGATAGCGGACCGTGGACACGCCCAGCTCGCGGGTCAGGTCGAGGACGTCTCGACGGAAGCCGTCCGCGTCGGCGGTCGGGTGGCCCGGCTCGTAGATGCCGGTGTAGACGCAACGGCCCAGATGCTCCACGAACGTGCCGAAGGTACGGCGGCGTACCGGGGCCACGCGGAAGGCGGGGTCGATGGTGAGATGCGCTTCGTGCACTGTGCAGACTCCTCGAAAGTGATTCCTAAATTGTTAGCGCTCCCATAGCCCGGGTCAAGGGCTCTTGACAGCTCCGGTGTTACCGCAAACACTCGGGTAACCCGAAAAGAGGCTGCTCATGGAAGGTCCCTCATCCGTCTCCCGCCGACATCTCCTCGGCGGCGCCCTCGCTCTTCTCGGTGCCGGCGCGGCCGGCTGCGCGATCCCCATCGGCCTGGGCTCGGCCCAGCGCCGGGTCCGTTACTGGCACTTCCTCGGCGCCAGTGACGGCATCATCATGAACCGGATGGTCGGCGCGTTCGCCAAGGCCAATCCCGACGTCTTCGTCGAGGAGAACGTGCTCGCGTGGGGCGAGCCGTACTACACGAAGATCGCGATGGCCGGAGCGGGCGGGCGCTCGCCCGACCTGGCCACCTTCCACCTGGCCCGCCTGTCCGGGATCGGCGCCGGCCGGATACTCGACCCGATCAACGTCGACCTGCTCGCCAAGAACGGCCTGCGGGCCGCCGACTTCAGCCCGCCCATCTGGGAACGCGCCCACATCGACGGCGAGCTGTACGCCGTGCCGTTCGACGCGCACCCCATGGTCCAGTACTACAACACCGACATCTCCCGAAAGGCCGGCCTGCTCGGCGCCGACGGCAAGCTGAAGCCGACCACCGGGACCGACGAGCTGCTGACCATGCTGCGCACGGCCAAGGACACGCTCGGTGGCAAGCCGCCGCTGGTCTTCGACGCGCTCGGCCTCGGCACCGTGGGCCCGTGGCGGGTGTGGGAGTCCCTGTACGCGCAGAGCGGCGGCACGCTGGTGTCGGACGACGGCGCCCGGATCACCCTCGACGACGCCAAGGCGCTCGACGCGCTGCGGTTCATGCAACTGCTCGGCAAGGAAGGGCTGTGCAGCTCGCGCACCGACTACGGCGCGTCCGTGGCCGCCTTCACCAACGGCGAGGCGGCCTTCCTGTGGAACGGCGACTGGGAGACCACCGGACTGAAGGAGCGCAAGACGCCGTTCAGCATGGCCCGCTTCCCCAGCGTCTTCGGCAGCGGCGCGGCCCAGGCCGACTGCCACTCGTTCGTGCTGCCGCACCAGCGCAGCCGGGATCCGGAGACCGAGGCGGCCACCTACCGGTTCATCGCCTACCTGGTCAAGCACAGTGCCGACTGGGCGGTGGCCGGGCACGTGCCCGCCTACCTGCCCGCGCTGGAGGAGCCCTCCTACCTCGCGCTGCAGCCGCAGTCGGAGTACCGCTCGGTGATCACCGAGGTCGCCCTGGATCCGAAGGTGTGGTTCGCCGGGTCCGCGTCGCGGTTGTGGATCGAGTTCGGCGGCGCGTTCTCGCCGGTCATCAGCGGGTCGAAGACGCCCGAACAGGGCCTGGAGACGGCCAAGCAGGCGCTGCGCCGGCTCATGTCAGCCCCCAACCCCTTCCCCACCAAGGAGGGATGATGGCCGCCACCGTCGCCGCCCCCGTCGCCACCGCTCCCGTCTCCCAGATTCACGTACGGCGCCGCTGGACCCAGCACGGGCTGCTGTTCGTCGCGCCCTTCCTGCTGATCTACGTCGTCTTCCTGGTGTGGCCGACCGTGCTCGGCTTCCGCATGAGCCTGTCGAGCGTCAACATCGCGGGCGGCAACAACGAGCTCGTCGGGTTCGCCAACTACGCCGAGGCGTTCAGCGACCCCAGGATGTGGCACTCGCTGTGGAACACGTTGGTGTTCACCGTGCTGAGCACCATCCCGCTGGTGCTGCTCGGCCTGGGATTCGCCCTGCTGGTGCACAACCTGCGCTTCCTGCAGTGGCTGTGGCGGCTGTCGTTCTTCGGGCCGTTCCTGCTGCCGTCGGCCGTCATCGCGGTGCTCTGGCTGCAGATGATCTACCCGCCCGACTACGGCCTGCTCAACGGCACGCTGGGCACCCATGTCCTGTGGCTGGGCGACCCGGACGTGGCGATGTGGTCGATGGTGCTGACCACCGTCTGGTGGACGGTCGGCTTCAACTTCCTGCTCTACCTCGCCGCCCTGCAGTCGATCCCCCAGCATCTGTACGACGCCGCCGCGATCGACGGCGCGACGGCCTGGACCAAGCTGCGCTCGATCACGCTGCCGCTGCTCGGCCGGACGACCGGGCTCATCGTGGTGCTGCAGCTCCTGGCGTCGCTGAAGGTCTTCGACCAGATCTACCTGATGACGAACGGCGGCCCCGAGGAGGCCACCCGGCCGATCATCGAGTACGCCTACGAGGTCGGCTTCTCCGGCTACCGCATCGGCTATGCGTCGGCCATCACCTACATCCTCTTCGTCCTGATCGTCATCGTGTCGCTGGGGCAGCTCCGGCTGCTCCGCAAGCGCGAGGAGGCCCTGTCATGACCAAGCGGTTCAGCCCCTCCCAGATCATCCTGCTGGTGATCGCGGCGGCGCTCGCCATCGTCTGGATCGCCCCCATCGCCTGGGCCGTCGCCACCTCGCTGAAGCCCGAGTCCGAGACCACCAAGCTCCCGCTCCAGTGGTTCGGCAGCGAGCTCACCCTGGACGCCTACCGGCTGGTGCTGGCGACCGGCGGCATCGTCAAGTGGGCGATCAACTCGACGGTCACCGCGGTCGTCGTCACCTTCATGACCGTGCTGTTCTCGGCGATGGCCGCGTACGGCTTCGCGCGCACGCAGTTCCGCGGCCAGCGGGTGCTGCTGGCGGTCATCCTGGCCGGGATCATGGTGCCGCCGCAGGTGCTCATCGCACCGCTGTTCGCCGAGATGGTGTCGTTCGGGCTGGTCGACACCTGGTGGGCGATCATCCTGCCGCAGGTCGCGGCGCCGCTGATCGTGTACATCCTCTACAAGTTCTTCCAGGACGTGCCGCTGGAGCTGGAGCAGGCGGCCTTCGTGGACGGGGCCGGGCGCTGGCGCGTGTTCTTCACGATCGTCCTGCCGCTGTCGCGCCCGGTGCTCGCGGCCGTGTCGATCTTCACCTTCATCACGACGTGGAACAACTTCCTCTGGCCGTTCCTGGTCTCCACGGACCCCAACACGATGACACTCCCGGTCGGCCTGGCCAACGTGGTGCAGGGCACGTTCGGTCTCCGGTACGCCCAGATCATGGCCAGTGTCGTGCTCGCCGGGCTGCCGCTGCTGGTCGTCTTCGTCCTCTTCCAGCGCCAGATCATCCGGGGAGTCGCCCATACCGGCCTCGCCGGTCAGTGACATCATCAGTCCTTATGCGCTTCCAGCATTCGGACCGGATGTGGGCCGACCACCCGGAGCTCGCGGTCGGCGTGGTCTTCGCCACGGGCATCACGCCGGACGCCGAGCCGGGGGTCGGCCGCTACAACGCCGTCGCCGAGGCCCGGCTCGCGACCGGCTCGGAGTCTGAGCTGCCGGAGATCCAGGCGTGGCGGCGGACCTTCTCGAAGATGGGGCTCAAGCCGACCCAATACCGCTGCGCCTCGGAGTCGCTGCTGCGGCGCTTCAGGAAGGAAGGGTCGCTGCCTTCGATCCATCCTCTGATCGACCTCTGCAACGCGGTCTCGCTCGCGTACGCGATTCCGGTGGCCGTGTTCGACGTCGCGGAGGTCTCCGAGAGCCTGGAGGTACGGCACGCGGCCGGCGACGAGCGCTACCTGACGTTCTCGGGTGAGACCGAGCACCCCGAGCCCGGCGAGGTGATCTTCGCCGACGCCGCCGGTCAAGCCCATGCCCGGCGCTGGACGAACCGGCAGAGCGGCCGCTCTGCCGTACGGGACAAGACCACCACCGTGCTGGTCGTCGCCGAGGCGCTGCACGACACGGCGGCGGCGGACGTCCGCGAGCTCACGACCACGATCGCGGACGAGCTGAGCGCCCTGTGGGCCGCGAAACCGGAGTCCGCGCTGCTCAGCCCGTCGTCGCCGAGGTTCGAGTTCGGGGTGTGACGTCGGGCGCGCCCACCATTGACGAGTTGTCAGTAGGGAGTCTGATGACTGAACCCACGCCTGACCTGCGGATCGACCCGTCCACGGCGACCACGGCGCAGGAGTTCATTCGCAAGCTGAACGAACTGCGAACGTGGGCCGGACAACCATCGCTGGAACGGCTACGGTCGATCAGCACCACCCGCGGCACCATGGTCAGCGCGCTTGCCCCGGCCACCACATCGGAGATCCTGAACGGCAAGCGGCTGCCCCGCCTTCCACGCCTGGCCTTCGTCGAGACCTTCGTCCAGGCATGCCTCGCCGTACGCGGGAAGGCGGCATCCGCGATCGCGGCGGAGGTCGAGGAATGGGGCCGCGTGTGGCGCCGGCTGGCGGCCGCCGATCGCGCCACGCGTGACCTGGGCGCGAATATGGGTGGGGACCCGGTTTCCGGCGCCGGGCGACCGGCCCCGGCGCAGCACGACGCCCCGCAGCAGTTACCGACGCCGGTGGCGGGGTTCACCGGCCGTGACGGGGAGTTGGCCGAACTCGACCGCCTCTACGCCGGCGCCGCTGATCACCCGGCGCTGGTGGTCGTCTCCGGAACCGCTGGCGTAGGCAAGACCGCGCTGGCGGTGGTCTGGTCCCGGACGATGGCCGGCCGGTTCCCAGGTGGCCAGCTTTATGTGGATCTGCGCGGCTACGATCCGGCGGCGCCGATGTCGGCAGGTGCGGCGATGGAGCACATCCTGCGCTCGCTCGGCGCCGAGAAGCTGCCCGCCGATCCCGACCACCGTGCGAGCCTCTACCAGCGCATGCTCGCTGAGCGTGCGCTGGTGCTCGTGTTCGACAATGCCAAGGTGCCCGGCGCCGTCCGGCCGCTGCTTCCCCGGAGCGGCGGGCACCTGGTCGTGGTCACCAGCCGCGACAGCATGGCGGGCCTGATCGCCCGCGAGGGGGCCCGTCGCCTCCTGCTCGGGCCGCTGTCCGACGGCGCCGCTACCGATCTGCTACGCGGGCTGATCCAGGCCGAGGACGGCACCGTCGGCGAAGCGTCCTGCGCCGAGTTGAACCACCTGTGCGCCGGCCTGCCGCTCACCCTGCGCGTCGCGGCCGAACGCCTGTCCTTCAGCCCGAGCACCACGCTGCTGGACCTGATCGCGCAGCTCCGGAGGGAAGACACGCGGCTGGACCTGCTGGACGCCGGCGGCGACACCGGCGCCGGCCTGCGCGCGGTCCTGAACTGGTCCCTCAAGGCCCTGCCGGCCGCGGCGGCTCGGCTCTTCCGCCTGCTCGGGCTGCTGCCCGGCGCCGACTTCGACGTCCACGCCGCCACCGCACTGGCCGATACGCCGCTCATCGAGACCCGCAGGATTCTGGAGGTTCTGCACAGTGGCCATCTGATCGAGGAGACGAGCCGGGGCCGTTACCGGCTCCACGATCTGCTCCGCATGTACGCCGCCGAGCAGGTCTCCGCCCTGGAGAGCACGTCTGGCCAGGCGGGCGCGCTCACCCGTCTGCTGGATTGGTACGCGCACTCGATTCAGTCCGCGGTCGAGGCGGTGGAGTCGTTCCGTCCCCCTTTTCTCCCGCCCGCCCAGTTCGACCTGCCCGCATCGTCGCTGTCGTTCAGGGCTGCCGACGCCGCGTGGGAGTGGCTGGCGGCCGAGCGCGTCAACCTGGTGGCGGCGGTACGGCTGGCGGCGGCGACAGGCAGGGCGGAGCACGCCTGGCGCATCTGCGACAACCTGGCCTGCTTCTTCTACCTGCAAGGCGGGGACGAGGACTGGATCGACCTCCACCAACGGGCGCTGGCTGCCGCCAGGACAGGCCACGACGCACTCGGCGTCGCCGTCATGACGACCGGCCTGGCCTCCGCGTACGGGATCCAGGGCCAGAGGGAACTGGCGTTGGAGCACCGGCTCCACGCGGTCTCCCTCTACCAGCGGATCGGTTTCCGCCACGGAGAGGCGGTCGCCGAGGTCTTTCTCGCTGACGCCTACTTCCGTCGGGGAAGCCTCGCCGAGGCGGAGAAGCACTGCGTGCGCGCTTACACGCTCGCCAGGACGCATGGCGACTACTTCGCGGAGATCCTCGCGCGATGGGGGCAGGCCAGGGTCCACTCCAGGACCGGCCGTCACGCCCAGGCGTGGACCGTCCAGTTGGAGCTGCTGGAACTCGCCGAGCGCACCGGGGCCGAGCAGAGCCGGGTGGCCACCCAGGTGGAGCTGGCCACGACCTATCTGCTCGCGAGCGAGCTCGCCCAGGCCATGACCCACTTCGACCAGGCGCTGCAGGCCAGCCGGCAGATCGGCGACCGGATCAGTGAGGTGCGCTGCCTGACCGGACTCGGCGCGGTGTGGACGCAGCGCAGAGACCCCGAGCGCGCGGTACGTCTGCACGAGCAGGCTCTGGCGCTGAGCGAGCGGCTCTACCTGACGATGCTGACCGCAGAGGTGCTCCAGGAGCTGGCTCAGGCTCACGATGCCTCGGGCAACCTGCCCGCGGCCGACCTCTGCCGCCGGCGGGCGGAAGAGGTCGCCGAGCACAGCGGATGACGCTGGTGATCGGTTGGCCCACCCTCACATTACCTTCTGCTGGTAGGGGTTGATCTTCCGGAGGAGCGGAGACAAGATCTAGTCGGCGTGGTTTCGCTGGTTCAGCCTGGGAGGTCGGACCGGGAGGTCGGATGGGTCTGCCCAATCTCACACGTGAAGGTGCCCGGCGGCGGGCCGAGCTCTTGGAGATCAAGTCCTACAGGGTCCAACTCGAGCTTGATGAGGGGGATGCAGAGGGATTTGGGTCGGTCGCGGCCATCAGGTTTCGGTGCCGGGAGGCGGGGGCGGCGAGCTGGATCGATCTGGTGGCCGAGGAGGTCGTGGAGGCCGTCCTCAACGGTAAGCCTCTGGACGTGTCGGGATACCGGCCTGAAGAAGGTATTGTGCTGCCTGATCTGGCCGAGGACAACGAGCTGGTGGTTCGGGCGCGCTGCGGCTATTCGGTTGCGGGCGAGGGACTGAACCGGTTCGTAGACCCGGTCGATCAGGCCGTCTACCTCTATACGCATTTTGAGCCCGCATACGCCCAGCGGATGTTCGCTTGTTTCGATCAGCCCGATCTCAAGGCCGAACACGAGCTCACAGTCATAGCGCCAGCGGGCTGGAAAGTGGTCGGCAATACTCCGGTCGAGTTCTCGCAGCCGACGCCGCAAGGCATGACCAGGCATGTTTTCGCCGCTACCCCACGGATCTCCACCTATCTCGTGGCATTGATGGCCGGCCCATGGGCGGAGTGGCACGACACCCATCACGACGAGTCCGCCACGATTCCGCTAGGGCTCTACTGCCGTGCCTCGCTGGCTCCTCACATGGACGCCGAGCGCCTGTTTACCGAGACCAAACAGGGTTTCGCCTTCTTCCATCGCACGATCGGCCTCCCGTACCCGTTCGGCAAGTACGACCAGTGCTTCGTCCCCGAGTTCAGCGCCGGTGGAATGGAGAACGCCGGATGCGTCACGCTGCTCGACGAGCTGGTGTTCCGCAGCCGGGTCGCCGAGGACAGCTACGAGCGCCGCTGCGGTGCGCTGCTCCACGAGATGGCGCACATGTGGTTCGGCGATCTGGTGACCATGCGTTGGTGGGACGACCTGTGGCTGAACGAGTCGTTCGCGACTTTCGCGGGTGTGCTCGCCCAGGCCGAGGCCACCGAGTACCGGCACGCCTGGACGTCTTTCGCCTCCATGGAGAAGGCGTGGGCCTACCGGCAGGATCAGATGCCGTCCACCCATCCCGTGGTTGCCGATGTCCCGGACGTGCGGGCCGTCGAGCTCAACTTCGACGCCATCAGCTACGCCAAAGGCGCGAGTTTGTTACGGCAGCTCGCCGCCTACGTGGGCAGGGAGTCGTTCTTCGCGGGGCTGCGCTCCTACCTCACCGAACACGCATGGGGTAACGCCTCGTTGTCCGACCTTCTCCGTGCTCTGGGTAAGGCCTGTGGCCGGGATCTGTCGTGGTGGAGCGAACAATGGTTGGAGAGCATCGGGCTCACGACGCTGCGGGCCGAGTTCGCCCTCGACGTTGAAGGCCGCTTCATCCGCTTCGCCGTAACGCAGAGCGAAGCCCGGCCCGGCGGCGGCGAACCTCGCTGTCTGCCAGTGGCGATCGGGATCTATGCGGATGACGGCACCGGTGGCCTGGTCTGTACCCACCGGGTCGAAACGGACGTCGCAGGCCCGCGCACCGAGGTGCCCGAAATGGTGGGAGCACCAGGTGGAGGTCTGGTGCTGCTCAACGATGACGAGGTCGCCTACTGCCAGACGCGCCTCGACCCCGGCTCGCTCGCCACTCTCGTCGAGCGGATCGGTGACATCACCGATCCGCTCGCCCGCACGATGTGCTGGTCCACAGCCTGGGAGATGACCCGGGACGCCGAGTTCAGGGCACGTGACTTCGTCAAACTCGTCCGGCATGGGCTGCCCGCCGAAGCCGACCCGGGAACCGTCGGCCTCCTGCTGCAGCGTGCGCACACCGCGCTCGACGCGTATGGCGACCCGGCGCGGGCGAGGCCCGGTTGGCGTGAGCACATCACGTGGCTGATGGACCAGGCCACGGCGGCAGAACCAGGCTCGGACCGCCAACTCGTCCTTGTAGGCGCGATAGCCGTAGCCGTGCTCGACGAGGACCAACTCGCCACGGTGCGAGGCTGGCTGGGCGGTTCATCGCCGCTGCCCGATCTCGCGCTCGACGGCGAGCTGCGCTGGCGGCTCACGCAAGCCCTTGTCGCGCATGACCAGGCAGGAGATCGAGAGATCGGCGCGGAACTGGAGCGCGACGCAACCTCGCTCGGAAGACTCCATGCCGAGCGGACCCGGGCTCTGATGCCCTCGCCGCAGGCCAAGGAGGAGGCCTGGCAGAACGCCTTCCGAGGCGACCTGCCCACCGCGGCCGCCGAGTCCCTCGCCTCCGGCTTCTCCCACCCGGCCCAGCGAAGGCTGCTCGAGCCGTTCGCCCCCCGGTACTTCGCCGAGATCGCAGACGCGTGGACAAGATGGGAGAGCGGCGGTGGGCGCCAGCTGGCGATGCTTCTCTTCCCCTCCTGGGCGGCCTCCACCGAGACGGTCGCGGCGGCCGACACCTGGCTCGCCGAGCATCCCCACCCGCCGTCCCTGCACAGACTGGTAGCCGAGGGCAGAGATCGGATGGTCAGAATGCTCAAGGCCCGCGCTTTCGACCAAACGGCCTGACCGCACCGGAATCAGCCGTGGGCGCCTGCCTCCACCTGGTCGGGATCACCGAGCCAGGTCGACACGCCTTCCTCAAGGGCTTTGAGGTCATGGTCGCCATCCGAGGCCCACGCGACATGACCGTCGGGACGCACCAGCAGCGCCGGCCCGTCCGAAGACTCCGCGTGGATGAGACGCCCGCGCCGCCCCTCGGCGGCCGAGGCCAGAGTGGCCGGGCCTACGAGGACGGCCTGCCCGTGCCGCATCACGTCATCGAGCCTCCCCCCGCCTGCCAGGTCGAGGTCGGGAGCACTGCGGCCGACGAGCGGGTGGTCGCCCGGCAGATCGTACCGCTGTGAGGTACCGGTCAGCTTCGTCACCATGTGGGTGGCTCCGTCCGGGGTGCCGAGCAGATCCCCCATGATCCTCCGCAGGGATTCAGTCCTCGGATCCAGCCGCATCAGCGCGATCTGCGCGCGAGTCCAGTCCAGCACCCACGCACCAACCGGATGCCGCTCCCGCGTGTAGGTGTCGAGCAATCCGCTCGGAGCCCAGCCGCGCACCGTCGCGGCGAGCTTCCAGCCGAGGTTCATCGCGTCGCCGATCCCGAGGTTGAGCCCCTGCCCGCCGAACGGGGAGTGCACATGCGCGGCGTCACCCGCCAGAATGACCCGCCCCTTCACATAGGTGCTCGCCTGACGGGCGTTGTCGGTGAACCGGGTCGCCGTCTCGATCGAGGCCACCGTGATGTCGGTTCCCGAGACTCTCCGCAAGCTGGCTTGGAGCTCCGACGGCGTGATCGGGCTGTGCCGGTCGTCGGGCGGACCGTCCATCTCGACCGTGAGGATCCGGTTGGCCAGCGGGGTGTAGACATAGAAGCCTGTCCCGGTGCGGTTCCAGCCCGCGCGCAGGACCTCCGGGTTCTCGAACTCCGCCAGCGCCTGCCGTCCGGTGATCTCAGGGTCGGTTCCCGGGAAGTCGAAACCGGCGCTCCCGCGCACCATGCTGCGGCCGCCGTCGGCACCCACGAGCCAATAGCAGCGCAGACGCTCGCCAGAGGCGAGACTCACGTCAACGCCGTCCTCGTCCTCGGTGAAGTCCGTCGGCTCCGCCCCCCTGCGGAGATCGACCCCGAGGTCGACGGCGTGTTCGGCCAGGATCCGCTCCAGCGTCTGCTGGCTGAGGGGCAACATGTCGCGCGGCATATCGGGCCCGCCGAAGCGCGGATCGCCGTATTCGACCTGGTCCCTCGGGATGGTAAGGCCCGCGAAATGGCCGGCGGCGTTCGCGAACGCCGGATCGGGCGGTGGCAGCGGGCGGCGCCGGGTGGCCAACGACGCCAGGACGTTCCGTGTGTGGAGTCGCTGCGCCTCGAGCACCCTCGGAAGCAACCCACGCCTGCGCAGGGCTTCCACGGTCGAGATGTGAAGCCCGAATGCCTTGATCGTCTGATCGGTGTCGTATCTGCGTTCGGCGACCATCACCCGCACCCGCGCCAGGGCCAGTTCGCAGGCGACCATGAGGCCGACTGGCCCACCCCCTACGATTATCACGTCAAAATGCTCGGAGAACCGCGCAGCGACCGATTTCATGTTTCCGACGATACTTGCGACACCTTGCCTGCCACAATGCGCAATGGCACAATGGTTCCGCAGGCCACGAAAATACGACATTGACGTGTGCGCTAACCGCGGAGGCCCGATGAGCGCCGATATGGCACTCCACCAGAAGATTATTTCCATGGCGGACCTGGTCACTCCTATGGCGGTGCGAGCAGCGGTCACCCTGCGCATTGCCGACCACGTAGGCACAGGTCAGCTGCCTCTTCAGGAGCTGGCGCGCCTCACTGCCACTATGCCGAGGCCGCTCGAAAAGCTGCTAAAGCACCTGGTGACCCTGAATATCCTGAGCCAAGATGGCGACCTTTATCAGCTCACCGAACTAGGCGCGGCGCTGCGTCGCGAAAATGGCCGTTTCTGGCCGTTCGAATCGCTGGACGTCGAGGGGCTAATGGGCCGGACAGAATTGTCGGCAATTCATCTCCTTCACACTTTGAGGACCGGTGAGTCGGTCTACCACGGTATGTATGGGACCGATCTATGGGCCCATGTCAATGAAGTGGGGAACGTCGAGGACGAGTTGTGGTCGCACGCGGTGCCGCCGGGCTTCGACATCGAGGTGGTCACCAGGCATCCCTGCTGGAAGGAGGCCCGCACGGCGGTGGACGTCGGCGGCCACACCGGCGCTCTGGCGGAGGTGCTGATCTCTGAATACCCGGCGCTGCGGGTGACCGTCCTGGATCTGCCGGTGTTCGCGAACGTGGCACAACGCCGCTTCAGCGCAGCCGGGACCGCCGATCGCGCGACCGCGGTGGGCGGCAGTTTCTTCGACCCGCTGCCCGAGGGCGCCGACGTCTACCTGCTGTCGGCCATCCTGGCCGACTGGGATGACGCCGACGCCGTGCGGTTGCTGCGCAACTGCGCCCAGGCCGCAGGTCCGCAGGGCAGGATTCTCTTGTCCGAGGTCTGCCTGAGCGAACGCGTCCGGGCGGTCGACACCGGTATGGCCCTGTGGCTGGAGGCGGTCATGGCCGATCCCGACAGAACCATCGACGATCTCACCGCACTCGCCGCCGAAGCGGGGCTGGAGACCGGAAGAGTCGATGAGGCGATGACCCGTGTCGCCCTCGAGCTGCGTGTCCGGTAGCACCAGCGTCATCCCGCCACCAGGCTCTGCAGCAGCGCGAGCCCGACCAGAAGCGCGGGTCCGCGGGCCAGCTGGCGCACCAGCCCCACTGGGGTCGGGCCGAAGACTCCGAAGTCGATCAGGCCGCCGCTGTAGTCCATGGGCGGTCTGGTCGCCACCCGGTAGCTCACCGCGACCGCGCCCACGGCCGAGATCACCGCGGCGATCGGAGGGATCCCCGAGATCACGGCGGTCACCGTCACCCAGATCACCGCGCCCGCCGCCGGGACCACCAGATGGGCGGCGGTGAGCAGCCGGTCCGATCCGCCGAGCGTCCGGCGGATCGCGGGCGAGCGTGAGACGATCCGCAGCCCTCCGGCGAGCCGGTCGACGGCCAGGAACGCGATGATGACCTGCAGGGCCGACAGAAGATCGGACACCCCGCTCATATGCGCCGCGTAGGGGACCGCGATCAGCGCCGCCCAGATGAACAGACCGGTACGGCCGCGGCGCACCCGGGCAAGATCGGCCCGCACCAACGCACCGAACCGGCCTCCCCTGATCGGCGCCGGACGCACCCTGGCCACCCTGCGCGCCCGCCGCTCAAGCACGACAGGCCAGAACAGGGTGGCGTCGAGTGACATGATCGACGCCCGGGTGGCGTTCGCCAGCTCCACCCCGGACGACAGGGTCGACCGCGAGACCGAGCCGAGGCCGCGCCGACCGAGGACGACCACGACCAGGAGCAGGACGACGACCATCAGCAGCGCACAGGCCTGGTACACCACGGAATCGAGCCGCTCAGGGCCCGGCAGCGGATCACCGGGGTGCGCGATCAGCGCGACCACCCCGGCACCGAAGATCGCGCATGCCACGGCGTTGAGCCACTGCTGCACCCGGGCGACCGACCGCAGCCGGGCCTGTGCCCAGACGCACACGCACGTCACGGACGAGCCGATGGTGGCCCACGACACGAGCCACGGCACGGCCGGGACGGGAAGCCCGGCCGCCGCGGCAAAGGCGACGCCCAGCAAGGTGCTGGCAATGGCGCCGACCGCCGTCGCGAGAGCGAAGCGGCCGAGGAGGAGCCGCCCCCGGTCGACCGGTGTGCTGAACAGCCAGGTGCGCTCGGGCGCATCGACATGCAGTGGCCCGAACGCCAGCAGCGCCTTCGCCAGGAACACGAGGCACAACGCCATGACGACGACCGCCATCGACCGCACAATCTCGATCGAGGCGAGCGGCTCCTTGCCCGCCGTCCCAAGCCCGGCGCCAACCAGCCGGACGGCGACAGTCCCGGGAACCATGAGGTAGAGGAGCCGCTCGAACAACAACGACGCCGTGAACGCCGTAGGCGGTCGCGTCCTCCTGGCCCGGACCCATCCGCGTAGTTCGGCCGCGCTCGGCGTCGCCCGCATGGTTTCGGTGACCCTCATTGCACGACTTCGATGATCCGGTCCGCGACGGCGTCGATCAGCTCGCGGTCATGGGAGGCGAACAGAATGCCCACGCCCGCGGCCTTCTCCGCACGCAGCCGGTCGGCCAGCCAGGCCCGGCCCTGGGCGTCCAGCCGCTGTTCGGGCTCGTCCAGGACGAGGACGCGGCGCGGTCGCACCATGCAGGAGGCCAGGCCCAGCCGGTGCCGCTGGCCGCTCGAGAGAGTGACAGGCAACTGATCGGCTGCCCGGGCCAGGTCGAGGTCTGCCAGGATCGCCTCGACCTCAGCCTCAGGGTCAGCCGTTCCGTGCGCCCACGCGTAGAGCCGAAGATGATCGACCACCGACAGGTCGGGGAAGTAGTCGACGTCATCGAGCAGGCAGGCCATCGCCGCCCGCACCACGGGATCTGACTCGAAGAGCTCTTCCCCGTCCAGTGTGATCTGGCCTTCGTCGATGTCCTCGCAGCCGGCGACGCACTTCAGCAGCGTCGACTTCCCCGAACCGTTCGGCCCGGCGACGGCCAGCGCCTCGCCGGGACGCAGTGAGAAGCCCACCCCACGCAGGATGGGCATCCCACCGTAGGACTTGCTCAGCCCTGTGACCTTGAGAACCTCCGTCTGCCCTGCACTCTCACCGAGATCTTCGCCGGATTTCTGAACGGCTTTCACAGTGCTCACCTCGTCACGGTTTCACAGCCCTCAGCAGCAGGCGTAGGAACACGTGAACACCTCACTGCACGTGGTGAACGTCAGCATGAAAATGGGGACGCCACCGGCCTGGCGGCGCATCGTCTGCGCGAGCTGGAGCAGCCGCTGACGCTCGACCGAACTGCCGCCGATCTCGCCGGTGAAGAACGACATCATCCCGTCGACGGCCGCGTCGATGTCGACTTCCTCGCCTTTGACGAACGCCGCACCCGCTCCGATGAACTGGTCGATGCCGAGAATTCCGGCCATTGAACGCTCGAGCTGGGCCATGAGTTCCGGCAGGTCGGGCCTCTGCTTTTCCTTCTCAGACTCCACGGGGTGATGTCTCCTCTACGGAAGCGAGGCCGGACGCCTCAGGACGGTGCGGGAGCGGTAACAGCGGCGACACGATCGCCGGATCGAGCCTGCGCAGCGCGCTGTGCGCTACCCCGGCCGCGCCGAGCATGAGTCCATGCCCCGCAGGCCAGGTCAGATCGTCGTGGTAGGCCATGAGCGAGTGGTGGGTAAGCTCCCGGGCCATCCGATCGCGGTCCGGCGACGCGAACTCCGCAGGGAAGAGCGACAGCGCGTCGGCGATACCGGCCGCTCCGTGGCAGAGGCAGCTGTCGTAGATGAGCTGCGGAAACGATTCTCCGATGCGTGCCGTCTTGGCGAAGGCGATCCGGGCGTCCTGGACCACCTCGGCGGGCGCCTTGTCGCCGGGCAGAAGCAGAGCCGTGCGGGCGAGCCCGATCCCGGGAGCCCCATAGCACCAGTCGTGCCGGTAGACGTCCGGTTCCAGACGCGGATCACCGTTCTTGCCGCGTTCCTGGAGGGAGCGGACGTCTCGCCAGTCGCCCTCGGTCTGGTCGAACCAGTGCCTCTCGTAGCGGAACGCGCGCTCGGCGGCGTCGAGGAAGCGCTGTTCTCCCAGCACGCGGCCCGCCTCGCCCAGCGCGAGCCCGCAGCCGGAGGCTCCGTGGGCAAACCCGATGAAGCCCATCTCGTCGCCGCGGAGCGCGTCGAGCCAGCAGAGCCCGTCCGCCGCGTCCTCAGTGCCCAGGCGAACGAGCAGGTCGCCCAGGCGGCCGACCAGATCTTGGCCCCCGAGCGCATCGGCGCCCAGCATCGCGATCAGCGCACCGGCCACGCCCTCCACCACATCAGGGGAGACAGGGCCGTCGGCCGCGAGCAGCCGCTGCGCCGACTGGATAACCAGCGCGCAGCCGTCCTGGGCCAGATCGGAGTCGCCGAGGGCCTTCCCTGCCAGCACCACAGCCAGGCCAGCGCCTGAGACACCGCTGTACAGACCTTCGCCAGGCAGGCCGGCCGCAATGTCCAGCGTCTGGCGTGAGGCTGCCAGAGCGAGCTCGGCATGAGACCGGTCGCCCGTTTTGTCTGCGAGATGGGCGAAGAACAACGCCATCCCGGCGGTACCGCCGTAGAGGTCGGCCTCCATGGGCGTCCAGACGCTCCGGCCACCCTCGTCCTGATGGGGCTTCAGCCAGGTGCACCGATCGCCCTGGACCAGCGCGCCGCGGGCGATCCGGGCGGCGATGCGATCCACCTGACCGAGAAGGTCGTAGTCGGACGGAGCAGCGGGCGCGACCGACCTTTGCGCCGGGACGGCCGTCAGCTCGCCGACGACCGTCTCCAGCACCGCCTCGCTCGCGTAGGGCGTGTCCAGCGACCTGCCTGCGTCTGCGAACCAGTTCGCGACGTACTCCAGCCGCTCAGCAGGTTCGGTGCGGCCCTCGACGAGCGCTTGGATCGCACCGCCCGCGATCGCCTCGCAGACGAACATGCCGTAGCTGTTGCCGCCGCCGGGGTCCTCGGCCAGCGCCAGGCCGAGGCCGACCTTGCGGGTCAGCGCGGGGACGTAGGGCCGCATGTTCGGCAGCAACCGGGCATGGATCTCCCGCAACTTCGACCAGGCCCGCACCAGGTCCAGATGGCCCATATAGAGGACGGCCGTGTCCGCGCGATCGAGGTATTGCGCGTCGGCATGTATGACCTTGAACTCGTAGCAGAGCCCAAGCTCACCCAGTTCCCGCGAGAGCAAGGAGACGAGTCCGATCGCTCCGCCTGCGGTCACGTTCCAATAGAGGCGGACGAGCCGCTGCCCGTCGGCGGACGGCGGGCCTGCGGGGCCGCGAAACAGCACGAAGCCAGGCGACTTGGTGATGGAGATGTACGGTCGGCGCACTTCGATCGTGTCAGGCGGAGAGCCGTCCAGATCCAGCCGCACCAGCACGCCGTCAAGGTCGATCGCCGGCTCGCCGCGGAACTCGCCCACGGGCCGCGTGACCACCCGGGGCGGGACGTCACCCGCCGCGTAGACCGCCGCGTTGATGAACCTGGCGGACCGGCTCGACGGGAGGCCCTCCAGCATGGACTCGCGGAACGCCGCTAAATCCTTGCGCGGCCACCCGAACAGGTAGAAGCCCCGGTAGAGGAGCCGGCTGAGGAACGCGCCGGCCGCCTCCCGCATCATCTCCGCTTCTGGCAACGGGCGGATCGTGTCCACCACGTCGCCGAACCAGGCCAGCTCATAACCGCTGGAGACGGTTCCGGCTGCGAGTGCGGCCCCGGCCGCATTTCGGTACTCAGCCGACATCGCTCAACGCCAATCCGAAGAAGGTCCGGGCGGCGACCTCGGGGTTCTGGTGGAAGTTCGCCGCCATCTGCATCAGTTGCCGTGCGGTCACCTGCGGCGTGTTGCGCTGGTGGGTGTTCTCGATAGCGAAGTGCACCAGCCTCGCGGCGCACCAGGTCATCAGGTCCGACAACCCGGCCTTGCGCAGATCGAGGGAACCGGTGAGCGCCACGAGATAGCCGCCGAGGAAGACGTGGGCGAAGTCCCTGATCTCCCGCATGCCCGCGACCGCGGCCTCGTTGGGGACGACCTGCTCATTCCACGGCACCCAGAGGTCGGGGTCGGTCAGCCACCACACCAGGCGTTCGGAGAGCAGACCCGCGATATCCCAGCGCCGGTCGCCCCAGCCGCCCATCTCCCAGTCGATCAACACGGGCTCGTCGTCATCACGGAGAAGGATGTTGTCTCCGCGCAGGTCGTTGTGGGTGACCACCTCGGGGGTCCAGCGTTCCGTCACCGTCGCGAGCAACGACATCAGGGTGTCGTTCGCCTGGACAGTGCGGATGACCTCCAGCGACGCCGGGCTGTGGAACTCCACGGAGTCCAGCGTCGGATAGCCGCAGCGCAGGATCGGGGGCGGCGGCTTGTCGTCCAGGCCGAGGTCGCCCTCCAACCGGTGCAGACGGGCCAGGACGGTGCCGATGCCCAGCGCGAGGGCCGTCCGGCGTTCTGGCTCGTCCCCGTTCACCTCTCGCGGGGACTTGCTTTCGACGAACTCGGTGACGAGCAGACCGGTCTCCTCTTCATAGGCGAGGAACCCCGGCAGGTGCGGAGTGAAGGCGGTCGGCTGTAGAGCGCGGTAGACCGCCGCCTCCTGGCGCATCGACTCGCGCGACTCGGCCGTCGTGCCCTGCTTCACCACCCATCCGGCGCTACCCAGCCGGACGATCAGGCACCGGCAGCGGCGGGACTCATCGGTGATCGTGAGACGCGGGTCCGCCGCCTGCTCAGGGCGCAGCGCCCCGCACGAGATGAGGATGCGGATCGCGGCCACCTCGTCGAGCACAGGTAGCCCAGCCGTGAAAGCGGTCTTGCGGGGGACGTCGTGTTCAGGATGGACTAATGCTGTCAAAACGACCCCTCAGCAACAGGCTAAAGAACAGCTGAAACCGGCTGTACATGCTGAAACGCTGACCGTGATAGCAACGAATCCGCACTGGGCCTCCACCGCCTGTGCCAGTTCGACAATTCGCTTGCGCTCGTCCGCGCCGCCATATCCGTCACCGTGCAGGAAACGCATCATCACCGCGGCGGCCTCGTCCAACTCAAGGTCCCCACGGATGAATCCTCGCGCAGCCGATACAAAGTCGGCCATTCCGTCAATGGACTCGAGTTCCTGTTTGATCTGCTCGAGTAGATCCGGGGCTTGATGGATTTTCTGTTCAGAAGACATCAGCCGACATTCCCCAGGTGATGATTGCGAAACCGAGGGATCCGCCCTGATAAATTCCGGAGCGGATCCCGGCCCGTCGTCATGGTCATACGGCGGGGTGCTGTTCATGCCCCTAGCAGCAGGCCCATGAGCAGCTGAAAGCGGGCGTACAGGCGGTCACGGTGGTGACCACGGACACCCAGCTGCACTTGGCCTCAATGGTCTGGCCCAGCTGGATAATCCGCTCCCGCTCTTCTGCGCTCTGGCAGATGTCGCCTTGGAGGAACGGGGTCATCACTTCCATCGCCTGCTCAAGGCAGAACTCACCCTTGATGAATCCTTCGGCGGCGGCAGTGAATTCGGAGAAGCCGTCGATGCCCTGCAGGGCATCGGCGAGTTCCCTCACGGTCGGTGGTTCGGACGACTGGTCGACGACGGGGGACGGCTCGTTCGTAACGGAAATCGACATTACTCACCTCCGCTGCCTAACCAATCATTGCTGCCTGTCAAAAGTCAATCGATACTGCCTATCAAAAACCATTCGATCTTGAGCCGATTTTCGCTCATGGCCACCTTGGGGCACCAGGGCCACGGTCGGCAACAGTCGCATTACCGCCGGTAAGAAATCCCTGAGTTCCCTGACGGGTTGAGGGTATGCGGAAGGTCTCTTCAGATACCAGAACATGCATGGATCCAAAGACGAGCGGCGGCTTTCTGCAACGTCAGCGCACATCTCTCCGTGTATTTACTTATGGGCCCTTCAGTGCTTCAGTGGAAGTCGGTGGAATCCACGATTGCACCTTATGGCGGAATCTGGTAAATTCCGCCACCCCGATTTCGGACCTAACGCGTAACCGTCCAATGACAGCCAGTCGGCGAGCAACTCCGTTTGCTCGGGTCCACGTTCAGGAGGATGACACTCCTCTCCGGGGACCGCACGGCGCCGTCGCCGGCCTGGACCAGATGGCTGATGAAGCCCTCGGCCACCTGCCCGCGTCGTCCCCGCTCGAACAGGCTCTGGAGGAAGGACCTGAAGCGCGTCGCCAGCACGAGCCCGGCTGACGTGGCCGCGGAACCGTTGGCGGCGTACGCCTGGAACAGCGGAATGATCGCTTCCCGCCCGGCTTCCGACTCGCCCATCACATGCGCCGAGAAGGGCACCGCGAATGCCTCGATGAAGTCGACGGGCGGTCGTCGCATGCCGTCGAGCAGTTCGGAAAGGCAACGCTTCCGGTTCGCTGCTCACATGCCGAATGACAACACCGGTCTCGTTCGATTGCCATCCGCCGAATGAAACCGAATGAAACCGAAGAACCTCGAATTTGAACTGTGTGGTTAATGGCGCGAGACCGCCCTGTCCGGCCCGGCGCAGGCGGCTACGTGGCACTGGTTCGGCCCCTATGGCGCGGTCGAATGCCAGTACCGCGCGCAGCACGGCCGGCCCGCCATCCCCACCGGCAAGCTCATCCTGGACGCACTGGCCGGCATCCGGCTGATCCCGGGCACCGGCCAGTCACCCCCCCCCGACCCACCGACCTCCAACCATCTCCTGGACATCGATCCACGAGACCTCCGCTGAAGAACACTCACATGCGGACCACGGGGCTAGCGGGCATGGCGGTCAAAGCAGCTTGTCGAGGGTGATCGGCAGGTCGCGGACGCGCTTGCCGGTGGCGTGGTGCACGGCGCTCGCGATGGCCCCCGCGACGCCCGTGATGCTCACCTCGCCGATGCCGAGCAGGCCCAGGGGCATGGTCGGGTCGGGATCGTCCAGGTAGTGGATGTCGATCGGCGGGATGTCGGCGTGCACGGGGACGTGGTAGTCGCCAAGACCCGGGTTCATCACGCGCCCGGTGCGCGGGTCGACCAGCGTCTCCTCCGACAGCGCCATGCCGATCCCCATCACGATGCCGCCCCGGAGCTGGCTGGCCGCCGTCTTCGCGTTGATCACCCGGCCCACGTCGAACACGCCGAGCCAGCGCGACACCCGCACCTCGCCCGTGTCCTGGTCGACGCGCACCTCGCAGAACTGGGCGCCGCACGCGGCCTTGACCCAGCGCCGCTGGTCGCTGAGGAACTTCGCCATGAACCTGACCTGCCCGGCCACCGCCCCCAGGCCCGATTCAGCCCCGGCCACGCCCTCGACGTACGGTCGCCCCGCCCTGGACAGGATGGTCTCGTAGCTCTCGCCGGCGTCCGGCCGGTCGAGCCGGTAGAGCCCGCCGTCCCTGGCCTCGACCCCGGCGAGCCGCTGCCCGCGCAACGGTGAGTCGCCGGAGCGCTTGGCCAGGGCCAGCACCGCACTCTTCAGCTTCTCGCAGGCCACCAGCAGGCCGGCCGCGATGCTCGCGGTCTGCGCGGAACCGCCCGCCATCGGCCCGGTCGGCAGGTCCGTGTCGCCGTACTCCACCTGGACCGCCTCAAAGGGCACGCCCAACTCGTCGGCGGCGATCTGCGCCTGCGCGGTCGCGCCGCCCATGCCCATCTCCTGGAAGCCGCAGCGCACCACGACCGTGCCGTCGGCCGAGAGCCGCGCGGTGACGTTGGCCGTGAACTGCACCGACGGGTGGTAGGCCGTGGCCACCCCCATGCCGACGAGCCACCTGCCGTCGCGCATCGAGCCGGGCTCCGGCGTGCGCTCGGCCCAGCCGAACCGCTCGGCGCCCAGCGCGTACGCCTCGCGCAGCATCCGGTGCGCGAAGCGCTTGCCGTCGAGCGGGCTGCGCGCGGGCTCGTTGCGCATCCGCAGCTCGATGGGGTCGACGCCGAGCTCACTGGCCAGCTCGTCGACCGCCGCCTCCAGTGCGAACGTGCCGATGGACTCGCCGGGCGCGCGCATGAACGTGTTGGGGATCAGGTCCATCTCGACGAGGTGCTGCTGGAGGAGGATGTTCTCGGCGTCGTAGAGGTGTCCCGAGGCGCGGGTGACCCCCTCGGGGCCGCCGCCCGCCTTCCCGGTCCTGGTGATGCTGGTGTGGATCAGCGCGGTCAGCTTGCCGTCCCGGTCGGCACCGAGTGCGACGCGCTGGGCCGAGGGCGTGCGCCCGCCGACCGTACGGTAGACGCCCTCCCTGGTCAGCATCATCCGCACCGGCCTGCCGGTCGCCCGGGCGGCCAGCGCGGTCAGGATCGTGCCCGGCCAGATCAGGCCCTTGCCGCCGAAGCCGCCGCCGACATACGGGGAGGTCATGCGGACGTTCCGCTCGGGGATGCCGAACCTGAGCGCGAGGTGCTTGCGCATCCACGCGATGGCCTGGCTGCCCTCGTGGACGGTCAGCCGGTCGCCGTCCCAGACGGCCGTGGTCGCGTGCGGCTCGATCGCGTTGTGGTTGTGGGGCGGGGTGGTGAAGCGCAGGTCCACCGACACCGGTGCCGCCGCCAGCGCCGCCTCCGCGTCGCCCTTCTTGCTGCTGCCCGACCCCAGCATGCTGTTCTTCTGCGGCTTGGCGTTCGCCTGCTCCGCGGCGAAGTCCACCGCGGCCGGGAACTCCTGGTAGGTCACCTCGACCAGGGCCGCGCCGCGCCGCGCCGCCTCCAGGCTCTCCGCGACGACGACCGCCACCGGCTGGCCGTCCCAGTGCACCTCGTCGGTGTTGAGGTAGTTGACCGACGTCGGGGAGACCATCGTGCTCAGGTCGAGCATGCTCTGCGCGGCCGGCGGCTTCAGCACGGGCGCGTTCAGGTGGGTGATCACCGACAGGACGCCCGTCACCGCCTCGGCCGCCTTGACGTCGATGCCGGTGATCCGGCCGCGCGCGACCGTCGCGTGCACCAGGGCGGCGTGGGCGAGGTCCGGGTACGGGAACTCGGCCGCGAACCGGGCCTTGCCCGTTGTCTTCTCCGGGCCGTCGACCCGGTCGATCCCCTGGCCGACGGCCCGCTCGCGCGGCGGGCTCTGCGTCTCGATGGTGGTCATGCCGTCCCCCTGTCGCTGAGCCGCCGCAGTGTCGCCACGATCGTCCGTTGGGCCAGCTCGATCTTGAAGGTGTTGTCCGGCCGGCCGACCGCCGGCTCCAGCTCCGCCTCCGCCGCCCGGCGGAACGACTCCTCGGTGGCCGGGGCGCCGAGCAGCACCGCCTCGGCCTGGCGGGCCCGCCACGGCTTGGCCGCCACCCCGCCGAGCGCCAGCCGTACCTCCGTCACCACCCCGTCCGTGACCTCCAGCGCGGCGGCGACCGACACCAGGGCGAACGCGTACGAGGCCCGGTCGCGCACCTTGCGGTAACAGGAGGGCGCCGTCAGCTCCGGCACCTCGACCGCGGTGATCAGCTCGTCCGGCTCCAGCGCCGTCTCCAGATGCGGGGTGCCGCCGGGCAGCCGGTAGAAGTCGGCCAGCGGCACGCGCCGCAGGCCGCGCACGCTCTCCACCTCGACGATGGCGTCCAGCGCGGCGAGCGCGACGCACATGTCCGAGGGATGTGTGGCGATGCAGTCGTCGCTCACGCCGAGAACGGCGTGGTTGCGGTTGAAGCCGCCGATCGCGTCGCAGCCGCTGCCGGGCTCGCGCTTGTTGCAGGCCGCGGCGCCGTCGTAGAAGTAGGGGCACCGGGTGCGCTGCAGCAGGTTGCCGCCCACGGTGGCCATGTTGCGCAGCTGCGCCGATGCGCCCGCGAGCAGCGCCTGCGACAGCAGCGGATAGCGGGTCCTGATCAGCCGGTTGGCGGCCAGGTGGCTGTTGCGCACCAGCGCTCCGACGCGCACGCCGCCGCCGGGCAGCTCCTCGATCTCGGTCAAGGGCAGCCGGGTGATGTCGACCACCGTGTCGGGCTGCTCGATGTCCTCGCGCATCAGGTCGACGAGGTTCGTCCCGCCGCCGAGGAACTTCGCGTTGGGCTCCGCCGCGATCACGCGGACGGCCGTCGCCACGTCGGGGGCGCTGATGTACGCGAACGGCTTCATCGCGCCACCTCCTTGATGGCCTCGACGATTCCGTTGTACGCGCCGCAGCGGCACAGGTTGCCGCTCATGCGCTCCCTGATCTCGGCCTCCGACAGCCCGGTGGCTCCCCGCTCGGTGTCGGTGACCGCGCTGGGCATCCCCGCCCCGTGCTCGGCCAGCATGCCGATCGCCGAGCAGATCTGGCCGGAGGTGCAGTAACCGCACTGGAAGCCGTCGTGCTCGATGAACGCCTGCTGGAGCGGGTGCGAGACCCCCTCGATGGTGGTGATGTCGCGGTCCTCGTACTGCACCGCGAGAGCCAGGCAGGAGTTGATCCGCTCGCCATCGGCCAGCACCGTGCAGGCACCGCAGGCGCCCTGGTCACAGCCCTTCTTCGTGCCGGTCAGGTCGAGTCGCTCGCGTAGCGCGTCGAGCAGGCTGACCCATGGTTCGATATCGAGCGAGCGAGTTATGCCGTTCACCCGCATACGCAGCGTGACCACATGTCCCTCCGGGTGGGTTCGCGTCATATGGGGTGACGTTAACAGGACGGCGTAATCTTAACAAGAGAACGATGTTTCGTTATCTTGCTCGTATGCTTGGCTCGGAGATGACACGATCGGTATTCGTCCGGGCCAGGCGTCCGGAGCACAAGCAGCAGCGGCGCGAGGCCATCCTCGCCGCCGCGCGGCAGCTTGCCATCGAGGTCGGGGTCCGTAACGTCAGCCTGGGCGGGGTCGCGACGGCGGTCGGGCTGGCGAAATCCAACGTGGTGCGATATTTCGGGACCCGGGAGGAGATCTACCTCGAACTCGCCGTCGAGGAGTGGCTCGCCTGGTCGGACGAGGTCGTCGCCCGGCTCGCCACGGCCGCCTCGCCCGACGACGTGATCGCCGCGCTGGTCGACACGTTGACCGAGCGGACGCTCTTCTGCGACCTGCTGGGCCACGTCTCGATCACGCTGGAGCACAACATCTCGGTCTCGGCGGCCCGCGCCTTCAAGCGCGCCATGATCGGTACGGTCGACGACCTCGGAGCGCGCGTCGCCCTGGCCTACCCCGGCCTGACCACCGGCGAGGGGATCGAGCTGACCGGGGCGGCGGCCGCGCTTGCGGGCGTGCTCTACCCGATGGCGAACCCGCCGCCCGCCCTGCGGGAGCTCTACGCCCAGGACCCGGACATCGCGGCCCGCTGCCTGCCGTTCCAGCCCACCATGAAGCGCATGCTCGCCGCCCTCGCCGTCGGACTGCCCACCCAGCGCTGACCACACGACCCAGGTCCGCGCCCGACTGTTCGCGCCCGACCGCCGGGCGGTGGCGGTCGGGCGGGTGGGTGGGTGGTCAGGGGGTGGCGAGGGCCTCGGTCGGGGAGAGGCGGGAGGCGCGGACCGCCGGGTAGAGGCCGGCGACGGCGCCGATGGCCAGGGTGGCGGCGAGCCCGCCCGCTGTCGCCCACCCCGGGATCACCGCGGGCCAGCCCTGGTACAGCGCGTACCCCATCGTGACCCCGGTCCCGATGAGCACCCCGCCCGCCCCGCCGAGCGCCGAGAGCAGCAGCGACTCGGCGAGGAACTGCGTGCGGATCTGCCCCCGGGTCGCGCCGAGCGAGCGGCGCAGGCCGATCTCCGAGCGCCGTTCCAGCACCGAGATGACCATGGTGTTGGCCACCCCGACGCCGCCCACGAGCAGCGCGACCGCCCCGACGCCCAGCAGCAGCCCGGTGAACGCCTGGCTGGTGGCCTGCTTGGCGGCCAGCGCGTCGGACGGGCGGGAGACGTCGATCTCGTTGGGCGCCTCCGGATTGGCCGTGCCCGCCAGCACCGAGCGGACCGACTCCAGGCTGGCCTCCTCCGTGCGGGTGTAGAGAGTCGTCGGGTACCCGTCGAAGTCCAGCTCGGCCTCCGCGACGGGCCAGCCGACCAGCACCGCGGTGTCCAGCTCCTCGGCGAGCGGCACCGGGTCGAGTACGCCGACGACCGTGAACCGTTTGCCGCCCACGACCACCTGCGTGTCCGGCCCCGCCGCGCCCACCCCGAGCCGCTGGGCCGCGCTCGACCCGAGCACCGCGGCCGGGTAGCGCTCGGTGGCCGTGTTGAGCCAGGTGCCGCTGCGCAGCGTCGCGCCCACCGTGGCGGGCAGGTCGAGCCGGGCGGCGTAGGTGTTGAGGCCGTTGGTCTGCGCCTTGGGCACCTCCTCCGACCGGTAGGCCTTGGCGTCGCCGACCTTCCCGGCCGCCGAGACGGCCTGGACCGGCCCGATCCGCTCGATCATCGCCTCGGCCTCGACCGGCATCTTGGCCTGCTCGCCCATCAGCGTATGCCCGGAGGAGACGGTGAGCAGGTTGGTGCCGAGAGCCGAGAGCGTACGGTCGAGCTCGGCGCCCGATGAGGACGAGATGCCGACCACGCCGATCATCGCCGCGATGCCGATCGCGATGCCGAGCGCGGACAGGAACGCCCGCAGCGGGCGGGTCCGCAGGCCGACGGCGCCGACCCGCAGCACATCGCCCGGCTTCATCCTGGCCGGAGTCAGCTTCGGCAGTCTCGCGTGCTCGATGACGGCTGCCATCAGGCCACCTTCTCTTCGGCCGCGGAGTCGGAGACGATCTGGCCGTCGCGCATCCGTACCTGCCGGGGCAGGCTCGCGGCGATCTCCCGGTCGTGCGTGATGATCACGATGGTGGTGCCGGCCGCGTTCAGATCGTGCAGCAGGTCCATCACCCCGGTCCCGGAGACGGAGTCCAGCGCGCCGGTCGGCTCGTCGGCCAGGAGCAGCGGGGGATCTCCCGCCACGGCCCTGGCGATGGCCACGCGCTGCCGTTCGCCGCCGGACAGTTCGTGCGGCTCGTGGTCGAGGCGGTGGCCGAGCCCGACCCGCTCCAGCGCGGCCGCGGCCCGCCGCCGTCGTTCGGCCCGCCCGATACCGGTGTAAACGAGGCCGTCGGCCACGTTGTCGACCGCCGGGACCTTGGCGGCGAGGTGGAAGTGCTGGAAGACGAAGCCGATGCGGGTCGCCCGCAGCGCGGAGAGCTGGCCGTCCGACAGTTTCGCCACGTCGTACCCGTCGATGCGGACGGTTCCTGAGGTCGGGCGGTCGAGCGTGCCGACGACGTTGAGCATCGTCGACTTGCCCGAGCCCGACGGGCCGACGATGGCGACGAGCTCGCCGCGCTCGATCTCCAGGGACACCTTGTCGAGCGCGGTGACCCCGCCGGAATAGGAGCGGGTGACGTCCGTGAGGGAGATCATCGGGGCATCCCGACGCTCATGCCCTCGGTGAGGCCGTCGCCGGAGATCTCGACCCGGCCGCCAGAGAACAGACCAGTCTTCACACCGACATAGCGGGACTTGCCGCCTTCGACGACCTCCACGCCGTACCCGCCTTCCTGGAGCGCCACGAGCGCGGCGATCGGGACGGTCAGCACGTTCTTGCGCTTCGAGGCCGTGAAGGTCACGTCCACCGCGGCCTTGTCGAGGCCTTTGGCGGCCTTCTGCGTGCCGAGGGAGATGAGCGCCTCGACGCGCGTCTCGGGATCCGCGCCCTGCCCCTCGCCCGGCTCGATGATGGTGGCGACCTCGGTGACCTTGCCGGACACGGTCTTGCCGCCGGGCAGCGTGATCGACGCCTTGGCGCCCTTCTTCGCCACCCGCTGGTCCTCCGTCTCCAGCTTGACCGTGATCACCTTGTCGGTGCCGGTGTAGGAGAGCACCTTCTGGCCCGGCGCGGTGGGCTGGCCGGCCTCGGCCTCCAGGCTGTCCACGCGTACCTTGCCGGCGGCGAAGACGACCCGGCCGAGCTCGACGACGCCCGTCTCGTCGAGGTTCCGGTCCTCCTGCCACTCTCTGACCGCGTCGGCCGTGGAGTCGGTGTACTCGTCGTCCACGGTGAAGCCGTCGTAGCCGAGGGCCTTGAGGTTGCGTTCGAGCTGCTCGACGTCCCTGCCTTCGGTGCCGATCCGCAGGTCGCGGTAGGCGGGCGTCCTGCCGTACATCAGCACCACCGGCTTGGTGTCGAGCCGGTACAGGGACTTGCCCCTGGTGATCGTGTCGCCGCTGTCCGGCAGCCAGGTGACCGTGCCCGGTTTCCTGCTCACCGCCGTCGTGGTCGGGCCGTAGCCGAGATCGCCGTCGGCGTCCAGCGTGTCGAGCAGCGTCTGCCTGGTCACCGTGGTGGTGGCGGGCGGCAGAGCGCTGACCGTCTTGTCCGTCGTACGGTCGCCGCCCAGGAGGCCCAGGCCGTTCACGGCCACGCCGGCCGTACCGATGACGGCTACCGCGACGAGCAGGCCCGCGACCCGCCTGCCGCGACCGCGGCGGCGGCGGGGGCGATCCCCGCCCGCCGCCACCTTGTCGTCGAGGGTGGCCGTGCCCATCAGGAGCCGCCCTGGCCCATCATCCCGGGCATGAACTCCTTGCACTTCTCCTGCGCGGTCTTGAAGTCCGGGTCCTCGCCGGCCGCGCTGTCCATGCGCAGCATGCCGCCGTCAGGGTCGGGGAAGGCCTCGACGCCGTTGTCCCGCATGCACTGGGAGTACTTGCGCATCTGCTCGGCCATCTTGGGGTCCACCTTCCCGCCCGGCCCACCGCCGCTCGGCGCGAATTCCTTGCAGGCCTCCTGGGCCTTCTGCGCCGTCTCCGGGGAGATGCTGTTGTCCATCTTGAGCATGACCCCCTTGCCGGGCTCGGGGTCGTCCATGGGGACGCCGTGCTCGCGCATGCACTGGGCGAACTTGAGCCCCTTCGCCGCCCGGTCCTCGCCGGCCGAGGCACTGGGGGCGGCGGCCGGTTTGCCGCTGCTCACGGACGCCACGTTGGCGCCGCCTCCCTCGTCCGCGCCGCATCCGGTCAGGGCAAGGGCCAGTGCCAGCGGGATCGCCGCCAGGATGCCTCGTCGCATGTTCTTCTCCTCGTACGGTGGCCGGTCCGTTCCGCCGGCCATGTGAGACGAATGCAATCGGGCGGCGCGTTTCCCCGGCGTTTCCACCGGTGCTAACGCCGAACAAACAACGCATCCGGCACGATCACCCCTGTACATGACAGAAGAGACAGGGGCCGCGATGCGCGTGTTGGTGGTCGAGGACGAGCGCATGCTCGCCGACGCGATAGCCGAGTGGCTGCGTGACGAGACGCACGCGGTCGACACCGCGCACGACGGGGAGGCGGCGCTGCAGCGGCTCGCGGTCAACGACTACGACGTGGTCGTCCTGGACCGCGACCTGCCGCGCGTGCACGGTGACGACGTGTGCAGGGAGCTGGTCGAGTCCGAGTCGACCGCGCGGGTGCTGATGCTCACCGCCGCCGCCGAGATCGGCGACCGGGTGACCGGGCTCTCCCTCGGCGCCGACGACTACCTGTCCAAGCCGTTCGCCTTCCCCGAGCTCGCGGCCCGCGTCCTGGCGCTCGGGCGGCGCTCGCGCCCCGCCGCGCCGCCGGTGCTGCGGCGGGCGGGGATCACCCTCGATCCCGCGCGCCGGGAGGTGTTCAGGAACGGCAGGTACGTGCCGCTGTCGAAGAAGGAGTTCGCCGTGCTGGCCGAGCTGCTGCTCGCCGACGGCGGCGTGGTGTCGGCCGAGCACCTGCTGGAGAAGGCGTGGGACGAGCACGCCGACCCGTTCACCAGCGCGGTGCGCCTGACCATACTCAAGCTGCGCCGCAAACTGGGGGAGCCGTCGGTGGTGGAGACCGTGCCGGGCGTGGGGTATCAGATTCCATGACGGCTCCCACGCTCCGCGGCCGGCTCACCCTGGTGTACGGCACGCTGTTCTTCGTCGCGGGACTGACGCTGCTCGGCGTCACGTACTTGCTGTTCAACCAGCAGCTCCAGCAGAAGACGGTATCCATCATCGTCAGAGGCCAGGGCCCCGGCTCGCTGGAGCGCGACACGGCCATGAACTGGATGAAGCAGCAGGAGACCCTGCTGCGCGGTGCCGCGACCACCTCACTGCTCACCCAGGGAGCGATCGCGCTGGTCGTGGTCGGCGGCGCGGCGTCAGGAGTGGGGTGGGTGGTCGCCGGACGGGTGCTCACGCCGCTCCGCCAGGTGACCGAGACCGCGCGGCGGATCGCCGCCGCGCCGGTCGCCGAGCGTGGCCTGCACGAGCGGATCGCCCTGAACGGCCCGGCGGACGAGGTGAAGGAGCTCGCCGACACCTTCGACACGATGGTCGAACGGCTCGACCACTCCTTCGACGGGCAGCGCAGGTTCGTCGCCAACGCCTCGCACGAGTTGCGCACGCCGCTCACGCTGAACCGGGCGCTGGTCGAGCTGGCCATGCACCGCCGTACGGCCTCGGCCGACGTCAAGCAGCTCGGCGAGAGCCTGCTGGAGATCAACGCCCGGCACGAACGGCTCATCTCCGGACTGCTGCTCCTGGCCCGCGCCGAGCACGAGATCGGTGACCGGTCGCCGGTGGACCTGGCCGATGTGGTGTCCCACGTGGTCGCGCAGGTCACCGCCGAGGCCGAGGAGACGAAGGTCACCCTGCAGGAGGCGGCCGGCCCCGCGCCGACCAGCGGGGACGCGATGCTGCTCGAACGGCTGGTGCACAACCTGGTCGAGAACGGCATCCGGCACAACACCGACGACGGCACCGGCTGGGTGCGGGCCGTCAGCCGCATCGCGCACGACGGCCGCGTCGAGGTGGAGGTCAGCAACACCGGGCCCGTTGTGCCGCCCTACGAGATCCCGGCGCTGTTCAAGCCCTTCCGCCGGCTCGGGCCCGATCGTGTGGTCACGGCGAAGAGCGCGGGGCTGGGGCTGTCCATCGTGCGGTCGATCGCCCTCGCGCACGGCGGCGAGGTCTCGGCCCGTCCCCGCGAAGGCGGCGGCCTGATCGTGACGGCCACCCTGCCGCGCCAGGGCTCGGCCTACCACTAGACCCGGGCCCGCTCACTGGGCACTGCCCGGCGTAGCAGAAGGCGGACTTGCCTCCGATGTGGATGGAGAGCTGGGATTTCCTGAACAACCCGCGCTGGGCGTGAACATTGGCGCGGCGCGTCGGCAAGCGAGCTGACGCGGAACGCGACGTCCATTTCGAACACCGGCAGATCAGCTGAAATTCAGCGAGAAAACGTCATTGGCCAAGGCGCTGGTATTCTGCGCCCCACGGACCCCCTAGGGTCCCTATGATTTTCCTCCAGGGCCCCTATGCATTCCCTAGGCCATGTGCGCGGCTGACCAGCGATGGTACGAAAGCGTTCGTGACCAAGCGAAAAATATTATCCCTGACATCCAGCAGAATTCTCGGCGCGGTCGCGCTCACCGCGAGCCTGGCGACCGCGGCCCCGGCGGGCGCGACACTTGCGCCGGTCTGGGACCACCTGTCCTTTCCCTACGGATACACCGAATCCGTGAAGCAACTCAAGGAACTCAACGATGTCGCCGCGCTGAGCGGCACCCAAGCTTGGGCTGTGGGGCAGGTGCGGATGGAGGGCTGGCCATACCCGCCGCCGGGTGTGGTCTGCCCCGACCTGTTCCGCTGGAACGGTCAGACATGGGTGAACGACCGGCCGGATAACACCTGCCGGGGCGCGCTGACCTCGGTGTCGGCCGCCGCGGCGAACGACGTGTGGGCCACCGGTTCGACCATCGCCTACCACTGGAACGGTACGGCCTGGACCCTCACTCCCTACCCGACCGAACAGAACAACCCTTTCTACCTTGATGACGTCGCCGCGGTGGGCGGCACCGCCTTCGCGGTCGGCAGGTCCTACCAGTCGAGCGGTGAGGTTTCCACGGCGGGCGTGATCCGCTGGGACGGCACCGCCTGGCAGAAGATGAGCCTCCCGCCGCTCGCGGGCAACACCGACCTGAGCGCGGTGCATGCTCTGGCGCCGGACGACGTCTGGGCGGTCGGCACCACCAACCGCTACGGGCCGAGCGCCGATGCGCACACCCTGGTGCTGCACTGGGACGGCCACACCTGGTCCCGGCTGCCGGATCCGCCGAAGCAAGCGCTGGTCGAGACCACCCTGGACGCGGTGGCCGCGCGGCCCGGCGAGGTGTGGGCGGCCGGTCAGCGGACCACCTACGAGGCCAACGGCATTTCGGTCAAGAAGCGCGAGGCGTTCGCCATGCGTTGGAACGGTAGCGAGTGGACGGTGACGCCGACCCCGGCGACCACCGGCTGGTACGGATCCTCCATCACCTCGCTGGCCTGGAAAGGCACCGAGGTGTGGGCCGGAGGCAGCGGGCAGGACGACGACACCGCGCGCAGCGTCGGCGTGCTGCTGCGCTGGAACGGCACCGCCTGGCAGCAGGCGCCGAAACCGCCGCTGCTCGACGACTACCGGATCAAGCAGCTCGGCGCTGTGCCGGGCGGCGTCCTGTGGGCCACCGGCTACGGCACTCGGGAGACCGACGAGCACGCCAAGGGCCAGTTCCTGGCCCGGGTCACCGGCTGAACCTTCTTTGGTCGGACGCCGGGAGCCGCGCCAGCTTTGTGAAGTACGGTTGAGTCAACTTTAGTTCGGTCAAGTATACTTCGACTTATGCGGAAGCCTCAGCATGTGTTCGACCGTGAGCGAGAGTGGGCGGGCCTGGTCTCGTTCGCTTCGGAAGTGGGCCCGGGAGCTCGGCTCGGTGTGGTGAGCGGCCGCCGCCGCCAAGGGAAGAGTTATCTCCTGCAGGCCTTGGCGAGCAGCATGGGCGGCATCTACTTCCCCGCGCTCGAGGTGACGGAGGCGGTGGCGTTGCGCCTCTTCGCGGACGAACTGATCCGATTCACCGGCGCGCCTGTTCCGGCCTTCCGCGATTGGATCGACGCCATCCCCTACCTCTTCAGTGTCGTGCGCGATCGGGCGGCGCCTGTCGTTTTTGACGAGTTTCCGTATCTTGTCAAGGCATCCCCAGAGCTTCCCTCGATCATCCAGCGGGAGTTGGGTCCTGGCGGCTCCGGAGCCGCCAGCACGGCCAGGGTGCTGCTCTGCGGTTCAGCGATGTCGGTGATGGGCGGTTTGTTGTCCGGTACGGCTCCGCTACGCGGACGCGCGGGACTGGAAATGGTCATCAGGCCCTTCGACTACCGCCAGGCCGCCCGCTTTTGGGGGATCAGCGACCCCCATCTGGCGGCCCAGGTCCACGCGGTGGTGGGTGGGACACCGGCCTACCGGAAGGAGTTCGTCCGTGGCGATGTCCCGGCCGGGCCGGCGGACTTCGACGACTGGGTGATCAGATCTGTGTTGAACGCCGAGGTCCCGTTGTTCAGGGAGGCCCGCTACCTGTTGGCGGAAGAGACGGAGATTCGCGACCCGTCGCTCTACCACTCCGTCCTTGCCGCCGTCGCCGACGGCAACACGACGTCAGGGGGAATCGCCGGCTACGTGGGGCGGAAGTCCAACGAGATCGCGCACCCGCTCCGCGTCCTGGAAGACAGCCATCTCCTGGTCAAAGAGCGCGATCTCTTCCGGCCGAACCGCAGCTACTACCGGGTGGCTGAACCGCTCATCACGTTCTATCAGGCGATCATGGTCAGGGAGTGGGCGCGGTTGGAGCGCGGGGACGCGGCGACGGTGTGGCGGGGCAGCAGGGCACGCTTCCTGTCGCAGGTCGTCGGCCCCCATGTCGAGGTGCTCTGCCGTGAGTACGCCCTGCATGCCGATACCGCGGCTGGTGAGGTGGGGAGTGGTGTCGTACCCGATCCCGCCAACCGCACGCAGATCCAGGTCGATGTCGCTGTTCTGGCGCCCGCGGATCACGGACGCCCGCGACGGGTTCTCTCACTGGGCGAGGTCAAGTGGGACAGGGCCATGGGAGCCGAGCATGTGGCCCGGCTCCGGCGCGCGCGCGATCTGCTCACGGCAAAGGGGTACGACACCCGTGACACGGTGCTCACGTGTTATTCGGGCGCCGGATTCACCCGGGGACTCGGCGCCGAACCAGGGAGCGACGTGCACCTGATCACACTTGACGACCTCTACGCTTGATCCTCGAGGGGGCTCTCCAGTTCCGGGATGATCACCGTATCGCTCAGGGGCGCGGGCCGAAGCCCTGGTCGGCGAGCCAGGTGGCGCAGAGGCCCGGCCAGGCGGACGCCGCCGGTTCGTCCTGGGCGAGCCCGAGCCCGTGCCTGCCCTCGGGGAAGACATGCAGCTCGTACGGCGTGCCGACGCGGCCGAGCGCGTCGGCGAAAAGCAGGCTGTTGGCAGCCGGGACCCCTTGATCGGCCGCCGTGTGCCAGAGGAACGTCGGCGGCGTCTCGGCCGTCACGTTGAGGTGCGCGGACAGGGCCGTCGCCTGCTCCTCGGTGCCGTCAGGGCCGAGCAGTTGCCGGCGAGACCCGGAGTGCACGCGCGACCCGGTGAGGTCGATGACCGGGTACCCGAGGATGACGGCATCGGCGCGGTCCCCCTCCTTCGAGGTGGCGAGGGTGGCGGCGAGATGGCCCCCCGCGGAGAACCCCATGACGGCGACCCGCCCGGCCCCCCGCTCCCGGACGACGCGCACCGCCTGGCGCAGGTCGTACAGCGGAGCCGGATGCAGCGGCACGCGCCCCGGCTCGTCCCCGGCCACCCGGTATCGGAGCACGTAGGCGTCGATGCCCAGCGTGACCAGCCAGCGGGCGATGTCCGCGCCCTCGTGGTCGGCCAGCCTGGCGTAACCGCCGCCGGGACACACCACCACCGCGCCCGTGGCCGGGCCGTCCGCGGCGTACAGGGTCAAGCTCGGCGACTCAGCGGTGGCCGGGCCGGGCGGAGTCCCCGGCCAGAGGGGAACGTCGATCATGCCTGGGGACTCTACTCCCCGGAAAGGTTAGGAAACTTTCCTAAAATGGTTGACCGAGGCTCGTCAGGCTCGTTGGATGAGCGGTCATGACCCCCCGTATCATCGCGACCGCCGCACTTGTCGCATCCCTGGCCTTACCGCTGCCCGCTGCCGCCGCCCCAGCGACCTTCGCCCACCCCGGAGTCCTGCTCGGCCGGGGCCAGCTCGACTTCATGCGTACCAAGGTCAACGCGGGTACGCAGCCGTGGAAGTCGGCCTACGACCAGCTGATGGGCCACTCGCTGGCCTCGCTCACCCGCGCCGCCAAGCCCCGCGCCGTCGTCGAGTGCGGCCCCTACTCCAACCCCAACAACGGCTGCACCGACGAGCGCCAGGACGCGCTCGCCGCGTACACGATGGCTCTGGCCTGGTACGTCACCAGGGACGGCAAGTACGCCCAGAAGGCCATCGAGATCATGGACGCCTGGTCCGCGGTGATCAAGGACCACACGAACAGCAACGCGCCCCTGCAGACGGGCTGGGCCGGGTCGGTCTGGCCACGGGCCGCCGAGATCATCCGCTACACGTACACGAGCTGGCCGAACGTCGACCGGTTCGCCACGATGCTGCGCACCGTCTACCTGCCGAAGGTCATCAACGGCTCCAACAGCAACGGCAACTGGGAGCTGAGCATGATGGAGGCGGCCGTCGGCATCTCCGTCTTCCTGGAGGACCGGACGAGCTATGACAAGGCGATCACCAAGTTCCGCGGCCGGGTGCCGGCCTACGTTTACCTCAGCAGCGACGGCGCGCTGCCCAAGGGCGCACCCGGCAGCGGCCTCGACACCCGCGACGAGCTCGTCAAGTACTGGCAGGGGCAGACGACCTTCGTGACCGGTCTCACCCAGGAGACCTGCCGCGACTTCACCCACACCGGCTACGGGATCTCGGCCATCTCCCACGTCGCCGAGACCACCAGGATCCAGGGCCAGGACCTCTACCCGGAGGTCGGCGAGCGGCTCAGGCAGGCGCTCGGCTTCCAGTCGAAGTACCAGCTCGGCGCGGCCGTGCCCTCCTGGTTGTGCGGCGGCAGCCTGAACCTGGGCCTCGGCCCGGTCACCGAGGTCGGCTTCAACCAGCTGCACAACCGCCAGGGCATCCCGATGACGAACACCCAGACGCTCACCGAGCAGCAGCGTCCCGCCGGCACCAACCAGCTCTTCGTCGCCTGGGAGACCCTCACCCACGCGGGCGATTAAGCCTTTCCTTAGGTGAGCGTTGACAACGCCGCCGAGCAGGAGTCGGCTGAGGGCCCACCACGAGCGAGGGGGTGTCCGGATGCAGGTTCCAGCGCCGTTGGAGTACGAGCGTGCCACCAGCGTCGACCACGCCATCGGGCTGCTGGAACGGCTCGGCGGCTCGGCACGGCTCATCGCGGGTGGCCACAGCCTGCTCCCGATGATGAAGTTACGGCTCGCCACCCCCGAATATCTGATCGACATCAACGACCTGCACGCCGAGCTCGGCTACATCAGGGTCGAGCCCGGCCAGGTCCGTATCGGCGCGATGACCAGGCATCGCGAGCTGCTGGAGTCGGCCGAGCTGGCCACGACGTTTCCGATCTTCGGTGACGCCGAGCGGGTCATCGCCGACCCGGTCGTCCGCAACCGGGGCACGTTGGGCGGCTCGCTCTGCCAGGCCGACCCGTCGGAGGACCTGTCGGCGGTCTGCACCACGCTGGGCGCCAGCTGCGTGATCCGCAATCGCGAGGGCGAGCGGGTCGTGAGCATGGAGGAGTTCTACCGGGGTCCGTACGAGACCGCGGTCGAGGACGCCGAGATGCTGGTCGAGATCCGCGTACCGATCCGGCCCAACGGGTCCAGCGCGTACGAGAAGGTCGAGCGGCGGGCCGGCGACTGGGCGATCGTGTCGGCGGGCGCGGCCGTGTGGCTGGACGGCGACGTGATCTCCGACGCCCGCGTCGGGCTCGCCGCGGTCGGCCCGAACACGACGGGCATGCCCGCCGTCTCCGACGCCCTGCGCGGCAGTGAGCCCTCCGAGGCGGTCTACGAGCAGGCCGGAGAGCTGGCCGCGCAGCACTGCGACCCGGTCACGGACATGCGCGGCAGCGCTCTGTACAAGCGCCACCTCGCCAAGGAGCTCACCAGGAGGGCACTGCGCCGCTCCGTCGCCCGGCTCAGAGAAGGGGTGTGACGTGCGCGTATCGATGATCGTGAACGGTGAGGAGGTCACCCGGGAGATCGAGGGGCGCCTGCTCCTGATCCACTTCCTGCGCGACCACCTCGCGCTGACCGGCACCCACTGGGGCTGCGACACCAGCAACTGCGGCACCTGCGTCGTCTGGCTCGACGGCGAGCCGGTCAAGTCGTGCACCGTGCTCGCGGCCATGGCCGGCGGCCACGAGGTGCGTACGGTCGAGGATCTCGAACAGGACGGCAAGCTCGACCCCGTCCAGCAGGGCTTCATGGAGTGCCACGGCCTGCAGTGCGGGTTCTGCACCCCCGGGATGATGATGACGGCCAGGGCGCTGCTCGACCGCAACCCCGACCCCTCCGAGGGCGAGATCCGCGAGGCGATCTCCGGGCAGATCTGCCGGTGCACCGGCTACGCCACCATCGTCCGCTCGGTGCGCTGGGCCGCCGCCCAGGAAGCCCAGGAAGCTCAGGAGGCGACCTCGTGACCAGCACCGAACACCGGCCCGCCGGATTCGTCGACAACGACCAGAAGCCGCTCGGCCACGGCCGGATGCTCCGCAAGGAGGACCCGCGCTTCATCCGCGGCCGGGGCCGCTACGTCGACGACGTGCAACTGCCGTCGATGCTGCACCTGGCGATCCTGCGCTCTCCCGTCGCGCACGCGCGGATCGTGAGCATCGACGTCAGCGCGGCGCAGGCGCACCCGAAGGTCAAGGCGGTCGTCACCGGCGCCGACCTGGCCGCCCAGGGCCTGGCCTGGATGCCCACGCTCTCCAACGACGTGCAGGCCGTCCTGGCCACGGACAAGGTCCGGTTCCAGGGCCAGGAGGTCGCGTTCGTGGTGGCCGAGGACCGCTACTCCGCCCGCGACGCCCTGGAGCTGATCGACGTCGAGTACGACGTGCTCGACCCGGTGATCGACGCCCGCAAGGCGCTCGACCCCGGCGCGCCGGTCATCCGTGACGACCTCGACGGCAAGACCGACAACCACTGCTTCGACTGGGAGACGGGTGACGCGGCGGAGACGGCCGCGATGTTCGACACGGCCGACGTCGTGGTGAGCCAGGACATCGTCTACCCGCGCGTACACCCCGCGCCGATGGAGACCTGCGGCTGCGTGGCCGACTTCGACCGGGTCGAGAGCAGGCTGACCCTGTGGTCGACGACCCAGGCGCCGCACGCTCATCGCACGCTGTACGCGCTGGTCGCCGGGCTGCCCGAGCACAAGATCCGGATCATCTCACCCGACCTCGGCGGCGGTTTCGGAGGCAAGGTCCCGATCTATCCCGGTTACGTCTGCTCGATCGTCGCCTCGATCGTGACCGGCAAACCGGTGAAGTGGATGGAGGACCGCGCCGAGAACCTCACCAGCACCGGCTTCGCCCGCGACTACATCATGCGCGGCGAGATCGCGGCCACCCGCGAGGGCAAGATCCTGGCCATCCGGACGAACGTGCTGGCCGACCACGGCGCGTTCAACGGCGTCGCCGCGCCGACGAAGTACCCGGCGGGCTTCTTCGGCGTGTTCACCGGCAGCTACGACCTGCGGGCCGCCTACTGCAAGATGACCGCCGTCTTCACGAACAAGGCGCCGGGCGGGGTCGCGTACGCCTGCTCGTTCCGTATCACCGAGGCGGTCTACCTGGTCGAGCGGATCGTCGACTGCCTGGCGTACGAGCTGGGGATGGACCCGATCGAGCTGCGGATGAAGAACTTCATCCAGCCCGACCAGTTCCCCTACACGACCAAGACCGGCTGGGTGTACGACTCGGGCGACTACGAGCCCACCATGCGCAAGGCGATGGAGATCGCCGGGTACGACGAGCTGCGCAAGGAGCAGATCGAGCGGCGGGCCCGCGGCGAGCTGATGGGCATCGGCGTCTCCTTCTTCACCGAGGCCGTCGGCGCGGGCCCGCGCAAGGACATGGACATCCTCGGCCTCGGCATGGCCGACGGCTGCGAGCTGCGCGTCCACCCGACGGGCAAGGCGGTCGTCCGGCTGTCGGTACAGAGCCAGGGACAGGGCCACGAGACCACGTTCGCGCAGATCGTGGCCGAGGAGATCGGCATCCCGCCCGCCGATATCGACGTGGTGCACGGCGACACGGACCAGACGCCGTTCGGCCTCGGCACCTACGGCAGCCGATCGACCCCGGTGTCCGGCGCCGCGGCGGCCCTGGTCGCCCGGAAGGTACGCGACAAGGCGCGCATCATCGCCTCCGGCATGCTGGAGGTGTCGGTCGCGGACCTCGACTGGGACAAGGGCGCCTTCCACGTCAAGGGCGACCCTGCCAAGTCCGTCACGATCCAGGACATCGCGCTCCGCGCGCACGGTGCCGGAGACCTGCCCGAAGGCATCGAGGGCGGCCTGGAGGCGCAGATCTGCTACAACCCCGAGAACCTCACCTACCCGCACGGCGCCTACATCTGCGTCGTCGACATCGACCCGGGCACCGCCCAGGTCAAGGTGCGGCGGTTCATCGCGGTGGACGACTGCGGCACCAGGATCAACCCGATGATCATCGAGGGCCAGGTCCACGGCGGCCTCACCGACGGGGTCGGCATGGCGCTGATGGAGATGATCGCGTTCGACGAGGACGGCAACTGCCTCGGCGGCTCGCTCATGGACTACCTCATCCCGACCTCGCTGGAGGTGCCCGACTGGGAGACGGGCTTCACGGTGACCCCCTCACCGCACCACCCGATCGGCGCCAAGGGCGTCGGCGAATCGGCCACCGTCGGCTCCCCGCCGGCGATCGTCAACGCGGTCGTCGACGCGCTCAAGCCGTACGGCATCCGCCACGCCGACATGCCGCTCACCCCCTCGCGGGTGTGGGACGCCATGCGCGGCGTGCCCACGCCGCCGATCTGACCTCGGAGCCGTACATGCCGCACACCAAACGCATGGAGGAACTGGTCGCCGGGCGCGTCCCGTTCGTCCACGCGGTCGTCGTCCGGGCGCAGCTGCCCACGGCGGTCAGTCCGGGCGACGACGCCATCATCCTGCCCGACGGGTCCATCGAGGGGTTCGTCGGCGGGCAGTGCGCCGAGAGCTCCGTGCGTACGGCGGCGCTCGGGGCGCTGTCGGACGGGCGGACGGTGCTGCTGCGGGTGCTGCCGGAGGGCGAGCAGGGCTTTCCCGACTCGCCCGGCGCGCAGGTCGTGGTGAACCCCTGCCTGTCCGGGGGCGCGCTGGAGATCTTCCTGCAGCCGCTGCTGCCGCCTCCGGTGCTCTGGGTGGTCGGCTCCTCGCCGATCGCCACGGCCCTCGCCACCCTGGCCGTGCCTTTGGAGTTCACGGTACGCATCGCGGCGCCCCCGCCTGGTGCGGCCGGTCCGCTCGGTCCAGCCGGTGCGACCGCGGCCGTCGTGTGCAGTCACGGGCGCGGCGAGCAGGAGGCGATCCGGGCTGCGCTGGACGCCGGTGTCGGCTATGTCGGACTGGTGGCCAGCCATCGGCGCGGGGCGGTGGTGCTGGCGGAGATGGAGCTGAGCGACGACGAGCGCCGCCGGGTCCACTCACCGGCCGGCCTCAGGATCGGCGCCCGTACGGCACCGGAGATCGCGCTGTCGATCCTCGCCGAGATCGTGGCCGCCATCCGCACCGGCGACCTGGCGGAGAATGTGGCCGCTGTCAGCACCGGAGACCTCGCCGAGACCGTGGCCCCGATCCGTACCCGTACCGGCGACCTCACGGAGTCCGAGCGTCCGCGTCCCGAGGTCGCGATCGATCCCGTGTGCGGGATGACCGTGACCGTGTCCGCCGAGACCCCGCACCTGGTTGCCGACGGCGAGGACGTGTGGTTCTGCGGCCCGGGATGCCGCGACCGCTTCGCCCGGGCGGGCGGGCGGTAGGGACGTGGCGGACAACGGCGCACCCCAGCCCGACCACACAGCACCTCCCGCGGCCCCCGCGCATGATGTGTCGTTCGCTTTCGCCGGTGCTGACGACATCCGCCGACGTCTCGACGAGCTCGACTATCTGGTGGACGACGGTACGGCGGCGGCGCTGTTCTTCGCCATCAGCCTCGGCCAGCCGCTGCTGCTGGAGGGCGAGCCCGGAGTCGGCAAGACCACGGCCGCCAAGGCCCTGGCCCGCGCCCTGGCCACCCCGCTGATCAGGCTCCAGTGCTATGAGGGCCTGACCGCCGGCGAAGCCCTCTACGAGTGGAACTACCAGCGCCAACTGCTGGCCATCCGCCTGGCCGAATCCCACCACGACAGGCTGAACGACGCCGACCTGTTCAGCGAGGCATTCCTCCAGGAGCGCCCGATCCTCCAGGCCATCAGGCACCGCGGGCCGCAGCCACCCGTACTCCTGATCGACGAGATCGACCGCGCGGACGACGAGTTCGAGGCGCTGCTGTTCGAGTTCCTCGGGGAGGCGGCGATCACCATCCCCGAGCTTGGCACCTTCACCGCCGAACGCCGCCCGGTCGTCATCCTGACCTCCAACCGCAGCCGCGACCTGCACGACGCGCTACGCAGGCGCTGCCTGTACCACTGGATCGACTTCCCCGCCCCGGAGCGGGTGGCGGAGATCCTCCGGCGTACGGTCCCCGCCGCGAACGAGGCACTGATCCGCTCCGCCACCGACTTCGTCGGCCAGGTACGCCGCATCGACCTAGACAAGGCGCCGGGCATGGCGGAGACGATCGACTGGGTCTCGGCGCTGTCCTCCCTGGGTGCGACGCAGCTGGTCAGAGCGGATGTCGTACGGACGCTGAGCACCATCGCGAAGACGGTGGACGACCGCGCCGCCATCACTGAGGCGCTCGACCGCCTGGACTGCGACCTGACCTCCAGGAGAGGCGTATGAAGATCGACAACGAGTTCACGGTCAGCGTCCCCATCGAACGGGCCTGGGAAGTGCTCACGGACCTGGAGGGCATCGCCCCGTGCATGCCGGGCGCCCGCCTCACAGGTGTGGAGGGCGACGTCTACTCGGGCAAGGTACGGGTGAAGGTGGGGCCGGTCGTCTCCGAGTACGCCGGAACGGTCAGGTTCCTGGAGAAGGACGACGCCGCCCACCGTGCCGTCATCGACGCCAAGGGCCGCGACTCGCGCGGCGCGGGCAACGCCTCAGCGGCCATCACCGCCCACCTGCGCGCCGACGGGCCGCGCACGGTCGTCTCGGTGGACACGGACCTGAAGATCTCCGGCAAGGTGGCGCAGCTCGGCAGCGGCATGATCAAGGAGGTCTCCAACAAGCTGCTGGGCCAGTTCGTGAACTGCCTCGAAGCCAAACTCACCGCCGAACCGGCCGCCCCGCCCCCAACCCAGCCCACCCCAGCAACCGCGCCTGACTCCACCCCAGCGCCCGACCTCACGCCCCCGCCTGACCCCGCACTCTCCGACCTCGCCTCCGACCACACCGCTGCCCCCGCCGCCTCCGCCCCCGACGCGGCGCCCGCGACCGCCTCTACACCCGCCCCTGGCCCGGGGCCCTCGACCGCATCCCGGCCAGCACCCGCCTCCGCTTCCGCGCCCGCCTCCGGGCCGGCGTCCGCCTTCGACGGCGCGCCTGCCTCTGATGCCGCGCCCACCCCTGAACCCGCGCCCGTACCTGACGTCACTCCCACTCCCACCCCCACCTCCGACTCCGCCTCCACCCTCACATCCGCGGCTGAGCCAGTCGTGCCGGACACAGAGGCAGAGCAAGGCGATCGAGCCGAAGCCGACGAGCGGCCGGTCGAGGAGGCGCCGGTTTCACGTGCCATCACGCCCGATGTCGAGCCGGCGCCGCTGGACATCCTGGGCGTCGCAGGTGGGGCCGTCTACAAGCGCCTGATACCCCTGGTTGTCGGGATCGTCGTGGTCATCGTGGCCGTGATCGTCATCTGGGCCGTTGTCTCGTAGCGGGCCCGAGTCACCCGCCACGACGGCCACTTTGCTGGCAGGCGTCGACCGGGCAGCGTTTGCCGCGGCGCTGGCCGTACGGCTGAGGCGGCACGGTGTGCCCGTGGGTTTCACCGGCATCGAGGACTTCACCCGCGCCCTCACGATCGCGCCCCCAAGCTCGCTGCCAGACCTGTACTGGGCCGCGCGCATCAGCCTGGTGCGGCGGCAGTCGGAGATCGAGCCCTTCGACGAGGTGTTCGCGGCCGTGTTCCACGCCACGGGCCCCGCGTTCGACCCGCACGCCCGACGCCGCCCCCTCGGCCTGGCGAACGGCGCCGCCGACCAGGCGTTCGCACCCCTACCGACCGCTCCCCACGGCGGCGATGACCCGGGCGGACTGCCCTGGATGACGCTGCCGACGGTGGTGGCGACCGCGGAGGGTTCGGACGGCCCGGCGGTGCCGGAGCGCTTGCCGAGTGACGCCGAGGGGCTGGCCGACGTGCCGTTCGAGCAGCTCGGCGACCAGGAGTGCGAGTTGCTCGGCGCGTGGCTCGCGGCGACCGTGGCCGCCTGGCCGGTACGGCGCAGCCGAAGGCTGGCGGTGTCGTCGAGAGGGCGCGCGATCGCGGTACGTGCCACGCTGGCCCGTGCTCGCCGCACCGGCTGGGAAGCGCTCCGGCTGGCCAGGCAGCGGCCCGTCGACCGGCCCCGGCGGGTGATCATGCTCTGTGATGTCAGCCAGTCGATGCAGGCCCAGGCGTCGGCGTACCTCCAGCTGATGCGGGTGCTCGCGGTGGTGGCGGACGCGGAGGTGTTCGCGTTCGCGACGACGCTGACCCGGCTGACGCCGGTGCTCGCGCACCGCTCGGCGACCGCCGCGATCGAGCTGGCCTCTGAGCGGGTGAGCGACCGGTTCGGAGGTACGCGGATCGCGACCAACGTACGGGCACTGCTGGCCTCGCACCACGGCGCGAAGGTGCGGGGCGCCATCGTGCTCGTCGGCTCCGACGGCTGGGACGCCGACCCACCGGAGGAACTGGGCGCCGCGATGGCCCGGCTGCGCCGCCGAGCGCACCGAGTGATCTGGATGAACCCCCGAGCCGCCGCCCCCGGCTTCGAACCACGCGTGGCCGGGATGGCGGCCGCCCTCCCGTACTGCGACGTGCTGCTACCCGCCGACACCTTCGGCTCGCTCCGCACCGTACTCACGGAGCTCGCCCGCGCCTGAAGACGCCCCGTCCTGGGTGACTTCGGCTCGATCGGGCTGTGTCACGTCGCCGCAGGTTTCAGTGACGCGATGATCGAGTTCGCCAAGGGTTTCGCCACCTGGGATCTCGCCCCAGGCCACTACATCCTCCAGGCGGCCGGAGGGGTGGTCCTCGATCTCCAGGGCCGTCCCATTCCGCTGGACTACAGGTTCGGCACCATGGACGACATCCGGAAAGCCATGGACCACCGACGCAAGTTTGTCGCCGCCTCCAGTCTGCCCCTAGCCCGAGAGATTCTCTCCGCCATGACCCTCACCGGATGAGCATGCCGATGCGCCCCGCACCATGCTCGCGCGGAGTGGTGCGCGCACGTGCCTGAGTACCCTTCATCCGCCGCTGGCGGACCTGCGACCAGTTCGGTCACGGGCACGAGTCCCGAGCCCGCGGCGGGCTCTACCTGCTGTGGGTGGCTTCGAGGTCGGACTGGTGTGCGACGGCCCAGAGGCCCAAGGCGCGTACCGGCCCCAAGAAGGAGCGGCCCAGGTCGGTGAGCGCGTAGTCGACACGCGGCGGGACTCTCGGATGGACCGTGCGGCTGATCAGACCGTCCTCTTCGAGGGCGCGCAGCGTACGGGTGAGCATGCGGCGGCTGAGCCCCTCCACGGACCTGTCCAGCTCGTTGAAGCCGTGCGCGCCGCGCTCCAGGATCGACAGGATCACGACGCTCCACTTGTCACCCACCCGGCGCAGCACGCTGGTCGCGGGGCAGTTCTCGTGCTCAGCCACCGTGACGGGGACCGTGATGGTTGCAGGGGACATGAATGTGCCTTCTTTCGGACCTTTCGCCAGTTGGCCAAAGATCAGGGTACGCACATCGACCTCCAAGGGGGATTTATCGTGATCGTGGTCAGCGGAGCGTCCGGGCAGCTCGGACGCCTCACCGTCGGGCACCTGCTCCAGCGGGTGGACGCCGCCCGAGTCGTGGCGTTGTCCCGTACCCCTGATGCCGTCGCCGATCTCGGGGTGGCCACCCGGTACGCCGACTTCGACGATCCGGCCAGCCTGCCCGGTGCGCTGGAGGGCGCGGAGCGGCTGCTGATGATCAGCATGGGCTCGCTCACCGGGGCGCCTCGCGGGCACGTCAACGCCATCGAGGCGGCGGTCAAGGCGGGGGTAGGCCAGGTGATTTACACATCGTTCGCCAGGGCGGGCGAGCCGGGCCAGCCCCAGGCGCTCATCCAGAACCACGGGGAGACCGAGCGGCTGCTGGCCGAATCAGGGTTGACGTTCACGGCGCTGCGGTTCAACCAGTGGCCGGAGATGTGGAACCTCGTCGGCCTGCCCGCCATCGCCGTCGCCACCGGGGTGCTGCCCAGCAATTCGGGGGACGGCCGGGTGGGACACATCACCCGCGACGACAGCGCCGCCGTCGCCGCGGCCGTGCTGGCCGAGGGCGGCTGCGAGGGGCAACTCCTCGAGGTCACCGGCCCGGAGGCGGTCACGGACGCGGACGTGGCCGACGCGCTCGCCCAGGTCACCGGCCGCCCGGTCCGCTGCGAACAGGTCTCGGACACCGACCTGGCCGCGACGCTGTCCGGCCATGGGCTCCCCGAGATGTACGTTCAGGGATGGACGGGCCTGGGGACGTACAAGCGTGACGGCTGGTTCGACGTGACCACACACGCGGTCGAACACCTCACCGGCCGCAAGCCCACCCCGATCGCCGACTACTTCGCCGCCTCAGAGCGGACCGGGTAGTTCTGCGCGACCTGATCGCTGAGGTGCGCGTGGGCTGGCCTGTTCTCCGCCCCCTCAACAAATCCTCAACAAGTTCTCAACACCGCCCGGCGCACCATGCGGAGCGCCAGTTGGTCAACAGGACAAAGGGGGACCATGCGATTCGGGACCAAGGCGGTAGGAATGCTGGTTGCGACCGGCGCGATCATGGCAGCGACACTCGTGAACGGGCCGGCCGCGTCGGCCACCCCGTCTCCGTGCTACGCGTACGACGCCTCCATCTCCAATCTGGACGGCGGCTACGGCGTGATGAAGGGCTCCTACAACCTCAAGGAGGGGCCCTACGCGGACCGGTGCGGGAACGTGACCAGGCTCGGCAAGGGCCGGGTCATCTACTTTCACTGCTGGGTGCGGAACGGGCGCGGCAACCTCTGGGTCCATGGCCGAGTGAAGGGGACGGGGAAGTACGGGTGGATGTCGGTCGACAACTTCGGTTCCATCCGTCACTCGAACTACGAGACGTGCAGGCCGAACGCCGATCGCGATCACACATAGAAGAACCCCTCGTGAGAATCAAGAAGCAGGACCATCAGCTTCATCCTGGCGGCGAGTCTGCTCATCCCCGGACCAGGAATGCTTGGGCTCGCGGCAACACAACGGCGACCCTTCTCTCGCTGGTCTTGGCAGCAAGCCTCGTTGCCTGTTCCTCGGCCGGCGAAGAGCGCGGACCGGGCGAAGACGCCGGTCAGAGATCTTCGGAGACTGCCACCAGTGGAGACTTCACCCAGCAGAACATGATCATTACGGCTGTCTGCTCACCGGGGAACGGCAGCGGCGGAGTCATCAGCGTCGATGGCTGGAACCCGCAAAGCTGGAAGCACCTGGCGCATGCGGAGTTCCAGCTGCCGGATACGGCGATTGTCGAGTCCGACAGGGCCACGCCGAACACCGCCGTGAGGCAACTGTGCGAGCCGGATGAGCTGCCGGCTGATGCCGGGGATGTGACCGCCATCCGATCGCTCTTCGACCAGGACTTCACGAAGATGGCCGTGGTCACCGAGGACCCGCAGACCGAGGCGGCTCATGTGGGGTACGTCGACCGTGCGGGCAAGTTCACCGATCTGACCGGGAACGAGGGCTTCGGCAACACTCCGCACGAGCACAACGCGGCCTTCTCACGGGACGGGAGCGCGGTCTGGTTCACATACGAGGCGTCCGACAGCGGGTATTACTCAACCAAGAACCGCATCGCGAGCCGAGCGCTTGCTGGGGACCACAAGGTGGTCGACCAGTTGGAGATCGGGATCGTCGGCGAAACCAACCTCATCATGGTGGGGAGAACGCCGAGCAGGGCGGTACTGGCCAGCAGCGCCTTCCTCTCGCCGGACGGCGAACGCCTCCTGGCGGAAGGTCGCGTTCTGGACGTCCCGGCGGAGGGCCAAGCGGTGGGCCCGGACCTCGTGGAAAAGGGCAGAGACATCTCTTGCGGCAGCGGCGGCTGGCTCGACAACGACACGGTGTTGTGTAGCACGGACGGCAGGTTCGCCGCGCTCGACATCGCCTCGGGGGCGAAGCCTGGGGCGCCCATAGTCCCCAGCAACGACTACAACAACCACGCCATGGTGATCTCCCCCGACGGTCAGAGATTCGCGTTTCTCTCCGAGAAGGGGGCCGCGAAAAATTACTACCTCTGCGACACCAAGCCGGGATCCACGCCCCAGAAGGTCGAGCGGACCGGGGAGTTCTCCACGCTCGGCGACACTGCCGCATTCATCGAGTGGCGCTGAAAGAGCGCGCCTCCGGCAGGGACTCCGGATCAAGGATGATCATCTGCCCGATCGTGAGCAGGAGCAGCCCGTGAGCGAACTATTTGCCGTCATCGCCACATGGTTCGACGGCCATTCGACCACGAGCATGGTTGTGTGGGGGTGGCCCTCGCCCGTGCCCGGCTCAGGCTGGCGCGGCCCGCCTCAACACGAATGTCCGGGACCATTTCATCGCCGCATGACCGCTGGTCAGGAGACACCGCCCTGCCCCACGTGCTGCGAACAAGTCCGGCAGAACTTCTGAGCGCGTACGCTCTCGGCGTACTTGGGCTCCACGCCGGTGTTCAGCATCCGGCAGATGTCCTTGACCTTCAGCCCATCCGGAGTTTCCCGAAATGGCACCGCCAATGGTTCCTCTCACCCCGACCGACCCGCGGCGTTTGGGTCGTTACTGGCTGGCCACCCGGCTGGGCGCGGGCGGCCAGGGCGTCGTCTACGAGGGCTACGGGGAGGCGGGAGAGCGGGTCGCGATCAAGGTCCCCAGGTACGACAGCGCCGAATCACGCGCCAGACTCGCGAAGGAGGCGGCAGCGGCCCAGCGGGTGGCCTCGTTCTGCACCGCCAAGGTGATCGAGGCACAGGTCGATTCGGCGCCTCTGTACATCGTCAGCGAGTTCGTGCCAGGGCCGAGCCTGAGGCGGGTGGTGGCGGAGTCGGGGTCGTACCAGAAGGACGCGCTGCGTCGGCTGGCGATCGGGGTGGCGACCGCGCTGACCGCCATCCACCAGGGCGGGATTGTGCATCGCGATCTCAAGCCGGACAACATCATCATGGGGCCGGACGGGCCGCGCGTGATCGATTTCGGGGTGGCCCGTGAGGTGGGGCCGACGACGAGCGGGCCGATCATGGGCACGCCCGGATACATGCCGCCGGAGGTGTTCTCGGGGCGGGGCGCGAGCGAGGCGGCCGACCTGTGGGCGTGGGCGATGGTGGTGCTGTTCGCGGCCCGGGGCAAGGACGTGATTGAGGCGGGGGATCCGGCCGCCGTCATCGGGCGGGTGATGGAGTTCGAGCCGGATGTGTGCGGCCTGCCTGAACCCCTGGATGCGTTCGTGGCCGCAGCGCTTGCCCGGGATCCCACGGAGCGGCCGGCCGCCGGGGAGCTGCTGCTGCGGCTGCTGGGCCATGGCGGCGAGGCGCCGCTCCGCCGCGGCGACGACCTGCTCGAACGCGGCCTTACGCAGGCGGGTGCCCTGACCGGACGGCCCGAGCCCGACCTGGGCGCGATCGCGGAAGAGCTCTACGGCGAGCTGACCGAGGCCGAGCGGGCGACCGTGCCCGAGGTGTTCCTGCGGATGACCGACGGCGACGAACTCCGGCCCGTCGGCAGGGACGAGCTGCCGGATTCGCAGGCCGTGGACGCGATGCTCACCCTGTTCGGCGCCGCGGGCCTGGTCACGCGGTCCGGTGCCACATACGAACTGGCCAAGCCCGGCCTCCTGCACGCCTGGCCCCGGCTGCGCGACTGGGTGGCGGGCAACCGCGAAGGGCTGCCCGTCCACCGGCGGCTCGCCGAGGCGGCCGCGCTGTGGAATGAGCACGGTAGAAGACCGGTCGACCTGCTGCACGGCTCGGCACTCGACCGGACGCTGCAGTGGGCCGCCACCGCGCACAAGGACCTCACGCTGGGACGGCGCGAACGCGAGTTCCTCGACGAGGCGGTGAGCCTGGCCCGTACGAGGGCGAGGAGACGCCGTCTGGTCGCGGCGACCCTGGCCGTACTGCTCGTGGTCGCGCTCGGCGGGCTCGGCACCGCGGAGTACCTGCGCAGGGAGTCGAGCCGCCAGCGCGACGACGCGCTGGCGCGGGAGCTCGCGCTGCGAGCCGCCGACCTGCGGCAGAGCGATCCTCAGGTCGCGAAGCTGCTGAGCGTGGCCGGCTGGCGGCTGAGCCCGGAGCTGCCCGAGACCCGCGGCGCGCTCTACGAATCGCTCTCTCAGACCACGACCTCCGTCTTCCTCGACCCCGACTACACGGCCGCGACCGTGCAGAACCTCAGTCAGGACGGCCGCGTGCTCGTGTCCGTGGACGGCGGGACAGCCAGGATCTGGGACGTCACCGGCCAGCGGCGGATCGGCGTGCTGTCCGGGGTGAGCGCGGAGGTGTCCCAAGCCGCGCTCGCCCCCGACGGGCACACCCTGGCCCTCCTCGACCACGAGGGGGTACGGCTGTGGGACACGCGCACCGGAAGACCGCTCGGCGCTCCCATCGCCCGTCAAGGCAGGCAATCGGGCGGCGGCACACTGAGCTTCGACAGCTCCGGGCGCCACCTCGCCATCCCCTGGGGAGCGAAAGCCCTGCCCGAATGGTGGGACGTCGCCAAGCGTAAGCAGCTCACCGCTCCCTCGGGAGCCGCGCTCAACGCGATCAGCCGGGACGGCCGCTTCGGTTACGTGGTGAAGGGCCATGACGCGGAGTTGTGGGACCTGCGCCGGAGCAAGATGACGCCGATCCCGCCCGAGCAGGACAAGGGCGTCATCAACCAGACCACCTTCAGCGACGACGGCAAGATGATGATGACCACGGAGCTTGTGAATTCGAAAGAGACGAGCAGGATCCGTCTGTTCGAGGTGCCGTCCGGTGAGGAGGTGATGGGCGAGGAGGGCGGGGCGGGCCCGGGGGGCGGAGTGGGCTCGGAGGCCGGTTTCGTCTTCGGCGACGCTTTCATCGCCCACTGGGGCGACCGGGAGCGGCTGACCTTGGAGCGGCGCTTCACCTATGACCCGGTGCACGGCCAGGCCATGTATGACACGGTGTACAGCCAGGCCATGCCCGCCTTCGTCGGCGGGCTCCGCTTCGACCTCGCCGGCCGGGCCGTCCGCTATCTGGACGAACATGGCGCCGTCCACACCGAGGACGTCTCGATGGTGTTCGACCCGCCGATCGGCGGCGGCAGCGAGAGCGGGAACGTACGGCTGGCCCCTTCCACGCGCGTGCTGGCCGCGATCTGGGAGGACCGGATAGAGGCCAGGGACACGGCGACGGGCCGCGCTTTGATGAAACTGATCAGCCGGTCGGGCGGTGGCGGCGCGACCGCCTTCAGTCCCGACGGCCGCCGGCTCGCCCTGGCCGCCGACGACACGGTCCGCATCGTGGATCTGACCGGGTACAAGGTGTCGGCCCGGCTCAAGCTGGGGGGCGGCGTCGAGCAGGGCGCCCAGGCGCTGGCGTTCAGTCCGGACGGACGCACGCTGGCCGTGTCGCGCTATGGGGAGCACGGTCGCGTCGAACTGTGGGACCTCGAACGCGGATCTCGACGAGCGGAGACCGGGACGGGCGCGAAGGACCTCGCCTTCCGCCCCGACGGACGGCTGCTCGTGACCGGAAACCCGCTCCAGCTCATCGATCCGGCGAAGGGCGCCACCCGGCCTCCCGAACAGGGCACCGGGCAGCTAGCCGGCGCCTTCGCCTTCAGCCCGGACGGCCGGCAGGTGGCCTTCTCCGGGCCCGGCAGGCTCACTCTGTGGGACGGCGACGTCAGGACCAGAATCGCCGAGTTCCCCGCGGTGCCGGGCAGCGAGGTCACCATGCTGGCCTGGTCGCCTGATGGGCGCACGATCGCGACGTACGAGAAGGGCTTGCGCGTACGTCTCTGGGACGTGCCGAGCCGGCGACCGCTGGGCCTCGTCTTCGACGGCAAGCAGGCGGCGGACGGCGCCGACGGCGGATGGGTGGCATTCTCTGCGGACGGCACGAAACTCCACACCGCCGCCCCCGACGGCACGATCCGTGTGTACGACGTGGACGAGCGGCACGTGGCCGCGACCCTGTGCGTGCGCGCCGGTCGTACGCTCACCGCCGGTGAATGGTCCCGCCACCTGCCTGACATCGAACCGTTCACGATGTGCCCCTAGCTAGTAGGGCCTCGAGGCATACCGGGGCAACCAGCCCAAAACTAGCCGAGAACCGTACCGAGACCGTCATCCCTGACGGTCAAGCGCAGCCCGCCGGGAGGCACGGTGAGGGCAATGGAGACGGTACGGGCCTGTGCCTGCCGTTCCACCTCCTGCGGAACGTCACGGATCGCGCCATGGACGATCTCGGTGATGAGGGCGGGAAGCGGCTGATTCGGCAGAGCCCATATCTCCACCGTGATCCCGGTCTGCAGCGACCATTCCGCCAGGTGATCCTCCAGAGCAGGTGCGGCCGTGCGACTGCCTGATTCAGAGCTATTGATCATCTGCTTCTTCCACCGCCCACGGTCGTTGCTCTTGTCGTGATCAACGCGTGTGTACGCGATTCGGCCTAGCGGACCATCTTGAGCCCGGTGTGCCAGACGTACCCGTGTCCCCCGCCGTTCAGGTTCCAGACTTCGGTCCACTTCCAGACGGGCTTGTTGTCCCAGCAGTAGCCGTGGAACTTGGTGCCCTTCTTGGCCACCCGGTAGCCGGAGCTGAGGCTCTTGCGCTTGTGCACCTTGACCGCCCACTTCGCCTGGACGACGCAGGGCCACAGAGCGGCCGAGGCCTGGTTGGCGCCTTCGGTGGCGCTGGCGGCGTGGGCTGAGGGGACCAGAACGCCGGAGGTGAGCGCGGCCGCCACAGCCAGTGTGGCGATCTTTCCTACGGATCTCATGTCCGGAAATGTAGGCCTACAGGTGTTGAGGATATGTTGAGAATCCGTCGAGCTTCCTAGACGGGCCGGGACAAGCCGTCACCTGAGACGCTCAGCTCCACAAAGTGATGTGGATGGACGGGCGGAAGCGGCCCACGTTCACGCCGGGGCCGCGCAGCATGGCCTGGGTGGCGCGAGGCGTGGTGACGAATCGGACCAGTTCGGCCGCCGCCGGTGCCACGCCGCCCTCGGCCAGTGTCATCGTGAACCAGCCGCCGTCGAACCGCAGTGACGGCCCGGCGACGCGGACCAGCCGGCCGTTGGCGAGGTCCTGCGCCACCGCGAACGAGATCGCCGGGGCCACGCCGGTGTTGCGTTGCGCCTGCTCCAGGGCCGCGGCGTGGCTCTGGTAGATCTGCTGGTGGTGTTCGGGCACGTTGAGCTTGCGCAGCATCGTCGGCACGGCGCCGAGGTCGGTCGCGGCCGAGGGGCCGAGCAGCCACACCTGGTCGCGCAGCTGGTGCGTGCCGACGTCGCGCCCGGCGAGCGGGTGCTCGGGCCCGCAGACGACGACGAGCTGGTAGTTCAGGAACGGTTTGCAGGACAGGGTGTCGTCCGCGCCGCCGCCCGGATGGGGGCCGATCGCCACGTCGACGGTCCGCGAGCGCAGCAGCGACCCGAACCGCCGCGGGTCGTGCACGCTCAGCTCCACGTCGAGGTCGGCGGCCCGCCCGGCGAACAGCCCGATCAGACCGGGCGCCGCGTACTCGGCGAACAGGCTCGACGCGGCGACGCGCAGCAGCCTGCGCCCGCGCCCGGCCTGGCCCACCTCGATGATCGTCCGCTCCTGCAGGCTGAGCAGCTCCGCCGCCCGGCTCGCCAGCCGTAACCCGCCGGGCGTGAACGCGAGCCCGGAAGCGGTCCTGGTGAACAGCCGGTCACCGAGCTCCTTACGCAGCTGACCGACGTGCAGGGAGACGGCCGCCTCCGACACATCGAGCTCCGCGGCCGCCTGCTTGACCGACCCGAGCCGCACCACGGCTGCGAACGCGCGAAGCTGCGTGGGCGTCATGGGCAAAAGCTACTGGCCAGGCTTCAAAGATCATAGAGCGCGAAAGCGGTCAGTCGCCGGTGACGCTGATCTGGGCGGTCCAGTCGGCGACGATCCGCGTTTTCTTCGCCGCTGAAGCAGGCACGACGGCCGCGAACCAGCTCGCCTGGACCAGGATGACCCGGTTGCGGAACTCCTTCTTGCCGCTCAGCGCGGCGGGTTCCGACCGGGTGAAGGAGAGGGTCGCGGCTTTGGGGCGGGCGGCGAAGGTCTGTTGCTCCCGTACGCCGTACCAGACGACGGCCCCTCCTCCGGAGGCGCGTAGCGCGTAGATCGACGGGACCACCTGGGTGCGGTCGCGTACGTCCCATTGGCCGCGCAGGAGGCGCAGGTCGGCGAGGCGGGCGGTGGCGGACTGGGTGGTGTAGCGGCCCGCGCCCAGGAGGCGGTTGGCCCGGGCGTCTTTGCCGTTGGTGGCCAGGGAGCGCGCGTGCGCGGCGGCCATCACGCGGGGGGCGACGGCGAGCTTCGTGGTGGCGTCGGCGGCGACCGCGGTCGCGCGGCCCTCGTCGTCGACGGCGATGGGCAGGGCTGCTGCCTGGAGCGGCGTGTTCGACCGGGCGACCAGGCGCCAGCCGGCGGAGGTCTCCTGGAGGATGAGCTGGGTGCGGTCGTCCTCGCCCTGCTCGGTGATCTCGGCCAGGAACCAGCGGGCTCCGGTGGGGTTCTTCGGGATGATGAAACGCGTGCTGGTGAGTTGGGGAAGGGCGCCGGGCCGGTCGCCGCGCAGCTTGGCGAGGCGGAGGTCGGCCCGGTCGAGCTCCAGCGCCAGGCCGGTGCTCGCCGCCTCCAGTCCGGCTCCGTCCTGCAGCCTGGCCTGTTGTACCTGCTCCCGGTAGCGGTCGAGGACGAGCGCGGCCTCGGGCTGTGTCAGTTCGCCCTGTGCCGGTGCGGCCGGTGAGGCGCTCGCCTGAGGTACGGAACCCACCGACCAGGCGCCGGCCTGGGGTGGTGTCCCGGAGGTGCTGCACGCGGCGACCATGGCCAAGGCCAGGCCACTCACGAACAGCTGGCGATTCACCGGCACGGATACCTCCGCGACATGCCCGTGGGAGCGTCCTGAGCTGTCTTGATGGTGTACGGCCCGCACTTGGTCCAGGTTCAATCAGCGGGTGCGGGGATGATCTCACACTCCGGCGGCGAACCGGTGCGCCGGGATGGTCGCGGGACGCTCGTCGTACGCGGGACGGGTCAGCATCGCCTGGGCGAGGTTGGCCTTGACGAGGGCGGCGCCGCGCACGACGGGCAGCAGGGTCAGCGCGAACAGGACGCCGAGCACGGTGTTGAAGACCACCAGGGTGGTGAGGTCGCTGCCGAGGCCGAGCAGACCCGGCAGGTCGCCCTGGTAGCCGGGGATGCGGGCGATGATCCAGCCGTAGAGCGGGAACGTCAGCCCGGCGATCGCCCCCGCCCACCAGACGACGGTGACGGCGAAGGTGGCGATGGCGATGGGGAAGGCGATGATGGCGTGCAGGATGTCCAGCGCCGCCTGTCCGCTGGTCAGCGGGTTCATGGTGCGGCGGAACCAGCCGGCGTCCGCCGGTGCCTGACGGTAGCGGGGGCGGGCGAGGCGGCGGCCGAGTACGTCGGGCAGCAGCACCCGCTCGACGTCGGCGAAGTTCCGTGCCATGGCGGCGGACGCGGCCAGGATGGGCAGGCCGACGAACGCGACGGCACTGCCTGCTCCGGCCGCCACGCCGGCCAGGACCAGGACGAAGGAGATCACGGCGGTGGGGAAGCCGAGCAGCACGTAGCGGGTGTCGGTGGCGATGCGGTGCCGGAGGGTCGTCATGCCGAGAACGTTACGAGCCGCGGCCTTCCAGATCGCTCCCGCTCACTGCCCTATCGGGGTAGTGCTGGCCCTACCACGCGCGTCGCGGCGATCACGTTACGGGACGCGTCCGACGCCGCCCAGGACGCCGCCCTTCTCCAGGCCGGGCGGGATGAACTGCTCGTCGTTGCGCCAGTCCTGCGCGGGCACGACGCCCGGTTCGAGGAGTTCGAGGCCGTCGAAGTAGCTGCGTACGGTGTCGCGGTCGCGCCAGATCATCGCGCCCGAGCTGGACTTCCGGTAGACATCCTGGGCCTCGGCGAGCCGTTCGGGGATGCCCTCGTTCTCCTCGATGTACCCGTGCGAGATGATCAGGTAGCTGCCCGGGACCAGCGGCTCGCGCAGGGTCCGGACGATGCGGGCCACTTCCTCGTCGTCGGCGAGGAAGTGGAACACCGCGACGACGAGGACGGCGACCGGCTGGCTGAAGTCGAGGTGCGCGGCGGCGGCCTCCAGGATGGCCTTCGGGTCGCGCGTGTCGCCGTCGAGGATCACCGTGTCGGGATTGTCGGCGAGCAGGGCGCGGGCGTGCACCAGGACGATCGGGTCGTTGTCGGTGTAGACGACCCTGGCGTCCGGGATGATGCGGTGCGCGACCTGGTGCACGTTGTTCTGGGTGGGCAGGCCGGTGCCGATGTCGAGGAACTGCCGTACGCCCGACTTGGCGACCTCCTCCACGGCGCGGATGAGGAACCCGCGGTTGGCCCGGGCGATCTCGCGGATGTCCGAGCCGGTCTCCAGACTGATCCGGACGATGTGCTCGGCCGCCTCGCGATCGGCGGAGAAGTTGTCCTTCCCACCCAGGAAGTAGTCGTACATCCGAGCGACGCTGGGGACGGTCGGGTCAACCTTCCCGGCGGGCTGCTCATCCTCGGGCACGCCTACCCCCTTCATCACGTATGCCCGCATCTTACGGTGAATAGGGATTTCTGTGGTGGTGTGTTAGTCCGGAGCCCAGTACTTCACGAGGAACCTCTCCAGCCGCTTCACCACCGGGGTCCAGGTGCGGGTCAAGGTGTAGCGGCTGACGCGGTGGCCCTTGTAGGTGAGCGTGTACTTGAGGAAGTCGGCTCCCTGCGGCTGGGCCTCGGAGTGGCCCAGGCGCAGCCGCTTCAGCTCGCCGTGCAGTTTGCGCTTCTCGGCGCTGGTGAGGCACTTGTCCACGGTCGGACCCGTACGACGGCTCAGCCGTACGCAGCCGTTGGTGTAGACGATCACCCGATTGTCGAAGCCCGCGAAGCCGCCCTGCTCGCGTAGCTCGACCAGCACCTTCTTGGCAGCGGGCGCGGCGGGCGCGGCCAGGGCGGCGGTGGGTGTCATGGTGGCGCTCAGGAGGGTGCTCACCATCAGGGCGAGCGCGATCCGCCAGATTCTCATACCTATAGGACGTCCGGGAGCACCGAAACGGCTCACCGTCGACGCCTCGGCGAGCTACGACCAGGACGTCACCGGGGCTGTCGCGGATCTCTGGGCGCCATGATCTACAGCAGGTGGCTGGTCAGCTCGTACAGGCGGCGCGCGTCACCCAGGTCCAGGGTCGGCAGGCCCGGATCGACGGGAGTGCGGCGGTCGTAGGCGAGGAGTCCCTGGCCGGACGGGTCGTCCATCAGCTCGATGATCGGTTGGATGCTCTTCCCGACCGGCTGGGCGAAGACCTTGGCCAGGGCCTTGACGATCGTCTTCGCGGGCTGCCTCAGCGAGCCGGTGCCGCTGTCGGTGAAGCCGGGGTGGTGCAGGACGTACCGCGTCCGGCCGCCCCGGTGCACGTCCGCGTAGGCGACGCCGAGCAGGTCGGTCGCGCGGCCGCCCTGCAGCATGGCCGTCATGCTGCCGAATTCCCGCTTCAGCGACAGGTCGTCCCAGTGGACCCGGCCCTTGGTCATCCCGACGCCGCAGATGTTCACGATGACCGGGTTGTCTCCCTTCTCCAGTAGTTCGGTCAGGCCGTGGCCGAGGAGGAAACGGCTGACATAGTACAGCGCGAACGTGCCCTCGAAGCCGTCGGGGGTCTCCACCCGCTGGGCGAAGTGCCGGAGGGCGGTGTTGACCAGACCGTCGAGCGAGTCGTGCGTCGCCTTGACCGCCTCGATCACGCGCCGGTTCTCGGCCACGGAGGTCAGATCCGCCTGGATGAACGCGGCCCGGTCCCGGGCGCCGAGCCGCCCGGCCTCGTCGAGGACCTGCCGCCCCCTCTCCGGATCGCTCCCCACGATCGTCACCTGGTCACCTTGCCCGAGGTAGTGCAGGGCCAGCCCCCGCCCCATCCCGGACGTGCCCCCTGCCACCACGAATTTCCTCATTTATCCTCCTTCAAGTCATCGAACGGTGACTTGCGTGGACAGTAACCGTGGGCTGCCTACAATGTCAACGGTCGATGACTCAGGAGGGCGGCGTGATCGAGGCGCGTAAGAGGGACCGGGAGGCCACCAGGGCGAAGCTGCTGGAGGTCGCCAGGCTGCGGTTCGCCCGCGAGGGGTACGACGGGACGAGCGTGCGCGACATAGCCCGCGACTCGGGCGTGGACCCCACGCTGATCTTCCGCTACTTCGGCTCCAAGAAGCGGCTCTTCGACGAGGCCACGGCCACCGGCGAGGTGCCCGCCGACCTGCTCGACGGGCCGCCGGAGGAGCTGGTCGCCCGGATGCTGCGCTCGGTCGTCTTCCAGGACTGGTCGCGGTACGGCGGCGAGCATCCCCTCGTCGCCATGCTGCGCTCGTCGGCGCACGAGGACACCCGGCAGCGCATCCGCGAGGAGGTGTGCGGCACCTACGTCCAGGCACTGGAGGAGCTGGTCGACGGGCCGGACAAGGAGCTGCGGGCAGAGCTGCTCAGCGCCTGGCTGGTCGGCATCGGCATCCTGCGCTCCGTCGTCGCCACCCCGGCCCTGGCCACGGCCACGTCCGATGACGTCGCCCCCTACCTGGCGGCCGTGGCCACCAGCCTGCTGGGCCGCCCGATGTCGGGAAGCTGAGAGATCGGCATGATAAGTGCGGCTTTTATGCCTGAATAAGGGCCATTCCGATACGATCAGCTACTTGTGGTGAGTGCTCAATTTGATCCGTGCGCCGTGCCCCTGGAGGATCGCTGATGGCGAAGGTCGACCTTCACCGCCAGGCGCTCGAAGACTGTCAGTCGTCGGCGAACCGGCTGTCCAAGGAGTTCGCCGACCTCGCGGGCCAGTATCCGGCCAAGACCGCCGACTCCAAGATCTTCGGTGACCTGACCGGCTCCGCCTCACTGGCCGCCGTCCTCGACAAGATCGAGAAGGGCGTTTCGGGCGAGCTCGGGCAGGCCCAGCACAAGCTCCAGGGTGTCGAGCGGGCTCTGGAGAAGGTGGTCGACAACGTCCGTGCGGCCAACAAGTCCTCGGGCGCGGATCAGGAGTGAGTGTGGAGCTCGGCGATCTGCCCGGCGGCGACGTGCTGGCGCGCATCCTGGAGCGGGTCAGCGGTGATCCCGGCACGGTCCGCGACGTCGCCAAGCGGTGGCGCGGCGCGGGCGGCAAGACCGGCGAGTACGTCGGCCGGCTCGGCATGTCCGTCAAGGGCGTCAACACGGCCTGGCAGGGTGATTCCGCTGACGCCTTCGACAAGTACATGAGCCGCTACTCCACGGCCGGCGGCGCGCTCTACGACGCCATGACCGACAGCGCGACGGTCCTCGACGACGTCGCCCAGGCGCTGGAGACGTCCGCCTCGAAGGTACGCGGGATCTGCGGTGACGTCCTCGACAAGGCCACCGCGTACAAGACCGCCCACCCCAAGGCCACGCAGGCGGAGTTCGACAAGGCGCTCTCGCCGCACGTCACCGACGCGGTCGAGGACGCGACGGTGCACCTCAACTCCGCCAACAAGGTCGTGAACCAGGCCGTGAAGACGATCGGCGGCCATTGGGACGACCGGGAGGCGACGTTCGCGGCCATCAAGGCGCCCGGCGACCAGACGTTCGTGCCCGGGCCGGGCCACACCGTCCACTGGGACCGGACACCGCTCCCGGACTGGCAGAAGACGTCGCTGGCGAGCGCGGACGGCAACGGCGCCGGCCCCGCCCCCGCGTCGAGCCCGGGTGGCGGGTCCCCGGCGACCGCGTCTTCCGGAGGCGGGGGTGGGGTCGCTCAGGCCGTGCCGTACGTGCCGGGCGGCGGTTCCGGGGCCGACATCGTCAACGCCGCGCGGCAGCACCTCGGCAAGCCGTACATCTGGGGCGCCAACGGCCCGAACGCCTTCGACTGCAGCGGGCTCGTCTACTACTCGCTGAACCAGGCGGGCATCAAGATCGGCGACACCACGGCGGCGGGCTACCAGGCGAGCGGGCAACCGATCTCAGGGCCGCCACAGCCTGGCGACCTCGTCTTCTTCGGCGCCCCGCCCGACCACATAGGGATTTACATAGGCGACGGCAAGATGATCCACGCGCCGCACCCGGGAGCGAACGTCAGGGTGGGAGAGGTGGCGGTCCAGCACGGCCCGATCACCTACCGGCGCATCTCCTGAACCACGCTTCTTTGGCCGTTCTTGGGCCATTTATGGCCTGACACACGCGAACCGGGGCCCGCACCTGCGGACCCCGGCTCGTCGTGATGATGCGTCGTGATCAGACCGGGACGATGTTCTCGGCCTGCGGGCCCTTCTGGCCCTGCGTGATGTCGAAGCTCACCTTCTGGCCTTCCTGCAGCTCGCGGAAGCCCTGGGTGGCGATGTTCGAGTAGTGGGCGAAGACGTCGGCGCCGCCGCCGTCCTGCTGGATGAAGCCGAAGCCCTTTTCCGAGTTGAACCACTTCACGGTGCCAGTCGCCATGTCGATCTCCCTTGATAGGCGCAGAGCTGGGACTCGCAGGTCACGAATCCCATGTCGCCGCAATGACCCATCCGGAAATGACCGGGTGAAAACAACACGCCTTTGGGGGGCAAACCCCGTCGGGCGCGCACAGAGTTCGTGGGTACCAAAACTGCAACAGCTGCCACGCTAGCACGTGGCCTCTCGTACTCCCTCATGAAAAATGGCAGATCTTGGGGGCCGCCTGGTGGAACGGAAAATCATCGGCGCTTCCCCTGGCCGGGCACCGGTTGCTCCGTCCCCGGCCGCCCGACCGCCGCCACCTCGGCGGAGAGCACGAGTAGTCCCGGCTTCGCCGCAGCGCGGGCTTATGTTAACCCGACATAGATAAATCAAAGCGGCATATCAGACGGCTCTAATGTTGCGTCGGCAGAGTTCAAGGCGTGCGGATGACCCATCGGGGCCGAATTCATCGGGGGTTCGGCCAGGTCATCCAGGATTGGACGTTGATCTCAGTGCGCTTCCTGAAGCCCCTCACCGTGACCGCCGCCGCCACCGCCCTCATCGCCCTGCCGTTCGCGGGCGGCGCCTTCGCCGACACCGCAAAGCCAGGCACCGCGAAGCCGCACCCCACCACGACGGTCACGCCGGGCCCGAAGACCACGCCGACCACCCTGCCGACCGCACCGGTGAAGACCGCCCGCCCCACCCCCACGGCTGACACCCTGTACGTGCAGGAGACCAAGCGGCGCGACCACACCTCCCTTGACGTGTCCGTCAACCCCAGCCGCGTCAAGCAGGGCGCCTCCTACGGGGTGACCATCGTCGTCAAGGGCGCGCCGGCGGGCGGCACGGCCACGATCACCAGCCCTGAGGGCAAGAGCTACCGCGTGTCGCTCGACCAGCGGAAGGTCACCAAGACCCTGACCGTGCCGGCCCACGCCAAGCCCGGCACCAAGACCGTGTCCGTCAAGGTCGGCAACCGGGTCGCCACCGCCACGTTCACTGTCGTGAGCGGCGGCGCCCACCGCGATGACCACCGCCACGAGGGCAAGTAGACCCTCGTCGCGGAATCAACCCGCGCCGCGGACCGGCCGTGTCCCCGTGGCCGGTCCCGCGTGGGCGCCGCGCCGCCGTACCAGAACAGCTGGTACGGCGGCGCGGCGCGGGATCATACGCCGAACGGCGGCGCGTACCTGATGGTGCCCGCCGGCAGCGGGCTCCCGTCCAGCGACATGGCCATCAGAGCCTCGTCCGGCACCTCGAAGGACACGCCGATGCCGTGCCCGGAGGCGATGGTGAATCCGAACCGCGGATAGTACTCGGGATGCCCGAGCACGACCACGGCGCTCTCGCCCCGCTCACGGGCCGCCTGAAGCGCGGCCCGGGTCACCGCCGCGCCCGCTCCCTGCCGCTGTACGGCCTGCGACACGGCCACCGGCCCGAGGGCCAGCGCGGACGCCTGCCCGATGTGGCAGCGGGTGAGCAGGGCATAGGCGACGATGTCGCCTTCGGGGGAGACCCCCACCCAGGACAGACCCGGAATCCAGGCCGGATCGCGGCGCAGCGCCTCGACGAGGTCGGCTTCCAGCGGGGTGGGGAAGGCCGACAGGTTCACCGCGCGGATGGCAGCGGCGTCTTCGGGCGTTTCCGCCCGCAGTGTGATGTTCAGCGGTGTGATGTTCAACGGAACCCTTCATCGGAAGAGAGGGCTCCCGCGGAGAACGGCCGAGCTCAGCGGCGTTGACCGGCTCCCGGGCAGCCCATAAGGACAGGGGAGGAGATGCCGCACACAGCGGCCACCCAACGGGCGGTCATACGCTCCTCGCTCCTTTCCCTACTCACCGGCGCCTCAGCCGTCGTTCAACCGACGTTGATCAATGTACCGCATACGCCGTCCGAACCATGCAGATGGTCAGGTTTCGTCGTCCTGCAAGGAGCGGTGCAGGCGGCCGCTGGCGGCGTTCATGTGGCCGCGCATGGCCGTGACGGCCGCGGACGGCGAGCGCTGTTCGATCGCGGCCAGCACCGCCGCGTGTTCGGCGATGGTGGTCTGGGTCTCTCCTGCCTCGTGGATCGCCCGGCGGATCCAGACCCGCAGGAGCGAGCGGATGCTGCCGAGAATGTCGTCGAGGACCGAGTTGCCTGCCGCGTGCGCCAGCGTGAGGTGGAAGGCGACGTCCGCTTCCACGAAGGCCGTGCTGTCCTTGGCGGCGCGCATGTCGGCCAGGTGCGCGCGCAGCTCCTCGACGGCCGCGGCGTCGGCGCGTTCGGCGGCCAGCTCGGCGATCACCACCTCGATGTGCTTGCGGGCCTCGATGAGGTCGAGCACCTGGGGCTGGCCCAGCATGAGACCCCACTCGATGGCGCTGGGCAGCAGGCTGGACGTGCTCTGCCTGAGGTAGGTCCCGTCTCCCTGGCGTACCTCGATGATGCCGAGCACGTCCAGGGCCTTCAACGCCTCCCTGACCGTGGAGCGTCCGACGCCGAGCGTTTCGGAGAGCTGGCGCTCGGACGGCAGCCGGGTGCCCGGCGCGAGGTGGCCCGAGAGCAGCTGCGAGAGCAGCTGCCTGGCGATGTCGACCACTGTGCTCTCGCGCTGGGGCGCGGCCAGGGAGATGGACGCCGTCTCCGCTCTCCCCGCGCGCCTGGGCTTGCCTTCGGACTCCGCCACGATCTTCCCTTCCCCATCAGCCCGAAGGCGTTGTCAGCCCTGAGGCGTCGTCGGCCGGCGGGGCTCATTGACCAGCAGCCCGAACGCATCCGCCACGTCCACCAGGGTTCGCACGTCGCCCACGTTCCCCGGCACGACGGCGTAGGAGAGCGTAGCCCCGCCGGATACGCCTATCTCCCAAACGGCCACGCCGGGCCGCAGCGGTCCCAGCACTCGCGCGTGGTCCGCCCCCAGCCCGTCGCGCGCGACCTGCGCCGAGGTGATGCCACCTTTGGCGATCACCGCGGTGAGGTGCGGACGGAGCGAGGTCACCGTAGCGCACAGAGCGGCCATGACCTTGGCGCCGTGCCCGAGCGTACTGTGCCGGGAGTGCCTGACCCGCTCGCTGGCGACGAGGGCGACACTCCGTTCGGCGAGATCGACGCGGGCGAGTCCGGCGACCCGGTGGCCCTCCGCCTCGGGCTCCGACAGGGCGGCCTGGGTGGACACCGTACGTACAGGAACGCGGAGTTCGGTGGCGAGCGCGGCGAGTTGCGCGCCGCTGGCCTCGGTGTGGGATCCGCAGACGACCAGCGTGCCGCCTGGACGGCGGCGCAGCGGCCGGTCGAGCAGGCCGTCGGCGAGGCGTCCCGCGCGCATGGCCGCGAGGGGCGCGGAGCAGCGCAGGACGACGGGAACGCCCGCGGATCGGGCGGCGTCGATCGAGGTGGAGATGGTCGCCAGGTCGGTGTCCGTCTCCACGTCGGGGACGACGACCGCGCCCGGTGCGGCCCGGCGCAGCACCAGGTCCAGGCCGCCGCACCGTACCGTCTCAAGAGGGACCGTCGTCGCCTCGCGCCCGCCGGCCTCCCTGACCCACTCCGCCATCGTCCTGGCCGAGTAACCGAAGACCGGATCGGTGGCGAACTCGGTGTCGGCGGCCACCATCCAGCGGCCGTCCACCATGACCCGGTGAACCCCGCCGAGCGTGGCCCGCCCGATGGCCGGATAGGCCGGGACGAACACCAGCACCCCGTCGGCCGCCCCCAGCGCGTCGGCCTCGGCGAACACGTGCCCGCGCAGGGTGGAGTCCCCGCGCAGCACGTACTCGGCGTCGTCGCCGCACCTGTCGTGGAGGCGGTGTACCAGGCTCACGGCCTGGCTCTCCTCCATGGCCCGGGTGTTGGTGAGGATGTAGCACGACTCGTCGGCGGGGAGTTCGGCTTCGAGGTCGAGCAGCACCGGGACGCCGGCCGCCGCCTGGGTGCCGGTCGGATCGTCGTCCAGGACGATGACCCGGCTCATCGGACCGGGTCCCGCTCTGTCAGTTCCACGCGGACGCCGTTCGGCTCCGCCAGCAGGAAGCAGGCTCGCCGGCCCCGGCCGCCCATGAAGATCGGGGCGCTCCGCTGCCCCGGCAGGGTCGCGAGCGTGGTCTCGATGTCGGGAACGCTGAAGCAGACGTGGTGCAGTCCCTCGCCGCGTTCCCGCAGGAAGCGGGCGACGGGCCCGTCCCTGAACGGCTGCACGAGCTGGAGCATGACGTTGCCCGCGTCGAGGTACGTGAGCCGGACCCCGGGATCGTCCGCCTGCTCGTCGCCGATCACCTTCATGCCCAGCCGTTCCACATAGAAGGGCAGGGCCTGGTCGGCGTCGTGGACGGCGATCCCGACGTGGTCGACGTGGTCGAAGTCAGCCAAGTTCCCTGACCTCGCGCAACCCGGTCCGCAGCGCCGCCTGGTAGATCCACAGGTCGCCGCCGTACGCGAGGATCCTGAACCCGCGGTCGACCAGCATGGCGGCCTCTTCCTTGCTCCCGGCCATGAACCCGGCGAACTTCCCGGCGGCCCGCGCCGCCTTGGCCACCCGGTCGAGCGCCCCCAGGTAGTCGGGATGGTCGAACTGTCCGGGAATGCCCATGCTGTTGGTCAGGTCGAAGTGGCCGACCCAGAGCACGTCCACGCCGTCCACCTCGGCGATCTCCGCCACCGACTCCAGGCCGGCGACGGTCTCGATCTGGGTGATCACCATGGTCCGGGCGTTCGTGTCGCGCATGTAGGCCACGTTGTCGGTGGCGGCGTAGTCGTCGTGCGCGACGCCGAAGGCCGCCCCGCGTACCCCGTCGGGCGGGTACTTCGCCCAGCGGACCACGTCCCGCGCCTGGTCGGCCGAGTCCACCATCGGGACCATGATCCCGCGCGCGCCGGCGTCCAGCGCGCGGGAGATCTGGGTGCGCTCGGCGGTGGGGACACGGATGTACGGCTCGACGCCGGTCGGCCGGGTGGTGGCCACGACCCGGCCGAGGGTCTCCCACCCCCAGCCGGTGTGCTCCGCGTCATAGATGACGAACTGCGCGCCCGCGCCCGCCACGAGCCGGCCGATGCCCGTGGTCGCGAACTCGAAGACGAAGGTGCCGAGGACGAGCTCTCCGCTGTGGAGTGCCTGCTTGATGGGACCGGTCAACGGAGGACCTTTCTGGAGAGACGGGGATGATCGAGTGCCGCCGGGTTGACCGGGTATGCCGGCGCGCGCCCGGCGGCGACGTCGAGCGCGGCCTGGATGGCACCGCGCCCATTGCCCAGCGCGAGCTGATCGGTCCAGGCGACGGCGTGCGGGCTGAGCAGCACGTTGTCCAGGGCCAGCAGCGGGTCGGCCGCGTCGGGCGGCTCGACCTCGAACACGTCCAGCGCCGCCCCCGCGATCCGCCCCTGGGTGAGCGCCTCGGTGAGCGCGGCCTGATCGACGATCGGGCCCCTGGCCACGTTCACCAGGTACGCGGTCGGCTTCATCCCGGCCAGCCGCCCGGCGTCGATGAGGTGGTGGGTCTCGGGGGTGAGCGCGCAGGTGATCACCACGAAGTCGGTCTCGGCGAGCAGCGTTTCGAGATCGACGAGCGTGACACCGGCCGCCGCCGCCCGCTCGGGATCGGCGTAGGGGTCGGCGGCGAGCTGCCGCATGCCCAGCGGAGCGCACAGCCGCGACAGCTCGCGGCCGATGTTGCCCCAGCCGACCAGGCCGACCGTCCTGCCGGTGACGCCGGTCCCCATGTAGTCCAGCTTGTCGTGCCACCGCCCCGCGCGTACCAGACGGTCCTTCTCGCCGAGCCGATGGGCGGCGGCGAGCAGCATCGTCAGCGCCGACACCGCCACCGGGCCGCGTACGCCGTCGGGCGTGATGGTGACCAGCACGCCGTGCCGGGTACACGCCTCGACGTCCACATTGTCGTAGCCGACACCGAACCGGGCCACCAGGACCAGCCGGTCGGCGCCCTTGAGCGTGTCGGCGGTGACTCTGGGGGTCAGGACGATCAGGGCGTCGTACCCGCGTACCGCGTCTGGCGGGATGTCGCCGTCCACGGCCTCGATGAAGTCCCATTCGACGCCGTCGGCTTCGTCGAGCGCGGACAGGCCGATGTCGCCCCAGCCGATCCGCCCGTCATCTGTCAGGAAGTCGCGGGTCAGGCCAATCCTGAAGGGCATCAGTTGGTTCCTCCTGGGGTTGTTGCTCGCGGTGAGAGTCCTGCGGGCGAGATGAGGATCGCGACGGACGGCGCGGTCAGGGCCGTCGTCTCGGTGCCGGGTGGGTGCTCTTGTACGACCGTGCCGCCCGCGGCGCCGTCGCCGGTGATCGTCGTGACGGTGTGGCCACGGGTGTCGATGCGGACGGGTCCGCCGCCATCCAGTGCCACCGCCAGGACGAGCTGTCGTCCGTCATGGTGTACGGCCAGGCCGACCAGCCCCGCCGGCAGCGCGGCGTCGACGAGCCGGCCCCCGGCGAAGGGGCGCAGTGCGGCGAGCACATGCCACAGGCCGGACGGCATGCCGGTTCGGTGGTTGCTCGCGGAGGTGCCGGCGGTCGCGGTGGTGTCGTGGCCGCTCGGTGATGTGCTGGTGGCCTCGCAGGCGTCGACGGAGATCGTGGTGGCTCCGGCGGTGGCGAGGGTGGCCAGGGCGGCGGCCGTCCACGCCGTACGGAAGATGGCGGACGGTGCGGGGTCGTGAGGGTCGCGAGGGGCGGCGAAGCCGAACACGGGGAGCAGGCCGATCGGGCCCACGTGCACGGGCAAGCCGTGTTCGGCGGCCTGCCGGACGAGCAGCGGGTGGACTGTCAGGGTCTCCCGCGCGCTCGCCTCGTCGTCGTGGTGGGTCTGGGCCGCGATGGGGAAGCAGACCAGGTCGAGCAGGTCGGACGGGAGGGACTCGGCCCGGTTCAGCTCGGCGAAGTGGGCTCGGCTGCCGCCGCCGATCCGGACCGGGGTCCCGTGGAAGGCTCGGCGGGCGGCTGCGGCGAGTTCGCGGGGCGTGCCGTGCCTACGGTCGAACAGCAGGAGCGTGCCGAGGGCCGGGAGATCACGCAGCGCGACCACCTGGGCGGGGGACGAGCAGACGGCGCTCAGCGTGAGTGTCGCCCCGGTTGCCTCGGCGGCGGCGGAGAACCGGTCGGCCACCTCGTGCCATCCGGGCTCGTCCAGGTCCACGGTCCCGTGCAGGAACGCGGCCCCGGTCGGCTCCCGCCCGTCCACCGGAGGCCGTCTCAGATACAGCCCGATCGGAGGGAGCGTGCCTTCGGGCGGCTGCTCCCGTTGGGAGCGCGGCTCGGCGAAGGGGAAGGCGCCTCCGGGAGGTGGTTGGGCGCCTTCGGGAGGTGGCTGTGGCGCTTGGAGTCGTGCCCGTGCCATCGCGCCATCGCGCCCCCGAACCAGGCGCGGCAGGGTGACCGTCAGGTGGAGGTGCTGGTGGACGCGGTCGCCGCGCCGTACCGCCACCGGTAGCCCCAGCCCGAGCGGCGTCCCATAGGTCTTGTACCCCGCGTCGCTCCAGTTCCGGTGATCCTCGGTCTCGAAGGTTTCGCCGGCCAGCTCGATCGTGACGAGCGCCGCGCCGTCCCGGTACCGCATCGTCCGGATGCCGGTGAAGACCTGGCGCGGACTGATCCGCTGTGGGAACTCCCCGGCGGCCAGGCCGTTGATCTCCACCGGGGTCCCCGCCAGGTGCGGGGGGTGGATGAGGCACAGGCCGATCCGGGCGCGCTCGAAGTCGCGCTCCGCCCTTCCGTCGAACATGAACGTGAGTGAGTCGCCCGCGACGGTCGCCGTGCCTCGCCAGCCGAAGTCCGAGCCGTGCCGGACCCAGAGCGAGGTGCCGCCCGCGCCGGAGTCGGCCCGCAGCAGCCGCCCCGGCACGGTCATCCACCGGCTGTCCCTGACCATCACGCCCACCCGGCGCAGCAGGTGCAGGCCGCCGAGCCGTACCCGGTCCAGCTGCGGACCGGCGAGATCGAACGAGACGGTCATCGCTCACCCTCCCGGGTCATCGCTCGCTCTTCCGAAGGGTGAGCAGGCTTTGGGCGGTGCGCGGGTAGGAAGGAACGGCGCTCAGTGCGGAGAGCTGGGCGGGTTCCAGCCGTAGGCCGGAGGCGGACACGCTGGTCGCGAGCTCGGCGGGGTCCTCCGGTCCGATGACCGCGCTGGCCACGGCGGGGCGGGACAGCAGCCAGGCCAGGGCCAGGTGGGCGGGCGGGTGACCCCATTCGGTGGCCAGCGCTTCCAACTGCCCGGCCGTGGCGAGGTGTTCGGGCGAGAAGCCGCCACCGCCCCAGCGCCGCTCCCCGCTGTATTCCCGGCCGCCGGTCCCGGCCAGCAGGCCGCCGTTCAGCGGGCTGAACGCGACCAGGGACAGCCCGAGGCGCAGGCAGGCGGGGACCAGCTCAGCCTCCGGCGTGCGGTCGAACAGGTTGTAGCGGACCTGGGCGCAGACCGGGCCGTGCAGGCCGCGGGCCGAGCAGATCCACAGGGCCTGGACGGTCTCCCACGCGGGATAGGTGGACAGCGCGGCATAACGCGCCTTGCCCTGCCTGACCAGGTCATCGAGCGTGGCGAGGGTCTGTTCGAGCGGAGTGTCGGGGTCGGGGTGATGGGCGTAGTAGAGGTCCACGTGGTCGGTGCGGAGTCGTCGCAGGCTCCGTTCGAGCTGCTGGATCAGGTGCCGTCGCGACAGGCCCCGGTCGTTGACGCCGGGCCCGACGCTCTCGCGGGCCTTGGTCGCCAGCACGACCTCGTCCCGCCGGCCGCCCAGCGCCCGGCCGAGTATCTCCTCGGCCGACTCGCGCTCGGTCCAGGGCGGCACGCCGGGCCGGTCGAACTGCGGGCGGTTGCCGTAGGCGTTGGCGGTGTCGAAGAAGTTGATCCCATGGTCCAGCGCGCCGCGCACGAGTCCGGCGGCGTCGGCGGCCCGAGGGGCCACCCCGAACGTCGCCGTCCCGAGGCAGAGCCGCGACACCCTGATGCCCGTCGGGCCGAGCAGCGCGTAGTCCATGACATGGGACGGTACGTCGCAAAAGCGGCATTGGTCAACCGGTTGACCAATCGCGCAACACCGATGTAACGTGCGCCACACCGGCCCTCTTAAAACGATTCAGATCGGCTGTGGGCCTGCGAAGGGAAGTGGTCAGGACCATGCCCAGCCTGTCTCCGTACGGCCTCACCTGCGAGTTCCTCGATCAGCCACTCGGTGTCGACGAGACCGCGCCCCGCCTGTCCTGGAAGCTCAGCTCCGACGAGCACGGCGACCGCCAGACCGCCTACCGGCTCATCGTGCGTGCCGGAGACCAGGTCGTGTGGGACACCGAAGGCTCCGCCGAGCTCCAGGTCGCCTACGGCGGAGCGCCTCTCCTGCCCTCCACCCGTTACGACTGGTCGGTGGAGGTACGGAACGCGTGGGGAGCCGCGGCCGGCCGTACGGACTCGTGGTTCGAGACGGGGCTCATGGGCGGCTGGAGCGCGGCCTGGATCGCCAGGGACGGCCGCGCACAGCCGGTCTTCGAGCCCCCGGTCGAGGACGACCGCTCGTTGAACGCCCGCAAGCTGACCTCGTGCGCCCACCTCCGCCGGGCCTTCGACCTCGTTGAACGCCCGGTGCGGGCGCGGTTACACGCCAGCGCCCGCGGCCTGCACCGGTTCTCGCTGAACGGCACGCGCGTCTCCGACGACGAGCTCGAACCGGGCTGGACCGACTACCGTCACCGGATCAGGTACCGGTCCTATGACGTCACCGCGCAGGTGCGGTCCGGCCCGAACGTCCTGGGAGCGCTGCTCGCCGACGGCTGGTGGAGCGGTTTCGTCGGCATGGACCCGCGCAAGGCAGGCAAGCTGTACGGCGACGCGCCCGCCCTCATCGCCCAGCTCGTGCTGGACTTCGCCGACGGCTCCCGGCAGGTGATCGCCACGGATGAGACCTGGCGCGAGTCGCCGGGACCGCTGCGCCACTCCGACCTGCTGATGGGCGAATACTACGACGCCCGCGAGCGGCTGGACGGCTGGAACGCTCCCGGCTACGACGACACTGCTTGGGCGCCCGTACAAGTCACCAGCGCGGACACTTCCGAGCTGGTCTGGTCACGCAGCACCCCCGTGCGGGTGGTCGAAGACCTCCCGACCGCGCACGTCCTGCGCGGACCCGGCGGCGAGACCATCGCCGACCTGGGCCAGAACATGGTCGGCCGGGTCCGGCTCACCGTCCACGGCGCCGAGCGCGGACGGCGGATCCAGCTCCGCCACGCCGAGATGCTGGAGGAGGACGGCGGCCTGCACCTGGCGAACCTGCGCCGCGCCGAGGCCACCGACGTCTATGTGTGCGGCGGCGACCCCGTCGAGGTGTACGAGCCCGCCTTCACCGTCCACGGCTTCCGCTATATCGAGATCACCGGGTTCGACGGGCGGATCGAGGTCACCGGGCGGGTGCTGCAGAGCGAGCTGCCGTGGACCGGCACGTTCGCCTGCGACGACCCGCTGGTCAACCGGCTGCACGAGAACATCCGCTGGGGCCAGCGCGGCAACTTCGTCTCGGTGCCCACCGACTGCCCCCAGCGTGACGAGCGGCTCGGCTGGCTGGCGGACGCGCAGGTCTTCCTCCCCACGGCGGCCCGCGGCGCCGACGTCTCCGCCTTCTTCGCCGACTGGATGGAGGACGTGCTGACCGGGCAGGACGCCGAGGGGTCCTTCCCGGACGTGGCGCCGAAGGTCTGCCTGACGGGGGACGGTGCGCCGGGCTGGGGAGACGCGGGGGTGATCGTCCCCTGGACGCTCCACCGCCTGTACGGGGACCGCCGCGTGCTGGAGCGCTGCCTGCCCGCGATGGCCGCCTGGGTGGACCACATCGAACGGCACAACCCTGACCTGATCTGGCGCCGCCGTACCGGACGGAACTACGGCGACTGGCTCCAGATCGGCGTGGACACCCCGCGCGACGTGCTGGCCACGGCCTACTTCGCGCAGTCGGCCACGCTCGTCGCCGAGGCGGCGCGGATCCTGGGCCGGCCCCATGAGCGGTACGAGAAGCTGGCCGCCGCGATCAGGAAGGCGTTCAACCAGGAGTTCGTCGCGCCGGACGGCCGCATCCACGGCGACACCCAGACCTGCTACCTGCTCGCCCTGGAATTCGACCTGGTGCCCGCCGAAGCGGCCGCCGATCACCTGGTGCGCGCCCTCGCCGAGCACGACGGCCATCTCACCACCGGCTTCCTCGGCGTCGCGCTGCTCTGCCCGGTGCTCACCAGGATCGGCCGCGCCGACCTGGCCTACGACCTTCTCCACCAGGAGACCTTTCCCAGCTGGCTGTTCTCCGTCAGGCACGGCGCCACGACCATCTGGGAACGATGGGACGGCTGGACCCCGGAACGGGGCTTCCAGGCGGCCACCATGAACTCCTTCAACCACTACAGCCTGGGCGCCATCGGGGAGTGGCTCTACGGAGGAGTGGCCGGGATCGGCCAGACGGCGGACTCATCCGGGTACGCCGGTCTGGTGATCCGCCCGCACCCAGGGGGCAGGCTCACCTGGGCCCGCGCCGTGCAGGAGACCGCTCGGGGGCGAGTCGAGTCCGCATGGTCGGTGACGGACGGCGTGCTCACGGTGGACGTGCTGATCCCCCCGGGGACGGACGCCACGCTGCACGTTCCCACCGGCGATCCCGAGGCGATCGAGTCAACCGCCCACGTCACCGTCCTCGAACGGCGTGACGGGACGGTCGTGTGCTCGGTGGCCTCCGGACACCACCGTTTCTCGGCCCCCTGGGCCGCACACGAGAGGACAACGCCTTGAACACCCCCACGCGCCGTGACTTCCTCCGCACCGGCGGCCTGGCCGCCGCGGCGGTGACGCTCAGCTCCTGCGGCTGGGGCCGGACGGACTCCGCACCGGCGAGCGGAGGTACGGCCGGCGCGAGCCTGAAGGTGTGGGACCAGTTCACCACCTCCCCGCAGAACGAGACCGTCAAGAAGGTCTACGACCTGTTCAAGGGCGCGACGATCACCCGTACCTCGCAGACCGGCGACCAGCTCACCACGGTCGGCAAGACCGCACTGGCCTCGGGCACCGGGCCCGACGTCATCTACTACCAGGTCGGCGCGGGCAACGCCGGGGTGCTGGCCAAAGCGGGACTGATCAAGCCGCTCGACGACGTCGCCGCCAAGTACGGCTGGCTGGACCGGCTGACACCGTTCGCGATCAGGGAGGCGTCGCTCGGCGGCAAGCTCTACGGCCTGCCCGACGAGTCGGAGAACACCGTGCTGTTCTACAACAAGACCCTCATCGACAAGGCGGGCCTGACCGTCCCCGAGACCTTCGAGGAGCTGCTGACCTTCGCCTCGGCCGCCGCCAAGAAGGGCTACACGCCCATCGCGTACGGCCAGTCGGACGTCTACCCGAGCTGGTGGGCCTTCTCGATGATGGCGAACAACCTCGCGGGCGCCCAGCCGATGGGCGAGCTGATCTTCGACAACAAGGGCACCTGGAACACCCCGCAGCTGGTGGAGGCGATCAAGCTCTTCTTCGTCGACCTGGTCAAGGCCGGCGGGTTCATCAAGGACCTCAACTCGCTCGGCGGCCCCGACGCCCAGTCGCTCTTCCTGGCCGGCAAGGCGCTGATGAACCTCAACGGCACCTGGGCGGTCGGCACGATCGAGAAGGAGATGCCGGGCCAGGAGATCGGCATCATGGCCATGCCCTCGGTCAACGGCGGCCCGCGCGTCTATCCCGGCGGCATCGGCTCGGCCTACTACATCTCGGCCAAGAGCAAGAACGCGGACGTGGCCGCCCAGTTCCTCGACTCGCTCTACCAGCCGGAGGCGGTCCGCCTCTGGGTCGAGGGCGCCAAGATCTTCCCGCCGGTGCCGTTCGACTCCGCGGGCTGGAACCTCAGCCCGCTGCAGAAGCTCGCCATGCAGGCGGCGCAGACCGGCGGCGGAGATGCCAAGACCAACATCGGGTACGCGGTCAACCACGGCCTGGCCTCGCCCGGCTTCCTCAACGCGATGACCAGCGGCTTCCAGGCCGTGGTCGCCGGGGACAAGACCCCGGCCAAGCAGGCGGAGGAGCTGCAGAAGGCGTGGGAGGCGGGAGTGACCTCATGACGCTCACCCTGCCGGACACCCGCCTGGTCAAGCGGGCCCATCCCACCGCCCGGCCGCAGGGCCGGACGCTCGGCTACCTCTTCCTGGTCCCGGCCGGGCTGCTGTACGCGGGCTTCATCCTGTGGCCGCTGGCCCAGTCGGTCTACCTGAGCCTCACCGACTGGGACGGCGCCAGCCCGGAGAAGCGGTTCGTCGGCCTGGCCAACTTCCAGCGGATGCTGGGAGACGGGCTGTTCTGGCGCGCGCTCGGGCACAACCTCGTCTGGGTCGTCGTGGGCACCGCGTTGACGATGGGCGTGGCGCTCCTGCTGGCCATGTTCGTGTGGAACAGGCCGCGCGGCTTCACGGCGCTGCGCACGATCTACTTCATGCCGCAGGTGCTGCCCGCGATCATCGTCGGCATCGTCTGGAGCTGGATCTACAACCCCGCTTTCGGCATCCTCAACCGGGCGCTGGAGGCGGTGGGGCTCGACTCGTGGACCAGGGGCTGGCTCGGCGACCCGACGTTCGCCCTGTACGCGGTGATGGCCGCCTCGGTCTGGGCCACCGTCGGGCTGGCATTCGTGATCTTCACTGCCGCGTTGCACAACGTGGACACCGACCTGCTCGACGCGGCCCGGATGGACGGCGCGAACGGCTGGCAGCGCTTCCGGCACGTGGTGATCCCGCAGTTGGCCAACGCGATCACGCTCGTCACCGTGCTGCTGCTCGTCCACGGTTTCCAGGCGTTCGACCACGTCTGGATCATGACCAAGGGCGGGCCGGACAACGCCACCCAGCTCATCGCCACCTACACCTACCAGAAGGCGTTCATGGAGAACGAGGTCGGCTACGGCTCCACCCTGTCGCTGGTGCTCACCGTGATCTCGCTGCTGGTGTCGATCGCGGTGGTCCGGGTCAGGGAGCGCGCATGACGATCACCGTGAAGACGGCTCGGTATCTGATCCTCCTGCTGTTCGCGCTGCTGTTCCTGATGCCGTTCCTGTGGATCTGGTTCTCGGCGCTGAAGAGCACGTCGGAGATCAACCAGGACCCGTTCGGCATCCCGTCCGCGTTGCACTGGGAGAATCTCGCCGAGGCGTGGACGACCGGCCGGTTCGGCTCCTACATCGGCAACTCGGTGCTGTACGCCGCTTTCGTGGTGCCGCTGGTGACGGCGTTCTCCTGCCTCGCGGGGTACGCCCTGGGCACGCGCAGGCTGCCCGGCGAGCGGCTCATCTTCGGCGCCTTCCTGCTCGGCATCATGATCCCGTTTCAGTCGATCATGATTCCGCAGTATTACCTGGTCAGGGACCTGGGCATCCTCGGGACGTACTGGGGGGTCATCGTGCCGAGCGTCGCGCTCGGCCTCGCCTTCGGGGTGTTCCTGATGCGCGCGTTCTTCCGCGGGCTGCCCGAGGAGATCTCGAACGCCGCCCGGATCGACGGTGCCACCGAGTGGCGGGTCTTCACCCGCATCATCCTGCCGCTGGCCAGGCCCGGCATCATCACGCTCGTCGTGCTGCAGTTCATGTTCACCTGGAACATGTTCCTGATCCCGCTGCTGTACGGCCAGGACGAGGGGCTGCGCCCGATCTCCACCGGGATCATGTTCTTCGTCGGCGAGTACAGCGTGGACCGGTCGATGATCGCGGCCGGGGTGACGCTGGCGAGCATCCCCATCATCGCCCTCTATCTCCTCCTCCAGCGGCACTTCATCCAGGGCATGACCGCCGGAGCGCTCAAGTGAAAGGTTCGGTTATGAGGTTGGCAGGCAGGAAAGCCGTCATCACCGGCGCGGGCGGCGCCATGGGCAAGGTGTTCGCCCAGGTGCTGGCCAGGGAGGGCTGCGACGTCGCCGGGCTGGACCTGGCGGCCGAGGGGCTGGAGCTGTTCGGCGCGGCCGTACGTGCGACCGGGCGCGAGGCGCTGGAGCTCAAGGCCGACATCACCGACCTCAACGCGACGCTGAGCGCGGTCGACGAGGTGACCCGGGCCTGGGGCGGGGTCGACATCCTGGTCAACAACGCGGGCGGCGGCATGGTGCGGCCGTTCCATGAGATGACCGCCGACGAGTGGCGGCGGATGGTCGACGTCAACCTGACCAGCGTCTTCAACGTGACCCGCGCGGTCGTGCCGTCGATGCTGGCGCGCGGCGGCGGGCGGATCGTGAACATCGCCTCCATCGCGGCCCTGCGCGGCGGGCGCCTGGTCCGGCACGCGAGCGGTTACGCCGCCGCCAAGGCGGGCGTGGTCGGCCTGACCAAGGCCCTGGCCATCGAGTACGCCACCGACGGCATCACGGTCAACTGCATCGCCCCCGGCGCCCAGCAGACGCCGGGCCGCGACCGGGACACCCCCGAGCAGCGGGAGGCCCTGCTGGGTCAGATCCCCACAAGGACGCTCGGCCGTCCGGAGGACCTGGCGGAGAGCATCGTGCACTTCTGCCTGCCGTCCGCCGCGTACCTGACCGGCGTCATCCTGCCCCAGGACGGAGGTCACGCGATCTGATGTCCATGGAACAGGGCAAGGCGAAGTACGACGAGGTGTACGGCGAAGGCGCCGCCGACCGGCTGCTGGACATGCTGTCCGGGCCCGGCGCCGACCTCGGGCGCTACGGCGTGGAGTTCAATTTCGGCGAGATCTATTCGCGCCCCGGCCTGGACCTGCGGCAGCGGCAGATCGCCTCGATCGCCTCGCTGGTCAACATCGGTGGCGTTGAACCTCAGCTCACCGGGCACATCAACGCGGGGCTCAACGTGGGCCTCACGCCCGGCGAGATCGTCGAAGTGATCATCCACTGCGTTCAGTACGCGGGGTTCCCAAGGGCGATCAACGCGATCAATGTGGCGAAGAAGGTCTTCGAACAGAGGGGTGTGGCGTGAGATGCCGACCGTCGTACTGATCGGGACGCTCGACACCAAGGGCGAGGAGTACGCCTGGCTGCGCAACCGGCTGGTGGAGCTGGGCAGCGACGTGCTCGTGGTCGACACGGGAGTGCGCGAGCCCGGCGTCAATCTGCTGCCCGACGTCTCCAACGAGCGGGTGGCCGACGCGGCCGGAGGTGACCTGCGGGCGCTCCAGGAGGGGGGCGACCGCGGGGCCGCCGTCACCGCGATGGGTGAGGGCGCGGCGGTGATCATGGCCGAGCTGCATGGGGCGGGCCGGGTCGACGCGGTGCTGGCCGTGGGCGGTAGCGGCGGGTCGTCGATCGCCGCGCGGGCGGTCCGTGACCTGCCCATCGGCCTGCCCAAGCTGATCGTGTCCACGATGGCCTCGGGTGATGTGTCGCCTTACGTCGGGGCCAGGGACGTCACGCTGATGTACAGCGTGGTCGACATCGCGGGCGTCAACCGGGTCTCGCGGGCGATTCTCGGCAACGCGGCGGCCGCCGCGTCGGGCATGGCCAAGGCGCACCAGCTGGCCAGGGCGGTGCGGACCGCGCAGAGCGAGGATCGGCCGCTGATCGGCGCGTCGATGTTCGGCGTGACCACGCTCGCCGTGGACGCGGCGCGCGAGCGGCTGGACGAGCTCGGCTACGAGGTGCTGGTCTTCCACGCGACCGGATCGGGCGGCCGGGCGCTGGAGGGGCTGGCGGCGAGCGGGCTGCTGGCCGGGGTGCTGGATCTGACCACCACCGAGCTGGCCGACGAGCTGGTCGGCGGGGTCCTGTCGGCGGGTCCCGAGCGGTTGACGGCGGCGGGCGCGCACGGCGTGCCGCAGGTGGTCGCCCCCGGCGCCCTGGACATGGTCAACTTCGGCCCGCGCGACACCGTGCCCACGCGGTTCGCGGACCGGCTGCTGTACGTGCACAACCCGACCGTCACGCTGATGCGCACCACGCCGGAGGAGATGGCCGAGCTGGGCGCTCGGGTGGCGGCCAAGCTCAGCGCGGCGACCGGCCCGACGGAGCTGTTCATCCCGCAGCGGGGCGTGTCCGCCCTGGACGCGCCGGGCATGGACTTCCACGACCCCAAGGCCGACGAGGCCTGCTTCGAGGCGCTGGCCATCTTCCCCGCGACCCAGCGGCTCGACCTGCACATCAACGATCCGGAGTTCGGCCGGGCGATGGCCGAGCGGCTGCATCGCCTCATATCGGAAGGGGATCCCTCGTGACCAGGCAGGAGGTGCTGGCCAGGCTCCGCCGTACCGTCGCGGAGGGGCGGCCGGTGATCGGCGCCGGCGCGGGCACGGGCCTGTCGGCCAAGTGCGCCGAGGCCGGCGGGGTCGATCTGATCATCATCTACAACTCCGGCCGTTACCGGATGGCCGGGCGCGGCTCGCTGGCCGGGCTGCTGCCCTACGGCGACGCGAACCAGATCGTCGTCGAGATGGCGTCCGAGGTGCTGCCCGTCGTCGCCGACACCCCGGTGCTCGCGGGCGTCTGCGGCACCGACCCGTTCCGGGTCATGCCGCGCTTCCTCGACCAGCTCGCCGCGATGGGCTTCGCGGGCGTGCAGAACTTCCCAACCGTCGGCCTGTACGACGGGGTCTTCCGGCAGAACCTGGAGGAGACCGGCATGGGTTACCGGCTGGAGGTGGAGATGGTCCGGCTGGCCCACGAGCGCGACCTGGTCACCGCCCCGTACGTCTTCGACGAGGACCAGGCCCGCGCCATGGCCGAGGCCGGCGCCGACGTCCTGGTGCCGCACGTCGGGCTGACCACCAAGGGCAGCATCGGCGCGGGCACCGCCCTGACCCTGGACGAGGCCGTGACCCGGGTGCAGGCCATGCGCGACGCCGCGGCGGCCGTCCGGCCCGACATCCTCGTGCTCTGCCACGGCGGCCCGATCGCCGAGCCCGACGACGCCGCCTATGTCCTGTCGCGCACCCAGGGCGTGGTGGGCTTCTTCGGCGCCTCGTCCGTCGAGCGGCTGCCGACGGAACGGGCCATCACCGAGCAGGTACGAGCCTTCAAAGCAGTCAACTTCTGAGGAGCCGCCATGCACGTCAGTCCGGACACCGTGCCCACGATGGCCTTCGACTGGGGGTCCATCAAGTGGTTCGTCACCCCGTCGGCCATCGAAGGGGCGAGCAGCACGCTGGGCGAGGTCATCATCAACCCCGGTCAAGGGCATGCCCGGCACAACCACCCGAACGCCGAGGAGATCATCTACGTCATCTCCGGGGAGGCGTCGCAGATGGTCGACGACGGTGAGCCGTTCCCGATCAAGGAGGGTGACACCGTGCACATCCCGGCGGGCGCCTACCACTCGACGTTCAACTCGACCTGGCGGCCGTTGCGCCTGATCGTCACGTACACGCCCGGCGGCGAGGAGAAGGCGCTGGAGGGCGCGCCCGACCTGCATCTGCACGAGCCCGGCAGCGTGGCGGAGTGGCGTCAGGCCTGAAGAGTCCCGGTTCGAGGTGATGCCCCGCGGCCGGGCGGCCGGCCGCGGGGCATCGTTCTTCTCGGGCGGCCGCTACTTGGCGGCGAAGTCCTGGGTCCAGTAGATCTGGCCCCGGGAGTTCTTGGCCGCGCCGACACCGATGAGGTTGTACTTGCAGTTCATGATGTTGGCCTTGTGGCCCGCGCTGTTCATCCAGCCGGTGACCACGGACGCCGGGGTCGGCTGGCCCATGGCGATGTTCTCGGCCCAGCCCGTTCCGCCGGTGAAGCCCGCCGCGCGGATGCGGTCCAGGAAGCTGCGGCCGTCCTGCGAGGTGTGGTCGAAGTAGTTCTTGGCCGCCATGTCGGAGGAGTGGCCGAAGGCGGCCGTGCGCAGCTGGGCGTCATGCTTGAGCGGCTTGCAGCCGCCCTTCGCCCGCTCCGCGTTGGTCAGCCGGACGACCTCGTTCTCGTCGGCCGTGCCGACCGTGTCCGTCGTCGGCGCGCTGGTGGTCGTGGGGGTGGCCGTCGGCGACGACGTGGGCGACCCTGTGGGCGACGGTGTGCCCGTCGGGGTGGGCGTAGGCGTGGTCGGCGTGCAGGACGGCAGCCGGACCGGCCGGGACTTGCCCGTGTTGCCCTGGTAGTCGGTGACCGACGCGTAGTAGACACCGGGGGTGCACGGCAGCGCGACGGTGACCCGCGGGCTGACGCCCCTGCCCGACGCGCTCTTGACGATCCGGTCGGGGCCGGGCACCGCGCGCTTGATGCGGACGCGGACCAGGGCGGTGCCTTCGCAACCGCGCCGGGTGGCGGAAACCTGGATCTTGCCGGCGGTGGTGACCTGCGGCTTGGCCACGGTCACGCGACATGCGGTTGGCGGCACCGTTGCGGCGTCGGCCGTGGCGATCGGCGCACCGAGGGCTGCCAGGCTCACGAGACCCGCGAGTACCCCAAGGGGTCTACGCATATGGGTGTCCTCCGTATGGAGTGGACGGTGGGTGGGCGTTCCGCATTCTGTCGGTGCCAGGTGCCCTCTGTCATGAAATTTCGGACATCAAGCTGTTACCTGGGTAAACCAGAGGGGATCCTGAGGCGTCGGGAACCCCTGCTGACATAGGCCTTTCCGACCGGAATCCAGGTCCGGGATTTTTTTCGGGGAGACAGCCGTTCGGTCACGCTCGGTAACCGATGGGATCTGCGCCGTGGCGTGCGTACCGGCTTGACACGGCGGGCCCCGGCCGCCGGAACAGATCGAACTTGGGGGAGATGGCGGCGGAGTTCTCAGCCGCTCCGCCCCTGTTCACGGGGCTGTCCGAGCGTGGGATGGCTATTTAGCGGCGCTTGACGTGGTAATCCGTATGGCTAACACTTGCTAGTGAAATAGGGGGCAGGTCACGTTCAGTGCGCCTCCTGTTTCTCCATGGGACGCCTTGCCGGACGGCTCCGCGCTCCTCGCATCCCCAAAGGAAGTCAGCATGGAGATCTGGATCAACCCCGACTGCTCCAAGTGCCACTCCGCGCTGCAACTCCTCGACACCGAGAACGCCGAATACACCATTCGCCGCTACCTCGATGACCCGCCCAACGAGCTCGAACTCCGCGAGGTGCTCACCCGGCTCCGCCTCGAGCCCTGGGACATCACCCGGTTCGGCGAGACCACCGCCGCCGACCTCGGCATCGCCGACTGGCCCCGCGACGCCGCGAACCGCAATCGCTGGATCAAGGCGCTGGCCAGCCACCCGATCCTCATCCAGCGCCCGATCATCACCGCCGGAGACGGCGCGGCCGTGGTCGGCCGTACGACGGAGGCCGTCCGCTCCGTGCTTTCCCGCTCCTCCTAGCGGCTCAGCCCGCACCCCAGATCCGCCGGTCAGGGTCCGGGGCGGGAAGTGCGGACAGCACGGTGGTCACGTTGTCCCAGTCGGCGACCTGGACCCGGTCGGCCATGAGCCGCAGGCGCTTGGGGATCTCGTGATGGGCGTCCTGCAGATGGTCGATGCCCTCGATGATCTGGCTCGTCACGGCCTCGTATCCCATGCCGCCGCCTTCACCTTTGAAGAACATCGTCCCTTCCTTGCCGCCGCCCCAGAAATTCCCGATGGCGTTCAGCTCCGCCGCCACCGCGTTGACGAATTCGCCGAGGTCGTGTTTCTCGGTGTCGAAACCCCCGGCGACGGACCTGAGATGGCCCGGATAGATCTCCATCGGGAGGCGCAGCCGTATTCCGGTGGGTAGCGCGCCGGGATCGTCGAGGACGTCGCGGTTCGCCTGATAAATGCTCTCCCAGAGGGCGCCGTTCTCGAAGAGCTGCTCGGCGATGTCCCAGAGCGATTCGTCAGGAGCGACGGTAACCGTTTCCGGCCGCTCCGGCGGCTTCGGGTCAGGGTCAGGAGCCATGCGTCACCCCGCGGGTTTGTGGGCCATCGTGAAATAGAGCAGCATTCTGCCGAGCGTCTGTTTCCAGGTGGGGATGAGGTCCGTGCCGCTCTCCCCATTCATGGCGTCATACGAGACGCCGTACACGGATCCGCCCGCCATGCGGCTGATGAAGTACTGGACGTCGGCGTTCTTGCTCGCCGCCCTGGCCACCGGCATGGCGGCGTCGAACGCGCCATAGAACGCGACCGAGCCGGCGAATTCCTTGAGCGCCTGCTTCGCATTGTCGCCCCACGACCCCGCGTCCTCACCGCGCGCCGCTTTCACCCCGGCCACCACGCTCACATCTCCGACCGCGAAGAAAGCGCTGCCGATGCTGTATTCGGTGAGCTTGCTGAGCAGAATCCGGGCGATGTTGTGCTCAAGCAGTTTCGACAGCAGTCTCGCCTTGGCCCGGTTCATGAGAATCTCGGTGATCTTGTAGGCGGCGCCGGCCTGCCAGGGAAAGGTGGTGATGAAGATGAAACTGGCGAAATTCGCGAGGGCGAGCGTCCAGTACGCGTGCTGCGCCGTTTCGATGATCTCCGCGTAATCCTCGCACGCCTTGGCATTCTCCCGGCAGCGGTGGGCGAGCTTGTCGGCGTAGCCCACTTGTGGCGGGTTCGGATAGAGCCCGGCGGTCACCGCCGTCTTGAACGCCTCGACGCCGGCGCCGCCGTTCCGTTTCCACACCGCTTCGGCGAACGGATAGGTCCGGTCCGGACTCTGCTCCATCCGGTCCGCGAGCCGTGTCCAGACGGCGGCGGCCTGGCGCGCCTTGGCCGGATCGCCGTCCGGGTAGGGGACGGCGAGCATCTTGAACACGAAGGCGGCGATGCCGACCGTGCCGAAGCCATAGATCGCCGCGCGGGTGGGATTGATGCCCACCGGAGGTCAGCGCTCGTTCCGGGGCCGGCGCCCCGGAGTCTGGCCCAGGTCCAGCATGGTGTCCGCGATGAAGGGGTCGACCAGGTCGGTCATCCCCTCCGCCGTGTTCCGCGCCGCCGCGCCGGCCGCCTCGAGGACCGCGGCGGCCAGCTCGTCGGAGCCGAGCCGCATGGCACGCGGATCGATCGTGAGGCCGACGAGCTCTCCGGTGGACGAGGTCTCGGCGACCACCCGCCCGTCCGCCGCCTCGCCCCGGCCGCGCACCTCGGTGATCTGGTCCCTGAGCCGCTCCACCTGCGCGACGTCGGCGTCGAACTGATCCAGCAGCCTCTCGATCTCCGGGTCGCCGCTTCCCCGGAGCGCGTCGGCGGGCGAGGTCATGCGGTCTCCTGGCCTGACATAGGTTCGTCCCTCCCCGTAGATCGTAAACCTATAGGCCATATTATCTATAGGAAATAGGGGATTCGTCCTGGCTGTCACCGGCAGAAGCCGAACACCTCCGTCGTCACCAGGGTGACGTTGGAGGTGATGCCCGGGCGCGCGCTCCCGTTGCGTACCGAGATGCCGGTCTGCTTCATCTGCGGGTTGAGGATGTTCTGCCGGTGGGAGGCGCTGCTCATCCACCAGCGCACCGCCGCCCGGGGCGTCGCGTACGTGGTGCCCCAGCCGGCGTAGACGTTCTCCAGCGCCTGCCACGTGCCCGAGGGGCAGTAGCCCGCCGCGCGTATCCTGCTGCCCACGGTGGACCCGGTGCTCGGGTTGACGTGCCAGTTGGCGCCGTCCACCCACCACTTCTGCTGGATGGCCGCCTTCACGTGCGCGTCGGCCGCGTTGAACAGCCGCAGGGTGTCCTCCACCGGGGCGAGCCCGGCCTTCGCCCGTTCGGCGTTCACCAGGCAGCGGATGCTGCCTGAGGCGAACCCCTCGTTGAGCGCGACCGCGGCCTTGATCCGGCTGTCGGTCCAGTCCGGATACTGCTGCCGGTACCACTGGGGCGTCCGGACGGTGTCGTCGGCGCCGCTGCACGCGGCCGCCGCCGATCTCGCCGCCGATCCCGCCGACGCCGCCGAGGCGGGTGCCGTGGCCGTGATCAGCAGGCCCAGCGACAGTAGTGACGCCGCGGCAAGCTTCTGCATGCCCATGGTCGTTTCTCTCCTCATGTCGGGATTTCTCGTCAGTCCCGACTGTGCGATCCGTGGGCGCGGACCGCATGAGTAGGCCGTACTCAGGGCAGCCAGCTCACCCGGCCGTGCAGGGCGGCATAGCCGGCGAAGGCGACGGCGTCGATGAGCGTGTGCGCGACGATGAGCGGCATGGCCCGGCCCCAGCGCTGGTACAGGCGGCCGAACACCAGCCCCATCACCACGTTGCCGACGAAGCCGCCGAACCCCTGGTAGAGGTGGTACGAGCCGCGCAACAGCGAGGCCGCCACAACGGACTTCCAGGGTGTCCAGCCCGCCTGTCCCAGCCGGTGCAGGAGCCACCCGCTGACGAGCACCTCTTCCAGCACGCCGTTCTGCGCGGCGGCCAGCAGCAGGACCGGGATCCGCCACCACACGTCGGGCAGCCCGCCGGCCACCACGTTGAGGTTGATCCCGGCGGCGTACACGGCCAGGTAGAAGGCCAGCCCCGTCCCGCCGATCGCGGCCGCGAGCAGGGCGCCGCGCACCAGGTCGCGCCGGGGCTCGCGGAGATCGACGCCGATGGTCCGCATCGACTCGCCGGAGCGGACCAGCAGGTAGGCGACGAGCCCGACCGGGGCCACGGAGATCGCGACGTCGACGAGCTGCAACGTCAGGTCCAGCCAGGGCCGTCCGGGAGCCAGTGATCCGACGAGTACGGCCTGCTGCCCCTTCAGCTCCCGGGGCGCCGTGAGCGCGCCGATCAGCCGGACGAGCGCCACGAGGGCGCTGGCCCCCAGCGAGACGGACAGCACCACGAAGATCTCGGCCCGGATCAGTCTCGGTCCGAGGGTCAGGGGCGGCACGGCGGGGGACTGCGTGGTCATGGCCGCAGAGTAGCCGGAAGCCGGTAAAAGGAGCCTCAGCGCGGGCGCCTTCCGGCTGACGCCCCGGCGGATGATCGCCAGGTGGGAGCTCACCGGATCGACCGGTCATCCGCGGAAGGTAGCCTCGCACCGCAGGCCCGGGGGCACTTGAACTGTGAAGCTTGTGTTACGTCTACGTTATCCCCTTCGCTTGACACCGGAAATGTTAGCGATAACACTCGCGGGATCGGCTGTCTCCCACGACGCGTGGGCAGCCCCCATTTCCGCAAGGAGCAATATGAGATTTCCACGATTCGCGGCCGTGGTCTCCGTCCTGGCGCTAGCCACGGTCGCGACCGCATGTGGCTCGGCTGAGAAGACGGTTGACCAGCAGGCGGCCGCCAGCGCCTCCGCAGGCACGGCGGGCGCGCTGGTGGGCGTCACCATGCCGACCAAGTCATCGGAGCGCTGGATCCACGACGGCGACAACGTCAAGGCCGGGCTGGAGAAGCTTGGTTACAAGGTGGACCTGCAGTACGCCGAGAACGACATCCCGACCCAGGTCAACCAGATCGAGAACCAGATCACCAAGGGCGCCAAGCTCCTGATCATCGCCTCGATCGACGGCACGGCCATCACCACGCAGCTCCAAGAGGCCGCTGACAAGAAGATCCCGGTCGTCGCCTACGACCGGCTGATCCGCAACAGCCCGAACGTCGACTACTACGCCACCTTCGACAACTTCAAGGTCGGCGTGCAGCAGGCCACGTCGCTGCTGGTCGGGCTGAAGCTGCTGAACGCCGATGGCTCCGCGGGCAGCGCCAAGGGCCCGTTCAACGTCGAGCTGTTCGCCGGTTCGCCCGACGACAACAACGCGACGTTCTTCTTCAACGGCGCCATGTCGGTGCTCAAGCCGTTCATCGACAAGGGCACGCTCGTCGTCAAGAGCGGCCAGACGGACTTCAAGACGGTCGCCATCCTGCGCTGGGACCCGGCCACCGCGCAGAAGCGCATGGAAGACCTGCTGACCAAGACCTACAGCGGCGGCACCAAGGTCGACGGCGTCCTGTCGCCCTACGACGGCCTGTCGATCGGCATCCTGTCGGCGCTCAAGAGCAACGGCTACGGGACCTCCGGCCAGCCATACCCGATCGTGACCGGCCAGGACGCCGAGCTGGCGTCGGTGAAGTCGATCATCGCGGGTGAGCAGTACTCCACCATCTACAAGGACACCCGGCAGCTCGCCGACGTGACGATCAAGATCGCCGACACCGTCCTCAAGGGTGGCAAGCCCGAGGTCAACAACACCAAGGACTACGACAACGGCAACAAGGTCGTGCCGTCCTACCTGCTCCAGCCGCTGATCGTCGACAAGACGAACTACGAGAAGGAACTCGTCGACACCGGCTACTACACCAAGTCCCAGCTGGGCTGACGACATGACTGATGACATCCTGCGGATGCGCGGGATCACCAAGACCTTCCCCGGAGTCAAGGCGCTGCAAGACGTCAACCTGTCCGTACGACAGGGCGAGATCCACGCGATCTGCGGCGAGAACGGTGCCGGCAAGTCCACCCTCATGAAGGTGCTGTCGGGCGTCTACCCGCACGGCTCCTACGAGGGCGAGATCTTGTTCGAGGGAGAGCCGTGCCGGTTCGCCGACATCCGTGACAGCGAGCACCGCGGGATCGTCATCATCCACCAGGAGCTGGCCCTGTGCCCGCAACTGTCGATCGCCGAGAACATCTTCCTCGGCAACGAGCAGGCCAGCCGTGGCCTGATCGACTGGAACCGGACCAACCACGAGGCGGCCGAGCTGCTGAACCGGGTCGGGCTGCGGGAGAACCCGGTGTCGCTCATCTCCGACATCGGGGTCGGCAAGCAGCAGCTCGTGGAGATCGCCAAGGCGCTGTCCAAGCGGGTGCGCCTGCTCATCCTCGACGAGCCGACGGCCGCGCTCAACGACGAGGACTCGGCGCACCTGCTCGACCTGCTGCGTGGCCTGCGTGACGAGGGCATCACCTGCGTGATCATCTCGCACAAGCTCAACGAGGTCATCGACATCGCCGACTCGATCACCATCCTGCGCGACGGCCGGACGATCGAGCGGCTCGACATGGTCACCGACCACGTCACGGAGGGTCGCATCATCTCCGGCATGGTCGGCCGTGACCTGGAGAACCGCTTCCCGCCGCACGAGTCGAACATCGGCGAGGAGGTGCTGCGCATCGAGGACTGGACGGTGCACAGCCCCGCCCATCGCGGCCGGGTCGTGGTCTCCAACGCCAGCCTCAACCTGCGCAAGGGTGAGATCGTCGGTCTGGCGGGGCTCATGGGCGCCGGCCGGACCGAGCTGGCCATGAGCGTCTTCGGCCGCGCCTACGGCACCGACATCTCCGGCCGCATCTACAAAGACGGCCGGCAGATCGAGATCCGCTCGGTGCAGGACGCGATCCGGCACGGCATCGCGTACGCCACCGAGGACCGCAAGAAGTACGGCCTCAACCTGATCGAGGACATCAAGCGGAACGTCTCCGCCGCCGCGCTGCCGAAGCTGGCCAGTCGCGGCTGGGTCAACGACAACGAGGAGTACCGGGTCGCCGACGAGTTCCGCGCGAGCATGAACATCAAGGCGCCCAGCGTGCTGAGCGTCACCGGCAAGCTCAGCGGCGGCAACCAGCAGAAGGTCGTCCTGTCGAAGTGGATCTTCACGGACCCCGACGTGCTCATCCTGGACGAGCCGACCCGGGGCATCGACGTCGGGGCCAAGTACGAGATCTACTCGATCATCAACCGGCTCGCCGACGAGGGTAAGGCCATCCTGGTCATCTCGTCGGAGCTGCCCGAACTCCTGGGGCTGTGCGACCGGATCTACGCGTTGTCGGCCGGCCGGATCACCGGCGAGGTCCCGCGCGAGGAGGCCACGCAGGAGGGCCTCATGCAGTACATGACGAAAGGACTGGACGAGATCCGATGAGCAGCACCTCATCCACTGATGCCGGGCTGGCGCCCGCGGGCCAGGAGCCGCCCCCACCGCGGGGACAGGAAAGGTCCTCGTGGCTGTCGTTCAACGTACGACAGAGCGGCATCTACGTCGCGTTCGCGCTGATCGTCGTGCTGTTCGCGTTCCTCACCAAGGGGGCGCTGCTCCAGCCGCAGAACATCTCCAACATCATCGTTCAGAACTCGTACGTCCTGATCCTGGCCATCGGGATGATCCTGATCATCATCGCCGGGCACATCGACCTGTCCGTGGGATCGGTCGTGGCCGTCACCGGGGCCATCGCCGCCGTGCTCATGGTGAACTACGGCGTGCCGTGGCCGCTGGCGCTGGTCATCACGCTGATCGCGGGCGCGCTCATCGGGGCGTGGCAGGGGTTCTGGATCGCCTACTACGGCATCCCGGCGTTCATCGTGACGCTGGCCGGCATGCTGCTGTTCCGCGCGCTCACGCTGACCGTGCTGGGCAACCAGGGCATCGGCCCGTTCCCTGACGCCGTCCGTACGCTGTCGAACGGCTTCACCGACGGCTATCTCGGCAACATCGGGCTCGGCCCGCTGGGCGGCGCCGACCTGTTCAGCCTGCTGCTCGGCCTGGTGGCGGTGGCCGGCATGGCCGCCAGCCAGTGGCGCAGCCGGATGGCGCGGCTGGGTTACCGGCAGAGCGTGGACCCGCTGCCGATCTTCCTGCTGCGCATCGCCGCGGCCGCCGCGGTCATCCTCGCGGTGGTGGTGCAACTGGCCAGATTCAAGAACCTGCCCTGGGTGCTGATCCTGCTCGCGCTGCTGGTGCTGGGCTACTCGCTGGTGACCAGCCGGGCCGTGTTCGGCCGGCGGATCTACGCCATCGGCGGAAACCTGCAGGCGGCGCTGCTGTCCGGCATCAAGGTCAAGTCCGTCGTTTTCTGGATCTTCGTGAACATGGGCGTCCTGTCCGCGCTCGCCGGGGTCATCTTCGCCGGACGGCTCAACCAGGCCGGGCCCACGGCGGGCAACTCCTTCGAGCTGGACGCGATCGCCGCGGCGTTCATCGGCGGTGCGGCCGTACAGGGCGGCGTCGGCAAGGTGGTCGGTGCGGTCACCGGCGGTCTGATCATGGGCGTCATCAACAACGGCATGTCGCTGATCGGTGCGCCGAGCGAGCGGGTCATGTTCGTCAAGGGCGCTGTCCTGCTCGCGGCCGTGGCCTTCGACGTGTGGACCAAGCGCCGCGCGGCGACCGGCAGCCGCTGATCGGCCCGCGGTGTAGGGGAGAGTGAGCTGGACGGTCAGCCGGTCGGTGAGGTGACCGCCAACTCGTCCAGGACGGTGTCGGCCAGCACTCTGGCGCTCGGCTCGTAGTCGCGGGCCAGGGTGCGGAACACCTGCTCGGCCCGGATCGCCGGCCAATCCTCGGGCAGGTGTTCGGCCGGCAGGTGCGGGTCCTGGCGGACCAGTTGCAGCCAGTCGGTGTGCAGGAAAAGCTGCCGGGCCAGGTCGTCGGCCGCCGAGGGGAGCGGGTCCGGTGTGTCCCAGCGGTCGAGGAACGCCCGGTAGCGCGCGGCGATCCGCTCAGCGCTGAACGCCTTCCGCACCAGGTCGGCCGACTCGGTCGGTTTGAACGCCCGGGCCGTCATCACGGTGATGTGATCGCCGAGTTCGAGCGGGGCGAGGATGCCCGCGACGTCCTTGACGCCCGGCGCGATCCACAGTCCGCTCTGCAGCAGGCCGAACCCGGCCCAGATGAGCTGCGAGCGGAGGTCGTGCCGGGTGCTGCGCAGGCTGTCGGGGATCGAGAAGCCCACCAGGGTCCAGGCGCCGTCCCAGGCGCGGTTGACCGCGCCGGTCTCCCAGACCCGGCGGCGCCCGTCGTCGAGCACCTCCACCGCGTGCTCGGTGAGCCCGAAGTACATCCGGCGGCCCTGACGGTGCCGGGCCAGCAGCCCCCGCTTGACCATGCGGGTGAGCGTCGAGCGCACCGCCTCCTCGGTGACGCCGAGCCGGGCGAAGACGTCGATGACGCTGCCCGAATAGACGGCGGTGCCGCGCCCCAGCACGTAGACGCCGAGAAAGCTGAACATCAGGGACTGCGGACGGGCCGTCAGAGCGTCTCCATCGCCGAGCATCACAGCACCGAGGGTAGACGGATCCGTCACGGTCGGCAAAACTCTGACTCAGGTTGAGAAACTGCCCCATGTGGATGGGGTAGGTATCGGATTGACCGATGCGAGAGGCCGTACGCCCATGGAGAACGCGGGAGTGGGAGGGTGGCCGGCTCGCCGGGCCCAGATGACGCCGGACCGTACGGCGTTCGTCTTCGAAGGCCGGGCGGTCACCTACGCCGAAGTGCACACGCGGACGACGAAGCTGGCCGCGCGCCTGCGTGAGGCCGGGGTGGGAGCCGGAGACCGGGTCGCCTACCTCGGCCCGAACCACCCCGCTCTCGCGGAGACCATGTTCGCCACCCACCTGCTCGGCGGGATCTTCGTGCCGCTGAACTTCCGGCTGACCGCGCCCGAGATCGGCTACATGCTGGACGACTGCGGCCCGGCCGTCCTGATCTACGCGCCCGAGTGCGCCGAGGTGGTCCGGGCGCTCTCCGGCACCAACGCCCTGCTCGTGCCGGACTTTGAGAGCTGGCTGGCCGAGGGTGATCCCGCGCCGATCGACGTACGCGTCGGGATGGACGACCTCGCGCTCATCCTCTACACCTCCGGCACCACCGGGCGGCCCAAAGGCGCTCTGCTCAGCCACGCCAACCTGGTGTGGAACACCTTCAACATGCTGATCGGCGTCGACGTGACAAGCGACGAGATGACGCTGATCAGCGCGCCGCTCTTCCACGTCGCGGCGCTGAACCAGACGCTGCTGCCGACGTTCGTCAAGGGCGGCTGCTCGGTGATCATGCCGTCCTGGGACGTGGACGCGTGCTACGACCTCATCGAGAAGCACCGCATCACGTGGATGTTCGGCGTCACCACGATGTTCGCCGCGTTCGCCCGGTCGCCGAGGTGGGCCACGGCCGACCTGTCGTCGCTGCGCAACCTGATGTCGGGCGGCGCGCCGATCCCGGCCGCGCTCATCCGTACCTACCAGGAGCGGGGCCTGGTGTTCTGCCAGGGCTACGGGCTCACCGAGACGGCGCCGGGCGCGACCTTCCTGGAGGCCGGGCAGAGCGTGCGCAAGGTGGGCTCGGCCGGGGTTCCGGTGTTCTTCACCAACGTACGCGTGGTCCGGCCCGACCTCACCGGCACGGCCATCGGCGAGCCGGGCGAGGTGCTGGTCCAGGGGCCGAACGTGACCCCCGGCTACTGGCAGAATCCCGAGGCGACCAAGGCGGCGTTCGTGGCGGGCGGCTGGCTCCGTACCGGCGACATCGGCGCGTTCGACGGCGAGGGGCACCTGTACCTCGTGGACCGGGTCAAGGACATGTACATCTCAGGCGGGGAGAACGTCTATCCGGCGGAGGTCGAAGGCGTGCTCTTCGAGCACCCGGCCGTGGCGGAGGCCGCCGTCGTGGGGGTGCCGGACGCCACGTGGGGCGAGGTCGGGCGGGCGTTCGTGGTCTGCCGGGCGGCCGTCACCGGCGAGGAGCTGCGGGAGTTCCTCGACGGGCGGCTGGCCAGGTACAAGATCCCGCGCTACTTCGACCTGGTGGACGACCTGCCCCGGACCGGCTCGGGGAAGCTCCAGAAGGCCGAGCTTCGAGGCCGCCCGCTCAACCGGCCTGGCTGAGACGCGGATCACATATCCCGGACGGATGTCACACCCGGCAGGCCCACCCGACTCTATGGAGGTGATCGCACATAGATAGGTCCCAGTGAAAGGCCGTGCAATGTTCCTCGTAACCGGAGCCACGGGCATCGTCGGACGCCCTCTCGTCGAGCTGCTCGTCAGCCAGGGCGCCAAAGTCCGTGCGGTCACCCGTGACCCGCGGGCGTCCGGTCTGCCCGACGGGGTCGAAGTCGTGGCGGCCGACCCTGCCCGGCCCAGCACGCTGGCCTCCTGCCTGGAAGGCGTCACCGGTCTGTTTCTCAACCCGCGCGCCGTGGGACTCGCCGCCCCCGAACTGCTGGCACTCGCCAAGGAACGCGGGGTGAACCGGGTGGCCGTGCTGTCCGCGGTCAATGTCGACGACGACCTCGATCACCAGCCGTCCCGGTTCAACGGGGACAGGAACAAGGAGGTCGAGGCCGCCGCCGTCGCCAGTGGCCTGGAATGGGTGAGCCTGCGGGCCAGCTCCTTCGCGGTCAACACGCTCGTGGCGTGGGGCGGTCAGATCCGCGCCGGTGACGTCGTCCGGGGGCCGTACGCGAACTTCTCCGAAGCGCCTGTCGACGAGCGGGATCTGGCCGAGGTCGGCGTCCGCGCGCTGCTGTCCGACGACCTGGTGGGCAGGAAGCTTCAGCTGACGGGACCGCAGTCCCTGACCCACGAGGAACTGGTCGCCACCATCGGTGAGGTGCTCGGCAGGCCGCTGCGGTTCCAGGAGGTGCCGCCGGAGGCCGTCAGGCAGGGCATGGTCGGGATGGGCATGAACGAGGCGTTCGTGGTGGCCCTGCTCGGCAGGTACGCCCGCGGCGCCGGCCAACCGGCGCCCGTCACCGACGAGGTGGACAAGGCCCTCGGCCGCCCCGCGCGCACCTGGGCGGAATGGGTCACCGACCACGCCGCCGCCTTCCGCGGCTGACCTACGACAACCCAGAACTCGAAGGAGTACGTCATGGCAGGTGAACACGTGCTCGACGCGGTCGGGCCGAACACGACGCCGCGCTTCTTCCCCACCATGCGGATAACCGTGACCTTGCAGGCGGCCGCCATGTTGACGCAGGCCATAACGGCCGGCCTGCTGATGTCCTCGCCCGATGGCCGGGCGCTGCACGGCACAACAGCGGTGGTGGCCGTGGCCGCGGGCGCGATCCAGTTCCTCGTCGCGATCCTGGTGTGGCGTCCGGGCGGCGGCTCGCCGCGATACATCGTCAACAGTACGTTCTTGCTGGTTCTGACATTGGCGGAGGCGGCACTCGGTGACACGCATGTCCCGGTGGTCCATGTGCCTCTCGGCGTGCTGCTGTTCGGCGGGAGCGTCGTCCTGCTCTCGCAGGTCTGGTCACGCTCGACAGGTAGTTAGCTAATTGCCATAATGCCTCCGTGGTGGATGTGGACCTGGTCAAAGCGCTGGCCAACGACAAACGGCTGCTGATCCTCGAATGGCTGCGGGAGCCCCAGCGGCACTTTCCGCCGCAGCGTGACGGTGACCTGGTCGATGACGGGGTCTGCTCGCTGTTCATCGCGGAGAAGCTCGGGGTGAGCCAGCCGACCTGCGGCGGGCATCTGAAGGTGCTCAGCGCGGCGGGGCTGGTGCGCGGCAAGAAGATCAAACAGTGGGTGTTCTACCAGCGGGACGAGGGGCGTATCGCGGCGGCCAAGGAGTCGCTGGGCGGCGACTGGTGATCCATGGACGCGGGCCGGGGAGACCGTCAGCGGTCGCCCCGGCCCGAGCCTGCGCGGCACACCGTTACGGGCAGGGGACGATCTGGTCGGCCGGCCCGCCGACCCGGGTCCAGTTGGTGCCGCCGATGTACTTGTAGACGCCGCTGCGGTCAGGGGACAGGCCGAAGATGCTGCTGTCGGTGACCGCCCAGCTCCAACCGGGGCCGCCTATGTGCTGCCAGTGGCCGGGGGCGTCGAGGTAGCGCCAGATGGCGTTGCGGTCCGGCGATGTGGCGAAAAGCCCGAAATTTCCGCCGTACAGCCAGCTGGCCGGCCCGCCGACGTTGGTCCAGTCGGTGCCGGTGCCGTTCCACTTGTAGACGCCGCTGCGGTCAGGGGACAGGCCGAAGAGGGCGACGTTGGTGACCGCCCACGTAGCGCCGGGGCCGCCCACGCGATGCCAGTTGTTCGGCGAGTTGAGGTAGCGCCAGATGCCGGCACCGTCGGGTGACGTGGCGAACAAGCCGAAACCTCCGCCGTACAGATAGCTGGCCGGGCCGCCGACGTGGGTCCAGTCGGTACCGGAGCCGTTCCACCTGTAGACGCCGCTGCGGTCAGGGGACAGGCCGTACAGGGAGTTGTCGGTGACCGCCCACATGAAGCCGGGGCCGCCGACGCGTTGCCAGTTGTTCGGCGTGTTGAGGTAGCGCCAGATGCCGCTGCCGTCGGGTGACGTGGCGAACAAGCCGTAGCGCCCGCCGTAGAGCGCCCTGGCCGGGCCGCCGACCTGGGTCCAGTCGGTGCCGGAGCCGTTGTAGCGCCACACGCCCGAGCCTCCTGGAGAAAGCCCGCAGATGGTGTGGGCGGGGGCGGCGGAGGCCGGTGTCGCCACCAGTCCCACCATGGTCATGACCGAGGCGAAGAGCGCGGCGATCGTCCTGACAGTGCGTGTCCTCATGCTGATCCTTCCTGGGGGAAACTCAGTAAGGGTTCCATCACAGGCTGTAACCGAGCTCCAACCAGGCTGGAACGGGGTATCACACGACGGGAGAAGGGGGATCGGGATGCTGGTGAGGCTGCTGGGACCGGTTGACGTCCTGGTCGATGACATCCCTCGACCGGTGCGGGGGCTCCGCCGCACGGCTGTGCTCGCCGCGCTGGCGCTGCGGCCGGGCGCCGTGGTCGGTGTCGATCAGCTGGTCGAGGCGGTCTGGGGTACGGCGGCACCGGCCTCGGCCGCCACCACGGTGCAGTCCCATGTCTCCTACCTGCGCGGCGTGCTGAACCGCCGGGAGGCGATCACGGCCCGCAGGCCCGGCTATCTGCTGGACCTCGACGATTCGGAGGCCACCGACGTCCAGACCGCTGAGCGCCTCATCCGGCAGGGAATGGAGTCCGCGGCCCCGGCCGCGCGGGCCGCCCGGCTGGCGGCCGCGGTGGCGTTGTGGCGGGGTTCTCCGCTGACCGAACTGGCCGGGCTGGCCTGGTTCGACGCACAGGCCGAGCGGCTGGACCAGCTGCTGCTGGAGGCGCGGCACGCCCTCATCGACGCCCGGCTGGCCCTCGGGCAGGATCTCCAGCTCGTCCCCGAGCTGACAGCACTGAGCAGGCAGCATCCGCTGCACGAACAGGTCCACGCGCAGCTGGTGCTCGCGCTGTACCGGGCCGGTCGGCAGAGTGAGGCGCTGGCCGTTTACCAGCGGCTGCGGCGCACCCTGGCCGACGAGCTGGGCATCCACCCCAGCCAGCAGTTGCGGGAGCTGGAGATCGCGGTGCTGAGACAGGATCCGGCCCTGGACCTGTCTGCATCGCCCGCGTACCTGACGCGGAGCCCCGCCGGCCACTCCGGTAGCCCCGGTGATCTCGAGCGCTGCGGGGGGAGGCAGATCCGCCGACGTCCCCGTGGACACGGCCGGGGCCATCCGCACCCTTCCTGACGCGAACCAGCCCCAGCGGAGGCTCAGTCGGACGGCTGAAGTTCCTCGCGTGTCTGGCCGGATTGCGGAGCGGCCCGGGGCTCGGTTCCGGCGCGCAGGTCGAAGGCGGTCCGGGGCTCTGTCCGGGTGCGCAGGTGGAAGGCGCGCCGGTAGGCGGCGGGGGTGGTGCGCAGGACGTCGTGGAAGCGGCGGCGGAGGTTGGTGGCCGAGGAGAGGCCCACCCGGGCGGCGATCGCGTCCACGGACAGGTCCGTCTCCTCCAGCAGCGCTCGCGCCCCGGCGATCCGCTGCGCGAGCACCCACTGACCGGGACTGGTGCCGAGCTGGGCGGCGAACATCCGGGCCAGCGTCCGGGCCGACACCCCGGCGCGGGCCGCCAGGTCGTCGACGGTCAGCGGTTCGCCGAGCCGCTCCGCGGCCCAGGCCAGCAAGGGGGCGAGCGAGTCGGGCACCCGGGCCCGCGATGGCGCGATGGCGTACTGGAGCTGCCCGCCCTCCCGGTGCGGCGGCATGACCATGTGGCGGGCCACCTTCGCGGCGTACGCGGCCCCGTGGTCGGCCCGGACGAGATGCAGGCACAGGTCGATCCCCGCGCTGGTGCCGGCGCTGGTGGCCACGTCGCCGTGGTCCACGTACAGCACGTCGGAATCGACGGTGACGGCGGGGAAGCGTTCGGCGAGCTCGGCTGCCAGCCGCCAGTGGGTGGTGGCCCGCCGTCCGTCGAGCAGCCCGGCCTGCGCCAGGACGAACGCGCCCGAGCAGATGGCGGCGATCCGCGCGCCACGCGTGTACGCCCGGCGGAGCGCGGACAGCACGGCGGCCGGGGCCGTGCGGGTCTGCCAGCCCGGGATGACGACCGTGTCGGCGTGCTCCAGCGCGGTCAGACCCTCGGTGACCGTGATCGAGTAACCGGCCAGAGTGGGCACCGGTCCCGGAGTCTCGGCGCAGACGCGGAAGTCGTAGTGGCGAGCGAGGCCCGGCCGTACGGTGGCGAACACCTCGGCGGCGCAGCTCAGCTCGAACGTCGCCAGCGGCGGGCTGGCCAGCGCGACGACCCGATGCTCTGACGACATGGCAGAAAAGTACTCTATGACGTCTTTTCTGGCACTGGGTGGGCGCCGGTCGGGCTCGCCAGGATGGCGGCATGGAACCAGAAGCGCAGGCAGTGCACATCGATGACGTCGTACCGGTGGAAGTGGCGCCCGGCATCGTCAGGAGGCGCCTCACCGCGACCGAGGGGGCTCGGGGCTGGCTAATCGACTTCGCCCCCGGCACGCAGTGGCCCGATGTCGACGTACACGAGGGGGAGGAGCGTTACTACGTGCTCAGCGGTGAGGTGATCGAGGGCGAGACGCGGTACGGAGCGGGGACCTACGTGGTGTTCGCCGCGGGCAGCCGGCACCAGCCGCGGACCGAGACGGGAGCGAGCATGCTGGGCATCAACCTCCTGACCAACTGAGCGCCAGAATGGGGACATGACCGACTCACAGTTGACGGGTGCGATCTCTCTCCCCGACGGGACCTGGGTCCGCGGCCGTGGCCTGCTGAACGAGCCTCCTACGGGGCCCGCTCCCGACTACGGCCTGTATCTGGGCTCGTCGGGGCTGCGCAGGAAGGGTGGGGCCGGGCTGTCCTGGCCGCACGACTGGATCGACTGGCCGGACTTCCTCCTGCCCCGCGATCGTGACGACGCCGTCCGGCGGATCCGCGCGCTGTACGAGCAGGCCCGCGCCGGTGAGCGGGTCGAGGTGGCCTGCGGCCATGGGGTCGGCCGCACCGGCACCGTCCTCGCCTGCCTGGCCGTGCTCTCCGGGCTGTCCCCGGCCGAGGCGATCACCTGGGTGCGGCAGAACCACCATCGGCGGTCGGTCGAGACCCCGTGGCAACGCGGCTGGGTCGCCCGCTTTCCGGTGGGCTGAACCCCACGGAGTGATGGCTTTGCCCGTCCCGTCGGTAGGCTGGACGGCATGGTGAAGAGCGTGGCCCGGGAGCCCGTTCCAGCACGTCGTGCCGACGCCGAGCGCAACATCGCGGCGATCCTCGAAGCGGGCATGCGGCTGCTCGGCGCCGACCCGGCCGCCAGCGTCGCCGACGTCGCCAAGGCCGCGGGGGTGGGCAGGGTGACGCTCTACGGTCACTTCCCGTCTCGGGAGGCCCTGGTCGACGCCGTGCTCGATCACGCGATCGGCATCGCCGACCTGGCGCTGGGAGGCGTCGACATCGACGGGCCGCCGGCGCCCGAGGCCGTGGCGGCGCTGCTGCGATCTTCCTGGGAGGTGCTCGACCGGCATCGGCGGCTGTTCCTGGCCGCCGACCGGGTGCTGCCCATGGAGCGGATCCGCGAGCACCACGACATTCCGCTGCGGCGGATCGAGCGCCTGATCGCCCGGGGGCGGGACGACGGCGACTTCCGTACCGACCTGCCGTTGTCGTGGCTGGTGACCACGTTCTTCGGCGTGCTGCACAGCGCCGCCCAGGAGGTGGAGTCCGGCCGGCTGGAGCAGGCGGACGTCGAGCGGGTGCTCGTCACCACCATGCTCTCGCTGCTGTGCCCCTGAGGCCTTGGATCAGAGCCGCTGGCCGATCTCTTGGAGCAGCGCGACCTCGCCCCGCTGGTGGATCACCATGTGCGCGGCCATCTTCTTGACCTCGGGGTCGGCCCCATCGGTCTGCTCGGTGCGGGCCATCTCGACCGCGCCGTTGTGATGCGCGATCATCCCCTCGACGAACAGCTTGTCGAACTTCTGGCCCTTGGCCGACTCAAGCTGCTTCATCACCTTCTCCGACAAGAGGCCCGGCATCTCATGCATCATGTGGCCGGACATCTCGGGCTTGCCCCATTTGGTCAGCCAGCCCTTCATGGTGCCGATCTCCCGCTCCTGGTCGGTCTTGATCTTCGCCGCGAGCTCCTTGATCTGGACGTCGCTCACCCGGGACGCCGCCAGGCCGGCCATCTCCACCGCCTGCTCGTGGTGCGGGATCATCATCTGCGTGAACATCACGTCGGCGTCGTTGGCCGACGGTGCCCTGGCCGCCGTCGCGGCGACGGGCTCGGCGCCCGACATGCCCTCGTGGCCGGTCATGCCGGTGCTCCCGCACGCGGTGAGCAGGGCGAACGCGCCCGTGGCGGCGGCGTACACGCGCATTCTGACCCGCAACGCGGTCACTCCCAACTAATAGGTTGGCTCAGCCCCCGCCTCTGCCTCTGTGGTGCCGCGCCCGGGTGGACGAGCGCGGCACCACAGAGGCAGAGGCGGGGCGGGGGTAGGTGCCGAGCCGGATCAGGCCGACAACGGGTTCACCGCTCGATGGTGCAGGCCGGTGACGGGGATCTCGTGCAGGCTGCCGGAGTACAGGTACTGGGTCATGCCGACCAGTAATCGCCGTACGTCCTCCTGGGGGCGGACCACCAGCCGGAGGAACTGGCTCGTCGTGCCCAGCTTGTTGCCGCACTCGCGTACGTACACGCCGTGCTCGGAGAGCAGGTGGTCGCGCAGCGGCACCCCGTCGTGCCCGGGTGGCAGCTTCACCAGCAGGAAGTTGCCCTGTGAAGGCAGGACGGAAAGCTCTGGCATCGCGCTGAGCTGGTGGTACATCGCCCTTCTGTCCTGGGTGAGCAGCCTGAGGCTCTCCTGGTACTGGGGCATGCACTGCTTCATCATGAACACCACCACCTCGGCGAACGAGTTGAGGTTCCACTTGGGCAGCGCGTCGCGTACCTTCCCGACCAGCGCCGGGTTGGCGACCATGTAGCCGAACCGGATGCCGTGCAGCCCGAAGTTCTTGCCGAGGCTGCGCAGCACGATCACGTTGGGCCGGACCGCGGCCTCAGCGGCCACGCCCGGGTACGGCTCGGCGTCCACGAAGTCGCCGAACGACTCGTCGACGATCACCAGGTCCAGGTCGATGAGCTGGTCGAGCAGCCACAGGACCTCGTGTTTGGGCAGGTAGCCCCCGTCGGGGTTGTTGGGGTTGCAGATCACCGCCACCCGGGAGCCGCGCATGCGGATGAAGCGGACGTAGTCATTGACGTCGAGGGCGAAGTTGCGGCTCTCCATCAGCGGGTACATGTCGACCCGCTTCCCGGTCTCCATCGGCTGGTCGGTCCAGCGGCCGAAGGTGGGGATCGGCACCGCCAGGCTCTCCTTCACCAGCAGGTGGTCGATCCAGGTGATCAGCTCGGTGGACCCGTTGCCCATGGCGACCGTCTGGGGATGAAGCCCCAGCGTGGAGCAGAGCTCCGCGGTGATCGTGCCCGCGTCGCTCGGATAGAACTTAAGGATCGTCTCCAGGTTCCTCCCGAGATGCTCGAATATTTCCGGGGTCGGGAAGTATGGGTTACACGGGATGCAGAAGTCCACCGGGGCACGCTGTCCCGATGATCCGCGCAGCAGTGAGAAGTACGAAGGGCTGTGCGCCTGCGCTCGCAAAAGGCTGAGCTCCACGACACCTCCTGGGGCACGTGTCCGGACGTGAGTAGGTACGCGTGGCTTTGGGAGTCGGTTCAGCCGATAACGACCTTTCGGCCCGCGCACTCGCCGGACGATCCCGCCCACAGCCCTACTTGGCGGACCACATTCCCAGGTGGGAACCCGTGTCGGACGCCTGGAGAGCGGCCGGGTCGAACGAGCGGGCGCCCTCGGTGGTCAGACCGCCGGTGGAGCCGGGCAGCACCCAGGCCGCGCCGGTGCCGGTGGCCGTGCCGCTCTCTCCGGGGGCGCCGACGCCAAGGTCGGCCTTGCCGTCGCCGTTGAAGTCGCGCAGGCTGACGGAGGCGCCGAACCTGTCCCCGTTCTCGGCGGTCCCGGGCACGCCCGGACTGGCCTGCGTGAACAGCCGCGCACCGGCCGGGCCGTCCCTGCCGCCGCGGAACAGCAGCACGGCGCCGCCACCGGCTTTGCCCGGCAGCCCGGCGGCGAGGTCGGCGTACCCGTCGCCGTCCACGTCCCCGGCGGCCAGATCGAAGCCGAACTGGTCGCCGCGCACCCCCGTCCCCGGCACGCCGGGGCTGTCCTGGGTGAGAGTACGGCTGCGACGGCCGGGGCCGTCCGCCGAGCCGTACAGGACCTTGATGGTGCCCTTGTCGCTCTTGAGCGTGTCGACGGAGCCGCCGGGGGCGAGGCGCATCACCAGGTCGCCGTAGTGATCGCCGTCGATGTCGCCCACCGTGGCGGTGGTGGCGGCGTCCAGTCGCACCGGCCGTCCGGCGAGGCCCTGCGGGCCGCCCTTCCAGAACAGGGACGGCTCGGCCCGCTCCTCCCAGGCGTGCGTGGTAACCAGGTCGTCCTTGCCGTCGCCGGTCAGGTCGCCCGCGACCAGCCTGGTCGGCTTCTCGTAGGACCCGCCCAGGGTGACCTTGCGGGCGGGGCGGCCGTCACGCTGGAACGGGCCGTGAAAGACGTTCACCGTCCCTCTCTCGCCGGTGGCGACCAGGTCGTCACTGCCGTCGCCGTCGAAGTCCCCGGCGGCCAGCTCCTGGCCCTCGGCCCGGTCGACCAGGTCCGGCGAGACCCCGGCGCGCGGCGGGTCGATCAGCGGCGTGCCCAGCGCCAGCCCGTCCTTGCCGCCCCACAGCAGGGTGACGAACCGCCGGTCCAGATCGAACGGGTTGTACGAGCCGACGGCCAGATCGGTGTAGCCGTCGGCGTTGAAGTCGCCGGCGGCCGTGCGGGCCCCGAACGCGTCCGCGGCCACGGGGTCGTTCGGCACGTTGGAGCTGTCGAGGTGGAGGATCCGGCGCCGGGCGGGATCGACACCAGTGGCCGCCCCATACAGGATGGCGATATATCCGGCTTTAAGGGTGTGGCCGACCGTGCCCGAGGGGGCCGAGATCGCGTAGTCCTCGTAGCCGTCACCGTTGAAGTCGACGATGCTGCCCCCGTGAGGGGTCAGCACGAGGGACGCGCAGATCACCGCACTTGCGACAGCCCACACAGATCCTCCACCTGGCCCTCGATCTCAGCACGATACACAACGAGTGGTTGACACCATCCCGGTCGAGCAGAAAAGATACGGTCGTCCGTACAACTTGGGACGTGAGCGTATGACCGACTGGGAACGCCGGCTGGGTCTCGACCCGTCAGCCGCTGTGCCGCTCTACTACCAGCTCCGCGAGCGCCTGCGGGCGGTCATCCGCGACTGCGAGCCCGACACGCTGATCCCCGCCGAGAAGGACCTCATGGTCTACGCGGGCGTGAGCCGGGCGACGGCCCGCCGGGCGATCGGCGACCTGGTGCAGGAGGGCCTGCTGGTGGCCAGGCAGGGCAGCGGCACCTACACCGCCCCGCTGGCCGTGGCCCCCGAGCTGGGGGCGCGCCCGGCCGGCTTCACCGAGACGATGGCGCGGCTCGGCCGCAAGCCGACGACGCGGGTGCTCAAGGCCCATCTGCAGCCGGCCGGCGCCGACGTCGCCGTGGCGCTCGGCCTGCGCGAGGAGCAGCAGGTCGTCTTCGTCGAGCGGCTGCGGCTGATCGAGGGCGCGCCCTGCATGCTGGAGAGCGCCCACCTGCCCGCCGAGCTGGTGCCCGGCATCCTCGACGAGGACCTGACCGGCTCGCTGTACGACCTGCTGCGCATGAAGTACGGACTGACCCCCGCGAGCGGCAGGGAGACCATCGGGGCGGTCAACGCCGACTACCGGCTCGCCGAGCTGCTGCACGTCCCCATCGCCGCCGCCCTGCTGGCGACCGCCCGCAACACCTGCACCGAGAGCGGCGTCGCACTCGAATACACCATCCGCCACGCGCGCGGCGACTTCGCCGTGTTCTCCGTGGAGCTCAACGACGCCAAGAACGCCCTGATGGGCCAGTAACCCCCCTCCCACCACCCCCCAACACCTCGCCACCTCGCGGTCCGGTGGCGGAGCCCTGCCTTCCGGAGGTTGAGCATGACCATGTTGACCCGGCGCAACCTGCTCAGAACCGCCGCGCTGGCCACGGCGTCCGGCGTGCTCGCCGCCTGCGGCTCGGACCCGGTGGCCACCGTGCCGGCCGACGGGGTGCCGCGAGGGAAGATCTCCGTCTGGCTGCACCAGACCAAGTCGTACGACGCGGTCTTCACCCCGCTGTTACGCAGCTACATGCAGGAGTTCGGCGGCGTCGACATCACCCCGCTCTACGTGCCCTCGGACAAGCTCGACGCCAAGCTGCTGACCGCCTTCGCCGGCGACGTGCCACCCGACCTGTTCAAGATCGGCGGCTGGACCATCCCCGGCCACGCGCGCAAAGGCCGGCTCGCCCCGATCATCCCCAAGGCCATGGGGGTGGCCGATGAGAAGGCGCTGATCCAGGACTACGACCCGCACGCGATCGGCTCGCTGTCGTACGAGGGCAAGGTCTACGGCGTCCCCATCGACTACACGATCTGCTACCTCTACTACCGCCGGGACAGGTTCATTGAAGCCGGGCTGGATCCGGACAAGCCGCCCACGACCTGGGAAGAGGTCGCCGAGTACAGCAAGAAGCTGACCTCGGCCGACGGCAAGAAGGTGGGCCTGCAGTGGATCCTGGGCAATCCGCAGTGGACGCTGATGCAGCTGCTCGCCCTGGTCAAGGGGAAGGGCGGCGGGATACTCAGCGCCGACGCGAGCAAGGCGACGCTGGCCACTGACGCGGGTGTCGAGGCGCTGCGTTACTACGGGAGCCTGGGCAACGCGAAGCTGTCGAACCCGCTGTCCGGCTTCGGGCTGTTCGCCACCGGGGAGGCGGCCATGCTGGTCTCCGGGCTGTTCGCGATGGACCTGTTCCCCACGCTGAGCCCCAAGCTGACCTTCGGCAAGGTCTTCGACATCGCCCCGATGCCGCGCTGGGACGCCGGCCAACCCGTCGCGCCCGCCTACACCTGGGGCTGGGCGGTGGCCAAGCAGTCGAAGCTGCCGTACACCGCCTGGCACTTCGTCGACTACCTCCAGCGCGAGGACGTCGCGGCCAAGCAGCTCAAGGACGCCAGCCTGCTCACGCCGGTCAAGGGCTGGGAGAAGCTGACGGGAGCCGACCAGAAGGCGCTGGACATCATGGCGGCCGCCGCCCCGCACGCCGACTTCGGCCCGCAGACGCCGGTGTGGAACGAGATGGCCAAGTCGCTGACCGACGCCGCCGACGCGGTCGCCTTCGGCAAGAAGACCCCCGAGCAGGCGGCCGCGGACTTCGACCAGGCGATGCGGATCACGCTGTGACGGTGTCCTTACGGCTGGTGCCGCCCATCGCCCAGGTCTCGGGCAAGGGCCAGCGGTGGGCGGAGGCCCGTACCGGCGGCCTGCTGGCCCTGCCCGCGGCGGTCTACTTCACGGTCTTCTGGCTCGTGCCGTTCGTCGTGGCCGTGTATCTCAGCTTCACCAGCTACGACCTGGCCGGGACGCCCGAATGGACCGGCCTGGACAACTACCGCAGGATGCTCGGCGACCCCGGCTTCTGGAACTCGGCCCGCGTCACCGCCGCCTACACGATCGGATCGGTGGTCCCGTCGATCGTGCTCGGCCTGGCGATAGCGGTGCCGCTGAGCAAGCCGGGCAGGTACAACGCCTTCCTCCGCGGCCTGGTCATGATCCCGGCGGCGATGCCGCTGGTGGCCACCTCGATGGTGTGGTCGGTGATCTTCGCCGAGAAGGGCCTGGCGAACGCGCTGATCGGGCTGTTCGGGGCGGCGCCGAAGCCGTGGCTGACCGACGAGGGGCTCGCGCTCTGGGCCCTGGTGATCATGACGACCTGGAAGCACCTCGGGCTGTTCGTGATCATCCTGACCGCGGGGCTGCAAGGGTTGCCGCTGAGTGTGTTCGAGGCGGCCGCGCTCGACGGCGCCGGTCCGGTGCGGATCTTCTACCGCATCACGCTTCCGTTGCTGCGCCGCACGCTGCTGTTCGTGCTGGTCATCGCGGTGGTCGGGGCGATGCAGTCGTTCGTGCCCGCCTTCCTGCTGACCAAGGGCGGACCGGCCGGAGCCACCGAGGTGCTGCCGCTCTACCTGTGGGCGACCGGCTTCGGGTTCGAGCGCATGGGCTACGCCTCGGCGATCGCGATGGTGCTGCTGGTGGCCATGCTTCTGCTCTCGCTGGTGCAGTTCAGGGTGCTCAGGGGAGGCGAGGAAGGGTGAAGGTGGTCCGCGGCACGCTGCTGACGCTGGTCGTCGCCGTCCTGCTGCTGCCGGTGTACGCGATGTTCGCGGTCTCGTCCGCGTCGGACGTGACCGATCTGGGCGGGTTCGGCTTCGACGCCTCCCAGCTGGGCGCGCATGTCTCGCAGCTGTTCAACCAGGGTGACTTCCCCGTCTATCTGGGCAACAGCCTGATCCTCTCGCTCGGCATCGGCGTCCTCGAAGTGATCTTCTCCTCGGCCGCCGGGTACGCGCTCGCGCAGCTCCGATTCCCGGGCAGCCGGGTGCTGTTCGCGCTCATCGTGGGGACGCTCTCGCTGTCGCCGATCGTGGTGCTCGTGCCGATGTACCTCATCGTCAAGGAGCTGGGCTGGATCAACTCCTATCAGGGCATGATCGTGCCGTTCATGATGAGCGCTTTCGGGGTGTTCCTGGTCCGTCAGTTCGCCCTGGCGATACCGCGTGAGCTGCTGCTGTCGGCGCGGGTGGACGGTGCGAGCGAATTGCGGATCTTCGTCCGCATCGGGGCGCCGCTGTTGCGGCCCGCGCTGCTCACGCTCTTCCTGCTGCAGTTCCTCGCGCAGTGGGACAACCTGCTGTGGCCGCTCATCGTGGCCAACGATCCCGGCCTCTGGCCGCTGCCCGTGGGGCTTTCCCAGCTCCAGACGGAGTACGACTTCAGCATCGGACTGGTCAGCACCGCGGCCCTGATCACAGCGGTGCCGCCGCTGGTGCTGATGTTCCTGCTGCAGCGCTACTACGTGGCCGGGCTGACCCTGGGAGGGGTACGGAAATGAGCGCGTTCGGGGAATGGACCACGGCGTACGGGCTGCCTGCCTTCGCGTACACGATGGACCAGGAGCGCGACCCACGCGCCGAATGGGATCCGGTCCTGGATCCGCTCACCCGCCGGCATTTCCTCCATGTCGGGAACCGGCGTATCACGCTGGTCACGGACAACTACGGGCTCAGCGACCTCTTCGACGAGCACACCGGGCTGCTGTGGCTGACCCGGGGCACGGGCGTCACCCGCGCCGGAACCCTTTCCACCGATATTTCGGGATCGGAGAGGATTTTCGGGCCGACGTTCGCGATCGTCCGGGTCGCCGATGACCGGGTGACGCTGGAGCGTACGGTGCTGTGCCCTGAGGGCGAGTGGCCGTGGGTGCTGATCCGGCTGCGCGTACGCAACCTGCTCGACGAGCCGGTACGACTGGAGCTGACCGAGGAGTGGACGCCCGGAGCCGCCCGGGTCGAGCTCATCACCGGCGCGAAGCCGGCCGACGATCCCGGGCTGGAGCTCGAACTCATCGGCGGGGCCAGGACCGGGGCCGGCCGCCTGACCATACCCCTCGATCTGGCGGCGGGCGAAGAGCGGCTGCTGGGTCTGAGGTACGGCCTGCTGGACGGCGGGACCGCAGCCCCGTCGTCCAGCGGCGGGACACACGGCGGAGCCTCGGCGTCCGGCGGCTGGACGGACGGTAAGGCGAACGGCCGGGCGGACACGGCGGCGGAGGCGTTCGACGGCAGCCTCGCCGCGCTGCGTGACCGGTTGCCCAAGGCGGTCGCGGCGCGGGCGCCGGAGGCCGAGCGGGAGGTCCCGTGGCACGCGGCGCTGCTGACCGGCGCGGCCTGCGCCGACGGCGTGCTCGGCGGGCACACCCTCGACCAGGGCTCGTGCTACTCCTTCCGGCACGGCTTCAACGGCGCCGCCCGCGACCCGCTCCAGCACGCGCTCCCGCTGGTGTACATCGAGCCGGACCTGGCCCTGTCCGTGCTGCGCAACACCTGCGCCTGGGGCGGCCCCGACGGCGACCTGCCTTATGCGCTCGGACCGGACAAGCGGCCATGGACCGACCTGTTCCGCCCCTCGGACCAGAACCTGTGGGCCCTGTGGCTGGCGGCCGAATACCTGAGCGCGACGGGCGACCTGGCGGCCTTCGCCGACGCCGTGCCGTACCACCCGGTCCACGGGGCCGCGCCGGTGCCGCTCGGCGAGCACCTGCGCCGGCAGTTCAGGTTCCTCACCGACGTGGTGGGCCGGGGAGAGCACGGCCACCTGCGGATCCTGAACGCCGACTGGAACGACATGGCCATCACCGAGAGCGGAGTGGACCGCGAGGTGATGATCTCGCACGGCGAATCGGTCCTGAACTCGGCCATGGCCGCCTGGGTCCTGCCGCGTTACGCGATCCTGGCCGAGCGGCTCGGCGACGACGCGACCGCGGCCGAGGCCCGCAAGCTCGGCGAGGAGCTGCGCGACCTGGTGGCGGGCGAGTGGAACGGGCGGTGGTACCGCCGCGCGTACGGCCCCGGAGCGGTCGTCGGAGAGTCTGACATGTGGCTGGAAGTGCAGCCTTGGGCCATTCTGAGCGGTGCCGCGCCGCCCGAGCGGGCTGTGGAGCTGTTGCGCACGATTGAGCGGACCGCCGCCGCCGATTCGCCGCTGGGCGCCCGGCTGCGCTGGCCCGATCGGGGCGCCTACGGTCCCGGCGGGGTCGGCACGATCTGGTACGCGATCAACATGACGCTGATCTGGGCCGCCGCCGAGCACGTTCCCGAGCTGGGCTGGCAGTGGTGGCGCCAGATGTCCCTGGCCGCCCATACGGCTGCCTACCCGGACGTATGGGAGGGCACGCTGTCCGGCCCCGACGCCTACCTGGCGCCCGAGACCGAGCGGCCGGGCCGCACGTGGGACCTGGCCGAGGTCGGCGTCGCCATGCAGGCGTACCCCGTCGCCAACCTGCACAGCCACTCCCAGCCGTTGCTGGCCTACCTGCGGCTGCTCGGCGTCGAGCCGTTCCGCCCGGCCAAGGCGCCCGATGACGCCGGGTTCGAGTCGCGAGTCCTGCGGATCGGGCCGTGACACGGCTCGGGGTCGACGTCGGCGGAACGTACATCAAATGGGTGCTGCTCGACGGGGACGACGTGGTCAGCATGGGCACCGTCCCCACGCCGCCGAACCCCGACGAGACGATGGCGTTCGTGGCCTCGCTGGCCGCCCGGCGCGTGGAGAGCATCGGGATCGGGCTGCCCGGCCACGTGGACCGGGAGACCGGGACCGCGCTGTTCGTGCCGAACCCGCCCGGAGACTGGGACGGCTATCCGGTCGGCTCGCGGCTGGGCGCCCTGACCGGGACCCCGGTGACCGTGGTCAACGACGCCCGCGCGTTCGGGCTCGCGGAGCTGCTCCTCGGGGCGGCTCGCGGGCTGCCCGACGTGCTGTTCGCGGTCCTCGGGACCGGGGTGGGCGGAGCGGTGGCGCTGCGCGGCGGGATTCTCGTCGGCCCTCGCGACAATCTCGGCGAGATCGGGCATGTCACGGTCGCCCCGTGGGGACCGGCGTGCTGCTGCGGCAACCGGGGCTGCGTGGAGACGTTCGCCGGCGCGTCCGGCATCGTGCGGGCCTTCGGCTCCGGTCCGCCCGAGGCCGTCGCCGAGGCCGCCAGGGCGGGTGACGGGCGGGCGCAGGGCGTGCTCTCCAGAGCCGGCTGGGCGCTCGGCATCGCGCTGGGCGACGCGGCGGCGTTCTTCGGCGTCAGCACGGTGGTCGTGGGTGGTGGGGTCGCCGGCGCGCTCGATCTGATGCGGTCCGCCCTGAACACGGAACTTGAGCGGCGACGTCCGCTCATCGGGGACATCGCGGTGCTACCTGCCGTACTCGGCCCGATGGCAGGGGCGATCGGCGCCGCGCTCTATGGGAGGAGATCTGGATGAAATGGATACGGCGCGCGATGGAGTTGCTCGGCGAGATCGAGCGGACACAGGAGGAGACCCTTACCGCGGCGGCGCACGTCGCGGCCTCAGCCATCGGCGGCGGGGGTGTGGTGCACACGTTCGGCACCGGACATTCGCGGATGGGTGTGGAGGAGATGTTCCCCCGCTACGGCTCCTATCCCGGCTTCCACCCGATCGTGGACCTGTCGACCACCTTCTACACCCAGGTGGCCGGGTCGAACGGGATGCGGCAGGCGATGTTCATCGAGCGGGTCGAAGGACTCGCCGACGCCATCCTGGCCAACTTCGAGCTGCGGCCGACCGACGCGGCCATCGTGTTCAGCGTCAGCGGGCTGAACGCCGTGCCGATCGAGATGGCGATGGGACTGCGCAAGGCGGGGCTGCCCGTGGTGGCCGTGACGTCGATGCGGGAGACCACGGCCGTCGAGCCCGGTCATCCCAGCGGGACCCGGCTCGCCGACCACGCCGACGTGGTGATCGACCTGTGCACCCCGGTCGGTGACGCGCTGTGCTCCGTCGACGGGCTGGCCGAGCCGGTCGGTCCGGGCAGCACGCTGGCCGCCGTCTCCGTGGTCAACGAGATCAAGGTCCGTACGGCCGAGCTGCTCGTCGCGGGCGGCTGGATCCCGCCGGTCATCTCCAGCGCCAAGCTCGTCGGCGGCCCGCGCTCCGAGGAGCTGTTCGAGGCCGCCTACCTTGAGCACGCCCGCCGCGCCGCCGACGTGCTCAGGAAACCATGAGCGCCGTACTGGTGGCCGGTTCGGACGGCGGCATCGGCCGCGCCTGCGTGGCGGCGGTCGAGGCCACCGGCGGGGCCGCCTTCGGCGTGGACCTGGCCGGTGGGATCGACATCACCGCGCCGGGGCACGCGGAGAAGGCCCTGGCCCAGGCGACGGCCGTACACGGGCAGATCTCCGGCGTCGTGCACGCGGTCGGCATGTCCGGCCGGTCGCTCGGCGACGGCGGCGTGGTCGAGTGCACCGACACGGCCTGGCACGAGGTGCACCGGGTCAACCACGAGTCGGTGTTCCGGCTGCTGCGCGCGGCGATCCCGGCGATGCGGAAGGGCGGCTCGATCGTGGTGATCGGCTCGGCGCTGGGCTCGTCGCTCGACGACGACTTCCGCACCGTGGCCTACGCCTCGGCCAAGGGCGCGCTGATCCCGCTGATCAGGACCGCGGCCCGCGAGGCGGCGCCGCACGGCGTACGGGTCAACCTGATCTCGGCCGGACTGGTGGCCACGCCGATGAGCCGCCGCGCCCGGACCTCCGAGACCGTCAAGGCCAAGCTGCCCTCGCTGATGCCGCTCGGCGCCGGACCGTGCGAGCCGGAGGAGGTCGCGCAGGCCGTGCTCTGGTTGCTGTCGCCGTCGTCCGGGCGGACCACGGGAGCGGTCATTCCCGTCGACGGAGGGTGGCACCTGCGATGAACGTGCTGTGGGAAGGCGACGTGGTGGTCGCGGGCGGGGGCAGCGCCGGGTGCGCGGCCGCCGTCGCCGCGGTGCGTTCCGGGGCGTCGTGCCTGCTGGTGGAGTCGGCGGGCTTCCTCGGCGGTACAGGCGCCGCGGTGCTCGACACCTTCTATGGCTTCTACGCCCCCGGCCCCGTCTCGCGGCGGGTCGTCGGCGGCGTCGGCTGGGAGGTGTGCGAGCGGCTCTTCGAGGCCGGAGCCGCCTTCGAGCGGCCCAACACCTATGGCGCGGGCACCGGGGTGACCTACGAACCCGAGGAGCTCAAGCTGGTCTGGGACGCGCTCGTCCCGGACGCGCTTTTGCACGCCAGGGTCTGCGACTTCGTGCCCGGCACCGGCGTCGTCGTGGAGACCGTGGCGGGCCGGTTCCTGGTCAAGGCCCGGGTGGTGATCGACGCCACCGGGGACGCCGAGGTGGCCTGGCGGGCCGGCGCCACCCTCGAACGCCCGGGGATGCGGCTCCAGCCGATGACGGCCACGTTCCGGCTCGGCGGGGTCGATCTGTCCGCCACCAGCACGGCGGAGCTGCACGCGCTGATGGCCGACGCCGATCTGCCGCGACGCGAGGGGTCCGTGCACAGGACCGTGCATGACGGGATCGTGCACACCAACCTCACGCGGGTGACCGGCCTCGATCCGACCGATCCGGTCCAGCTCGCGGAGGCCGAGCGGGTGGGGCGGCGGCAGGTCCGCGACTACGTCGGCTTCCTGCGGGCGAAGGTGCCGGGGTACGGCTCGGCCGTGCTGCTGAGCACGTCCGTACGTATCGGCGTACGGGAGTCACGACGCCTGGTCGGACGATATGTCCTGACTTCTGATGATGTGTTGGCCGGGAGGGATTTTCCCGACACGATCGCGCGGTGCGGCGCGCCCATCGAGGACCACGCCTCGGGGGACGCCACCCGCTGGGAGTACGTCCACGATTTCGGCACCTACGGGATCCCGTACCGGTGCCTGCTCCCGGTCGAGGTCGGCGGGCTGATCGTGGCCGGGCGCTCTTTGTCGGCCACGCACGACGCCCACGCCTCCGCCCGGTCCATGGGGCAGTGCATGGCGATGGGGCAGGCGGCGGGGACGGCGGCGGCGCTGGCCGTACAGGCGGGGGTGGAGCCCGCGGCGGTGGACGTGGAGCTGCTGCGTAAGCGGCTGCGAGAAGGAGGAGCGCTGCTGTGACGGTCCGGACCGTGCTGGGGGACGTCGAGGAGCTCGGCATCACCTACGCGCACGAGCACCTGTTCATGACCGGTGACTGGCCGGTGCGCAACGAGCCGGACTACCGGCTCGACTCCCTGGACGCCGCCGTCGTGGAGGTGACGGAGGCGCAGCGGCTCGGCCTGTCCGCGGTGGTCGAGATGACGCCGCTCGGCTTCGGCCGCAGCCCGTCGCTGATGAAGGAGCTGGCGGAGCGGACCGGGCTGCACGTGATCGCGGTGACCGGGTTCCACAAGAGCGGTTACTACAGCGACGCCCACTGGCTGCACCACTACTCGGTCGACGAGATCACCGAGCTGCTCGTGACGGAGATCGAGCTGGGCATGGACGAGTACGGGCTGGTGGGGCCGCTGGTGCGGCGGTCGTCGGCCCGCGCGGGGGCCATCAAGATCGCCACCGGGTACCACGCGTTCGGGCGCGGGGTGGCGCGGCTGATCAGCGCGGTGGCCGTTGCCGCGCGGCGGAGCGGGGTGCCGGTCGTCACCCATTGCGACAAGGGCACGATGGGGCACGAGCTGCTCGACGCGCTGGCCGCCGAAGGGGTGGCGGCCGATCGGGTCGTGCTCGGGCACATCGACCACAATCCCGATGCCGGATATCTCGTCTCATTGGCGGAAAGAGGGGCTTATCTGGCCTTTGATCGGCCCGGACGTATCAAGTACGGCCCGGACAGTGACATCGTCGCGCTCGTCGCCGAGCTCGCCGGGCACGGGCTGGGGGATCGGGTGCTGTTCGGGATGGACCTGGCGCGCAGATCGTACTGGCCGAGTCTGGGTGGCGGGCCCGGCCTGCCGTACCTTCTGGAGCAGTTCGTGCCGCGGCTGGAGGCCGCGGGGCTGGGTGAGGTGGCCAAGGCGGCGCTGACCGGCAACCCGCGCGCCGCCTTCGCACTGCGCCGCTAGGGCAGGTTCTTCTCGACCTGGTTCTGCCAGTTCGTGTTGGTGTTGAGTTCCGGGGTGGTGCCGGCGAAGGCGCCCCTGGCGTAGGTGTCGCCCTGGAGCTGGTACATCAGCCAGGCCGTCACGTAACCGAGGAAGCCGCCGCCCGTGCCCTGGATCGTGTTGTGGTCGGCGCCCTTGAGCTGCGCCTTCGCCGCCGCGCCAGGGACCTGGCCGTAGTACGTCTGGAGGGCCGAGTTGGGGGAGATGAGGGTGTCGTTGGCGCCACTGACGAACAGCACCGGGCAGGTGAGCTGGTCGACGTAGAACTTGTCTCCCGAACTCACCCAGATCGGCGCGGGCAGCGCGATGGGGATGACGGTGTCGATCAGGCCGCCGGACTTGGTGGCGGTGTTCACCGCGCCGCCGGCGCCCTGGGAGTGGCCGACCGCGCCGACCTTCGTCACGTCGAGCTTGCCGTAGAAGACGCTGGAGCTGTCGGTGTTCCTGGCGATCAGGTACTGGGCGGCGGCGATCATCTCGGATCCGGTGCCGGTCGTGGTGTCGGTCGAGGCGACCACGGCGAAGCCCCAGGAGGCGAGCTGGTTGAGCAGCCCGGGATACTGCGTGGGCACGGCGCCCGTGCCGTTGCCCCAGGTGATGATCGGATGCTTGACACCCCCGGCGCCTAAATCGGCCGGGTAGTAGAGCTTGTAGCCCGGCGCGTCGGCGGTCGCGACCGCCCAAGGACCGGCGACCTTGTAATGCGCCTCGATGGTGTCCGCGGCCTGGGCCGGTCTGGCCACGACCCCCAGCATGAGCACCACGACGGCCACGAGAAGCTTCATACAGCCTCCACAAGTTGTACGGATGACCGAAACTGTCGCTTCACAAAGGACCGCTGTCAATGGTTGGATCAGGCTCATGGAGCACGTGCCTTCCGCCGCCGAGATGCTCGGCTGGATCGAGACCGTCGTGTCGCGGGGCATCCGCCGGCCGGGCTATCCGGCCGACGGGTGGACCGAACGGTGGCTGGCCGAGCGGCTGACCGAATTCGGGCTGGAGGTCGCGCTGGAGCCGGTGGAGGTGCCCCGCTGGCAGCCCGGCACCGGGGTGCTGCGGCTCGACGACGGCACGGAGCTGGCCGGGTTCCCGCTCCCGCACACCGCGCCGACCGACGGCCTGCGCGCCAGGGTCGTGCCGCTCGCCGACGCGCGGCCCGGCGACATCGCGGTGGACGAGCTGGCCTTCACCGAGCTGCCGCAGTCGTACGTCAGCACGCTGGCGACCTCGGCCTACGACCCGGAGGGCGTCTTCGAGACGCTCGTCCAGACCATCCCGTTCGGACCCCGGATGATGGACGTTGTCGAGCCCGCGCTCGAAGCAGGCGCGGCCGGCTTCATTGGCGCGCTGACCGGGCTGCCATGGGAGACACGCGACTACTACGTGCCCTATGACGCGGTCGAGCGGCCGATTCCCGGTCTGTGGCTGTCGGGGAGCGATGGCCGGCGGCTCCTGGACCGGCTGCCCTGCATGGGCGAGCTGGTCGCCCAGTCGGTCACCGACACCGTGACCACGTACAACGTGGTCGCCACGCTGCCCGCCGACTCGCCGCACACGGTCATCGTCGCCTCCCACCACGACGGGCCGTGGGCGTCGGCCGTCGAGGACGCCTCCGGCATCGCGCTGGTCCTGGCCGCCGCGCGCCACTGGTCTCAGGTGCCCGCCTCGGCCCGGCCGCACAACCTGATGTTCCTGTTCACCTCCGGGCACATGGCGCACGCGGCGGGCACGAGGGCGTTCATCGAACGCCACCGCCCGCTGCTGGCCGACGTGGTGCTCCAAATGCATCTCGAACACGCCGCGCTGCGCTGCGAAGGCGTGGACGGTGCGCTCGTCCCCACCGCGGATCCCGAGGTCAGGTGGTGGTTCACCAGCCAGCTGCCGCGGCTGGAGAAGCTGGTCGCCGAGACGCTGGAGACGGAGGGACTGCGCCGGTCCTTCGTGCTGCCGCCCGACGCGTTCTCGCCCATGCCGCCCACCGACGGGGCGTTCTTCCATCCTGAGGGCGTGCCGCTCGTGCACTTCCTGTCGGCGCCGATGTACCTGTTCGACTCGGCGGACACCCTCGACAAGGTCGATGTGGCGGGGCTGGAGCCGCTGGCCCGCGCTGCCGTACGCATCGTGGCCGGGACCGCCGGGTGGTCGCCTCAGCGCTGGTGATCGAGGGCTTCCTGGTACTTCGCGGCGTCCTCCAGGCTGAGCATGGGGTGCGAGTAGATGTCGATCAGGGTCTGGGCGAGCAGGCGGTCGCCCTCCGGGCTGTACACCTCGACGCCCATGGCCCGCGAGATGTGCTGGTGGAGGACGGATACCGACAGCGCCATGGCGGTGACCACCGCCGCCCGGGCCTTGCGGGGCACCTGAGGGGGATCGGGCCGGCTCCTGTCGTACTCCACGATCCACTCCTCGCTCAGCCGCACGAGCTCGTCGAAGACGGTCGCGGCCCGACCCTCGGACAGGGCCCGCGCCACATACTGTTGGTACGGCCCGAAGGTGGCCCTGGCGACGGCCACATAGTTGACGTCACTCGGTAGGGTGTCGGCCCGGACCTGGTCGTTGAGCCGGCGGACCAGCTTGGCGAGGTAGTCGTCGCAGGCATCGCGCAGCGCCTCTTTGGAGCCGAAATGGTGGCGGACCAGCCCGGATGACACTCCGGCGGTCTCGGCGATGCCCCGGATCGTGGCCCGCTCGAACCCGTGCTCACCGAAGTGCCGCAGGGCCGCGTCTCTGATCCGGGCACGGGCGGTGAGGTCTTCGGGGTCGGGTCCGATCGTCACGCTGTCACCGCCGAATTGTGTAGCCCACTACTTGATCAGGAAGTCTACTATACGTAGGTATAGTCTTCGGCAGTCTCGCTCGCATGGGGACGGAGGGCGCGTCACGACAGCACCTCCACATAGCCCTCGCTGCCGTTCACCCGGATGAGCTGGCCGTCGTGGATGCGCTCGGTGGCGCCCCGCACGCCGACGACCGCCGGCAGCCCGTACTCCCGGGCGATCACCGCGCCGTGCGTCATCACGCCGCCGACCTCCATGACCACCCCCTTCACCGAGACGAACAGCGCCGACCAGCTCGGGTCGGTGAACACCGTGACCAGGATGTCGCCCTCTTCCACTTCGGCGTCCTCCATGCTCAGGACGACCCGCGCACGCCCCTCCACGACGCCCGACGACACCGGGATGCCCGCCAGCGCCCCCTCCGGCCGGTTGCCCGCGTCGTACTCGCCGTTGATCACCTCACCCTCCGAGGTGAGCACCCGCGGCGGGGTCAGCTTCTGGTACGACTCGTGCGCCTCCCGCCGCTCGGTGATCACGGTGTAGTCCAGTCGCCCGGTGTTGACCACCTCTCTGAACTCCTCCAGGGACAGGAAGTACACGTCCTCCGGGTCCTTGATCACTCCCTGGGCCACCAGCTTCCTGGCCTCGCCCATGAGCGCCTGCTTGTACAGGCCGTACCGCTGCAGGCACGCGTGCTTGGAGTACTCCCGGTAGCCGATGAAGTGGCGCACCAGGCTCATCTGCCGCGCCGCCTTCTTCGCCTTCCGCTTGCTCGGCAGCTTGGCCAGAAGGTCGGCCATCGTACGCTCGGCCTCCGCGCGCCCCTGCTCGATCCTGCGCTCGCGCTCGCCGGGCGCGAAGTTCTTGATGTTGCCGAGGATGAGCGGGACGAGCAGCGTCGGATCCTCGCTCCATCGTGTCCTGGTGAGGTCGATGTCCCCCTGGCAGTGCATGCCGTACTTGAGCAGGTACTCCTCGATGACGGGGCGTACGACGTCGCCGCCGTCCCGTTCGGAGAGCCCGCTGAAGAACGTGTCGCGCTCGGCTTCACCTTCGCCGAGATAGTCGATGACGTCCGGGTACTGCCGCACCACGTCGGACACGTACAGCAGGTCGAGTCCCATCGCCGCCACGACGTTGTGGTCAGCCGATTGACCGACGGCGTCGGCGGCGTTCTTGACGCCCAGCCAGGCGTTCATGTGCTTGTTGACCCAGTTCACCGACTGGATGCCGAGGAACGCCGCGGCCACGCTCCGCGGCTCGAACATGATGTCGGTCAGCTCGCGATGATCCTCGATGATGAACGCGAACACCTCGTCACCGGACTTGCCGGCGATCGCCTCCCGGAGCCGCGCCACCGACGCCTCGTTCTGCGCGATGAGCTCCGGGACGACGCGGGGATCGTCCTCGCGGGAGAGCTTGAGGTACTGGCGGGCCATCGGCAGCGGGCCGCCCTTGCCGAAGTTCATCACCGACGTCTTGCCGTGAGCCAGGGACTGGACGAAGTCCTTCCTGCTCAGCACGGTCCGCAGGGCGTTGGCCATCAGCACGTCGACCTGGCCGAGGCTCTTGAGCGTGACCGGCCTTGCCCACGTCGACGAGAGCTCGTTGGACATGTCCTTGTAGAACCGGTTCCCGGCCACGTCCATCTTCGGCCGGCCGAGCCACTCGTCCAGCAGGAGGAAGAACGACAGGCCGAGCGGGGTGAACGCGTCGGTCATCATCTGCCGGTGCCCGTACGAGATGTAGACGTGGTTCTTGCCGTCGTGCGAGACGGGAACGGGGTACAGCGTGGTGATGGGACGGCTCTGCAGCACGTGGAACACGCCGTCGGACAGCCCCCACTCGATGTCTTGCGGCCGGCCGAAGTGGGCCTCGATCCGCCGCCCGAGGGTCTCCAGCTGGAGAATCTGCTCGTCGGCCAGGGTCTGCGCGTTCTGCCGCGCGGCCTCCACCGGCCGCTCCTCCGTGCCGCCGCCCGCCGAGGCACGCAGCTCCATCGTCTGCGTGGAGACCACCTTGTCGATGATCCGTCCCGCCTTGACCCGGTAGGTGTCGGCGTTGACCAGACCGGACACCAGTGCCTCACCCAGGCCGTAGCCCGCGTCGATCGAGACCACCCGGCGGTTGGACGTGACGGGGTCGGCGGTGAACATGATGCCCGCCGCTTCGGGGAAGACCATCCGCTGCACGACCACCGACACCTGGACCGCGCGGTGGTCGAAGCCGCTCCTGATGCGGTACGCCACCGCGCGGTCGGTGAACAGCGAAGCCCAGCACCGCCTGACGTTGTGGACGACCGACCCGGGCCCCCGGACGTTCAGGTAGGTGTCCTGCTGGCCGGCGAAGGAGCTCGACGGCAGGTCCTCGGCGGTGGCGCTCGACCGTACGGCGCAGGGGACGTCGCCGAGCTCAGCCAGGTGGGTGACGATGTCGCGTTCGATCTCCGCCGGCACGGCCAGGGCCTCGATCGCGGCGCGAAGGCGGGTGCAGGCGGCGGCGATGGCCGGACGGTCGTCGGCCCGCAGGCCGGCCAGCCCGTCGATGAGCGCGCTGACCGTGGGGTCCTGCTCCACGACTGCCCGATACGCCGCAGTGGTCACGCAGAACCCGTCAGGCACGCGAACACCGTCGATGCCGGACAGTTCGCCGAGGTTGGCGCCCTTCCCGCCGACCTGGGGGAGCTGGGTTTTGTCGATCTCGTGGAAGCCGAGTACGTAGGCGCTCATCGCTGAATCCCATCTGCCCTCTCGTACGGAGGGCTACGAGCTACTAGCAATACAGTACAGTACTGTATTGAAATCAAACCGCAGGAGGCCCCATGCCCTTCGATCACCCCGGCTCGCCGCTCGGGCCGGTCCGGCGCCGCGCGGCTAGAATGCGGTCGTGTCGCGCCCCTTCGCCGGCGCCTTCGTCCGCACCTTCGCCGGTACGTTCGCTGGCGCCTCACCCGGCCCGTACGCCGGGCCCTTCGCCGGCCGCTGGCCCGGCATCTTCGCTCGCCGCTTGCCCGGCCCCTTCGCCGGCCGCTTGCCCCGCGTCTTCGCGAGCATTTTCGCCGGCGCGTTCATCGGCGCTGACGGGATGAGCGTGGTGACTCTCCCCGAGTGGTCGACATGACCGGCACCGCAGCCTCGCAGCGGCCGGCCGGTCGGCCGCGCAGCCAGGAGGTGGACGCGGCCATCCTCGCCGCCGCGCTGGACCTGCTGATCGAACGAGGCGCCGTGCTCACCAGCATCGAGCAGGTCGCCCAGCGGGCCGGCGTGACCCGGGCCACCGTCTACCGGAGATTTCCCGACAAGACCTCACTGCTGATCCAGGCCATCGAGTCGGTCCACCAGGCGCCCGAGTCGGAGATCCTCGACTGGCCGGACATCGACCGGATGCTGACCGACTGGGCTACCTATCTGAGCATGCCCCGCAACCGCTGCATGCTCCGCCGGCTTTATGGCGCGGTGGACGACTATCCCGAGCTGCTCCAGACGTACCGCAACTCCCGCAGCGGCCCCCGCGCCTCGGCCGAACTCGCGACACTGAGCCGGGCCCGCGACAACGGCCAACTACCGCCTGACAGGGACCTGAACATCATCCAGCAGGTGCTGACCGGCGCGATACTGCACCATCTCGGCGCCTACCCGGACTCGACGAGCGCGGACGACGTCAAGGCGTACCTCACGGCCGTACTCCAGCAGGTCGGCTACCACCCCTGACAGGCAAGGGCCTCCCTCTTTGGGCGCTTCGCGCTACGGAAGGTCGGGCTGTGTTCAATGGGGGGCTGCGCCCCCCATGCCCCCACAAAAGCATGGTCCTCGCTCCGCTCGGGCGCTCTTATTGGGGGGCTTCGCCCCGGGCGAGGGGCTTGCCAGCCCCTCGCGCTCCCCAGCGGTCAGCCGATTCGGCTTCGTCCACTATCTGTCCAGCATCTCGGCGGTAGAAAACGAGCCGCGCAAGTTGCTGCCATAAACGCAAGGCATTAAGATCATCGGCAGATTATTTTCGCCGAGCAAAGCTTCGGTGTGACCGCTCCCGCGCCCATGCGCGTTCGAGGGCCGGTCGAGCATTGCCATATGTTCGGAGCGTCGGGCACGCAAAGTGGTTAATCGATGTTCTCCCTCTGATCCGAAGGTTTCTCATGGATATTTCGAGAGTCGCCCGTTCCGCCGTGATGGTCTTAACGACCGTTGCCCTGGTCTCGACAGCTTCTGCCTGCGGAGGCAGTGCCGACACCGCAAGCAGTGCCGACACCGCAGGTAGTGCCGACGCCAAGCCCGTCGACAAGGCAGCCCTGATCGACGCCATGACGAAGAAGGCGCCGGAGACCAAGGATCTCCCGGCTTCGACCCTCGACTGCATGGTCGGCGCGATGATGAAGTATGGCGACCAGGCCACGCTGCAGGGCATCGTCGACGGCAAACTGGACGTCAGCAACGACTTCAAGGCCTTCGGCGCAAAGGAGAAGCAGGTGCAAAGAGAAGTGAGCGATTGCTAGCGCTGCCCCCACCCCGATGGTCAACCGACCTTAAGTTCAGCTGGTAAATACCCCCACAAGCAAGGACCTCCCTTTGGGCGCTTCGCGCTACGGAGGTCAGGCTGTGTTTTATGGGGGGCTCAGCGCCCCCCATGCCCCCACAAAAGCATGGTCCTCGCTCCGCTCGGGCGCTCTTATTGGGGGGCTTCGCCCCGGGCGAGGGGCTTGCCAGCCCCTCGCGCTCCCCGACGATTGGCCAATTCGGCTTCGTCCAGTACATCTCCGGTAGAAAACGAGCAGCGTCTTGCAAGGAGGCGCCGGAGTTGGTCGGCAGCGAAACTGAGGTGTTCGGCGCTCTTGAGTGGCTCCGGAAGATCGATTGAGCGGAGCCTCCGCCGGAGGCTTGGTCGAGCATCACGTCACTGGCCGTCCCCTCCCGGTGAGGAGCGCCCTGCCGGGAGGTGCTTCCAGTTTTAGACGGTCACGTCGAACTCGCCGTCTTTGACTCCCGAGACGAAGGCGTCCCACTCGCTTGGCTTGGGTGAAGATCGACGCAGGGCCGTTCGGGGCCTTGGAGTCTCGGACCGCAACAAGCCGGCCCTTTGTCCGTCGAGACGACGGCCATTTTCACGGCAATGTGCTGGCTGAAACCCCGATAGGTGCGAGGCGGTGACGGGAAGATCAGCCGCAATGAGGCCCAGCTCGATGCGCCGGGTGAAGTTCAAAGATGATCGCTTGTAGGTCGCCCCACGGCGCGCCGCGATGAGGCCCAGCTCAATGTGGCCCCTGAGAGCCGCTCCAGGAAGAGAGAGCCCTCGCCGATGGCAGTGTGACCGCGAGCACCGTGCCGCCTGATACGACGGCAAAGCCCGTATGCTCCCGAGTTGTGCTGCACATTCAGGCCGCCGAGGACCTGCTGGCCACCGCCAGTTTGGAGGTTGGCCGAGAGCAAGCGCCAGCGGCCGCGAGACAGGATCGGATCGGGATTGAACTCCCCACGGCAGTGGCCGAGTGGTTCGCTGGGCTGGATCGCCCGACGAGCAGTATCAAACCGACTGAACTTGGTCTGGCGCTCGGGTTGTGAAGCGGATCGGTGACTGCACGGAGGCTGATCGCGCTCGGCGGGTTGCAGTTCATTCGCCGGACAGCTCTCCGGCCGGGAAGACCGTCATTCATGAGAGCGATCGCTGGTGGCCCGGTGAATAGTTCTCGTCCGCCCTGATGACGACCGGCCATGAGCGGTCAGCCCCAAAGCCGGATCGTCCGCCAAACCTCTTGAACGTCGCGCGGCCGTCCTCGGCTCGACTCCGTGACGACAGTCCGGCTGTTCGTCCGGTCGGTATCGCGCTCGACATCGTCCTGGAGGTGAAAGACGACGGCAGCCCGCTGCTGACCCCTATCAGCGCAATCATCGTGACGGTGAAATAGATTCGGCCCAGCCGTCAACCTGGCGGGCCACCGGAGGCATCCACCAGGCGTGAACACCGACGAGGAGTACACCGCGTACGTCAGCGGACGCCTGCTCTGGTTACGCCGGATCGCGTACGCCCTGTGCCGGGACTGGCATCGGGCCGACGACCTGGTGCAGACGGCGATCACGCGGCTGTACGTCAAGTGGCGCCACGCCCGCGAGGCCGCCGACCTGGACGCGTACGTACGGGTGATCCTGGTCCGGGTCTTCCTGAAGGAACAGCGTGCCGGCTGGTTCTCCCGTACCAGGCTGAGCGCGGCCCCGCCCGAGGCGGCGGCCCGCGCGGGGGACACGGACCTCGCCATGGATCTGCACCGCGCGCTGGACCTGGTGTCACCGCGGCAGCGGGCCACCTTGGTGCTGCGCTTCCACTGCGACCTGAGCGTGGAGCAGACCGCCGCGGTGCTCGGCTGTTCCACCGGAACCGTCAAGACCCAGACCGCCCGCGGACTGGCGGCCCTGCGTGTGCTGCTGGACATGGCGGCGACCAAGGAGGATCGCTGATGGACCTCAAGCCAATATTCGACACGCTGGTGCCGGAAGAGCAGCCACCCTCGCGGGTGGACGTGAAGGGCGCCATCCAGGCGGGACGCAGGCTCCGCCACCGCCGCCGGGCGCTGGCGGTCCTGGTGCCCGTCGCCGCCGCAGCCGCCACCGCGCTGGTGCTGGTGACCGGGTCGCTGACCGCGCCCGGCCGACGGGACGTGGCCACCAGCCCTTCACCCACGCGCACCGGTGAGCTCCGGCCCGCCGCCGAGGTCTGGCCGTCCGCGGTCACCAGCATCCCCGCCAAGGCAGCGGACGGCTGGACGTACCGGCCCGTCACCGCGATGAGCGCCACCGAGCTGTTGCTGCGGGCGGACAAGTCACCCCAAGAGGGGCGCAGGCTGGAGGTGTACGATACGGCGCGGCGAAAGGCCACGGTCCTGGGCGAGATTCCTAACGTGCGGGACTACTCCTTCCCCCAGGGCGTCGAGCTTGGTCCCACGTACATCCTCTGGTGGGCCACGGTTCTGAACGCGCGCGACGCCGTCGATCTGTGGGTGCTGCCCCGCTCGGGCGGAACGGCGGCCAGAGTGGCCCGGATCAGCGGGCCACCGAGGTCGATCGACCGCATCGGGGTCCTGCGTGACCGCGTCGTCTGGTCGGTCAAGGAGGGCGGGCTGTACTCGGTCCCGATCACCGGAGGCACGGCGCGGGCCATGCCCGGCACCGATGGCCTGCACCTGGTGTCCTGGCCCTGGGCGGCCGACGCAGGGCAGGTCATCGACCACCAGGTGAACCAGCGCGTGCTGGTCAACCTGGAGACCGGCAAGCGCACTCCTCTGCGCGCGCCGAAGGGAGTCAAGCAAATGCGCTGCGCCCCGACCTGGTGCGCGGCCATGCAGGGCGAGCAGGCGGTGGCGTGGCGCCGCGACGGCGGTCGCCCGCAGCCCTTGCACGGCACCTTCGACGCGATGTTCTCGCAGATCCGAGGGGATCGGTTCGTGAACACCGGCCCGCAGGTGTACGACCTCGCGACCGGGCAGGGCGCCGAGATCGGCTGGAAGACCGCGAAAGGTTCGATAGCCATGAGTTTGGGCCTTTCATCCTCACCCAGCCTGGTGATCAGTTGGGACGCGCCGCCCTGCGCGAACCCCTGCCGCCAGGGGAAGGCCCCCGAACTGACGGTGCTCAACCTGGCAGCTGTGCCTGGCTGATCAGGCGCCCCGGGATCCGGCGGGTGAGCAGCACTCCCCAGCTCAGCACGATGAACACGTGGACCTGCGTCTGCGTGACATCGGGCAGCTCACCCAGCCGCAGGGCCATCGCGTCGTCTTCGCCAATCCCGACGGACAGCGACCGGGACAATTCACCCAAACCCGGTCGAGGCCCGGATCCGGCGGCCTGCGCGTGCGTGTCCACGACTGAGGCGCCCTCGCTATGACCTAGCGGACGGCTCCATCCAGCAGGTCGGCCCAGAGGGACCACGCGTCGTTGATCGACATCGGCTGTGTCTCATGCACTTGATGTCCGCCATCGAGTTGGACAGTTCGGCGGAGGAGCCCGCGGCTGCCGCTGGAGCAGAGCTCGTAAACCGTGGCTCGGCAGGCGCATGTCCAGGCGAGAGGGCGAAGGCGCTCAAGGGTGCCGCAAGATGGCTCCCATTCCAAGCGCACGTGATCTTTCCGTGGTGTCGATACGTGTCGGCTCACGCACTGACCGAGCGCGATTGCAGCCAGCTCCGATGGCGTCATGGCCGCATCATAAGCCAATAAAGCTATAGCGCGCCATAGCGTACCTAGCGCGCTGTCCATCGCCATGGCGCGGCATGTCTCCCTAACGTTGCTGCAATGGTGGAGTTGAAGGCGAATCAGCCCAGGTGGCGGCAGGTGCACGCGATCATCACCGAGCGCATCCGCACGGGCGAGTACAAGACGGGAGAGCGCATCCCGTCCTTGATCGACCTCATCGAGGAGTTCGGGATCGCCAACGCCACCGGCCAAAAGGTCATGCGAGCTCTCCGCGCTGACGGACTGATTCGCACGGAACCTGGCATGGGCAGTTTCGTGACCACCCCTGAAGAGCGCCAGGAGATCAAGGTGGAGCGGGCGATGCGCTCGCAATCTGAGTGACCAACTGGGTGGCAACGGCCACGGACGGGCTTGGATCCCTGCGTCTGTCTACGCGTGAAAGATCAGGTGAGTGGGAGTATTGCTCGTCCTCCCGCGCCGCACCCTGGCGATCGACTTCGAAGGGCTGCGGCCGAGGGACTGGCGATTCGCGAGGATGGACAGCGCCTGACATGCCGTCCGCTGTTCGACAGATACTGCATGCCGCCAGTTCTCGTGCGACCCTAGGTGCATGTTCGGTCACAAACGCCAGGGCTTCTACTTCCGGCCGAGCCGACGGCGCTGGTTCTGGCACCGGCCCGTCCATGCGTTCGCAGATGACCCGCCAGCGGAAGGTGACGAGCAGGTGTGGCGGGTCGCCTGGTGGCACGGCGGCTGGGGCATATGGTCGGCCGACGCTGATCCGATGGCAGCCGAGCCCATTTACACGACAGGGAACATCCCGCAGGCCGATTCGGACGCGGCCTGCTGCTGGGCGGCAGGCGTGGTGCCCGCGCACCCGCGCCTGCACATCTCGTGCTCGCACCGGGGCGACCCAGCAGCGCCCTTCATGTGAGCGGCTCGGAGTTGTCGCAGTCCACGCTGGTACTGCTGCTCTCGTCGGTGACCTTGTAGGGGCTGCCGTCGGTAAACGTGCCGGAGATCGACGCTCGGGCGCGGTACCAGCCATCCCGACACGGCCGCGACAGCAACGGGTAGGAGCGAGCGAGTCCAGGCAGTTCGTGGTAATGGTCGTAGTTGACCTCGTACCAGTCGGCGAAACGACCGTCCTTGTGGTCGATGGCGATCCTGGCCATGAACGTGGTGATCACCTCCTGGTCGCACCTGACGCGAAGGCTCGCTCGACGCGGGGTTCGGCGGTGCCGAGCTGGACGACGGTGAGCGGTCCCCACGAGTTGACGCAGCCGTGGCGGCCTGCGGGGTGGGTGGTGCTGCCTTTGCCGCAGTCAGCTGGTGTGGTGGCCAGGGTCAGGGCGGTGGCGATGGCGGCGGCGTGTTTGATCCACACGGCGGGGGCTCCATAAGTGGCGGGTGATCCGGCGTCTGGAACGGTAGCCGCGCTAGATACGCTGTGTATTGAAAAATTCACTCTCCGCATGTTCATTCGCGTTCGGATGCGGGCGTCGCGGCGGCCCGCCTGGCATTACCACCAAGGGCGACGGCTAGTACTCCAGTGACACTTTGCGATCATGGTTCGGATCTGCGCTAGTAGTGGTGGCGGCGCCAGTGTGACCAGCGCAGAACGTCCGCGGTGGAGCGGTTCTGGGCCAGTACGAGTGCGGCGAGCAGCCGGCGATCTCGGGCAGCATCGGCGGGATACGGTCCTGGCCGCTAGTGGTCTGTCTCATCGTGGAGTCGCTTGATCTCCCACATGAAGTCGTCCTCGAAGGACTCGTCATCGACGAAGCGCCCGACCCAGTTCGCGAACCGTGCGGCGAACTGCTTCTCCGCCGCCGTCACCAGGGCGTTGGGGTTTTCCGCAGGCACGAGGCCGAAATGCTGCTCCAGCCACGTGACGTACTCCGCATGGTGGTCGTACTCCTGGTCCTTCTCCTCTGGGTCGTCCTCGTCATCGAACCCGGCGTCAAAGTCGCCCACGTACAACGCCTTGTCACATGCGAGCTGTCGGAACAGCTCCCGCAGATTTCGCGCGACGAGACCGATTCCGCCTTCGTCCCCGAACACCACGACCGGCAGGTTTGCCAGATCCGTACGGTCGTCAACGCGCCAGATCGCGTAGATGGACCCGCTGGCGTTGGCGTTCGCGAAGGAGTGGAAGCTGTCGAGGAACGCCGGATCCTTGGACCACGTGTCGATCCCAACCGTGCGCCCGAACTCGCCGAGGTGGAAGCCGACCGAGATGTTTCCCCCTCCGATGCGGCCTTCCAACTGCTTGAGCAGGTTCAGTTCAGGCACGGGCGAGTAGGCGTCGCTCATCCGGTCATTATCGCCGAATACCTCAGACAAACTCGCGATTTTGAGGCGTTGGGATCGCATGGCGACGGCCACCGCGTGATCATTCGGAGTTTGTGAAGACAACCAAAGATCATGCGGTGGCTGCGGACCACAGCGTAGACCCTGACGGCTGGATGGTCATCTTCAACGAGCTGATGGCCAGGATCGCCGGCCGGTTCGGCCGCGTCGAGCCACGCCGGGCCGTGACCGCTTATGTGCGCGGGCTGCTGGCCGACATCGACCGCAAGAACTGCTGGAACCTGGCCGAACACACCGCACTGATCGGTCCACAGGGGCTGCAGCGGCTGCTGCGCACCGCCCGCTGGGACGCCGACGCCGTGCCTGATGATGTTCGTGCCTTCGCCGTCGACCGGCTCGGCCCCGACGGGGTGCTGATCGTGGATGAGACCGGGTTCGTCAAAAAGGGCACCCGCTCGGCCGGGGTACAGCGGCAATACAGCGGCACCGCAGGCCGGATCGAGAACTGCCAGATCGGCGTGTTCCTGGCCTACGCCACCCCACGCGGCCGGGCACTGCTGGACCGGCGGCTCTACCTGCCCGAACACACCTGGCTGGCCGACCCCGGCCGCTGCCAGGGGGCCGGGGTCCCGGACGAGACCGGCTTTGCCACCAAGCCCGCCCTGGCCACGGCGATGCTCCTGGCGGCCCTGGAGGCCGGCGTGCGCGGCCTGGGCGACCGGCGATGAGGTCTACGGCCAGGACCCGCACCTGCGCACCGCTCTGGAAGCACGCCGGATGGGCTACGTGCTGGCCATCGCTGGCAACCGGCGCGTCGAACTGGAGGGCATCGTGCTGAGCGCAGCCGAGGTCGCCGCAAAGGTGACCGACCGGCACTGGCACCGCTACCGCGCTGGTCAGGGGGCCAAGGGACCACGCTGGTATGCCTGGGCCTGGGCCCGCATCGACGAAGGCCAGGCCGACGGGTTTCGGTGGCTGCTGATCCGGCGCAACCTGAGTACCGGCGAGCTGGCCTTCTACCGCTGCTACGCCCCCGACCGTCAGCCACTGATGGCCCTGGTCAAGATCGCCGGTATCCGGTGGGCGGTGGAGGAGTCCTTCCAAGCCGCCAAGGGACAGGTCGGCCTGGACCACTACCAGGTGCGCGGCTGGACGCCCTGGCACCGACACATCACCCTGGCCATGCTCGCCCTGGCCCTGCTGGCAGCCATCGCCGCCGCCCAGCCACCCAGCACTGACGACGACCGCATCCCACTGACCCTGCCCGAGACCCGCCGGCTCCTGGCCGCACTCATCCTGACCCGACACCACTCCACCACGAACGTTCTGCGCTGGTCAGACTGGCGCCGCCGCCACCAAGCAACAGCCCGCCGCTGCCACTACCAGCGCAGATCCGAACCATGATCGCAAAGTGTCACTGGAGTACTAGCGGCGCCGTGGGGCTGCCCGTCGTGAGGCGCTGGCGGCCGTGGTCATTTCCGCTGAGGCCGCGGTGCTGCTGGAGTCGCTGGCGACGCGGCAGGCCAGAATCGCGGCGTGGACGCGCTGCTCGCAGTGCGGTGCGCTGGTGTGGGCGGGGGTGAGGCGCCGCGCGGACGCGGTGTAATTGCTCGGCGCGATGCCGGACGAGGGCTTGGAGGTCGCGGCGGGACGGGTAGGACTCGCCAGCAAGAATCGCGCCACACGGCCCAAACGAGCTATCCCGGAGGCGTAATCGAACAGCCGATAACGGCTAGGAACATTCCATTCCGCAATGATCAGGCGTCGCGCCGGTCGATCGTGTACCGCACCTCGAATCTGCAAGACCTGCGCTGGCACCGGCCAGAAGACCGGTGCTTACGTAGAGTAAACACTCTCGGCGCGCAAAGGTCCCCGTCAGTCAGCCTGACGGGGACCTTCTCCGTTCCTGGAACTCGGGGGGAGTGTTCGCTCCAACCACGCTAGACGAAACCCCTACGCCTTACGCAGTGTCACGGGGCGCCAATTGGGAGATGCGCTGAGGCGACAAGCTCAAGGCCCCCCCGCATCCCGCACCGTCCACCCCTTGCCAGTAAGCAGACGGGCCGCATGGGTGGCCGCGTCCCGCTCCGCCTGCTCGGCGTCCGCGCGGGCAGTGCGGGCGGCTGTGACGGCCTTGAGGGCGGCGACGGCCTCAGGATCGTCTGGGCTCAGGCGGATGCCGACGGTATGCGGCTCGACTCCGAGCAGCGAAACGATGGCGGCGTGCGTGTTCCGGTGAGCTTCGGTCCAGTACGCGCCCTGGGCCAGGACGCTTCACACTCCGCGCGCCGCGATCAAGGGCGCCGGCTGAGGACCTCGGGTACCCGGCTGTGGTGCCGCACCATGGTCGCCAATCCCGCGTCGACGTAGCCGAGACACCGCAGGATCGCCTCGTGGTCGGCGACGAGGTGACGATGGTGGATCGGTTCGTGATGAGCGATCTTGTTACGGAAGATCCTGAGGTGATCGACCTGCTGGTGCAGGAGCCGGCGGCCGCCGCTGTAGCCGGGGAAGGCCCGGTACAGGGCGGTGCGCCATAGCCGCTGGTCGTAGCCGTTGCCAGGACCCAGCAATGAGACGTAGAAGCCGAACGGCAGCTCTTCGCTGATCATGTGTGGCGTGGGGGTCAGGCCGATGCGCCGCAACTGCTGCTCGGCTTCGCTGATGCGCTGGCGGCCGCCGTAGGTGAGCTGAGGGCGCGGATCGTTCCACCAGTCCTCACGCCCCAAGTAGCCGGTGAACTGGCGCGTCAGGCATTACCTGCTCACACGAGTTCATTGGTATGGTCCCGGCTCAGCTCGCGATCGGGACCTCGTCGTACCGGCGACGTATGAAGCCGAGCATGTCCTGCAATTCCGCGGCGCCGATCCGCCGTCCGTGGGCATGTGTCGACGTCACCGCCATCCGGCCGGCATAGGCCCACTTGAGAAGACCATCATGGGATATTTCCGTACGAGCGTGATTGGCATTGTCGGGATGGAGACAGAAAGGGATGTCGAGGATCCCCGACTTGAAGGCTCTCAAGATGGCCGAGGGGACGGTGGGAGCTAGCCCCAGGACTGCTCCCAGCATCGCCTCAGCTTCGCTGAAAATCTCCTTCTCCAGCACCTCGGAAAGTCCGTCTTCCAGCGTCGGGTATGACCCCGGCGGCTGTTCGCCGGCAAGTTTGAGCGCGGCTATGTTGTCACTGACGAGAGGTATTCTGAAAGCTTCAGAAATGGTCTTCACAACGAGCCGATCGGCTCCTGCTTCGCGCGCCAGGCGGGCGCTGTCGAGAATCAGCCGACGAGCTCCATCGGCGCTTTGCGGAAAAACGCCCATGTAGGTGTAGATCACGAAGTGGATATCCGTCTCGGGCAGGAATGCCGTCGTGAGCCGGCGAAGCGCGCGGATGGCCGCGATGTCCTGCCAGGGATTGATCTGCTGTGCGTAGCTCAAAGAAAGGCTGCGGATCCCATAAGAGGTTGCGAACAGCCCTTCGAGAATGCTCAGAGCCACCAGCAGCGACGGTGGGCACAACTGGCCGAGCATGCAGCCGGCAAATGATTCGAGGTGCACCTCCGCCGGCCACGAGGCGAGCAGTTCACTCGCTCGCGCCCATTCCGCGATCGCCGTGTTCAGCGGAGTCCGGCCATAAGGGAAGCAGTAGGAGATGGGGCCGCCCTCCGTCGCGTGGATGCCAGCCTCGAGCATCGACGCGAAGATGTCGACAGGCGTTGGGGAGCCATGCCGCAATTGCACGGGGAAATCCGGACGCAACGATGCCAGCAGGCCGGAGGTCCGGACAGGGCCATGTGCAAGAAGCGGATACCCGTTGAGCGACCAGCCGTTGCGCACCGCATCGTGCGCCGCCTCGTACTGCCTGGTCCGCGTATAGCTGTCGAGCGTGATCGTCCCGACCGTGTACGGCAGCGCCGCGACGGCCTGCAGCCCCGCCCGCATCTTGTCGACATCGGAAAAGCCCATACGCGGCTGCACGACGAGGTGACCGGACCCGCTGGCATCGCGAACCGCTCGCGAGAAGAGATTGCGGACGTCGGCCATGGTCACTCTCGCGTGGTGAGGGCGTGGTGGTGAGCGTTCTCGAAGCGGCGGAGGAACTCGTCTAACCGGTTGATGGAGTCCGGGGTGTCGAAAACCGCGTCGTAACCCAGACGCAGCAGCTCCTGTGTCTGGTCGGCGGGGAGAGGACCGGCCACGCCCAACTTTCCGCCTACGACCACCTGGAGGCCGGCAAGTCCAGGGGCCCGGCGAATGGCGCGAATGTAGGAGGGTGCCTCAATGACACCGTGACCGTTGACGGTGCTTAGGACGAGCAAGCTCGCATGCTCGGCCGAGCAGCCTTCGATGATCTCCTCCACAGGGGTGCAGGGTCCCAAGTTCGTCACCTGGTGACCGTGTTCCTCGAGCAAGAGTTGGAGATACATCAAGTTCCAGGTGTGCGCGTCGGACGAAATCGTCGCAACGACGGTGCTCAGAGCGCGACTGACCACGGCGTCCGGCAGTGACCTCGCCGTTTCTGTTTCCACGTTTGTTACTCCTTCAAGACCACGGCGACACGGCACGCTCGAATTACCGCAGGGGAACGAATGGCCCGCCATCGTCCGGGGTTCAGGCCTCATAAGGCGATGGGCGCCCGGCGCGATGACGCAAGGTGCCTCAGAACACCGCGGAGTCCATCGTCGCGAACAGTTTCTCGGCCTGTTCGGGGAACTGGGTCCCTTCGGGCAGGTCGCTCGCCGCCACGCAGTACGCGATGTCTCCCACGTATGGCTCGAAGGGGGTCGTGAGGATGACCCACTTCTGCTCCTCCTGGTCGTAGGCCAGGCCGGCGTCCCGCACTGCCGAAAGGGTCTCCGCGAACGAGGGAACCTTCCAGGTCGTCCTCTCCAGGATGATCCGATCGTGCTCGTACCGACTGTCAATGGTCTTCTTGCCGATGATCTCGTATATATGTCGAGCCGCTGGTGCGTTCGTTGCACTCGGTGAAGAGGACTTGTCCTTCGGGAGTCACGATCGCGCCGGAGCTGAAATAGCCTCATGGTTGATGCCGTCCCCTCGCGGAAGGCATCGATCAGATAGCGCACCAGGAATAGTAGGGGGAGGGAGTCGGCGGCCAGACGCATTCCTCGGTAGTGAATCCCCGTTTGAAGTAGAGACTAGGTGTCGACTGGTAGGACTTGGGAGCGCCGAAGGCGACGAGGGCCGCTGTCTGTCGTACGTCCGCTTCGTAGTACGACTTGCCCACCCAGGTTGCCCGCCAGTCAGGAATCCCCGGGCTTGAGGTTTCCGACGGGACGATCTTGTCGCAGCTGTTGATGTTCCAGGTCGTCGAGAACGGGCCTACAGAGAGGCCGATGGGAATAGATCCACAGGGATTGAATTCCAGGGTCGCCTTGGGATCCCAGTCATTCCACACAATGTTCGGGTCGTTCCCCCAGGGCTCTGCAGCCACGTAACACGAGTTGACCTGATCGAAGGCGTGACCTGCCACCGCATGACATGACGCGTACATGCGGAAGCCGTAGTTCTTGTGCGTTGCCGCCGCGTAGTCCATGCGGGCCCACTGACCGCAAGCTCTCATCCAGCCAATATGCTCCGCGTCCTCCCATTCATAGCAACTGGGTTCTTGCCAAACCACCTCCTGCTGGATCGTCGCGTCTCCGTCCGTGGGCAATGCCGAAGCCGGCATTGTCTCGACCGTGGTCATGCTCGACGTCGTCGAACCATCGGATCGCGCCTCGGCCCCACTGGTGACGGGGCGAGCCCCCTTGGGCTGGATGACACATTCGCTGCCCTGCGCCTGAACCTCGTAGTTGCGGGCCTTGACGTCGAGGTTCCAGTCCTTCTTGATGCCTTCCACGAAGTCGCGGATGGCGGCGTCCTTGTCACCGATGTGATCGCACACGGACGGCGACGTGCGCGAGGCCGTCGCGGACCCGGCAGGCGCCAGCGCGGTGACCAGCGTGACTGCGGCGGCTAACGCCACGGTGGAGAGTAACTTTCCCATGGAAACCCCTTTCTAATGTCTTCATGCTCTTCTCAGGTTCCTGTCTTCGGGTGAACGTGAACAGGACACAAGGAGGGCATGTGCAGGACAAATGCGCCATCAGCGTGCTGATGGGTCAGGTCAGCTCAGGGGTGCCCATCAGCTTGCCGAGATCGCTGACCGCTGCCCGGAGTTGCCCGGTCAGCGACTCGCCGTCGTCCGCGGACCAGCCGATGGCGTATCCGGCCCGGGCCCAGTTCGCGGTCAGCGGCGGAATGCGGGAGCCGGCCGGGACGAGCTGCCGTACGATCTTGACATTCGTCAGCCCGTCGAGCACCTCGACCGGGGCGACGTTCCGACGGACGGTCCCGGAGGCCAGCAGAAACCGCACCTCCGCCCGCCGGGCGCGGGCTGGGCCGTCCGGCGCGAGCGGTTGGCCCAGCGCCAGGTGCGCCTGGTCGAGGTAGAGGTCGCGGCCGTGCACCACGGACACCAGTTCGGTGATGTAGTCGCCGGCCGGTCGTACTGTTGCCTCCAGCAGGACGGGGCGATCGTCGTCGAGCTTCGCCTCGACGTGCAAGATGGCCGACTCGACCCGCCAGGCGGCGATCAGGTCGCGGACGAGCGCGTTGACGGCGGTGTCAGGACGATCGGCACGGTCGGTGGTGTGGGCGACCTCGAGGAAGCCGGTGGGGCCGCCGGTCTGCTTGCGGGTCAGTGAGGAGAAGACCGTCTCGCCATCCCGCACCACGGCCTCGACGCTCGCCTCCGCCCCTGGCAGATACTCCTCCACGATGCCGGTACGACTCGGCGAGATCGCTCGTACTTGCGGCCACCGGTCCAGGGCCTCCTCGACACCCTGGACGGCGAACACGGAGGCGCTCGCGGAGGCGTCCGCCGGCTTCAGCACCGCGGCCTGGACACCGGCGGCGAAGAACCGTACGAGATCGTCGGGGCCGGTGACGGCCGCGTGCCGGGGGCCGGTCAGGCCGTGTCTCTCCCCGGTCTCACGCTGGCGGATCTTGCTGCGGGCGATGCGCGCCGCGCCGACGCCGGGGCCCGGCAGTCCCAGCTCCCGCGCTACCGTCGCGGCGGTGACCAGCGATCCCTCGGCCAGCGCGATCACCCCGTCGTGGCCGGCCGCCATCCGGACGAGCGACTCCACGTCGGCCCGCTCGTCGCGCACCTCGACCGGATGGAAACGATCGACCGCGTGCTCGAAGCAGCCGGCGGTAACCCCGTCCGCGAGGGTGACCGACAGGCCGGCGCGCAGCCACGTGGAAAAGGCCCTCTCACGGCGCGGGTCCGCGCCGATGACGAACAATCTCACCGCTCCGCACTCCCAACCGTCCGGGCCGCGTCTTCGGCGAACCGGTCAAGGTTTGCGATGGTTCTCTCCCAGAGCGCGAGGACGTCTGCCTCGCTGTAGCGTTCTGGCTGGTACCGCAGAGCCACCCGTAGGCCGCCGTCGTCGTCCTCCGTCCAGTACGTCAAGAGCGCCCCGTCCGGCCGGCTGAGGTGGACCGGAAACTCCTCGATCTCGGTGTTGGCGAAGGGAACCAGTGGCACGGCCGCGCGCATTCCCAGCGACTGGGCGTTGAACGACAGGTACGGCAGCGACGTCGGGCGGCTGAACCGTTCCGGCACGCTGTCCGCGACGACCAGGGGCCAGGGAACGCGCGCCGAGTTCAGCGCCGCGACGAGCGCCTCGCGGAACGACCGCAAATGCTCGCCTGGATCGGCGCTCCGGCCCTGGTGGGGGATGGCGACGTGATCGGCGAGCCAGCCCACTGCCCCGCGCAGGTCAGGCCGTGGACGTCCGGTGACCATCATGAGTGTCGCGGTGGGGAAGTGTTCCGCCAGCTCGGCCGACGCCGCGTCCAGGGCGGCCAGGACGAGCTGGAGCCGGGTCAGCCGGTGTTGCCTCGCGGCCGGCAGCAGGCGCTCGTACCAATCCGCGTCGAGTTGCCGCGGGATCCGTGGGATCTCCGCCCGGCCGGTGGGCCCCTCCTGGGGGAGGATGACGTGCCGCGCGAGCTTCCGGCGCAGGTTGAGGCCGGCCGTGGACTCCAGGTAATTGTTCTGGCGTTCGAGCCAGCCGAGGTACGCGTTCGGCGCCGGGGGCAAGGTCTCGGTCGACGCGCCGATCTCCAGGTTGTAGAGGCGGTACAGGTCGGCCACGAGGATCCGTCGCGACCACTGGTCGGAAACCAGGTGGTCGATCACCAGCCCGAGCATCATCTCAGCGGCGTCCGGAAGCGGGATGACGATCAGCCGGGCCAGCGGACCCCGCTCCACGTCGAACGGCCGCTCGGCCTCCCGTGTCAGCGCCTGCTGGGCGTCGGCGGGGGGCTGCAGCCGTATCAGGTCGACCGGGTCGGCCGGGTCCAGCCGCCACAGCGGCTTCCTTGGGTCGAAGGACGTGAGCAGGGTCGGTTGCCGTCGTTGCAACCGGATCCAGGCCCGGTTCAGCGCGGAGAGGTTCAGCTCACCGCGTACGCGCAACGCGGAGATCGTGTGCTGCGGCCGGTAGCGTCCGGCCTCGGCGTCCTCGACCAGCCGGAGCAGGCGGCTGCGCTGGGTCCACGATGGTGTGATCGGGCCGTTCATCCCAGGCTCCGGTCGGCGAGGTAGCGGGAGATCTCTTCGACGGTGGGATGGTCGAAGACCAGACCGTACGGGATCTCGGCTTCCAGCGCGTCCTCCAGTCGTGCGGCGATCTCCATCGCGGACATCGAATCGACGCCGAGCTCGAAGAGATCCGCGGTGAGCGGGACGGACTCGACACGCAGGACCCGCCGGCAGGTTTCTACGACCAGCGCGTTCCCCTCGCCTTCGGATCCGGTCGAAGCTTCGGGGCCGGTCGCGGCTTCGACCGGTTTGGCGGAGGCCTGGTCGCGTAGGTCCGCACGGTCGATCTTGCCGCCCGGCAGCAGCGGCAGATCCGTACGCGTGACGAACTCCTGCGGGACCGCCGCGGCCGGCAGCTCCCGCAGGATCGCCTCCCGCAGCACACGAACCGGAGGCGGAGCCGGATCTCCCACGAGATAGGCGACCAGCCGTACGTCCCCCGCGTCGACGACGTCGATGACGGCGACCTCACGGACGCCGGCCACACCGCGCAGCACCCGTTCGACCTCCGGCAATCGCAGCCGGACCCCGCGCACCTTGACCTGCTGGTCCAGCCGGCCGAGCAGGTGCAGCAGTCCTCGCTCGTCCCATCGCCCCATGTCGCCGGTGCGGTAGACCTGCTCACCCGTGGGAGCCGTCTCGAACGTATTGTCCGTGCCGAGGTATCCCAGCGAGCGATACGGCGTCGTCAGCACCACCTCGCCGACATCAGCGGGCTGCCAGGACCCCGGGCGCAGCACGCTGACCGAGCACTGGGGCAACGGCCGGCCGACCGGCAACGGGCCCGCGCCCGGCTCGTCGGGAACCTCGAAAGAGCACTGGGCCAGGGTGGTCTCGGTCGGCCCGTACAGGTTGACCACCCGGCAGCTGGGCGCCACCCGGCCGCGCCAGTCGTTCACCAGCTCCGCGTGCAGTGGCTCGCCGGCGAAGAAGGCGGCCCGCAGGCTCGGCACCGCGGTGTCCACGGCGGCGGTCGCCAGCCATCGCCTGACCAGCGACGGAACCGTGTGGACCAGCGTGATCCCGTACGCCCGCGCGAACGAGAAGACCCGCCTGGCGTCCCGCGACCGCGACCCAGGCAGGCAGAGCGTGGCGCCGCTGATCAGCGGGGTGAAGATGTCGCGCAGCACCACTTCGAAGGACCAGTTCGACAGTTGCGCCACTCGGTCGCCGGGCCCGACCTCGAAGGTGTCCCGCTGCCAGCGGAGGAAATGGGCGAGCGAGTCGTGCGCGCCCAGCACGGCCTTCGGACGCCCGGTGCTGCCAGAGGTGAAGGAGACGTAGGCGGCCGAGCGGGCGTCGAGCCTGGCGGGCTCGGCCAACGGCTCCACCTGGTCCGGGACGGCCCTCGGCCGGGTCTGCCCGTGCTCGAAGATCTGCCGGTCGTCACCGTCGGCACGTACCAGAAAGCGTGCCACGTCGGTCATGGTGTCGCGGAGCTCCGGCAACAGCGTCGGATCGATCGGGAGGATCACGCAACCGGCGTAGAGCGTGCCCAGAAGGGCGGTCACCGACGTCGGCGTTCCGTCGTCCTCGACGGCCACCACGTCACCCGGCGCGGCGCCCAGCTCGCGCAGCAGTCCGGCGAAACCGCGTGCCTGCCCGAGGAGTTCCTCGTACGAGAGAGTGCCTGTCGGACCGACGATGGCCAGCGCGTCGGGATGCGCGGCTGCCGCCGTTTCGATCAATTGAGGGATAAGCAGTTGCGGGATAAGCGTTTGCGGGATAAGCGTTTGCGGGATAAATGTCATCGTCAAATCCGTCCGTCGGTGTCATGTGTACGGGCCCGCCGCGCCTGCAGCGTCAACACGGCCGTGGCCACTGCCAGCCAGCCCAGGCCGACGGCCGCCTCAGCGGCGGTGTGGCCCAGCCATGGTCCGCCCGAGAGCGCACCGCGTATGGCGAGCAGCCCGTTGGTCATCGGCAGTCCGTGTGCCAGTGCCTCCAGCGCGTCCGGCAGCCGTTCGAGCGGCGCGACCGCGCCGGTCAATGCCAGTAGCAGGTAGCTCACGAGGTTGGTGATGAACGAGTCGACGCGCTGTGTCATCGCGACCGCCGCGACGGCCATCCCGAGCGCGCTGGTGGACAGCGCCACCAGCAGCACCAGCCCGGTGGCCGCCCAGATGCCCGCCATCAGCGCGGGCAGGTCGAAGAGCAGGCATGCCGCCGTCGCCGCCACCAGCCCGCCCAGCACTCCCTCCGCGGTGAAGACCCACCATCGGGTAGCCGCCACCACCGGCAACGGGATCCACGCCAGCCGCGTTCGGTAGAGGGTGCCGAAGAGCCGATCTTCGACCAGGATGTCGGCGGCCTTGATCACCGTCGCGATGGTGACCACCTGCATGGCCCCGCCGACCAGTGCGAAGTCCCGCCCGGCCGGACCGGCCGCGATGAGGCCGAGGTACGCGACGAACAGCGTCTGCAGGATCGCCCGCGGCAGCGAGCTCGCCAGCACCACCCGCAGTGGGTAGACCGCCCGGTATTCGCGCCACGAAAGGGTCGCGATCGTACGCAGCGTGGTGGCAGTATGCCGTGCGCTGGCAGTGCGCCGGGCGGTGGGATCAGACCAGCTCAAGGGTGCCCTCCGCGTGGATCCGCCGCAGTACGACCCGCAGGCTGACGACGGCGGCCACCGCGTAACAGGCGGAGGTCGCGGCCAGCAGCAGCCAGTCGCCAGGCTGCTGTCCCCGTCCTGCGGCGGCGTCGAGCAGCAGCTCACTCGCCCACCGCAGGCTGATCAGCGTGGAGAGCTGTTGTGCCCAGCCCGGTAGCAGGGCGGTCGGCACGAGCAGCCCGCCCAGGATGAACACGGGATAGATGAGCGTCTCGGCGATCCGCACCGCCGAGCGGGCCAGCAGAAACACCGAGCACAGCAACAGCCCGAGCGTGGTCGCGGACACCAGAGCGGCCAGCGCGGTGAGCGTGAAGACGACCGGTGCGGCGATGTGGACCGGATGCCCGGCCAGTGCCGCCACCACCCCGACGGTCAGCACCGTCAGGGCCGCCGACCGTAGCACCGCGCCGAGGCTCTTGCCGATCAGCACCACGACCAGCCCGGTCGGCCTGCTCACGATGCCCGGAAGGATGCCGCGCTGCCGCTCCTGTCGCAGTACCAGCCCGAATCTCCACACGATCGCGCCCCACAGCCCGAGCAGTCCGCAGCCGATCGCGGTACGGGCGCCGGCCGCGGCCTGTCCGGCGGCCAGCAGGGTGACCGCCATGAACACCGCCGGCTGCACAACTCCGGCCATCACGCCGGCCAGCCGGGTCTCGCTCTTGAGCTGGACCCGGGCGCTGGCCAGCAGAGCACGCGCGATCATCGACCGCCGCCCTGGCCGAGGTCGCCGCCCGCGCTGAGCCCGGCGCCCCTGCTGAGCTCGGCGTCTTGGCTGAGGTCTCGGAACACTTGTTCCAGACCCACTGGCTCGACGCGGACGTCGGCGATCTCGCCGCGCGGCCACCGCCGGGCAAGTTCGGTGAGCGTCGCCGGCTCCCAGCGGGCCACCTCGTAGCGGGCCGTCCACCTGCCGACTCCGGCCGGTTGGGAGTCCACCAGCCGTACACCGGACTGTCCGGCGCCGTCGTCCGGCCACGTCGGTTCGTCCCCCCGCACGATCACCGTCACCGCGGCGGCCGCACCCGCCTGGCGCAGCAGCTCCTTCAGGGGCAGGTCATGGGTGAGCCGGCCGTCCTGCAGGATCGCCACCCGGTCCGCCAAATCCTCGATGTCGCGCAGGTAATGGCTGGTCAGCAGGATGCACGGCCGATAGCCCGCGGCCCCGGCGGCCAGCTCGCCGATCACCCGGCGCAGCCGGTCCGCCTCGATGGGGTCGAGCCCGACGGTGGGTTCGTCCAGCATCAGCAGCTTCGGGGCGGCCATCAGCCCGATGGCCAGGTGCAGGCGTTGCTTCATGCCCCGCGAATACGTCTCCACCGGCCGGTCCGCCACCTTGTCCAGGGCGACCATGGCGATCGCCTCGGCGGCCCGCCGCTCCAGGCGCCGGTGGTCCAGGCCGGACAGGGTGCCGAAGAAACGGGCGTTGTCGCGGCCCGACAGCCGGCCGTAGAGACCCTGCTCCCCGCCGAACACCACGGACAGCAGGTGCCGTACATGCCGGGTCCGGGTGACCACGTCGGCCCCGCCCACCCGGACGCTGCCGGAGCTCGGCAACAGCAGGGTGCTGATCACCTTGATCAGGGTCGTCTTCCCCGCACCGTTGAGCCCCAGCAGGCCGACCACCTCGCCCGCCTCAGCCGTGAAGGAGACCTCATGCAGCGCCTCGACGGTCCCCGACCCGGTCTTGAAGGTGCGGCTGACCGCGTTCACCTCCAGCGCACTCATCGTGGGGTTCACCAGGGCACGTCCCAGTCCTCTGAAGGCAGCACCCGCTCGTCGTAACGCTCTGGCCACGCGCGCCGCCCGGCGGCGCAACGCTCCGCTGGGACGAGGGCCGATCCGTCACACGGCACCGCCACCGTCCACAGCGGGTGGAGTCGCGCGCCCCGCTCGGCCTTCACCTCCGCCGACTCGATGCCCAGATGCAGGTGGTGCAGTCCGGCCCGTTCCATGTACTGAACAGGCAGGTAGTAGGACAGGTTGAAGTATTCGTACGCGTTCAGCAGCCGGGCGTAGTCGAAGCCGATCATCCGGGCATAGAGCGTGTCGCCGAACCGGTACTGCAACCCGCCGGCCACCGGCTGCCCCTCCCGGCGCACGGTGAACGCCACGCTGTCGTCATCGAGGAACTCGGCCTGCGGGATCAGCACCTGCCGCATCGACTCCGGACTGGTGCGATGCCCGTACTTCTGTTGCAGGTTGGCGACCAGCGTGGCCAGCACCGGCAGGCACTCGCTCAACGGCTGCTCCGCCAGCTCGTAGCCGGCCTGCTCGAAGCGACGCCGCTCCCGCATCGTGCTCTTGCGCCGCCGGCCGCCGAGGCCGGCCAGGTAGCCGTCCCACCCGTCGGCGGTCAGACACCCCTCGACCGTGTCGAACGCCACCGACCCGCCCTCGGCGTGGAGCCACCTGGTGACGCGGGTCGGCGCGAACATCCACACCAGGCCACGGGCGTCCCGCTCAGCGGCCAGCCGGAGCCCGGCCTCCAGCAGCGCCCGCAGCGCCGACCGGCGCTCCCGCTCGTCGCCGGACAGCAGGATCCCGCTGTGGTGGCCGCGGCGGCCACCCGCCAGCAGCCAGTGGCCACCCCTCGTCAGGGCCTGACGGTGCCGTCTCGGTGCGTAGAAGCTGCTGCCCTCCACCCGGATGTCATAGACCGGCAGCGCGCCGACCAGGGAGCCCTCATCGCGGGCGAGCACGTACCGGACGCTCGCGAACGGATCGCCCTCCAGCGTCCGCAACCACCTGTACGACAGGTAGAAGTCGTCGCGGGCCACCAGCCGATCCCAGTCTGGCTGCCCGACCTCGTCCAGTCCCTCCATCACCGAGATGTCCAAGCCCACCAAGCCGCTCCAGGTCTCGTCATTCCGAGCGCATTCCGCGGAACAATCTTCATGAAGTCGAGTTTGGCCGCCCGGTCTGCGCAGAACCAGGGCAGGGACCGGACATCGATCGGACATTTCCGTAGGCGCCCGCCCGCCCGTATGGATTCTCCGCCTCGACGTCTCATGTCCGGCGAATGACCGCCTGCTGCCCTGGCCCGGCGCCCGATGATTTGGAAACCTGGCTTTCCAGGAGCCCACGTGAGAGTGGCATCTCGGGGGACAACACAGAGTTCGCGCGTCAACGCACGCGCGGAAAGTGAGGTGAAAAGAATGGGTAGCCCCGCCGCGCAAGTCGCCCATTTCGCGGGAGCTGTGCCACCGGAGTCATATTCGTCGGCGAATCGGCAGCATGGCGCATGAATAATGCCTCAGGACAGGAGAAGCCTACGTCCGGCACCCTGCTTTCCCAACTTATCGAGACCGACCCGATTCTGCGACTGCATTGCGCCGTGGAGCGTGACGGCGTGCCATATCCCGACCACCCCGTCCATGAGAAGGCCACCCGCGTCGTGGACGCGGACGGTGTCCAGGCGGGCGCCGACGGGTTGCCCACCTCGCTGGCCCGGGTGTTCAGGATCGGCCTCGACAGGTACGGAATCGGCATGGACAGGCCCCGCTTCGAAGTGGCGCCCGGGGGGCGGGCGACGGGCCGGATAGTGATGTCGGACGTGACCATGGAAGGGTCGGACGAGGCAGCGGCCCGGCGAGGTATGGCGGAGCTGGCCGATATGGCCGTGCTCTTGGGGCGGACCGCCGGCATACCGGCACATGCCGTACAACGCATCCTCGCGACCGAGTTGCGCTTCCTGTCCCCTCGCGCCGCGTCGCTGCTCGACGCCTCAGGGGAGGGCCCGGTTCATACGGTGGACGGCCGCCAGCACACCGTGCTGGTGGAGGTGCTGCGCCGGGTTGCCGAGCGTGCTCGCCTGCGGCGGGATGATCCCACGATCAAACCGCCGGCCGTGATGCTCGACATCGACATGTGTGCGCTTGATCCCCGCGCCCGGGTCGTCCACGCCCTCAGAGCCGTAGGCGTCGATCCGGACGGGCTCGGGGCTCTGCCCTCGTATCATCGGCCGGCCTGGGATCTGTGGATTCAGGAGGCCGACGCGGAGGTCGACCACAAGGCCTTCTGCCGCGCTCTCTTCCGGCCGTGGGAGAACCTGCGCTGGGACACGCCGGTGCCCGGACTGGCCCGCTTCGTGTGGGACGTGTACGACGTCGGCGGCCGCGTGGTCTTCAACACGGGACGGCGTGAGCGGGTCCGCGGGCACACCGAGCACGCGCTGGCCTACGCGGGCATCACAGGGCCACGCATCGCCTTCCTGCGGGACGACCGCTCGCGGCCCGTTCACGAGTTGAAGGCCGAGAGTCTGCGGGCCTTCGCCGACCTGGACATCGTCGCCGTATTCGACGACATCTGCGAGAACCGGCAGGCGATGGCCAAGAAACTCACGGACGCTCTCTTCGTCGCGGTGGCCCTGCCCGGCTACGCCCACGAGCGACCCTATGACGGTGCCGAGGTCGTCCAGTCCTTCGAGACCATTCCACGCTGCGCCCGCACGGCGCGGGCCACGAGACTTCCGGCGCTGTCACATGCAAACTCGCTCGCCGAACTGCCGCTGGCCGAGATGTCGGAAGGAGAACTCTCCTTGGAGCACGCCGTACGGCTCAGCGAGCGCGACTCCCTGGAAATGGTCGGCACGCTGCTCCAGGGCGCCGAACGCGCCGCGATCCATACGGCCGAGCGTGCCCCTCGGACAGACGATCTCGCGGCCGATATTTATCACCTGCTCACCCGGCCGCAGTTCCGCAAGGGAGCACGGGCGACCTATCCCTTGGCCACGGCGAGGCGTGAGATCCGGTCCCATCTGGCCGACGGCGCCCCCATTCCCATCATCACCAGGGGATTCCCGCTCAAATTCCACTACAACAAGCTCAAGACGATGGGAAGCCTGCCCGACCTGTCAGAGCTCGCCGCCATGATCCGGCTCCGCGAGCTGCAACGTACGGTGCAGCAGGTGTATCCGCCGGGACTGGCGATCACCGTGCTCGGCGACGGCAACCATTTCCGGCCGCACCCTCGAAGTCTGCTGCGCGCTTACCGGGAGAAACTGCTCTCCTATCACGCTCTCGTCGGCGGGACGGAGATTCTCACGATCGCGGATCTGAACGAGGTCGCCGAACAACGCATGGGACCCCTCGCCATGCGGCAGCATGCCCTCCTCGTCCCGCGACGAGTGGCGGAAATCTGTGACGCCCTCGTCGGATTGGATATCGTCTCCACCCCCGTGCGCGCACTCGAGCAGGCCACACTCCGCACAGCCGGAGTGATCGGCGACAACCGCAGTGGTGGAACGGCGATGCCGAATTTCGAGAGCCTGTTCCGATCGCTGATGTACACGGTTTCCGCGACACAAGGCCACGCCGCCGCTCTCGCCAGGCACATCTACGCTGATCTGTTTAACGTGACCGACCCGGCGCTTTCCGTGCCGATCGCCGCCGAACGTCGCGCGGTGCTGGTCAAGGCGTGGCATGACACCATCCAGTACATGGCGGTCCTGTGGGTCGATCGTGACCTGGGATTCGACGCGGCGATGTTCTCCAACCAAATCCGGCTGACACCCAACCCGCGCAGCGGCTGTCTCGGCTTCACCTACCTTGGCGGGGCGTCTGTCCTCCCCTGGCATGGCATGGCGGCTCTGGACGCCTTAGGCCGTGTGTCGACCGATTTCGCGGTGTCCCTGCTCGATCAGGGCTTTGTTCCGGCGTACTCGCCTCTCCTCGGCCCGGCCCAGCCATGGATGATGGTCCCGGTCACCGCCACCGAAGGCGGCCGCCTCGACCAAGGCTTCCGCGCCGCAGTGCGGCTCAGACGCCGCTGAGCGCCCACCCTTGACCGTGGAAGGCGGCTTTTGACCGTTCTCGTTCAGCGCGGCACGCGTTCGTACAGGGACAGCTGTCTGGTGCGGAACGACCAGTAGCCGATCCGCCGGAATCGTGGATCGTCGCGAACCACGCTGGTACTGCTGCTCTCGTCAGTGACCTTGGAGGGGCCAGGACGCGCTTCGAGGGCTGATCAGCCGACGACCACGTCCAGGAAGATCGGCTCGTCCCCCTGCGCGCCTGATGGCCCCGGTAATTCCGGCATCTCCACCTGACCTGTCCGGCACCGTCATCCGGCCGTGCCGACGAGTCCGGCATGACCTGTGCCACCTAAGAGCAAATGAGATTACCTGGATTGTCCGAATACGTCCTGAAATCTGAGGTTTACTTGGGTGCCTTGGTCATTCACCCGCGCAGGCCCGGAAGCCGTACTCCGCCGCGAAGGATCGCAGCGCCTTCTCGTTCTCGTCCGGTGCCAAGGACTGTTCCACCGCCTTCTTCGCCTCGGCCTCCCTGTCCGCGCGCATGGCCGCCTCCGCGCTTCCGCTGAGTTCGCGCAGGGTCGCGGTCAGTGCCCTGGCGGGCACGAAGAACTTCTCCCGCACCCGCGCGACGTCACCGCCGGGCGGCGCGATCGCTTCTATCGCGGCGATGGTGCCGGCCATCGACTCCGACGCGCGGCGCAGTTCGTCCACCTCCTCGCGCAGGTTCGCGGGTGGCTCCTCGCGGAGATCCGACTGCCGGGACGCTTCCTCACACACCGCGTCCACGGCGGCGATGTACTGCTTCTTTACGTCCTCGTACGGTTGCTCCTCCGCCACCGAGACCGTCGCCCACAGCGCCAGAGCCAGAGCCGGCACGACCCCGGCGACGATCACGCGCCACGCCGGGACGTGCCTTCTCTCACGCGATCCCATCCGCCGCTCACTCCTTCGGAAGAAAACTTCGGAAGAAACGCCCTTGGCGCTCTCGCGAGCGCCAAGGGCTGAAGTCCGGCCGAGCTACGTCCCCGTCCCAGCCCGGGATCAACACTTGATCCGGCGCTCCTGCGTCCGCTTGTACAGGGTGGCCACTTCGCTGCCGCGCAGGAGGGAGTAGAGATGCACCTTCGTCTGGTTGCGGTAGAGCTGACTACCGCCGGAGCACTTCCACGAAGGGGTCGTCGTCACGGTGAACGCCGCCCTTCCCTTCTTCACCTCCGAGGTGGCCTTCGTCCGCCAGAAGCCGAGGCCGCGATACTGCTGGAGAGTCGTCTTGACCACGGCCCGGCGGCCCCACTCGCCCTTCTCGCAGTGGACCTGCCTGCTGGTGGTGATGCGGTCGCCGCTCCTGTACGGGGTGATTATCCGCTGCCAGCCTTTGCAGCGGTCGTGGTACCCGACTCCCAGGTAGGCCTTCGCCGACCAGCCCGGCGCCAGGACGGCCGAGCCGTCCGAGACGGCGGTGACGCCCAGCCCTGCTTGCGCCGACGCCGACGCGGACGACCCTCCCATAAGGGCGGTCGCCGTCAGACCAACGACGAGAGCCGCGCCTGTAATCCCTTTTCGTCCGACCATCGGATCTCCTTTCAAAGAAATCCTCTGCACTATCCGACTCGGGAGTCCCCGATCGACCGCGCACAGCCATTCAGAGGAATATCCGTATGCCTGCCGATGGCGCCGATGTCGAACACCGGTGCTTGGGAACGGCGCTACTCTGACCGTCAATGCCCGGCAATGGCAAGCGATCTGCCCCGTCCGATCATCCAGACGTTGTCCAGAGATATTAGGACAATCAAATTAGCAGGTCAGGAATCTGCGACAGGGGTTCAACGCACCAGCGGAATCTTTCCTGGACCCGCCCGACGAGCCCCCTCTTGGGCGTCGCAGCAATTGTGCCATTCCCATGATTAAGAATCGGGTTGATATGGCCATGGCCTGGTGTTTCGCTAATTGGTCGAGCCGCCGCCGGCCCCCGCAAGCGACGGCGGCGGGTGATCACAAATGAATTGGTGAGCGACTCAGCCCCGGTGCGCGGGCAGTTGTGGGCGTTCGTCGGTCCAGCCGATCGCCTGGTACGAGGTGGAGACACGGAGCTCCGCCTGTCGCCCGTTCGCGAGCTTGGTGGTGTTCGTCCTCACCTGGGCAAGAAGCAGCCCGGTGCTGGGCTCGACCACGATCCGAACCTGGGTGAACAGACCCGGCTCTATTTCCTCCTGATAGCTGAGCGCCTGCCCGCGTCGGCCCAGCGGGTCCGTCATCTCCCCCTCAGCCTGAATGCCGGGCAGAGACGCGAGGATCCGGTACGCGGATGCCCGAACCTCGGGCGAGGCGGGCAGGCGACTGATGATGTCCTCACAGGCCTGCACAAGGAGGTACCACGTCGCCTCCGCCACGTCGTACCCGGCGTCCGCCGTCAGGCGCCGGGTGATGTGCTCTTCCAGGTAGCTCCTGAGCTTGTCGGGCTCGCTCGGGATCGCGCGCACCTCCTCCCAGGTCATCGATTCCCCCGCCAGGTCACCGGCCGTGCCCTTCCACTTGCCGTAAAGCCGTTCGGCGGTTCGCTCACCCGCCGCCGCCTCCAGCGGCCCGAACGGGACGGCGAACAGGTTCTCCGTCTTCATGTTCTTGGGGTATCGCCAGCTGGTGGGCGCCCCCGCAGCCCGCCATGCCGCCTCGTCCTGCGGGGTCGCGGGCTTGACACCGAGATCCTGCCGGATGCGCCAGCTCCGCAGATCCGTCCGCTTCGCCAGCCACAGCTCTCCAGACCGCCCCTCCTCGAGCACATAGCTGCGCGTGGGATCGGTCAGCATCCACCGGGTGACGCCCGCGGTGTGCCAGTAGTCGCCGCTCGCAGGAGCCTTCTCCATGGCGACGGCAGCGGCGAGCAGGATCTGCCGGGCGGTCGGTTCGGCCGTCGCGGACACCGACGGTGTGACGGAGATCGTGCTGCCGGACCGCATCGCGGGGACGATGACCGCGACCGCGGCGGCTGTGGCAAGGCTCAGTCCGGCGGCGAAGCTCACCACGAGCCGCCGTCGTGCCTTCGGGCGTGGCCGCGCCGTGGCCACCGGTTCCCGTTCCTCGGACATGATCGCGTGCATGAGCGTCCGCGCCTCCGGTGCGGACGCCTCTCCGGCGAGGTCCTTGTCGCGCACGCGGGCGAGATCGGTGAGGTTCACAGTGAGCTCCCTTCCAGAGCGACGGCACGAGGGTGGTCGATCCCGGCTTTCGCCAGCTCCCGGGCGAAACGCTTGCGGGCGCGATACAGCCTGATCCGCACCGCGTTGCGGGAGACGCCGAGCATGCGGGCGATCTGCCCGTGGTCGAGCCGCTCCCAGGCGACCAGGGAGAGTAACTCCCTGTCGTCGTCGGTCAGGTCGCGGAAGACCCGTCCCATCTGCGAGATCTCCTCCTCCGGCGGGCGGGCCAGCGCGGGGAATGCGGCGAGTCGATCACGCAGGGCCGCCGTACGCTGCTCGTGGCGCCGCTCGCCGCGCTGGTGGTTGGCGAGCACCCGGCGCGCCACGCCGTACAGCCACAACCTTGCCTCGTCGCCCTCGGGCAACTCCTCGATGCGACGCCACGCCGTGGTGAACGTCTCGGCCACCACGTCGGCGGCGTCCTCCGGGTGCGGGCAGCGGCGCAGGACGTAGCCGAGTATGGGTGCGTAGGCGGATTCGTAGATCTCCACGAACCGGCTGTCGGGATCGACTCCCATCCGGTCTCCTTAACTGGATCATCGGTCATCTACGTCCATGTCCGGAATCCTGGAGGCATTTCTGGAAGGTCTCGCGGCTACTGGAGACGCGCGAGATGATGATCAAAGCCGGTTCACCACCACATGGCAACGACGTCGGCTTCGAGCCGGCCGGGAGCGTCGCCTTGCACGCCGGGCCGGGATGAGATCGAGGAACTGCCAAGGAAAGTCGACGCCCTACATCGGGTGAAGCGGGCCAATCGGCACGTCAAACGCTTCGGCGGAGAGCTCCAGCCCTTCCGGCACGCTTCTGACCCTGGTCAGCTTCACATCGAACGGCAGTTCCCCCTTGAACGGGATCGGGTAGGAGATCAGCTGTGCGACCTGGTCCGGTATGGGCACGCCCTGGATCTTGTCGGCCTGGATCTTGATCTTCCCGTCAGCGACCTCGACCCGCACTTCGGCGTTGAACTTCACCTTGTTCGCCCCGATCGTCACCTCTCCCGAGGCAGTGAGCTGCCCCCCGTTGCCGCCGATCTTCACGCCACTCGGGGCGTATTTGTCGATCGTCGCTTTGGTGAGGGTGCCGCTGATGCTCACGCGACCGGCCCGGATATGGGCTTGGTTCTGCAGGACGTCGGCCAGGGGTGCCCTCACGTCGTACGCGGCGCCCCGCAAGTTCGTGACCGGCACGCCGCCATAGCTGAAGGTGCCGAGATCGAACCGCACTTCTGGATAGCGCCCCGACACGGCCTGGGTGAGAAACGGGATGCCCTCGATTGACACAGCCGGCGTGCCGGAGAAGTTGGGGACGGCGGCGATTCTGTTCGCCAGGTCGCGCTCGACGCTTGCCACGGCGACTCGGTCGATGATGAGGAGGACGACGAGCGCGATCAGGAAAACGATCACCTTGCGCATGGGGCACTCCGCATGCGTTGGCGGCCGTGTGTTGGCCGGCGAAGTAAGCAGCGGTCAGGGATCGCCCGCGTCGGTGGTTCAGGAGGGCGGGCGGTCTTGGCCGCCATACCAGCGTCACTCACCGGTCGATCTTGGCCCTCTGCGTGAACGACCTGGAGCGGAAGGCGGCGACCAGGAACCCGGCCGACCCCAGCCCCAACAGCCCGATCCCCCACAGCCCAATAGTCATGAACTGCGAAAACATCGCCAGCATGAACGGTGAGAGCACCATTACGCTCCTACGTCCCACCGGAGACCGTGCGGCTACTCCGCAGACCACCGCACTCAACCCGAGCGTGAGCAAATCAGGCGGCACTGCGGTCTCCCACGGGATCACCCACGGCTGCCGGGCCACGACGGCCACCGTCAGAGCCGCCCCGGACCAGGCCAGTATCCGTCCGCGCCCGACCAGCGACAGCCCTCGCCGCGGCTGTGCCACCCCGGTCAGCACCGCCGCCACCAGCACAAAGGAACCAACGATGCCTCCGAGTGCCACGCCCGTGTCCAAGGAGACGCCCCTGGCCGACAACATCCACGCGCCGACCATGCCCACGCTGGACAGGATCGCCCAGATCCACGCGACCGCCGCAGCAGGCCGGCGGCGATTGGTCCAGGCCAAAAAGACGATCAGGATGCCAAACAGAAGCGTCGGACCGCTGAATCCCAACTGAATCTGGTAGGCAAGCAGCACTATGGGGCCGACCACCGCGACGACGCGCATCGCATCCCGCCACCGCGCCGCAGACTCCGGCCCGAACGCCCAGCGCGCGTGGATCGCGGCGGCCCCCTTGACGAGGTCGAGGACGTCACGCGGCTCCGGACGACTCTGCCCCGGCCGCGCCGCCGCCATCAGCACACTGAGCATCTCCTCCTCGTGCCGCTCTCGGTGCTCGCGCGGATACCAGCGGAGAAGGCGGCGGTAACGCTGTTCGAGGTCGCTCACGCGACACCTCCGGCGGGGCGCGTGCGCAGCCGGGCGGCGGCGGTCCGGGTGTTGCGCCGCAGTCGTTCGACCTCGGCGGCCAGACGGGCGCTGCCCTCGTCGGTGAGCCGGTAGTAGCGCCGCAACCGCCCGCCGACGATCTCCTCCCGGTCCTCCCCGATCAGTCCCTCGGATTGGAGCCGGTCCAGGGCGGCGTACAGGGTCCCGGCCCGCAACCGGACCTCGCCCTCGGAGATGCGTTCAACGTCGGTGATGACGCCGTAACCGTGCTGAGGCTCGGCGGCCAGCGCGGTCAGGATGAGGAACGAAGGCTCCTGCAAGGACCGTAACTTAGACACAGGATCTTTATATACCGATCGTCGGCATATTTGAAGATCTAGAAGTTGACTCCGAGGTAAGTGATCATACTTGTCCATTGCGACTACTCATGTTTTAGTACTCATATGCGAGCAACACGCCTGTTCATTCTCGGCGCCCTGGCCGACGGCGGCCCCATGCACGGGCACAAGATCCGCGCCGCCGCGCAACTCGACCGGGTCGAGCTATGGGCGGACATCAAGCCCGGATCGCTGTACGGCGCGCTGCGCCGGATGGCGGACGAGGGCGTCGTCGAAGTGGTCCGCACCGAGCAGGAAGGCAACCTCCCCGCCCGCACGGTGTACGGGATCACCGACAAAGGTCGGACCGAGCTGGTCTCGGTGATCAGGTCCGTCCTGGCCGACACCGCGCTCCGGCCGGATCCGATCCAACTGGTGCTCCTGCACGTCGGCGAGATCGGCCTCGACGAGTTGCGTACCGCTGCCCAGCAGCGGCGCGACTCGTACGCCGGCCAACTCGACTTCTGGCGCAATCTGCGCGGCGAGGCCGAGCCCTACCTCGCCAGGCTGGAAGCCATCGCCTTCGACCAAACCCTGATGCGGCTCGCGACGGAGGTCACCTGGCACGACCGCCTGCTGGCGGAGCTCGCGGACATGGCCGGCGAACCTGACAGCGCATCCCCTACCGGAAAGTAGGAAACTCCATGTCACCTCGACGCTTGGACGTCGCCGTGATCGGCGGCGGGATCGGCGGGCTCTGCCTGGCGCAGGGCCTGAAGCGAGCCGGCGTGCGCGTCACCGTCTACGAACGGGACCGCACGCCCGACTCGCGACTCCAGGGCTTCCGGCTGAACATCGAGCCGACCGGGAGCGTAGCCCTGCACGCCTGCCTGCCACCCGCCTTATGGGAGCTGCTGGTGGCCACCGCGGGCGATCCGGGACCCGGGATCGGCTTCCTCGACGAGCGGATGCGACCGCTCATCCTCATCGGGCAGAACGGCCCGGATCGTGACCCCCTCGACCCCACGGTGAGCGAGCACGCGGTCAGCCGCGTCACCCTGCGCAAACTGCTGCTGGCCGGCCTGGACGACGTCGTCCGCTTCGGCAAGGAGTTCACCGGCTTCGCTCGGGCGGACGACGGGACGGTCACGGCGAAGTTCGCCGACGGCACCACCGCGACCGCGGACGTGCTCATCGCGGCCGACGGCGCCAACTCCCGGGTGTGGGCCGAGCTCCACCCGGCGGCGGGCCGCACCGCACTGCCGGCGATGGCGGTCGCCGGCAAGGTGTTCCTCACCGCGGAGAACCGCCGATGGCTGCCGGAGCGGCTGCTAGCCGGCAGGAACGTCTTCTGGCCACGCCGGGACTTCCTGTTCACCGCGATCTTCCGCAGACGCGAGGACCCTGCGGCGATCATCGCCAGACTCGGCGACCGGATACGCGCGCTCGGGCTCGACCCGGAGCACCTGCTGGCGGACTCGCGTGACGACGACTATGTCCTGTGGGCGTTCATCACGCACCGCGACTCCCTCCCGGCGAGTTTCACGTCGAAGGCTCAGGACGATCCGGCCGTGGTACGGGAGTTGCTGGCCGAACGGACGGCCGGCTGGCATCCTGACCTGCGCCGCCTCGTCACCGCCTCGACCCCGGACACCCTGTACCAGAGCGGGTTCAGTGCCGCCGAACCGCTCGATCAGTGGGAGACCGGCAACGTCACCGGGCTCGGAGACGCGGTCCACCACATGCCCCCGGTCGGCGGGCTCGGTGGGAACACGGCGCTGCGCGACGCGCACCGGCTCTGCGCCGCGCTCACCGCTGCCGACCGCGGCGAGGAGCCATTGCCGCAGGCGTTGCGCGCGTACGAGGCGGACATGCTGCGCTACGGGTTCGAGACGGTCCGTGAGGTCGTACGCAACACCGAAGGCGCGATCACCACAAGCACGCTGAAGCGATCAGCGGCTCGATGGTTCTTCCGCACCTGCGGAGCCGTCCCGCCCCTCGGCCGCGCGGTGTTCGGGGAGCGCTGAGTCCGCCGCGGTCCTTGGCCTCAGGTTCGGTGGGCTTGTCGAGCGGGAGCGCGGCTCGGCTGAGCGCGTGCGCTTCATCGGGGAGCTATCGGCTCAGGCCGGCGACAAGGTTGATGGCGAGCGCGACGATGACCGTGCCGAACAGGTACGACAGCAGGGCTTGGCGGAGCGCGGTCGCTCGGAACGTGGCGCTGCGCAAGTCGGTGTCGGAGACCTGGAACGTCATGCCGATGGTGAAAGCCAGGTAGGCGAAGTCGGAGAACTGCGGCTGGGCATCGGGTTCGCTGTAGTGGAAGTCCACGCCGCCGCCAGCCGAGTAGTACAACCGGGCGTATCGCAAGGTATAGACGGTGTGCACCACCGCCCACGAGGTGATCACGCTGGCGACACCGAGCGCCGCGTGCAGCACGACCACGGACGGCTCGGTGGTGTCACCCTGGACGATCATGTAGCCGACGGCCATCAGGCTGGCCACCGCAGCGGTGAGTAGCAGCAGATCCGCACCCGCGCGAGTCGAGTCTTCCCGTAGCGCGTCGGCAGCGGTCGCGGCACCGTCGAGCCGGGCGATCCGCCACCAGGTCACGAGCAGGAACACCAACGCCGCCATGTCCCAGCCGATCAACGGCACAAATGGCAGCGGTACTACCACCGCGGCCACAGCCAAGGCCAGCAACCCGCTGGCGGCCGCGATCAGCGCAGTCCGGCGCGGTGAGATTCCGGCCGGCCCTGACGCCACCTTCGGCCACATCACGGGTCACCCCCTCTCCGACCCACTCTTCTCAGAGTAGGGTCTTCAGGCAATCCGGCCTGTGACGGGGTCGCCCTGGCCGCCTCATCGCCGAACGGCGCCGGGAAGGTGGTCTGGAGAGGTTCGGCTTCTGTCCACCTCGCCGCTCGCCTCCCGGAGGATCGTGCTGCGTCATGGCCGTTGCCTTCAGGGCGTGCTTCGCCCCCGCGGGAGCACACCCTGAAGCTCGTGTTCCGTTCGCTGGTGTCAGCCGGTCGCGCAGCCCGACTTCTTGTTCAGCGACGCCACCATCTCGGAGGACATCGGTGCGTCGCCGACGGTGAGAGAGACCATGCCGTATTGGCTCAGATGGCCGCCGGTCACGTACATGGAGTCGGGCACCGACGTCCTGACCTGTGGTTCCTTGCCTGGCTTGGCTTGGTCGGAGATCACGTACTGGTCGACGGCCAGCCCGCGCCCCTTCAACAGCGCCCGTACCTCGCTCACGGGCCTGTTGTAGAAGGGCACGCAGTGCAGGGGCTCACCAGGCGAGTCAAGGCCCGCGACGATCTGGTATTCCTCGCCGGGACGGGCTTCGCGGCCGAGCGTGATCATCGTTGAGCCGGCGAAGTCCTTGGCGATGGTGATACCGATCGGGCAACTGCGGTGCAGGTTGCACTGTTCAGGCCGGTCGATGGTCTTGATCTTGTCCTGAGGCTCGTGCGCGCCCGGGTTGATCTCGCCGACGAAGCTCGGCGTGGCGGGTACGACATTCAGCGAGATGTCGAGACCGGCCCCCCGCAGCTGGCTCTCGTAGACCTCCGGGTTGGCGTTCAGGTCCTTGACCTCGATGACGTAGTGGTCGCCCTCCTCTTTGATGTCGAGCGCGGAGGCGGGTGCGGGGGTCAGGACCGAAGGGATCACCCAGGCTGCCGAGATGACCGCCGCGGTGATCGGGAGCGCGAGGAGTGGGCGCCATCTCGTACGGATGACAGGTGCGGGCGCGGGCTCCGCGTCCATGATCGCGTTCATCATCTCCCGCGCGACCGGGGTCAGGCCGGGGCCGCGGCCGGGGGCGAGGTTCCTGATGGCTTCGTCGACGTTGGTGTTCACGCGCTCTCCTCCGCGAGCTTCACGGCTCGCGAGCCGTACCTGTTGAGATCGACATCGATGGCGGCCAGTTCGGCCGCGAAACGCTTGCGGGCGCGGTGCAGGCGCTGCCGTACGGCCATGCGCGTGCAGCCCAGAACCTTGGCGATCTCGGCGTTGCCGAGCCCCTCCCATCCGACAAGAGACAGCAACTCCCTGTCGTCCTCGGACAGGCGCATGAAGGCCTCGCGCGTCGCCCCGGGGGCCTGGCTCACCTCCGGGTCGAGCCAGGCGGCGAGCTCTTCGCTCAGGCGCGACGTCAAGGCCGTCCTGCGCGACTCGCCGCGGCGGTGGTTGGCCAGGGTGCGCCTGGCCACGCCGTACAGCCAGAGTCTGGCCCGGTCATCGGGCGGCACGTGGTCGAGCCGCCGCCACGCTGTTGTGAACGTCTCGGCGATCACGTCGGCGGTGTCGTCGGGGTGGTCGGTACGTCGCCGGACGTAGGCGGAGACGGCCGCGTAGTGCTCCGTATAGAGCGCCTCGAAACGCCGCCGAGGCTCCACTGCTCCCACGTCGTCGTCCTTCCGATAAGGCAATGTCACATGAGAGTAGGTGTCCGGATATTTCCGCCTGTGACACGACACTTCGTGGTCGCCGTGACTCCCGGTCTCCCCACTGGGGCGTTTGGCCGGGTGAACCCCCGATGGGAAAGATGGCATAAGGGCGTGTCACGATGGCCGCCTGCCGTGATCACCGAGTGACGATGGGACCCCTGATGCGTATCGACCGCCTCGATCACCTGGTGCTGACCGTCGCCGATCTAGAGGCGACGGTCGACTTCTACAGCCGCGTTCTCGGCATGGAGCCGATCACCTTCGGCGAGGGGCGCAAGGCGCTCGTGTTCGGCCATTCAAAGATCAATCTGCACGAGGCGGGCCACGAGTTCGAGCCGAAGGCCGCCCACGCGGTGCCCGGCAGCGCTGATCTCTGCCTGATCAGCGCTGTCCCGCTGGAGCAGGTCATGGCCGAGTTGGCGCGGCACAATGTGGAGATCGAGGAGGGGCCTGTCCACCGTACCGGCGCCCTGGGGTCGATCGAAAGCGTCTACGTGCGCGACCCCGACCGCAACCTCATCGAAATCAGCGTTTACGTCGAGACGGTGTGATTTGCTGTTGGGGGCGGTGCGACGGAGGCCTCTGTGTGACCTAGCGGACGGCTCCATTCAGCAGCGGCCGTAGGTCAGGAACAGCGTGCCGTTCTTGCCCCGCTCGAGATCGAGCAGCTTCCACGACTGGACGTCGTCGCCCTCGAACACCCGCCTGCCGTGCCCGACCACCGCCGGTGCCACGACCAGCCGCAGCTCGTCGACGAGCCCGGCCTGCAGCAGGGAACGCGCGAGTTCGATACTGCCGTGGATGCCGATGTCACCGCCGGATCCCTGCTTCAGGGCGGTCACGTAGTCGCGCACCGGGGTGGTGACCGGGGTGGAGTTCGCCCATTCCTGGGTGGGCGCGCTGGAGGTGACGATGTGCTTGCGGGTGCCGTTGATGAAGTCGGCGAAGGGCTGGAAGTCCGACGTGGGCCAGTGGCCGGCCCAGTAGTCGTACGTCCCGCGCCCCAGCAGGACGTCGTCCTGGGTGGCGATGACCCGGCCGAGGTAGGCGACCAGTTGAGGGCCGTCGTCGGCCAGCCAGTCGCCGTCCTCGTAGGCGATCCCGTCCAGCGACATCAGGTGATAGAGCACGACGTTGCGCATGCGGTTCTCCTAGGTTGCGTTGTAGGAGTCATGGTGTGGCCTGGTCGTGGGCCTCTGCGATACATTCGGCCACAGCCGAATCCAAGGAGCCCCCGGGCATGCTCACGCTGGCGTTCTCCGCCTATGACCTGTCCTTTCTCAGGTTCGCCTTCTCCCCGCTGCGGGAGGTCGCCGCCAGCATTCACGCGCTCCGCACACCCGCCCCGCGCGCCCTGCATCTGCCCTGGTTCAAGCAGGTACGCCCGCAGCTCGGCAGTGAGCTCGGGCCGCTGCTCGACCTCATCACCGGCGGTGGCTACATCCCCGATTTCCTCTGTCCCGTCCCCACTGGTCCGGCTCCGGAACTGGCGGGGGAGCTGGCGGTGTTGCGCGCCACCCCCCACGAAGTCATCCGCGCCGACCTCGACCGCATGGCGAGCGAGCTCGGCCCGCTGACCGGCTGCGCCGCGGAGCTCCACCAGGATCCGGCCGCGGGCCTCGAACGGCTGGTGCTCGCCATCGAGACCTACTGGCAGCTCGCCTTCGCCCCGCACTGGCCACGCATGCGCAACCTCCTCGAAGGCGACCTGCTCTATCGCACCAGGCAGTACGCCGAACACGGCCCCGCCGGGGTGTTCGCGGACATGCACTCGGCCATCCGCTGGGAAGGCCGCAACCTGCACCTGGAACAGCGTCCCGAGGAGATGTCCCGGGTGCTGGCCGGCGAGGGGCTGCTGCTGGCCGCGTCCATCTTCGTCTGGCCCGGCCTGTTCTACCGCACCGACTCACCCGGCCAGCCGATCATCACCTATCCGGTACGCGCCATCGCCACTCTGTGGGAGCGCGGCACCGCGCCCGCGCCCGACGCGCTGGCCGCCGTCATCGGCCGCTCCCGAGCCCTGCTGCTCACCGAACTGGACGCACCGGCCTCCACCACCGACCTGTCACGTCGTACCGGCCTGTCGCCCGCGAACGTCTCCGAGCAGCTCGCGCTCCTGCTGTCGGCCGGCCTGGTCACCAAGCACCGCGTCGGCCGGGCCGTGCTCTACGTGCGCACCCCTCGCGCCCACGCCCTGATGGACGGTTGATTCGGCGGGGGCCGAATGTGTCGCTTCACCCCGCAGGCCGCCCGCACCATGCTGGCATGACGATCACGGCTCCCGCCCGCCCCACCGTGTTCCAGGGGCTGCCCAAGGTGTTCTGGTTGCTGTTCTCCGGCCAACTGGTCAACCGGTTCGGCGGGGTCGTGCTGCCGTTCCTGGTGTTCTACCTGACCGGCCGGGGGTACGCGGCCGCGCAGATCGCCGCCGTCATCTCGGCGTACGGGCTGGGTGGCCTGGGCGGGCAGCCCCTGGGCGGGTACCTGGCCGATCGGTTCGGCCGCCGTCTCACCCTGATCGGCGGCCTGCTGGCCACCGCGACCTGCCTGATCCTCATCGGTGTCGCCGGCAGCCTGGCCTGGCTCATGGCATCGGCCGTGGCCATGGGACTGGCCGGCGACGTCTACCGGCCCGCCGCCTCGGCGCTGGTCGCCGAGACCACCCCGCCGCACCTGCGGCCCAAGGCGTTCGGGCTCATGCACTGGGCGGTCAACGTCGGCACCGCCGCCGCCGGCGCCATCGCCGGCCTGCTGCTCGCCCACGGGTTCTGGCTCCTGGTGATCCTGGACGTCACCACGAGCGTCGCGTTCGCCGTGATCGTGTACGTCGGCATTCCCCGCGGCCACGACAAGGCCGCGCCCAGGCCCGCGCGCAACGGGTACGCGATCGCGGCCCGCGACCGGGTGCTGATGGCCGCGCTGGTCTTCCTGCTGATCGGCCTGATCCTGTACGCGCAGGCCTCGTACGCGCTGCCCCTGGCCCTGGCCGCCGACGGGCTCCCGGCCTCCTTCTACGGGCTGCTCATCACCGTCAACGGCGCCATCGTGGTGATCTTCCAGCCGCTGTTCATCACGTGGCTGTCCCGCCTGCCCCGCCTGCCGGTCCTCGGCGTCTCCATGACCGTGGTGGGCGTCGGCCTCGCGCTGACCGGCGTGGCCAGCCAGCCTTGGCACTACGTGGCCACGGTGGTGCTGTGGTCGATCGGCGAGATCGGCATGGCGGGCTTCGAGGCGGCACTGATCGCCGACCTCACCCCCGACGGAGCACACGGCACCTACCAGGCGCTGTACGGCTGGACCACCGCCATCGCCCGCTTCGCCGGGCCCGCCGTCGGCGCCATTCTGTTCCAAGCCCACGCGCTGTGGTGGGCCTGCGCCGCGACGGGCATCCTGTGCGCCGTGTTCGCCTTCACCCTGATGCCGGCCGTCGCCCGCCGGTCCAACTGACCTCCGCCGGTCAGCGCAGCCACCGTAGAGCCGCGTCGGCGCAGTCCTCGGGGCTGCTGTTGAAGGCGATGGCCGCGTCGGGCGCGTGCTGCCGGACCAGGTTGACCACCTTCTCGAAGAATTCGAGTAACGGCTCGTGCTTGCGGATGCCGCCCCCGATCACCACGCAGGCGTAGTCTCCGCGGGTCAGCGCCTCTACGAGCGCTCCTTCGGGGTTCTTGTCGAGTGCCAGCAGGCACCAGTCGGCCTCGATGCCATGATCGTCGAAACGGACCTGACCGCGTGCTATCGCCGCCTGGACCGGCTCCGGGTCCCAGCCCTGGATCTCGGCGGGATCGAGGCCGACCACAAGTACTCGTGCCACTGCCACGCATCCTCCCTCTCGCAGAACGTCTCCACGCTGGCGCGATGGTCGAAGGTGGTGCCTGAGACCTCCGAAGGCGCCACGTTATCCCGATCTTGCCACTCGCGCGCTCTCGTCAGAGTCACAGGACATCGCGCGCTGCGACGCGCTGCCCGATCGGTCCCCGCCGACCATCTCCGACTAATAGGGTGAGGCGTCCGTGGTGTGACGACGGTATGGCGACACGGTGAGCGGTAGCCGAACGAATCACCTGTGACCATGACGTCGTCGGTACCAGCGCGCCTGAGGCAGCAAAGGAAGACCGGTGAACACTGGCACCCCGCGCCCCACAGTCGGCGCCGTGGTCCTGACCATGAACGACCGGCCAGCAGAGTTCTCCGTCGCCATGAGCTCCCTGCTGTCCCAGCAAGGCGTCGACCTGGACATGGTGGTGGTCGGCAACGGCTGCACGCCGGACCAGGTGCCGGACGGCGTGCGGACCGTCGAGCTGCCGACGAACGTGGGCATTCCCGAGGGGCGCAACGTGGGCGCCGCCAACGTGAAGGGCGACCTGATCTTCTTCTTCGACAACGACGCCGTACTCCCCACCCCCGACGCGCTGCTCCGCCTCGCAGTGGAGTTCACCCGCGACCCACGCCGCGCCTACGTCCAGCCGCGCATCGCCGACCCGGTCACCGGTCGCACCCTGCGGCGCTGGGTGCCCCGCCTGCGCGTCTCCCGCCCCGACCGGAGTGGCACCGTGACCGTCATGGCCGAAGGCGTCGTCATGGTCCGCCGCGACGTGTTCGAGGCCGTCGGCGGATGGCCCGGCCACTTCTTCCTCTTCCATGAGGGAGTCGACCTGGCCTGGCGGCTGTGGGACCGCGGTTGTATCGGCCACTACGCGCCCGACGTCATCGTTCATCACCCCGCCACCGACCCGGCCCGCCATGCGGCCTTCTACCGGCTCAACGCCCGCAACCGGGTCTGGCTGGCACTCCGCAACCTGCCCGCCCCGCTGATCCCCCTCAACCTCGCCACCTGGGCCCTGACGACCTTGTGGCGCTTCCGAGACCCTGCGGCGTTACGCGCTTCGCTTGCCGGACTCGCGGAGGGGCTGCGCGGAGGGTACGGCGCCCGCACACCGATGCGCTGGTCCACGGTGGCACGGCTGGCCCGGGCGGGACGGCCCCCTGTCTGCTGACGATCACTCGACGTCCGGGTAGCTCCCGGCCTTACTGGCCGGTGCGGCTCAGAACCCGCTGGAAGATTTCGGCGAGTCGGTTCAGGTCGTCCGGCTCGCAGCCGGCGAACGGGGTTTGGGCGAGCGTCACGTCGATGACTCGCTCGCGTACCCGCCGACCCTCCTCGGTCAGCACGACAACCCGCGAACGCCGGTCGCCGGGGTCGACGGCACGCTCGACGTACCCGCGATCGGTCAGCTGGTTGACGACGAAACTGAGGTTGGGCGCGTTGCAGAACAGCCGGCCCGCCAGCATCCTCATCGACGGCGCGGGCTCTCCGGGATCGATCGCCCACAGGGCCTGCGCCGTCGCGTGCGTGAGCCGGAGCTCCTCTAGTGCCTTGGCGATGCGGTCGCCGGTCAGCATGAAGACCTCATGACTGGCCCGCACTACCTGCTCCAGCGCCTGGTTCGTCATGCCTTGAGGGTAGCAGTTTGTTTCGAGGCTCGAAGCTGTTAGCCTGCTTTTGTTTTGAGGCTCGAAGTAAATGAGGTTGGGGATGGTCATGTACAGGTACCGCGGTGTCACCGCGCTCGTCACTGGCGCATCCAAGGGACTCGGCGCGGCCTACGCGCGCGAACTCGCGCGGCGAGGCGCTCATCTCGTGCTCGTGGCCCGCTCCGGCGACGCGCTGCGCCGGGTCGCCGACGAGATCCGCGAGGCGCACCAGGTCGACGTGCACCCCGTGACGGCCGATCTCACCGCTCCCGACGGGGTGACGGGCCTGATCGCGGAGCTGGACCGGCAGGGCTCTACCGTCGATCTGCTGGTCAACAACGCGGGAGCGGGCGCCGTCGGCCCGTTCCTGAGCACTCCGCTCCAGAGGAACGTCAGCTCCGTCGAGTTGAACGTCACCGCCCTGATGAGCCTGACCCACGTGTTCGGCGGCCGCATGGCCGAGAGAGGCCACGGTGGGATCATCAACGTGGGCTCCACGGCCGCCTTCCAGCCGATGCCGTACCAGGCCGGCTACGCGGCGACGAAGGCGTTCGTGCTGTCGTTCACCGAGTCGCTCGCCGAGGAACTCCGCGGCACTGGCGTACGCGTCATGGGAGCCCACCCCGGAGCCACCGACACGGGGTTCTTCGACGGCACCTCCGTCACCATGAATCCGGCGTTCACCGACGCGCCGGAAGGCGTCGCGGTCAAGACCCTCGACGCCTTCGCCAGGGGCGCGGTCAACTCCTATCCGGGGCGGGCGATCAACAGGGTTGCGTCGTGGGCTCCTCGGGTGCTGCCCCGCATCACGGTCACCCGGCTGACCGGGCACCTGAACCGGAGGCTGGGCCTGCACCGTGCCCACGACATCGGCTAGAGGGTGGCGTGCAGGTGGCGGGCGACGTTGTCCACGGATTCGGTGACCGTGGGCTCGGTGTCGTAGAAGTCGAACTGGCCGCGGCCCTCCAGCCAGACCAGCTCCCTGGCCCCGGTCAGCCGGTCGGCGAACCGGCGCGCGCCCACCGGGATCCCGGCGCTCTCGCTGTGCACGATGAGCACGGGCGCGGTGATGCGGTCCGCGGACGGTTGCGGCTCGAAGGTCAGCCATTCGGCCCAGGCCATGGTCGCCCACCTGTTCCCCCACTCGGGGATGGCGCCTCGGGCGGGGTCCAGATAGTAGGCGTACGGGCCGAACATCGCAGCCGTGGAGTCGGTCTCGCTGACTCCGAGCACGTACTCGACCTCGCCGGTCGCCTCGAAGTGCGCGCGGGCCCGCTGCCCTGCCGCCAACCGCGCCGTGAAGGCCTCCTCGCCGCCCAGGGCGAGCCGCATCAACTCGCCGTCCTGCAGACCGGGCGCGACCAGCGCCAGTGAGGCGATGCGGGGATCGTCCGCGGCCGCCACCGCGGCGAACGCGCCACCGGCGCAGATACCCAGCGCGCCGATCCGGGCGGGCGCCACCCGGTCCAGGGAGGAGAGGAAGCTCACGGCGTGGCTCAGGTCCCTGAGCTTCAGCGAAGGCGACTCCACGTCACGCGGCTCACCGCCCGACTCGCCGAACCCGGTGAAGTCGAAGGCCAGCGCGGCGAAACCGCGCTCGGCCAGTCTCCGCGCGTACAGCCCGGCCATCTGCTCCTTCACCGAGGTCCACGCACCTGCCACCACGACCGCGGGCAGTCCGCGGTCGGCCGTGGCGGGCAGGTGCAGGTGCCCGGCGAGGGTGACGCCGTCGGCGTCGAAGGTCACTTTTTCCACAGTGGTCTCTGTCATGTGGACAACGGTGCTGGATCTCGACTGCCAACCGACTGCCACGCGACCGTCAGAGCAACGCGCGTACGTCCGCCGCTTCGGGGACGTCGAGGCGCTCGAAGATCTCCAACGCCTCCCGCAGCCGGGCTCGGCCGCTCTCCTCCTGGCCCAGTTGCGACAGCGCCTTGCCGAGTGTGGTCAGCGCCCGAGCCTGTTCCCAGACGGCGTCGATCTCGACGTTCACCGCCACGGCCTCTTCCGCTCGTGCCCTGGCCTCGTCGAACAGGCCCGCCGCCAGATGGCATTCGGCCAGCCGGAACAGGGCGCCGCCCTCCATCAGGCGATCACCGGCGGCCCGGTGCCGCGTCAGCGATTCCGCCCAGGCCTCGGCCGCCTCGTCGCACCGGCCGACCCCGTGCAGCACGATGCCGAGGTCGTACAGCCGGGTGCCGAGATCCCGCGAGCGGCCCGTCTCCCGTACCAGTTCCACGCCCTGCCTGGCCAGGTCGACGGCCTCGTCCTGCCTGTCCAGCGCCAGGCAGGCCCGGGACAGGATCCCCAGCGCCGCCCCTACTCCCGCCACATCGCCCAGTTCGCGATGGAGGGGGAGCGCCTCGGTGAGATGACCGATGGCGCTCTCGTAGTCACGCCGGATCATCGCGGCGGCGCCGAGTACCTGCAGGTTCTCCACCACGATCACCGGGTCGCCTATCGCCCGGCCCAGCGCGAGGGCCGCCGTCCCCTCCTCGACCCCCTCCTTGAGCGACCGCTGGTAGATGAGCATCGCCGCGACAGCCGTACGGGCCAGCCCGTGGCTGCGCCGGTCGCCTCGCTCGGCCGCGGCCCGGGCGATCGCCTGGGCGATCTGCCGGATCTGCTCCCATCGCAGGTGCACCCGCGCCACGTACAGCAGCACGTACAGCAGATCCGCCACGGCCGGATCGGAGGCGGCCTGCAGGGTCGTGTGGAACAGGTTGGCCACCTCGGCGTCCAGCCACCCCGCCACCGCCGGATGGCCGGCGAAGGCCAGGCCGGGCGAGGCGGTGGGCGACTGCCGGGCGGTCGAGAGCGCGTCCGGCTCCAGCACTGACTGCGCGCTTCTGGCGGTGGCCAGGTAGAAGTCGACGAGCCGGTGCAACGCCGCGTCCCGGTCCTGCTCGGGAAGGCCGCGAGCGTACAGTTTGAGCAGGTCGTGGTAGCGGTATCGGCCCGGACTCGGCGCCTCCAGCAGCCCGGCGTCCGCCAGCGACTCGCACAGGTCTTCCGCCGCCCACTCTTCCAGATCCAGCACGGCCGCCGCCGCGGCCACCGAGAAGTCATCGCCATCCGGTACGGCCAGCAGCCGGAACGCCCTGGCCTGGCCGACGTCCAGCTGGCCGTACCCCAGGGAGAAGGTGGCCTCCATCGCCAGGTCGCCAGTGCGCAGCTCGGCTAATCGGCGGCGCTGGTCGGCGAGCCGGGCGACCAGCGAGGCGATGGTCCACCCCGGCCGGGCTGCCAGCCTGGAGGCGGCGATGCGGACCGCGAGCGGCAGGCAGGCGCAGGCGGCGACCACCTGCTCGGCGGCCTGGCGTTCGGCGGCGACGCGGGCGGTCCCGACGATGCGGGTGAACAACTCCAGCGCCTCGCCGGTCGTGAGCGCCGCCAGATCGATCATCCGGTCGGCGTTGAGGCCGATCAGCCTGGCCCGGCTGGTGATGACGACCCCGCTGGCGGTCGCACCCGGCAGCAGCGGGCGGACCTGGTCGGCGTCGGCCGCGTTGTCCAGGACGACCAACATCCGCAGGTTCGCCAGCGTGGTGCGGTACAGCGCGGCCCGCTCGTCCAGGTCCTCGGGGATGGTGTCACCGGAGACGCCCAGCGCGCGGAGGAACGCCGCGAGCACGGCCGCCGGCGCCAGCGGGGCCGCCTCGACGCCGCGCAGGTCCACGTACAGCTGCCCGTCGGGATAGCGGTCGCGGACCAGATGGGCCACGTGGACGGCCAGCGCGGTCTTGCCGACGCCGCCGATCCCCGACACCGAGGAGATGACCAGGCTCGCGCCCTCGTGAAGCAGGCCGGTCAGCTCCCCGACCAGCGCCTGCCGTCCGGTGAAATCGACGACGTCGGCGGGAAGCTGGGCGGGAGCCGTACGGGCAGGCGCCTGAACAGGAGCGGCCAGTGCCGGGTCGGCGCGCAGTATCGCCTGGTGGAGGGTGGTGAGTTCGGGACCGGGGTCGACGCCGAGCTCGTCGGCGAGCAACCCGCGCGTGGCGGCGTGGACCGCCAGCGCCTCGGCCTGGCGTCCGGACCGGTACAGCGCGAGCATCAACAGCACCCGCAGGCGCTCCCGCAACGGGAACTCCTCGGACAGCGATGTCAGCTCCGCGACCAGCCGCTGGTGACGACCCAACTCCAGGTCCAGCTCCAGCCGCTGTTCCAGGGCCAGCAGCCGTCGTTCGGTCAGCCGGGCTCGATGTGCCTCGGCCTGCGGTCCAGGCAGCCCCAGCAACGGGACGCCGGACCACAGCGCGAGCGCCTCGGAGAGCAGGTCCCTGGATCGGCTCAGCTCTCCGGCGGCCCGGGCCTTGTCGGCCGCCTCCATCCGTTCCTCGAACACCGCGGCGTCCAACGCGCCCGGCGGAAGCCGCAGCGCGTAGCCGCCGGAGACCGTGGTCAGCACCTTCCAGGGTGACCCGTCCGGCTCCAGAACCGGCCGCAACCGCGAGACCAGAATCCGCATCGCGTGCGTCGGGCGCGCGGGCGGCGCCTGACCCCACAGCCCGTCCACGATCGCCTCATCGGACAGTGCCCGGCCCTGGCGCAGCAGCAACAGCGCCAGCAACGCCTGCTGCTGTGGGCGACCGAGATCCAGCGGTTTCTCGCCTCGCCAGCCCCGCAACGGGCCCAACACGGCGAACCGCAGATCCATGGTCATCAGCTCTCCTCCGAAGGGCTATTTTCCAGGGCAGATCACCGCTTTGGCCGCCTGGTCGATGGCGTCTGGGGAGTATTCCATGTTGCTGACGTTCAACGTGGCGGACACGGCGAACTGCAGGCGGCCGTCGAGCGAGGTGAAGGTCACGGCCATGAAGCCGGGCCCGCTGCCCGCGATCGCCTGCACCAGGGGCTCGCCGCCGCACAGGCGGCTGCCGGGAGCAGGCTGGGGCGGTGCGTCCTCCGGCGGGTCGGTGATCACCTTCTGCAGCTCCGCCGGCAGCAGGTTGCCTTGGACGAACGCGCGCCGGAAGGTGCTGGCGTCACGGGCGGTAGAGATCACCCCTCCGGCCGCGTACCCGAAACTCGCGTTCTGCCGGTCCACGTCGCGCGGCTTGCCTTGGGAGTCGGGGAAGTAGCCATGCCCGTGCGGGCCCTTGATGCCCGCAGGTGGCTTGGTGGGCAGATAGGTGTGGCTCATCCCGAGGGGGGCGAAGATGCGCCGGGTGAATTCGGCGGGCAGGGGATGGGCGCTCACCTTCTCGATGATCATGCCGAGGAGCATGTAGTTGGTGTTGGAGTAGGTGAACTTCTCTCCCGGCTCCCCTGTCCGGGGCAGACCGCGTGCGGCCTTCACCAGCTCGATCGGAGGGTGGTAGGTCGTGAAGTCGAAGTCGTCGAAGCGGCCGGAGGCGAAGAGGTCGGGGATGCCGGAGGTGTGCCGGATCAGCTGCCGTACGGTGATCTCGTCGGCCCGCTCCACCACGTCCTGCTGAGCCACTTCCGGCAGGACATCGCTGAGCTTGTCGTCCAGGCCGAGCTTGCCTTCCTTGACCAGTTGCAGCAGGACCGTGGCGGTCATCTGCTTGGTCTGGGATCCGATGCGGTAGCGGGCGTCGGCGGGGATCTTTCCGCCCTTGCCGTTGAGAAGGCGGGAGCCGGCCGAACCCTGGCCGACGCGCTTGCCGTCGACGTACAGCTCGCCGATGGCGCCGACCACTCCAGTGGTCTTCGCCAGGGCGTTCAGCGCCTCCTGCACGTTCCCGGTCTGCTGCCGATCGGCAGCGGTGGCGGGCGCGGCGATGCTCAGAGTCAGCATCGCGCAGGCCAGACCGGCGAGACGAGCACGATTCACAACCATGGTCCTTTCCTCGTGGGAACGCGCTGGGAGCGTCTGCTAGGGCACAGACGCTCCCAGTGCGCCGACGTTCAAGGACTTTGTAGGCCTGCAGGTGTTTCCTCGCCGTTTCTGCGGGCCGTGGGTGGAATCAGTGCGTCAGTTCCGCGATCAACTTGCTGTAGGTGGAGAAGGCCGGCTTGGGCGTGTAGTCGTCGCGCAGCAGACCGAACCGGTCGTACAGTCCCTCGCCCGCGCTGTTGGCGTCGCGCAGGCCGAACAGGGAGTAGCCGGTGATGTTGAGGTCGCCGCGGAGCTTGTCCAGGGTCCGGATCACTTCCTCGATGACCTCGGCCTGGCGCTCCTCGCCGCGTTCCGGGCCGGTGGGCCAGCCGTGCTCGCAGACGCGGATCGGCACGCCGCCGCCGATGCCGGCCTTGGGCAGGTCGGCGGTCCGCAGCCCCGTGAGCACCGCTTCGACCGCCGCCGCCAGCTGCTCGGCGGGGATGGGCCGGAAGACGTCGGGGAAGAAGTCCAGGCCGACGTAGTCCAGTGCCTGGTGGAAGCGGTCGTCGGCGACCGCGCCGAGGTCGTTCCAGAAGGTGTCGGCGGGGTTGAAGGTCGGCACCACGTTGAAGCCGACGGCGAGGTCATGTCCGCGGGCGCGCGCCTCCTCCTTGGCCGCGATCACGCCCTGCACGAGCGCCTGGTGGACGTTGGGCATGCTGCCGTCCAGGACCGGCAGGTTCGCGTTGGGTTCCTCGCAGATCTGCAGGCTCGCCAGCCGTGCCCCCTCGTCCCGCACGGTGGCCCGGATGAAGTCCAGCCAGCCCTCCAGGGCGCCCGTCGGCTCTCGGAAGGTGACGACCAGGTCGAGTGCGCGGCCGTTGGCGAGGTAGCGCTCCGGGTCGGCGGGGGTGGGCGGCGCGTCGGGTGCGACGGTGGCCGCGTATGGGCGGTAGGCGCGTACGAGCAGGGTCGGCGCGTCAGCCTGCAACTGCCGCAGCGCTTCCTCGATCCGCTCCGGATGATCGGGGTGGGCGAGGTGTACGGCGCCGGTGGCGGTGCCCAGCAGGGCGCCGGGATAGATGCCGAAGGTGAACGTCATGAGGCGTCACCCTAGCCATAAATTTGGTGTCGCTACAACTTTGATGTCGCTTAAAAATTGACCGCCGGTTTGGGGTCAGGGCATGCCAGGTCGCTCCTCATGGTGCCGGCGGTGTGAGAGATTATAAGGATTCGTGAAGGTCTCACCGATGCATGGGGAGTGCCGTAGGTGAAGTCACGCGCGGCCGGTGGGGCCACCAGGCGCCAGGCCATGGCGGAGCATGTCCTGCGGCAGGGCTCGGCCTCGATGACGGAGCTCGCCGAGGCGTTCGGCGTGAGCGTGATGACCGTCCATCGTGACCTGGATCTGCTGGAGAGCCAGGGCATGGTGCGGAAGTATCGCGGTGGCGCGAGTGCCCAGGCGTCCAGCATCTTCGAGAGCAACATCGCCTACCGCAAGACCGCCCAGACGGCGGAGAAGGAGGCGATCGCCCGGCATGTGGTGGGGCTGATCGAGCCGGGCAGTTCGGTCATGATCGACGACTCCACGACCGCGCTGGCCGTAGCCCGCCATCTCGACGAGGCGGCGCCGCTGACCGTGGTGACGAACTTCCTGGAGGCGATCAAGCTGCTCGCCCCCATGCCGGGCATCCGGCTCATGGCGCTCGGCGGCGAGTACTACCCGACGCACGACTCCTTCCTGGGCGTGGCCTGTGTCGACGCGGTCGAGGCGATGAACACCGACACGGTCGTCGTCTCCACCTCGGCGATCTCCGATCGGCACGCCTTCCATCAGGAGCAGGAGATCGTGCTGGTCAAGCGGGCCATGGTGGCCGCGGGCACGCGCTGCATCCTGGCGGTCGACCACACGAAGCTCGACCGGGTGGCCTTGCACAGGGTCGCTCCTCTCGAGGCCTTCGACGTCATCGTGGTCGATTCGGACGCGCCTCCCGAGGCCGTACAACGGCTCCGGGATCGGCATCACCGGGTCGACATCGCCCAGGTCGGCTAGTGCGCTGTCCACGAACGTGCACCGGCTGCCAGGTGACAGGGAGCCGGTGCACGCCGTAGATGGTCATGTCCGTACGGCATGGGCACCTCCTCCGGCGGCACCGCCAGTCGCAGGGTGGGGAAGCGCTCGAACAGCATGGTCTGTTCCACCGGGAGGCGGGACAGACGCCGGTTGTACTGCCGCCGGAAGCCGTGTCCCCCGTCCCTACCTGTCGATGTGCCTGTTCTGGTGCGGATGCGATGTTGGATCTGTCGCATTACGGTTCCGGCAGTTCCGTATAAGCTCCGTCGCATGAGCCAACCAGTGGGTCGTCCCAGGGACGGCCGGGTGGACGGGGCCATTGCCGCGGCGGCCAGGGAACTGCTGGCCGAGCAGGGGTACGCGCGACTCACTGTGGACGCCGTGGCGGCCAGGGCTGGAGTCGGCAAGGCCGCGATCTACCGCCGCCATGCCACGAAAGAACAGATGATCTTCGCGGCGGTCATGCACGACCTGGACCTCGCGACTCCACTCGACGCGGGTTCGCTGGCCGCCGACCTGGCCGCGGTCGCCCGAGACATTGTCACCAGCCTGGCCACGCCGTCGCCGGGAGTGGTGCCGGGTTTGCTGGCCGACGTACATGCGGATAGTGCCATGACCGCCACGTTCGTGGGAACGTTCGTCAAAGCCGAGCGCGACTGTGTCATGGAGGTGCTGGAACGGGCGGTGGATCGTGGCGAGTTGTCACGGCTCCCCGATCCGGCAGTGGTGCACGCGCTCCTGCTCGGCCCGATCTTCGCCTGGCTGTTCCTTCTCCTCGAAGAACGCGAGCGGCTGCCGGCATTCGCCGACACGCTGGCCCATGGGGTGGCTTACGTGCTGCAAGGCGGTGGCAGCCGCGAATGCGGCTCCGGCGACGGCTTGCCGATTGGCTAGGCAGCACCTGCGCCCGAAGCCTAAAATTGTCCGCGGCCGCCGGGAGAGTAGCGAAGCCCTGGCCATGAGCGGACGCTGCCGCTGGTGCCGCGTCCTCCGTTCCGGGATCCCTGGTAGTGCTGGCCTCACCACGGATAAGCGGGACGGCATGACTGATCTCGGAGTCCAGAAATCCAAGGATTGGGACATCACCTCAGGTACAAGGAGATGTCCCAAATGCGTAAGTCCCTTGCCGCCGCCGCAGCAGCAGCCGTCCTGCTGGGCGCCGCCTCGCCCGCCATGGCCACCGCCGTCCCGGCCTCAGACAAGACCGTGCAGCGGCAGGTGGACCGGCTGACCAGGCAGGACGGCCTGGCCGGTGCGGTGCTTTCGGTGCGTGACAGTAACGGTCGCACGACGACATGGACCTCCGGTACTGCGCAGCGCGGCACCGGCAAGCCGATGGTCGGTGGCGACGGCCGGTTCCGCGCGGCCAGCATCACCAAGCCGGTCATCGCGGCGACGGTGATGCGCTTGGTCGCCGATGGCAAGGTGAACCTGGACGAGCAGGTCGAGCACTACCTGCCGAGCTCGCTGCACGGCGCGCGGGTCACCGTCCGCCAGTTGCTTCAGCACACCAGCGGCCTGCCCGAGTACTTCGACCTGGTCGACTGGACCAAGCCCGCCATCCCCGCCGACCACCTCGCGCTCGCCATGACCCGCCCGTTCGTCGGCAAACCGGGCGAGCGGTGGTCCTATTCCAACACCAACTACCTGGTGGCGGGCCTGCTCATCGAGAAGGTGACCGGCAAGGATTTCCGTGAGGTGAGCGAGGACGGCGTGCTGAAGGGCCTGCCTGGCACCTACTGGCCGAAGAACGGCGAACTCGGCATCCGGGGCCGGCACGCTCACACGTACGGCGTCAGCCCCGTGTCCCCAAAGTCCGGGGAGACGGACACGACCCAGATGCCCGGCTATGCCTTCGGTGCCGGCGGCGGCCTCATCTCCACGCCGGATGACCTCAACCGCTTCTGGCAGGCCATCCCCGAGCCGACGTTGCGCACTATGCTCGCCGGCCCGGTCCCCGCATCCGACCCCAAGGGCAGCCGCTACGGCCTCGGCCTGTACACGTACCCGCTGAGCTGCGGCCCTGCCTGGATGCACGACGGCGGCCTGCCGGGGGTCCGCGTGCTCAGCGGACGCAACCGCACGGGCAGGGCCGCCACCGTCTACGTCACCGGCACCCCAAAGGACGACAAGCACCTCTTCGCTACCCTCGACGCCGCTCTCTGCCTCCCCTCACGCTGATCCGCCGCCATCGGCTCCTGTCACACGCGCCGCCGACACCAGCCCTGGCCGCTGCAGCAATGGCCCCGTCAACCCGGCTGTCCCTGATGCGATGGAGCTAATACGGAACTGTCGGCTCCGTAATGTGACAGATCCAACATTGCATCCGAACTAGAACAGGCCCATGATTCGAAACCATGAGTTCCGATACTTTCATTACCGTAAAAGGCGTGGTGTGGGCCGGTCGGATCCTGGTGTTCCTGGCCTGTCTGCATCTGCTGGCCATGTCGCTGCTGAGCGCGGACCACATCCCGGGCTGGCTCGGGGGAGAGCTGTGGTTCTTCCCGCCGAATCTGGACGATCTGGCTCGGCCGACTCCGAGCATGGGCGCATTCTGGCTGGCCTGGGGTAGCTTCGCTGTGCCCCTAGGGCTGATCGGGGCACTGGTCGTCGGGTTCGGGCGGCGCGGGCAGGTGCCGCCGCCCTACCTCGGGATCGGCGTGGCCCTGTGGGCGCTGGTCAGTGCCGCCGTATTCGAGCCTTCGCCGTTCGTCCTCGGCGTCGTGCCCGCCGCGCTACTACTGGGCGCCGCGCGCAGGCGCCGGGCGGTGGCCGCGTGAGGAGCCCCACGGTCATCCACATCGTGCGGATCTTCGACCCGACCGGCACCAGGCCCAACGCCTGGACGGCGGGCGTGGTGGTCAATCCTCTTCGGAAGGCTTGGGCCGCCTGTTCCGCGGGGGAGGCGGTGGGAGGGTGAGGGCGCCACGGACCGCGGCTTCCAGGCGTTCTCGGCTGTCGGATCCGATCACGGGCCGGCCGTCCGCGGATGGCTCGGTCAGCGCGCGGCGGAACACGGCCGTCGGCAGGTCGACCACGCACAGTGTGATCACCTCGACGCTCGCTCCGTCGGCTCGGCCCCACAGCCCCCGTGCCAGCCGGACAAGCAGCGCCACCAGCCGCTGGTCCAAGGCGAACATCTCCTCGGCCAGCTCATCGGGCACCTGAGGGCCGAGCAACTGGTCGCGGCGCACCGCCATGAGCATCCGCACCGCGGCGGGGCGGCGGTCGGCGAACACCGCGGGCGCGCCCGCCGCCGCCACCACCGCCGCGATCGCCGTCTCGCGGTCGCCCCCTTGCACCGCGTCGACGAGCTCGACCTGCAGATCCAGAAATTCTCCCGCCGCCCTCATCCACAACCGTCCGAGCAGCACTGGCAGCGACCCGAACGCGTGGTAGATCGCCCCGTTCGACACCCCGGAGGCCTCCGCCAGCGCTCGCACCGTGAACCGCTCCGGACCGCCGTCGGCCACCAACCGCTCGGCGACATCCAACAGCTGGTCGAGATCATGAGTGCGAGGACGAGCCATGCCCGCCACAATAGCGGAGCGCCCGCTCTGAAATGGTCCACGGCAGCGCTGTCCCCGGCGCGGGCACGTAGCCGTAGTCGAGGATGCGGACGCCGACCCAGTCCTCGCTCCAGAGCGTCTGGGTGATGAACGCCTCCTCGAACGCCGGCATCGTCGGCCAGCCGCGCTCGGTCCGCCGGACCACCTCGCGGATGAACAAGGCGCCGGCTCCGTACAGGGGAAGTACGGCGAGGAGCCCCACGACAGCGATCGGACTGGCGATAGGAACCAGCCGCCCTGCGATGAGCGCGGTGACCATGCCCAAGATTCGCCGCCTGTCGGCCGCGCTCATCCTCGCCAGGCACGTGCAATGTCACTGGAGACGTAGTCGGACAGCCGGACGGGGAGCTTGGCGAGGCGCCAGGCCCACGGCACGTACTGCCGCTCCGGTTCACCGGCCAGGGCAAGGCCGGGGAACCGGCGGAACAGCGCGTTGAACGCGATCTCCACCTCGTTGCGCGCCAGTGCCGCGCCCAGGCAGTAGTGCGGCCCGTGGCCGAAGCCCACGTGCACCTCGCGCCGGGAGTCCTGCTCACGGGTCACGTCGAGCCGTTCGGGGTCGTCGAAGCGGCGCGGGTCGTGGTTGGCGCTCACCAGGACCGGGATGACGCCCTCGCCCTTCTTGATCGTCTGCCCGTCGATCTCGACGTCCTCTGCCGCGTACCGCATCTGGGCGCCGTGTACCGGCCCGCACCAGCGCATCAGCTCGGGTATGGCACGCGACCACAGCCCCGGGTCCTTCTTCACCAGGTCAAGCTGGTCGGGGTGGGTGAGCAGGGCCAGGGTGCCATTGCCGATCAGGTGCGTGGTCGTCTCGTGCCCGGCCAAGATGAGGGTGATGATCATGGTGATCAGCTCGCGGTCGCTCAGCCGGTCGCCGTCCTCGTCGTGGGTGCGGATCAACGCCGACAGCAGGTCGTTCCCCGGGTTCGCGCGTCGCCGTTCGATCAGGTCCCGGGACAGTTCGATCATGCCCCGCCACGGTGCGTTCACCGCGCCGGGCGTGTGGGTCATGAGGGCCTCGCCCTGCTCGCGCCAGGCAGGACGGTCCTGCTCCGGTACGCCCACCAGCTCGCAGATGACCGTGATCGGCAGCGGGTAGGCGAAGTTCTCGATCAGGTCGGTCTCGTTGTCCAGCAGGTCGAGCAGCGATTCGGTGATCTCGGCCATGCGGGGGCGCAGGTCGATGACCCGCCGGGCGGTGAACTCGCGGGAGATCAGGCGGCGCAGCCGGAGGTGGTCGGCGTTGTCCACGTCGAGGATGGAGTCAAGGAGGTACGGGACCACGTCCTGGTCGATACCCCTGGCCGCCATGAGCTGCTCGCGGATGTTGTCCACCTCCATCCCGGGTACGCTCGCCGGATTGTTGACGAACCGGGTGTCGCTGAGCACGCTCCGCACGTCCTCGTAGCGGGTGACCAGCCACATCGGAGGGCCACCTCCCGGATAGGAGCCCCTGACCATCGGCCCCTCCTCCCGGATCCGAGCGAAGCCGCCGAAAGGGTCCTGCATGAGCGCCGGGTCTGTCAGGTTGACGACGTTCACGATTCCTCCACTCGGGTGAGGTTCAGGTGATGTTCTGCTGGTTCGTCTCCTTGGCCAGCAGTTCGCGCATGTTCCGATAGAGCTCGAGCACCCGCGTCGTCGCAGAGTGACGTCCTCAAGGATACATAATTCTGGAGCATCTGCTCTGTTATTGTGCCGGACATGCCTGGTCCTCGGATGCAGGGTCTCGATCGACGCCTGGCATTCCTTCCCTCAGGGGACCGTCACCCCGCAGGTGGCGCGGGGTCAGGCCCGCGACGCCCACTTGTCAAGGAAGGTCCATGAACACCCACGACGCCCAGTCCTCGCTCGACGGCATTCGCCGCCTCCAGGACAGGACTCACAACGAACTCGTACGCCAATACTTCGTGCTCCCCCAGGTCGCCACCTCGCTGTTGGTGGTCTTTCTCGTGTTTGCGTCGTTCGATTTCCCGGAGCCATGGGCCACCGCTGCCCGTGTGCTCGGATGCGCGGTGGCTGGGGGAGCGCTGATCGTTCAGCACCGGAGGTCTTCCGTCCGCAGGACGCCCACCGACCGTGAACTCGTGCTCTACGCGGGATGGGGGGCAGTTACATAGTGGTGTTCGTAGCCTTCCGGATCACCACCTGGGCACTCGATCTGCCCGCCCCCGCCACCATCGCCGCTGCGGCGACGGTCGTCACCGCCATCCCGGCCAACCCCCTGATCCGCCGCATCTACAGGGGGGTCATTCAGCAGGACCGCAGGCACGGGCTGATGGACCCCTTCTTCAACGGGTTCCTGCACGTCCCGGCCCGGCTGTCGATCGTGGCGCTGCTGGCCCCGGCCAGCGGGGTGGAATTCGGCTTCCTGAGGGACACGATCAAGACCGGCGACTCGGCACTGTCCGAGCAGATCTCGGCCTTGGCCGAGGCCGGCTATGTCTGGGTACGCACGAGCCAGGAGACGGGGACCCGACGCACGTACGTACAGCTGACGCCGGAAGGACGGCGAGCCTTCGAGCGACACGCGGCGGCCTTGGAGCGAATTGTCGCGGTCGCTCAAGCACAACCGCAGCCTCACGCCGGACGCTAGAGGGCCCAAGACCACAGGTGTGGGCCGGGAGGAGAGCACGGGGGCTCACCCTCCTCCCGGCGACGGGCGACGGGCGACGGGCGACGGGCGACGGGCGACGGGCTAGGGGAGTGCGGTGCGGGGGAAGGCGAAGATGGTCCGGCCGCAGTTCAGCGGGGTGGCGGTTTCGGTGGCGCACTGGTTCTTGGTCCACTCGGTGAGCGACCAGACCAGGCCCGTGGCGTAGTCGTAGGTGAGCGACTCGGGGTGGAATCCCCAGCACTCATACTGCGAGCTGTAGGGGTTGGTGCAGGTGTGGGATCTGCCGGTGGAGGTGTTCAGGGCCCACAGCTCGCCTCGTTCGTCGGCCCAGCTGTGCGAGACGTACCAGGTGCCGTTCCACGACAGCACTCCCTGCATGTTGCCGACCCGGGTGCGGTACGCCTGGGCCGCCGGGGTGTAGCCGCTGGCGTTGGCGCTCAGCAGGAAGTTCGCGCCGCCGAGGTTGTAGCGGTAGACCCTGCCGTGCAGGGCGGGGTCGCTGAAGTACTCCACGGCGGTCAGGGAGTCGGGGCTGGTGCTGCGGTCCAGGGAGATGGAGGCGAAGCACGGCACGCCCGTGTCGGTGCTCATGGTGCAGGTGCCGCTGGCGTAGCTGTAGAAGCCGACCTCCGGCATCACGTACTGGTAGCCGTAGGCGGCGTACCCGCTGCTCGTCTTGCCGATGGCCGAACTCGGATCGTTCACCCGCAGGATCTCCGACATGCTGAAGACCCTGATGCCGGTGGAGTTGGCTCCGGTCGCGCTGACGTACAGCTTGTCGCCGTACCAGGCCATGCCGCCCATGTGCGCTTTCGCTGGGCCGAAGGTGTTGTTGGAGTAGCTGGTGACGTTCGGGTTGGTGGTGCCGTCCGTCGGCGCGACCAGGTAGACCCAGCGGTATTTCGGCGCCGCGGGGTTGGTGTAGTCGATGAAGGCGACCCTGGCGTCGTTGTTGCGGAGGTTCGCACCGCACTCGCCGGCGTTGCAGTAGTTCCAGCCGCTGATGATGGCCTTGTACGCGCCCCAGGTGCCGTCGTCGTCGGCGTCCCCGGAGGTGGTGAGGCTCTGCGGGATCCAGGTCGTGGTGCTCGCGTCACCGCTGTCCCAGCACCAGCTGACCGTGGCGGCGGGCTTGATCGGCAGCCCGGCGGCCTCGGTGCTGTCGCAGGTGCGCATGGGGTGGTTGGCGCTCGTCATGACGTCGGCGAAGTCGACCTGTGTGAGGCCCGACTGTGTCTTGAGCGTGCTCAGCCCGGTCGTCGGATGCCAGTTGACACCGGCTCCGGAGACGGCGACGAGCGGGGTTCCGTAGGCGGAGTCGTCGACGGGGTCGGCCTGCGCCGCCGTGGCGGCGGCGAGCGGGGCGGTGGCTAGCAGGAGGATGGCGGCGATTCTGGCCACGGCTCTGGACAAGGGGCGTCCTCTCCATCCGGCTCATGTGTTGAGAGGCGGACAGCAGAAAGCATGAGAGCCGGAACGCTCCGGAGATAGCACTAAACACGTCTGAGTCGGACGAAATTGATGCCAATTCACGTGGCTAAGGTGGCTGCTGTGATGGCTACTCCCCTGAAGTTGTCGCGTGGCCTGCTCTTCATCTCCGACGGCTCTCCCGCCTACGCGCGGCGATACACGCACCAGGGCGAGGAGCCCGTGCACACGCACAGCTTCGTGGAGATCGCCGTCGTGGTCGCCGGGACGGCCGTCCACCTTTCCTCGTCGGGACGGCAGGAACTGCAGGTCGGGGACGTGGTCCTGCTGCGTCCGGGCGTCTGGCACGGGTACGAGGACTGCGCGCGGCTCGCCCTGTACAACTGCTGCATCGGCACCGACCTCCTCCGCAACGAGCTGTCGTGGACACGTGAGGATCCCCGGCTGGGTTACCTGCTCTGGACCGGGCCGCACTCGTTGCAGCGTCGCGGCCTGCTGACCACTCACCTGGACGAAGTTGATCTCCGTACGTGCGTCGGCTACCTGGAGGCGCTCGACCGGCTGCGCGATCGCAGCATCCAGAAGCACCGGGCCGACGTCATCGGCTGGCTCTCGCTCTTCCTCGGGCACCTGTCCCGCACGGTCGACACCGGGCAGGACGAGGCCGTTGCCGACTGCTCGGTGACCCATCCGACGGTCATGCGCGTCGTGGGCATGGTGGAGGGAGACCTCGCCCATGACTGGACGCTGGCCGAGCTGGCCGGGGCCGTCGCGCTCAGCCCCGCCTACCTGGTGCGGCTCTTCAAGTCGGCCACCGGGCTGCCGCCGATGGCCTACCTGGGCCGGCTGCGGGTCGAGACCGCGGCCGACCTGCTGCTGCGTACCGACGAGCCGGTGACGTCAATCGCCCGGGCGGTGGGCTGGCCGGACCAGAGCCACTTCGCGCGCCGTTTCAAGGCGTACTTCGGGCTTAGCGCGACCACTTACCGGAACCGGTTTCGCACCTAGACGGCTGGCCTACGTTCCCGCACTCCCCGCCGTACTTCGGCTGGGGTCCTTCGGGGAGTGGGGAGGGCGATCGTTGGGGTCCTTCTGAGGAGGAGGCGATGATCGTTGGGGTCCTTCCGGGGAGCGAAGGGCGATTGGTTGTGGTGTCGGTGGCGGAGCGGTAGTTGTGGAGGCGCGTCTAGCCGAGTAGCAGGCGGGCTGGACCGTACAGGCCGCTCGCTCGCTGGCCCGGGAAGACGAAGTGGGTGGGGCTGACCGCGTCGAGGTGCGGCGCGAGTGTGCCGTACACCTCGACCTCGACCGTGTTCTCGCCGGCCCGCAGTGCCGCGCCGACGTCGAACCGGTACGGCGAGCAGACCCTGATCCCGCACGAGTGGCCGTTGACCCGCACCTCCGCGGTGCCGCGCACCCGGCCCAGGTCCATGAGGCCGGTGTCCGGGCGCTCGTCGAGATGTACGGTGCGGCGGTAGCGGACGCCGCCGCTGTACTCCGGCAGGCCGGCCCGCTCCCAGTCGCCCAGCTCGATCGGGCCGGGGCCGGTCTCGATCTCGATCGGGCCGGTGAGGATGGCGCCGCCGGTGTACCCGGCCTCGGTCACCACTCTCAGCAGTGCCTCGCGCGGCCCGGTCCGCCCGTCGAGGGACGCCTCCAGACAGCCGGAACCCTCCGCCACCGTCTCTCCATCTACCAGTAGCTCGGCCGCGCCGCGCAACGGCACCCGGAGGGCGGTCGCGCCCGGCGGGACCTCGAAGCGCAGCCACTCGACGCGCCCCGCCGTCCCCTCCTCCGCCATCACGACCGGAAGCACGACCGGCGAAGAGACCGGTTCGTCCCCTGACAGCCAGGCGGTGCCGGGGAGCGGGTGCGGGCGGCGTGGCAGGTGCAGGGCGGCGGGATCGTGGTACTGCGTCCTGCGGGTCTCGGCCGGGGCGCGTTCGCCGTCGTGCGCCGCCCACCAGCCGGGCCCGGAGGTGACGCAGCCGTCGACCAGGACCGGCTCGGCACCGTCCCCCACGCGGACGGTCACCTCGTTCGCGCCGGGCCGGAGCACTCCGGCCAGGTTGTAGCGGCGGACCCGGGGCTTGCGCTCGTCGGCGTACGGGTCGAACCCGCCCTGCCGGCCCATCTCCACCCCGTTGACCAGCACCTGGCAGGCCGTCATCGCGGCCACCTGGAGCACCGTGCCCTTCGGCGTGAACGCGGCGGTCAGCTCGACCGGCCCTGCCGGACCGGTGATCCACTCCGGGCGCAGGTAGTGCTCAGGGCTGGTCACGACGGCGACGTGCGCGCGCAGCCACCCGTCGTCCTCGGGCACCAACCGGACCTCCAGCAGGTGGTTGCCGGGCGAGAGCGGCCGGCGAGCGAGCGCCAGGTAGCCCCTGTCGTCCAGCTCGACGTCATGGCCGTCAACCCGCACCGCCTTGGCGGCCGCGGCGCCGATCGCGAGGAACCCGTGCTCCGGCACGGTCAGCTCGGTCCTGAACCAGGCGCTCTTCCCCATGGCCACCTCGCCGAAGTCCAGGAACTCCTCCGGCACGTGACCCTTGGGCCCGAGGGTGCGGCGGTGGACGGGGTCCTTCCTGATGCCGCGCGAGGTCGAGAACACCGCGGGCCGCCACTCGCCGCCGTCGATCCGCGAGCTGCCGTGCGACCCGTACGTCGCGTACGCGGGCCGCCACTTCAGCCCGTCCACGCGGTGCTCGACCTCCCAGCGGTGCAGGACCGGCCCGGAATGGCCGAGGTCGCCCCAGGTGTCGTCCAGCGTGGGTACGAGCTCCATCTCCCAGCCGGCGCCGAGATCGAGCTCCCGCGTGGGGGGCGCGGCCGGTTCGGGCGTCGCCACCTGCTCGCCGGTGAAGACGAGCAGCGCGGCGGGACCGGCGTCGAACGGCACGACGACCTCGGTGTGCTCGCCCTCCACCGTGTACGGCAACGCGCGCACCCCACCCCCGAACGGGTCCACCAGCAGCGGCGTCCCCGAGACGCCGCGCACGCGCACCGGCATCTCGGCGGCGTACCGGCCGGGGTCGAAGTCGATGGTGGCCGAGTCCCAGCCCTGGTCGGTGCCGCGGTCGTCCGGTCGTTCGACCGCCACTCGGCTCGCCATGGGGAAGGTGGCCTGGAGGTAGACGATGGTGGTGCCGTCGAACTCCCGTACCAGCGGGGGGACCGGCGCCTCGACCCGGCGCAGCGGCGACAGCAGCGGGCCCAGGTCGGCCGTCGTCGCGGCGAAGCGGACACGCGAGCGCAGCGGGCCCTCGGGGCGCGCGCCGACGGCGACGACCAGCCCGCCCTCGTCGAGGAACGCCACGAGCGCCGCTTCCGTGGCCGGATCGAGCGTGACGCACGCGGGCAGCACGATCGCGGCATAGGACTCGTCGGCGACCTCCAACCGAGTCCGGGTCGTGCCGGGCCGGACGGTGGCCCGCTGGAGCGAGTCGTCGTCGATCACGTCGGCGTCCAGGCCGAGCCGGTCCAGGGCGCCGGGCAGCATCCTGAACCACGCCATCTCGCCCACGATCTCGCGGTAGACCTCCTGCGCCCGCGCGGCCTCCGCCGCCACCCCGTCGAGCCTCGTGCTCGCCTGTACGGTCGCGGTGGGCATGAGGACCGCCAGGTCGCAGGCGTGCCGGCCCAGCGAGAGGATCGCGCACAGCCGGGTGACGGCGTCGGCGAAGACGCGGTGGTGCCGCCAGTACGGCTGGCGCCAGTCCGTGGACGGCGGCGCCCACTCCCACCATCCGGCCTTGGTCGTGTAGTAGACGGCGTGCGGGTTGTAGAGCGTGGCTCCGGCCCGCAGCCAGGGGAGCAGCCAGTCGAAGGTCTCCTCCAGCGTGCCGCCCCAGCCGCTGGAGTGGAACGCCTCGATCCAGGTGCGCGGCCGGTCGTACAGGTGGGCCAGCGAGGAGTGCACCCGCGCGTCACCGTGGTGGTCGGAGCCCGGCGCACTGAACCAGCGATGGGTGCGCGCGTAGTCGGCGTACAGCTGGACGCCCTCCACCGGATATCCGGCGCGGGCGGGATCCTGCTGGTCGCAGCCGCTCAGCAGGCCGTGGCGGTCGTGCCAGGCGGCGAGCGGGCGGAAGAACGCCTCCTCCGCCAGCTCGGCCCGGGTCCGCTGGTAGTCGCGGCGTACCTCACCCGCGCCTTCCTCGTCCGCCCACAGCAGCGGCAGGTGAGGGGTGAGGTCGTAGCCTCGGCGCTTCTCGAACTCCACGGCGAAGGTGTCGGACCAGGTGGGGAGCGAGGGCAGCTCGTCCTGGAAGGAACCGGCGATGACCCCGCCCAGCCGGTGCCCCAACCGGCGTTCGAACTCGCCGTGCACCCGGTCGATCAGCGCCGCGCACGCCTCGGCGGACAGGTAGTCGAAGCCGCGGGTGGTCACCGAGCCGTCCGGGGACAGCCACCGGCCGGCGAAGCGGGGCTCCTCGCTGACCAGCCGGGCCTGGAGGTCGGCGCCCGAGAAGCCGAGCTGGTCGTAGAACCACAGGGAGATCCCCAGCTCCTCGGCGTCGGCGCACACCTGCTCCAGCAGGGTCCACCAGTCCTCGGAGAAGAACGGCGGGTCGTCGGCGTCGGAGCCGAACATCGGTCCCGACGGTGCCAGGTTGAGTATCACGAGGTTCCACACACCGCCCTCGGCGAACCGCTCCAGTTGCCAGCGCAGCCGGTCGTGTCTCAACCGCTCGCCGCTCCACCACCAGATGGCCGCGGGGGAGTACGCCCGGGGCGGGTGGCGCAGGATGTCGGCGAGCTCGGCCGGCAGGGTCATGGCAGCTCCAAAGGGGAGGTGGGCACAGCCACCACGTCGTAGGACAGGTTCAACTCGTCGAGGCCGGACAGCGCCTCCGGCCGGGCCCCGTCGTCCACGATGACATGGTCGAACGTCTGGAGGCTCGTGACCCGGTACAGCGCGGTCCTGGCCAGTTTGGTGTGGTCGATCAGCAGCACGCTGCGGGTCGCGGAGGCGAGCATCGCCCGTTTCACCGGCACGATGTGCTGCTCCTGGTGGTAGGCGTACTCGCCGGTCACCGCAGAGGTGGAGACGAAGCACAGGTCGGCCTGCAAGGCCGCGACCGCGTCGGTGCAGGAGACGCCGAGGAAGGAGTTGTGCAGCATGTCGTAGTCGCCGCCCAGCGCGATCAGCCGGATGCCGGGCATGCCCGCGACCAGCTCGATCGTCGTCAGGAAGTTGGTGACGACGGTCAGCGGCGCCAGCGGCTCCAGCTTCATGGCCAGTGCCAGGCTGGTGGTGGAGTCGTCGAGTATGACGGCCATGCCGGGCTCGATCAGCTCCACCGCCCTGGCGGCGATCGCGTCCTTCTCCCTGCGCATCGACTTCTCGCGGAAGGCGACGTTGCTCTCGAAGACGCTGGACGGCTGCGCGGTGACGCCGCCGCGCAGCTTGCGTACGATCCCCTGGCGTTCCAGCTCGTTGAGATCGCGGTGGATCGTCATCACGCTGACGTGGAACAGCTCGGCCAGCTCGGCGGCCGCGAGCTCGCCCTTGGCGTGGATCCGCTCCGCGATGGCCTCCTGCCGCCGCGCGGGTCCCCGCCGGGCTTCCCTGTCGTCGGTCATCATGGCTGTCTCCGGAGGGGGTTTCCGCGAAGCGGAGGGAGCATAACGCGGCTTAACATTGACATGTGATTCTCACGCTGTCCAGCGTTACAACGCACGCCATCTCGTAACACCCTGCTGGAGTTGAAGAGCGGTCCAGGAGGTGAAGCCCCAGCTCAGCCCGGATTGGGATGCTCGGCAGGGGGAGTGCGCGGCGGCTGTTATTTTCACATCTTGCTTGATAGGTTGCCCGCCGCGATATATACGTTTTCTTGACGCCCTCACCAGGCAAAACACCCATCTCTCCTCACTAGTGTGCCTAGTGCGCGATGTTGATGGAGGGTGACCGGGATGGTGCTGGCGAAACGGCCGGTCGCTACGGAGGGGACGCTGCGGTCGTGGCTGCTGGAAGGGCTGCAGACCGACCGCAAGCAGATCGAGCACGGCCCGCACGTGAAGCACTCGTGGTGGCGGGTGATGTGCCTGACCGGTGTCGACTACTTCTCCACGCTCGGCTACCAGCCGGGCATCGCCGCGCTGGCGGCCGGGCTGCTGTCGCCGCTGGCCACGCTGTTCCTGGTGGCCCTGACGTTGTTCGGCGTGCTGCCGGTCTACCGGCGGGTGGCCGAAGAGAGCCCGTACGGGCAGGGCTCGATCGCGATGCTGGAGAAGCTGGCGCCGCAGTGGTGGGGCAAGATCTTCGTGCTGGCCCTGCTCGGGTTCGCGGCCACCGACTTCGTGATCACGATGACGCTGTCGGCGGCCGACGCCACCGCGCACCTGCTGGAGAACCCGTTCGTGCCCGACTTCCTGGCCGGACAGCGGGTGATCGTCACGCTGGTGCTGCTGGCGCTGCTCGGCGGGGTGTTCCTGATGGGGTTCAGCGAGGCGATCGGCATCGCCGTCCTGCTCGTCTTCGTCTATCTCGGCCTGAACGCGGTGGTGGTGGCCACCGCGATCGCGCACGTGCTGGAGGCGCCAGGGGCGGTCGTGGACTGGAAGCAGGCGCTCAGCACGAGTTACCGCAGTCCGCTGGCGATGATCGGGCTGTCGCTGCTGGTGATGCCCAAGCTCGCGCTGGGCATGTCCGGGTTCGAGACCGGTGTGGCGGTGATGCCGGTGGTCAAGGGGGACATCCCGCAGCGGATCGCGGGGACCAGGCGGTTGCTGACGGTCGCGGCGCTGATCATGAGCGTGTTCCTGATCTTCTCCAGCTTCGTGACCACCGTGCTCATCCCGCACCAGGAGTTCGAGGAGGGCGGCAAGGCCAACGGGCGCGCGCTGGCCTACCTGGCCCACCAGTACCTGGGCAACTGGTTCGGCACCGCCTACGACGTCAGCACGATCGCGATCCTCTGGTTCGCCGGGGCCTCGGCGATGGCCGGCCTGATCAACCTGGTGCCGCGATACCTGCCCCGGTACGGCATGGCGCCGGAGTGGACCGGGGCCGTGCGGCCGCTCGTGCTGGTCTTCTCGGCCATCGGGTTCGCCATCACGATCATCTTCCAGGCCGACGTCGACGCCCAGGGCGGCGCGTACGCCACCGGTGTGCTGGTGCTCATGCTGTCGGCGGCGGTCGCGGTGACGCTGTCGGCACGGACCAAGAGGCAGCACTGGGCGACCGCGGGGTTCGGCGTCATCGCGGCCGTGCTGGCGTACACGCTGGTCGACAACGTCTTCGAGCGGCCGGACGGCGTGAAGATCGCCTCGTTCTTCATCGCCGCCATCGTCGTCACGTCGCTGATCTCGCGGGCCACGCGCTCCACGGAGCTGCGGGTCACCGAGGTGCGCCTGGACCCGCTGGCGGAGGAGTTCGTCAATGAGGCGTGCGGCGAGATCCATGTGCTCGCCAACGAGCCGCACCAGCGCGACCAGAACGAGTACAACGACAAGCTGCGCGAGACGTGGATCAACCACCGGCTGCGCAGCTCCGAGCCGTGCCTGTTCGTCGAGGTGTCGGTGCCGGACGCGTCGGAGTTCGAGACCGAGCTGCACGTCAAGGGTGAGGAGCGGTACGGCCACAAGATCCTCACCATCGAGAGCTCGGCCGTGGCCAACGCGCTGGCCGCGCTCCTGATCTACCTGCGTGACCGTACCGGAGGCGCGCCGCACATCTACTTCCACTGGACCGAGGGCAACCCGATCGTGGCGATGCTGCGTTACCTGGTCTTCGGCGGCGGCGACGTACCGGCGCTGACTCGTGAGGTCCTCCGCAAGGCCGAGCCGGACCTCGAACGCCGACCGCACGTCCACGTCGGCTGAAGCACCGGGCTTCCGGGGCCGGCGGCTACTTGCCGGGGAGTCCGGGCCTCGGCCGGTCGCGCTCGACGGCGAAGGAGACCGAGGCAGGGCCCGCCGCGAGGGGGAGCCGGATCTCGAAGACGGCCCCCGGGTTCGCGGGTCGTGCGCGCGCGCTGCCACCGTGGGCCTCGGCCACGGCGGCCACGATGGCCAGGCCGAGACCGGCGCCGCCACGGGTCCGCGCGGGGGCGGCCCGGTAGAAGCGCTCGAAGACGTGCGCCGCCTGTTCGGCGGTAAGGCCGGGCCCTTCGTCGCGCACCTCGACGACCACCTCTCTGATATCCGCGCCGCCGTCTGTCCGTACGGTGATCGTCGCCGGAGTGCCCGCCGGAGTGTGCGTACGGACATTGGCCAGCAGGTTGTCCAGCAGCTGCCGCAACCGCGTGCGGTCACCACGGACGAGCAGCTCCCCGTGGCCGGTCATCAGGCGCAATGGCCGGGTGGGCTCCACCGCCCGGGCCGCTTCGAGCGCCTCCGCGGCCAGGCCGGTCAGGTCCACCGGCCCGCTCTCCAGCAGGCGCCCCTCGTCGAGGTCGGCGAGCAGCAGGAGTTCGTCCACGAGGACGCCCATGTGGGAGGCCGTCGACTCGATCCGCGTCATGATCTTGGCCAGGTCCTCGGCGCTGTCCGAGCCACCACGGCGGAACAGCTCCGCGTACCCGCGTACGGTCGCGACCGGGGTACGCAGCTCGTGCGAGGCGTCGGCGACGAACCGGCGCAGCCGCTCCTCCGACGCGGCGCGCTCACGGAAGGCGACCTCGATCTGGCCGAGCATCGCGTTCAGCGCCAGCCCGAGCCGGCCTGCCTCGCTCCGCGGTTCGGCGGGTTCCACGCGCCGGGTGAGATCGCCGTTTCCGATGGCCTTGGCGGTCTCGGCGATCTCGTTCAGCGGACGTAACGCACGGCGGATCGCGCGGAAGGCGATGACGGCCAGCACGATGAGCGCGAGCAGCGTGATGGCGCCGAGAACGCCGGCCAGCCGCCCGATGAGCGCGTCGTACTCGGTCGCGCGGACTCCGGTGGTCAGGATCCGCCCGTCGGGTAGCCACGAGACGCGCAGCCACCAGTCACTCGCGCGACCGAACGGGCCGTCCCTGACGGACCCGTCATCGCCGGCGTCGGGAACCTCGTCGGGCGCGTCGTCGTCGCGGAAGAACACCGCCCCGTCCGGGACGTCCGTCGTACGCGCCTGAGGCCACCTCGCCCGGGCCGCGCCGGCCGGTGCGCCGGTGGGGGCGACGGTCTGGATCAACTGACCGTCCGCGCTCCGGAGCTGGAGGAAGGACGGCGATTCGCCGGTCCGCAGGGCGATGGAGAGCAGCCTCGCCGCGTCCCCTTCCGGCAGCGCGAGCGTGCGCCCGCCCGGCAGCAGCCCGGTCACGTCACGCGCGAAGCGGTCGAGCTGGGCGTGGGCCCGTCCCGAGCCGGTGTCCCGGATGACGCCCCAGGCCGCCATGGGCACCCCCACCAGCCCCGCCGCCAGCAGGGCCAGCACGGTGAGCCCAAGCCGTACCCGCAACGATCTCGGCGCCCGCAGCCGAATCATGGGCGCATCAGCCGTAACGCGTATCCGACCCGGGGCACGGTGTGGATCAGCGGTTCGCCGGCGTCGTCGACCTTCCGGCGCAGGTAGCTGATGTATGTGTGCACGACCCCTTCACTCCCGCCGGAGTCGTACTCCCAGACGTGGTCGAGGATCTGCCGCTTGGTCAGCACCCGTCCCGCGTTGGTCACCAGATAGCGCAGCAGCTTGAACTCGGTCGGGGTGAGCTCGATCAACCGGCCGCCGCGCCGCACCTCATAGGCGTCCTCGTCGATCTCGAGGTCGGCGTATGAGAGGCGGGCCGCTTGCCGGGTACGGCCGAGCACGGCCCGCGCCCGCGCGATCAGTTCCTCCAGGCTGAACGGCTTGGTCACGTAGTCGTCCCCGCCAGAGGTAAGACCGGCGATCTTGTCCTCGGTACGGCCCTTGGCGGTCAGGAAGATGACCGGCACCTGGTGCCCCAGTCGTCGCAGCCGTCGGCACGTCTCCAGCCCGGAGATGTCGGGCAGCATGATGTCCAGCACGACCAGGTCGGGCGCGAAATCGGCGACGCGGGCGACCGCCTCGGCTCCGGAACCCGCGGCGACGGCTTCGAAGCCCTCGTACCGCATGGCCATCACCACCAGATCGGACAGGTTGGGATCGTCGTCCACGACGAGGATGCGGGCGCTCACTCCTTCAGTGTCGTGCCGCGGTCTTAGAAATCTCTGTGGACTCCAAGAGCGGTCACAGAGCCCCTGAAGATCAGGCGGTTGGACTGGCCGTATGGATCGATTCGGCTTTTTTATCCTTCAGCACAAGGTGCTCGTCGTCCTCGCATGGCTGGCGCTGGCGGTCATGGGCGGGTTCGCGACGATCGGTGTCGGTGATCGTCTGACGGAGGATCTCGCCCAGCCGGGCCGGCCGGGATACGAGGCGAACCAGGCCATCCACCGGCTCTACGGCACGGGCGGGGACGATCCGCCGCTGGTCGCTGTCATCACCCTGCCCGCCGGCCGGACGGTGGACGACTCGGGGACGCGGGCGCTCATCGCCCGGCCGTTCGCGGTGGCGGCCGCGGCGATGCGGGTCCGCGTCGTGTCGTACGCCGACACCGGGGACCGGCGCTTCGTCGGCGCGGACGGGCGGACGACGTTCGGGCTGGTGTTCACCGAGCCGACCCGGGGCATGAACGCCGACCTGAGCGGACCCCTCCTGCGGGTCATGCGACCGGCCATGACGGGCGGCGCGACACTCCGCGTGACCGGCCTCGAAGCACTGGCCGCCGTCGAGGCGCGGGGCGTCAGCGTGCTCGTCGAGACGCTGATCGGCGGGGTGGGCGCGCTCGTGGTGCTCGCCTTCGTCTTCGGCTCGGTGCTGGCCCTGGTCCCCGTCCTGGTCGCCGCCGTGTCGATCCCGGTGACCTTCCTGGCGGTGTACGGCCTGGCCGGAATGACGGACGTGCACATGATCGTGCAGTTCATCGTCGCCCTCATCGGACTGGGGGTGGCGATCGACTATTCGCTCCTGCTCATCACCCGCTGGCGGGAGGAGCGGGCGCTGGGGTACGAGGGGGACGACGCCGTCATGCGCGCGCTGGCCACGGCCGGGCGCTCCGTGGTGATCAGCGGGGCCACTGTGGGCATCGGCCTGATCGCCATGGTGGTCATCCCGGTGCCGTTCCTGCGCAGCATCGGGTACGGCGGGATCCTGGTCCCGCTGGTGAGCGTGGCGGTCGTCCTGACCCTGCTGCCCGTGTTGCTGGCGAAGGGCGGAGCCCGGCTCGACCGGCCGCGCCGGCGCCCGCGCGCCGAGGCGTGGCGCTGGGCGGCCTGGGCGCGCGGCGTGATCCGGTTCCGATGGCCGGCGCTGATCGCGTCCACCGGCCTGCTCGCGGCCCTCGGCTGCGCGGCCTTCGGGCTCCAGCTCGGCCAGCCGACGAGTCCCTCGCTGGCCGGATCGGGACCGGCGTACGAAGGGCTGACCGAGCTGCGGCGCGCGGGGATCCCGAGCGGGGTGCTCACGCCGCTCGACGTGATCCTCCCCGCGGGCGCCGATCCGGCCGCCGAAGCCGCCCGGCTGGCGTCGCTGCCGGGAGTCGCCACGGTGGTCGCTCCTCCGGCCTGGCGCGGCGGCGGAACGTCCCTGATCACCGTGATCCCCGCCGACGAGACCGGGACCGCGGCCGGGAAGGACACGATCACCCGGATCCGCGGGGCGGTGCCTCCCGGGGCCCAGGTCGCCGGTGAGGCCGCCCAGAGCATGGACTTCGTGGCCGCGGTCTACGGTGCCTTCCCGGTGATGCTCGCGCTGATCGCGATCATGACATTTCTCCTGCTCGCCCGGACGTTCCGGTCACCGGTCCTGGCGATCAAGGCGGTGGTGCTCAACCTGCTCTCACTGGCCGCGACCCTGGGCGCGGTGGTCCTGGTCTGGCAGTACGGCTACGGCTCGGCGCCGATCTGGGGCCTGCCCGGCATGGGCGCCATCCCGGAGTTCATCCCCGCCATGATCTTCGCGTTCCTGTACGGCCTGTCCATGGACTACGAGGTGTTCATCCTGGCCCGGATGCGCGAGGCGTACGACAGGACGGCCGACACGGAGGAGGCGATCGTGGTGGGCATCGGCCGGACGGGTCGCCTGGTCACCAGTGCTGCCCTGATCCTCTTCCTGGCGTTCGCGTCTCTGGCCGCCGCTCCGCAACCGGAGATCAAGATCTTCGCGACCGGGCTCGGCATCGGCGTGCTGCTGGACGCGACCGTGGTCCGGGCACTGCTCGTGCCCGCGCTCGTCGCGGTGATGGGCCGGTGGAACTGGGTCACCGGTCGCCGAGGGCTCAGGGGCGGAACGCCCTGAGTGTGAGCTCCACCAGGGCGTCGGCGTACTCGGGCGTGAGCGGCCCGGAGCGGTGCAGCCAGCGCTGGTAGAGGGGGGCGTACAGCAGCTCAAGTGCCAGGTCGAGATCGGCGTCCGCGGCGAACTGGCCCGCCCGCTGCGCGCTGCGCAGTCGCGCCTTCTTGGCCTCGTCCACGGGTCCGGCCAGTTTCTCGCGGTATTGGGCGGCGAGCTCCGGATCGTTGATGATCTCCATGTTGAGCGCCCGGATCGGCGCCTCGAAGCCGGGGTCGGCGAACTCGGCGACGGTGGCGCGCATGACGGTCTTGAGGTCGGCTTCGATGTCGCCCGTGTCGGGTAGCGCGAGCCCTTCGGCCCCCTCGCTGAGCGCCAGGAACGAGTCGAAGATCACGGCTCCTCGGTTGCGCCACCAGCGGTAGATCGTCTGCTTGCCCACCCCTGCCCGTGCGGCGATGGCTTCGATCGTGACCTTCGCGTACCCCACCTCGGTGACCAGTTCGCGGGCCGCGTCGAGGATCGCCTGGCGCGATCGCTCGTTGCGGCGGGTGGGGTCCGGCTGTTTCGCGGTGGACATGCCGGTGAGGATAGCAGCCCTTGGAGACGAGACGTTCCGTCTTGACGAATGGGGAAGGCTGATGCAAGCTGTGTCTTGCGAGACGAACCGTCTCGTCTCAATTATGAGGAGGTGGGGTCTGTGACGAGTACCCGAGTGTGGTTCATCACCGGAGCGTCCCGGGGGTTGGGCCGGGCGTTCGCGGAGGCGGCGCTGGCCGCGGGAGGCCGGGTCGTGGCCGCGGCCCGCGATGTCGATCCGCTCGCTGAACTGGCGGAAGAGCATCCGGGCCGTCTTGTACGCCTGTCCATGGACGTCTCCGATCGCGCGGCGGTCCGGGAAGGCGTGGACCGGGCGGCGGCGGCCTTCGGGCGGCTCGACGTCGTGGTCAACAACGCCGGAGGGCTGCTGTTCGGCATGGTGGAAGAGGCCACCGAGGAGCAGATCCGGGCCCATCTCGACGTCAACCTCTTCGGCGCGATCTGGGTCGCCCAAGCCGTCGTCCCGTACCTGCGGGCGCAGGGTTCCGGGCGCATCCTCCAGGTCACCTCGATGGGCTCCGGCGGGGGATTCGCCTCGGTCGGCCTGTACGCGGCGGGCAAGTCGGCGCTCGACTCAGTCAGCCAGGCGCTGGCGATGGAGGTCGAGCCCTTCGGCATCAAGGTCACCATTGTGCAGATGGGCGGCTACAACACCGGGCTGTTCACGACGGGCACCACGACGACCGAGCCCTTCCAGAGTATGAGCCCCTGCGCAAGAAGCTGGCCGAGATATGGGGCGACGACGCGGGACCTGACCCGAGTACGGCCGCACCCGTCATCATGGACTTGGTCGACCTGCCGAATCCGCCGCTGCGGCTGATCGTCGGCAGTAACTCCTACGACCTTGTCCAGCAGATGGACCAGGCCCGAACGGAGGAGTACCGCGCCTGGGAGCACCTCAGCCGCAAGGCGCAAGGTTGAGCGCCCCATACGCCCGGTTGTCAGGAAAAATACGTGTATGAGACAGCCCGTCCTGGGCGAGGCCCCTGGCAGTACGCTGCTCTGCATGCGCAGACGGGTGATCGACGACCGGTTCGAGCTGGTGGAACGGCTCGGCGGCGGCGGCATGGGCCTCGTCTGGCGGGCCTGGGACGTGGCCCTGCACCGGGAGGTCGCGCTCAAGGAGGTACGGCCGCCCGACCCCGACATGGACGAGCGCGACCCTGAGGCCGCCCGCGAGCTGCGGGCCAGAGTGCTCCGCGAGGCCCGCGCCCTGGCCCGGCTGAACCACCCGCACGTCGTGACCATCCACCACATCGTGGACAACGGCGACAGCGGCTACCCGTGGCTCGTCATGGAGCTGGTCTCCGGCGGCTCGCTTCAGGAACGCCTCGAACACGGCCCGATGACGCCGCAGGAGACCGCGCGTCTCGGCCGCGAGATCCTGTCCGCGCTGCGGGCCGCGCACGCCGTCGGCATCCAGCACCGCGACGTCAAACCCGCCAACGTCCTGCTGCGGCCGGACGGCCGGTCGGTGCTCACCGACTTCGGCATCGCCGCGGTACGCGAGTCCACCAGCCTGACGGCGACCGGCTCGTTCATTGGCTCGCCCGAGTACATCGCGCCGGAACGCATCAACGGCCACGAGGGCGACCCGGCCTCGGACCTGTGGTCGCTGGGGATGCTGCTGTACGTCGCGGTCGAAGGCCGCCATCCGCTCCGCCGGGCCACCACGCTGGCGACGCTGGCCGCGGTGCTCAACCAGGACGTGCCGCCGCCGCAGCGGGCCGGAGCGCTCGGTCCCGTGCTCGGCCACGTGCTCACGCGCGACCTGGCCGCCCGGCCGGACGGCGAGACGCTGGACCGCATGCTCGCCTCGGTGACCGACACCCCCGCGTCGATGCCCGCGCCTCCTGGCTGGGCCCCAGGTCCGCCACTCGCACAGCCGCCGAACAGCGGCCCTCCGTTCCAGCAGTCGCCCACCGGCCCGGGGTTCCCGCAGCCGCACATGGGCCCGCCTATGGGCTCGCAGCCCGGCATGGGCCCGCAGCCGAACATGGGGCAGCAGCCGAACATGGGCCCGTACTCGGCCATGGGGCCGCAGGTGGGCACCGGTCCGCAGTACCCCCCGCTGAACACCAGCCCGCCGCTCCCGCGCTCGGTCACCGGAGCCACGCGTCGCCGCACGCGGCGCAGCGCGGCCCCGGCCATGGTCGCGGTGTCCGCCGCCGTGGTCGTGGTGGTCGGCGTGCTGGTGTGGACGTTCTTGCCCGCGCTGAACGGCGACGCCGACGACGACCCGCAGGCACTGAATTTCGCAACACCGACCAGCTCCGCCACCAAGTCCACGAAGAAGAGCACCAGCAAGCCCACCGAGGCCGCCGCCGACCCGGGCAACCTGCTGACCCCGGCGGGCATGCGGACCATGATCTCCAAGTTGAAGCCGGTGATGGGCGGCACCAAGGTCTTCCGGATGACGGTGTACCCGGAGTACGCGAGCATTGAGGGGCTGGTCAAGGGCGAGAAGGACATCTACGACCGCTTCACCTACCGTGACGGCGTAGCCGAGCGCCAGGGCCCTGGCGGCACCGCGAACGACGCCGCGGTGGACCTGGCCAAGTTCAACTGGGACGCCCTCCCTGCCCTGTTCCGCAAGGCGGACAAGGATCTGCGCATCCGCAAGCCCACCACCCACTACATGATCGTGGATCCCGCCTTCGCCTACGTGGGCGGCGTCCGCGAGTCGATGATGATCTATGTGGGCGACGAATACCGAACGGCCTACCTGGTAGCCGACGTCAACGGCAAGGTGATCAAGACCAATCCGGCGTGACCGGCATCTCCCGCTGCCGCCGCAGCGGTGAGAACACCAGCCAGAGCACCGCCAGCCAGGAACAGCTCACCGCGACGGCCAGGGTCGCGCGGGCGCCGAGCCAGGCGCCGAGGATCCCCGCCAGCAGACCGCCGATCGGCATCGCGCCGCGGATCATCCACCGGATGCTCGCGTTCATCCGGCCGAGCAGCTCGGGCGGGCAGATCGACTGCCGGAAGGCGATCTGCAGCACGTTGTACGCGACGGTGGACAGCCGCGAGGCGAACAACCCCGCCGCGACGGCCAGCACTCCCCAGCCGGGCCCGCCCATCGGGACCAAGAGCGCGAACCCCCCGAGGTACAGCTTCCCCGCCCATAACGCCCGGGCCCCGCCCACCCATCGCGCGAACGACGTGGCGAGCACGCCGCCCACGATCCCGCCGGCACTGCCCAGCCCCAGCACCAGCCCGAGCGTGGCGGGGTCGGTGCCGAGGTCGCCGAGCAGGAAGACGACGACGAGCGTGGTGACCATGGCGTCGCAGAGGTTCGAGATCGCGCTGCACGCCACGACGCGCCGCAGCACCGGGTGCCGCAGGACGAAGGTGATCCCCTCGGCCGCCTCCCGACGCATGCTCCGGTCCCCGCGGTCGGCGGGCCGCGGTTCGGGACTGCGGATCAGCAGCAGGGTCACGATGCCGATCACGTACGAGAGGCAGTCCACGACCATCACCCGTGCCGCGCTGTGCAACAGCGTCATCAGGCCGCCCGCCAGGGAGGGACCGCCGGCGACGGCCACCGCGTTGGTCGTGGCGATCTTGCCGTTGCCCTCGACGAGCCGCTGCCGCGACATCAGGACCGGCAGGTAGCTCTGGCAGGCGATCTCGAAGACGACATTGATCGAACCCACGAGGAAGGCCACCGCGTACAGGTGAATGATCGTCAGCCCGCCCAGCGCCGCCGCGACAGGGACCGAGGCCACCACCACGCCCCGCGCCGCTCCGCAGCCGATCATCAGCGGGCGCTTGACGACGCGGTCGACGATCATCCCGGCGGGCAGCGTCATGACCAGCCAGGCGGCCGTGCTGCAGGCGGTCAGCAGCCCCACCTCGAAGGTCGAGGCACGCAGCATGGTGATGGCGGTGAGCGGCACCGCCAGCGTCGTGACGGCGGCGCCCAGATCGCTGATGCTCTGCCCGGTCCAGAAGAGCATGAAGTCGCGATTTTTCAGGAGTGTGCCATCTTGTTCGGGCGCCTGCCGGTTGAGGGTCACGCCATTGACCGTACGGAAAGCGGTCTCCGCGATACGGCCATATGTCCGGATTCGACGGGCGGACTCGTGGTTTCGCTGGTGGTCAACGTGTCGACGTCAGGAGCACAGCGCCATACACCACGTACGCGGCGAGGATGACGATCCCGGCCCGCCCCGTCGGCGATCAACTGTGTCGGGTCGGCCGATAGGTCAGCACCTGCGTGTGGCCGTCGAAGGTCCGGGCCTCGAGCAGTTCGAGGTCGAAGTCGTCCGCGCCGTCGAAGATCCGGTCCACGCCGGTCGTCCCGGAGATCACGGGGAAGACCGTCACCTCGATGGTGTCGATCAGGCCGGCGTTCAGCAGCGCCCGGTTGAGCGTCAGGCTGCCGTGGGAGCGCAGCGGCACATCGGATTCGGTCTTGAGGCGCGTGACCACCTCGACAGGATCGCCGGACTCGATGGTCGTGTCCGCCCATGCGAGCGGCTCGGTCAGCCGGCTGGAGAGCACCGTGACCGGGGAGTCGAACATGCGCGTGATCCACCCGTCGAACAGGCTGCGGTCGAAGCCCGCGTCAAGGAACGGCGCGTTCGAGGAGTAGGTCTTGGCCCCGAGCACCATGCGCAGCGGGTCGCGGTAGGCAGCCGCGCGGTAGGCGAGGAATTCGGGGCCCTGCTTGCCCCAGTAGCCGCCCCAGTCGCCGTTGTGGTTGGCGAAGCCGTCGAGCGTGGAGAAGATGTCGAAGGTGTACGTGGCAGTCATGGTGTCTCCTTGCGGGACGTTGGTCGCGCGCGCCTTGTGGCGGCCTCACTCCCGCTACGAACACCACCGCCCCGATCCGACACGCCTCCCGGATTTCTTGCACAACTTTCCGAGCTGACCCACCGCCTCCAGACCAAGCTCGTCGAGATCCGGAAGAGCGCCTTACCCGCATCTAACACCTGATCCGCCATGCTCGACGGGACCGGAAGGGGTCTTGTCGTGAAACAGCGGGCCTGGGGCCGGGTACTCCCGTGGAACCGGCTGGGGCTCCGGATGCGGCTCACGCTCCTGTACGGCTGCTCGTTCTTCGTGGCCGGCTCGCTGCTGCTCTGGTCGACGTACCTGATCACCGGGCAGGCGTTGGACCAGCAGTTCTCCCCGGGGCCCAGGGTGGTCAGCGGCGAGCGGGCCGAGGGTGTGCCGGGGGACGCGGTCAAAGGCGAGGTGTTCTTCCAGCGGGTCAACGTCAAGCAGCGGGCGGACGGCGTGCTCGACGAGATGCTGCGCTCCTCGCTCATCATCATGGTCCTGATCGGGGTCATCGCGTTCGTGCTCGGCTATTTGATGGCTGATCGGGCGTTGCGGCCGTTGGATCGGGTGACGGAGACGGCGCGGCGGTTGTCGGAGAGTACGTTGCATGAGCGGATCGGGTTGCGGGGTCCGCATGATGAGGTGAAGCGGCTGGCCGATACGTTCGATGCGATGTTGGATCGGTTGCATCGGGTGTTCGAGGCGCAGCGCAGGTTCATCGGTAATGCCTCGCATGAGTTGCGGACGCCGTTGGCGATCAATCGGACGATTCTGGAGGTGTCGCTGGAGGAGCCGGCGGCTTCTCCGGATCTCAAGGCGCTGGCTCGGGCGTTGCTGGGCACCAACGCCCGTTACGAGCGGCTGATCGAGGGCCTGCTGCTGCTCGCGCAGTCGGAGCAGGAGCTCGCCGTCCGCAAGAGCATCGACCTGCGCCAGGTGATCCGGGCCGTGGAGGAGCAGCTCGACCTGCAACCTCGCAAGCGGCCGGTCACCCTCCACCAGGACCTGCGCGCCGCCCTCGCGACGGGCGACCCGCTCCTGCTGGAGCGGTGCGTGTACAACCTGCTGGAGAACGCGATCAAGTACAACGTCCGCGACGGTGACGTGTGGCTGCGCCTGCGTGAGGAGGGCGAGGAGGCGGTCGTCGTGGTGGAGAACACCGGGACGCCCGTCCCGCCGTACGACGTGGACGACCTGTTCGAGCCGTTCCGCCGGCTGCAGGGCGACCGGATACGGTCGGCTCGCGGCGCGGGGCTGGGACTGTCGATCGTCCGGGCCATCGTCGACGCGCACGGCGGCACGGTCACCGCCGAGGCGCGGCCGGAGGGCGGTCTGACCGTCACCATGCGGCTGCCCCGGCTGGAACGCCAGGCTGCCCTGCGCGCCTGAGCTGAACCGGCGCGTACGTAGATTTTCCGATGTGCGGAATGCGCCCTATGTCTACTGTCTGCCGCATCGAGCGCCGTCCAAGCAAGGTAGGTTCATGCGCGCGCTGACCGTCTTACTCTCCACTGTCCTGGTTTCCGCGACCCTGGCCGCTCCCGCGCCTGGCCTCGCCGCCACGCGACCCGAGGCGGCCACGGTGAACGTCGTCTATCAACGAGCCGACTTCGCCTCCGGTACGCCCGAGGGAACGGTTTCCGGCGACGGCCTGTCGTTCGCCTCCGCGGCCGGTACCACCACCTATACGGACGCGCTCGGCACCAAGAGCTGGGAGTACGCCCGCTGGACCGGGCCGGAGCGGACGATCGACTTCGCCGCCACCCAGCTGATCGCCTCGTGGACCGCCGACGTCCCGGCGGGTAGCTGGCTGCAGGTCGAGGCCCGTGGTCGTCATGCGGCCGGGCTGACCAAGTGGTACGTGCTCGGTCGCTGGGCGTACGGTGAGGGTGACATCCGCCGCACCTCGGTGGCCGGCCAGGCCGACGCCGACGGCACCGTCTCCGTCGACACGTTCGTCGCGGCGACGGGCAAGCAGATCAACGCCTACCAGCTACGCCTCACCCTCTACCGGACGCCGGGCTCCGCCGTGACGCCGACCGTACGGACGCTGGGGGCGATGGCCTCGAACGTGCCCGAGCGCAAGACCGTGCCGGTCAGCCCGGGCGGCGGCGCTTGGGGCACCGAGCTGACCGTGCCGCGCCGCTCCCAGAACGTGCACGAAGGCCACTACCCGGAATGGGACGGCGGCGGTCAGGCCTGGTGCAGCCCGACCTCGACCACGATGGTCCTCGGCTACTGGGGCAAGTGGCCCAGCGCGCAGGACACCTCCTGGGTCGATCCGGCCGACCCGAACCCGGAGGTCGACTACGCCGCCCGCTACTCCTACGACCACGCCTACCAGGGCGCGGGCAACTGGCCGTTCAACACCGCCTACGCCGGACGCTACGGCCTGGACGGCTTCATCACCCGCCTGCGGTCGCTGACCGAGCTGGAGCGGCTGATCAGCGCCGGCATCCCGGTGATCACCTCGCAGTCCTTCAAGAAGGGCGAGCTGCCGGGCGCCGGATACGGCACGAACGGGCACATCATGGTGGTCGTCGGCTTCACCGCCACCGGTGACGTGATCGCCAACGACCCGGCCTCCGCCAGTAACGACGCCGTGCGGCGCGTCTATCCGCGGGCCGACTTCGAGAACGTCTGGCTCCGCAGCTCCAGCAGCGGCGGCATCGCGTACGTCATCCACCCGCCCGGCCACGCCCTGCCCGCGACCACGCCGGGACTGCCCGCCAACTGGTGACCCTCGTTGCGAAGAGCCCGGCTATTCGCGGTAGCGGGCGAGCGCGGCGTGGGCCTGCGCGGTGATCGACTCGATCACCGTGGCCGCCGGTTCGATCGAGTCGACCAGGCCCACGCCCTGCCCCGCGAGCAGCGCCATCTCTTCCAGGTCGCCGGTGGTCAGACCGCGCATCGGGACCAGGAAGGAGAACTTGCGCATGTCCACCCGATCCCCGTTGAGCGTCGTGTGCCCGATGACCTCCAGGCCCGAGGTGTCGCGCGGCACCTCGTCCGCCCGGTCGTGCCACTCGCGGACCACCCGGTTACGCAGCACCCGCGTCGGGTTGAACTGCGGGGTCTCCGGGCCGAACACCCGGGTACGCGCGGTGTCGGTGCCCCGCGCCGCCACCAGCCGGCTCTTGTAGCCTTCGTGCGCCGCCGACTCGGCCGTGGCCGCCAGCCGCGTGCCGATCCAGGCGCCGTCGGCCCCGAGCATGAGCGCGGCGGCCAGCCCCCGGCCGTCCGCGATCCCCCCGGAGGCCAGGACCAGCGCCGGGGCGACCGCGTCGACCACCAGCGGGACCAGCGCGAACGTCGGCAGCGTCGCGTAATTGTGCCCGCCCGCCTCCAGCCCCTGCGCCACCACCACGTCCACGCCGTCGTCCACCGCCCGCTTGGCGTCGTCCACCGACCCGACCTGCTCGAAGACCCGCACGCCCGCGCCGTGCAACTGGCGGATGAAGCTCGTCGGCGGATGCCCCCAGTGGAACGACGTCACCGAGACACCGGCCGAGCAGATCGCGTCGATCTGCTCGGGCTTGGCGAAGGGGGTGATGAGGTTGACGTTGAGCGGCCCGGTGGTGCCGGCCCGTACCGCGCCGATGGTCTCGACCATGGCGGCGGTCGGCATCAGCCCCACTCCGAGCGACCCCAGCGCCCCGGCATTGCTCACCGCGATCGCCAGCTCCGGCAGCGCTCCGACGAACGCCATGCCGGCCTGCGCGATCGGGGTGGTCAGACCGTACGCGTCGGTGAAGCGTGTCCGCAGATTCATGCCTTAGAGGCGTTCCATCCCGTTCCACGACGTTCGCCAAGAGAACACATCCGACCTATTGACTCGCCCGGCTACCGGTGGTCATATCGAGAAATATTAGGAAAGTTTGTTAACGAGCGCACGTCACAGGGAGCTGCGCCATGTCCAGAACGGTGCCTGTCTTAGCCGTACTCGCCTTACTGGCAACGGTATTGATCGGAGGTATAGCGCAGGCAGCGACCACCACCCGCTACGAGGCGGAAGCCGCCACGATCTCCAAGGGCGTCTTCGAGGCCAGCCACACGGGCTTCTCCGGCACCGGCTACGTCAACGGCGACAACGTCTCGGGCAGTTACCTGGAGTTCTCGGTCACCGCACCTTCGGCCGGCCCCGCGACCCTCGCCCTGCGCTACGCGAACGGCACCACTGCCAACCGTCCCGCCACCATCACGGTCAACGGCACGGCCATCGCCACCGGCCAGGCGTTCAACGGCACGGGGAACTGGGACACCTGGGCCACCGCCACACTCACCGCGACGCTGCAGGCGGGCGCCAACCCGGTCAGGATCACCGCGACCACCGCCAACGGCAACCCCAACCTGGACTTCCTCGACGTCACCATGTCCAGCACCCAGGACATCGCCTACCAGGCCGAGACCGCCGTACTCTCCCAGGCGGCGGTGGCGAGCAACCACACCGGCTTCACCGGCACCGGCTTCGTCGACTACGTCAACACGACGGGCGGCTACATCGAGTGGACGGTGAACGTGCCCGAGGCGGCCAGAACGACACTGACCCTGCGCTACGCCAACGGGACGACGGCCAACCGCCCGCTGGACATCTCGGTCAACGGCACCGTGGTCGCCGCAGGCCAGGCGTTCAACCCCACGGCGAACTGGGACACCTGGGCGGACCTCGCCATCACCGCCTCACTCAATGAAGGGACGAACACGGTCAGGGCGACCGCCACAGGCGCCGCCGGCGGCCCCAACCTCGACAAGCTCACCGTCTCCGGGCCCATCGACTCCCACCCGCCCACGGCACCCGGACAGCCGAGCCAGACGGACATCACCTCGGCGAGTGTCACGGTGACCTGGGCCGCCTCGGCCGATGACGTGGGCGTCGCCTTCTACGACCTGTTCGGCGACGGGCGGGCGTGCGGCACCGTCTCAGGACAGACCACCACGGGCACCTGTACGGGCCTGAGCGCCGACGCCGACCACGTCATCCACGTCGTCGCGCGGGACGCGGCCGGCAACGTCTCCCCGCCGAGCCCCGATCTCACCGTGCACACCCCCGTCGCGCAGAACCCGTACGGCGACCCCTACCTGGTCTCCATGTTCGACGGCACCACGCTGGACGGCTGGACCCCGCACGCGGCGGCCGGCTGGACCGTGAAGAGCGGCGCCATCCACGGCACCGGTACGGCAGGCAGAGGCTGGATCTACTACAACAAGCAGCAGACCGGCACCTTCCGCTGGATCTTCAACGTCCGGCAGGTGTCGGGCGACCACGCGCCGACCGTGCTGATCTGGGGCACCACCACGCCGATCAGGGACGCGCTCAGCGCCATCCAGTTCCAGCCGCCCAACGGCGGCCACTGGGACTACCGCCCCGGCCACAACAACGGCGGCGGCAGCCTGTTCACCCAGTTCCCGCATACCAAGTGGGACATCCACAACTGGAGCCAGTGCGAGCTCGTGGCCGACCAGAGCACGGGCCAGGCCAGGATGGCCTGCTGCCCGCTCACCGCGAGCGCGCCCACGTGTACGGCGGTCGAGGTGCTGGCGTTCAAGGACACCACCGCCGGGCAGGTCGGCCCGCTGGCCATCCAGATCCACAACAGCGGCATCCAGGACGAGTACCGCGGCCTCTACCTGGAGTCGCCGGTGGTGGTGAACCCGGGCGGCTTCATCACGACGGGCTAGCGCCCGGACGTCCCCGGCTGCCCGATGATCTCGGGCGGCCGGGGACCCGGGATTCCGAGTGCTGAGACCGGACTTGTATCCCAGAACAACAACGAGCGGCTGGTCGCCTGCCTGATCGGGTCCGCTACCGGAAGCGGCGGCTCTTCGACCGGGCCAGCAGGGTGAGCACCCCAGCGGCGGCGACGAGTGCCGCACCGCCCACCGCCCACGGCAGGCGGCCGTTCCCGGCGGATGCGGGCCCGGCGGCCGCGGCCTCGGACAACGCGGCGGGTTCGGGTTTGGAGCGCGCGGCGGCGGTCTTGGCGCCCCGGAAGACCACGTCGGAGCAGGAGTAATAGGTGTCCGGCGTGTCGGAGTTCTGCCAGATCGTGTAGATCAAGTGGCGGCCGGTCTTACCGGCGGGCAGGCGGCCCTTCATGACGTACGAGCCGTCCGCCATCGCCGGGTCGGTGACCTTGAGGAAGGGCTTCTTCTCCAGGTCGGACCACTTGAGCGGACGGGACGGGTTGTAGCCGTCCGTGGTGACGTACAGCCGGAAGATCCCCTTGTGCGGGATGGTGCCGCGGTATTTGAAGGTGAAGCCCGCTCCGGCCGTCAGCTTGGTGGCGGGCCAGTCCTTGCGGGCGAGGTCGAGGCCGCTGTACCCCTTGATGCCGCCACTGCACAGCTTCCCGTCGGGGATCACCTGGCGGTCCCGGCCGGCGACGTCGGCCACTCTGAGGTTGTCCCACCCGCGGGGCAGCGCCGTACCGCTCACCGCCAGGGCGGCTTTGCAGGCGGGCGACTTGGCCGTCCGTGGGCTGTCGGCGCCGCAGGCCGCCGCCCGGCTGAGGGGGTTCTCCAGTGCCCCGTGGGCACCGGCCGGCCCGGCGGGCAGCAGCAGGCCCACGCCGAGCACGGCGACCGCCACGCTCGCGATCCGGCGACGCATGACCACGTGGCAGTCCTCCTCGGCTCGCGAACTCCGTCCTGCGTACAGGTACGGACGCCCGGCCGTGCGGGTTCACCCGGGCTCGGCGGAGAACCGGTAGAACTCCTGGAGCACCCGCGCGGCCTGGTCCGCGCCTACCACGGGGCAGACGTACCCACCGGCCGCGATGTGCGCGCACAGCTCCGGGTCCGGCCGCAGATGGTGGGTGCGCAGGTAGTAGGTGACCGTGTCGGTCCAGACGTAGGTCCCGTCGGTGCGGAAGCTCAGCGGCACCACGTCGCCACGCTCCGGTTCGACCCGGTCCACGTCCAGCCCGGTGGTGCCCAGGATCGGCATGCCCGCCTCCAGGTAGGCGGCGAGCCGTTCGCGTTCTCGCGGGCTCTCCACCAGGGGATGGCCGGGCTCGAAGTACGGCACGCCGTTCCTGACGCCGTCGAAGACCCGGGCGACCGCGATCACGGCCTCGCCCCTTCCTGGCTGTACCGTGCGAGAACGGACGGCTGCCAGCCGGTGATCGCGTAGAGGCTGATGAGCTGCTCCTTGTCGAGGTGGTCGTCGGCTCGCCCCCGCACACTGGCCATGCTGACCGCGTTGGTGGGCCCGTTCGCGTCGATCAGGGCCTGGAAGTGGTACGGCCTGAGCCCTGGTCGCGCCACGTTGGGCATGCAGTACTCGTAGCCCCGGTGCGGGCCGCCCTCGGCGGCCGGGTTCTGCGCCAGCCTGTACAGGATGTCCTGGTGTCCGCGGAAGGCGTCGAGGAGTTTGAGGTAGTTGATCACCTCGCGGTAGTCGGGCGTGCCGACGTGGATGTGCCCGCCCACCCCCGGCCCCGGCTCGCCGCCGTGCGCCCGGATGATCTCGACGACCTGGTCGACCCGGCTCCAGGTCTCGGGCGTGTCGCGCAGGATCGGTGAGACGACCTCGCCGGCCACGGCGGTCGTACGTTCCCGCTCCACCCACCAGCCGTCGGCGGCTTCGCCGTAGCCCCGCTCGTGGCCTGTGTGGCGGGCGAGGACTCCGGACTCGGCGGCGAGGCCCGCCTTGTGCAGGGCGCGGGCTGTCTGCTCGTTCACCTTGGCCTGGGATGGTCGCTGTAGGAGCCGCCGAAGTGGTGGACGGGCTCATGACTCAACGGCACGTCACCGGTCGCGTGCTCGCCGATCTGGTACAGGTTGTCGAGCAGTTGGTCGTGCCACGCCTCGCGGCCCAGCTTCGCGAACTCCGGCCGCAGCGCCTCGATCCGCTCGGTGAACAGCTCGATGTCCTGACGGGTGAGCTCGTTGTCGATCCACTCGCCCTCCACGTCCATGTAGTGATCGGCGAAGTCGTTCAACATGTACTCGTCCTTCGCCAGCCCGAAGCTGAAGGATCTGCTGAGGTCGATCCCGTGGACGCCGTCCTTGCCGTGGGCGAGCCAGTTGCCGCCCCTGCGGTCGGTGTTGGCGACCAGCGCGTCGAGCAGGCCGAGCAACCTCCCCGACGTGCTGGAGATGAAGGGGTGAACGCTGCCCTTGAGCTGGGACGGGTCGACACCGTCCATGAACTGCATGTAGACGGCGTCCGGGTTGGTGGGATCTCTGATGATGTGGGGCACGGGAGCACCGATCGCTCGCCCGACGAGCGAGGCGAGCAGGTCCTTTTTCACCGTGACATGCCCGAAGTTATGCACTTTCCTGATGAGGAAGGTGCCGTCACGGAATCGGATTTTTTGCACGATTCCATGCTGGCCATCGCCTATGACCTCGATCCTTGGTTGCTCCCGCTCCAGTTTCGCCTTCAGCGTCTCCTCGTTGAGCGGCCCCGGCGGGAGCTCGTGGCTCGGCCGGGCCACGTCCACCGGGGCGGTCGGCTGCCGGTGCGGCTGCTCCGGCTGGGTGTGGTGCCACTGGCCGTCCTCGCGGAAGATCGGCCGGCCGTCCTGGCGGTACTGGGGGATGCTCCCCGTGTGCGCCAGCCGGTCGGCGCCGATGTAGACGAACTTGTCGGCCGTGATGATCTCCCGGCCGACGATGTCGGCGACCTGCTTCACCGCGACGGGGTTCTGATAGAGGTCGCAGCCCAGGATGCGCAGTTTGGCGTTGGGATCGGCCATCACGACCGGGTCGTAGGCGAGCATCGTGCCCACGTCGTGGCCCGACAGCCGCTGGTCGCCGAGGTAGAACCCGTTGCGGTCGGCGCTGATGCCCACGTCGATGACTCCCGGTGTCTGCCGCAGCAGCCGCATGTCCGCGCTGGGCATGACCGCCTGGCCCGGATTCCGGTACCAGACGCCCGAGGCCACCTCGTGCCTGCTCTGCCGGATGATCTCCCGATGCCTGGGCGTGAGCTCCGGCACGGCCCGGCCATCGCTCCCGCGCGCCCCACCGGGCTCGCCCCCTCCGCTCCGCTCGTGCGGCGCCCCGCCCGCACCCTCGCGGGGCGCCCCGCCCGCGCCGTCGTGGGACGGTCCGCCCGCGCCGTCGTGCGGGTCCGGGCCGAAGTGGTACGCGGGCACCCGCTGATCAGCCGGTCGCGGCGCCTCTCCAGGGACCCGCGCGTCCGCCAGCCGGGTGCCGCCCGGCTCTCCCAGTCGTGGCACCTCTCCCAGTCGTGGCACGCGGAGGCCCTCGGCGGCCCGCGGGCCCGCATAGCCCGCCCGGCCGTCGATGCCGCCCACGAAGCCCGCCACCGCGGCCTTGCCCAGCGCCTCGGGAGTGAGCTGGCCGTTCTCCACCAGCATGGGGACCGAGCCGATCACCGACGCGACGCTGCTCTGGGTGGCCACCCCGCCCACGGTCTGGGTCAGGAACGCCGCCACCCGCTCACGTGCCGTCATCTCCTCCTTCAGCACGACGCCACCCAGCATCCGCGGACCGCCCAGCTTGGCGATGAGCCCGCCCAACCCGGCGAACGCCAGCCCGGTCAGCAGCCCGCCCTCCACGGCCGCGGTCGTCTTGTCGCCGTCCCACTCGTCCCGCTTGCCCTCGGCGAACTGCCAGAGCTGGGTGCCGCCGTCCAGGCCGACCATGAACGCGATGCTCATCAGCAGCAGCTTGGCGATCGTCCTGACGTTCAGCCTGGCCATCGAGCAGGCGGGCCCGATCGACAGGAACGAGGCGCCGCCCGACGCGGGCCCGAACGCGTAGGACCGCAGCAGCAGGAAGGCCAGCAGGATCAGGCAGAGCGCGATGTACTTCTGCGTGTAGTCGGTGTCCAGGCCGTACGCCTCAAGCTGTTTCGCCGCGCTCTCGCAGGACTTGGCCAGCTCCTCCACGTACGCGGGGTCATCGGTGGAGAACTTCCCCCAGTAGGCGCTCAGCGCGGAAGCCGCGGGGCCCATGGCGTAGGCGAGCACGTTGCTGAGTGTCTCGTCGCCCTCGCAGGCCGCCGTACGGCACCTCGTGGCCGCGGTACGCAGGTCGGCGGCTCCCGCCAGGCTCTGCTCGCCGTCGCCCTCGGGGTAGTCCAGGCCGACGACCCAGCCGAGTACCGGTTCCACGTACGGGAACGCGGGGCCGAGCAGGGTCTGCAGGTCCACGCCTCAGACCTGCGGGTACAGGTGGTTGGCCCGCTCGTAGTTGCGGGCCGCCAGGTCGACCTGCTCCTCCAGATCGTCGATGCAGTTCGCGCCCTGGCCGCAGCCCTGGAGGAGGTCTTCGAGCGTGCCGACGAAGCCGGCGGCGAACTGCCGGCCGTACTGGTCCTGGCCCCACGGGGCGCTGTCGAGCACGGACCGCACGAGCCCGTGCGCGCCACGCATGGTGTCGGCGGGGGCGCACCAGCCCGTGCCCGCCCGGCGCATGTGGTTCCAGGCGACGTCGAACCCCTGCGCCCACTCGTTCATCGAGCCTCCCGGCGCTTGGCCGGTGTCCGGAAGGGCGTCTCCGGTAGCAGCCCGTCGAGGTCGAACTCGCCGCCGAACAGTTGCTCCGCCGCCATCCCCTCGGGTACGAGCGGCGCCATCAGCACCCGCGACTCCTCGGCGACCTGCGTGTTGGCCTTGGCGACCTGATCGAGAACAGCCTGGGCCAGCTCTGACGGCGAGAGCCTGCGGTAGACGCGGGGGTGGAAGGTGATCTCGTCGATCCTGCCCTGCGGACCCGCCGTCACGGTCACATTGCCGTCAGATACCGTGGCCGTTACTTCCCGGAGCTGGGCGTGTGTCTCCCGGACCTGGCGGACTTGCCTGCCGAACTCCGCCACCAGATCCTCGATGGCTGCCTGCAGGTCATCGTGCATCAACCGCACCCCTTTGCTACCAAGATTCACCATGTTCCCATATGTAACGATGTTTAACAGGAGTGGCACGTGAAGCGAGTGCATTTCGGCGCCGACTACAACCCCGAGCAGTGGTCGCCGGAAGTGTGGCGCGAGGACGTCCGTCTCATGCGCGAGGCGGGGGTCACCATCGTCACGCTCGGCGTCTTCTCCTGGGCCCTCGTCGAGCCCGAGCCGGGGGTCCACGACTTCGCCTGGCTGGACGAGGTCATGGACCTGCTCGGCGACGCGGGCATCGAGGTCAGCCTGGCCACCGGCACCGCGTCACCGCCTGCCTGGCTGTCGCGCCTGCACCCCGAGACGCTGCCGGTCACGCGCGACGGCGTGCGCCTGTCGCCCGGCTCCCGCCAGCACTACTGCCCCAGCTCGCCCGTCTACCGCGCGGCGGCCGCGGACCTGGCCGTACAGCTGGCCAAGAGGTACGGCCGGCACCCCGCGCTGGCCATCTGGCACGTCGGCAACGAGTACGGCTGCCACATCCAGGAGTGCTACTGCGACGTCTCCGCCGAGGAGTTCCGGACCTGGCTGCGCGAGCGCTACGGCGACCTCGACGCGCTCAACGCCGCCTGGTCCACCACGTTCTGGAGCCAGCGGTTCACCGACTGGGCCGACGTGCTGCCGCCCCGCACGACCCCGACGCTGCGTAACCCCGCGCAGGAGCTCGACTTCCGCCGCTTCAGCTCCGACGCGCTGCTGGCCTGCTACCGGGCCGAGCGGGCGGTGCTCCGGGAGCTGACCCCCGACGTGCCGATCACCACGAACATCATGGGCATGTGGGAGCCGGTCGCCGACTACGCCTCCTGGGCGGCCGACTTCGACGTCGTGGCGCTCGACATCTACCCCGAGCCGAAGGACCCCGGCGCGCACATCGACGCGGCCTTCTTCCACGACCAGATGCGCTCGCTGGGCGGCGGCCGGCCGTACCTGATGATGGAGACCGCGACCAGCGCGATCAGCTATCGCCCGCCGAACCGGCCGAAGCGGGACGGACTCAACCGGTTGTGGAGCCACCAGGCGGTCGCGCGCGGCGCCGACGCGGTCATGTACTTCCAGTGGCGGGCCTCGGCGGGCGGCGCGGAGAAGTTCCACTCGGCGATCGTCTCGCACGGCGGCGCGGACAACCGGATCTTCCGTGAGGTGGCCGGGCTGGGCGCCGAGCTGGCGGAGCTGTCCGGCGTCGCGGGCTCGCGGGTGCGGGCCGACGTGGCGATCGTGCACGACTACGCCAACTGGTGGGCGCTGGAGCTGGACGCCAGGCCGGGCGAGCTGAAGATCCCCGAGCGGGTACGCGCCCACTACGCGCCGCTCTGGCGGGAGAACGTCACGGTGGACGTGGTGACCCCCGAGGCGGACCTGTCGTCGTACAAGCTGGTCGTCGTGCCGAACCTCTACCTGTGCACCGACGCGGCGGCGGCCAACCTCCGCGGCTACGTCGAGGGCGGCGGGCACCTGCTGATGTCGTTCTTCAGCGGGATCGTCGACGAGTGCGACCGCGTCCGGCTGGGCGGGTACCCGGGCGCCTTCCGGGAGCTGCTCGGGCTGCGGGTGGCGGAGTTCTGGCCGCTCAGCGAGGGCGAGAGCGTGGGTCTGACCTCGGGCGGGAGCGCCGACCTGTGGGCCGACCACGTCGTGCCGGAGGGCGCCGACATCCTGGCCGCCTACACCGACGGCCCGCTTTCCGGGTCGCCGGCGATCACCAGGAACGCCTTCGGCCTGGGCACCGCCACCTACCTCGGCACGCGCCCCGACGAGCGGACCATGCGCGAGCTCGTCCGCGACACCCTGCGGCTGGCGGCGGTCGCGTCTGTTCTGCCGGGGTTGCCCGACGAGGTGGAGGCCGTACGGCGCGGGAAGCATCTGTTCTTGCTCAACCACGGTGACCGTTCTGTGAGCGCCGCCGGGGTGGAGCTGGCTCCTCATGACGTCGTCGTGGTGGCCGAAACCGGGGCGTGACACGGGTTCCGACGCGCGGAGAGCTGGGACGTTCCCGGGGTTGATGCGTTTTTGGAGTGGATTTGTAGAGCTCTCGACGAACGTTCTCCTTGCCTGCCCGACCAACGCAAGGAGAACAGCCGTGTTGGACATCGTCCTCATGTCCGACCCGCGGGTCAGCGAGATGCCCGTCGAGGATCGAGGAGAGCCGCTGGTCGACCTTCGCACCGTACCCGAGCTGCGGCTGGACGGGCGCATGGCCGATCCGGAGGGCGCGTACGCGCACATCCGCCAGGGTCACGTCGAACGCCTCCTGCACGCCCAGAGCCTGCTCCCCCCGGGGCTGCGCCTGCTCATCGTGGAGGCGTACCGGCCGCCGAAGCTGCAGGAGCGGTACTTCCGGCGGTACGCGGCCACGCTGAGCGAGGCCAACCCGGACTGGCCGCGGGAGCACGTCTACGTGCAGGCCAGCCGCTCCCTGGCCCCGCCGCACATCGGCCCGCACGTCTGCGGCGCGGCGGTGGACCTCACCCTGTGCACCCAGGACGGCACGGAGCTGGACATGGGCACGGAGGTGAACGCCGGCCCGGAGGAGAGCGACGACGCCTGTTACACGGCGGCGACCAACATCTCCCACCAGGCCACCACCAACCGGGACATCCTCGGTGACGCCATGTCCGAGGCCGGTTTCGTGAACTATCCAACGGAGTGGTGGCACTGGTCGTACGGCGACCGCTACTGGGCCCTGGCCACCGGTGCTCCCGCGGCCGTACACGCCCAGCTCACCTGGCCGCTTCCCCGATCTTGACCGGGGGCAGGCCGAGGCCGCCGTCGCTCGCTGCGGGGCGACGGCGGCCTCGGCCTCCATAATCAATCGTGCTGGTAAGCAGACGGATCATCTCTTGGACTTCTGGCTCGTCCTGTCGCAGGGTGGAGACATGACGACCTTCGTGCTTGTTCCCGGCGCCTGCCACGGCGCGTGGTGCTTCGAACCGCTGGCGCGTCGGCTCCGGCAGCACGGCCACGAGGCCTACCCGATCACGCTGACCGGACTGGGGGCCAGGAAGCACCTGCTCAACGCCTCGGTCAACCTCGACACGCATGTCGATGACGTGGTGAATCTCCTGGAGGACGAGCAGATCACCGACGCCGTGCTGGTCGGGCACAGCTATGCCGGAATGGTGATCACCGGCGCGGCCGACCGCGCCCCCGAACGCGTCGAGGGCCTGGTCTACGTCGACGCCTTCGTGCCCCGGGACGGGGACTCCTGCTGGACCCTGGCCCCGGGCGGCACGCGCGAGTGGTATCTCAGCGACGCCGGCACGAACGGCTACACGACGCCACCGCTGCCGTTCTTCGATCCGCGAGCCACGCCGCACCCGCTGGCGTCCCTCCTCCAATCGATCCGCCTGCGTGGCGACCTCGACCGGTTCCGGCGCAAGGAGTACGTGTACGCGACCCTGTCGGAAGGGGAATCGCCGTTCAAGGCCACCTATGAGCAGGTGCTCAACGATCCCTCGTGGCGGGTGCACGCCCTCGCGTCCAAGCACAACGTGATGCGGGACGCGCCCGAGGAACTGCTGAAGATCCTCCTGGCCACGGACTAAGCCGGCCCGGACTTCCTGCTGGTGGGAGCCAAGGGCCCGGCCGCCTGTGTGGGTTTGTCCGGGTGCGCCGGTGGTGCCGCAGCCGGCCCACGGGGGAGCTCGGGTGGAGCGTCCCGGAAGAGCTCGGGCACCGACCGATACAGGATCGCGGCGATCGGCACGGCCACGACCGCGCCCGCGATCCCGGCCAGGATGCCGCCGACGGCGAGCACGATGATGATCGCCAGCGGGTGGAAGTGCAGCGCCCGGCCGACGATCAGCGGCTGGAGCACGTGGTTCTCCAACTGCTGCTCGACGAGCAGGATGCCGAGGAAGATCAGCGCGTAGATCGGGCCCTTCGCACCGAGTGTCACCAGCGTCGCGACGGCTCCGGCGAAGAAGATACCGACGATCGGGATGAAACTGGCCAGGAAGATCAGCACGGCGAGCGCCGCCCACAGCGGGACGCCCATGACCGCCAGCACGATGCCCATGAGCACGCCGTGCACCGCCGCCACGGCCACGGTGCCCTGGACGTAGTGCGAGAGCGTGACCCAGGCGGTCCGCCCGGCTCGATCGACTCGTGGCGCGACCGTGCCGAACGCCTTGAGGAACCAGGCCCAGATCCCTTCGCCATCCTTGAGCAGGAAGAACGTCACGAAGAGCAGCAGGACGATCGAGGCCAGCACTTCGAGCAGCACGACGGTGCCGGCGAGCACCGTCGTGGTGATCTGCCGCTGCTGCGCGGTGACCAGGTTGGCGATGTCATCGACCCATTTGCTGAGCTGGTACGGCTGCAGATGCAGCGGGCCGGTGTAGAGCCAGCCCTCCACCGTCTTGGCGGTCTGCTGGACCTGCTTCACCAGGCCGGGGAACTCCTCGTTGGCGCGTACCCCGATGATCCAGCCGGTCCCGCCCAGTACGGCGAACGCGACCAGCATGGTGACCCACGTGGCGTAGATCGCCCGCAGCCCCGCCGCGCGCAGCCGCCTGGTGAGGGGGAACAGCAGCGCGGTCAGCAGCAGCGCGACCGCGACCGGCAGGGCGACGATGCGCATCGTCGCCACGATGCCGAACACGTAGTTGGCCACGACCCCGATGAAGATCAAGCAGGCGCTCCACGCGGCCATCTTGGCCAGCGTGGGCGGCACCAGCCCCCAGAGGGGCTCTTGATCCGGCTTCACACCTTCAGACTCTCATCTCCGGCCCTGATAGGCACGGCTCACACCTGCCCAGTAAGGTGCGGCCGAGACAATGAGACACGCGTTACCTCGCGTTCGCGGGGGCAGAGTGAAGTTTTCCGGCGGTTCCACCCGCGACCAGCACGAAACGGTACGGTGAACAACCTCAAGTGACACGACAGCGGCTGGCGGCGGCCTGGCAGCGGGCGAGAAGCCGTCATGGCTGGCTGGATCATCTGGTCCGGGCCGTGATCCGCTACGACAAGACGGACGCCGGCCGGTTGTCGGCCGCGCTCACGTACTACTCCTTCTTCGCCACCTTCGCGCTGGCGCTGCTGGGGTTCGCGATTCTCGGTCGTTTCCTGGACTATCCGCCGGTGCTGCTCGCGGTGCAGCACTACCTGAGCGAGAACCTTCCGCGGCTGAACGTCCAGGCGTTGATCGACGCGCGCGGGACGGCCGGGTTGGTGGCGTTCGTCGCGCTGCCGTTGACGGGCTTGTTCTGGATGGACACCTTGCGCTCGGCCAGCAGGGCGATCTGGCGGCTGGAGCAGTATCCGGGACACTTCCTCCTGCGTCAGCTCATCGACCTGGGCGTGGTGGCCGGGCTCGGGCTGCTGCTCCTGCTGTCGGTCGGCGTCGCCTTCGCCGCTGAGTGGCTGCTGAGCTGGCTGGCCGTGCACACCGTGGGCACGGACGCCATCTCGGCCCAGTGGGTGCTGTCCGCGGCCGCGTTCGTCATCGGTCTCGGGGTCAACACCCTGCTGGCCATGGCGTTGCTGACCGCTCCGCCACGGCTGCACCTGCCGCTGCGCAGGGTGATCGGCCCCGCGCTCGTCATCGTGATCGGCCTGGAGGTGCTCAAGACCCTCGGGCAGGTCTACCTCAACCTGACGGCGGCCAACCCCGCCTACCAGGTCGTCACCGGCGCCGTGGGGATGCTGGTGTTTCTCAAGATCCTCAATCAGCTCATCCTGTTCGCCGTCGCTCTGGCGGCCACCAGCACCACAGGACGGGTCAAGGACCTGGCTGCTTAGGACTCCGTTTCCTTGCCCCATTTGAGGGGAGAGGGGAGGCCACAGTCAGGAAGAGGGAAGGAGAACCTATGCGCTTAGGATCGATAGTGGTGATCCTTTGGCTGGTCGTCGGCGCCTTCGCGGCGGCCCAGCGCGACTACTACACAAAACCGATCGATGACTGCAACCAGGTGGCCACGATCGCCGTGACGATTCTGGCGGGTCCCCTCAACTATCTCGGCATGAACCCGAAGATCGCTTGTCAGACCCCCCAGCCCAGCAAGTGACGCCTGCTGACGATTCCCAAGACGTTCTACAGTGGTAGGACGATGGTCGGTATCGGCGCCGCCCGGCTTGGGAAGAGGTGGCGGCCATGGAGCTGCGCCAACTGCGCTATTTCGTGACGCTCGCTGAGGAGCTGCATTTCGGCCGGGCGGCGGCCCGGGAGCACATCGTGCAGTCCGCGCTGAGCCAGCAGGTGCAGCGGCTGGAGCGGGAGTTAGGAGTGCGGCTGCTGGACCGCAGCACCCATCACGTCGACCTGACACCCGCGGGTGTGGCCTTCCTCGTCGAGGCGCGCCAGATCCTCGACCACGTGAGCAGGGCCAAGCAAGCCGCCCGCAACGCTGTGGCGCCATCGCCGACGCTTCGCGTGGGCATCATCGACGCCGCCTACGACTCCATGCCCCAGATCCTGCGCGAGGTCCAGCGCAGCCATCCGGATTTCACGATCCACCAGGTCGAAGCGGGCACCCCTGAGCAGTACCGGCAACTGGCCGACGGGCGCCTGGACATCGGCATCGGTCGTGCCTCCCAGACCCGGCCCGGCGTGGCCGCCGAACTGATCCGGCTCGATCCGCTCGGCGTGCTGGTCGCCGATGACCACCGCTTCGCCGGCCGCGACGCCGTGCCCGTCACCGCCCTCGCCGACGAGCTCCTGCTGCTCGGCGAGGAGAGCCAGACGCCGGAGCTCAACCAGTTCGTCATCGAGCTGTGCCGGTCGGCCGGATTCGCGCCCACGGTCTACGAGGGAACGGTCGAGAGCACCCGCGCCGCCGCCGACCTCGTCCTCCAGCACCGCTGTGTGCACTGCATCCCCTCCTCCTCCCGCACGTCCAACCGGCCGGGCACCACGTGGCGGCCGCTGGCCGAACCCGTCACGCACTACCCCTGGTCACTCTTGTGGCGCGACGCGAACCCCTCCCGCCACCTGGCCGACGTCATCGACAGCGCCAGACGACTCGCCGAGCGGCTCGGCTGGCTGCAACCGATCGCCGGGGCTTCGATAGCTGTCGACCGAGGCGATGACGAGGAGACCGCCTGATCCACGCCACGGTGATCGATTGTGGTGATGGCCTCATCCGAGATCGGCTGTTTCCATTAAGAACGTCTGGGTGTTGGGTCGAAGCGAACAAGTGTGACAGTCGGCGCCAGCAATTCCGCGGCGGCCGGCTTCCTGCTTCGACCGGTCCGGAAGGCCGATCCTCGCAGACCTCGATTCGCTGCAAGAGGAGTTCGGTCATGGGCATCATCGCCTGGATCATCCTCGGACTGGTAGCCGGAATAGTGGCCAGAGCTCTGGTCCCCGGCAAGGATCCGCAGGGTTTGATCATCACCTTCGTACTCGGCGTCGCAGGGGCACTGCTGGGCGGCTTCGTGGCCACACAGGTGTTCCACGTCGCCGGTGTGCAGGGCTTCTTCAACCTGTCCACCTGGGTCTGCGCCATCGTCGGGGCGGCAGTCCTGCTCTTCGCCTACAACGTGCTCACTGGGCAGCGTCCGCACCGTCGGGTCGGCCGCCGATGACCCTGATCGGCTCGCCCACGCACGCACGGTCCTGCCACGGCATGGGCGATGCGTGATGCCCGTCGCCGGTGCCATCGCGGTCATCGTCGTCGGCGCCATCCTCACCTTCGCGCTGACGAACGGCTCGATCGGCGGCCTGGACCTGCGCATCGCGGGCGTCATCCTGATGCTCGGCGGCGCCGTCGGGCTGGTGCTGCCGCTGCTGCTGCGTACGAGATCACGCTGGAGCGAGTCGACCGTCCGCAGCCGACAGGACGTCATCGATGACGGTCCGCCGCCGACCCTGGTGGACCCTCCCGGGTTTATGGCCCCGGACGATCGCCGGCTCTGAGACGGCCGTCGGGCCAGAGTTCAACCCGTTGCCTTCTCCGCGCGAACCGGGGCCGTGCGGAGAAGGCAACGAAAGTTCGAGGAGCCAGAGATGTCCACCATGACCTTGCCCGATTCGCCGCGCTTAGGCGGGCGAGGGTAGCTCCGTGGGGGCGACGCTCTGCCCGGGGCGAGGGAAAAGGACGGCCGCCAGCGGATCCGTCGCGGCCTGCAGGCGAAGACGGGGCGCCTCGCCCCAGCCGGTGAGGTTGAGCAAGCGGCACACCTGCGGCGGCGCGGATCGCAACGTGAGAACGTGTCCGTCGTCCCGCTGAGCGGCGACGTTGACCAAGACCCGCAAGGCGCCGACGTCGATGAACTCCAGGTGCGCCAGATCGACGCAGACTCCGCCACCACCCGTGATCGAGGCCAACGCACCGACGAGGACGTGCAAGGTGACGCAGTCCAGATCGCCCATGACCCGCAGCTCCCGCCGATCGAGATCATGCCTTATGCGCAGGCGACCATTGCTGAACGCGACGAACTCGATGATGGGACTGCAGCCGGCCATGAATTGATCATCCGGTAGTTCCGAGGGGACGGAAATGGCCAATCCCAGATGAACTCATCGTCAATCACGTATGTGCATCCCCGTCAGCGACCGCCGACGCTCTGAGAGTCGCGGGAAGTACCACTGACAGCTCGCACGCTCGCCGGGCTTGTCCAAGGCGACCACAGTGGACCCGCGGGGGGTTGAGGTGTTCCCCGAAGCGTTTGATCGTGCCGCCCTTGCCCGCGGCGTCGCGTCCCTCGAAGAGGCCGTCGCGGCCGGCGGCAGGTGCGAGGGGGCCGACCGGGACGGTCAACGACTGCCGCGCCCCTGATTCATACGCCATTCCGGCGGACCAAGCCGCGCCTGCCGTGAGCAGCGCGAACAGGCCGACCATCAGCGCCCAGCGGGCCTTGCTCCTGCCGAGCTGGGGTTCTCTCATCGACGGCGTGGCGAATCCGGGCACGAACGGCAAGGTCTCTTCCACTCGGGTGCGCACGAGGGGGGTCGCCGTCCGCTCCTCCGGCGGCCATAAATCCGCCACGTGCCGGAGCTGCTCGCGTACGCGGACCGCGTCTGGCCGCATGGTGGGGTTCTTGTGGAGCAGCCCGGCGAGTACGACCGCCAGCGGTCCAGCCCTTTCGAAGGGATCAGGCGGGTCGGCGAGCACCGCGGCGAGAGTGTGAATCGCCGTGTCACGGGAGAAAGGAGGCCGTCCTTCCACCGCCAGGAAAAGGGTGGCGCCCAGTGACCACAGGTCCGACTGCCGGCAGGCATCGCCGGTGACCCGTTCGGGAGCGAGATAGGCCATCGTGCCGGTCAGCATCCCGGCCTGGGTAATGGACGCCTCGCTGTCCATCACGGCGATGCCGAAGTCGGTCAGGACCACACGACCGTCCTGAGCCAGCAGCACGTTGTCCGGCTTGATGTCCCGGTGCAGAATCCCGGCCGCGTGAGCGGCGCACAGACCGTCGAGCACGGCCAGCCCGATCTTCGCCACCGCGCATGAAGACAGCGGGCCGTCCTGGGCGACCACTTGACCAAGGGTTCGAGAGCGCACCAGCTCCAGCACGATCCAGGGCTGTCCGGCCACTTCGATGACGTCGTACACGCCCGCGACATTGGGGTGGCTGATGCGTGCCGTGGCGCGGGCCTCCCGCCGCGTACGCTCGGCCAGGATCGTCCGTTCGGGCCCGGGGGGCAAGGGCACTTCCTTGATCGCGACCTCGCGAGCCAGCAGCTCGTCACGACCATGCCAGACAGTGCCCATGCCGCCTCGCCCGAGCGGTTCGAGCAGCCGGTAGCGGCCGGCGAGAAGAGACGCGTCCAACGACGCGTCGAGCGTCCGATGCCCATCCGCCGCCACCGACATCATGGTCTCGACCGACATAGCCGCCTCCGCCCGGTATCGACGCCGACGTATGCCGCCTCAGGACGGGTAGCCAGATACTGTCAGTCAATGCCGCCGACCGGGATACGGATACATGCGTTCCGAGCAGAGCTCATCGCGATAACTGATCACAGATGAGGAGCCGCTACGACGGTCGTCGCAGCGTATTGACGCGAGACTGCGGTTGGCCGGTCAGACTCGGCGGTTGGCGTCCTCGAGGAAGTGCAGGACGGCGGTGACGCGTCGGTCCGCCCGGTCGGTGGGCGCCAGGTCGAGCTTGGCGAAGATGCTGCGGATGTGCTTGTGTACGGCGCCGTCGGTGACGAAGAGCCGTTCGGCGATGGCCGTGTTGCCCAGACCTTCGGCCATCAGGGCCAGCACGTCACGCTCCCGAGGGCTCAGGCGGTCCAGCCGGGTGTCGGGCCGGGTGCGTACGAGCAGCTGCGCCACGACATCCGGATCGATGGCCGTACCGCCGTCCGCCACCCGGTGCAGCGCGCTCAGGAACTCATCGACCCTCCCGACCCGCTCCTTCAGCAGGTACCCGAGTCGGGAGCTGCCATGGGAGAGCAGTTCGGTGGCGAACGCCTGCTCGACGTAGGCGGACAGCACGAGCACGGCCAGGTCCGGCTGGCGTCGCCTGGCCTCCACGGCGGCGACGATCCCCTCGTCGGTGTGGGTCGGCGGCATCCGTACGTCGACGATCGCGACATCCGGTTCGTGAACGCCGATGGCCTCCAGGAAGCCGGCGGGGTCGCCGGCGGTGGCCACGACGTCGAGCGACTCCGCGCGCAGCAGCAGCGCGAGCCCTTCGCGCAGGAGCGCGTCGTCCTCCGCGATCACGATCCGCATGGCAGGCTCACGGTCACGGTGGTGGGTCCCCCAGGAGGGCTGTTCAGCATGAATGTCCCATCGTGCGCTTCGGTACGGCGGCGGATGCCGACGAACCCTGATCCGTTGCGTTCGTCCGCCCCGCCCTGGCCGTCGTCGGTGATCTGTAGGTCGAGCCGGTCGTCATCGAGGCGGGCCGTGACGGTGGCGTGCCGGGCCTGGCTGTGCTTGGCGATGTTCGTGAGCGTCTCGGCCACCACGAAGTAGGCCGTCGCCTCGACGGAGGAGGCGCACCGGACGGGGAGGTCGGCGTCGATCCGGCAGGGCACCGGGCAGGCCGTGGCCAGGCCGGTGAGGGCGTCGGCGAGGCTGCGGTCGGTCAGTACCGGCGGCAGGATGCTGCGGACGACCCCGCGAAGCTCGGCGAGCGCCTGTTCGGCGGCGTCCTGCGCGCGTTCGAGAATGGCCTCGGCGCTGGCCGGATCGCGGGTCAGCGCCCGGCGCGCCGCGCCGAGCAGGACGTTGACGGCGACGATCCGGTTCTGCGTCCCGTCGTGCAGCGATCGTTCGATGCGCCGCAGCTCGGCGGAGTGCGCGTCGAGCGCGGCGGCGCGGGTCGCGGTGAGCTGCACGACCCGCAGTGCGAGGTCGGTGCCGGAGACCGGTGCCAGGAGCCGCCGGCCGGGCCAGGCCTGCAGCCGCGCCATGCCCGGGAGGACCGCCCCGCAGAGGATGATCCAGCCCAGGCCCAGCAAGGTGACGGCGAAGGCGCCGGACCAGCCCTGCACGGTCCAGATCCCCATGGCCCCCGTGGCCGCCTCTTCCGGTGGCAACAGCCACCAGTACAACGGGAAGAAGGTGTCCCGCACCACGTAGATGGGCAGTGAGATACCCACCCCACCGAGGAGCAGGCCGAAAATGCCATGGGCGGCCATCCAGCCCAGTTCCCTGCGTACGGCCGAGTCGGCGAGGGCGGCGCGCAGCCCGTGCGGCATCGGCGCCGGGCCGACGACCTCCGGACCCCAGCGGGACAGCCGCCCGCGTTCCCGGTCGGCGACGACCCGCACCACGCGCAGCGTCACGGGCGCCAGCAGCAGGCCCACACCGATGAGGCAGGTCAGCGCGGTGGCGATCACCAGCACGAGCGCGACGAACGCCAGGACCGCGGTGCCGAGCCCGCCGACGATATGTTCGAGCGCGTCCAGGACTGCTCGGGCGCGGGCGAACGCGAACGCGTCCCATCCACGGGCCGCCCGCCGGTCGGCCGTGGGGTCGTGGGTGGACATAGCCCAGGACAATAAGGCATCACCCGGGCGGTCGACAGATCGTCGGCCAAGGAGTACAGCCTGCTGTACCACGCCTGTCTCGCTGGTGGGATCGTGGTCGGCGGTGATCGCTCGTAGCTTCGATGTGTGACAGCCCGTCGAGTGAGGAGCACACCATGACCGAGTCATCCCGTTCGGCCCAGACCGCCCAGCGCGGGATGTTGCGTCCCGTGCTGTGGGTCCTGCTCCTGATCAGCGCGGTGCTCAACATCGTGACCTCGAACATCAACATCTTTGTCGGCATCGGATTCGGTCTGGCCACCCTCGCGTGCGCCGCCGGCCTGGTCGTCGACCACTACCGGCACCGGCGCCCATGAGTGTGCGGAACGGCCCGGGCGATCAGCGCCGCCCGGGCCGCTCTCAACTCGTCAGCCGAGTTCGTAGAGAGCCTGACCGCTGCTGTCGGTGCCGCCGTAGGCGGACGCGTCCACCAGGGTGCCGTTGGCCTTGACCCACTCGGTCACCGAAGAGCTTCTGCCGTCGGTGATCAGGATGTACTTGAGCGTGCCGTCGGCGACGTACCCCTTGAGCTTGGCGACGGTCATGGCCGGGTCGCTGCCGGTGAAGCCGCCCATGGCGATGACGGCCTTGCCGCTGGACAGGATGATCGAGGACGCGCTCTGCGCGCTGTCGACGGCCACCAGCCAGGTGGCGTCGCCCTGGTTGGCCTTCAGGTACGCGATGAGCTGAGTGCTCACCTGCCCACCGCCGCCGGGCCGGCCCGTACGTTGGTCGGCCGTACGTTGCTGGGTGCCACCGGGTCCGCCGCCCATTCCGCCCATTCTCCCCATCCCGCCGCTGCCGGCCGGGCCCGCGGTCGGGTTGGTGCCCTGGACGGCCGAGGTCAGCGGGGTCACCGCGTACGCGGCCGGCCCGGCGAGACCGCCGAACAACCCCGCGACCAGCGCCACGGCGGCCAGCCGCTTGGCGCCGAACGCGACCGCCAGGAGCCCGAGCACCGCCACCGCCGTCGCGCCGGCGACCACCCACGGCAGCCACGACACGAAGTCGGTGGTACGGCGGAGCACCACGAAGGACCAGCCACCGGTGACGGCGATGCCGAGCGGCAGCGCCCACCTCCAGGCGGTGGACCGCCGGTAGGCGTGCCACATCAGCACCGCGCCGATTCCGGTGAGAGCGGCGATCGCGGGCGCCATCGCGGTGGCGTAGTAGGGGTGGAAGCCGCCTTCCGAGAAGCTGAACACCACGAAGTGGATCGCCAGCCAGCCACCCCACAGCAGCAGCGCGGCCCGGACCGGATCGGTCCGCGGCCGACGGCCGATCAGGGCGACCCCCACGGCCAGGGCGAGGGCCGCGAACGGGATCAGCCAGGAGATCTGCCCGGCCATCGTGTCGTTGAACAGCCGGGTGGCCCCGGCCTCGCCACCGAAGTTGGCGCCGCCGCCGCTGCTACCGGCGCTCGCACCGAAGATCCGGCCGAGGCCGTTGTAGCCGACGACCAGGTCCCAGACGGTGTTGTCCGCGCTGCCGCCGATGTACGGCCGGCTGCCCGACGGCCACAGATCGACGATCGCCATCCACCAGCCACTGGAGACGACGAGCACCGCGCCGGCCGCGAGCAGCCGCCCGATCCGCCGCAGCGGCCGGCCCGGTGCCGCCATCAGGTAGACGGCCGCGAAGGCGGGCAGCACCAGGTACGCCTGGAGCATCTTGGTGTTGAACGCCAGGCCGACCAGCAGCGCCGTGACCAGCAGCGTACGCGTGCGGCCGGTCCGGATCGCCTCCAGGCAGAACCAGGCCGCCGCGACCAGCAGCAGCACCAGGATGGTGTCGGGGTTGTTGTCCCGGTTGATGGCCACCGTGATCGGCGTGAGCGTCATCACCAGGGCCGCGATCAGCGCCGCGACATGGGCCAGGTGCCCCGTCCCGTCCCCGATCGGCCTGGCGGTGAGCGTACGTCGTACCGCCGAATGGACCAGGCCCACGGCGGCGACGCCCGCGACGGCCTGGGGGAGCAGCATGCTCCACGTTCCGAACCCGAAGAGGCGGGCCGACAGGCCCATCACCCACAGCGCGAGTGGCGGCTTGTCGACGGTGATGTACGAACCGGCGTCGAGGGCTCCGAAGAAGAAGGCCTTCCAGCTCTGGGTGCCGGAGTAGATCGCGGCGGAGTAGTAGTCGTTGGCGTAGCCGTTCTGGCCGAGCGCCCAGGTGTAAAGGACGGCGGCCAGGGCGAGCACGCCCCACATCGCGGGGCGTGCCCACCGCGGGTCGCCCCGGTGGTCGGCCGGGGCGCGACGACCACTGGTCGGGCGCTCCAGCAACTGTGCGGTCATCGTGCTCATGACGCCTACGATCGACGGCGGCCCTTGAACCGCGCTGAGGCGACCATTAAGCCTCAGTGAGAAGAAACGTCAGGGCAGCGAGGGCGGCAGCCCGAAGGGCGTGAAGTGCTCGGGGCCGACGAACGAGGTGATCTCGGCGATGCGCTCGCCACGCAGGGTCAGTACGTTGATCGACCAGGCGACGTGCGCGCCGGCGTCGTCGTTCCGGAGGTAGCAGGCCACGGCCGGCTGGCCGTTCGCGGTGGCCGGCCGGTGCCGCCAGCTTCCGCATGAGGTCAGCGGGACCCGCACGGCGAAGTCGGTGACGGCGTCGAGGCCGTGGTACCAGTGCGGCAGCGGCGGCATCGACCAGGTGACGTCCTCGGTGAGGAGCGCGACCAGGGCGTCGGAGTCGCCGCGCTCCAGCGCGGTGGAGTAGCCGGCGACGATCTCCCGCACCCGGGCGTCGCCGATCTGGCGCAGAGTCTGCTGCTGGCCAAGGGAAGGCACCTTCTCCGCGACGATCTTGCGGGCGCGGGCCAGGGCGGAGTTCACCGACGTGGTCGAGGTGTTCATCGTGGCGGCGATCTCGGCGGCGGAGAACCCGAGGACCTCGAAGAGCAGCAGCGCCGCGCGCTGGTTGCCCGGCAGGTGTTGCAGGGCGGCGACGAAGGCCAGCTCGACGGCCTCGCGCTGCTCGTAGCGCTCGCCCGGGCCGGTGCCGGGATAAGGGCCCAGCCAGGCGACGTCGGTCAGCGGGGCGTCGCCGAGCACGGCGCGGTCGCTGGCCGGGCCGAGGTCCATCGGCAGGGCCCGCCTGCCCCTGGACTCGATGGTGTCCAGGCAGGTGCGCGTGGCCACGGTGTACAACCACGAGCGCAGTGAACTGCGGCCCTCGAAACGCGCGAGCCCCCGCCACGCCCGCAACAGCGCGTCCTGCAGGGCGTCGTCGGCGTCATGGGTGGAGCCGAGCATGCGGTAGCAGTGGGCGTGCAGCTCCCGGCGCAGCGGCCGTACGAGCCGGTTGAACGCGGCGTCGTCCCCCGCGCGTGCCCGGACCAGGTCCTCGGCGCCCTCCGCAGCCGGGTCCGCCGACGTGGCGGAAAAGACTTCGCTCACAAGCGACGATTCTGCCCCATCGCCGGAGTCACCTCTTCGACCGAAGGAGAAAACCATGAACCACATCGTCCGTACCCTTGAGATCCCCGACGCGCGCCTGCACTACGAGGTACGTGGCGAGGGCCCCCTGCTGGTGCTCGTCGGCGCCCCGATGGACGCCAGGTCCTTCGCCGCGGCGGCCGAACTCCTGGCCACCGACCACACCGTGCTCACCACTGACCCGCGCGGCATCAACCGCAGCCCTCTCCACGACCCCGGCCAGGACTCGACCCCGGGGCTACGCGCCGACGACCTGTCCCGGCTCATCACCCACCTGGACGCCGGCCCGGCCGCGGTCTTCGGCTCCAGCGGCGGCGCCGTCACCGCCCTGGCCCTGGCCATCGCCTCCCCCGAGCAGGTCCATACTGTCATCGCCCACGAGCCGCCGTTGGTCGAAACGCTGGCGGACCGCGAGCGACTCCACGCCGGGACCGAAGACCAGATCGCCACCTACCTCGCCGGTGATGTCGTAGGGGCCTGGACGAAGTTCATGGCTCAGGCGAACATCGCCATGCCGCAGGAGGTGATCGAGATGATGTTCGGCGGGGAACGCGATCCGCAGCAGGTCGCGGACGAGCGCCGTTGGTTCGCCCACGAGCTGCGTGGCACCGTCCGCTGGCAGCCCGACCTCGCCGCCCTGCGTTCAGTGCGCACCCGCGTCGTGGTCGGCATCGGCGAGGACTCGACCGGCCAGATCTGCGACCGTACGTCGACCGCGCTCGCCGCGGCACTCGGCATCGAGCCGACGATGTTCCCCGGCGGCCACATCGGCTTCGCCGACGACCCCGACCGGTTCGCTCCCCGGCTGCGTGAGGTCCTGCGCGAGAACTGAGTGCTGACCCCCGGCAGACGACTTCAGGAGACGACGATGCCCGCGCAACCGCTTGACCACACCTTCACCGCACGGATCGAGAAGGACGGAGCCTTCCCTACCTTCGTGACCGTGCCGGGCTCCGCCGAACTCTTCGGGACAAGGCGTCCCGTGAAGGTCGGCGGAACCATCGACGGCCACCCGTTCACCGCCACCCTCATGCCATCGGGCACTGGCCCCCACTGGCTCCCCATCAGGGCGGCACTGTGCGAGCTCATCGGTAAGGACCAAGCGGGCGTCGAGGTGGCGTTCCGCCTGGATCAGCGACTCAGCTGATCGCGCGCGGCCGGGTCGCGGTCCGTGCGTGTCTGGAGACGCGTCAGCGTGTACTGGAGATCAGGGCCATCGCCGCGCCCAGCAGCGCGATCACGGGAGCCGCCGCGGGGAGCAGGTGCAGGGTCACTGCGGCGGCGGCCGCGCCGAGTGACAGGGCGAGGAGTACGGCCACCAGCTCGGGGATATGCGGCGGCCCCGTGCCGGGAGTGAGGTGCCGGGAGATCGAGCTGGTCAGCGCGCCGGTGATGAACGTCGTCGAGCCGATGAAGGAGTGCAGGCGGTCGGTCACCGCGCTCTGGATGCCCATGGCGAGGGCGGCGGTCGCGATCACCGGCAGGCGTGGGCCGGACAGGGCCCAGGCGAGGGCCAGCGCGATCAGCAGGACCAGCTCGGCACCCAGGGCCAGCCTGGTACGGGCGGTCCAGCCGGTGGTCGAGACGGTGAACCGGAAAGTGCCGACCAGGCCGCAGGTGAACGCGGTCAGCGCCACCAGCGAGCCCAGGGCCTCGGAGAAGTGGCCGTGACCGGCTGACACGCCGAGCAGGACCAGGTTGCCGGTCATGTTCGAGGTGAAGACCCGGCCCAGGGCGAGGAAGGTGAAGGCGTCCATGGCGCCCGAGGCCAGCGCCAGGCTCAGGACGGGCAGGCGGTTGCTGGCCAGCATCCTCCCATGGTCGGCCGCACGCGCGGCCCGCTGGGGGAGGCGCGCTGATTCCGCGTTCACTGAGGGTGGGCGGGCGTGTTCGGGGGGTTCAGCCAGTCGGGGGTGCGCCACTGCTGGACGTTCGCGCGTGTGCAGGGGCGTAGTGACACCGACTGCTGGGCAGGCTCCATCTCCAGGCACAGGCCGCTGGCGACGTGCTGGACCTCCCAGTAGTGCCACCGGTTGTACGCCGAGCGGTAGTTGAAGCGCCAGAGCTGGCCGGTGGAGCCGGAGCAGGACTCGCGGGCCGGCCGTCGCTGATCCGGTGGACCGGCGGCGGTCAGGCAGCCGCCCATGCTCGTGATCGCGTACTCGCCCTGGGCATTCCGTTGGTAGCCGAACGCCTGGTTGACGCCGCCGTGGCAGCCCCAGATGATCAGGTCCGCAGTGCCCGTGGCGTCCAGGCACCGGCCGTTCTCCGCGCTGGCCAGTGAGCTGCCGAGGTCCGGCAGACGGGCGGTGACCAGCCAGCGCTGGCCGGGCCGGTCGGCGGCGCAGGGCAGCAGGATCAGCGGGGTGCCCGGCTCCGCGGAGCTCTGGTTGGGCTCGGCGCACAGGTCTCCCTGGGGGGAGGCGATGGCGATCGCGTGGTCGCCGGTGAGCCGCCAGAGCTGGTCGTCGGAGTCGTCGCAGGCCGCCTCGGTCAGGTAGATCCCCTCGATGATGCGCCGGGCCTCCGGGGTCAGGCAGCGCTCGCTCAGACGGTTGCGGATCCGGTAGAGGAAGGCGCCGTCGTGCTTCTCCGGTTCGAGGTCCCACCGCTGGGCTTCGCCGAGGACCGTGTTGATGGCCGAGCCGCCCAGCCTGGCGTGCGGGGGAGCGGTGGTGGAGGTGTTGACGACCAGGGGCTTGCCGGGCGCGTACAGGGAGAGGATCGTCACGTTCGAGCGGTTGAGCGAGTCGGGGACGTGGGTGTCGACGTACACCACGTAGGTCAGGAAGGCCGCGGTCGTGAGCGCGACCGACACCACGATGCCGACGATCAGTCTGGTGCGGCGGGTGGGCCGGGCAGGCTGGGGATTGGCCAGTCTGCGGTAGGACTGGAGCCACTTGTGCGCCGCGGCGTCCGGCACCTCATGCACCAGGAGGAAGGCGCGGATGACCGGCTCGGCGTGCTCGGTGTCGGTCAGCCAGGCGGCGCTCTGCCTGGTGACCTTCTCCAGGTCGGCCCGGTCGAAGGCGAGCCCGCGCCGGGCGGCGCGGGCCTGGAGCTCGGCGAACTTGGGCGTGCTCACCTCCCTGCGCAGGTCCTTGAGCAGCCGCTTGAACGTGGGCAGGTCGTGCGCGGTGAACGGATCGGTCGCCGTCGCCGTACGGTTGGCCCAGCGTGACTGCAGGAAGCCGCCCAGCGGCGGGAGCGCGGCGGCCAGGCAGGCGAACAGGATCGCGGGCACGATGTGCGCCGGGTTGAGTTCGGGTTGGCCGTCGGTGGCGAAGTTGACGTAGATCCCGGCCAGCACGGTGAAGACCGCGCTGAGCACAGCCACCGAGCCGATCACCAGGGCGAGTTCGCGTGGGGGGTTGCGCATCTGCTCCGTCCGGCACTTTGTGTCAGATCATGCTAACGGAGCGTGCGCGTGTCGTGTCCTGGTTACCGGTTCGGCACCGGGGCCGGCGTATCGGCGTTCGTGCGGGTGCGGGTCAGGGTGGCCAGCAAGAGGAGGAGCGCGCTCTGGGCGAGCATGCCGGGCGCCAGGGGTGGCGCGGCGCCGACCGACTTGCTGACGGCGTACCACCATTGGGTCAGCGGGGACAGGGCGTCCCACGTGTCGGCGTAGCGCTGGTCGAGCAGGCCCGCGTCGTAGTTGGCGGACACGTGGGCGTACACGCCGAACGCCGCCACCAGCAGCACGGCCAGCGCGAGCACCCGCACCGTGGTCACCGCTCCCTGAGGCCGGCCGACGGCGAGCATCGCCAGCGCGAGCGTGAGCACGGCCAGCGCTCCCCAAGGGAGTAACTGCTCCAAGGTCTGCCAGTGGCGTTCGGCGGCGAGCTCCGCGGCGGCGCCCATGATGCTGATGAGAACCAGGGCCAGGAGCCCTCTGCGCACCGTCATGGCGTCAGCGCCGAGACGATCTTGTCAACCGTGTCCTGGCCGGGGTTGTACTTGGCCAGGTTCTGCCGCAGCGACGTGAGGTCGTTGTCGTCGGCGGCGTAGGGCCGGTATTCCATGACCTCTCTGGCCCACCGCTCGGGGTTGGTCACTCCGGCGGACCCGAGCGCGGCGGTGATCTGGGCCTCGTCGGCGGTGTTCGCCGAAACCTTCCCCGCCGAAGCTGTCCCCGCCGAAGCCGTCCCCGCCGGGGCGGACGCGCTCGCGCTGGACGTGCTCACGCCGGCGGAGGTGGTCTGGTCCGTCGTCGAGGTGCAGGCGGTCAGGGAGACCGCCGTGGCGATCACCGCCAGGGCGATCCTGATCTTGCTTGGTTTCATGCGGGCCATCCGGTACGAGGGGTTCTCAGTGGCCTCAACGTTGTCCGAGTCGTCTCAGATGGATCTCGATGAATCATGAAGATCAGGTGAGAAACGATGCTTAGTACGAAAAAAGACGAAAGCTGAATGATCGTGCGTGATTAGGTCCTCCTCAATCGGCGTAAGTCGGGTTACATTCACGTTACTTTGCCCTCTCTTGTCCCCCGAGTCGACCGAAGGGAGAGGCATGAGAACGAGAACCGCAATCGCCGCCCTGACCGCTGCGGCGATCCTCATGCCGGCCGCCGTCGCGAACGCCACCGGGAGCGCCGCTGGGAGCGCCGCCGCTGTGGCTCCGCCGCCCGACGACCAGTTCCAGAAGGTGACACTGAACGACAATCCGGGCGAGCCGATGGACTTGGCGGTGTTACCGGATTCGAGGGTCCTGCACACCACCCGGACCGGTGTCGTCTGGTTACATGATCCGAAGACCGGCCTCAACACGCAGGCCGCCCGGCTCGACGTCTACCGGCACGACGAGGAGGGGCTGCAGAGCATCGCCCTCAGCACCGGCTTCGGCAAGGGCTCCAAGGCGGACGACTGGGTCTACCTCTACTACTCCCCGCCGCTCGACACCCCGATCGACGACCCGGCGACGCCGGACGTCAACGAGGGCGACGCCCCGTTCACCGGCACACCGGCGGACTTCGCGCCCTTCAAGGGGCTGATCCGGCTGTCCCGGTTCCGCTTCACCGGCGCCACCATCGATCTCCGCACCGAGCAGCGCGTTCTCGACGTGCCGGTGGATCGCGGCATCTGCTGCCACGTCGGCGGGGACATCGTCTTCGACGCCGCCGGCAACCTCTACCTGTCGACCGGCGACGACACGAACCCGTTCTCCTCCGACGGCTACGCCCCGCTCGATGAGCGCCCCGACCGGAACCCCGCCTTCGACGCCCAACGCAGCGCCGGCAACACCAACGACCTGCGCGGCAAGGTCCTTCGCATCAAGGTGCGCCCGGACGGCTCCTACACGATCCCCCGCGGCAACCTCTTCCCGTCCGGCACAGCGGGCACCCGGCCGGAGATCTACGCGATGGGCCTGCGCAATCCCTTCCGCATCGAGGTCAACCGGTCCACCGGGGACCTCTACGTCGGCGACTACTCGCCCGACGCGCGAGAGGCCGATCCCCTGCGCGGTCCGGCGGGGACCGGCAAATGGGCGCTGATCCGCAAGGCCGGCAACTACGGCTGGCCCTACTGCGCGACGGCGCGACTCCCATACGTGGACTACGACTTCGCGACCGGCGCGTCAGGCGCGAAGTTCGACTGCGCCGCACCCGTCAACGCGTCGCCGCACAACACCGGCCTGCGCAAGCTGCCGCCGGTGGCGCAGCCGGACGTGTGGTACTCCTACGGGCCATCGGCGGAGTTCCCGGCGCTGGGCACCGGCGGCATCGGCCCGATGGCCGGCCCGGCGTACCACTTCGACCCGCGCACCACGCACGGGCGCGCTCCGGTGGCGTGGCCGAAGTACTTCGACGGTGTCCCGCTCTTCTACGAGTGGACCCGTGACTACGTCAAGGCGTTCCACCGTGACGGACGGATCGAGGACGTGCTGCCGTCGTTCGTCTTCGACAACCCGATGGACATGGAGTTCGGTCCGGACGGCGCGCTCTACGTGCTGGAGTACGGCGACGGCTACTTCCAGGAGAACCCGGACGCCCAGCTCGCGCGCTACGACTACATCGGCTACACCGGCAACCACACTCCCATCCCGGCCGCCGCGGCGTCGGTGACCAGCGGCCACGCGCCGCTCACCGTCCGCTTCACCAGCGCCGGTACGACCGACCCCGACGGTGACCGGCTCCGCTACGCCTGGGACTTCAACGCCGACGGCACGGTCGACTCCCGCAGCCCCGAGGGGTCGTACACGTACCAGGCGAACGGCCTCTACAACGCCACGCTCAAGGTCACTGACAACGCCGGCATGTCCGCGGCGACGTCGGTGCGGATCGTGGTCGGCAACGCCGCGCCCGTCGTGGAGCTGATCCGGCCCGCCGAGGGGCAGGCGTTCCACTTCGGCGACGTCGTCGAGTTCGAGGTGCGGATCGCCGACGACCAGCCGGTGGACTGCGCCAACGTGACCGTGGACTACATCCTCGGCCACGACGACCACGGCCATCCGCAGACCACGGCGCGCGGCTGCACGGGCTCCATCCAGACCACCGAGCCGAGCGGGCACGACCCCGAGACCGACCACCTCACCGGCGTCTTCGTCGCCGGCTACACCGACCCCGGCGGTGCTGACCTGCCCCCGCTGACCGGCAGCGACCAGGTCGTACTCCAGCCCACACGTTAGGAGATCCCCATGTGTTACGGGTACGGCCCCAGCAGGCGGTCCTTGCTCGCCGCGGGCCTCGGACTCGGGGCGGGCGCCCTGGCCGCCGCCGCCACGCCCGCCGCCGCGGCGACCCCGCGCGGCAACGGCGGTCACCGCGTCCCTCCCGACCAGATCAGCATCCAGCTCTGGACGGTCCGCGACGACCTCTCCCAGAACTACGACACCACCCTCGCCTACCTGGCCGAGATCGGCTATCCGAAGGTCGAGCTCGCGCTCGGCTACTTCGGCCGTACGGCACAACAGCTCCGTGAGTTCCTCGACGGGATCGGCATCCGGGCCAGCTCCAGCCACGACGGCCTCACCACCGACGCCGCCGGGCTGGACACGAAGATCAGCAACGCGCTGACCCTCGGCCAGTCCTTCATGATCGTGCCCTACCTGAACTCCACCAGCGAGGACGAGTGGAAGGCATGGGCCGAGCGCATGAACGTCGAGGCGGCGGCCGCCCGCTCGGCCGGGCTGCGGTACGGCTACCACAACCACGCCCACGAGTTCACGACCGACCTCGGCGGCGGGCGGACGCCGTGGGACGTGCTCACGTCCGAGCTCGATCCGCGCCTGGTCCATCTGGAGATCGACATCTACTGGGCGGTCACCGGCGGCATCGGGCGCGGCGTCGCCGACCCGGTGCGCTTCACGCTCGACGTCATCCGCAGGGCGCCGCAGCGCGTGCTGCAGTTCCACGTCAAGGACCGGGACCTCAACGGTGACATGGCCGACCTCGGCACCGGGACCATCGACTTCCGGCGGATCTTCGACGCGCACCGGGTGAAGGAGTACATCGTGGAGAACGACACCCCGGACGTGACTCCCCGGCGTACCACGGAGGTCGGCTACCGCTACCTGCGGAGGGTGCGCTTCTAGGGACCACGCCACCGAGCCCGGCGTTTGGGCCGGGCTCGGCGGGCCGGTCTCAGAAGCCGGGGAAGACCCGGCGCAGGTCGTCCAGGGTGAGGGTCTGGCTCGTGAGCGTCACGACGTCCGGCGTGTGCTCGGGGGAGTGACGGCCGGTGGTGAGCCGCAGCCACCACTCGGCCGGCGCGCTGAGAACGGCGTCGGGCTGGGCGGGCTCGTCGATGAGGCTGACCTTGTCAGCCACGTCGAGCCCGAAGGAGCGCTCGGGTGAGGTGGTCCGGATGGCCAGGCTGCCCCGGCGGCCGCCAAGGCCGTCGGCCTTGCCGATGAAGTGGATGAGCAGGCCCACCTGGTCGAGGAGCAGTTCGGTCGCGGCCGGGGCCAGGGCCGCCGCCGGGTCGAAGGCGACCTCGACGTCCCACGAGTGGTGGGCGAACTCGCTGAGCCGCAGGCCCGCCGCGGTCGCGACGTCCACGGGGACGGGCAGGAAGCCGAGCTTGATCCGCAGGTCCTGTCTCGTCTGCGCGTCGAGGCTCTCGTAGCGGCTGACCAGCGCCTCGCTGGCGGCCAGAAAGCCCTCGGCCCGCTGGGCCGGGGACATCGCGTCCCAGCGGGCCCAGACCGTCTTGTTGAAGTCCCCGTCCGGGGCGGCGGTGCCGCTCAGCGAGGCCTCCAGGTTGGCCAGGTTGATCTCCGAGCCGCTGCCCAGGTGGCTGAGTACCTGTGACACGTCCCATTCCGCCGCTCCGGACGGCCGGGTGAGGTCGTCGGGCGCGAGGCCGCGTACGAGAGCGGCCAGGTGATCGTGTCCGCTGCGCAGAGCGTCGATGATCTGGTCGGCGCGATCGGTCATGTTCGGCTCCAAAGGGAGGGTAAGAGGTGCCGTGCCGGAGATGTCGACAAGCTCAGCCGGTCGAGCCCGCCGATAATTCCCGATCGGTTCACGCGGACGCGTCCCGGGGCTGAAGGGAGTCGAACACGGTCATTCCCGAGGCCGGGTCGAGGTCGGTCTCCGTCGCCTCGGTCAGGCGGGCCATGGTCATGTAGAAGCCGATCGCCAGGATCGCCTCGACGATCTGCCGCTCGGAGAAGTGCCCCCGAACCGCCGTGAACACGCTCTCCTCGACCCGGACGGTCTCGATCACCTGCCTGCCGAACGCGAGCAGCGCACGCTCGGCGTCGTCGAAGGCGTCGCTACCGAGATCCAGCCGTTCGATCGCGTCGATCTGCGCCTGCGGCACGCCGACTCCCAGGGCGATCGGCACGTGCTGCCGCCACTCGTAGGCGCCGCCCTCGACCTGGGCCACGAGCAGGATCAGCAGTTCACGAAGCCGGTGCCCGAGGTCGAGGCTGCTGAGGATGGCCTGGCCCAGTCGAACCTGCGGGACCACGCACGACTCCGCGTGCGCCAGCATGCGGAAGATGTTGAGCTTGACCGGCAGGGCCGCGAGCGTCTTGGCCGCGTCGCCGGTCGCGTCGTCAGGGTTGATGAGGCTGAGTCTCGCCATTGGTGCCTCCGGCTGGGTGATTGGTAAGCGTCACGAAATGATCGATGAACCGGGAACAGAAGCCAAGGTCCCGACCCGATGTAACGAAAAAGGTGGATTCGGCGTACGGCGGCTACCAGATGGCGGTACGTGACCGCGTCCTGTCGATGATCTTCACGAAGACCGGTCCCCGCCAGGGCGTCGCCGCCGCCGTCGACGGCCGTCCCGCCGGCGGCAAGGAGCCGATCACGACCGCGCGATACCTGATCGGCTGGCAGGGCCTGGTGCTGGGCCGTGACGCCCTGTCGCCGGTGAGCTGGGACTACCCGCGTGGCTTCCCCTTCACCGGGACGATCGATCGGGTATGCGTCGAGCTGGACGACGACATCCCGGACACCACCCACGAGACCTTCGACTGACCGGTCAGCTCGCCATCCGCGCCTCGGGGAGCAGGGGAAAACCCTCTCCGAGGTCGCGGTTGATCGGCAGTGTGACCAGCTCGAAGTCCTTTCTGGCCACCTCGACGCCGTGGATCTTGCAGGCGATGGCGGCCGTGCAGGCGCCCCCGGTCAGGCGCATCAGCCGACCGGCCCGGACACTCGCGGTCACCATCGTCAGATGCAGGATCAGGTCTATCCCGAACGTCACCCGCCCCACGGGCTGGCCGTTGACCTGCACCTCGACATAGGGCTCGTGGTGCGAGACGATCTCATGCTCGGCCAGCGGCACCATGAGCCCCATGCCCGGGTTGTCCAAGGTCTTGCGGGCCGCGGCGCGCAGACTGCGGTATTTCGCCCAGCCGCCCAGCAGCACCGAGCCCACGTCGATGCCGCCCAGCAGTGTGGCGCCCGCCTCCGCGGCCTTGTGCAGCAGCTCGCCGGGCGGCGCCTGGGCCTGCCGGGTGATCTCGTCGAGTACCCGGTGGGCGTCCACGGCCTGCGACAGCTCCTGGGCCGCTTGTCGCGGATCGGCGTAGAGCAGCAGGTCGGCGGTGCTGGGGTGGGTGGTGAAGGTAACGGTCACCGTACGATCTCCCTGATCTCCTGGCGGCCCTGGTCGTGATGGCAGACGAAGTCGAGGCTGAGCGAGGGGGCCACCAGCTCGCGGAGCTCCAGGTGGGGCGAGAGGTCGGCGTACGGCACGCAGACGACTGAGGGCGCCGGCGGTGTCGCGGACGTTGACGGCATGACGGTGGTCGCGGTCATGTCCGTCATCGCGGATGCTGCGGCCATCGCGGGCGTCCCCCGCCCGCGGCGGGCGCGGCGTAGCGCCCAGACCAGGACGGCCGCCGCCACGAGCACGACCACCAGCAAGCCGGGCAGTGGCGTGCTCGACGAGCCCGTCTTGTCGGTGTCGATGGCGCCTGCCTCCGGCGACTCGTCGGTGTCGGTCGGGGTGACCTCTGGGCTCGCGGGGTCGGTCGGCCCGGTGACCGGTGTCAGGGTGACGGTGACGGAGCTACCCCGTTCGACGCGGCTGCCCGCGGCCGGCTCCTGCTCGCTCACGTTGCCGGAGTCGCCGCTGCCGATGACGAGCGTGAGCCCTCGCTCCTGGACCCGCCGTCTCGCCGCGCTCGCGCTGAGCCCGCTCAGGTCGGGGACCGTGACTTGTTCGGGAGTCGGGGACACCGGCGTGGGGGGACGCAGGCGCAGCGTTACGGTGCTGCCTTTCGGCACCCGCGTCCCGGCGGCGGGATCCTGGGAGTCCACCACGCGCGGTTCGGCGGCCTCTCCCTGGGCCACGGAGGAGACGAGCCCTTGGTCCCGTACCTCCTGTTCCGCTTGATCGAGCGGGTCGCCGACGACGTCCGGGACCTCCACGGTCGGCGCTTCCAGGTCGATGGTCACGGTGGAGCCGCAGTTCGCGAGCTCCTCGCTCGTGGGGGTCTGGTCGGTCACCGTCCAGTCGGCCGCCGCGTCGGAAGGCGTCGCCTCCGTGTCGAAACCGGCCTGCGCCAGGGTGGCTTTCGCGTTCTCCCGCGTCATTCCCATGACGTTCGGCACGGATGCCGCGTGGGTGCCGTCATGCGTCTCGCTGTTCCACTCGTCGAGCGTCGGGCAGGACGATGAGGCCGTCGGCGTCACCGACCCGCCTACCACCGGCTCGCCTGACGGCGCCGCGGCTCCGGCCATCGCCGGGCTCGTCGGCCTGATCAGGCTCGTGGCCGTCGCCGGGCTCACCAGCCCGATCAGGATCGCGGCCATCAGCACCATCACGCTCGCGGCAACCGCGTAGGCCCGCATCGCCACCTCCCTGACATCAGCCTCGACGCTAGGCACGCCGTCCGGCCAGGACATGAGTAGGTCACTACTCAATTCGGAAGAGTGACGATTTCGTTACAGGTGGTGATGGCGGCTCATTGGCTTACGGCAGAACTATAGATAAGCCCATCAGGGTCGCCTGCAGAATAATGATGCCCATGGCAGTGCGGAGCACCGCCAGTTTCCAGTCCAGTGCTTGCATCACCCGCTGCGCAACCAGTCGTTCAGGGTTTTCACGTTCGTCAAGGATCGGACTGAGCAGAGACAGTCGCGCATCCGGCCGCCGCCAGAGTCCCGCGATCAACAGGACCGCAGCGCCTACAGCGCAAGCCTGCGAGATCAGGCCCGTTGCAGTTGACAGGTAGCCGCCTGCTGCCGTGTGGCGGCTGGCCAGAAATAAAACCCCGGTTCCAATGAGCAGGATCGCGGAAACTGAATCCGCCCAGAGAATCCGACGTCGATTACGAGCAGCAGCCGAATTTGACAGGATCGACTCCGTCACACTTGGGACCGTAGCACGCGTTGCGTGCCTCTTGAGTGCCAGGCGGTCACCACGGACCGGGTGAGCGCGGTTGAAATCCCGTCACTGGTATCCACCTCGTAGTCATAGGGGCCGAACGTGTGTATGCCGTCGGTCTCCACGTGCGAGCGGCCCTCGCCGATGCGGCGGTCCCCTCGCTCGCGTTCTCTCCGGTCGATCTCCGCGAGGTCGCAATGCACTCCGACGAGGAATACGTCGAAGTCCGCCAACAGGCGAGAAAGAGATTCACGCCAGGCCCGGAATTCGATGACGTGCTCCACGATCAGGTCGTTGCCCGCGCCGGCCAGGGCGGGCAGGCATTGGTGAAAGCCCTTGAAGAAACGTGGCCGCATCTCGTTCCACCAGGAGAAGGGGCCTTCTTCGTCGCGCCGGTCGGGGAGCATTCCGCTCGCCACGAACTGGTCGGACGAGACGTACAGGAACGGCTCGTCAAGCGCCTGCCGCAGTGCTTTGGCCAGGGTCGATTTCCCGGAGCTCGATGCTCCGTTGAGGATGATGACGCGTCCGGAGCCTCTTGCCGGCGGGATCGGTTCCATGTTCACACGATGACACGGCTGTGCCGCGTGGCGGTCACTACACAGCGTGAGCGGAATGGATACTGAACGGCATGCGCGTTGACTTCGACCCCGAGGCTCTGGGTGGGCCGGGTTTCTACCGGTTCATGACCTCGGTCGTCGTTCCGCGCCCGATCGCGTGGGTCTCCACCGTCACACCCGACGGAGCGGTGGACAATCTCGCTCCGCACTCCTTCTTCAGCATCGCCAGCACCGATCCGCCGATCGTGCAGTTCACCTCGATCGGCCGCAAGGACTCCCTGCGCAATGTCGAGGACACCGGAGAGTTCGTCGTCAACTTCTGCTCCGAACCGAATCTGCACCTGATCCGCGACACCGCCACCGATTTCCCGCGGATCGTCAGCGAATTCGGCACCGCGGGAATCGAACGCGAACCCAGCCGTCACGTGCGCCCGCCCCGGGTGGCCAGCGCTCCCGTTGTCCTGGAGTGCCGTTCGCACACCACTCTGCGCATGGGCAACTCCACCATGGTTTTCGGCAGGATCTTCCTCGCGGCGGTGCACGAGGAGTACCTCGTCAACGGGCGCCCTGACGCCGAACTGCTGCGCCCGTTGACCAAGCTCGGCGGCGACGAGTGGGGGACGCTGGGCCAGATCATGCACCTGAGCCGCATCCCCTACGAGGAGCCGCGGGGCGAATGACGTCTCAGCAGGTCGAGTTGGTCTGGGTGAGCAGGGCCAGTCTCCAGGGCAGCGAGTTGTAGTCGCCGCCGGCGTTCGGGTCCAGGCCCTGGTACAGGTAGCGGAGTTGGCACGGGCTGATGGTCAGGGTCTGGTCGTAGCCGTCGCGGATCATCTCGCCGTGGCTGATGTCCTTGGTCCAGGCGGTGGAGTCGAAGGTGACGTTCGTACTGCGGGCGAACGGGTTGCTCTCGGTCGCGGCGAGTTGGCTCCACGGGCCGGTGATGGCGGTCGAGGTCCAGGAGCGGAAGTAGCGCCGGCCGTCGCTGCCGATGGCCTCCACCAGCAGCAGGTACTGGTTCGTGCCCTTGATCTTGTAGACGTTGGAGGCCTCGAAGAGGTTGTTCCTGTTGCTGTCCTGCATGGCGATGACGGTGTTGGTGAAGCCGTTGGGGAAGTTCGCCACGGTGGTCTGGGAGCGGTAGAGGTGGCCGTTGTCGTCGGAGGAGAACAGGTAGCAGTTGACCGTGTCGCAGATGACCCACATGTCGACCCAGTAGCCGTTGCCGATGTTCTGGCGGATGATGTCCGGCATGCTGGAGTAGAAGTTCTGCGGCGCGCTCCACGACCTCGGGTTGCTGATGTCGGTGGTGGTCGAGTACGAGGCGTTGCCGGTCTGGTAGACCAGATACCACTTGTTCTGCGGCGCGAAGTAGAACACCTGGGGCGCCGCCCGGTAGCCGGTGCCGATCGCGCTCTGGTCGAGATACGTGTGCGTGGCGGCGCCCGCCTGTGCCCAGTCGGTGAAGTTCAGGTAGACCATGTTGTAGCCGCTCGCGTTCGCGGTGCTGGCGAAGACGTGCCAGCGGCCGTTGTAGTAGACGACCGACGGGTCCTTGACGGCGGCGATGTTGTGGCTCGCGTCCGGTTTGGGGGCGATCAGCGCGGGGCCGGAGCGCCAGCGGAAGCTGCTGGGCAGCGTGCCGGTGCCGCCGGTGGGTGTGACCGTCGGGGTGGGCGTCGGGGTCGGCGTGCTGCCGGTGCAGGTGGTGCCGTTGAGCGCGAAGTCGGTCGGCGCCGGGTTGGCGGAGTTGTTCCAGGAGGCGTTGAAGCCGAACGACGTGCTGGCGCCGGTGGCCAGAGAGCCGTTGTAGGCGGCGTTGATGACGGTGACCTGGGCGGCGGACTGGGTGTAGGTGCCGTTCCAGAGCTGGGTGATGGCCTGGCCGGCGGTGAACGACCAGGTCAGATTCCAGCTGGTGAGCGGATCACCCAGGTTGGTAACGCTAACACTGGCGCCATAACCGCTCTGCCATTGGCTGGTCACCGTATAGGTGATGCGGCAGCCCGGGGCGGCCTGGGCGGTGGGGGTGATGAGTGCGGCGGCGATCGCGGCCAAGGCCGCCGCGATGGCCCAGAACCGGGTGCGGTTGAGGTGCACTGCGTCCTCCGTGGGGGCGGGGCCGACGATGGCTGAGCGTCTCAGAAAGATTTCAGACCATCAAGCGAAACTTTCGAGGCGCGGCCATTCCCGCACGGTGGGGCCGTTGTGACGCTGAAACTTTCACCTCTCGGATGAGGCGTTCGCCGGTGTCCCGTCTCACTTCTGCGGGGAATTGCCGGTGATCGTAGGATCGTCCGCGTGGATCTGGACGACACCGCCGCCCGGCTCGGGGTACCCGTTGAGGATGTCGACCGTGTGCACCGGCTCGCCGGCGACCGGCCGTCGGCTCCGCTGCCCGCCAAGGCCGACGCGCCCGCGATCCTCGACCGGCTCGCGGTGCGGCCGGACGACGCCGCCGAGATCATGGCGGGTTGGCCCGACCCCGACTCTCCACTGTGGACTCCGGAGCTGCGCTGGCTGCTCGACCGCTCGATCGCCCTGGTCCGCGCCGATCTCGGGGGCCACGGCTGGCTGTCGCCCGGTCCGGAGCTGCCGCGCGAACGAGGCCCCGCCTGGCGGCATCTCTACGTGTACGCGTACCTGGCCCTGGTCGACGTCGTCACGGGGTACCACCGCGACCACGGCATCGCCGATGCCGTGTCGTGGGCGACCCTCGCGGACCTGGGCCGCAACCTCGCGATCGACCGGCGGATGCACCGCGAGGGCTGGCCGGTCATGCAGAGCTGGCTGACGCTGCACGCGCGCGGCGCCATCTACGAGCTGGGCCGGCTGCAGCACCATCGCGGCGGCACCACCATCGACCTGCACATCCCTGAGTCGGGGCCGATGACCCCGGAGGCGGTCGCGGCGTCGCTCGACGAGGCCCGCGCGTTCTTCCCACGCCATTTCCCCGACGAGCGCTACACGGCGTTCTCCTGCGGCTCGTGGCTGCTCGACCCGCAGCTACTGGAGTACCTGCCAGGGGACTCCAACATCGTCCGGTTCCAGCGGAGGTTCGAGCTGGAGCCCTACGAGGAGCCGGAAGGACAGGACGCCGACGTCGAGGTGCTGCGGTTCGTGTTCCGCACCTTGACCACGCCGCTCGACCGGCTGCCGCGCCGCACCGCGCTCCAGCGCGCGATCGTCGACCACCTGAAGGCCGGCCGCCACTGGCGCATCCGTCGCGGCCGCTTCCCGATCTAGCCGGGCCGAGACATCCAGCGACCTAGGCCGGCCGGGCCACCGCGCGCCAGCCGAAGGTGAGGGCGCCGGTCAGGAGCACCACGCCGGACAGCACACCGCTGATGAGCGGCACCCAGGCTACGGCGGCCGTCGACGCCAGAACGAGCCCGGCGGCGCCGAGCAGGGTGAGCACCACACCGGGTACGGCGATCCCCCAGTCCTTCCAGATCGGCGCCAACGCGATGAAATGGACACCGACCACGAACGCCACCCAGGCCACGTTGGTCTGTTCGGGGCGTTCCCAGGCGGCCAGCACCCGGATCCCGCCGAAGAGCAGAATCACCTCGGCGGCCACGATGATCAGGTAACCGCGGCCGAACATGTTCCGTCGCGGGCCCCCGACGGACCGCTCCTTCCTGGCGGTCATGATCCACATGGCGACAACACTCGCGGCCGCCAGGCAGGCGGCCACCCGCAGGAGGTTCGCGGTCAAGGTGTTCAGCGGGCTCTGCGCGTTGACGACGACGAAGACCGCGCCGAAGACCGCGCCAACCAGCAATCCAGTCATTCGCTGCATGACACCATTGAAGTGCGTACCGGAGTCCGTTCGCATGGGGGCTGGGGCGAGGACAAGGTAGACCTGGCACTACCCACGAGGGGCGCTACTTCGCCGTGCCGCGCAGATACGCCAGCACCGCCAGCACCCGCCGGTTGTCGTCCTCCGACGCGGGTAGCTCGAGCTTGGTGAACACGCTGGCCATGTGCTTGTTGATGGCCGCCTCGGAGACCGACAGGGCGCGGGCGACGGCGCTGTTGGTACGCCCTTCGGCGATCAGGGCGAGCACCTCACGCTCGCGCGGGCTCAGCCGGTGCGCCGGCTCGGTGACCTCCCTGGCCCTGGTCCAGGTCTGCTCGAACAGGTCGATGAGGGTGCTGATCAGACTCTGCTGCCTGATCACCAGGGCACCCGGCGAGTAGGCGACGGGGGTGATGCGGAGGAACGCCACTGTGCGGTCGAAGATGAGCAACTGCTGGATCGGCTCGTCGACGACCCGGTGGAGATCACCGGCGGCGTGCAGCTCCCTGAGCCGGGCCGCCTTGCGCGGGTCGTCCAGCACGCTCGTGTGGATGATCGTACGCATCGTCATGCCGTCCCGCAGGGCGTCGAGCACGTCGCGCCTGCTCTTCTGCTCCGCGCGCCCCTTCTCCGCCGAGCCCACCGGGTGCATGGCGCGCAGTTCGCGGGCTGAGCGCGAGGCATGCCCGATCTGCAGCCGGACGCATTCGCTGTTCTCCAGCCGTTCGACGTCGACGGGGATGCCGCGTAGCTCGCCCACCACCTCTTCCAGCCGATGGGCAAGCTGGATCAACGACTCGCTCTCGTCCACACGTCTCCTTCGCCGCCCTCACGCAACGGCGGGCTCGCATCATCCGCACAATCCGAATGAGCAAACCTTAGCCGCGCGACCTGCAAGCTTGGGGGCTACTTGGCAGCGCAGAGGGCGGTGTCGAGGGCGGCGTTGACCTGCTCGGCGCCGGCCTGCGAGGTGGGAAGGGCGGTGACCGCGACGGTGGCGGCGCGGCCGTCCTCGGTGATGCCGGTACGGGTCTCGTAGCCGTCGATGTCGCCGCCGTGGCCGTAGGCGGGCTCGCCACAGCTCAGCTTGATCTTGACGAGGCCGAGCCCGTACGTCCAGGTGGACGGGAGGCCGGGCGCCTTGATGGTCTGCTTCATCTGCTTGAGCTGGGCCGGCTTGAGCAGTTCGCCGTCCATCAGCGCGGCCAGGAAGCGGTTGACGTCGCTCGGGGTGGCGATGAGCTGCCCGGCGGACCAGCCCCAGGACGGGTCCAGCTCGGTGATGTCCACCATCTTCTTCTTCTCGTCAGGGGTGTAGCCGTGGGGGTGGGCGCCGCGGATGGTCTGCTCGCCGATGCCCGGCCAGTAGGTGTCGCGCAGCCCGACCGGCTTGATGATCCGGTTGGTGATCTCCTCGCTGATCGGCCGGCCGGTGACCTTCTGTACGAGCAGGCCGAGCACCACATAGCCGGTGTTGCTGTACAGCCAGCTCTTGCCGGGCGCGAAGTCCGGCTTGTGCGCCAGCCCGGTGTCGAGGAGTTCGCGAGGCTCGGTGTACTTGTGCCGGGTCTCCAGGATCGGCGGCATGTTCGCGGTGTAGCTGTGCAGGCCGCTGGTGTGCTGGAGCAGCTGCCGGACGGTGATCTTGCGGCCGTCGTTGCCGTTGCCGCGGATCAGCTTGGGCAGGTACTTCTCGATGGGGGCGTCCAGCCCGATCTTGCCCTCGCCGACCAGTTGCAGCACGACCACGGCGGTGAACATCTTGGTGTTGCTGGCGATCCGCACCCGGCCGTCGACCGGCACCTCGTCCCGCGTCTTCAGGTCGCCCACACCGGCGGTGTAGTCGCGGGTACGACCGTCGGCGTCCCGCACGGCGGCCAGCGTGCCGGGGAACCCGCCCTTGCCGACCAGACCGTCCAGGGCCTGCTGCACCGTGTCCGCGGAGTCGGCGGTCGCCGGCGCGGCGTTCAGGCTGAGGCCGCTCAGCGCGGCGATGGCCACCGCCGCCAGGGCCAGCCGGCCGCGACGCTTGGTGGAGGGGGACTTTACGGTGGCGTACGACATCGGGGGCTCCCTGCTCGGTGGCTCGTTTGCGATGTCACCAAGCATGTCGGCGGGACCCCTCCATGATCGATACCGCGCACTGGAGTCCGGAGGTACAGCCAGCGCTACCGAGGTCGTGCCGCCGGATCGGTGGGGGAGACTGGGGAGGTGACCATCGAGAACAGCCCGCCCGCGACCAGCCCCTCCATCGTCCTGCTCACGCTGGCGCGTCGGATCGAGGCCGAGCTCGGGGCCGCTCTCGCGCCGCTCGATCTCACGGTCGGCCGGCTCGGCCTGCTCGGTCACATCGCCGGGGTGCCCGGGGTGTCGTTCAGCGATCTGGCGCGGATGTCGGGGACGACGGTCCAGAGCGTCCACACGGCGGTGAAGGTGCTCGCCGGGGCCGGGCTGGTGCGCGACAACACCGCCCGCGCGGGCTCCGCTTCGACGATCGAGCTCACGCCTGACGGCGCGCGCCTCCTGGAGGCGGCGAAGAAGGTGGTGGCGGAGGTGGACGAGCGGCTGTTCGGCCCGGCCGCGGACCCGATCCAACGGCAGGTCGCCGATGCTGTACGCGCCGCGTTCGACGGCAGCGCCCCGGCTTGACCCGCTGCGTTCGGCGGTGCCGCCACCTCCTGACCCGTCGCGAAAGGCAACCTTCAGGTTGTCTGAAGCTTCCGTGCTAGGCTTCAGGCTGCCTGAAGGTTGCCCTGGGGAGGGTCTGTGGAAAAGTTGCTGCTGTCGTTGCACGTGCTCGCGGGCATCGTGCTCGTGGGCGGCTCGGCCGTCGCGGCGAGCCTGTTTCCCCGGTACGCGCCGCTCGCCATCGGCGTTCCCGCCGGTGGCGCCCCAGGCGACGCGCCGCTTTCCGAAGAACGGAACCGGGCCGTGGCCGTCATGTTGCACCGCATCACCCGGGGCTACAGCGTCTTCGGCCTCGTCGTGCCCGTGGTCGGGATCGCCTTGGCCGTCGTCCAGGGCAGGATGGGGGAGATCTGGATCAACCTCTCCATGATTCTCACCGCCGCCGCGGGCGGCCTGCTGGCCGTGCAGATCTATCCACGCCAGCGCGACGCACTGGCCGAGCCCGGCAACGCCAAAGCGCTGCGCACGCTCTCCATGCTCGCCGGGATCTACAACCTGCTGTGGGCGGCCGTCGTCGTCATGATGATCGTCCGCCCGGGCGCCTACCGGTGAACCTACAGCTCCCAGCTATCAGGCTGGGAGCCATCGAGGTCGGTGAACCCGTACTCGTCCGCGAGCTGAGCGGAGCTGACAGACCGCTGGTTCCACCGCGCCCGGTCAGGGTCCGAGGCCAAGGCAACGACAGCACGGCCGACATATCTGGGTGACTCCGACGACGCGAACCCGTCCGGAGCGCACAACCGGAGTCTGCCCGGAATCCCGGCAATGTCCGCCATTCGGAGAGTGAGCGGCTACCTGCCTTCCGCCGTGGCCATCTGTCGGCGTTCCTCGCGGGTGGCGATGAGCCCAGCCGGCGCGAGGAGCTTGGACTCTTCGAACGGCGTCTCGGTGTTCGGCAGCGGCTCCTTGGCCTTGATCGCCTTCACCCACACCCGTATGGCGTCCACGATCACGATGATGATCAGGATGGCGAACAGCACGGCGAGGATCCCGTCGACGGTGGAATTGACCACGATCTGCCGCATCGCGTCGACGGTCTTGGCCGGAGCCAGCACCTGCCCCTGATCCAGCGCCCCCTGGAAGCGGGTGCGCTGTGCGAAGAAGCCGAGCGTCGGATCGCTGGAGAAGACCTTCTCGTAGCTCGCGGTCAGGGTGACCGCCGTGTCCCAGGCGAGTGGTATCGCGGTCACCCACGCCCATTTGAGCCGCCCGCTCTTGATCAACAGCGTGGTGGCGACGGTCAGTGCCACGGCGGCGAGCAACTGGTTGGCGATGCCGAAGAGCGGGAAGAGCTGGTTGATGCCGCCGAGCGGGTCGTTGACGCCTTGGTAGAGGAAGTATCCCCAGGCGCCCACGACCACCGCGCTGACCGCCGTCAGTCCGGGCCACCAGCTCACTCGGCCGATGGGCTTCCACAGGTTGCCCAGCGTGTCCTGGAGCATGAAGCGGCCCACCCTGGTCCCGGCGTCCACTGTGGTGAGGATGAAGAGCGCCTCGAACATGATCGCGAAGTGGTACCAGAACGCCTTCAACGCGGCTCCTCCGAGGAAGCCCGAGAAGATCTGCGAGATGCCGACGGCCAGAGTGGGCGCGCCCCCGGTCCGCGCGATCAATGTCTGTTCTTGTACGGCTTGCGCCTCCGCCTGCAACTGCTCGGGCGTGATGACGAAGCCCATGTTGCTGACCGCTTGCGAGGCGGACTGGACGGTGGCGCCGACGACCCCCGCCGGGGAGTTCATCGCGAAATACAGCCCGGGGCTCAGCAGAGAGGCCGCGGTGATGGCCATGACGGCGACGAACGACTCCATGAGCATGGCGCCGTAACCGATCATCCGGACCTGGGTCTCCTTCTGGATCATCTTGGGCGTCGTGCCGGAGGCGATCAGCGAGTGGAATCCCGACAAGGCTCCGCAGGCGATGATGATGAACACGAAAGGAAACAGCGACCCCGCGAAAACCGGCCCCTTGCCGTTGAAGGCGAACGCGGTGAACGCGGTGTTCTTCAACGGGGGCAGGGTGATGGCCACGCCGATGGCGAGCAGCACGATGGTGCCGATCTTCATGAACGTGGACAGGTAGTCACGGGGTGCCAGCAGCATCCACACGGGCAGCACCGCGGCGACGAAGCCGTAGGCGATCAGCCACAGCGCCAGCGATGACTGGCTCAGCGTGAACGTGGCCGCCCAACTCGACTCCTGGATCCAGCCGCCGGCCACGATCGCCAGAATCAGCATCCCGACGCCGATCAGGGTGGTCTCCACAACCCGGCCGGGCCGGATCGTGCGCATGTAGAACCCCATGAACAGGGCGATCGGGATGGTCATCGCGAGAGAGAAGACGCCCCAAGGGGATTTGGCCAGGGCGCCCACCACGACCAGCGCCAGCACAGCCAGCAAGATGATCATGATGGCGAAGACGGCGACGAGCGCCGCCGCACCGCCTACCGGGCCGATCTCCTCGCGAGCCATCTGCCCCAGACTCTTGCCGTCACGCCGCATGGAGAAGAACAGGATCACCATGTCCTGCACGGCCCCAGCGAAGATCACGCCGGCGACGATCCAGATGGTGCCTGGCAAGTAGCCCATCTGGGCCGCCAGTACCGGTCCCACCAGTGGCCCGGCTCCGGCGATGGCGGCGAAGTGGTGGCCGAACAGGATCCGTCGGTCCGTGGGGTGGTAGTCGATGGCGTTGTTGAGCCGCTCGGCAGGAGTGGCCCGGCGGCTGTCCGCGCCCAGCACTTTGTGCAGGATGAACCGGGCGTAGAAGCGGTAGGCGATGGCGTAGGAGCCGAGCGCCGCGGCCAACAGCCAAACCGCGTTGACGTTCTCGCCTCGGGACAGGGCGAGCACTCCCCATCCCATAGCGCCGATGGCGGCGACCAACGTCCAGATGATGATGGAACGGGCTTTCACCGGTTGCCTCCCCACACGGGCCGGCCCAGGCAGCATCGCAGTCCCGCGTCCGGTGGCAGATCGGTCGTGAAGTGTCGCCAACGCCACATCGGGCGGCAGTCGACCGTGACCAGCAGGTCGGCGAGATGTACCCAGGCGATGGGATGGGCGTAAACCAGATCCGTCTCCAGCGGCCGCGCCCGCCGGGGCAGACTGGACCGCCGCAGTGGCCGGATCGAGAACTCTCCGGCGCTCGCACAGCACAGGCCGGTGGCATGCCAGTCGAAGAAGACCACTTCATCGGTGCGCAGCGCTTCACGGGCGGCGGTTGTGAGCGTGATCCTGGACATCCGCGGCTCCTGCATCCCAGGTATCCCGGACGCTACCCAGGCACATGTGGCCGAAACGCCGCGTCAATGTGCCAGAGCCAACCAATCAGCAGGTCAGCGTGGTAGGGCGGAGGCAACACGAACCCACGATCCACGGTCCGCCGGTCGTCGTGATGATCGTCCGCCCGGGCGCCTAATGGTGAACGCGGTGATCAGAGGAAGGTGAGCGAGTCGCCGGCGCGTTCGCGCAGGGCGGCGATGACGTTCGCCAGCGGACCGCCGCGAGCCGCCGCGCTCGCGGGCCAGACGATGCCGAGCCGGAAGTGCAGGTCCTGGTCATCCAGCGGCACGAGGACCAGCCCGGTCTCGGCGAGGATGCGGCCCGCGATCGTGCTGGGCGTGGTCAGGGACAGGGCGCGCGAGTGGGTGACGTGCGCGGCGATCTGCACGACGTCGCTGTGCGGCAACTCCCGGATCCGAGAAACCCCGCCCTCGCGCAGGTGATCGCGCAGTCCCTTCATCACCGTCGGGTGCACCTTGAACGAGGTGAGCAGCAACTGCCGGTCGGCCAGGTCACTGAGCGTGAGCCGGGCATAACCGGCGAGCGGGTCGTCGGCACGCATGGCGATGGCGAAGCGGTATTCGGCGAGGGCGAGACTGTCGAGGCCGGGTGCGTCCACAGGCAGGTGGACGACGGCGATGTCCAGCTTGTGCGTCGCCAGCAGGGCGAGCAGCCCCGCCGACGGCTCCAGGCTCACCGGCAGCTCGATCCCGGGGCTCACCTGCTCGAACGTCTCCAGCACCAAATCCAGGACCTGGGTGGGGGCGAGCGGCGTGGCCCCCACGCGCATGACGTCGGCGTCGGCGGCGGGTCCGGCCGCGACGTCCGCCAGCGCGTCGAAGCGGGCCAGCACGTCGCGGGCGGGCTCCAGGAACGCCCGTCCGAAGGCGGTCAGCTCGACCTGGTGGTAGCCACGGTCGAACAGGTCCTTGCCGAGCTCCTTCTCCAACTCCCGGATGCGGCGGCTGAGCGGGGAGGACGTCACGTGCAGCCGTTCGGCGGCGTGGCCGAAGTGGAGTTCCTCGGCCACGGCCACGAAGTAGCGGAGCTGCTGGATGTCCATCCAGCTCAGGGTAGCGGCGGCCCCCGGCGATCAGTTCGCGGGCCGGAACACGGGGATTGCCTCACCCCCCTCGGGCCGTTCGAAGGCGACGCGCACCCGCATACCGCCGTGCACCTCCTCGGGCGCGACGCCGTTGATCTGGACCTGGATCCACGGCTCCTCGTCCAGCTCGACGATCGCGACCACGGTGGGCGGGGCTCCCTTGGCATGCACCACGGACCAGCTCACGACCTGGCCGGTCCCGGCGGCGGGAGCCCAGGACAGGGCGGGCGAGCCGCAGTGCGGGCAGGTGCGGGCCTGCGGCGCGGCGGGGCCGCGGCACTCCTCGCAGCGCCTGATCAGCAGTTCGCCGCGCGCGGTGCCGTCGAAGAACTCGGCGGTGGCGGCGTCGCGGTGGACGGTTCCCACGGGCATCGGCGTGCTCCTATCGCGCGTGCGGGCTGAGGATGAGGGTGGAGTGATGGTCGAGGACGCCGCCGTTGCCGCTGACCAGCACCATGTCGTTGCGCGGGGCCTGCCGGTCGCCGCCCTGGCCGCGGGCCTGAATGACGGCCTCCGACAGCGGGGTCATCCCCCACATGTAGTACGAGGACAGCTGCCCGCCACCGGTGTTGACCGCGAGGCTGCCCTCCGGCCCGAGCACCCCACTGGCGACGAAGGGGCCGCCTTCGCCCTTGGCGCAGAAGCCGTAGTCCTCCAGGGAGATGAGCGCGGTGTAGGTGTAGCAGTCGTACAGCTCGGCGACGTCGATGTCGGCGATCGTGATCCCGGCCATCTTCAGCGCCGTGGGACCCGACAGGGCGGCACCGCTGACCAGCCCGAACTCGCTGTCCTTGCCCATGACGTACCCGGGGTGCGCCTGTCCCCAGCCACGGATGTGCACGGCGGGCTGGGCGAGGTCGGTGGCCCGGTCGGCGGAGGTGACGATCACCGCGACGCCGCCGTTGCTGACCAGGCAGCAGTCGAGGAGGTGGAAGGGCTCGGCGATCCACCGGGAGCTCTGATGGTCCTCAAGGGTGATCGGGGTGCGCAGCTGTGCCAGCAGGTTCCGGCCCGCCCAGGCACGTTGCGCGACGGCGATGTGTCCGAGTTGTTCGCTGGTGGTGCCGTACGTCGCCATGTGCCGGCGGGCGGCCAGCGCGTACATGCTGTTGGCGCTGTAGATGCCGGAGGCCGCGGCCATGCCCTGCCAGCCGGTCAGGGTCCGCGCGCCGGCGTAGGCGGCGCCGCCGCCCATCGACCTGTCCTTCAGCGGAGCGTCGGCGAACACGCAGGCCACGACGTCGGCCATGCCGGAGGAGACGGCCATGGCGGCGTACTGCACCATGGCCCCGGCCGACGAGCCGTACCCCTGCACCTCCGACAACAGGCGCAGGTGGCGCAGCCCGAGGTCGCGCTGGAGGGACAGGCCGACGTCGCCGGTGATGCCGGTGTTGGTCAGCAAGCCGTCCACCTGGTGCAGGTCCAGCCCGGCGTCGGCGGCGGCGCGGCGTACGGCGTCGGCGGCGAACTCGGGCGCGCTGCGGCCGTAGACCTTGCCCATCTCGGTGATGCCGAGACCGGCGATGACAGGTGCGCGGTTCATCGTCCCTCCCAAACCGGGGCGCGCTTCTCGGCGAAGGCGCGCGGCCCCTCCTTCGCGTCCGCCGACCGCATGATCGCGGCGGTCTCGGCGGCGGTCCGCTCCCAGGCGGCCTGCTCCGACGGGACCGTGCCGTCGGAGATGCCCCGCGCGATCCGCTTGCTGGCCTGAACGGACAGCGGCGCGTTCGCGCTGATCGTCTCGGCCAGGGCCAGCGCGGCCGGTACGACTTGGTCCGGCGGTACCACCCGGTTGATCAGGCCGAGCCGCAGGGCGTCGGCGGCGCTCACGGGCTCACCGGTCAGCAGGATCTCCATGGCGGCCTTGGCGGGCAACTGCGCGGCCAGCCGGAACGCGCCGCCCGCGCCCGCGATGATGCCGCGCTTGACCTCGGGCAGCCCGAACGCGGCCGTCTCGGCGGCCACCACCAGATCGGCCCACAGGGCGATCTCGGTGCCGCCACCCAGCGCGAACCCGTTGACGGCGGCGATGACCGGCTTGGCGATGGGGTGCGTGACGCATCCGGCGAAGCCCCAGTGCGGCTTGAACCCCTGGGTGGAGAACTCGCCGCGGGCCACCGCCTTCAGGTCGGCGCCGGCGCAGAACGCCTTGTCCCCGGCTCCGGTCAGCACCACGGCACGTACCGAGGAGTCGGCGTCGGCCTCGTCCAGAGCCTCGCCGACGGCGCGGGTCAGGTCGGCGTTGACGGCGTTGCGCACCTCGGGACGGTTCAAGGTGATCAACATGATGTGGTCGCGGCGCTCGACGAGCGCGGCGGGCTCACCCACGGTCAGTTCCTCTCGTTCTGCATGGTTGGTTCCTCCAGCACGCCCGCTTCGATGAGCGCCTGGATCTCGGACTCGGCCAGGCCGAGCAGCTTGGCGGCCAGCATCCGGGTGTGCTCCCCGGCCAGCGGCGCCGGCCGTAGCTCGGGGTCGGCGACCCCCCGGAACGTGGCCGGGGCGTTCTCCGTGCGCAACGCGTGGCCGATGGTCGGGTGATGCGTCTCGCGCAGGAATCCACGGGCCGTGAGCTGGGGATCGTCGAGGTACTCGGTGACGCGCCGCATCATCCCGGCGGGCACTCCGGCCGCCTGCAGCCGTTCCATGGCCTCGCGCGGCGGGGTGCCGGTCGTCCACGCGGTCACGGCCGCGTCCACGAGGTCGCGGTGCGCGCGCCGGCCGGCCGCGTCGCCCAGCCGGGCGTCGGCGCGCAGGTCGGCGCGGCCGATGACGGCGCACAGGCCGCGCCACTGCTCGTCGTCCTCGACGCTCACCACGCACCACTCGTCGTCGCCCGCGCACGGGTAGACGCCCTGGGGCGCGTCCCACTCGCCCCTGTTGCCGTGGGCGGTGAACGAGCCGGGCTCCAGCGACTCGCGCAGGAAGCCGGTGGACAACTGGGTGAGGATGGTCTCGGCCTGGGAGACGCTGATCGTGCCGCCCTTCCCGGTACGCCGGCGTTCGATCAGCGCGGCGGCCACGGCGACCGCGCCGACGCGGGCGGCGATGTGGTCGGGGAAGATCGTGATGGCGTCGCAGAACCCGGCCTCGACGTCGGTGTCGCGCCAGAGCCCGGTGACCCCGGTGCCGGCGCGGACGAGCGGGCCGTAGCCCATCCGCCTGCTCCACGGCCCGGTTGAGCCCAGGGCGCTGCTGTCGGCCATGATGATGCGCGGGTTCAGCTCGCTGATGACGTCGTAGCCCAGGCCCAGGGACTCCAGCGTGCCGGGCTTGAAGTTGGACAGGATGACGTCCGACTCCTTGGCGAACCGCTTGAAGAGCTCCAGGCCCTCCGGGGAGCGGAGGTTGATGCCGGCGCTGAGCTTGTTGCGGTGACCCCAGGCGAAGCCGACGCTCATGGCCTCGCCGGTCAGCGACTGGCGGCTGCCGTCCGGGTACGCCCGGCTCTCGACCTTGATGACCTCGGCGCCCTGGTCGGCGAGCAGCCGCCCCAGCTCGGCCCCGACCACGATGACACCGAGGTCGAGCACGCGGATCCCGTCAAGCGGCCGCCGCGGGCCCGCGGGCTCGGTGGGCTTGGTGATCCTCGCGCGGGGTGGCTCGGCGGACACCTCGTCGTCGTGCTCGCCCACCTCGGGAGCCCGGTGCCGGAATCCCGCGCGTACACCGTTCACCTCGACGTACCCGGACGGCACCCGCCCGGTGAGCCCGGGCGCGACCTCCGCGTCGAGCAGCCCGCCGCGGGCCAGGAAGTGCGGGCCGGCCAGCACCTCGCCCGGATCGAGCAGCGCCGCGATCGGCACGCCCAGCTCCTGGCCGCGCGCCACCAGCTCGTCCTTGGTCTGGTCCCTGAACAGCGCGCCGATCAGGGCGTGCAGCCGCTCGGTGGCCCCGAACCGGGCGGCGATCGAGTCGTACTTGGGGTCGGCGAACTCCTCGGGCTGGCCGAGCCAGCCGAACATCCCGCGCCACTGCCGCCTGGCCAGCACGCAGATCCGCACATACCCATCCGCGCAGGGGAAGATCGGGTACAGGTTGCCCGCGTCCGGGCGGCCGCGGGGCAGCTTGGTGGCCGGGACGCCGCCGGTGGCCGAGCCGCCGATGCCGAAGCCGGGGTCCAGCGCCTGGGCGGTCATCTCGTACACCGAGCAGTCGACGTGATCGCCGCGCCCGGTCTCCAACCGGTTCAGGTACGCCAGCAGGGCCGCCCACGCGGCCTGGATCGCCGCCGACTCGTAGGCCAGCGGCCCCGGCGGCATGACCGGCCGCCGGCCAGGGATGCCCGAACGCGACAGCACCCCGCCGAGCGCCAGGTGCGTCCAGTCGGTGCCGGTCCAGTCCCGGTACGGTCCCGTCTGCCCGAAGTCGGTGATCGAGACGACGACCAGCGCCGGATTACGGGCGAGCAGCGTGTCCACGCCCAGGCCGAGCCGGTCGAGGGTGCCGGGCCGTTCGGTCTCGATGAGGAAGTCCGCGCCCGCCGCCAGGTCGAGCAGCCCGAAACGGCCTGCGGGGTCGCTCAGGTCCAGGGTGATGCCGCGCTTGTTGGCGTTGTGCGTGGCGAAGTAGAGGCTCACGCCGTCGTGGAGCGGTTCCCGCCGGCGGGTGGGCGCGCCCCCGGGTGGCTCGACGCGGATGACGTCGGCTCCGAGGTCGGCGAGGTACCGGCCGCACATCTCGGCCTTGCCGTCCGCCAGGTCGATGACCCGGAGGCCGGCGAGGGGAAGGCCCCTGATCGCGGGCATGGTGAATCACCCCAGTGTGTGAAGAGTGTGCGTAAATGACGCCAGACGTGGCCTGTCACGGACCTCGGAGGCGATCCGGACCGGCGGCTCAGGCCAGCGCGCCGGATTTGTTACCGACAGGTGTCTTATGACGGAGAATGCCACGACGATTCCTGTCTGAAAACGTCCGAAACGGCAACGTGGCACGCGTCCCGATCGGCAACGTGTGAACGGCGCTCGTTTCGGCCGGATTACCGGGCCCCCACCGTGATGCGCGGGTTGACGTGCGATGACGGTCCGTCACAGACTCCCGCTCATGGACGTACAGCAGCTGCGGTGCTTCCTCGCCGTCGCCGAGGAACTGCATTTCGGTCGTGCCGCGGAGCGGCTGCACCTGACGCCGTCGCCGGTCAGCCGCGCCGTGAAGGACCTGGAGCGAGAGCTGGGAGCCGAGCTGTTCGTCCGCCGCTACCACCAGGTCGAGCTGACCTCCGGCGGCACGGCCCTGGTCGAGCGGGTACGCGGCATCCTGGAGCAGGTGGACGGCCTGAAGGAGGCCATTCACCAGGCGTCGGCCGCAGAGAGCCGGGTGATTCGCGTGGGCGGCACGCATCTGTGCCCGCCCGCGGTGATGGACCGGTTCGTGGCGGTGGCCGAGCAGCGGTTCCCCGCGCACACCGTGGACGTGACGATGGCGCCGTCCGCCGAGCTGCTGCCCGCCCTGGAGCGGGGTGAGCTGGAGGCGGTCCTGGTGCACCTGCCGCTGGACCGGCTTGAGCTGGACAGTTTGGTGGTCGCCCGGTACATGTTCTCGGTGGTGATCCGGGCCGATGACCCGCTGGCCGGTGCTCCGGAGCTGACGTTGAAGGACTTCGCGGATCGGACGTTGACCGTCGGACCGCCCACGCCTCAGCCGGTGGCGATGAACCGGCTGCACCAGCGGCTGAAGGACGCCGGCATCACCTCGTTCCACCAGATGCCGGACAACGACTCGGTCATGCTGGCCAGCCACGTCCGTCGCAGCCACGGCCTCACCCTGACGATCGATCCGCGCAACGGCGGCAGCGCCAGCGTCTTCGACGACCCGGCCTTCGCGGTGATCCCGCTCCGCGAGGACATGGAGTTCCTGCTCGGAGTGGCTTGGCGGCGCTCCCGGGTGGAGCGGGAACCCTTGGTGAGCGACCTCGTCGCGGCCATGCGCGAAGAGTGGGCCGCACAGGCCCTGACCCTGTAGCTCTCCCCGCTCGGCGCGTCGCGATTCCGCGCACGTTGCGGTTTGGCGCATGTGCACGTGCGCCAAACCGCGATGGTCACCGCCGCCGTGACCTGCCTACCGTTCGTCGCACCGCCTCTATGTGAGCCCCGCCACAAGCCCCGCCGCTAGAGAGCGCCTCCAGCCCACGCTCCATTCGTCCCATTCCAGGAGGCCGCGATGTCTCAAATGCCCCTCGATCCGCCCGCGCCGGTGTCGGCCCGCGGCGTGGACGCCCGCATCGACGCGATGCCCAAGGTCGGGCTCAACCGGGCGGCCTGGCTCGCCCTCATGCTCTGCTTCTTCTTCGCCAACTACGACATCTCCGTCCTCGCTATCACCCTGCCGGCCATGCGCGACGAGTTCGGGCTGGCCGGGGCCGCGCTGGGGTACCCGGTCACCTGGAATCTCGTCGGCTACTGCATCGGCGCCTACCTGTTCGGGCGCGTCGCCGACCGGTACGGCCGGCAGAAGGGCCTGACGCTGACCATCGCCGCGCTCGGCGTCGGCGGGTTCCTGACGGCGTTCTCGTGGGACGTGTGGTCGCTGACGTTCTTCCGGTTCCTGACCGGCTGCGGGATGGGCGCCGTGCTCGCGCTGTGCTCGGCCTACATCGGGGAGCTCGCCCCGAAGAACCAGCGCGGCGGCTACCTGTCGCGCCTGTACATGGTCGGCACCGTGCTGCTCCTGGTCATCGGGTTCGCCTCGCTGCCGGTGCTGGCGGCCTCCGCCACCGGCTGGCGCTTCCTGCTGGGCTTCGGCGGCCTGGTGCTGCTGGTGCTGCCACTGGTCAACAAGAACGCCCTGGTGGAGTCGCCACGCTGGCTGGTCGCGATGGGCCGGGCGGAGGAGGCCGACCACATCGTCCGTCAGATGGAGTCCCGCGTGGGCCTGCCGCCTGGCGGCACTCTCCTCACCGACGACCTCCTCGATGAGGAGAGTGCCCCCGCCGAGGGGGAGGTGTCCGCCCGTGCCCTGTTCAAGGCCCCGTACCTGGCCCGCATGCTCATCGTGCTGGGCTTCTGGTTCATCTTCTACGTGGCCATGTACGGCTACGCCAGCTACCTGCCGCTCATCCTCGAAGGCATCGGCATCTCGACCTCCAAGGCGATCCTGGTCACCGTGCTGGGCCGGGTCATGCCGCTGATCTCCGTCCTCGCGGCCGTACTGCTGGTGGAGCGGATGGAACGCCGCACCATGATCGTCATCGGCACCCTGGTGTTCGCCGCGTCCCTGCTGCTCATCACCCTGGACCTAGGCGAGGCGGTCGCCACCGCCGGGGCCCTGTTCAGCTCGTTCGGCATCGCCTTCATGGCCACCCCGGCCTACACCTACACCGCCGAGGTCTTCCCCACCCGCGCCCGCGGCACCGCCTCGGCCATCGCCGACGGTGTCGGCCACCTGGGCGGCGCCGTCACGCCCTTCGTGGTGCTCCCCATCCTCACGAGCTTCGGCGCGCGACCGGCGTCCTTCGTGATGGTCGGCCTGCTCGTCATCGCCGCCGCCATCATCCGCCTCGGCGTCCGAACCCGCGACCGCTCCCTGACCGACATCGCCGCCTGACTCCCATCAGGCGGTTCGCTAACCGTACGCTTTGCCGACACCCTTGAGCAGGTGCTCAAGGGTGTCATAGGACGGGATGTCGACCACGTCGATGAGGTCTTTCGCGACGGGCACGTGGTGGTCCGCGGCGACCTTGGCGAACTGGGTGGCGTCGCCCGAGCGGAACCCGTGTTCGGCGGCGAGCCGCTGCAGCTCCGGGTCGGTGCTCAGCAGGCGTCCGACGCGGTCACCGGCCGTGGTGAGCGGCACCAGGGTGTGCTTGGACAGCACGGTCGGTGACGGGTAAATCAGCACCATCCCCGGCTTGATCCGCCCGCGCGCGGCGGCGTCCACGAACTGCGCCTCGTAGATCCAGACCATCGGTGTCGGGCCCATGCCCACCGTGAGGTATTCGTCGAACGGGCCCTCAGAGGTGTTGTCGGTGTAGCCCTGGCTGGTGAAAAGTTGCGTCATCAGGGGCAGCACGCTCTTCTCGGCGGCGGCGCCGTGCACGATCGCGCCGCCGTTCGCGACATAGCTGGCGATCGCCAGGTACATGGCCGCGGAATTCGAGGTGCGCGGGTCCGTCGTGGAGACCAGGATGTTCTTGTCGACGGGATAGACGGTGTTGCCCGTGAGCTGGCTCCACTTGACGTCTGTGGTGAGCAGCTCGAGGTAGCGGTCGACGTTGAAGGTCAGGACGGCACCCTGTTTCACGACGCCCGCCTTGGTCAGCAGGGCCGCGATCGGCTTGAACGTCGCGATCACCATCGGGGAGGAGAACGGCGTGTATTTCGCGCTGACATGACGCTTGCGCTGGATCAACTCGCCCGCCGGCGCGCTTGACGGAAAGGCGAAGTCATAGCGTCCGAGGTCGATCGAGGTGGCGATCTGGCGGGAGCCGGCCGGTTCGACTTCGACCTTCACTCCCTTGGCGGCGAAGGCCTTCAGCACCTGTGGATCCTCGAAGAACGCCTTCTTCTCGGAGCCGATCACGCCGCGTACGGTCGTGAGTGGAGGCGGCGGCGTCTCTTTCTGGCTGATGTTCACGACCACCACGGCGGCCACCACGGCGACCGCGACACCCAGGATCAGCGAGAGAAATCCCTTGCTGCGGATTCGCGATAAACGATTGCTTTCTGGAGAATGACGTCTTGGTGAATCAGGAGTGTCCGGCGCCGGGTTCGCTGAGGCCTCCGGCTGAACGTCTGCGGAGGCCTCTGATACCGCTTCAGCGGTCGCCGCCTCTGCTGCCAATTCCCCCGCGGACGATGCGTTCGACCAGAACGGGGACGAAATCCCTGACGGGATAGCCGTCGAAGCGGCGATGGACCGCTGCCATCACGTCCTTGACGTGTTCGGCGGAGTGGGTGCCGGCGAAGACCTGGACCAGGCGATCGGTCGCCCGGCGTATCGCCTGGTCTTCGCGGTGGGTATCGCCACTCACCAGTGTCTCCTCGACCTACGATTGGTCAGATATCGCGGCAAAGCTGCCGTGCCTGACCGCGCGCCACGCACAACCTTATAGGGGTTTCGGCCGCGTAGTTAACCGAGCCAGCCGCTTATTAAAAGCCGCAGACATTGGCGACACAGTACCGCCAAGCGCTCCGGAATCGCATGTTCACAGTTCAATCACCTTCCATTTAGCAGAAGAAGCGTGGGCGTCAGAGTTTGTTCATAAAGTCGATGATCACAGTGACGTACTTGTCGCCCTAACTGGTGTTACGCATTCGCCGAGCAGTAGCGCAGCGACCGCCTCCGGGGCCTCATGCATGGCGTCATGGCCGGTTGGGAGGTCGTGGACCTGCCACTCCGGATCGGCTTGGAGCCGGGTGCGGAGTTCGGCGAACGGCGTCCGGTCCTCCCATCCCGAGCAGTAGATGAACTCCCGACGGGGGACCTGGGCGAGCGTGCCTGTGAGCCGGATCGTCTGCAGGAACGAGGCGAGGGGATGGGGACGGCGGCGGGGATCGCCGCCGTCCGGCGGTCGGACGGCGTAGCCGGTGGTCGCAGCGCCGGCCGCGAACGCTTTCCGGTAGCGCTCGGTCGTTGACGACCAGCACGACTCGCCATCGCGCGGTACGTAGGCGTCGAGATGCACCAGTCGTGAGATCCGGCCGTCAGCACGATCGGCGGCTGCGGCGATCACCATCCCGCCGTAGCTGTGGCCGACCAGCGTCGCGCTGGTGATGTGGGCGCGATCGAGGAGCCGCAACACGTCGTCGGCGTGCGTGTCGAGGTTGGCGGTCGCGACGGTCGCGTTGTCGTCGTCTGGCCGCAGACCGGTCAGGGTCAGGGCGTGAACAGCATGACCGGCACGCTCCAGCAGCGGAACCACCGCCTCAAACGACCAGGAGCCGTGCCAACCACCGGGCACGAGGACGAACGTCGCCATGCGTTTCTCCTTCTCTCCCAAGCCGCGGCATCGAGGCACGCTGCCTCGATGCCGCGGCGTTCGGCCGGGCGCCCTGCGCGACTGAGGACCACTCCGCATGGAGGCAATGTCACCAGGTCATGGTGTGGCTTGCTACCGACAGGATGCCAACTGATGCCCGTTCGCCGCCAACCTTGCCGGATCGCCGGTGTGACGTCACATATAGGCCGCGCGACCCGGAGATTGCTAGGCGTCGCGGCGCAGCATGAACCAGAAGGTCGGCACCGAGTTGGTGCCCGGTGTGACGTCGAGTAGTTCCCAGCCGGGGAACCTGGCGCGGAGCTCGTCGGCTGTGACGCCCGCCGCCCACGACGTGACCTCGGGGATCGGATTGCCGAGCGGCTCGGGGCCGTACCCGAACATCAGTAACCGTGCTCCGGGAGCGGCGCGGTGGGTGAGCCCGGCGGCGTAGGCGTCGCGGCGGTGCAGCGGGACCCCGCAGTAGCAGCTCAGGTCGAAGAACAGGTCGAAGGAGCCCGGTACGTCCAGCTCGTCGAGGCGGGTGGCGTCTCCGTGCAGCAGCCGTACCGGCACTCCCGCCGCCGCAGCCTTCTCCCTGGCCTGGTCGACAGCGCGGTCGATCAGGTCGACGGCCGCCACCTCCCAGCCGTGCCGTGCGAGGTAGATGGCGTTGGTCCCCGTGCCGCAGCCGAGTTCGAGGGCGCGGCCGGGCGGCAACGCGCCGTGCCCCTCTACCAGGGCGACCAGCTCGGGCGGCGTCACGCCGGTGTCCCACGGTGGCTTGCCGGTGCGGTAGTAGCCCTCCAGTGCGCGGTGGACGGACTCCTCCTCCGGGTCTCGCTGAGTTGAGGCCAGGTCCGGTTCCGGCTTCTGGGTGGCGCTGGGCTGGTCCATCGTCTCCTCCAAGAATCTAGAGTTGAACTCTAGTGACATACTCTAGAGATATACTCGCAATATGGACAACGTCAAGCGGCCGGACAAGCGAGCCGAGCGCTCACGCCGCACCCGTGAAAAGGTCGTCGAGGCGGCTCGCGAGCTGTTCGTCGCGCAGGGTTACGGGGCGACGAGCCTGCAGGAGGTCGCGGACCGGGCGGGCGTGGCCGTCCAGACGGTCTACTTCGTCTTCCGCAACAAGCGCACGCTGTTCAAGGACGTCGTCGACACGTCCATCGCCGGGGACACCGAGCCGGTCGCCACCATGGATCGTGAGTGGTTTCGCACCGCGTGCGCCGAGTCCACCGCAGCCGGGCAATTGCGCGCGCACGTCCACGGCACCCGCGAGATCCTGGGCCGGGTCGCCCCGATCATGCCGCTGATCGCGACTGCCGCGGCCACCGACCCTGAGATCGCCGCGCAATGGCCGGACGGCCCCGACCCGCGTTACACCGTGCAGTACGCAGCGGCCGAAGCCCTGGCCGGCAAGCCTGACACCCGTCCCGGCCTCTCCATCGAGATGGCGGCGGACCTGATGTTCGGCCTGCTCAGCCCAGAGCTCTACCTGATCTTCGTCCGCGACCGCGGCTGGTCACCGGACGCATGGGAAGAGTGGGCCCGCACCACCTTGACCTCCCAACTCTGCGCCGACCCCGGCTAAGCGGACGGACGCCACGATCGTCCTCCAGCCCGCAATGCGGGTGGCCAACCACCTGGCCGGCCCTTCTGCACCGGCCGGAGCCATCCCAGCAGCCCCCACCCCAACCAGAGCGCTAGCTAGATCACCCGGCGTCTGCCGGTGGATGGCGTGACTTACCCGGCGGTATTTGGCGTCTGGTTGGTATGGCCGCACAGTGGAGGCGGCGGCGCGAACGCCACCACGGCACGCCACGCCCTACATGGGTGTCTGGTGGAGGAGGACAACGCGCCAGCCCTCAGAGGTCCGGCGGTAGACCGTCGACGCATGCCATGAGGACGTCTCATCGCCGATAGTGCTTCTCAGTTTGTAGCTGTACCCGACGTCCTCTGGCAGGTACAGCTGGAGATCCTGCACTCTCTGACGGGAGAACTGACGGTGTGGCGACGACCCGTCGAATGCGGCAACGAGGAGGCAGCCTGTGTCCGGGCTGGGGGCCTTTCCTCTCCAGGGCCTACGGGGAGGCTTGCACCCCACGGCAGGCAGAGGCACCGTCGTACCAGCCGTGGGGAGGTCTAGCGATGGGGACCAGAGCCCAGACGACCCGCTCGTTTTGGATGTTGTAGTAGTGGCCCCAACAGCCGTTGGTGATGTTCTGTACGACGTGCAGCCCACGGCCGCCCTCGATCGCCGCATCCTCATCGTCGGGGCGGGGATCGTTCACGGGCTCGCGCAGGTGGGGAAAGGTGTTCGCGTGTCCAGGATCGATCACGGCCAGGCGGAGGAAGCTTGCCTCACGCTCCAGCCTCATGCGCACCCAACGCGCCGCGGGCATGGTCCCGAGACCGTACCGGATGGCGTTGGTAACCAACTCCGTCGCGAGTGTTTGCAGGTCGAACGCCTGGGGGTGGTCGGTTCCAACCCATGACGTGATGGTGGCCCTTGCTCTCGCGGGGATCACGCGGGGATCGAGGTCTTTCATCGTGAAGGTGTGGAAATGGGCTGGAGATTGGAGCGCCGCTGGCATGACTTTTCACCAACTTTGTCTGTGTCACCGCAAAGAAAGGCTGTGGTGATTCACTAGCCAGAATGGCAGCGGGCCGGTAATTTTCTGAGAGACCGGCCAAGTCTGTAGTGACACAGTTTCTGGTCCACAGAGTTTCACTGCAGTGGCAAGAAAGGAGAGGGCGGGACATGGGAATTGAGGTGAAGCTAGATCCAGAAACGAGCCCTGAGGCCCGATTTGGCTATGAATTGCGTGAAAGGCGCAAAGCGGCTGGATTGACGCTAGCCCAGCTAGGGGCGAGGATCGCTGTCACGGGTCAGCAGATCGGTAACATTGAGCGAGCCGAACGGAGCATGGGCGAAGACAGGGCGCGCCTTTGCGAGGAAGTCCTGGGGCTCTCGTCGGGTGATCTTGTGCAGCATCTACCCCGAAGGTCTCGCAACAACCTGACGTTTCGGAACTTCCTGCCGTGGCTGGACAGGGAGAAGCGCGCCACAGAACTGTGCGCCTATGAAGGGCTGATCGTCCCTGGCCTGCTTCAAACGCGGGAGTACGCGGAAGCAGTCTGCCGAGGTGTTCCCGGGGTGACTCCTGAGCAGGCGGAGGAAACCGTAGAGGCACGGATGCAACGACAAGTCGTCATGCACCGCGACAACCCTCCGTACCTGTATGCCATCCTCGATCAGTGCGCATTGCTCCGCCCGGTAGGGAGTGAAGAAATCACCCGGAGCCAGCTTCAACACCTCCTTAAAATGGGTAGAAGTCGGAATATAGTGATTCAGATCGTCCCCCTACGCGCTATGTCAACGAGTGGCCTGGTGGCGGGGTTCGTGATCGCTCGGACGGCTGGAGACGGCGACGAAGCCGCCTACATCGATTCCCCAGACGGGGGCCGCATGGTGGATTCGATTGAGCCTGTGGAGAGGCTGAAGTTCTGGTTTCAGACGATCAGGGCAGATGCGCTGTCCCGGGCAGACTCGATGGCGCTGATCGAAGAGAGGCTGGACCAAGAGTGGATCTGGACTTGAGCGAGGAACTCAAGGACGCGGTGTGGCGGAAGAGTCCTCTGTCGGACGGCCAAGGGAACTGTGTGCAGGTAGCTCCCCTGTCTGCCGGACGCATCGCGGTGAGAGACAGCAAAGACCCTGAGGGGCCGGCCCTGGTGTTCACCAATTCGGAATGGAAGGCGTTCACCGGTGGCGTGAAAGACGGAGCGTTCGACCTGTAGGCGCACGCATGAAGACGGCCCGGCGGGAGAGTGTCTCCCGCCGGGCCGTCGGTCGTCGTGAAAATCAGCCGCCGCTCAGGGTGAATCCCTGCTCGGTGCCGAAGGCCGTGATCCGGTCCTGCCAGGTCTTGAGAGCCGCGGCCAGGTCGCCGCCGCCGTCGACGGCCTGGCCCACGGTGTCCTTGAAGATGCTGTTGGCGTACACCTGGAAGGGGAGGTACTGCCAGTCGGGGCGGACGGCGGCCGAGGCGTCGCCCAGGACCTGGTTGATCTTCTGTCCGCCGAAGAACTCCTGCGGTGCGTCACGGAAGGCCGGGTCGTCGAGCAGCGCCTTCGTGGCGGGGAACAGTCCGGCCTCGGTGTTCAGCGACTTGACGGCCTCCGGGTCGGAGTTGAGCCACTCCGCGAAGGCGACGGCGGCCGGGATGTTCTTGCTCTGCGGGATGACCGCCACCGAGGAGCCGCCGTTCTCGGCGTTCATCGGCTTGGCCGCGTCGTACTGGGGCATCGGGGCGACCGCCCACTTGCCCTTCGTCTTGGGAATGGAGTTGATGATGCCGTTCGGGGCCCAGGCGCCGGTCAGCCAGGCCGCGTACTTGCCGGAGCCCATGCCCTTCCACCACTCGTCCGTCCAGCCGGGCTGCGGGTCCACCAGCTTCTCGCTGAGCAGGGTGCTCCAGGTGCCGACCCACTGCTTGACGCCTGGGTCGGAGGCGAGCGTGACGCTGACCGAGCTCTCGCCCGAGGTCTTGAACGGCGCGCCACCCGCCTGCCAGATCAGGCTGTCCACACCGCCGGCGTCGCCGGGGTCGATGGAGGTGAGGAAGTTGTCCGGGTTGTCGGCCTTGATCTTCTTGGCTGCCTCGGTGAACTCCGCCCACGTCGTCGGCGGCTTGATCTTCAGCTTGTCGAAGATGTCCTTCCGGTAGAACATCGCCATGGGGCCGGTGTCCTGCGGGATGCCATAAACACCGCCGTTGATCGCCACCTGGCCCCATGCCGCGGGGGCGAACTTGTCCTTGAGCGCGGCGGCGCCATGGTCGGCGAGGTTGACAACCTGCTTGGCGAGCGCGAACTGGGGCAGCGCGAAGTATTCGATCTGTGCCACGTCGGGCGCGCCGGAGCCGGCCTTGATCGCGGTCTGCAGCTTGGTGTACTGGTCCGCGGACTGACCCGCGTTCACCACGTTGACCTTGATGTTCGGATATTTCGCCTGGAAGCGGGCGACGGTCTTCTCGATCCCCGTGACCCACGTCCAGAACGTCAGCTCGGCCGGCTTGCTCAGCGCGTCCTGGACGGCCGCCGACGCGCTCGGGGCGGCGGACGGGGCGGCTGTGGCGCCTCCACCGGTGCCGCCGCCGCACGCGGCCAGGGCCAAGGACAGGGCCGCGGCGACCCCGGTGGCTACGACACCGCGCCGCGATGGACGTGTTCTCATGACATTTCCTCATTCACAGGGAGATTGGAGAGTTACTGCTTGACGCTTCCGGTGGCGAGGCCCGACTGCCAGAACCGCTGGAGCGCCAGGAAGGCGATGATCAACGGCACGATCGACAGCAGACTGCCGGTCAGGATGAAGGAATAGGTGGCGTCACCGGCGCCGGAGGTGCCGCTGTTGGCCTGGGCGTTCCACTGGTTGAGTCCGACGGTGAGCGGGAACCAGTCCGGCGTGTTCAGCACGATCAGCGGCAGGAAGTAGTTGTTCCACGTCGCGACCAGCGCGAAGAGCAGGACCGTGACGAATCCCGGGGCGAGCAGCCGCAGGGCGATGGTACGGAAGATCTTGAACTCGCTCGCTCCGTCGATGCGGGCCGACTCCAGGATCGAGTCGGGCACCGCGTCGGCCGCGTAGACCCGCATCAGATAGAGCCCGAACGGGCTGCACAGCGATGGGATGAGCACCGCCCAGGGGGTGTCGACGATCCCGATCTGGCTGAACAGCAGGTACGTCGGCACCGCGAGGGCCGTCCCCGGGATGGAGATCCCGCCGAGCACCACCGCGAACAGCAGCTTGCGGCCCGGGAAGTCGTACTTCGCCAGGGCGTACCCGCCGATGGTGGCCAGCAGGGCGGCCCCGCCCGCGCCCACCACGGAGTAGAGCACGGTGTTGCCGAACCAGCGCACGAAGATGCCGTTGTTGTAGCTCAGGGTCTCGCCGATGTTGGCGAACAGGTGGAAGTCCCCGCCGAACCAGAGTCCGAAGGTCGAGAACAGGTCCCCGCCGCTCTTGCTGGCATTGGCCAGCAGCCAGAACAGCGGCAACACCGCGTACCCGAACATCACCAGCATGATCACGGTGAGGGTGGGGCTCTTCCTCCGGCGCTTCGCCTTGGAGGATCGGTGCGCGGCGGCTACGGCCGTCACAGGGTGTTCTCCCTTCTCGCCGTGAGGATCTGCACCGCGTACGCCACGACGACGGTGACCAGGCCGAGCACCACGGCGACGGTCGCCGAGTAGTTGATCTGCTGTCCGTTGAACGCGAGGCTGTAGGCGTACATGTTGGGCGTGTAGCTCGTCGTGACCACCGCGGGTGCGAGCTTCTGGAGGATGTTCGGCTCGTTGAAGAGCTGGAAGCTGCCGATGATCGAGAAGATCGTCGCCACGAGCAGCGCGGGGCGCAGCGCGGGCAACTTGACGCTCCAGGCGATGCGGATGGCTCCCGCTCCGTCCATCTCGGCGGCCTCGTAGAGCTCTTCCGGTATGGCGCGCAGCGCGGCGTACAGGATGATCATGTTGTAGCCGACGAACTCCCAGGTCACCATGTTGCCGATGGAGCCGAGCATCCAGGAGCGCGACATCAGGTTGGGTACGGCGACACCGAGGGCGTCGCCGATCTGCCCCACCAGGCCGAACTGGTCGCCGTAGATGTAACCCCACATGAGGGCCGACACCACGGCCGGCACCGCGTACGGCATGAAGATCGTGATGCGGAACAGCGACGGCCAGCGCAGCCTGCCGCTGTCGATCGCCAGCGCGCAGCCCAGGGCGATGAGCAGCATGATGGGCACCTGCACCACCAGGAAGAGCGCGACGCGCAGCAGGCCGGCGCCGAACAGCGCGTCGCCGATGGCGCGGGTGTAGTTGGCCAGGCCGGAGAAGACCGTGCCACCGATCATGCGGTCCTGGAAGAAGCTGAGGTAGATCGCGTACGCCAGCGGCGCGACCACCGTGACCAGGAAGACCACGAAGAACGGCAGGAAGAAGGCGTAGCCGGCGACACGCAGGCGCAGGAAGGGCCGGGGGAGACCCGCGCGTACGGCGGGCGCGGTCATCTCCTGCTCCTGCCGCGCGATGTTCGCGCTGCCACGAAGACTGGCACTGAACCCTCCTTGGAGCCGCACTCCGTCCTGCGCTGCCGTGTTCCGCTCGGGGCCGGGAGATGCGGGGGATTGCGTGTTTACGTAAACATGATGGGGACGTTCCGTAGTCTGGAACGGGCCGCGAGACGTGTCAATAGGTAACCCAAAGTTAACAACGCTGCCTGATTTATCCATGTTTAGGCGCTGTGGTCGCCAAGGGCGGGTGCCATTGACGGATGGGTCGTGTTCACGTAAACATCATGCGAGAGTTTGCACGGGCAGCGGGCCGATCGGACGACCAGAGGTGACAGTGGACGGGGCGACCCAGGAATCGGCGTCAGGGCGGCGCCCGCGCAGGCGGCCGTCCATGGCGGATGTCGCCGCGATGGCCGGGGTCTCCAGTCAGACGGTCTCCCGGGTGGCCAACAACCGCAGCAACGTCGAGGAAGAGACCCGTCAGCGGGTCCTGTCGGCCATGCGGGTCCTCGGATACCGGCCCAACACGGCCGCGCGCGCCCTGGTCACCGGGCAGTTCCGCACCTTGGGCCTGATCAGCTTCGGGCTCGGCAACTTCGGCAACGCCCGCACCGTCGACGCCATCACGAGGGTGGCGCAGCGGGCCGGTTACACCGTGAACATGGTCGCCATCGAGTCGCAGACCGAGCAGGCCGTGCACGAGGCGTTCGACCAGCTCACGCTGCAGGCGGTCGACGGCATCGTGCTCATCGAGGCGCAGATCCTCGACACGCCGGCGCTCCGGCTGCCGCCGGGCGTGCCGGTCGTGATGGCCGACGGCGACGCCAGCCACCGCCATGCCATGGTCGACACCGACCAGGCCCTCGGCGCCAGGCTCGTCACCCGGCACCTGCTCGACCTCGGCCACGAAACGGTCTGGCACGTCGCCGGGCCCGAGGACTCCTATGCCGCGCGGCGCCGGGCCGAGGCCTGGCACGCCACGCTCAAGGAGGCGAAAGCCGCGGTTCCCCAGGTCCTGTTCGGTGACTGGAGCGCGGCCAGCGGGTACGCGGCGGGCCGTGTCCTGGCCGAGCGGCCCGGCGTGACGGCCGTCTTCGCCGCCAACGACCAGATGGCACTCGGGGTGATGCGCGCGATGATCAAGACGGGACGGCGCATCCCCGAGGACATCAGCATCGCCGGCTTCGACGACATCGACGAGTCGGCGTACCTCTCCCCGCCGCTCACCACCGTCCGCCAGGACTTCGACGTGGTGGCGGAGCGGATCGTCTCGCTCATGATCGGCCAGATCGAGACCGGGGCGGCCCCTTCCGCCACCGCGTTCATCACCCCTGAGCTGATCGTCAGGGAGAGCACCGGAGCCCCCGCACTACACCCATAGAAGGGAGGAGCGGCGCCCTCGCCAGCCGAGGCCGCCGCGCCGACAATGAACGCCGTACCTCGCGATGTCATGCCGGTCTCCGGGACCGCCGGCGCCCCGTCACCGGGCGACCGGTTCTGGCGCCGGCTCGGCGGCGTGGCGTTCGGCGGTGACTACAACCCGGAGCAGTGGCCGGCCGAGACCAGGGCTGAAGACCTGCGGCTCATGGCCGAAGCCCGGGTGAACCTGATGACCGTCGGGGTGTTCGCCTGGGCGCGTGTGGAGCCCGCGCGCGGAGCGTACGACTTCTCGTTCTTCGACCAGGTTCTTGATGACCTGCACGCGCACGGCATCACCGCCGACCTCGCCACCATGACGGCGTCACCGCCGCCGTGGCTGGTCCACGAGCACCCGGAGATCCTGCCGGTCACCGCGGACGGGACCGTACTGGGTCCCGGCGGGCGGCAGCACTTCTGCCCGTCCAGCCCGGTCTACCGGGAACGGGCCGCGCTGCTGGTGGAGCGGCTGGCCACGCACTACCGCGACCATCCGGCCCTCGGGCTGTGGCACGTCGGCAACGAGTACGGCTGCCACATCGGGGCCTGCTACTGCGAGGTGTCGGCGGACGATTTCCGCCGCTGGCTGCGGGAGCGGTACGCCGACGACGTCGAGGCGCTGAACGACGCCTGGTCGACGGACTTCTGGTCGCAGCGCTACGCCTCCTTCGACCACATCCGGCCGCCCCGCACGGCTCCGACGTACCCCAACCCGGCCCAGCAGCTCGACTACCTGCGCTTCAGCAACGAGGCGCTGCGCGACTGCTTCGACCTGGAGGCCGGCATTCTGCGGCGGGTCACCCCCGAGGTGCCCGTCACCACGAACTTCCTGGGCGGCCTGAAGGCCGTGGACGTCTTCGACTGGGCGCCGAGGCTGGACATCGCCGCGGTCGACTCCTACCCCGACCCCCAGGACGAGCAGCCGTATCTCGCCCCCGGCCTGGTGTACGACACGATGCGCGGCGCCAAGGGCGGCGATCCCTGGATCCTGATGGAACAGGCGCCGAGCGCGGTGAACTGGCGATCCAGGAACCCGATCAAGCAGCCCGGCCAGATGCGGCTGTGGAGCTGGCAGGCGGTCGCGCACGGCGCCGACGCGATCCTGTACTTCCAGTGGCGGCAGTCACGAGGCGGCGCCGAGAAGTTCCACTCGGGCATGGTGCCGCACGCGGGGGCCGACAGCCGGGTCTTCCGCGAGATCGTGGCGCTCGGCAGGGAACTCGCCTCGGTGCCCGACCTGGCCGGCACCCGGGTCCATAACCAGGTGGCGATCCTGCTCGACTGGAACAGTTGGTGGGCGCTCGAACTCGACTCCCACCCCTCGGACGGGGTGCGCCAGCAGGACCGCCTGCTGGACCACTACGGTCCCCTGTTCGACCTGGGCGTCGGCGTGGACGTGGTGCCGCCCTCAGCCGAACTGACCGGCTACGCCCTCGTGGTCGTACCGAACCTGTACCTTCTGTCGAGCGAGGACGCGCGGCGCGTCTCGGCGTACGTCTCCGGCGGCGGCGCGCTCGTCGTCTCCTTCTTCAGCGGGATCGTGGACGAGCACGACCGAGTCCACCTGGGCGGCTATCCCGCGCCGCTCCGCGAGGTGCTCGGGGTGCGGGTGGAGGAGTTCTGCCCGGCGTCGGAGCACGAGAGCTTCCCGGTCCGTGGCCGCGGGGCGCTTTCGCACCTCGAAGGGGTCGCCGACCTGTGGCGAGAGGACCTGCGACTCGTCGGCGCCGAGGCCGAGGTCACCTTCGACGCCCACGACTGGGCCGGACGCCCGGCCGTGACCAGGCACGAGTTCGGCGAGGGGACGGCCCGCTACCTCTCGACCCGCCTCGACCCGCCCAGCATGCGGGCGATCCTCGGCCTCGCGCTCGCCGAGGCGGGAGTGACCCCCGTCGTCGAGAGCCTGCCTTCCGGGACCCAGGCGAGCGTCCGCACCGGAGACGGCCGCCGCTTCTTGATCCTGCTGAACCACACCGGCGACAAACACGACATCACCCTCACGGGCGAGTGGGCCGACGCCCTCGACCCGACGGACGAGACCGTCGGAACCGTCATCCTGCCCCCCTTCGGCGTCGCGGTGCTCCGCGCCGCCGGCTAGAACAGTCCCACGATCAGTCGATGACGGAGGTGTCCCAGGCTTGCTGGCGCACCTCCAGGTGCGGCGAGTCGCGTAGGTCACGGAGGATTTCCCGCCACGGGGGCGCCCAGTCGGTGCGTCTCCCGCCGGCCTGGGTGAGAGAGAGGGCGAACAAGGCCCCGGCCAGGTCACCCCGGTCCGCCAACCGCCGAGCCGAGGGCAGCGCGGCCGAGATCGGCATCGCCTGCCGTCTGCGGTAGTCGCTGAACAGCTCCGAGATCTCCCCGTAGGCCGTCCGGGCCGCGAGAACCGGCCGGTCCCGGAGCAGATCGGCCAGCGCGCACAAGGCGTCGCCGAACCCCGCAGGCTCGCCATCTCCGTCCGTGTCCGTCGGGAGCAGGGCCACGGCGAGCCGGACCACATGAGGCAGCAGGAGCGGTTGAACGGCGAGCACGCCCATCGCGTCACGGGCGAGCCGCCGCTGCCATGGCTCCGCCTCGTCCTGCATCACGGCCAGGCTCGCGGTGATGGCCGCCACCCGCCCCCGCGCCGGCGTCCGAAAGTCCTCGCCGGGTACGGCGGCAGCCAGCCGGGCGAGGACGTCGAGCGTCTGGAACCGGATCGCCCCGGTCCGCAGCAGCGCCAGGAACACCTCCATGACCTGTTCGTTCGTCCCTGGGTCAGCCGCGGCCTCGATGATCTCTTCGAAGCCGCCGCGGTACCAGGGCGCCCACAAGCCGAACGCCTTCGACCCTCGGAAGCGCACCCCGGGCAGGTCGGCGGCCATGAGCAGCCGCCGTACCAGGTCCGCGTACCGAGGACGGACGCCGGGGGCGTACTCCGTCGGGTGGGCCTGAAACAGCGTGCGCAGCATCAGCTCGTCGGTGTGCCGGCCGACGGCCTCCCCGAGCGCGTCCAGGGTCCGCGGGTCCTCGGGCATTCCGCGCAGCACCGAGGCCACGGCCACCCGTACGTCCTGGTGCAGCCCGGGGTCCGCCCACGCCCGCAGCAGCACGTCCACCGCGCCCGGCGGGCGGTTGTGGCCCAACTGGCGAGCGGCCAGCTTACGCAGGGTCACCTTGCTGCCGGGAGCGGTCAGCGCTTGCTCCAGGAGCGGGCCGAGCTGGGACGGGGAGACCGCCCGGCAGCGTCGGGCCAGCGCCGCCACCGCGACACGAGAGGCCTGGCCGCCGGCCTGGTCCAGGAGCACGGCCACCGCCTGGCCAGGCATACCGGCCTTCGCCATGGCGGCGATGGCGGCTTCGGCCAGCACCGTCTCCTCCCGGTTCGCCCAGGCGGTCAGGAGGTCCAGCCCGTCGCTGATTCGTCCGGTCGCCTGGATGGCGGCTACTCGGGTGGCGATGGCCAGCTGCTCGTCCTGGACGGTGGCGGCGAGCCTGGCGTGTATCCGGTCGCGCTGGTCGGGGGTCCATCGGCCGGCGTCGCCGCCGCCGATCGGCGGCACCCAGGCGAGGTCGGCGAACCGGCCGCCGTGGTTGCCGTCCAGCAGCGGCAGGAGGAGGTCGGTGCGGTGGCGGGCCACCGTACGCCAGACGGCGGGCAGCGTGACGGCGGACGGATCCTCGCGCACGAGCTCGACGACCCGCTCCGTCCGCTCAACCTGCTCCGCCCGCTCGGCTGCCGCATTCGCCGGGCGGCGGTTGTGCGGGCGGGTCAGCCAGAGGTCGGCGGCCTCGCGGGCGAGTGGCTCGGGCGCCGTGCGGATGGCGGCGCGCAGGTCGTCCTGGAGCTCGGCCAACGCCCACGAGCGGCGGCCGAGCGCGTGCGCGAGGGCCACGGCCAGGGTGAAATCCGCCCGCTCACGCGCGGCGCGAAGGTGCGGGCGCAGCACCGCGAGCAGGTCGTGCTCCTGACCGGCGCGCAGCACCCGGTCCAGACGGTGCGGCTCAACGGGCGCGTCGGGGGCGTAACGACGGTGGTAGGCGGGAGAGGACTGCAACGTCCGCGAGGGCAGCCCATCCGCGCCATGCCGGGCCACCAGCTTTCCGTACGCGCCCAGCGCCCACGCGGTCAGCGCGGGTGCGATGGCCGGGTCATGGTGCCGCAGGATCCGTCCGGCCAGGTTCCGGAGCGCTTCCTGCGTGGCGGGAGAGGAATCCGGGGCATCGACCGCATCCGTGGCGATGCGGTCCAGCGTCTCGGCGCAGGAGTCGTCGAACAGCACCGGCGAGATGTCCCCCAGAGCGGTCAGCAGGTCCCGGCGGAGCGGGTCCTGTTCGTTGACGGTGCGCAGGGCCAGGTCGGCCAGCAGCCCATGGAGCGCCGCCCGGTCCCGGGTGCGGGCCGTGCACCGCACCAGCAGCGTCCTGGCCAGCCCGCGCCGCCGCGGGTCCCCACCTACGGCGGCCTCGCGTAGCGGGCCGACGGCCTCCTCGTACGGCAGGTAGGAGGTGAGCTTCAACGGGATGTCCGGATCATCCAGGCGGGAGCGGGCCGAATGCCACACCGAGTCGTGCCAGGCGAGCATGCGCCTGGCCTCGGCCCCTGCCGACTCGGCAGGCAGCCATCTGAGCAGCCGCATCGCCCACAACCCGGTGGAACCGCCTCTCTGCTCGGCGGCGGCCTCGAAGATCGCGGCCCGGCGGGCAGGCGGCAGCCACCGCAGCACCAGCCCGAGCCCGAGCCCGTCATCGGCCGAGGCGAGGCGCAGGATCTCCGCGTCCGAGCCTGACCGCAGGTGGCGAAGCAGCGCTTTCGGCGGGCCTGCCCAGCTGGTCGTCGAGGCGTCGACGAGCAACCTCCTGGTACGTGCGGAGTCAGCCCTGAACAGCGCGTTCAGGACCGTACCGGGAAACCTGAGGAGGTTGTGGCGCAGGTCGTGCCGTTCCAGCAGGGCCAGCAGACGTGCCGGCGCGGCGAGCGAGGCGAGTTCCACGCCCCCGCCGCGGCGGCGCCACCAAGTCCACGCGGGAACGCCCGTGGACAGCTCCTCCTCGGCCACCGACATGATCGCCCCCGCGTGCCGTTTGGCCAATGCCGTCCAGGACGTCACCGCGTGGGCGAGCTCGGGCAGCCATCGCGCGACGATCCTGACGCCGCAGGCCGGCAGCAGCGCGGCGGCCTCCCGGTCCCCCCACCGGGCATGGACGTCCGGCAGCAGGGACTCGGCCAGCACCTGCCGGCGGCTCTGCGCCAGCGTTCGGTACAGCGCGAGCCGCAGCTCGGTGGGCGCGTCCTGAAGCGCGGCGGCCACCGTCGGATCCGGCACGGGAAGGGTACGCACCGCGCGCAGGGCCGCGCGTCGCAGCCCCATGTCGGGTCCGGCGAGAACCTCCTGGATGAAATCGAGATCACGGGCCGCCATGGCCACGTGCAGTGCCGTGCGCCGGGCGTACTGGTCCTGCGCGGACAGCTCGTCCAGGAGAATGCGCAGTTGAGAGGTGCCGGCCAGGCGGCGGGCGTGGAGTGCCAGCGCCCGCATGCGCCGTGGGTACGGCAGAGGTTCGAGACGCGCCAGCAAAGCGGCGGCGGAGATGTCGGAGACCGGCTCCTCGGCCGGCTCCATGGGCCTCAACGGCCTGGGCGGAGGACGCCCTTTCCACTAGTCATGCCGACGATGGTGACCGATCATCCCCTTGCCGCGCAAGTCGCGGTTAGGCTTCGGCGGTGATGTTTCCTCCGAAGCTGAACGCGGGCGACGTCGTACGAGTGGTGGCGCCGTCCAGGTCCCGCGCGATGGTGATGGAGCACGACCACACCGACATCATCAGGTCTCGGTTCGCCGAGCTGGGCCTGACGCTCTCGTACGGCAGCCATGTCGATGAGCGAGACGCGTTCGACTCCTCCAGCATCGCCTCCCGGGTCACCGATCTGCACGAGGCCTTCGCGGACCCGTCGGTGGCCGCGATCCTGACGGTCATCGGCGGCTACAACTGCAACGAGCTCCTGCCGTTCCTGGACTGGGAGCTGATCCGGGCCAATCCGAAGATCTTGTGCGGATACTCCGACATCACCGCCCTGCAGAACGCCATCCTCGCCCGGACCGGGCTGGTCACCTACTCCGGTCCCCACTGGTCGACGTTCGGGATGCGCGACCATTTCGAGCAGACCCTGTGCTGGTTCACCTCGGTGATGTTCGATACCGCTCCGATCAGCCTGGCCCCGGCGGCGCACTGGAGCGACGATCTCTGGTTCCTCGACCAGGACGAACGCGACCTGACCCCCAACGACGGATGGTGGCCGATCCGGCCCGGCACCGCTGAGGGACGCATCGTCGGCGGCAACCTCTGCACGCTGAACCTGCTGCAGGGCACCGCCTCGATGCCATCCCTCGATGGGGCGCTCCTGATCCTGGAGGACGACCTCGAGTCGCACCCGGCGACCTTCGCCCGCGACCTGACCTCACTGCTGCAGCTGCCAGACGCTCCGGGAGTCCGCGGGCTGGCGATCGGCCGGTTCCAGCAGGCCAGTCGCATGACCCGTCCACTGCTTGAACAGATCATCGACGCCCAACCGGCATTGACCGGCGTCCCAGTCCTGGCCAACGTCGACGTCGGCCACACCTACCCGTTGGCCACCTTCCCGATCGGCGGCCAAGGCCGGCTCACCATCACCGACACTGAGACAAGCCTGACGCTGCTCCACCACTGACCCATCGCACTCCCGCCGGCGAGGCGTTCCGCGATCGCCCGCAGGACACCGTCACGAGAGTGCGGGATGCCGCACAGGCTGTCAGGGCCGCCGCAGCCGGGCGCGATGACGCCCACCACGAGCGGACCCGGCACGAAGCGGCGCGGTACGCGCGTGAACACGGCCGGCTGTAAGCAGTCATCCACCGTTCGCTTGGCGTGCGACCTGCGAGGTGACGCGCTCGATCGCCTGGACGGCGACGTCGGGCTGGTCGACGTAGATGTAGTGCCCGCTGTTCGCGGCGGTGCTCAGCTTGCCGCTGCTGGAAAGCGCGAGCCACTCGCGCTGGCCCGCGGACCACGCCTGCTCCAGGCGCGGCCCGTACGTGGGGAGGGCCGCGAGGTACTGCTTGCCGTGCTTGATCACCTCCACCGGGGTGTTTCCGGCTGAACTGACTTTCCCGTCGGTGATGGCGAGCTGCTCCGGGTTCTTTCCGTGGAATATCGCGAGGTTCTGGGCGCGCACCGCGGCCGCCGGGCCTTTGGCGGACGCGGGGATCGCCTTGCTGATGTCGGCGACCATGGTCGGTGGGGTGGCGTCCATCAGGACCAGCCCCTTGACCCTGTCCTGGTGGTCGGGGGCGTACCTGGCGGCGATCAGGCCGCCCAGCGAGTGCCCAGCCAGGACTACCGGGCTGTCGCCGGCGATCTGGCCGAGCACTCCGGTCAGGATCTTGCCGGTACTGGCGAAGTCCTGCGGGCCGTCCGGCTGGTCACTCTTGCCCGCGCCGAGCCGGTCGTAGGAACAGACCCGGTTCTTCGTGCTCAGCGTCTTCTGGAGGGCGGCCATCTTGTCCAGCCCGTCACCGCCGCCGTGCATCAGGACGATGACCGGCTTGCCCTTCGCCGGGTCGCCCGAACAGGACACGTTCACCGACCTGCCCGCGACATTGATCTTCTTGGTTCCGGTGATCAGGCCGGCATCGGCTTTGCGCGTTGTGGGGGCGAACGGGTCCCAGTTCTCTACCGAGTCGCTGTCGCAGCCGGCGAGCCCCGCACCGACCACGGTGCAGCACAGCGCGGCCAGAGCGGATGCCTTGATTTTGCGGAGCAAGATGTCCATGTAGTAACGCTATGGAATCGACTGGTTAGGAATCGTCACCGCACGGTGGACATTCGCCTGTAGCTCGCACGGGGGACAAGTACGCCGCGACCGGGCTGGCACGATCAAGGACGGGAGCGCTAACGCCAGTTGTGTGGTGCGCGTTTGAGGGTATAGGCCGCCTCCGGTAGGTCGTCCCGGACGCGGATCATCCAGCGGGCGAGATCGGTGGCACATAGCTCACCGACGTCTTCCAGGAACAGAACGGCATCTATCGCTTCGACCGTACGAGCAAGCTGGACGTCTCGCGGATCCGCGAGGCCCAGTCGCGTCCGGCCGCCATCGAGCGGGCCCGGCCCGGATCGGCGGCCGAGTGAAGCGGCGAAGGTCCGCCCGTCTCGAAGGCCGCAGCGACTCCGGCTGAGAGGGGCAAGGCGGACGGGGCCGCGGCGATGGTGATCGCCCCGGCCTCATCCGTCGACATCATTGCCGGTGGTGTTCGCCTCCTACGCACTCACCGCGCGAGCGGGTGAGGCAGCCATTTCCTCACCTCGCGTCACCGTTCCCGTTACCGTTACCGTTACCGTTACCGTTCGAGGCGGACACCAGACCGGCGATGAAGTCGGAGACCGCGGCGACGGTCGGTTGCCGCCACAGCAGGGTCGTCGGCAGCGAGCAGCGGAACCGTTTCTCCAGCCGCCGCCGGACGACCACCGTCAGCACCGAGTCCAGCCCCTGCTCGACCAGCGGCCGGTGCGGCGACAGGTCGGCGGGGGCCAGCCGCATCTCCTGGGCGATCTGCGCGCTGACCTCCTCGAGCAGGAACGCCCGCAGTTCCTCGGGCCCCAGGGCAGCGATCGATTCGGCGGGCCGTACGCCCTCGGCGCCGTTCTCCGCGGGGGCCGGCACGTCGATCACCGGGTACCGCAGTCCCGACAGCCAGCCGACCACGGCGCCGGCGTCGTCGGTCACCCGAACCTGCACCGTGTCGGCGTGTTCGGGGTCGAGCCACACCTCGATGTCCACCGTGTCCGGTGGCTCTCCGATCGTGACCAGCCGGTCGACGTGCGTCACCATGCGGAGCAGCGGGTCACCGGGGAACGCGCTCGGCGCCACCGACATCGCCGCGTCCAGCACGGGTGCCCAGGTGACAGCCGGCCCGCACCGTACCCGGGCGCGCAGTGCGCCGTGGCCGAGCAGCAGTTCCTTGACCGTCCAGTCGAACCCGGTTTCGGGTACACCGACGGCGGCGAGCCGCTGCATGACCAGGTCCGGCTCCGCCGACGTGAGCGGCAGCGCCGGGGAAGACGGCGCCTCGCCCGGTTCGGCGAGCGCCGTGGCGGTGGCGATCATTTGCCAGGCGGCGTCCGCCTCGCCCGCGGGACGGGCGGCCAGCCGCAGCCCGGTTCCCTGCCGTACGACCTGGACCTCGCGGCGGTCGGCGGTCAGCAGCGGCGCCGACATCGTCACCTCGCCGAGCACCTGACCTCCGGCGGCGGCGAAGAAGGTCGCCGCGAGCACCGCGGCCGGTACGATCTCCACGCCCTCGATGGCATGGCTGCCGGGATAAGGCCGGGTCTGGTCGTCCACGCCGGTCCGCCAGAGCCGTACGTCGGTGCCCGCCAGATCGAGACCGTCGCCGAGCAGCGTGTGCGTGTCGGGATCGTGGCCGCGACCGGCGGTGTCCGGGGCGGACGGCGTACGCCAGTGCCTGCGGTGCTGCCAGGGGTATGAGGGGAGCACGACCGGGCCGCCGGTCGGCTGCAGCCGATGCCAGTCCACCTCGACGCCGGCGCAGTGCGCGGCGGCCACACTGGTCAGCAGGGCGGCCCTCGTGGGACGGTTCCGCCGCAACGACGCGCCGACGAAGATCTCCTCGTGCCCGCCCATGCTCAGCGTCTCCAGCACCGAGTGGGTGACCACCGGGTGCGGGGAGAGCTCGACGAACGCTCGGTATCCGTCGGCCGCGGCCGCCGCGATCGCGTCGGCCAGGCGTACCGGCCGGCGCAGGTTGATCGCCCAGTACGCGCCGTCGAAGCCGGGGCTCGCCCGTGGGTCGTCCAGCGCCGTCGAGTAGACGCGGACGTCGGGGACACCGACCTTGAGGTCGGCCGTGGCGGCGGTCAGGTCAGCCAGGAGCGGATCCATCTGCGGCCCGTGGAACGCCACGTCCGAGGCGACCCGGCGGGCCGGGATGCCCTCCTCGATCCAGCCGGTCAGTACGTCGGCCACGGCGTCCGGATGGCCGGAGACGACCGTCGAGCCGGGTGACGACGCGATCGCGGCGACCACGTCGGTACGGTCCCCCAGCAGCCGCGCCGCCTCGGCGAACGGCAGCTGCACCATGGCCATCGCACCGTGGCCGGCGACCCGCCGCAGCAGCCGGGACCTGCGGCAGATCAACCGGGCGCCGTCCAGACGGCTCAACGCCCCGGCCGTCACGGCGGCGGCGATCTCGCCGACCGAATGGCCGATGACCGCGTGCGGACGGACCCCGTACGCACGCCACAGCTCGACGAGACCGAGCTGCATCGCGAAGATCATGGTCTGGATCCGGTCCACCTCGGTCAGCTCATCCTCGCTGAGCACCTCCCGGGGCGAGAAGCCGATCTCGGCGGCGAACACCGGCTCCAGCTCGTCGATCACCGCGGCGAACGCCGGCTCCGTCGCCAGCAGCTCCCGGCCCATGCCGGCCCACTGCGAGCCATGTCCGGAGAACACGAACACCGGGCCGGGACCGGGATCGACGAGCACCCGCCCGGTGGTCACCGCGTCGTGCGGGGCGCCGGTCGACAGGGCGCGCAACCGGTCGGCCAGCGCGGCCGGGTTCTCCGCCGCGACCACCGCCCGGTGCGGCAGGTGGGCTCGGCGCAGCGCGAGCGTGTGCCCGGCATCGGCCGCGGACAGACCGCCGACGACGCCGGCGAGGTTCCCGGCGGCCTGCCGCAACGCCGCCCGCGACGCGGCGGACACCGGATACAGCCGACGCGCGGTCCCCTCGACGGACGCCGGATGCGGCTGGCCCGCGGTTCCCTCGCCGGACACCGGATACAACCGGCCCGCCGTTTCCTCGGTGGACGCCGGATGCGGCTGGCCCGCGGTCCCCTCGCCGGACACCGGATACAGCCGGTCCGCGCTCCTGTCGGCCAGTGGCGCCTGTTCGAGGACGACGTGGGCGACGGTGCCGCCGTAGCCGAAGGCGGAGACCGCGGCCCGGCGCGGATGCGTGGAGGCCGGCCACGGCGTCGGCGCGTCGACCACCCGCAGCCCGGCGCCCTTCCAGTCGATGGCCGGAGTGGGCGTGTCGAGCCGGCTCGGCGGGAGCTCACCGCGTTCGAGCGCCAGCACGGCCTTGACCAGCCCGGCGATGCCGGCGGCACCTTCGAGGTGACCGATGTTGGACTTGGCCGACCCGATCAGGCACGGCTCCTCCGCCGGCCGATCCGCGCCGTACACGGCGCCCAGCGCGCCGGCTTCGAGGGGGTCGCCGACCGCGGTGCCGGTGCCGTGCGCCTCGACGTAACCGACCGTGCCCGGCTCGACGCCCGCCTGCCGCAGCGCGCGCCGCATGACGTGCTCCTGCGCCTGTCCGCACGGCGCCATGATGCCCGCGGTGCGGCCGTCCTGGTTGACCGCGCTGCCGCGGATGGTGGCGAGGATCCGGTCCCCATCCCGTACGGCGTCGGCGAGCCGCTTGAGCACCACGACCGCCGCGCCCTCGCCCCGCCCGTACCCGTCGGCGGCGGCGTCGAACGACTTGCTCCGCCCGTCCGGTGCCAGCGTGCCCGCGGCGTCCAGGGTCAGCGTCTCGCCGGGAGACAGGATGAGGTTGACCCCACCGGCCAGCGCCACGTCGGTCTCGCCGGTGCGCAGGGCCTGCACGGCCAGGTGGACGGCGACCAGCGACGCCGAGCACGCCGTGTCCACCGCCAGGCTCGGGCCGCGCAGGTCGAGCGCGTACGACACCCGGTTGGCGACCGCGCAGGCGGCGGCGCCGATCCCGGTCCACGCCTCGATGTCAGGCAGGTCTTCCAGCAGGCGATGCCCGTAGTCGCCGGTGCAGACGCCCACGTACACGCCCGCGTCCGTGCCGGCCAGCGCGTCCGGCGACACCCCGGCGTGCTCCAGCGCCTCCCACGCGGTCTCCATCACGAGGCGCTGCTGCGGGTCCATCAGCTCCGCCTCGCGCGGCGAGAGCCCGAAGAACTCCGCGTCGAAGTCGGCCGCCCCGTCCAGGAAGCTCCCGTACGAGAGGGTGCGGCGTAGCGCCGCCGCGTACGACGGGCCGCGATCGGCGTAGTCGCTCCAGCGGTCGGCGGGTGCCGGTCCGCTGGCGTCGCGGCCCTCGCATAACAGGTTCCAGTACTCGTCCGCCGAGCCGACGCCGCCAGGCAGACGGCAGCCGATCCCGATCAGCGCGATCATCTCGACCGGTCGATCCATCACAAATCTCCTCCCCGCATCCGCGCCCACATGGGCGACTCGAGAATCTCCACCACGGCGGCCGAGATGGTCACGCCGGGTCCGAAGCCGAACATCAGCAGGTGGTCGCCGGGTCCCAGAGCATCGCCGCGAATCAGGTGCTCCAGCGCGAGGATCTGGTCACTGGCCCCGCAATGGCCGATCGTCCGGCCGAAATCCCAGACCGACCGGGACGCCGGAATGCCCAGCCGGTGCTCGCAGATCTGGTCGGCGATCTCCTGGGAGGTGTTCATGCACGCCACCCGGGTCACGTCATCGGCCTTGATCCCGGCCTCCGACAGGGCTTGGTCGATCACGTCGACCATCCGCTCGTCCAGCGTCACCAGCACCTTGGTCCCGTCGCCTTCGACCACCGCGCGCCGCCGGAACACGTCGTTGTGCGCCGCGAAGTCCACCGTGCGACCCTCGGTGACGCCGGGCGGGAACAACGGCTCGGCGCAGCGGTGCATCTCCTCGGCCTGCGACACCGACATCGTGCACACCGACGCCAGCCGGGCGAACCCCGGTTCGGTGTCGAGCACGAGGGCGCTGCCCGCGTCACCGGCGACGGCCCCGGGCAGCATCCGCCACCGGTCGACGAGCGGGGTGCCGTAGTTGTCGGCGGCGACCAGCAGCGCCGCCTGGCGGCCGGGCGCGCGCAGGTAGCTCGCGGCCAGCTCCAGCGCGGTGAACATGCCGTTGCAGCCCTGCTTGAGCTGAGTCGACAGGACACCGTCGCCGACCAGATGGCGTTGCACGTACGCCTGCGGTGGCCAGCCCTCCGGACCCTGATGCCAGGTCGAGACGTACAGCAGCAGGTCCAGATCGGTGGGGGAGCGCCCGCTGCGGGCCACGGCGCTCCGCGCCGCGCGCAACGCCATCTCCGGCGGCGGGATGTCACCGGCCACCGCGACCGCGGCGAGCCGGTGCAGCTCGACCTCCTCGGCGGTGTACCAGCCCGCCGCCACGGCATGCTCCACGCTCACCGTGGCGGGCAGGTACGACCCGACTCCGCTGATGTACATGTCCGCCGTCTCCATGCCGCCTCCACAGTCGATCGTCGATGCGCAACGCGCGCTCAGCCGGGCCCGTCGGAGGCGTACTCCTGGGGGAGGTCGAGGATCCGCAGCACGGCGCAGGCCATGGTGGTGCCGGCGCCCAGCCCGATGAGCAGCACGTAGTCCCCGCGGGCGAGCGCCCCGTCGGCCAGCAGGTGGTCGAGGGCGACGAACTGGTCGCTGACCCCGAGGTGGCCGATGCCGGCGCCGTACTCCCAGGTGGTGTCGGCCAACGTCAGCCCGAACCAGTTCACCCCCCGGTGCTCCAGGTCGTCCCAGCGCCCGTGGGGGAAGGCGACGCGGGCCACCTCGTCGAGGGTGATCCCCGCCTCTTTGAGCGTGCGGTCGACCAGCTCCATCAGCGTCGTCTGGATCGCCAGCATGATCTCGGATCCGTCGCGGTCGAAGAGCCGCTTGCGGAACTCACGGTTGCGGGCGGCGAAGTCGAGCGGCCGGCCCACGGTGGCGTCCGGCGGGAACATCGGCACGCCGCCGTCGTTGACCGACTCGGCCTCCGGCAGCACGACCACGTTGACCGACAGCACCTGCGCGAAGCCCGTGTCCGTGGTGAGCAGCAGCGCGCACCCGGCGTCGCCCATGACGTTGCCCTCGATCATGCGCCACCGGTCGACCAGCGGAGTGCCGTGGTTGTCGGCGCCGACCAGCAGCGCGGTGCCGCCCGGCCGCAGATAGCCGGCGGCGAGCTGCAGCGCGCTGAACAGCCCGCAGCACCCGTGCCGCACCTCGATCCCCAGGACGTCGCCGCCGACCAGGTGCTGCTGCAGGTAATACTGCGGCTGCCAGCCCTCCGGCCCCTGATGCCAGACGTCGGCGTACAGCATGAGATCCAGCTCGCGCGGCGACATCCCGCCCGAGCGCTCGAACGCGTGCCGGGCCGCACGGAGCGCGAGCTCCGGAGCCGGTACGTCGCCCGCTATCGCCGCACCGCCGAGGCGAAAATACTCCATCTCGTCGGCCGGATAGCGGCCTTCGGCGACGGCCGTCTCGATGCTGACCACCGGCGGCAGATGGACGCCGATACTGCGCAGGTATATGTCAGATGTGCGCATCCGTCCTCCTTGCTGAAGCAGCGCGGCGCGGGGCGTGGGGGAACGAGAGGTCGTCGGATCTCACTGGCTGTCAGCCATCGTGGGGTTCTCCGCCCCGTCGCGGAGCAGCAGCATCGGATCGCTCAGCTCGTACAGGCCGCACATGGGCGGGCAGGCTTCGTAGCCGAGCAGCCGCTGGATGTCCTCGGGGTAGCCGCGGACCGTGTCCAGTGGCAGGGACAGGTAATGGTTCTCCTCCTGGCGGAGGTTGCCGAGGTCGTAGGCGTACGACAGGCCGGTGCGCGGCGCGTCGGAGGCATTGACACCGGCGCCGTGGTACGTGCTGCCGAGCCACAGCAGCGCGGAACCGGCCCGCATCTCAGCGGGGATCGCCTCGTCATCGCGGGGCGCCCGCTCGTCGTCCCACAGGTGGCTGCCCGGGATCAGGCGGGTGGCGCCGTTGCGCGCGGTGAACTCGCTCGCGGCGATCATGATCTGCACCCGGCTCTCCGGACCCGGGTGGCTACGGAGGTGGGCCGTGTCGTCCCGGTGCAGTCCCTGGATCGGCACGCCGGGCCGGATCTGGATCGCCCGCGAGATGCCGAGCTGGATCGTCGGGACCAGCTCCACCCGCTGCTCGCCGAGCCAGGCCCGCACCGGGCGCTGCAGGAAGTGCCGCGCACTGCCCAGGAAGTGCGGCTGCCGCATGATCGTGATCGAGTGCTCGCTCCGGCGTATCAGCCCGGGCAGGATCCGGGTCTTCACCCCGACCAGCCGCCCGTCGCCGTCCTCCTGGCGTTCCAGGTCCGGGCCCAGGTCGTCCCACAGGCCGCGGAGCGTACCGGCGTCGATGAAGTCCTCGATGATCACTGTGCCGTCACGCTCGACCACCTCGATCGCCTCGTCGACCGGGGCCGACGCGGGCAGGGTGGTCAGCTTGCGATCACTCATTCCGGCCTCCGAAGGCGGTCAGGCGGTCCGGGCGGGCCGAACCATCGGGTGAGGGCGGCCCGCAGCGACGCCGGGTCGGCGGGCGTGCTCCAGGCGACGAAGCCGTCCGGCCGGATCAGCAGGGCGTCCGCCGGGGCCTCGGCGCATTCGGCCGTGACCACGTCGACCCGGTCGGCCCAGGGTTCGGCGAGCGCGCGCAGCTCGGGATCGGCGGCCAGGTCGAGCAGCAGCGGCCGCCCGGTGCGTTGCAGCTCCGCGACCCGTACGGTGCCGCCGGCGCACCGTAGCCGCAGGTCCGGGCTGTAGCGCCCGACCAGCGGACCGGTCAGCGACGGGTCGCCCATGTCGTAGCTGATGTGCAGGTCGTCGATCAGGGCGGTGAGCTGCCGGTTCGCCTCGTCGCGAAGCAGCAGCTCCGTGAGCAGCCGGCGCAACGCGTCGACGTGCTGTCCGGGCCGCATCAGCGCGATCGAGGCCCGCTGGACCTCCAGCGTCTGCTCGCCGATCGGGTGCCGCTCGGAGGTGTAGGTGTCGAGCAGTTCTTCGCCGCACCAACCGCGCGCGACCGCGGCGAGCTTCCAGCCGACGTTGAGGGCGTCTCCCATGCCGAGCCGCAGCCCCGGGCCGCTCCAATGCGAGTGGACGTGCGCCGCGTCGCCGACGAGCAGCACCCGTCCGCTGCGGTACGTCTCGGCCTGCCGCGCGTTGTCGGTGAACCGGGTGATCTTCTTGACCTCGGTGACCGTCACCTTGGTGCCGCTGAGCCGGCGCAGTGCCTCCTGGAACTCCTCCAGCGTGATGGCCGCGTCCCGGTTCGCCGGTGCGCCGTCGAACTCCAACGTGATGAACCGGGCCGGCCCCTCCTCGTACACGAGGAGCCCGCCGTCCTTGCGGAACCAGCCGGGGAGATGGAATTCGGGGTCGTCGATCTCGGCGAAGGCACGGTATCCGGTCGTGATGCCGTCCGTTCCGGGAAAGCCGATGCCGGACAGCTTCCGGATCAGGCTCCGGCCGCCGTCGCAGCCGGCCAGCCATTCCGCCTCCATTTCGTACGGCCCGTCCGGACCGTCGACCTCGAGACGCACGCGGTCGTCGTCCTGGCTGAAACCGATTACGGTATGGCCGCGCCGAACCTCGATGCCGAGCTCCGCCGCGCGCCGCGCCAGGTCCTCCTCCAGCAGTTGCTGGGGCACCAGCAGGTCGGGAGACTCCGGCCGGAGCAGGAACATGCTGGCGAAGTGCCGCGCGCCGGGGAACGCCTTGGGGAGCAGGCTGTCCGGCCGTTGCTCACCCGCGGCGATGCGTGCCTGCTGCTCGGCCGTCGGTGGCGTGGCAGGGGCCTCGGTGACGCCGAGCATGAGACCGCGACGGTCCATGATGTCGATCGCCCGTCCGGTGATGCCTTCCGCCTTCGGGCGCCACTCGATCGCGGGTAATCGTTCGAGCACCACCACCGGGACACCGTGGAGAGCCAACTCGCACGCGAGTATGAGCCCCACGGGACCCCCACCGACAACCGCGACCTGTGCCTCCGGGTACGCCATTAACACCTCTGCTGGGGAGAGAAATGCCTGCTGGAAAAGCTGTCGGGTTGCTGATCACAGACCGGCGATGTGTACGGCGGTCTCGCAACCTGAGTGTTGACAGATGTGTCCGGGGCGGTCAGCGCCGATGCTAATCGGATGATCCATATATGACTAGTGGTGTCATTTTTCGGACCAACCATGCATAATCTTCAACGCTGATGATCAACGGCGTGCCGGGTCGGGCTTCCTGCCCCGGATGCCCATGCGGGAGGCTGCGGATGAGCGCTGGCGCCCAGCCATTGGAGACCGACCGGCCCACCCCCTTCGACCCACCGATCGACCTGCGGAATCGACCACTGCTCAGTCGGCTCGCCTATCCCGACGGGCACCTCGGCTGGGTGGCGACCGGCTACACCGTCACCCGCGCCATCCTGGCGGATCCACGCTTCAGCACCCGGCGTGAGCTGCTGCACCAGCCGGTCGGCGGCGAGCGCGCGCACCAGCGGCCGACACCCGCGGAGCCGGGCATCTTCCCGCACATGGACCCGCCCGACCACACTCGGTACCGCCGCTTGCTGAGTCGTCACTTCGGTCCACGTCGAGTCACCGAGCTGACGCCCGCGATCCGGCGGTACACCGCGCAGGTGCTCGACGCGATGGCGGACGGTGGATCGCCCGCCGACCTCGTGACGTCGTTCGCCATGCCCGTTCCGGCGCTGGTCATCTGCGAGTTGCTCGGTGTCCCCGCACAGGACCGGCACGTGATCCAGGCGGCGACCGCGGTGATGAACAACCTGGACTCCACACCGGAACAGACCGCCGGTGCCGTGCTGTCGATCATCGAGACGGTACGCGGCCTCCTCGCGCGCCTGCGCGCCGAATCCGGTCCATCGGACGAGGGGCTGCTGGCGCACGCCATGGCGACCGGTGACCTGACCGACGACGAACTCACCAACCTCGGGATGGTGCTGCTGGCCACCGGCCATCTGCCCACGTCGAGCATGCTCGCGCTCGGGACGTTCGCGCTGCTGACCGACCCGGCCCAGCGGGCCCGTCTGACCGCGGACCCGGAACTCGCCGGACCGGCGGTCGAGGAGTTGCTGCGGTACCTGTCGATCCTCCAGTTCGACGTACGGCGCACCGCGCTGGCCGATGTCGAGATCGGTGGCCAGGTCATCGCGGCCGGCGAGACCGTGGTGCTGGCCCTGCCGGTCGCGAACCGGGACCTGGAACACTTCCCCGACCCGGACCGGCTGGACCTGGACCGGTCCGCGACCGGGCACCTGGCGTTCGGGCACGGCATCCACCAGTGTCTCGGGCAGCATCTCGCGCGGGCCGAGCTCCGTATCGCGCTGACCGCGCTCTTCGAGCGCTTCCCCGACCTGCGGCTGGCCGTTCCGGCGGCCGAGGTGCCGACCCGTGACCGCATGGCGGTGTACGGAGTGGACCGGCTGCCGGTCGCCTGGGGCCGTTCTAGCGGAAGGTAGCTTTGGATCATGCGTTACAGGACCTTGGGCGACTCGGGCCTCCGGGTGTCAGTGATCGGGCTGGGCTGCAACAACATCGGTTCGCGTATCGACGCGGCCCGCACCAGGGAGGTGGTGGACGCGGCGATCGAGGAGGGCGTGACGCTCTTCGACACCGCAGAGTCGTACGGCGCGGTGCCGGGCGCCTCCGAGGAGATACTCGGCGAGGTGCTGGCCGGCCGGCGGGACCAGGTGGTGCTGGCCACCAAGTTCGGCAGCCAGGGCAACCGCCCCGACTACGGGCAGGGCCAGGCACGCGGAACGCTGGGCGGCCGGTCGTACATCCGGCGCGCGGTGGAGGGGTCGCTGCGCCGCCTGCGTACCGACTACATCGACCTCTACCAGTACCACTTCCCCGACGGCGTCACCCCGATCGAGGAGACACTGGACGCGCTGACCGAGCTGGTGCGTGAGGGCAAGGTCCGATACATCGGCAGCTCCAACTTCGCCGGCTGGCAGATCGCCGAGGCCGCGCACGTGTCCCGCGAGCGAGGATGCGCGTCGTTCGTGTCGGCGCAGAACCACTGGTCGTTGCTGGAGCGCGGCGCGGAGCGCGAGGTGGTGCCGGCGGCCTCGCACTACAAGGTCGGCGTACTGCCGTACTTCCCGCTGGCCCACGGGCTGCTGACCGGGAAGGTACGACGCGGGCAGGAGCCGCCGGCCGGGACCCGGCTCGCGGCGCGTCCCCACCTGGTCACACCGGACAGGCTGGACCGGGTGGAGGTGCTGCGGACCTGGGCCGACAAGCACGACCGCTCCCTCCTGGACGTGGCCATCGGCGCGCTGGCCGCACTGCCCGGCTGCGGTTCGGTGATCGCCGGCGCGACCGGCCCGGAGCAGATCCGGGCCAACGCGGCGGCCGGCGACTGGGAACCGACCGCCGCCGAACTGGCCGAGATCACTGAGCTGATGCCGCTCTCCTGAACGGTGAGACCGCGCGGCGTCAGTGGATCACGCTGAGGGGATGCCCTGGCCGGGGGTGACGAGGCCGGACTCGTACGCCAGCGACACCGCCTGGGCACGGCTGCTGACGCCGAGTTTCGCCATGGCGCGGTTGAGGTGGGTTTTGACGGTGGCCTCGCTGACGCACAGGCGAGCGGCGATCTCGGCATTGGACAGGGCGTGCCCGACCAGTTTGAGCACCTCGCTCTCGCGGGCGGTGAGAGAGGCCAGCGCGGGGGAGGGCGAGGCGGCGGGCTGGTCGCTCTGGCGGGTGTAGGCCTCGATCAGGCGCCGGGTGACGCTGGGCGCGAAGAGCATGTCGCCGGAGGCGATGGTCTGGATGGCGGCGATGAGCCGTTCGGGCGGGGTGTCCTTGAGCAGGAAGCCCGACGCCCCGACGCGTAAGGCGTTGTAGACGTACTTGTCGAGGTCGAAGGTGGTCAGGATGAGCACCCTGGGCCGATGGTCGCTGTCCGCGGACAGGATGCGCTCGGTCGCCGTGACGCCGTTCATGCCCGGCATCCTGATGTCCATGAGGATCACGTCGGGACGGACGGCCGCTGCCAGGGCGATGGCCTCCTCACCACCGGCCGCCTCGCCGACGACGTCGAGATCGGGTACGGCACGAAGCAGCGCCGTCAGCCCGGCACGGACGAGAATCTGGTCGTCGACGACGATTACCTTGATCATGCGTTCGGTTCACCGTGTTGCAGAGGAGCGTCCGGTTTGATGGGCGACAGCGGCAGAGTGACCACGACCTCGAATCCGCCTGAAGACTTCGCTTGGGCTGTGACCGTTCCCTTGTAGAGCTTGACGCGTTCGCGCATGCCGATCAAGCCGTGACCGTCCTCCTTGGGGGCCGCCGCCACCCCGCGCCCGTCGTCGGTGACGCGCAGCTCCAGCGTGGTGCCGTGGTACGCGACCGTGACCCACGCCGTGGCCGGACCGGCGTGTTTGAGGACGTTGGTGAGGCACTCCTGGATGACCCGGTAGGTGCACAGGTCGATTCCGGGTGGCAGCGGGCGCGCCGGGCCGTTGATCTTCACGTGCACCGGCACGCCCGCCGAGCGCACCCGTTCCACCAGTGGTTCGAGCCGCTGCAGGCCGGGCGCCGGATCGTAGCCGTCGCTCTCGTCGTCGACGTCGATGCGCAGGACGGACAGCAGCCGTCTCATCTCGCCCATGGCCTCGCTGCCGGTGTCGGCGATGGTGGTCAGCGCGCCGCGCGCGGTCCCGGGGTCGGAATCGAAGACGTAGCGGGCGAGCCCCGCTTGGATGATGATGACCGACATGTGGTGGGCGACCACGTCGTGCAGTTCGCGGGCGATGCGCACCCGTTCCTCGGTGACGGCGCGGCGCGCGTTGTCGTCCTGCTCACGATGCAGTCGTTCGGTGAGATGGGCGAGCCGCCTGTTGCGCTCGACCAGCAGCCGGGTGCCGTTGCCGAACGTCCAGGCCACGGCCATCATGATGCTGCCCTGAAGGATGTTGAGACCGGTGAATTCGTGCGGGGCCAGGAATGCCGACTGCCACCAGGAGACGGCGACGGGCAGCACGCACGGGACGGACACGGCCGGCGGCAGCCGGCTGGCCACGGTGTAGAGCGACAGAAGGGTCGCCGCCAGGTTGATCCTGGTGTCGTAGCCGGCCGCGTGCAGGATGATCGCGGTGGCACAGCAGATCCCCAGCACGGTGAGCGGCGCACGCCGCCGCCAGGCCAGCGCGAGGTTGGCCGCCAGCGTCAGCCCGACGCCGCAGACGTCCAGGGGGCGCTGCGCGTAACCCTGATCGGCCGAGCTGCCGCCCATGGCGAATCCGAACGCCAGCGTGATGCCGGCGATGACGAGGCCGAACACCAGGTCGGTGAGGAAAGGGTTCGCCACGGCGAGCCGTCTGAGGGACGACAGCACCTTTGCCCGCATCAGCGCATGCTAACCGCGGCCATCAAGGATCCTCATCATCCGCAGGGTGCAGCTCCCCTCCGCCATCGGCGGTATACACGCGGGCGGCCATACCGCAGCCGGTTGACCGGGTCAGGGGAGAGGGCCGAGGCTGAGATGCTGGCCGTCGAGCTCGGATTCGATGGTGCCGGCTATGGCATTGGGCTGGATCAGCACGTTGTTCGCCGTGAGATGTCCGCTGTGCCGTCCGGATACCGCGAGGTCGGCGCTGTAGCGGGAGGGTGCCCCGTAGAGGCCCGGCTTTCCGTGGTGGCTCCGCTCGACGCCATTGAGCACGAATCCCGGCTCGTCGGAGTAGTTCGTGTAGGTCACCTCCAGCAGGGACTCGAACGGCGGCAGCGGCGAGGACCGGCGCGTGATGTCGATGCTCCCGGAGATCTTCCCGGCGTGGTGTGCCACGGGCCGGGGATCGGGCGGGACGTGGCCGGCCACCGGTGGCGCCCAGGACGGGGTGGGTGCCGGGCGGGCCGGTCCGCGCTGGGCGGGCGTGCGTTCCGGAAGGTGGGCGACGACGACCCTGGTCCGCGTGCCGCGCACCTGCTGCTGCCAGAACAGCACGGCCGCGCCGTCGGGCTTCCACCTGAAGTTGGGTTTGGCGTCCCAGCCTGCGGCGATTGCGCCGGGGGCGAGCGGCTGTCCGGTGTACGAGCCGCGGGTGTCATGCTCGTCGACGAGCCACGGTTCGGCGATCTCCGGGTTGCGGGCGGTGAACGCCGCGAACGGCAGCGCGGGGACGCCCTCTTCGATGAACGGCGGCCGGCGAATCTGCGAGAAGGTTTCGAGCAGCGCGGTTGTACGGGCGCTGCCGACGACCATCCATCGCCGTCCCTTGTGGGGGGTGGGTGAGAAGTCGACATCCTCATCCCAGTCCAACGCCGAGGTCAACCGGCTCTCGCGCCCTGAGCGCAGGTCGACCTCCACGACGTCTGGATTGCCCGCCTCGAACGCGTTGAGGAATCGCGCGAACGTCACGGCCTGCCCGTCGGGGGTGAAGCCCTTGAGTTCGCCGTCCGTCGCGACCACTCGGGCGTCCTCCACGTGGTAGGCGTCGCCGTGGCGAGCCAGCCTGCCGACGATGCCCACTCCGGTGGGCCGTCCCGACGCCGTGCGGCGGACCTGGCTGAGCGCCACATGCCGGCCGTCCGGCGCCAGCCGGAACTCCCGCTGATCCTGTTCGACGTTCGGATCCCCGGCGGCCGGGGGCACGATGGGCACGACGGTCGCCCGGCGGCAGTCGATCACCGATGGGGCGCATTCCACGACGCCGTCCCCCGCATGCGACTCGTGGTGACCGACGAGGGCCCCGGAATCGCCCCCAGCCTGCGCCCGCACCTCTTCGAGCGGTTCTCTCAGGGCGATCCGGTACGTCGTCAGGGCAGCGGGCTCGGCCTCTCCATCGCACGCGCGATCGCCGAGGCACACCAGGGAACCATCGAACTATCCCCTGGCACTGGCAGCGAGTTCGTCGTCACCCTCCCCGCCCGCCTTTCGCCGAATGCCGACTCAGCCTGAGCGGCTTTCATGGGGCGGCCATTTCCGCGGCGACCGGGTCGGCGCCGAGGCTCAGCAGCCAGTCCAGCGGCGCGTCCGGGGCGTAGCGCACCATGAGGCCGGTCAGCTCCCGCTTCCGTTCCTCGTCGAGGGAGGCTCCTCCGGCGGCCAGGCGAGCCACGGCCTCCCGGTACATCAGCAGGTACTTGCGCTGGTCGTCGAACAGACCGACCCCGCCCGCGGGCCCGTGCCCCGGATACAGCCGTGTCCCCGCCAGTTCGCCGGCGAGCCGGTCCAGCGCGGTCAGCCACGTCCCGGTGTGACCGTCGGACAGGTAGGAATGCGTCCCGGCGAAGGCCAGGTCGCCGATGAACGCGACGCGCTGCCCGCCGGCCTCGGCGACGATGTAGGAGTCGGCGTGGCTCTCGGCGGGGCCGGCGTCGGTCACCGTCAGCCGCACCCCGCCGATCTCCACCTTGCCACCGCTCTCCAGCAGTTCCTCGGGGACGCGGAACCGGTCCGGCCATTCCTCGCCGTACATCGGCTGCCACTGTTCCCGCTTCGCGACGGCGCTGTCCTGGATCACCTTCGCGACCGAGGCGGTGGCGTAGACGGGCACCTCATCGGGGACCACGTACGGCAGCCCGTTGAAATGGTCGGGATGGGGATGCGTCACGAACGCCGCCAGCAGGGGCTTGCGTAACGCGGCCAGCCGGGCGGCCAGTGCCCTGGCGTCCGACACCAGCAGGCTCGCATCCACCAGCACGACTCCTTCGGCCGTCTCGACCAGGTAGCTGTTGACGAAGATGCCCGTCTCGGCCGCGCTGTAGGTGTGCACACGAAAGTCGGTCATGGAGGTCCCTTCCGGTTACTGTTGATCCCGAACGTAGGCCGCGAGGCCACCGGCGGGACAGAAGGCACTTTCAGGTGCCCTTCTCGGTTGGGAGACGTGGATGGCGTTGATGATCCCTGACGTGTTCGAGGAATCGTGCGCCACCCGCCAGGCTCTGGAACGGCTCGCGGCGAAGTGGCGGATCCTGCTGATCTACGCCCTCCTCGACGGCCCCCAGCGCCACGCCCGGCTCCGCCACCGCCTGCCCGGCATCACGCAGAAGGTGCTGACCGAGACGTTGCGCGGGATGGAGGCCGACGGCCTGGTGAGCCGCCAGATCGTCAAGCAGAGCGCTCCCCAGCACGTGGAGTACGCACTGACCGAGCTGGGCGCCTCCCTGAAGGAGCCCTTGGCCGCCATCTGCGCCTGGGCACAGGAGCAGACCCAGGTCCGCGCCTGAGCGGTCGATCGTGTCAGCCGCGGAGCAGATCGAGGATGTGCGGCCAGGCGGCAGCTCCGAGCTCGGCGTCGGCGACAGCGTCACCGCCGTAAAGGAAGTGCGGCGATGCCGAAGCGGGCCCTTCCCCCGGAAGCCGCGGCCGATGGCCGGCTTCGGCCCTGCTGATCAGCCGAGCTGTACGACCGGCGCTACGGCGACGGCCGACAAGCCGCTCAGCGAACGGGAGGGACGGCCACATCGCATCGTCCCCGCCCGCCACCAGCAACACGTCGGCACGGGTCTCCTCGATGGGGATCTCGGCGGCGAGCAGCAGGTCGGCGAATGTCTGTTCACTCTTCTCGTACCAGCCGCGGACAGCGACCGGACCGTCCGCCGGTTCAGCGGCCGTCCAGTCATCGTCGTAGGGCACGAAGGGCAGCGGCTGCCCCTTCCAGGTCCAGGACGACCGGTAAGGGCGCTGCTTCCCGTCTCGCCCTGGGCCGACATTGCCCCACACCACCGAGGTGGGCGACATCGCCACGACGCCGTCGACACGCGGGTCATGAACGGAGGTGAGCAGGACGGCCTCCGCGCCCTTGGACGACCCCATCAGGCAAATGCGCCGTACTCCGGTGGATTCGAGCAGATCGACGGCGGACACGAACGTCTCCAGCGGAATCTCGCAGATGCCCGGTGACTGGCCAGGACCGCCGAACCAGCGAATCGACATCGCGGTCATCCCCTCCTGAGCGAGGATGCGGGCCCTGTCCCGTTCGATACGACCGCTCGACCCCGCCAGAACGAGAACGCCTGTGTGACCGATGGGTTCCGGACTGATCAAGACGCCTTCCCACGGCTCGGTCAGTTCCCGCTCATCCATGTTCACCCTCACCTGTCAGCACAGAAAGCCCGTATTTACCGTAGCTCGGCGCCATGTCATCATGCGCTCAGCGTCTGCCGATGGGAGCGTAGTGATTCGCGACCTATTGACCGTTCTGCGCTGTGCCCGGCTGGCGATCGCCCTTCCCGTCGCGCTCAAAGACGCCGTCGCCCGCGCACCCGGCGCCGTGCGTGACTTCGAGCGGGCCGTGGAACCGATCGTCCGCGACCTCCTCTCCGAGCCTGAGCGCGAGGCGATGATCGCCTCGCTGCGCGGCACCGCACTGTCCTTCAACGTCGGTATCCATGCCTACGCCAGGATGGCGGGGCAGCCTTGTGACGGCGAGCTGGTCATGCTCGCCGGATCGGTCGCCCGGCTCTACGACGACCTGATCGACAACGGCGGCGACCCGGAGATCGACTCCTGGGTGTCGTCCCTGTTCAAGGTCGGCGGGCATGCCGTACCACGTGATCATCACCGACGCCTGCTGGCCGCGCTCTACGCGGAGATCCACCGCCGTGCTCCCGGCGAACTCTGGCACACCGCCCTGCTCGAACTGCACGACTACCAGGTGCTCTCCCGTACGCAGCGCGATCCCGGCACCCCGCCGGCGCAGCTCGGCAAGATCACTCGGGGGAAGGGCGGGCTGGCGGGCGTCGTGCTGTTCGGCCTGGTGCATCCGGACATGAGCGTGGTGCAACGCGAGGCGGTGATGGAGGCGGGGGAGGCACTGCAGCTCCTGGACGACTACCTCGACCAGGACGCCGACCTGCGCGACGGCATCGGCACCCCGCTCAACCGGGGTGAGGTGAGCCTGGCCGAGGTGGGGGCCCGGCTGCGGGCGCTGCGGCCCCGCCTGGCCGCCTGCTACGGGGCAGCCGCCGCCCGGCCCTTCACCGCGACGCTCCTTCTGGTCCTGGTGGCTGACGTGCTCAAACACCACCAGAACAGACGGGCCACGAGAAAGCGAAACACCCCGCTCGGGCTGCTGCTCGCCGGCGGCACCCACGCCATCCCCCCGAAGAGAGCCTCATAGATGCGCAGGCTGCAGACGGCGCTGCTCGTCATCCTCCCGCTGGCGTTCGTCATCCTGGCAGTCGTACGGCTGGCAGTGGGCGGCTGGTCCAACGTCGAGGCGGTCATCGCCGCGGCCGCCCTCGTCGTGGCCTACATCGGCACCCTGCGCGGCACGCGGCCCTCGGACGACACCTCCGACCTGGCCGACCGGCTGGCCGACGAGGTCATGCAGGCGGCCAGGCGGGAGGCGGGCAACCGAGACGTCCCGCACAGCCGCGGCATCCCGATCCGCTGTCAGTCCGGTCACCCGCTCCCCGCAACGATCGAGGAGCTGGCCGACCACCTGCTCACCACGAAAGGGCGCGTGGTGGTGACAGGAGAGCGGGGCTCCGGCAAGACCACGCTCGGCCTGCTTCTCGCGTTGCGGCTGTCCTCGGTGCGGCATCGGCCGATCCCGGTCACGCTGCCGCTGTCGTCGTGGGAGCCGCAGCTGGCCCTGCGTGAGTGGGTGGCGCTGCGGCTGGCCGCCGAGTACCCGTTCCTGCGGGCCGCGCCTCTCGCGTTGGAACGGCTGATCAGGGGCGGCAGTTTGCTGGCGGTGTTCGACGGCTTCGACGAGGTGCCGCCGGCGCGCCGTGCCGAGGTGGTCAGGGCCATCGACGAGGACTGGTCCGGCTCGCCGTACGTGCTGACCAGCCGCGTCGAGGCGTTCACCGGCCCCGTGACCCGCAGGCTCGCCGGGACGCCGGTCGTGCGGCTGCTGCCGGTGGACGCCGCTGGGATCGCCGGATACCTGGAGTCGCGCTGGGGTGACGTACCCGAGGCCGCCACGCTGGTCGCCCGGCTGCGCGCGGAGCCGGACGGCCCGCTGGCCGAGGCGCTCGACACACCGTTGATGATCTTCCTGGCGGCGCGCATCTGCGAGAGCGGCCACCCCCCACGCATCGACGGCACCGCCACGCGGATCAGGCAGAGCCTGGTCGCCGGGTTCGTGCCGGCCGTCTACCGGCCGGAACCGGAGGCCGATCAGCGGTGGACCCCCGACGAGGCGGCCCGCTACCTCCGGTTCCTGGCAGATTTCCTGCGCCGCCGGGGGACCGGCGACCTGGCCTGGTGGGAACTCCACCATGCGGTGCCCCGCGCGGTGCTCCCCGCCTTCCAGACCGTGCTCGGGATGGCCATCTTCGGACCGCTCTGCGCCGCGGAGTTCGCGTTGTTCGGGTTGGGCCAGGTCGGCTGGTGGTTCGGCCTGGCGGTCGGGCTGGCCGGTGGTTTCGCGGTGTCGCTGGCCAGGCAGCACTACCCGCGTGAGGCGCGGCCGAAGCTGCGCAAGACGCTGACCCGGCGCTACCTGCTGCGCCGCCTCGGCCAGGGCCTGGTGTGCGTGGTGCCCGGCATGGTGATCGTCCTGGTGCTGTACGACGGGGTGACCTTCGCACTGACCGAGGGTGCGGTGTTCCTGCTCGGCTTCCTGGCCGCCTCCCTCGCCCTGGCCCCCGCCAACGCCGACAAGGCGGGCACGCCTGACGGCTTCCTGCGTAACGACCGGGCGGCCGTGCTGCTGGCCTTCACCGCGGGCGGCTTGGTCGGGCTCGCCGTCGGCGCCTACCTCGGCTGGTGGATGGAGAGCGGACTGCGGGTCAGGGACCACGTGCTGCTGCTCACTCTCGACCGGTGGCAACAGACGCTCATCGGCGCCGCCGGTGGCGTGGTGCTCGGGGCGGCCGGGTTCGGCGTCACGATGATGGCGCCGAGCGCGTGGGGGCGGTTCATCAATGTCCGGATATGGTACGCCTCGCGGCGGGCGCTGCCGCTGCGGCTGATGGCCTTCCTGCACGACGCCTACGAGCGCGGGGTGCTCCGCCGTACCGGACCCTACTACCAGTTCAGGCACGAACTCCTGCAGGATCAGGCCGCAGCCGAGCCGGCACCGCCGGAGTCAGCAGCACCCGCCCCACCAGCGACCAAGCTGTGACCCGGCCGCTCGCGCCGATGACGTAGCTCGCCTCGGGGAAGCGCACCCGGCCGCTGTCCGGCGCGAAGTGCGCGTACTGTATCTCCAGCTCCGCCCGCCCGCGACGAATCCGTTCGACCGCGACGCGCCCACTCGCCGCGGGCCGGTAGCCGAACTCCAGCACCACCTCCGCGTCAGGCGCGGCCCACGTCAGCGCCGCCATGTCACCCGGCCTGGTCAGGTCGCAGACCCGCCCGGCGACCGTACAGCGCAGGACGTCGAAGCCGTGCCCGCGCAGCACCCGCGTCTGCGCGGCCAGCCAGTCAGGCTCGAATCGCCGCTGGGCCCGCGCCAGCAGCCGTAGCGTCACGACCCGCGCCGCCACGTACGCCGCGGTCAGCCAGGTGGCGGCGGAGAAGGCCGGATGCGGCACGAAGATCGCCGCCAGCGCGAGCGCGGCGGTGACCAGCGCCCAGCCGAACGTCGCCGTGGCGGCGCGCTCCGGCGACGTCCCGCCCAGAACACGGCGGATCGTCACGGGCACCCCGGGCAGCGGCACAGGCGGGACCGGCAGGTCGGGGCGGGAGTATTCGGGCCCGTAGGTGACCGGCATCCTGCCAGTATCACCCGAGACGCCGCCTGGTGTTACTGACCTGCCGGTCCATCCTCCGATATGGACCCACGATCATCGGAGACCGCAGAGCGGAGTGGTAGGGCGCCCGGGAACCTGCGGATTGAAAGTCGCAGTGCTAAATGCCGCCCACTATTGAATCGTGTCTCACCGTACTTGAAATGTCCAAGAATGCCGCCCGGCATTATGCCGTATCAGGTGCCGATGCGCATCCAAACAGCAACTATGGGGCTTGGCCGTTCGTACCTCGCCTGGCTTCGCGCCGATACCGGTTTGAGTTGAGTGAAGACCGTGAGTGCTGTTACCTTCACACGGTGGACGACAGGCGTGCACGTGCGGAGACGATCGAAGGCTTTGCGGCGACTCTGCGGGAATTGCGTAACGTAGTCGGTAACCCACCTTTCCGTGAGATGTCCGGCCGTTCAGGGGCGATTTCTCACACAACGTTGCACGAAGCCACAAAGGGTAACCGGCTCCCGAGTTGGGAGACCACCGTCGAGTTCGTTAAGGCGTGTAACGCGGACCCGGCCGCCTACCGCGAACTCTGGGAGAGAGCGAACCTGACGGTCAGATCGGCGAGCGTCGGGGACACTTCGGCGGACCGTCTGTCCGGTGGGCTCGCGGCCTCCGCCACAGGCGGCGCCGTGGAACTTCGTACCGTGCACCTCGCCGTCGGGTCGCAAGCGCCCCGGTCGGCCGGCGAGATCTCGGCATCCGTGCCTACGTCGTCGCCCGACGAGATCGCGGGCGACATTCAGCATCTGCTCCCTGCGCGAGGGAGCAAAGGGAGATCACGGCCGACCCGCCCGGCCGTGTTCGCGGCAGCGGCCGTCACCGTGGGGGCCGTGGTCCTCATCGTGGCCGCCGTCAATCGCGACTCCACGCCCGACGGACACACCCTGAACCCGACCGGCAGCCCATCGATTGCCGCGGTGGCCCCAGTCGGTTGCCCGGTGCGTTCGACCAACCCGCCTTGGGCGCAGCCGTTGCACGAGGGCGATGCGGCCGTGTTCATCGCGGACCTCACGCTCCCCGACTGCACGCGCGTCGGCGCCGGCAAGACCATGACCAAGGTATGGCGGCTGAAGAACACCGGAACCGTGCCGTGGAAGGGATATTCGCTGCGGCGTCTAGACGTCACGCAGCGTGCCGATCAATGCCAGACCATTACCGACGTGCCGATCAAGGACACGCAACCCGGCGAGATGGTCGACATTCGGACGGACATCACCACGCCGAGGAAGCCGGGCCTGTGCTACGTGCGATTCAAGATGGTGGACGCTTCGGGAACGGTCGTGTTCCCCGGAAGCCGGCCGATCAACTTCCAGATCATCGTCGAGGAACTCTAATTCCCCGCCGCGCATGACACGGCGGGGAACCAGAGTTAGGGGGTTCAGGAGCCGATAACGATCCCCGTGTAGTAGTTCTTGAGGATCCTGGAGTAACTCCAGCCCGCATTGGCCTTGTCGCGAGAGCCGTACTGCGACATCCAGTCCCCGTCGACCCAATTGCCGCACGCCGTCGTCGTGGAGCAGTATTGGGCCCGGAAGATCTTCCCATTGCGAGTCAGCCGGGTGCCCCATGTCGCGTCCACCGCGGCGCTCGTCACCGCCTTCGCGGAGCCGGGCTTGTACACCTGGCTCGAGGTGTGGTCATAGACGTCGAAGCACTGGCCGCTCGGCGTCTTGCTGGCGGAGTGCAGCGCCCAGTACCAGCCGAAGTTCTTCACGGCCATCGCCCCGGCCTTGAGGGACTCGCTCGGCCAGGTCGTCACCCACTCGTTGGGCAGGACGTTCTTGACGTAGGTCTTGAAGTCCACCCGCTCCACGCGATTGAGAGACTCGCGGTACACGAGGATCGTCGTGGGCAGCTTGCTGTCCGTGCCGTCGGTCTTGCATTGGGTCGGCGGCAAGGAACTACCCAGGAACTCGTGCGAGGCGTTCTGGTTCTTGAGGGTGGGGTTCAGGTTGGCTTTGGCACCTGGAGCGAAGTCCTGGTACGTGCCGGTGAGGCCGGTGTTGAAGTAGACGCGGACCTTCTTGCTGCTGCGGTTCCAGGCGGAGGCGGCGGCGTTCTTGAGGCACTTGCCCTTGCCCTCGCCGGGGCCCTTGAAGTCGTAGCAGCTGGGCTGCGTAGTGGAGTAGTCGGGGATTGATCCGGTGAAGTCGGAGACCGACCCTTTGTTGTTGCTGTTGAAGTAGTAGCAGAACTCGCCGGTGTCGCAGACGCCGTCGCGGCTGGCCGCCGAGGCGGGCGTCGCTGTGGCCAGCATGGTTCCGCCGAGCGCCATCGTCGCGGTGAACCCCGAGATCAGCCGTACAGTTCGTGAAGGCACAGGTGTCTTCCTTTTGTCAGCGGTCAGGGTTCGTTATCGGACGTTGTAGCCCTGGGAGTTCCAGAACGAGGTCGGGTTCGGGTTCTGCAGGTTCGGGTCGCCGACGCTCTTGGCCGCGAGCGTGACCCGTCCGGGGCGCATCTCGACGTGGGTGTGCGCGGATGCCTTGGTCGACACCCCATGCCACGACTCGGTGGCGATGACCTGGCCGCGGGTGACCTGCTGGCCCACGCGCAAGGAGGACAGCGGAGCGGAGTGCAGGTAGATCACCGTCTTGTTCACCGAGGAGATGTAGATGGCGATCGTGGAAAGTCCCGCCCTGCCGGTGGCGCCACGTGCGACGTTGATGATCTGGCCCGTCACCAGGGAGCGAACATTCGAGCCCACGGCGCGGGCGATGTCGATGCCTTCGTGCCGGCCGGAGGTGGAGGTGTAACCGTCGAAGCCGCAGGAGATGCCGCCGCCGCTGGTCCCGTACAGCGAGAACGACATGTTGGTGCGCGTCGATGATGACGGGCTGAACTGATGCGAGGCGTTCTGGTTCTTGAGGCTGGCGTTCAGGTTGCCTTTGGCGCCTGCGGCGAAGTCCTGGTAGGTGCCGGCGTAGCCGGTGTTGAAGTAGACGCGGACGGGCTTGCTACTGCGGTTCCAGACGGAGGCGGCGGCGTTCTTGATGCATTTGCCCTTGCCCTCGCCGGCTCCCTTGAAGTCGTAGCAGGTGGGCTGCGTGGTGTCGTAGTCGTCGATCGATCCGGTGAAGTCGGAGACCGATCCCTGGTTGTCGCTGTTGAAGTAGTAGCAGAACTCGCCTGTATCGCAGACGCCGTCGCGGCTTGCCGCCGAGGCGGGCGCCGAGGTGGCGAGTACGGTCCCGCCGAGCGCCATCGCGGCGGTCGTCGCGGCGAGGATCCTGGTGAGCGTGGTCATGTTGTTCTCCTTCTGTCTGCGGAATGTCTGCGAGCCTGTGTTTCGGATGGTCAACGGGGGTGGAGTCAGCGGCGCTGGTACTCCTCCCAGGTGCGGATGGTCACCTTCGGGCCGTCGTCGGGGCCACGGCCGGCGAGCCCGTTCAGACCGAGGTAGTAGTCACCGATCTGGTGCTGGGCCTGGCCGGAGAGGGCGGTGTCGCTGATGGCGGTGGCGTGGATGTGCCACGGCCAGTCGTCCTGCTGGGGGTTACGCACCCAGGCCGCGAAGCCGACAAGGCGCAACGCGCGGACGACCGAGGTCCGGGTGGCGGAACTCATCCCCTCGACCGAGATGTCGACGACGCCGCCGCCGTCGTGGGTGCCGGCGGACGTGGGGTCGCCGCCGGGGTTGTACGACCCCTGATCCAGCTTGAGGTTGCGGCCGAGCAGCCGCTTCGCCTCGGCCAGCATGCTTCGCGTACGGGTGTTGATGGTGAACCCGCCGGTGGACACCCGGGCGCCCGAGTCGATGGCGTTGGTGACCTTGAAGCGGCCGGTTCCGAGCTTGGCGAGCGACGTCTTGCCCGGCAGGCCGTTGGCGTCGAGACCGGTGAGGCCGAGAGACTTCTGATACTTGGCGAAGGCGGTGACCGTCGTGGAACCGAAGTAGCCGTCAACCCACTTCGCGTCGAGGAGCTGCCGGTCACGCAGCGCCTGCTCAACGAGGAGCACGCTGGCCTTGGCACCCGGGGTCAGCGTGCTGTCGGGCCGTCGCGGGTCGATCTGCGCCGCCTTGACGGTGGCTTCCATGTTCACGCTCGGAAGCGCCCCAGCGTCGGCCGCTTGTGCCGCCGACGCCCCGTACGCTCCAATGAGCGAAGCGAACAGGACGGCCGGCACGAGGGCAGCGGCGTATGACGGCAACTTCATAGTTACTCCTGGTGCGGGGGCTGGGGCGATTCCGGTGCGGCGGAAGCCAACTTTTCGGATTGCTCACATGTCCGCAAGAAGATCGGTGTTGTCAGCCTGTCCGACAGGCGCCCTCGTACAGGCGTACGCGCATGTCACAGGTGATCCGATGGCGGGTGAGCTGCGACCCCACGACCAACACGGAGGTCGCGTTCAGCTGATACCTGTGGGGCGTGGCCGGTTGTCCAAGGACGCCGAAAGACCTGCCCTAGCCGCCGAGCCGGATGATCCCCCGCGTGGCCGCCACGGTCACGGCGGCGGTGCGGTCGTCGACGTCGAGCTTGGCGAAGATGTGCAGCAGGTGGGTCTTGACCGTGGCCTCGCTGATGCACAGGTGGGCGGCGATGGCCTTGTTGCTCATCCCCTGGGCGACCGCGCCCAGGACCTCGATCTCCCGGCCGCTGAGCGCGCCGGGCGCGTCGGTGCGCGCCCATGACAACACCCGGGTCGCGATCGCCGGCGACAGGGCGCTCTCCCCTCGGGCCGCCGCCCTGATGGCGTCGAACAGCTGCTCACGGCGGGTGTCCTTGAGCAGGTAGCCGATCGCTCCGGCATCGATGGCACGGGAGATGTCGCTGTCGGTGTCATAGGTGGTCAGGACGATCACCCTGGCGCCGGGGTCGTGCTCGCGGATCCGGCTGATCGCCGCCGCGCCGTCGAGCTCGGGCATCTGCAGGTCCATCAGCGTGACATCCGGCCGCAGATCACGCGCCAGCCGTACCGCGTCCGAGCCTGAGACCGCCTCGCCGACCACCTCCAGATCGTCCTGGGTGCCGAGCATCGCCCGGATGCCGTCACGGACCACCGGGTGGTCGTCGGCGATCAGGACCCGGATCGCCGCCCGCGCGGTCATCGCGCCACCGCCGGGAGGCTGGCCACGACCGTGGTGCCCTCCCCAGAGGTGCTTTCCACGAGGAGCGTCCCGCCGAGTTGCTCCATCCGCTCAAGCATGATCAGCAGTCCGTGGCCGGCGGCGGCCCGCTCGGGATCGAAGCCGTCGCCGTCGTCGTGGACGTCCAGCACGACCAGGTCCTCCATGTACGACAGGGTAAGGGTGACATGTTCGGCATGGGCGTGGCGGCGGGCGTTGGCGAGCGCCTCCTGCGCCACCCGCAGCAGTTCCACCTGGAGGTGCGTGTCCAGGGGCCGCAGCGCCCCGGTGATCACGGTGTGCGCGTCGATGCCGGTCTCGTCGGACAGCCGGCCCGACAGCCGCCGCAGCGCCTCCGGCAGGCCGCCGTCGTCGAGCTCGCCGGGCCGCAGCGCCCGCACCACGCGGCGGCTTTCCGCGAGGTTCTCCCTGGCCGCCCGTAACGCCTGGGTCAGGTGCCGGTCGTCCGGCAACCGCTCCTGCGCCGCCTCCAGCAGCATCACCACGCTGGCGAACCCCTGGGTCAGGCTGTCGTGGATGTCGCGAGCCAGCCGCTGCCGCTCGGCGGACACGCCCGCCTGCCGTTCGGCCGCCGCCCGCGCCTCCTGGGCGGCCTGCAACTGGTCGATCAGCTCCTTGCGCTCGGCGCTCTGCCGGGCCACCGAATAGAAGTACCCGACCGCGGCGGTCGCGCTGATCGCGATCAGCCCGGTGATGGCGATCTCGGTCCAGGTGATCGACCCGCCTTCGTGGTAGCTGTGCCACAACCACCCTCCGGCGCACGACAGCACCGCGACCAGCCCGACGCGCAGGGCGTCCATGCAGTACGGCACGAGCACGCTGAAGCAGACCACCAGGAAGGACGAGTCGATCGCGAACAGCCCCAGCCAGAGCAACCCGCCGCCGACCACATAGGGCAGGGGCACCTCACCCGCGGGAGGCGTACGCAGCACGAACCACACCGCGTACCAGGCGGCCAACCCGGCCACGAGCGCCACCGGCAGGACCTGACGCACCTCCATCAGCGGCCCGGCCGAGGTCAGCACCAGCCACGAGGCGAAGAAGGCGTGCTGCCACCGACGCCGGGACCGCTCCCAGGACTCCACAGCACCGACGATAATCAGCCACCCGTCTGTCCGGCATCAACCAGTCGACTGACCCGGCGATCGGTGTCCCGTTCGATGTGCGCGCAGCCACACCGGAGCCAGACTCGACGGCGTGACAGCCATCCCCAGCCCGTCCCAAGCCGTCTGGTACCTCGGCCCGCTGCCCATCCGCGCCTACTCCCTGCTCATGGTGCTCGCCGTCGCCGTCGGCATCTGGGTCACCCAGCGCCGCTGGACCGCCCGCGGCGGCGAACGTGGCACGATCGGGGACATCGCCGCCTGGGCCGTGCCGTTCGGCATGATCGGTGCGCGGATCTACCACGTGGCCACCGACTGGCAGCAGTACTTCGGCCCCGGCAAGAACCCCCTGCGCGCCTTCGCGATCTGGGAGGGCGGGATCAGCATCTGGGGCGCCGTGGCCGGCGGCGCGCTGGGCGCGTGGCTGGCCTGCCGCCGGCGCGGCATTCCGCTGCGCGACTTCGCCGACGCCGTCGCGCCCGGGATCGCCCTCGGGCAGGCGATCGCCCGCTGGGGCAACTGGTTCAACCAGGAGTTGTACGGCGGGCCGACCACCCTGCCCTGGGCGCTGGAGATCGACCCCGCCCACCGACCGCCGGGCCTGGAATCCACGGCCACCTACCACCCGGCCTTCCTTTACGAGTCGCTGTGGGACCTGGGTGTGGCCGGCCTCGTCCTCTGGGCCGAGCGGCGCTTCCGGCTGGACCGTGGCCGAACATTCGCCCTGTACGCCGCGGCCTACACCACCGGCCGCGCCTGGATCGAATGGCTGCGCATAGACCCCGCCCCGCACATCCTCGGGCTGCGCTTCAACGTCTGGACCGCGCTGCTGGCCTTCGGGGCGGCGATCACCTACCTGACCGCCACCCGCCAGAAGCAGCCCACTGGCCCCTGACCACCCCCACCAGCCCAGCCGATCCGCACTTCATCCGAGTGGATCACCACCAAAGTCACCAAGACCGGCATCCAAAGTGTCTGGCGGAAGTAACCGGGGTTGCCACGTTCCGGCCGTTCGCCAGCAGAAACGGGCTCCCGCCACCCGGCACGCTGGCCCTATGAACGCACCCGACAGGCCAAAGGGCGGCCGCCGCGCCGCGCTGACGCTGGCGGTGATCACGCCGGTCATCGCCGAGCTCTTGCTGGGCAACCCGCCGCTCAGCAAGATCTGGCTGATGCTCCTCTGGATCCCGATCTACGGCGCGGGCACCGTGCTGATCCGTGAGCTGGTACGGCGGCGCGGCGGGGGCTGGCCGCCGATCCTGCTGCTCGGGCTGGCGTACGGCATCGTCGAGGAGGGACTGGTGCTGCAGGCGCTCAGCAGCCCCACCATGTACGGGGTGGCCGGATGGGCGCCCAGATTCCTCGGGCTGAACAGCGCCTACACCGAGCTCAACCTGCCCTACCACGCCGTGTTCAGCGTGGCGCTGCCGATCCTGCTGGCCGACCTGATCTTCCCCAGCCTGCGCGACCGGCCGTACCTGAAGCGGACCGGACTCGTGGTGGCCGGGGTGGTGTTCGTGCTGGGCGGACTCCTGCTGCGGGTAACCGTGGCAACCTCCATCGACCCCGGCTACCAGGCACCGGTCGCGGTCCTGGCGGGGTGTGTGGTCGCCGTGGCGCTGCTCGCGTTCGTGGCCCTGCGCGTACTCCACAAGGCGTCCGCCGCCTCCCCCTCGACGGTGCGAGGTGCGCGGGTCGGGGCTTGGGTGGCGGGGGGCTTCGGGGTGTTGGCGGGATTCGGGTATCTGGCGCTGCTGTACCCGTTCGGCGGGGCCAGTCAGCCCGCCTTCACCCACGGCGCCTGGGTGGCCGTGCCGATGCTGGGCGCGGCGGCCCTCGCCGTGCTGACCGGTTGGCTGGTACGCCGGTGGACGGCGAGCGGCGAGTGGACGGACCGGCACAGCCTCTGCCTGGCCGGCGGGGCGCTGGTGGGACACACCGCGTTCGGGGTGGTGTCCAACGCCGTCACCCTTGCCGACAAGCTGGAACTGTCCGCCCTGGGGCTGCTCACAGTGGTCCTGCTGGCGCTGCTGGGCCGCCGTTTGAAGCCCACCGGCCGTCGTAAAGGACCGAGAACATTTCGCGCCGGAATGATGTAGAGAACGTCGCCCCGGTTCCGACCCACCTTCGCGAGCAAAGAGAGCGGGAGCGAAACATGCGTAAGATCATCTACTGGGTGCACACCTCGATCGACGGCCACATCGACGGCCCGAACGGCGAGTTCGACTGGCCCCTGATGGGCGAGGAACTGTCGTCGTACTCCGAGACGCTGAGCGACCGTTGTGACACCTTCCTGTACGGGCGCGGCGTCTGGGAGGGCATGGCGGCCTTCTGGCCGAACGCCGAGTCGATGTCGGACCACCCACACGTCCTGAAGTTCGCACCTCTCTGGCGCGACACACCCAAGATCGTCTTCTCCAGGACGCTGAAGGAGACCGACTGGGCCACCCGGGTCATCGGCGACGACCTCGCCGAGCGGGTTACCGAGCTCAAGCGGCAGGACGGCAAGGACCTGCTGCTCACCGGCGGCTCCAGCCTGGCCGCCGCGCTCACCGACCACGGCCTGATCGACGAGTACCACATCGCGGTCCACCCGGTCGTGCTGAGCGGCGGCCGCGCACTGTTCGTCCCGCGCGACGAGCGCCTGGGCCTGAGGCTGGCCGAATCGCGTACCTACGATTCGCAAGTGGTCGTGATGCGGTACGACCGCGTCTAGCGGGAGCGTGGCAGGGCTGCTGGTAGGTGATGGACCAGCGGCGTAACCGGGCCCGATATGCCCCGGCCTTCGCCGCCGCGATGACCGCAGCGGCGGTTTGTTCGACGGAAGAGGCCGCGAAGGACCTCTACCGCGCGGGTTGTGTACCCCTGCGGCGAGCAGGCCCGCCGGGTCGCGCCGGCGCCGATCTCGCCACGAGCGCGAGCGGCGACGGGCGTGGATCGCCGACCGACGCCCCATCCCGAATATCCACAAAGGAAACGATCAAAGGAACATCGTGACCGAACCCACGATCCGCAGGTACACCGGCCTGTTCGGCATCATCGCCAGCCTCTTCATCGTCGTGCAGGTGCCGCTGTACTTCATCTACGAGACCCCACCGGACTGGGACATCCTGACCCGCAGTCTCATCGGCATCACCGGCTGCACCTTCTACATTGTCTACTTCATCGGACTTCGTCAGCTCATCCGCCACGTCAACCCGGCCTACGACTGGATCGCCGGCATCGTCCAGACGGCGGGTGTGCTCTGGGTGGCCATGGTGTTCGTCCCTCAGTCCATGGAGGTGGGCGCGGCGATCTCGGTGGACCACGACCTTGACACGACAGCGCAGGGGCCTTTCGCCGCGGCGCAGTACCTCATGCAGGGCGCCGTCTCCCGACTCCTCATGGGCCTGTTCCTGATCGCCCTGGGAATCGCCGTGTCGAGGCTCGGCCTGCTCCCGCGCTGGGTGGGCCGCTCCGCGTACGTCCTCGCCGCGATCAACCTCGCCTTCCTGCCGACCCTGTACTTCGGCGACAACCCCGCCGACTTCTACAGCGCACAGGGCTGGGGGACCACCGCCAGCATGGGCGCCCTCTGGAGTCTGTGGACCCTCGCGGTCAGCATCAGCACATTGCGCAGCGCCCGCCACACCGCGGCCACGAGCGTCGTGACTCCGGCCGCCGCCGCGGCCACGACACGGTAGTCGGAGGACATCACAAGGCCGAGGACGGCAGGAACACAACAGCCTGCCCTTCTCAACCGGACGCCGGTCAAGGAGAGCATGTGGTCATCGGCGACGCCGATGACCTTGCGGTTCCCCGGTGAGGAACTCCAGGCCGATGACCGCCGCCTCGACGGGGCGACACCGCGGAGGCGTGTCGCACCGTGGCTCACGATCAGATGACCGTGACTACAGAATGCCGCTCTCTGTTATGTCGTATCGCATGCCGATGCGCACCTGCCGAGCATTCACCCCTGGTGTCAACGAGTACTACGCACCACCGATAGCCGCATAGAGTCACACCGCAAGGTCCGCTGTCCGGAACGATCTTGGCCCCTCAGTCGCCTTGGCGGCTCCCCGCCCGTACATGTCCGCGCTGCTGCGCATCACGGGCCTGGACCGCAGCCTGCCGATGGTGGCCTGAGCGGATGTTGCCGTGCCGACCGGCGTCACGGTGAACATGGGCTCGCTGGACGCGAAAACGACCCCGGCGTGTTCGCGCCGGGGCCGTCCCTTCCAGGCCGTTGCACATGAGAGTGCACGCCCTGCATACAACACTACAGCCGACCGAGCCCGATTCCTCGTCAATCGAGTTGCCGATTCCAGGACGGCCGCAAAGGTGCCGGGAGTGGTGTCAATCGCGGGGCCGGCTTTCCCGCTACAGGTACTGTCCCGCCTCGGCGCTGTCTGTCTTCGACACCCGCACCAACACCACGTTGGCCAGGTTGATGACCACGCCGTTCGTCTCGGTCTCCCGGTCGTACCTAGCGCGGGTCAAAACCAGGCTGCGCTGCTCGTCAAGAGCGCGAGCGATCACCTCGAGCGCTCCCTGCTCTCCATCGAAATCCTTACTGATCATGGAGATATCTTCACCGCTTAGTGAGTGAAATCGAATGATCAGTACGCAGTTGTCAGGCACTGTTGCCCCCTTTCATCAGAACCGGATTCAGGCAGCGGCTCAAGCCTGGGCTCTGTGCGGTCCTGCGGGCGATCTCCCCAGAGGGACAATGCCCGTACACGGGGCCCTCCTGGCCGAGCGCGCAGGTCCGAGGCTCAGCCGTAGGGCGGATGCTCCGGCCGGAGGTCTGAATGGAACGCGGGCGGCAGGTGAGGTGACTTGCCTTGTCGTCATGATCGACCGGCCGTCTCGGCCGGCTGGGGCCGCAGTGGTGAAACGCCCCGGACGGCGCCGACGTGATTGCCGGCGCGCTAAATATCTTTAGCGACTCCATTGTACTCGCTTCGGTGGAATTCAGTTCGATTGGCGCTTTCCGGGGATAATTTTGGGCGTATATTGAAGATGTCGCTTTCGTCCTACGTAGCCGATGCAAGGCGCGGGACGAGTCGGAAAGGCTTGGGGCGTCTTTCATGTACGGCCGGCACGGGCAGTGAAAGGCGAACTGAAGGCGGTGAAATGCGGCGACTCTCCTGTCATGATCCGACACGAAACCGACCAGCATATTCATCGTCACTCAGGAGTCGGTCATGGGCATCGTCGCCTGGATCATTCTCGGCTTCATCGTAGGATGCGTCGTCAAGCTCGTCATGGGTGGAAAGGACGTACAAGGCATCGTCGTCACATGCCTGCTCGGCATCGCGGGTGCGCTGTTCGACGGCGCCCTCACCGCTCTGTTCTTCGACCTCGGCGGTACCGGCGAATTCTTCGGCGAGGGCTTCCCGTCTTGACAGGGGAAACGGCGGCGACCTTTCTGAGGGGGGAATCGCCAGGGCGCTCCGATCGGAGAGACGTGATCGTCAGCGTGTCACGCTGACCAGCGGAACTGGATCACGCGAAGGTCAACTCATACGCCACTTCGCTGGACGTGACTCAGAGCATCGGAGCTACGTCAGGTTCGCTGGGACGGGACATCAACGGCGGCCAGAGCGGGCTTGGGCGGTTGAGACCGTGGCGGAAGGTAGTCGTGGGTCAGCGGTGGCCGGTACGGCTGGTCCCGGTGTGGGCGGCGATGGCCGGCAGCTTCACCGGTTGCTCCCGCAGGGCTTCGGACAGCCGTCGGTCGACATCGACGGGCAGATAGCGGGCGGTCAGCGGGGGTATACCGGGGTTGGTGGGGGCCGACTGGCGCCGGTGGGGGGCGACCGGCCGCAATAGGCACCAGGCGCAAGCGGCCAGGGCCGTGATGAGCGTGTCGGCCGCCACGGGTCGGTGCGGCGAGGGGGCGTCATGATAGGGATTCCGGCCGAGTCGGAACACGAGTTCCTGACGGCACTGCGGTATTGACGCCGATGGCGACCTACTCGTTCAGGTTGTACGTGGTAGGGCAGACACCGCGGTCGCTGGCCGCGGTGGCGAATCTGCGGGCCCTGTGTGACACCTATCTTCCCGGCTGCCATGAGATCGAGGTCATCGATGCCGCCGAACAACCGGACCTCGCGGAGGAGGAGCGGATTCTGGCCATCCCAATCGTGATCAGGACCAAGCCGCTCCCACGTTTCCGGGTTATCGGAGATCTGTCCGATCAGGCTCGGGCTGCAGCTTTGCTCGGCCTTCCTGAGGTGGGCAGATCGTCCCCAGAAGGGCAGGCGCAATGACGGGCAGTGCCACGGTCGGGCGGACACCGACCGGTATCAATGGCTTCGACGACATCGCCATCGGGGGGCTTCCTGCCGGTCGGTCCACGCTCGTGGCCGGCACGACCGGCACCGGGAAGACGCTGTTCTGCCTGGAGTTCCTCGCCCGGGGCATCGCCGGTTTCGGTGACCCCGGCGTGTTCGTCGCCTTCGACGAGACACCCGAGAATCTTCGCCGCAACGTCGGCCCCCTGGGCTTCGACATCGCACGCTGGGAGGCCGAGGGAAAGTGGACGTTCGTCGACGCCTCGCCGGAGGCCGGTGAGCAGACGCCCACTGTGGGGACGTACGACCTGGGCGCGCTGATGGCCCGCGTCGATCGCGCCGTGCGTCAGATCGGCGCCAAACGGGTCTCCTTGGATTCGCTCGGCGCGGTCTTCATGCGTTTCGACGATCGGGAACTCATTCGCCGTGAGTTGTATCGGCTCGCCCGGGTCTTGGAGTCGCTCGAGGTCACATCGGTCCTGACCGCCGAACGCGACGCAGAATACAACCACATTACCCGGCAAGGCATAGAGGAGTTCGTATTCGATAACGTCATGATCATGCGGAACGTCATGCGGGACGAAAGACGACACCGGACGATCGAGATTGTCAAGTTCCGCGGCACCACTCACCGCACCGGGGAGTGGTTGTTCACCATCGACCCGAAAGACGGGCTGGTCATCATCCCGGTCGCGTTCCTCGTGCCACGTGACCGGGCATCGCAGGAGCGGGTCTCCACCGGGAACATCGAGCTGGACGCCATGGTGGGCGGTGGTGTCTTCCGGGACGCGGTCGTCCTGCTCATCGGGTCGTACGGCGGCGGAAAGACCCTGGCGGCTCTGCAGTTCGCCGATGCCGCGTTCCAGGCGGGCGAACGCTGTCTTTTCCATGCCTTCGACGAGACTCGCGGGCAACTCGGCCGCAACGCCGCTGGCTGGGGTCTGGACTTGGACGTCATGGAGGCGTCGGGACTGCTCCGAGTAACTGCCACGTACCCGGAAGTGGCCTCAGTGGAGGATCATTTCCTGCGTATCAGGAGAGACACCGAGGACTTTGCCCCCGCTCGGCTCATCATCGACGGTCTCTCCGCCCTTGAGCGGAGAGCGACGCCGCGGACACTGCTGGATTTCGTCATCGCACTGGGCGGGGTCGTGCGGCAGCACGAGATCACGACCCTGTTCACCTCCGCACCGACCGGCGGGGGAACATCGATGTTCACAGCGCCGATCATGGAGGTCGCCAGCATCGCCGACGTGACGATCCTGCTGCCCTACATCGAAGGGGCGGGTGTGGTCCGGCGTGCCATCGCCGTCCTGCAGACGCGCGGCTCGGCACATGACCACACCATCCGCCAGATCGCCATCGACGGTGCCGGTATGCACATCGGTGACCCCTATACCGAAGCCTTCCACATGCTCTCCGACGCCTGCGTACTGCCACGCCACCCGGAGTGGCCGATCGACCCAGACCGCGCAACGGCCGGGGACCAGGATGAGAGCTGATGGGTGAGCCCCGCGACAGCGCGGAGAGGCCGAACACCGAACCGATGCGGCTCTCCGATCCCGGACGCGACGCCGGACATATGGTCATGGCGGCGCTGGCGGACGGGATCGTCGCGGTCGACGAGGACGGTGTGATCCGGATCTGCAACCCCGCCGCCGAGGAACTGCTCGGCCGGCCGTCGGACGAACTCATCGGCACCCCGTTCGGTTACCCGGTCGTCAACGGCGAATCGACCGAGATCGACCTGATGCTGCCCGGCGGCCAGACGCGAGTGGTCGAGATGCGCGCCACCACCGCGACGGTGGCAGGAGAACACCTGTACGTCGCCGCGCTGCGCGACTTCACTCTCCGGCGCGAGGCCGAACAGCAGCTCGAAGCAGAACTCGAACGCCACAGCAGGGTGATCGCCGTGGTCGCCCATGAAGTCCGCAACCCGCTGGCGGGGATCGGCCTGCTGGTGGACATGCTGCGTGAGCCCGAGGAGAGCTTTTCCGACGAGGAGCGTGTCGACGTCCTCGACCGCATCGCGGTTCGTACGGCGAATCTCCAGGCACTGGTCAAGAAGCTGCTCACCGTGGCGAAGATCGATGCGAACGCCGTGCGGGTCTCTGTGGAGCCGGTGCCGGTGCTGGAGGTGATCCTCGAACGGCTGGCCGAGTTCGCCGATCGGCCCAAGGACGTGTACGTGTCGTGCGATCCCCAAGTCCGGGCTCTGGTGGATCGTAGCGAGTTGTCAGAGATGTTGATCAACTATCTGGAGAACGCCTTCCGATACGGAGCCCCGCCGTTCGAGGTACGGGTAGCCGAGCAGCCCGACGGCGTGGAGATCCGGGTGTGCGACAACGGGCCCGGCGTGTCCGAAGAGTTCCGGCCGAGCCTGTTCGAGCGGTTCAGCCGTGAATCGCGCACCCAGCGGGAGACCGAGGGCTCGGGGCTGGGTCTGTGGATCGTCCAAAGCCTGGCCCAGGCCAACGGTGGCGACACCTACTTCGAACCAGGCGAACAAGGAGGCGCTTGCTTTTGCCTGCGTCTACCCCCGGCACCGCCGTTCTGAGCGTTCGCCTGTGGGTGCCAAGAACTCGGCCACCCTATGCAACCTGCGCGTATTCGTGGATCAGCCCGCCAAGGCGGACACGTCGGATGACCTTGATATCGTCCTCGTTCCCGGCCCTCATGGAGCAGATCCTCACCGACGCCCGATATCCAGATGGTGCTCACCGGCGTTCGCATGTCTCGCATGAACTCGGTCATGGAGCGGTGGGTGCAGTCTGCCTGCTCTGGAATGAACGCCACTTACGGCATGCTCAGCTGCAGGGATGGCGTTTTCGGCAGGCGCACAGCTCCCGGGCGCGAGGAGTTCGATACGTCGGCCGCCCGGGTAATGCTGGTATCTGCGGGGAAAGCGGCTTGATCAAGTCTTGATGTGATAGCAGGCGAAACCCGGATCGGGCTGCCCGGCAGGGCTTCCGAATTGGTGTTCTCTTGGCCTTCCTGTAGGTCTGGCCTGAAAAACGGCCCCATCCAGGGGCCGGGATGCCCGGTGATGTGCCGGAACCGTGCCGAAGATCAACCAGCGAGCAACCGACGGAGTATCTCGGCCTCCCCGCGAAGCCCCGAGAATCGAGAAATCGCAGGTCGGATGGGGTGTGGAGTAGCAGGGCGCCCAGGGCTCGAACCCGGAACCTACGGATTAAAAGATCCAGTTCGAGTCGTTCCAGATCGTTCAATGCAGGTCAGAGGGCATGCGCGGTCCCTCCTGAACGGCTCTGAACGCTCCCGCATTGCAACCCGAACTGCAACCTCGACGCCCTTGGCAGCTCAGCCGGGACGCCACGGCTATTGTGACGAACGGACGAGAAGCCAGACCGAGGAGTGAACCAGTGAGCGGGAAGCTGGCGACCGATCCGACGGCTCTCCGAAGCGCCGTGAATGATCAACTGACAAGCGCGGCGGGAGCATGGGCTGACGGGGCTACCGCTGTTGACGGGTTCCTTCGGCGGGTCGTCGCTGATCTCGATCGAATGCCAACGTTGAGCGTTCATCATGCTGAGTTCCGGCATTACGGCTCTGGATATGCATCCTTCGTCGATGTCTTCATCACCAAGCGCGACGGATCGATGCGCCGCTCCGAGAACGGCTGGACAAGAGTTGAGGGGTTGCCCCTTGCACTGTGCCGGCTCGCTCCACTGGCAGCACTCTTCAAGCCCGACGTCCAATCTTCTGGGCCAGGTGGTGCCAGTAGTAGCGGCTTGCCAGCGCTGTCGCTGGTCGCGAATACCGCTCTTCCGGGGTGGGCGGAGGAGTATCGGCAGATTCGCCAGGTGCTCGACCGACACGATATCGCCCTGCTCGATTCTCAGGTCCTCAGCTTGCCGTTAGAGGCCGAGCTTCGGGTGGAAACAAATCTCGGCAGTCCGCCGTACAGCGTGTTCGATGCCTGGTTCCACTGGATGGATTGATACATCGAGTCCGGTCAGCCGTCCAACACGTGACCTGTGTAGATAGGGCAAGTTGACGCATTCCCGTTGCGGTGTCCCGTGATGCTCGACAGGGTGGGGCTCGTGATCGAGATCGACGGCGCTTTCTACCGCATCAGCGAACCCGACTTCGAGATGCTGCTCACTCGCTGGGAAGGGTACGTCCCTGAAACTGCTGATGAAGCAGACGCGACCATCACTCTGTCCGACGGCACTCGCCGGTCCGCTACGTTCATGACGCTCGGCGTCGTCAGCAAGATCATGGATCGTTGGCGGGACACAGGCGAGTGCCTCAGAGGCCAGTACTTCTGGTGTTCCGATCTGATCGTCATCCGTGAACCCGGCTTCGACTCAATGATCGCCGCAGTGCAGGACATGATCGCAACTGGAGAAATCGACGACGCATGTGGCGTCCTTCCGCTTCTCGATGAGGAGGACGTGGATCAGTAGGTGAGTGGCTAACCAGGGGATCCGGGCCGTGCCGCCGTGGCGCAGGTCGTGGTGGATCGCGACCGCTCCCGGGTGACGGCGCAGCAACCGATCGACCGTGGCGGCCCGGGCGCCGGGACGCAGGCCCGATTGGTGGGTCAGTCCTTCTCGGAGGCAACTGCGAGATGGCGGCGGCCGCGGTCGGCGAGTGTGGCTTTTCGGGCTTGTCCGGGGGATATCACGTCCGGGGCGCTTCAGGCGCTGTGGGAGGCGGGTCGGCGGGTGCTGGACGACGTGGCGCTGGTCGGCTTCGAGGACCTGCCGATCGCGCGGCATACCAATCCGCCACTGACCAGCCTGCGGCAGCCGACGGAGGAGATGGGGGTAGTACATGCTCGGCCAGGAGTTGTCTTACCCCCGGTGTAGCGTCCAGGCCGGAGTCAGGTTCATGCTTTGCGGTTGACGGAGGCGCAGGGATGACGAGTACGACAAGCGAGCCCATGCTGCTGGTGTCCCGGCGCATCGGCGCCCCGGCGGGGGACATCTTCCGGATCCTGGCCGACCCCGGTCGGCACCCGGACCTCGACGGCTCGGGGATGCTGCGCGGTGGCGTCTCCGACGCCGTGGTCTCGGGCGTCGGGGACGTCTTCGTGATGCGGATGCACTACGAGCGCTACGGCGACTACGAGATGAACAACCACATCGTCGAGTACGAGCCGGACCGCCGCATCGGCTGGGAGCCGATGCCCGGTCGCGGGCACCCGGACGCCACTGCGCCCGGGGGCGCGTGGGGCCATCGGTGGATCTTCGACCTGGTCCCGGACGGGGCCGGGGCGACGATCGTGACCGAGATCTTCGGCGGTTCGCGCATGCCGGAGGACAAACGCGCGGAAGTGGGCAGTGGGCGCGCCTGGTGGCAGACGCAAATGGCGAGCACCCTGGAACGCCTCGCCGAACTGTGCGCCGCCCGGTGAACGCCGAACTCGACGCTCTCAAGGGCGCCCTGGACCACCAGCGCGAGCACGTCGTCGGGATCCTCGAAGGGCTCTCGGAGGAGGATCTGCGGCGGCCCGTGCTGCCCAGCGGCTGGAGCTGCCTGGCATTGCTGCGTCATCTCACCCTGGATGTCGAACGCTTCTGGTTCCCCGGCGTGATCGCGGGCGAGCCGGATGTGGCCGGACAGCTCACGGCGGGCGTGGAGGCGCACTGGTATGTACCCGAGGGGATGAGCGCCGAGGAGGTCTTCGCCGACTACCGGGCGGCCATCGCGCGCGCGAACGCCGTGCTCGCCGCCGCGGCACCCGAACAGAAGCCCGCCGCTTGGCCCGTGGAGATCTGGCCGACCTGGCGACTGCCTGACGTGCGGCATATCCTGATCCACGTGCTCACCGAAGTCGCCTGCCACGGCGGTCACTTGGACGCGGTGCGCGAACTGATCGACGGCGCCACCTGGCTCGGCGGCAGCCCCTACGCCAGCTAGTTCTGTGACCGGATTAGGTTCGCCGGGTTCTTCAGGCCGCAGTGGCGAGGGGGCGTCCGCCCCAGCGGATACCCTTCTCGCTGCGGATGCGAGCGCGCTCGCGGCGCTGGGCGGCGAGGACGTCGGGATGGCGGGCGTTGGCGTTGCGCCAACCCAGGTAGGCGTGCAGGGCGCGGGTCTGCGCGGTGTGGTTGCGGTGGTTGGAGTTGGCGACGGTGAACTGCCGCAACGGCCCGAAGTGCGCCTCGATCGGGTTAGCCCAGGACGCGTAGGTCGGGGTGAAGCACAGCTCGACCCGGTTCTTCTTCGCCCAGCGCCTGACGGTGTCGCCCTTGTGGGCGGACAGGTTGTCCAGGATCACGTAGATCGGGGCGCCCTCCGGGCGAGCCGCGCGGATCGACCTCAGAGCGGCCAGGGTATTCGCGGCGCCCTCCTTCCTGCGGTTGACGCCCCACAGGGTGTCGTCGCCGACCGAGTAGCAGCCGTGGAAGTAGCGCACTCCGTGGGTGCGGTGGTAGGTCGCGGGATGCCGCTCGGGCCGGCCCTGCTCGGCCCAGCACGATCCGGCGGTGGGCCGGATCCCGAGCGGCCCGAACTCGTCGAACGCGAACACCCGGTCCGGGAAGCGCTCCAGCACCTCCTCGATCCGGTCCAGCTTGGCGTCGCGCTCCGGGTCGGGCGACTCCTTCCACGTCTTGGTCCGCTGGAAGGTGACCCCGCGCCGGGCGAGCAGGCACCGTAACGCCTCGCGTCCGATCCTGATCACGCGGCCGAGCACCTTCCGCAGGTAGGCGGCGAGTTTGCGGATGGACCGGCGGGTGAAGGGCTGACCGAGCTTGGTCGGGCGGGTGGTGGCCGTCGCCACGACGAAGTCCTCGTCGTCAGGGCTGAGCAGGCGGGCACGGCCTCCCGCCCACCGAGGGTCCAGGCAGGCCAGATCGATCTCGTTGAACCGATGGATCACGTCGTGGGCGGTGTCCTCGTCGGCCTGCACCAGCTTTGCGATCACAGGCACCCGGTTGCCGCCGGCCGAAGTGAGCAGCATCATCGCGCGCCGGTACCGCACCGAGCTGGTGCTGCCCCGGCGCACGATCTGCTGCAGCTTCTGCCCTTCCTGGTCGGTCAACCTGCGCACACGGACAGGCTCAGCCAGCAAACCTCCAGCAGTCGGATCAGACGACACGCCATATCCAACCGCTCCGACCACCAAGCCGGTGAACCTTCCTGGTCACAGCACTAAGCGATGGACGACGGGGTTGGCGTGGAGCCCTTCGTTGCGGCGATGAAAGTCGTTCCGACGCGGTTCCATAACAACGGTGAGCCCTCGGCGTACTCGAAGACGTCAGGCGTGCGCCTGTGCTGTTGGCCTGCTCCCCCAGCCGGCGCGCATGCGCAAGGCACCCAGGGCGCGGCAGATTAGGTAGAGGGCGAAGGAGATGGTCGTGACATAGGGGCTGATCGGGATGCTGCTGCCCAGGGCGAGCAGGATGCCGCCGACCATGGAGGTGACGGCGAAGGCGACGCTGAGCAGCGGTACCAGACGGGGTGAGGCGGTGACTCGCATGGCCGCGGCGGCCGGGGTGACGAGCAGTGCCAGAACCAGCAGCGCGCCCACGACCTGGATGGAGACGGAGACGGCCAGGCCCAGGATGAGCGTGAAAACGGGCGACAGCGCGCGTACCGGCACGCCGCGGGCGGCGGCCACCTCGGGATCGACGCTGGCGAACACCATAGGACGCCAGACGACGGCGAGCGCGATCAGCGCGACGGCGCTGGTGCCGATCAGCCAGGCCATCTGTGGCGTGTCCACGGCGACGATCTGCCCGGTGAGCAGCCCGAACTTGTTGGCCGCCCGCCCTTTGTACAGCGCCAGGAACAGCACGCCCAGCCCCAGGCCGAAGGGCATCAGGACGCCGATGATCGAGTTGCGGTCGCGGGCGCGGATGCCGAGGGCGCCGATCATGAGGGCGGCGAGGATCGATCCGGCCAGTGACCCGGCGGCGACGCTGACCCCGGCGAGCAGTGCGGCGGAGGCGCCGGCGAACGACAGCTCGGCGATGCCGTGCACGGCGAACGCCAGGTCTCGCATCATCACCACGACGCTGATGAGACCGCCCACCACGCCTAACACGGCACCGGCGATGAGCGAGTTGGTGACCAGCGCGAGCAGTTCGCCGTAGTTGTCGTAGTTGAAGATCTGGCCCCAAATGTCGGTGGTCATGGGGCTTCACCGCCGTGGTCATAGGAGCCGGGCGCGCCGACCACCACGAATTGGTCCCGGGCCCGGATCACTTCGACTGGGCTGCCGTACAGCTCGGACAGCACGGCCGAGGTCATGACCTGTTCGGGCGGTCCGATCCGGAAGCGTCCCTCGGCCAGGTAGAGCACCCGGTCGACGTAGCGCAGGATGGGGTTGATCTCGTGGGTGACGAACAGCACCGCGGTATCGTGCTCGCGCCGCCGCTGGTCCACCAGGGCGGCCACCGCCTGCTGGTGGTGGAGGTCCAGCGACAGCAGCGGCTCGTCGCACAGCAACAGGATCGGGTCGGTGGCCAGGGCCTGGGCGACGCGTACGCGTTGCTGTTCGCCGCCCGACAGCAGGCCCAGGGGCAGGTCGGCGTACGGCGCGGCGCCCACCGCGGTCAGCAGTTCGTCCACGCGTCGCCGGACGCGGCCGCCGCCGAGCGGCAGGCCCCAGCGGTGCCCGTCGATGCCCAGGCGTACCAGGTCACGCGCCCGCAATGGGGTGTGCGTGGCCGCTGACCGGTGCTGGGGGATGTACCCGATCAGATCGCTTCCCCTGCTGGGCGCCCGGCCGTCGACCAGTAACCTGCCCGCCGACAGCGGCTGCTGACCGAGCAGGACGCGCAGCAGGCTGGTTTTGCCCGACCCGTTCGGGCCGAGCACCGCGACGAACTCGCCGCTTCGCACCTCCAGGTCGAGGTCTCGCCACAGGACGCGCTGGCCGTACGCGAGCATCGCGTCCTGGAGGTCGAGAACCGTTCTGCCGGAGGACTCGCCTCCCGGTTCGGTGCGTGACACGGCGGTTTGCTCGGTCATCGGCCCAGGGCCTTGCCAAGGGCATCGAGGTTGCCGGTCATCCAACCGGTGTAGTCCTTGCCGGCGGGCAGGGTCTCGGTGACCGGTACGACGGGAATGCCGTTGTCGGTGGCGGCCTGCTGGACCTTCTCGGTCTGCGGTCCCGCCGTCTGCTCGTTGTAGACCAGCGCCTGCACCTTCTTGCCGCTGAACAGGGCGAGCGTCTCGGCCAGGACCTTGGGTGAGACGTCGTCGCCCTCCTCGATCGCCTCGGCGAACTCCTCTGGGGTGGCGTTGACCAGGCCGCAGGCCTCCAGCAGGTAGCCCGGCACCGGCTCGGTGATCGCCACTGCGGTGCCCTTGGCGGTCTTGGCGATGTCCGCTTCGCGCTGCTGGAGGTTAGCGAGTTTCTGCTTGAAGGTCTCGGCGTTGGTGGTGAAGGTGGTGGCGTTCGCGGTGTCGGCCTTGCCCAGTGCGGCGGAGATCTGGTCGGCCAGTTTGGTCATCGCGGGGAAGTCGTACCACACGTGTTCGTTGAGCTCGCCGCCTGCCGGGGCGGTCCTGCCGGAGATGGTGACGGCGTTGAGGAGCTGGGCCGAGGGGTTGTTCGCGGTCTTGAGCATGGTGTCGACGAAGTCGTCGTAGCCGCCGCCGTTCTCGATGACCACTTTGGCCTTGGACAGGGCGAGCTGGTTCTGCGTGTTGGCCTCGTAGGAGTGCGGGTCCTGCTCGGGGTCGGTGATGATCGAGGTCACCTGGACCTTGTCTCCGCCGATCTGCTTGGCGATGTCGCCGTACACGTTGGTGGAGGCCACCACCGTGACCGGTGCGGACGTCGGCGCCGAGGCGGCGGCACTGGGGGTTGAGGGAGAAGATCCGCAGGCTGTCAGGACCAGAGAAGCCAGACCAGCCAGTACGAACAGGGACGGGCGGCGTAGAGGAGGGTTCATATCCGACCACCAATGAAATGATAACGATTTTCAAGTTAATGTAGCACTGTTTCCGGATGCGATACCGGAAGGGGAGGTCTCGCTGCTTTCGTCAGGCCACGGGCCGGGAGGCGTAGGGGAGCAGGGCCATCTCGCGGGCGTTCTTGATGGCCTTGGCGATCAGGCGCTGCTGCTGCACGGTGACGCCGGTGACGCGGCGGCTGCGGATCTTGCCCCGGTCGGAGACGAACTTGCGCAGCAGGTTGACGTCCTTGTAGTCGATGCGGTCGACGTGCAGGAGCGGGTTGGGCTTCTTGCGCGGCGCGCGGCGGTTCTTCATGCGCTCTCCCTGATGGCGAGGATGGGGGCGAACGGGTCGTCGTAGCGGGCCCAGGCGTCCGGGCCGGCTTGCTCTTCCTCCTCTGTGAGCAGGCAGGAGTCGAGCAGCGTACGGAAGTGGGCGGGGTCGAGGTCGGGGCCGGTGAAGACGAGGTGCTGGACGCGGTCGCCGCGCTCGGGGAGCCAGTCCAGGGTGGCGGCCAGGCGGCGGGCCGGGGGGACCAGCTCCCAGGCGGCTTCGGGCAGCGCGGCCAGCCAGGGGCCCGCGTCCTCGACCGAGACGATGCCGGCCACGGCGTCCCAGGCCAGCAGCTGGTCGGGCCGGGTGGCCAGCCAGAAGCGGCCGCGTGAGCGGACCGACTCGGTGACCAGCTCATCGACGGCCTCGAACAGGCGGCCCGGGTGCAGTGGGCGGCGGCTGCGCCAGACGGCGGTGACGATCTCGTCGGTCTGCGCGTCGCAGGGCAGCTGGGCAGTGGCCGGATCCACGCGTTCGGCCAGTTCACCCGTGCACACCGAGGCTCCGGTGACGGAGGGCAGGGACGAGATGGTGTGGATCGCGGTGAAAGGGGCGAGGTGGGTGAGGACCGCGCGGGACAGGTGCCGATCGTCCTCGTCGCCGCCGTGCAGGACCAGGCCGGTGGGGTATTCGAGCTGGCGGGCCAGGACCTCGGCGAGGTAGCGCTGGTCGCCGGCGGCCGCGGGTCTGCCGACCTGGCTGAGGCGTTCGCCGCGGGTGATGTCGTCGGGCATGGCCTCGGCGTCCAGCGCGGTGAGTACGGCGGTGAGCCGCAGAACCTCCTGAGCTTCCGCGCAGTCGACGGCCTCGGCCACCGATCGCGGCTCCACCGAGTCCCACAGGTCCACGACCAGCAATGCCGCGGTTGGAGCCAGCAGGACGAGCTGAGGTAGCAGATCCTCGCGAACGGTGCAGGTGACGCAGCCGTGTGCGAGCCGCACATCGGCCCTGTCCAGCACGCGTGTCGCGTCCCGGACGCTGCGCCGGACATGTCCCCGGGCGACCTCGCTCAGGTCGTGGTGGATGGCGAGCGATCCCGGGTGCTCGGCGAGCAGTCGCTCGACGGTGGCGGCGCGGGCCGTGCCATGCAGGCCCGCTACGAGGACGGCAGGGGTGGGCACTGAGTCTCCCAGTGTTGAGATGATAACCGTTTTCGTTATCATGGCACAGCTCAGCGAGTAGAAAGGAACCGCTTTGGCCAGAAATGAGGTGCGTCCCGTGATCAAGCTGCGATCCACGGCCGGTACCGGATACACCTACGTGACCAGGAAGAACCGCCGCAACACCCCCGACCGGCTCACCCTGCGCAAGTACGACCCCACCATCCGCCAGCACGTGCTGTTCCGGGAGGAACGATGAAGAAGGGCACCCACCCCGACTATCGTCCAGTCGTCTTCCGCGATCCTGGCGCGGACTTCGCCTTCCTCACCCGGTCCACGATCGCGAGTGACAAGACGATCGAGTGGACCGACGGCAACGCCTACCCGGTCGTCGATGTCGACGTGTCCTCGTCGAGCCACCCGTTCTACACCGGCCGCAGCCGCGTCCTGGACACCGCGGGCCGCGTCGAGCGGTTCAACCAGCGCTACGGAAGGACCTGATGTCCGCGCACTGCCAGCTCACCGGCGTCAAACCGGTCTTCGGCAACAACGTCTCCCACTCCCACCGGCGCACCCGCCGACGGTGGAACCCCAACATTCAGCGGCGCCGATATTGGCTGCCCGGCGAGGGCCGCTACGTCCGGCTCACCCTTAGCGCCCAGGCGATCAAGACCATCGACAAGATCGGCATCGACAAGGCGATCGCGCGGATCCGGGCCCGAGGGGAGAAGATCTGATGGCCAAGAAGAGCAAGATCGCCGCCAATGAGCGGCGCAAGGCCGTGGTGCTGCGCTACGCGGAACGGCGCGCCGAGCTGAAGGAACTCATCCGCACCGGTACGCCGCAGGAACGAGCGGATGCCGTAAGAGAGCTGGCTCGCCAGCCGCGCGACGCCAGCGCCACTCGGGTCCGCAACCGCGACTCCGTCGACGGTCGTCCCCGCGGGCACCTCACCAGATTCGGCCTCTCGCGCGTGCGCTTCCGCGAGATGGCCCACCGCGGCGAGTTGCCCGGCGTCACGAAGGCGAGCTGGTAGCCGTGGCCGTACCCAAGCGCAAGACCTCGCGCAGCAATACCCGCCACCGCCGCAGCCAGTGGAAGGCCACTGTCCCTGACCTTGTTCCGATTACCATGAACGGGCGGGAACTGCGCGTTCCCCGCCCGCTCGTTCGCGCCTACCAGCGCGGACTGATCGCGATCGACTGACGCCATCCGACCGTCGGGCCGTACGAACCCGGCGGTCGATAGGCTATTCGGCCAGACGGCAGGCGCCGCACGTGCCGTAGACCTCCAGGTGGTGACGTTCGGCCCGGAAGTCGTGCTCGGTCTCCAGGCGCCGTAGCCACAGACTGAATTCAGGTGCCGGAGGTCCGTCGATCACCGTTCCGCAGGCTTGGCAGATCAGATGATGGTGATGGTTCGGGCCGCACAAGCGGTACGTCGACTCTCCTTGATCTTCGAAGACGTGCGCGAGGCCGCTTTCCACCAGAGAGCTGAGTGTCCGGTAGACCGTCGTCAAACCAAGCTGCGCACCGTTTGCCTGCAGTTCCTCGTACAGCGCCTGCGCGCTCACGGGTCGTTCCAGCTCGAAGAGCCGCTCTACGACGATGCGCCGCTGGCGTGTGGGACTCAGGCCGACGTTCTTGAGCAGCGCACCCGCCGCGGATGAAGGGCTCATCGCCTCAAAGTACGACAAGAACGGCGAACTTGACAATCATTTTCATTACCGGTGACCGCGTAATGTGGCGCGCCCGGGTCGGCCGATGGAGTTAGGCGCTGGACGGTTCGCGGCGCGTGTCCACCATGAGGGCGACTGCCAGGCCGGTCACGGCGAGGGCGAGTGCGGGCACGACCGCGAGACGAGGGGCGGCGACCAGCAGTGGCGTGGCCTCGCTCACCATGCCGCCCCAGTCGGTGTCGGGCGGGGGCAACCCGATGCCGAGGAAGCTCAGTGACGTGACCGCGATCAGCGTTCTGGCGAAGTCCGCGGTGGCGACCGTCAGGACGGGGCCGGCGATATGCGGGGCGATGGTGCGCCGCAGCAGGTAGAGCGGGGACGCGCCGATGGCCCGCACGGCCAGCACGTAGTCGGCGGAGGCCACGCGCCGGGTGGCCGTGCGGGCGACGAGGCTGCAGTTCACCCAGCCGAGCGGCACGAGGGCGACCAGGACGGTGACGTACCCGGGTCGCAGCACGCCCGCCAGCGTGAGCGCCAGCGTGAGCCCCGGCAGAGCGAGCGCCATCGTGGCGGCGAAGCGCAGCAGCCGGTCGATCAGCCCACCAGCCAGTCCCGCCGCCGCGCCGAACGTGGCGCCGAGTGCCGTGGTGACCGCTGTGACGGCCAGCGCGAACAGCAGGGACGAACGCCCGGCCGAGGCCGTCCTGGTGAGGAGGTCACGGCCGAGTTGGTCGGTGCCGAGCCAGTGATCCGCCCCAGGCGGCAGCAGGACGCGCTCCAGGTCGGGAACACGCGGATCGTACCCCGACACCATCGGCGTGAGCAGGCAGAACAGCACGATCAGCGTGAACAGCACGATGCCGGCGCGGCCCCTCATCGGCGGCGCACCCGCGGATCGGTGACCGCCAGGCAGAGCTCGATCAGGGCCAGGAGTAACACGGTCGTGACCGCGATGACCAGCACGTACGCCTGCACGATGGGCAGGTCGCGTTGCCTGATCGCCGACATCGCGAGCTGCCCCATGCCTGGCCAGGCGAACAGCGTCTCCACCACCACCGCACCGGCCAGCAACTCCGCGAGCACCATGCCCGTTGCCGTGATGGCGTTCGGCGCGGCCGCGCGCAGCGCGTGCACCGTGATCACGCGCCATGGCCGCAGCCCCTTGGCGGTGGCGAGCTTGATGAAGGGCAGCCGTAAGGCTTTGGCGAGGTCGGCCCGCAGCAGTCGCAGCAACGTCGCGGCTCCCGCCAAACCGAGGGTGAGGGCGGGCAGCACCACAGCGTCGGGGCCGCCGTCCCCGCCCGTGGGCAGCGCGCGCAAGCCGACAGCCACCACGCTGATCAGCAGGATCCCCACGATGTAGGGCGGGACGCCGGTGATCGCCACCGTCACGAGCGCGATGGCGCGGCTGTCAAGCGCGCGCGGCCTGAACGCTGCCCTGATCGAGACGAGCGCGGCGAGCACGACAGCAACCAGCGCCGCCGCTCCCGCCAGCCGCAGTGTCGCCGGAACTCGGGAGAGGATCTCCGTGATCACCGGAGACCGATCCGTGTAGGAGCGGCCGAAGTCGCCACGGAGCACCCCGAGCAGCCATTGCAGATACTGGGTGAACATCGGCTGGTCGAGACCGAGTTCGGCACGCAGCGCCGTGACACTGCGCGCCGTCGGCTGGATGCCGCCGCGGCGCAGGATCTCCTCTGCCGGGTCACCCGGCGCCAGCGAGGTCAGCAGGAAGACCAGCACCGACAAGGTCAGCAGCGTGAACAGGAGCTCCGCGATGCGCCGCAGGATGGTGGCCGTCACTTCAGGGGAGCCAGCTTACCCAGGTCCACCACGTAGGCCACGCTCTGCGTTACTCCGCTGACCTTGCTGCCGGTCACGATGGGATTGTCCTGGTAGGCCAGCGGGATCATCGGGCGGTCGGTGGCGAGCAGTCGCTGAATCCGGTGGTACAGGTCGCGACGAGCAGCCGGGTGCGTCTGCGTCGCGGCCTGGTCGATGAGCTCGTCGAATTCGGCGTTGCGGTAGCCGAGCCTGCGCTCGACGTTCCAGGACGCGTCGGAGCGCAGGAACCGGCGGAACAGGTAGTCGGCGTCGCCGTTGGGCACGCTGTACGCGCTGAGGAAGATGTCGTAGTCCCCTGCCTCCATCACGGACTTAGTGGCCTCTGCCACGGTCACCTTCACGGGCAGGCCCGCCTTCTCCAAGGTCGCGCGCAGCACCTCGGCGATGTCGGTGTACGGGAACTGGCCGGTCTCAGCGGAGGAGATCAGGATGTTGACCGGCTCGGCAGGCGCCCCCGCGGTGGCGACCAGCTCGCGGGCCTTGCCGGGATCGTACCCTGTGGTGATGTCGGGGTCGGCGAGGTCGCCGAAGACCGGCGACAGGAACCCCGCACCCGCCCTGGCCGTGCCCGCGAGCAGCGTGCCGGCGACGGCCTGCCGGTCGATCGCCAGATCGGCCGCCTCACGCAGGCGGGCATCGGAGAACGGCTTACGCGTGGCGTTGAATGTGAGGTAGTGCGTCAGCACCGACGGGCTGCGTAGGACCCGGAAGCCGCTGTCGCCGCTCACCGCGGCGACCTGTCCCGGCAGCAGCGCGCCCTTGTCGATCAACCCGTCGACCTCGCCGGCGCGCAACGCCGCGGCCCGGGCGTTGGCGTCCGGGATCACCTTGATCACGATCTTCTTGTAGGCGGGGGCTGTGCCGTGGTAGTGCGGGTTCGCGGCGAGCACCGCTTCCTGTCCCTTGGTCCAGTCCACCAGCGTGTACGGCCCCGTACCCACCGGCTTGCCGGCGAAGTCGCCCGAGGAGGTGAACGCCTTCGGCGACTGGACCATGCTGTAGAAGCCCGCCAGCCTGCTCGGCAGGTCCGCGACGGGCTCTTTCAGGATGAACGCCACCTTGCCGTTCTCGGCGCGGACGTCGCCGAGCTTGCCGTACGCCACCTCCATGCCGGCATCGAGGCTGAAGAACGCCGACTGGCGGGGCGCGATCCGCAGGAACCGCTTGATGTTGGCGACCACCGATTCGGCGGTCAGCGGTGTCCCGTCGCTGAACTTGACGCCGTCGCGCAGCGTGAACGTCCAGCGCCGTCCTCGGTCCGCGCCGGCCCAGGAGGCGGCCAGTGCCGGGACGGGCCGCAGCTTGTCGTCCACGCTCACCAGGGGTTCCCACACCCCTAACGTCTGGTGTGTGAAGTACGGATCCTGGGGACCGGCGACCAGGTCCCGTGGGGCCGCCAGGGTGAGCTGCTCCCCGCCCGGCCCTGCGGGCTCTTGGCCACCACACCCCGAGAGGGCCACCCCCAAGAGCACCATCAGCATGATCGCGGCTCGTCTTCGCACCCTGATCTCCCATCAAGTTCTGAACAGGATGCAAACGATAACCATAATCACATTTGACTGGAAGGTGGGGCCCTCTATCAGCAGTCGACGAGTTCCGGTTTCTGGTTGAGGATCTGTGCTCTTGGCGTGATGAAGTCGCGCAGGGCCTCGGTGGCGGTCGGGTCGAACACGGCGACGCGGTGGCAGTTCTGGAACGCGAGCCGCACCCCGAAGTGCCGTTCGAGTGCGCCGCGCATGGCGTCGCTTGCGAGGCAGCGCAGGAGCTGGCCGCGAGCGGCCTCGTCGGGTGGAGGCGTCTGGTTGTCCGCGAATACGACGCCCGTCTTGTCGCGCTGCTCGACCAGCTCGCTGATCACCGACCAGGCGTAGGGCAGCGATTCCCGGACGCATGCGACGAACGCCGCGTCGTCCACCCCACCGGCTCTGGCCTGGTCGAGAAGATCGTTCGGAACGGTCAGTGACATGCTTCCTCCCAAAACGAATCAATCAGACATTAGGCATGGCCGGCTCCCGCTCTCCATTGGCCGAGTGGAGACAGTGCTGGGATCTATCGCTACCGGATTGTGTGCGGGCGCCGGCCGGCCACCTGGAGGTCGCCTTCGCGGCAGCCGCACGGTTCGCCAAGCTCGCCTGCGTGCGCCAGCTCATGTCGGTCATCATCGGTGGATGCGGATAGGCGTCTTCCTCATCGCCGCGCAGTTTCCCGGCCAGGATCCGACCCGGATACTGCCGGATACGATCGAGCTCGTTGTGGCGGCGGAGCGGGCGGGCTTCGACGACGCTTGGATCGCCGAGCACCACTTCATGTCCTACGGCGTCTGCCCTTCGGCCACCACACTGGCGGCGGTCGCCATCGGGCGGACGGCCCGCATCGGGCTCGGCACCGCGGTCAGCGTGCTGTCCACCCGTCACCCCGTCGCCCTGGCGGAGGAGGCGGCCATGCTGCACCACCTGTCAGGCGGCCGGTTCACGCTCGGCGTGGGCCGCGGCGGCCCGTGGGTCGATCTGGAGGTGTTCGGCACCGGCCTGGACCGTCTGGAACGCGGCTTCGCCGAATCCCTCGATGTCCTTACAGCGGCTCTCTCAGGCGATCAGGTGTCGGCGGACGGGGAGTTCTTCCGCTTCAGGCAGGTCCCGATGGTGCCCGCCGCCAGGCTCCGTCCCGTCGTGGCCTGCACATCGGACGACACGGTGGCCCTGGCGGCGGCGCGGAACCTGTCGATGCTGCTGGGCATGCACATCGGCGACGCCCAGAAAGCCGCCGTCATCACCGCCTACCAGGCCCGTGGAGGCACCAGAACCGACCACGTGGCAGCCGCACTCGCCCACGTGGCCGACTCGACCGAGCAGGCGATCGGGCATCTCGAAGGGACCCTGCCCGCCTGGCTGACACCCGGCCTGGCCGGCTACGTGCCGGTGGACGGCCGCCTACGACCCCAGCGTGAGGTGGGCGACTACGTCACCTTCCTCACCCGGACCCATCCGGTCGGCTCCCCGGACCACTGCGTGGACTCCATCATCCGCACAGCGCAGACGACAGGAGTGAAACACCTGATCCTCATGGTCGAAGGGACCGGCGACCACAGCCGCACCGTCGAGAACATCCAACGGCTGGGGGCGGAGGTACTGCCGCGGGTCAAAGCCTCTGGTCGTGTGTGAGAGCGGACCGGCCACCGGAGGAAGGCCTCTGGCAGGCCACCAGCTGGGGCTTCTGGTTGAGGGCCTGTGCCCCGAGGGGGCAGGAGCAGCATGAGGCTCTGTGACAGCCGATGCACAGCAGTTCCCTACTGATCCACGGCGAGCGAGATGGAAGAAGGCGTCGTGTGAGCGTTATTCGTACGGCTCCGCGGGCTGGTCGATTTTCGTGACGTCGGTTGCGGACATGTCGGGGATCACGTAGCCGTTGGGGATCTTGCCCTTCCATGGGATCCACTCGCCGGTGACCTGGACCCAGGAGTTCTCCCTTGGTGCGGGGACGCCCTGGACCGCGACCTTCAGGGCGAGGGCGTCGGCGGCGCAGCAGCTGATCTGCATTCTGGTGACGTACCAGCGATTCTTCTTCTTGGAAGGCACCACGAAGCCGGTCAGCTTGACTTGCCGGCCCGCGAGCGAGGTGCCGGCCGGGTCGTACGCGCGCCCGATGAACTCGCCGAGCGCCAGCTCGGGCACGCTGTCGGAGAGCTGCCGGTAGGCCACGGGGGTGGGCGGGCGCGGCGCGGGCGCGTCGTCCTCGCTCCCTGCCGCGAACGAGCCCAACGCGGGGGGCGCGACCAGCACGATGGCGAACACGGGCACGGCCAGCAGCCACGCCACTCGCGGCCCATGCCCATGCCCATGGTCGTGGCCGTGTCCCTGGCCGTTGTCGTGCGCGGGCTCGCTGTGGTTGCGCCACTGCCGGACGAAAGCCACCAGAGCGAGGCCCACCAGCACCGCCCCGGCTCCGATGAGCAGGGGCCGGAAGCCCGGTTTGACGTAGTTGACGTACGTTCCGGAGAAGACGGAGATGTTCAGCAGCGCTCCGCCGAGGATCAGCAGCATCAGGCTCTGCGTCTGGCGTTTCACAGCAGCACCCATCCCGTGATGAAGCTGACGCCGATCGCCAGCGTCAGCGTCAGCGGCACGAAGCGCCAGACGAAGGCCCGCCCGAACGTCCCCGCCTGCAACGCGATCAGTTTCAGGTCGACCATCGGCCCCACCACCAGGAAGGCGAGCTTGGCCGTGGGGGAGAAGGCGGTCAGCGAGGCGGCCACGAACGCGTCGGCCTCCGAGCAGATCGACAGCAGCACCGCCAGCAGCGCCAGCACCAGCACCGACACCACCGGAACACCGGCCACGGAGGTGAGCCATGAGCGGGGGACCACCACGTTCAGCGTCGCCGCGGTCAGCCCGCCGATGACCAGGAACCCGCCGGTATGCAGCAGGTCGTGGCACATCGAGTCCACGAAGGCGCCCCCCTTGCTCTGCCCGGGCGCCGCCGTACGGCGAGGCACCGGCAGCCACTCGCTCCGCCCGAACCGCGCCCAGATCCAACCGGCCAGCACCGCCACAGCCAGCGAGGCTCCGAACCGCGCGACCACCATCTCCGGATTGCCGGGAAAGGCCACCGCGGTGGCCACCAGCACGACCGGATTGATCGCCGGCGAGGCGAGCAGAAACGCCAACGCCGCGGCCGGCTCCACACCCCGCGCCATCAATCCCGAGGCCACCGGCACCGAGGCACATTCACACCCGGGCAGCACCGCGCCCGCCACCCCGGCCACCGGCACCGCCGCGTAGGTCTTGCGCGGCAGAGCCCTGGTCCAGAACGAGGCGGGCACGAACGCGGTGATCGCCGCCGACAACGCCACCCCGAACACCAGGAACGGCAACGCCTGCACGCACACCGCGACGAAGATGGTGGCCCACGTCTGCAGCGCCGGCGCCGTCAGATACGGCGCCAGCAGAACCCGGCCCGCCACAAGGAGCGCGACCAGGAAAACGAACGACCACGGCAGCCACGACTCACGGGCAGGCCTGCGCCCCCACGTGTCCGGCGGCAGCTGATCCTCTGCCCCGGCCCAGTCCACCGGGGTTTCCTGCGCCATCGGCCCTCCCTGCCCGGTGTCCGGTACTACCGGTACGCGGCAGCAGAGTAGCGCGTTTTGTCGCGGTTTTCGCTGGAAGCCGGATGCGGGGCCGTCAGACATGGGGCCGGGGTTCTTGCGAGAAGCCTGGCCTGGTCATCCCGTGCGTGCGATGCCTTCCTGGCTGATGGCGTACATGCCGAGGTTCGCCGGGCCGATGCTGTCCAGGCTCAGGCCGAGCTCGTCCACCTCTGCCCGTAGCCGCTCCTGGCCGAGTAGCCACCAGTCGTAGCTGACCCCCACCTCGTCCACCAACTGGCCGTCCTGGTAGGTGCGATAGGTCATAGTCATGTGCCAGGTGAGCCGGTCGGGTCCGGCGGGCTCGGCCTGGCCTCAGCCCTCGTACGCGCGTCGCCCGACCTGCACCTCAGCGCCACGGAACTCTGGGGCCGGCACCGGCTCGCCCGGCGGCTGCAGGTTTAGCACCGCCCGGCCACCCGGCATGAGCCGTTCGGCCAGCAGCCGCCAGATCTGCCGCCGCTCGCCGGGGTCGAAGTGGCCGATGATGTTCATCGCGACGACGGCCCCCAGATGTTCCGGCAGCACGGCCTCCAGGAGCCCTTCTGGGAGCACCGTGACGCGTTGGTGCAGTTCCCGGGTTTTGTAATGCATGGCGCGCCGGTCAAGGCGACGGAGGTTGCTGGGTCACTGGTACGGCTGTTCGGGCTTGGGGATCGACCGTACGCCGGTGGCGTTGAGCACGGGCGTCTGGTCCGGCTTGATCTTGACCCAGGTGCCGCTCACCTCGACCCACGAGTCGGCCGCCGGTTGCGGCGCGCCGAGCACCGCCACCTTCAACGCGTACGCGTCCGCCGCGCAGCAGTTGATGTGCATGCGCGTCACGTACCAGCGGTCCTTCTTCTTCGACGGTGTGACGAAGCCGGTCATCCGCAGGGTCTTGCCCGCGAGGGTCTTGTCGTCCTCCCAGGATCTGGACATGTACTCACCGAGGAGCAGGTCGACCGGCTTGCCTTTGGGCTTGACCGAGGTGACCTTCGCGGGCGGAGGTAGTGGGGCCGCGGCTTCCGCCTCGGTTTCCGTACGGCTGGCGGCGAAGGACCCGAGCGCGGGCGGAGCGATCATGACGACCGCGACCGCCGGCAGGCAGAGCAGCCAGGCCACGCGCGGGCCGCCATGGTGGTGGCCGTGCCCTGGCCGGAACCGGGGGATCTCCTGGATCAGCCCGACGAGCCCGACCAGCACGATGACCGCCCCGGCCGCGATGAGGAAGGGGCGGAAACCGGGCTTGACGTAGTTCACGTACTCGGTGGAGAAAGCGGAGATCTGTAGCAGCACGCCGCCGAGCAGGGCGAGCACGAGATTCTGGGACAGACGGCTCACAGCAGGATCCCTCCCACTACGGCGCTCACGGTGACGGCGAGCACGAACGTGAGCGGCACGAACCGGACCGCGAACGCTCTCCCGAACGTCCCCGCCTGCAGGGCGATCAGCTTCAGGTCCACCATCGGCCCCACCACGAGGAACGTCAGCTTGGCCGTCGGCGAGAACGCGGTCAGCGAGGCGGCCACGAACGCGTCGGCCTCCGAACAGATCGACAGCAGCACCGCCAGCGCCGCGAGGACCAGGATCGCCAACCACGGAACATCAGCCACCGTGGTCAGCCACTCCCGGGGCACCGTCACATTCAGCGTCGCCGCGGCCAGACCGCCGACTATGAGGAACCCGCCCGCGTGCAACAGATCGTGCCGCATCGCCTCGACGAACGAGGAGTGCTCATGCCGTCGGATCCGCAGCAACTCGGTCCGGCCGAACCGCAGCCACAGCCACCCCGCCGCGACGGCCACGACCAGCGAGGCGGTGAACCGGGCCACCACCATCAGCGGCTCGCCCGGAAACGCCACCGCGGTCGCGACCAGCACGACAGGGTTGATCGCCGGCGAGGAGAGCAGAAAGGCCAGCGCCGCCGCGGGCGTCACGCCCCGCGATATCAGCCCCGAGGCGACGGGGACGGACGCGCACTCGCAGCCGGGCAGCACGGCCCCGGCGATCCCCGCCACGGGCACCGCCACCGCCGGACGCTTGGGCAGCGCCTTGGTCCAGAACGAGGCGGGTACGAAAGCGGAGATCGCTGCGGACAGCGCGACGCCGAAGACCAGGAAAGGCAGCGCCTGGACGCAGATGGCGACGAAGACCGTCGCCCACGTCTGCAACGCGGGCGAGGCCGACTGAGGACCGAACAGCAGGCGGCCGGCCAGCAACGCCACAATGATGACCAAAAACAGCCAGGGCACGGCGACGCGCGTCCGCTGCGTGCCATGGGCCTCGGGGCCGGGTGGTGCCTCAAGAGTCTGGGGAGAAGGCATGGGCGCCATGCTGTCAGCGACTATGCCCGCCTTGCAGCCATATCGGAACTCACGCCGCTGTGCCAAGCACCTCGCTTTTGCGAAGCGTGTACTCGGTGCTCGTGGGCGGTGCCCGCATGGCGTGGCATTCGCTGGTTGGGGTTGTGACCCGCGCAGGTTCAGGCGCGTCGCTGAGCGTAGCGTGATCCGCGGCTTTTTGCAGTGGCAGGGCTCATAGCGGGATCTCGAAGTGGAGGGTCTGGAAGCGGGACGGGTCTCCGTCGCGGTCGTCGTGGATCGGGACGGCGATGGATCTCCAGAAGGGCTCGGCGTCCTGGACGCGGGTGTCGGTGTGCAGGTAGACGCGGGTGTAGCCGGGAGTGGACGCGACGTAGGTGCATGCTCGCTTCACCAGTTCCCGTGCGAGGCCACGGCGGCGGTGCGCGGGGCGTACGTAGACGCGAAACAGTTGGGCGGTGCTGCCTGAGGGAAATCGTTCGGCGAGCCAAGCCGGGTGCGGGGGGCTTTTCGGTCCCACGGCCCGCACTCCGGTCGTGCCCACGACCTCGTCGCCGTGGACGGCGACGAACAGCGTGTGCCGGGGTGTTTCGAGGTAGGCGCCTTCCAGGTCGATCACGTCGTGGTGCCATTCCGGGCGGTAGCCGTAGCCGAATTCCCGGTAGAAGGTGTCGAGCATGAGGCTGCGGGCGCCGTCGAGGTCTTCGGGGCGGGCTGGGCGGACGTCATAGGGCATGGGAAGACTCCTCTGGTGGCTGGGTGAAGGGGTGGAAGGGGCGGCGGAGCACCTGATCCGCCGGGCCGTGTTCGATCAGGCGGCCCTCGTGGATGATCGCGATCCGGTCGGCGATGCGTGCGGCCATGGGCAGGTCGTGGGTGATGACGATCAGGGTCAGGTCGAGATCGGTGAGCAGGTCGAGGACCTCCGCCTGGGTGATGGGGTCCAGCCCGGAGGTGATCTCGTCGCAGATCAGCACGTCCGGATGGGCGAGCAGGGCACGGGCCAGCGCGGCGCGCTGCAGCTCTCCGCCGGACAACCTGTCCGGGCGTCGCCGTGCGGTCTCGCGGTCCAGCCCGAGTGAGGCCAGGGTCTCGAAGGACTCCTCAAGCGCGGTTGGAGCGGCCAGCCCGCGGAGCCGTACAGCGGTCCTGGCGATCTGCTCCGCGACGGCCCGCCGGGGGTCGAACGAGGCCCGGGCATCCTGGAACACATACTGCACGCCGGCCAGATCGGCGCGGCTCCGGCGGCCTGAGGGCGGCAGCGGACGGCCGGCCAGCCGTACGCTTCCGGACGTCCAGGCACGCAGCCCGGCCACGCAGCGGGCGAGCGTCGTCTTCCCGCTGCCGGAGCGGCCGACGACGGCAAGCCGCTCTCCGCGGGTGACCTCGAGGGTCACCTCCCGCAGAACCTCCGTTCCGAGACCTGTGATCTCCAGGAGCGAAAGCGGTTCTCTGCGGGTCGCGGCTGTGTGGGCCTGAGCGGTGACCAGCGCCTTGGCGTAAGCGCTGCGCGGTCTGTCCAGCACCGAGGGCCCTGACTCCACGACGCGCCCGTCCTTGAGCACGGCGACCTGGTCGGCCAGCTCTCGCGCCAGGTCGAGGTCGTGGGTGAGCAGGACGACGGCGACGCCGAGTGAGGACAGTTCGGCGGCGACCTCGGCCCGGGTGATGGCGTCCTGGCCGGTAGTGGGTTCGTCGGCGATGATGACGGACGGGTCGGCGAGCAGCGTGTGCGCCAGGACCAGCCGCTGCTGCTGCCCGCCGGACAGCTGGTGCGGGAAGCGGCGCAGGAAGCTCCGGTCGTCGGGCAGTCGCGCCTTGTGCAGGGCGTCGGGGACGCCGGTGCCGTGCCGTGCCGCGATCTGGCGGAGCACGCTCCCGATGCGCAGCACCGGGTTGAGCGCGGTGGAGGGGTGCTGCGGGATGAAGCCGACGATTCCGGGCGGCGGGGGTTGCCCGGGTGCGACCTGGTGCCCGGCCACGGTGACCCGGCCGGTGACGTGGGCGCCGGGCGGGTGCTCGCCGAGCAGCGCGAGCGCGGTGGTCGTCTTGCCGCTGCCGGAGGCGCCGACCAGGGCCAGTGTCTTGGCGGCGGGCAGGGTGAAACTGACCCTGTCCACCAGAATCCGGCCGGGGAGTGCGACCGCCAGCCTGTCAACTTCGATCATGATGTGCCCTCTTCAGGATGCGGTCCATGGTGAGGTTCAGCCCGACGGCGAGCATGACGATCAGCAGTGCGGGGGCGAGCACCGCCCACGGGTTGAGGAAGAGCCCGCCCCGGTTGCGGTCGACCATGACCGCCCAGTCGCTGGCGTCCGGCGGCACTCCGACGCCAAGGAAGCTCACGGCGGCGATGAGGTACAGCGATCCGGTCAGACGGGTGCCGGCGTCGGTGACGAGCACGCGGGCCATGGAGGGCGCGACGAATCCGGTGGTGATCCGCCACCGGCTCTCGCCCTGCAGCCGCATGGCCTCCACGGCCGGCCGCGTGGCGATCTCCAGGGCGCAGGCGCGTACCAGGCGGGCGATGTCGGGCAGATGGATCAGCATGACGATCCAGACGAGCGCCCCGTCGGGCGCCAGGGTGGCCACCACGAGGAGCAGCAGCAGCGACGGCACCGCCATGAGCACGTCGAGCGGCCGCATCAGGGTCTCGTCGAGCGCCCGCGGCGTGGTCGCCGCGGCCAGGCCCCACACGGTGCCGAGCAGGTAGGCGCCGCCGGTGGCGAGCACGGCCGTCAGCACCATGGCCTGCCCGCCCAGGAGCACCTGGTGCCATACGTCGCGTCCGACGAAGTCGGTGCCGAGCAGGCCCGAGTCGGCGAACGGGGCGCCACGGACCAGCTCGTCCGGAACGAACCACGGCCCCGCGAGGGCGATGGCCAGGGACACGCCGAGCAGGATGAGCCTCATGCGCGTGGCGCCAATCGGAAAGCGGCGACGTCGGCGAGCAGATTGATCAGGATGGTCGTGGCGGCGAACAGCAGCGCGAGTCCCTGCAGGACGGGCAGGTCCCGCTGGCCGACCGCGTCGGCCAGGGCGCTGCCCAGCCCGGGGACCACGAAGACGGCCTCCACGACGATGACGCCGCCGAGCAGCCAGTCGACGGTCCGGGTCAGGTGCTGTACGGCGGGGGCGAGCGCGTTGGGCAGTGCGTGCGCGAACCAGCCGATGCCCAGACGCCGGGCGTGCTGCACGTACGGTGAGGCCAGCACGTCGATCATCGCGGAGCGGACGAGCCGCCCGGTGGAACAGACAGGCCGGACCAGGAGCACCACGACCGGCAGGACGAGGGCGGCGGCGGTGAGCCCGCCGAGCCCGGTCGGGGGCAGCCACGCCAGGGCCACCCCGAAGATCGTCACCAGGACGATGGCCAGTGCGAACTCCGGGACCGCGTAGAGCGCGGTGCTGACCGCGGTCAACGCCTGGTCGAGCCGGCTCCCCTCGCGCAGCGCGGCCGCCACGCCGAGCAGGACCGACAGCGGAACCAGGAGCAGCACGGTGAGCCCGGCCAGCACGGCGGTGGGAGTCAGTGCGTCCAGCACGATCTCGGCGACCGGGCGGCCGGAGACGAGTGACGCGCCGAGGTCGCCCCGCGCCAGATTGGCGGCCCACGTGGCGAAGCGCTCCGCGAAGGGCCGGTCCAGGCCGAGCTCGGCGCGGATCTGCGCGATCCGCGCGGGATCCGGCTGATCGCCGGCCAGCACCACCGCGGCGTCGCCCGGCAGCGCCTCCACCATGACGAAAACCAGGAAGGCGACGCCGGCGATCTGCAGGAGGCCCACGGCCAGCCGCCGGGCGGCGTAGCGGGTCAGGTTCAACCCAGTTTCGCCTTGTCGAACCGCGCCCAGTCCAGGGTGTTGGTGGGCGCCGCCTGAACCCCGCTCACCTTCGGCGACGTCGCGACGATCCAGTCGGCGAAGCCCCACACCAGCAGCCCGCCCTCGGCGTGTAGCGTCTGCTGCATCTTCAGGTAGGCGGCCTCCCGGTCAGCGGCGTTCCGGGCAGAGACTGCCGTCTCATAGAGCGCGTCGAACTCCGGCCGCGCCCACTTCGTGGCGTTGGTCGTCGAGGTGGACAGTAGCCGCTGCGCGATGTGGGTCTCGATCGGCATGGCCCCGGAGCGGAAGCTGGCGATGGATCCCTTGGCGAGGATGTCCGCCCAGTAGGTGTCCTTGCTGCCGTTGACGATGGTGGCCTTCAGCCCGGCGGCGCGCAGTTGGTCGGCGAATACCGTTGCGGCCTCGACGAAGCCGGCCGCGGCGGCGGAGGTGGTCAGCTCAACAGTGAGGCCGTCCGCTCCCGCTTTCCTGATGAGCGCTTTGGCCTTGTCGAGGTCGGGTGTGCGCTGTGGGGTGTCGGAGGCGTAGTGCAGGTAGCCCTTGCCGAACAGGTCGTTGCCGATCTGCCCGGAGCCGGGCATGACGGTGTCGACCAGCTGCTGCCGGTCGGTGAGCAGGAACAGCGCCTCGCGCAGATCTCTGTTGTCGAACGGGGCGCGGTCCACTTTCATGGCGAAGGCCTGCATCGCGCTGTTGGGGGCGCGGATGATCGTGACGCGGCCCTCGTGCTGGCGTGCGGTGGCCGGGGTGAGGTCGTGCGCGTACTCGACCTGCCCGCCCAGCAGCGCGTTGACCCGCGCGGACTCCTCGTTGGCGATGAGGAACTCCAGCTCCTCGATGGACGGGGCGCCCTCCCAGTAGTCCGGGTTGCGCTTGAGCAGCACGGAGCTGCCCGGCTTCCAGGACACGAAGGAGAACGGGCCGGAGCCGACCGGCTTGCTGAAGTCCTGGGTTCCCTCGGGGACGATGTAGGTGCCGAACGCGGCCAGCACGTTGGGGAACTCGGCGAACGGCCGCTTGAGCCGGAACTCGACCGTGCGGTCGTCGACGGAGCGGCTGTTGGGCAGGTCGATGAGCGCGAGGCTGGACTTGGCGCGAAAGGTCTTGCCGGGATCGGTGATCCGGGCGTAGCTGGCCAGCACGTCCTGGGCCCGTACCGGCCGGCCGTCGTGGAATCGCGCCTGCCGCAGGGTGACGCGCCAGAGCGTGAAGTCGGCGTTCGGCTCCCACTTCTCGGCCAGGCGGGGCTGCGGGGAGACGTCCGGGCCGAGGTCGGCGAGCTTGTCGTAGAGGGCCTTGGCGCGGGCGGCCTCGTTGAACAGATTGGCCAGGTGCGGGTCCAGCACCTCGGTGGCGCCGCCGCCGGCGAACACGGCGCGCAGCCTCCCTCCGGAGCCACCAGAGGAGCCGGTGCCGGTGCCGCACCCGGTGAGCAGGGCGGCGCTGGCGGTCAGGCCGAGGAAGCCACGACGGGTCAGATGATCATGCATGGTGAGAGTCCTTCACGAGGCAGGGGACGAGATGGAGTCGGTCGGCGGGCAGGGGCGGGCCGTCGCGCGAGGCTCTGGCTGGTCGAACAGAGGGGGACAGTCGGTGAGGACGTTCATGCCGGTGCCGTCGTACGCCGTTCCTGGACCAGCACGGCAGCCGCGCAGGCCAGTCCGATGGCCACGCACACCGCGGGCCCGGCCGCGCCCGCCCAGCCGATCAGCGCGGTGCTAGCGGCGGCGATCACCCCGGACACCAGGTAGAACATGCCGAAGTAGGTGCCGGTCAGTGACTCGCCGCCGAACTGGCCGATCCGCTCGTACACGAACGGCTGCGCCATCATCACGCCGAAGGCCAGCGCCAGCACCGCCCCCAGTACCGGTACGAGTCCCGGCAGCACGGCGGGCGCGAGGAACCCGGCCCCCATCACAGCCAGCCCCAGCGCCATCGCGCGGGCTCGGCTCGTTGCCGCCTCAAGCCACTTGGTGATCCGCATCTGGAAAAGCAGGGTCGCCACGGTGGAGACCAGGAACAGAAGCGCAACCGAGCCAGGCGTACCGGTCGCCTGCTCCGCGGCCAGCGGCAGTACTAGGTAGAGCTGGTTCTGCAGGGCGTACATACCGCTGAGGGCCAGGATGAAGGCAAGGAAACGCCGGTCGCCCAGGCACCGCCGCCAGTCGCCCAGTACGGAGGAGCCGCTGGGCGGCACTTCGCGTGCGGGCAGAACGAGTGCCTGAGCGGCGGTCAGCACTGCGAAGATCCCTGCGGCGGCAAGCGCGGCGGCCTGGAAGTCCACCAGCAGCAACACACCACCCAGCACCGGCCCGCACAGTGCTCCCGCCTGGGCGAATACGTTGAACAACGCGAACGCCTTGGCCTTGTCGGGAGCATCGACGGCGATGTACGCGCGAACGGCCGGATTGAACAAGGCTCCGGCCAGCCCACTGAGCACGGCGGCCGCCAGCAGCAGCGGCACCGTGACGCCGAACGCGAACAGAGCGAACCCGACGACGCGCACCGCACACCCGGCGATGATCACCCACCGGGCGCCGAACCGGTCGGCCGCAGAGCCTCCGACGAGGAACAGCCCCTGCTGGCTGAGGTTGCGCACCCCCAGGATGACACCGGTCACTGCGGCGGACAGGCCAAGATCCTTGGTGAAATGAGTGGCGAGGTAGGGGACCAGCAGGTAGAAGCCGGTGTTGACGCCGAACTGGTTGACCAGCAGCAGTCGCACGGCCCAGGAAAGCTCTCTCACGCCGTCCCGACCACCATGCCCACCAGCCAGATCCCTGACAAGCCGGCGCCGAGCTTGGTCGCGCCCTTCGGGAGGAGACCTGTGATCTGCCAGCTGTCAGTGTCGTTGTCGATCACCGCGCCCTGCCGGCCATCGGCGAACGTGGGCAACCGTTCGACGTCACCGGTGGCGAGGGTGATCGTACGGATAGAGGCCGGTGCGGCCTGCCTCTTGGCGGGGGCCGACGGCTCCTCCGCGATCGCCGGGCTGACAAGCAGCGCTGCGGCCGTGCACCCCGCCACGACTGGCTGAGCCGCTCTCGCGACTGATCTCACGTACGTTCCTCTCCACGGATGACTGCATAGCCACCCAAATCCACCACTGCGGACAGCACGGATCATTCTGGAGGAAACGATAACGATTTTCAAATTGCTTTGCTAGGGCTCATGATCTGCTACTGCTCGATCGGCTCCGCCGTCACGTCCGGGAGATCGTTTGTGAGGGCGCAGACATGAGCGGTCACCGCCAAATGAGACCGTCACCGGGCCCCGACGGAACGGCCGGATACCCGGTGACCAGGTCAGCTCAATGGACTCTGATCAATCCCTGCCTGTAGGCGCGGATGAGCGGCCGTGGCACACGTAGTTCTCGGCCGTTCACGATCGAGTGGCTTCGATGTCCATGCCGAGGGCACACCCCCGCGCCCCCCGTTTAGAGCAGACGTCTAAGAGCTGTTTCTTAGATCTGCTGACTAATTGTGGTGATGTTGTCACGATTGGTGTATGGGTCGTGGTGATTTAACGAACGCAGAATGGGAAC
>NZ_JBICSO010000012.1:0-413054 GCF_043197155.1 Nonomuraea sp. NPDC049269
CGGGCATCCCGGAGTCCTTCAAGGTCCTCATCAAGGAAATGCAGTCGCTGTGCCTCAACGTCGAGGTGCTCTCCAGCGACGGCATGTCCATCGAGCTACGCGACTCCGACGAGGACGTCTTCCGCGCGGCGGAGGAGCTCGGTATCGATCTGTCCCGGCGTGAGCCGAGCAGCGTGGAAGAGATCTGACGGTCCCCATGCGCGACCCGCGACGGGTCGTCTGCTCAGGTGTCGCCAACCGGCGGGACTTGACGAAGGGACGCGGCGAGGACGGCCGTCCTCGCCGCGTGGTCGGGAAGGTCCGGGTCGGGCGGCTTCCTCGGAGCGGAACGAGGCCGCCTGGCGTTATTTCGTTGCGGCCGTAAGTCCGGGCATGCCAGTGTCGAAGCCGCTGGACGGTCATGACGATGCGGGTGGTGTGGTGTGAGGTACGCGGGGCTCGCGCTCGCGTTCGTGTCCTCGGGGTGTTTCGCGTTCTCGGGGCCGCTGGCGAAATACCTCAACGCCGCCGGGCTGACGCCGATCGAAGCCGTCTGAGCGCGGATGGCCGGGGCCGGGCTGTCGCTGGTGACCGTGCTGGCCTTGACCAGGCCGGAGGCGCTGCGGATCCCGCGCTCCAGGTTGCCGTTCGTCGGGCTGTAGCTGGCCGGGGCGTGCTCAGCCGGATATTTCCTGATGAACGATAGCTTTGGCGACGACGTGCATCCGCTCGGGCTCATCGCCTGGGGATGGCGGGGGCGGCCGTGGCGCTGATCCCGTTCGCGCGGCCCTGGAACCTGCCGTGGAAGGCGTTCACGGTGTCCGTCACGCCGGCAGCGGGTGCTCAGCGGTTGCCTCTGCTGGTGGCGTACCTGTGGATGGTGTTGGTCGCGACCGTGGTGGCGTACATCCTGGGGGTGAACGCCGTTCGGCGGCTGTCGGCGGCCGTGGGCGCCACTGTGGCGTCGCTGGAGGTCATCGGCGGCGCGATCGTGGCCTGGTCGTTGGTCGGGGAGACGCTGGGCGTGTTCCAGATCGTGGGCGGGCTGATCGTGTTGTCCGGCGCGCTCCTGGCCCAGACCGCCACCGGCTCCGCCCCTGCCGCCCAGCCGCCACCGGTGCCTGACCTGGCGGAACGATGACTCGCCGGTGCCGCACCCCCGCGCCTCTGGCTAGCCCTCGACGAACGTGACCGTTTCGTTGAGCGGCGCCCGGCCCGTACGGATGTAATCCACCGTGACGTCCTCGAACCCGATCGACATGCCGCAGAAGAGGATGAGCCCATCCGGAGGTGACACGATCTCGGCGACGGTCTTGCGATACACCGACCACGCCATCTGCGGGCAACTGTGCAACCCTTCGGCGCGGAGCAGCAGCATGACCGTCTGCAGATACATGCCGAGGTCGGACCATTGGGGCAGGCCCAGGCCGCGGTCGATGTAGCAGAACAGGGCAGCGGGCGCGCCGAAACAGTCCCAGTTCGCCGAAGCGGCCCGCTGGCGCGACTCCCAGTCCTCGCGCGAGATGCCGAGTGCGCCGTAGCGCTCCTCGCCGAAGGCGGATCGGCGCTCGCGGTATGGGGACTTCAGTGCGGACGGGTACATCTCGTACTCCCGCTCGTCCCAGGGGTCGCCCGCGGCCACGCGCTTGCCGGCCCGCTTCTTGAGCTCGGCCAGCGGCTCACCGATCACCACGTAGGCGTGCCAGGGCTGGAGGTTCGAGCCGGACGGCGACCAAGCCGCGGCGCACAGCACGCGCTCCAGCACCTCCCTCGGGACGACCTTGTCGGTGAATCCGCGCACCGCCCGTCGGCTCGTTACCGCCTCATAGACGTCCAAGATCGCTTCCCCCGTCTGCTCAGCATGTCTACTTATGGACCGTCGGGGATCGGAAGATGTGACATCTTGTCGTTCCCTCGCGACGTCCCGGATCGGCGTGGTCGCGGCCATCACGGACTGCCGATGCATCGCCGCAGGTCAATGGGCACGTTCAGAGCAAGGTCCATGGCATCGCCCGCGGACTGAGAAAAATTTAGCAGCCGGCTGTCACAAGCCCGGAGGCTGTCCGGTCTTAGCTGGAGACCGGTTGGCAGCGGCTGCCCCGGCGGACAGAAAGGAGCTGCCATGAAGATCGTGGTAATCGGCGGAACCGGCCTGATCGGGTCGAAGCTCGTGAAGAAGCTGGGCGAGCACGGTCACGAGGCGGTGGCGGCGTCGCCGAATACCGGCGTCAACACGCTCACCGGCGAAGGGCTGGCCAAGGTGCTGGCGGGCGCGTCGGTGGTGATCGACGTGTCGAACTCCCCGTCGTTCGAGGAGGCCGCCGTACTGGAGTTCTTCGAGACCTCCACCCGCAACCTGCTCGCCGCGGAGGCCGCGGCCGGCGTCGGGCACCACGTCGCGCTGTCGGTGGTGGGCACGGAGCGCCCGCCCGGGAACGCCTACTTCCGGGCGAAGATCGCTCAGGAGCAGCTGATCGAGAAATCGCCGATCCCGTTCTCGCTCGTGCATGCCACCCAGTTCTTCGAGTTCGTCCGGAGCATCGCCGACGAGGCCACGGATGGCGACAAGGTACGGATGCCGCCCGTCCTCTTCCAGCCCATGGCCGGCGACGACGTCGCGCAGGCGGTCGCCAGGGTCGCGGTGGGAGCGCCGCTGAACGGCAGGGTCGAGGTCGGCGGGCCCGAGCAGTTCCGGATGGACGAGTTCTTCCGTGAGGTGCTGGCCTCCTGGGGCGATCCGCGTGAGGTGGTCACCGACCCGCACGCGCACTACTTCGGACAGGAACTGCTCGAGCGGTCGCTGGTGCCGGATGACGGCGCCACCCTCGGCCAGATCCGCTATCGCGACTGGCCCGGCCGGAACGCCACCAAGAAGTAGCCCGTCCTCACGCAGGTGATCCCCATGTCCGACAGCCACCCGGCGACCACTGAACCCAGGCCGAGATCGACCGCATGGCAGGCCGCGCCGACCATGCGGCTGATGCACGTGGTCAGCCGGCCTGCCGGACATCCACTCAAGCCACCTATGGAGGAAAGATGACAGTTCCGGAGCGCGAGAACGACGTTCTGTACGAGCTCAAGGTCGAGGTCGAGATCGAACTGACGGAGACTGTGGCGAGCCGTCCGGAGGAGGAGATGGCACTGCCGATCTCCGACTGGCTGTTCGACCCGACGGACGCCGAGCGTGAGGAGATCGGCGAGCGGGGTCTGCTCGCCGCGGTCGAGGTGTTGGAGGACAGCCCGCCGCCCGAGCCGAGCGCCGAGGCGTGACACCCCCACGTCGACCGGCTGAATCGATGTGGAAAAGTTGACAGCAGCGCAGCGAAGGCGGGGGGTAACCATGCGTTCGAAATCGCTGGAAGAGGCAAGCGACCTCGAAGAGGCCGCTTCCGCCTTCGTCGTGCTGCGGCCGCGCCTGTTCGGCATCGCCTATCGGATGCTCGGCAGCGCGGCGGAAGCCGAGGACATCGTGCAGGAAACCTGGTTGCGCTGGCAGAACACCGACCGCTCGACCATCGAGAACCCCTCGGCCTTCCTGGCGCTGATCACCACCCGCCTGGCCATCAACGTCGCGCAATCCGCCCGAGCGCGACGCGAGGCCTACATCGGGCCCTGGCTCCCCGAACCCGTCGACACCAGCTCCGACCCCACGATCGGCGCCGAACGCGGCGAAGCACTCGAACTCGCCTTTCTGCTCCTGCTCGAAAGACTGACCCCCACCGAACGGGCCGCCTATGTCCTGCGTGAGGCCTTCGTCTACCCGTACGCGCAGATAGCGGACATCCTCCAGCTCAGCCCGGCCAACGTCCGCCAGCTCGTGAGCCGGGCCCGCAAGCACGTGTCCGCCGCACGACGCGAGCCCATCGACAAGATCGAACACCGGCGTCTCCTGACGGCCTTCCTCACCGCCGCCCAGACCGGAAACGTCGCCGCGCTCGAAAACCTGTTCGCCGCGGACGTCGTCAGCTCCTCCGACGGCGACGGCATCAGAGGGGCAGCGCGGTTCCCCCTGGTGGGCGGCCCCCGCGTGGCGAAATTCATCGCCGCGTTCGCGCCACGGTTCTGGCCGGGCGCCGACTTCACGTGGGTCGAAGCGAACGGGCGTCCCGGCGTGCTCGTCCCCGGCGGCCGCACCGGTGTCGCGCTGCTCACTATCGAGGCTTCGCCGCAGGGCATCCATCACCTCATGTGGATCGTCAATCCGGCCAAACTCGACACGTTCACACGATCACGGGCTCGCCACCCACTAAAGAGGGCCTAGCCGCCCAAGACGGCCGCGTCACAACAGGACTGGCTATCCGGTCTTAGCTGTCGACACCGACAGAACAGAGGACATCGTGTGGGCGACCCTGTGGACCGGCGGCCAAGCCGATTTCGCGGCTTGGAGCAAGGCGAAGCCGCGCCGGTCGCAGGCGTACTCCCCCGGCTACCAGGGCGGCAGGAGATGACCGAGGTGAGCGCCGGAACGCTGGCGGAGATGCTCGATGAACGGCAGCACCTGCTGGAGATCGCCTTGTGGATGTTCGGCTCGGAGAGCACGGCTGACCGGATCGTTCAAGAGACCTACCGCCGCTGGTACGCCCTCGGCGATGCGGAGCGCGCCGGGATCGCGGTGCCGCGCGCCTGGCTGACGCGGGTCGCCGGAGGCATCTGCCTGGAGTTGCTCGCCACTGCCACCCCGACGCACGCACCTGCCGGCGTACCGCTACCGGCCGCGGCGCCCGTCACCGACACTCCAGCACGTCGGGCCGAGCCGCTCACCGGCCTGGTGATGTGCCGGGCCGGCGAGGGGGCACATCACCAGGGCCGGTCGCGCCAAGCGATGCTGATCAGACACGATCGTGTCGCGCGCCGGTTCGCCGCGGCCTGTGGCACGGGAGACACCGCGGCGCTGCGGGCGGTCCTGGCCACGGATGCGATGGTCGTGAGCGATGGTGGCGGCAAACTACGCGCCGCCATCCACCCGACCCACGGCGCGGACGCGGTCGCCCGGTTCGTCACAGCCTTGCTGACCGGCCAACCCGGCACCGATGTGGCCGTCGCGTCCGTGAACGGCCGGACGGGTCTGGTGCTGCGCCGGGCGGGCCAGGCCGTGGCGGTGGTCGGCGTGAGCGTCGCCGGAACGGAGGTCACCGCGGTGTGGATCGTGCTGAACCCCGACAAGTTGCGGCGCTGGCACCGCTCATGACCGGCGTCCCCCCTGGCGTGCTACCGAAAGGCGTACTGGTGAACGATCCGAGATTGTCCACGGAGCACGACTACAGCGGCTCCGCGTTCAAACCGCTCTACACCACGCGCGTCACCGTGACCGGCGGCAGCTCCGCCCACGGCCGGGCCACCGGCCGGGCCCGCTCCGCCGACGAGGCCCTCGACCTGGAGCTCCGGATGCCGGGGGAACTGGGCGGCGACACCACCGGCCCGAACCCCGAACAGCTCTTCGCCGCCGGGTACGCCGCCTGCTTCCACGGCGCCCTCAGCCTGCTGGCCCGCCGGCACCTCCTCGACCCCGAACCGATCACCGTGGAGGCGACCGTCGCCTTCGGCCGTGACCCCGCCGACGGCGGCTACCAGCTGAGCGCCGACCTCGTCGTGACCTGGCCCGGAGTCGCCCTCGAGACGGCCGGCGAGCTGCTTGGCCAGGCGAGCACGCTGTGCCCCTACGCGAAGATGACCCGCCAGGGCATCCCCGCCACCATCAGCCTCGCCCCTTGAGTCCGGCTTTACATTGTAGATCACTCATTGTCCGCACGACTTACCGAGGCCGGACGTTGTGGTTGCGGGCGAACAGATTACCGGGGTCGTACTGACGCTTGACCGCCGCGAGCCGCTCATAGGTCGCCGTTGGATAGATCGCGGCGACATCCTCCTCGGTGGCTGCAGCGAGGAAGTTCGCGTAGGCGCCGTTGACGTGCGGTGCGAGTCTCCCCCAGATCGCTTCCAGAGCAGGTCGAGCGGCCTCGACGACCGGCTGCGGACCCGCGACGGTGGTCACGAACATCAACTCCGCTCGGCGGTGCGCGTAGGCGGTGGCGTCGTCGGGGACTCGGGACACCGCACCGCCGACGCTGCGAACGGCGATGAACGGCGACCCCGCCGACGCCCCGACCTCGGTGAGGATCCGCAGGGCCTCGGACACCGATTCCTTGTCGACGAAGGCGCTTCGGGTGACCAGCTGAATGCCCGGCGGCGGGGTCGCGCCATCCACGAGCGTGTCCGCATAGGGCTTCAGCGCGACGTCGTCGTCGATCGCCGTGCCGAGCCGGCGGATCGGGTCGATCGCCTCGGCCGCGAGCTCCGGATCATCGCCGTCGAAGGCGACCTGGATCTCGACCGGCGCTTCGGGTCCGCCGGCGAAGGGATTGGCGAAGCTCGCGATGGAGGTGAGCTCTTCGGGGGCGGTACGGAGGTAATCCGCCCAACCCTGGAGCACGGTGGCCGCCTCCGATGCCGGAAAAGCGATCTTGCCGTAGAAGACGTCTGTCGTCGGGTGCGCCGCGAACTCAAAGGCGGTCACGATCCCGAAATTGCCGCCGCCACCGCGAATCGCCCAGAACAGCTCCGGATTCACCTCCGCGCTCGCCCGCACGACCTCCGCGTTGGCCGTGACCACCTCTGCGGCGACCACGCTGTCCAGGGCCAGGCCGTACTTCCTGACCTTCCAGCCGATGCCACCGGTCAACGTCAGCCCACCGACACCGACGCTCCTGGTGTCGCCCGAGGAGATCGCCAGGCCGTGCGGGGCCAGAACTGCCGCGACCTGGCCCCAGGTGGCACCGCCGCCGATCCGTACAAGATGACGTTCCTTGTCGAGGATCTCCACGTTCGCGAGGCGGCTGAGGTCGATCACGACGCCGCCGTCGTTGGTGCCGAAGCCCGGAAAGCTGTGGCCGCCGCCTCGTACGGACAGTGGAAGCCCGGTGCCGGCAGCAAATCCGACTGCTGCTTGCACGTCCGCGACGGTCTTGGGCCGCAGAACATAGACCGGACTGCCGGAAGCCAAGATCGAGCGGCTGGCCGATTCGTACTCCGTTCCGCCCGGTTCGATGATGTCGCCACCGAAGTCACGGCGAAGGGTTTCAAGCTCTGAACTCATGACGTTCCTTCCGTTGCACTGAACGAACACAAGATGCCGACGACCCGAACCTTGTGACAGCACGGCCATGTGACGTGCGCCACAAGGATCGGTGTCACAAAACGGCGGTGGCCGGCATCTGGTGGGTGACACAGTCGAGAGTGAACAGGAGTCATCCATGGCCGGCACGTCGCAGACCGCGCCCGAAGATCGCGGTGGGGAGCTGGGCCGGGACGATCGCCCGGATCCCGCCACGGAGGCGTTCGTCGCCCATCGCAACCTGTTGTTCACCGTGGCCTACGAGATGCTGGGCTCGGCCGCCGATGCCGAGGACGTCCTGCAGGAGACCTGGTTGCGGTGGGCGGGGGTCGACCTGGGTGAGGTGCGGGATCAGCGTGCGTATCTGGTCCGGATCGTCACGCGGCAGGCGCTCGGCCGGTTGCGTGCGCTGGGCCGGCGTAGGGAGTCCTATGTCGGGCCGTGGTTGCCCGAGCCGTTGCTGACCGCGCCCGATGTGGCCGAGGACGTCGAGTTGGCCGACAGTGTCTCGATGGCGATGCTGCTGGTGCTGGAGACGCTGCAGCCGACCGAGCGGGCGGTGTTCGTGCTGCGTGAGGTGTTCGATCTGGCCTATGACGAGATCGCCGAGGCCGTCGGGAAGAGTCCGGCGGCGGTGCGTCAGATCGCGCACCGGGCGCGGGCGCATGTGGCGGCGCGTCGTCCGCGGGGAGTCGTTTCCCCGGCCGAGACGCGGGACGCGCTGGAGGCGTTCCAGCGGGCGGTCGAGACGGGCGATCTGCAACGCCTGTTCGACCTGCTCGCGCCGGATGTCGTCCTCCTGGGTGACGGCGGCGGCGTCGTGCAGGCCGCGCTGGAGCCCGTCGTGGGAGCCGGCCAGGTGGCTGACGTACTGGCCGCCGGACTGGGCAGGTGGGGCGCCGCGGCGTCGCTGCGGCCGGCCCAGGTCAACGGTTATCCGGCGCTGATTCTCCGGGTCGACGGCGAGGTTAACACCGTCATGGCGGTACGCATCGACGACGGGCTCATCACCGGCCTCTACGCCGTGCGCAATCCCGAGAAGCTGTCACGGATCGAAAGGGAGACCGCCCTGCGCCGCTGAGCCCGGCGACGGTACCAAAGGACCTTGAGCAGCCGTTCGGCCAGGACGGCTGCCGAGGCCCCTCAGGACTTCGCTACCGGCGCCATGGACATTTCCCAGAAAGCGGCGTAGCGACCGCCGCGGCGCAGCAGTTCGTCATGGCTGCCTTCCTCGACGATCCGGCCCCCGTCCAGAAAGACGACCCGATCGGCGCGTTGGACGGTCCGCATCCGGTGCGCCACCATCACCACCGTCCGGCCCGCCATCAGGCGTTCGATGCCTTCGTGGACCGCCGCCTCGTTCACCGGGTCGAGCGCGGAGGTCACCTCGTCCAGCAGGACGACGGGCGCGTCCTTCAGCAGCGCTCGCGCGATCGAGACACGCTGGCGCTCGCCACCCGACAGCAGCGCGCCGCCCTCGCCGACATTCGCCGACCATCCGCCGGGCAGTCGCCCGATCACCTCGTCCAGCCGCGCCGCGGTCGCCGCCGCCCGCACCTCGGCCTCGTCGGCGTCGGGGCGGCCCAGCCGCACATTCTCCTCGATCGTGCCGTCGAAGAGATAGACGTCCTGGAAGACGATGGCCAGCCGCGCCATCAACACCTCCGTGCTGATCGCGCGTACGTCCACACCTCCCAGACGCACCGCGCCCGCGTCCACGTCGTAGAACCGCGCGAGCAACTGCAGCAAGGTGCTCTTACCGGCACCCGACGGCCCGACCACGGCGAGCCGCTGTCCCGCCGGCACGGACAACGACACGTCGTCCATCACCGTACGGTCGCCGTGCCGGAAGGCCACGGACTCGAACGCCACGTCATGGCGTACCGGCTGGATCGGTTCGCGAGGCTCCGGCAGCGGCTCGGTGCGCAACACCGTGTCGAGCCGGGCCAGCTCGGAACGCGCGCCGCGCAGTTTGCCGCCCATCTCCGCCAGCGACAGCAGCGGATCGGCGCAGCGGGCGGCCAGCACCAGGATCGCCAGCACCTCCGCCGCGCCGATACTCCCGCCGAGCGCGAGATAGGCCCCCAGGACCAGCAGCACGGTGAACATCGCCTGCACCGTGAGCGTCAGGCCCACGACGCCGGGCAGCACCGACAGCGTGGAACGGCGGGAGGCGCGCTGGACCTCACGCAGCGAGTCGTCGAGCAACCGGAAGCGTTCAACGCTCCGGCCGCCGGCTCGCAGCACCGGCTGGGCCTGGAGATATTCGATGACTCGCCCGGTGGCCTCCCGGCCGCGGTCGGCGCTCTCCGCATCGACGGCGGCCGTCGAGCGTCCCGTCCAGATCTGGATCGCCGCCACGATCGGGGCGGCGACCAACGCGGCCAGCCCCAACCGCCCGTCGAAGGCGAGCATCACGGCGACGATCGTCAGGGGCGTCACACAAGCGGAGATGAACGGTGCCAGCAGGTGCGCGATCACGCTCATCGCCTGCAGGAGGCCACGGCCGGCCATGACGGAGACCTCCCCGACGCGACCGGCGCTGTACCAGCCGATCGGCAGCCGGGCCAGATGATCGCCGAGCCGGTGATACATACCGCGCAACAGCGTGGTCCCGACGCGGAAACCGGACAGATCACTGACATAGCGCAGCACCGCGTAGACCGCGACCGCCGCCCCGAACGCGATCAACCAGGGCCGCGCGTCCGCGGGGCTGCTCCCGAACAGCGCCCGCAGCACGGGAACCAGCAGTGCGTAGGACAAGCCCTCGACCACCGCGGTCGCCGTCATCAGGGCCACGGTGCGGCGCACCGGCTGGGCGTACTCGTGTCCCAGCACGCGCAGCAGCATTCGAATCATCGGGGTTCGTCTCCTTGCGGTACGCCACCATGGGTGTCGATCTCGTCGGCGATCGCCGATCGGTGGGATCGCCAGAACGCGGCGAACCTCCCGTCCTGTGCCAGCAGCTCGGCGGGCCTGCCACGCTCCACGATCGACCCGTTCTCCAGCACCACGACGGTGTCGGCGTCGGCGACCGTCTCCAGGCGATGGGCGATGACCAGAATCGTGCGATCACTGCCCAGCGTCGCCAGGGCCCGGCGCACCGCCTGTTCGGTCTGCGGGTCGGCGAAGGAGGTCGCCTCGTCCAGCACCAGTACGGGCGTGTCGGCGAGCAGCGCGCGTGCCAGCGAGATCCGCTGCGCCTCGCCACCCGACAGTCCGGCGTCCTCACCGATCACCGAGTCGTATCCGCGCGGCAGCCGGAGAATTCGATCATGAATATTGGCCAGCCGGGCGGCGCGAACCACGTCGTCGAAGTCGGCCTGCGGCACCGCCAGCGCGATGTTGTCCGCGACCGACGCGCGCAGCAGGCGAACGTCCTGGAGCATGAAGGAGACCGTCCGGTAGAGCTCCCGGCTGCCGATCTCGCGCAGATCGACACCGCCCAGGACGACCGAACCGTGGGTGGGGTCGAAGAAGCGCGGCAACAGCTGAACCAGCGTGGACTTCCCGCTTCCCGACGGCCCGACGATCGCGGTGACCGTCCCCGGTTCGAGCACCAGGTCGATCCCGCGCAGCACCTCGTGATCGGCTCCATAACCGAACCGAACATCACGCAGTTCCACCCGGTGTCCGTGTGGCGCGACCGGGTGGGCGGGCTCCGGAAGCGACGGTACGTCGAGCACGTCCCGGATCCGTCCGACCGCGCGCCCGGCGGCCTGCATATCGTCGAAGCCGTGGCCGAGTGCCGCCACCGGAGCGGTCAGGCCCAGCCCCAGCAGCAGGAACGGCAGCAGGTCGGCCGGGGCCATGGCGCCGGCCGTGATCAGTACCGCGCCGCCGATCAGCACGACCAGCAGCACGAACGGCGGCGACAGCACCAGCTGCATCCCGGCGGCGATCCCGGAGATGCCACGCACCCACCGGTAGAAGATGCCGACGAAGTCGTCCGCGGCGGTGCGGAACTTACGGTGGGCGCGCCCGGATCCGCCGAACGCCTTGACCACCGAGATACCCTGCACGAACTCGACGACGGAGCTCGAAATCCGTCCCATGGCCGCGTCGAACTCCTCCTGCTCACGCAGCCGGGCCGGGGTCATCATCAGGGGAACCAGCCCCACGGCCAGCCCTACCGGTATCAGGGTGATCAGCGTGAGCCGCCAGTCGACGGCGAACAAGTAGATCAGCGACACCAGCGGCACCACGAACGCGGAGGCGAGGTCGCCGGGGGTGTGGGCGATGAACGGATGCACGGCGCTCACGTCCTCCCCCACCACCTTCGCCAGCTCGCCGGTCCGGCGCCGGGAGAACCAGCCGATCGGTACGCGCCCCAGCCGCGCGGCCAGTTGCCGGCGGAACGACAGTTGCACCTGGCCGTCGAGCAGGTGCCCGATTCCGGACGACGCGGCCGTGAACAGCAGCCGGACGAACAACCCGGCCGCCCCCGCGATCACGACGAACCAGACATGGCCCTGATCGATCGGGCCGGGCGACAACAGAGCCCGACCCAGTTCGACGACTGCCAGCAACGGCGCCAGACCCGCGACAGCGCCGATGACCTGCAGGACCATGACGGCGGCGAAACTCCCGAGATGAGGGCGCAGCAGCCCTGCCATGCTCTGTCCCGCCGTGGAATCGGCAAGCTCAGTGGTTGTCATCGCATTCCCGTCGTCGTCGATCTCATCTCGGTCAATCTCGTCTCGGTCAATCTCGTCTCGGTCAATCTCGATCGCCTCACTCGGCCAGGGCACGGCGCAGGGCTCCGGAGAGTTCGGCGAGCTGCCGCTGTGACACCTCGGCGGACGGGATCGCCTGCGACCCGTGGAAGGTGCCGGACCATTGGTGCAGCTCGACCGACACACCCGCCTCCAGCAGGCGCATCGCGTAGCCGATGCCTTCGTCGCGGAGCGGGTCGAGCTCCGCGGTGGCGATGTAGGCGGGTGGCAGGCCGGACAGGTCGTCGGCCCGTGCCGGGGCGGCGTACTGCGAGGCGGGCGCGGAGCCCAGATAGTGCCGCCACGTCGCGGTGAGCTTGTCGCGGGTCATCCAGGGCGTGTCGGTGAAGTTCCGTGCCGACCAGGTCTCCTGGCGGTCGTCGAGCTCGGGCTGGTTGAGCAGCTGGAAGCGGATCGGCGGGCCCTGCTCATCGCGCGCCCGCAGCGCCACCGCGGCCGCGAGCCCCGCGCCTGAGCTGTGACCGCCGACCGCGATCCGCCCGGCGTCGATGCCGAGCTCGGCGGCGTGCTCGGCCGTCCAGGTGAGTACGGCGTAGGCGTCGTTCAGCGCGGCCGGGAACCGATGCTCGGGCGCCTGGCGGTAGCCCACCGAGATCACCACCGCGCCGGAGCTGTCCGCGAGCCGGGACGCCCACGGGTGCTCGGTGTCCAGGTCGCCCATGACGAATCCGCCGCCGCGCAGCCAGACGATGGCGTCCCGTGCCTGGCGCGGGCGATAGACCCGCACCGCCACGTCCGGATCGGCGGGCACCAACCGGTCCTCGATCTCCATTCCCGCCGTGTCCGCCGCCGGTGCCGCGCCGGCCAGTTCGGCGAGGTTCTTGCGCGCGGTGACCGGATCGGTCAGATCGGCTGAGGGGAACAACGGGATGAAGGCTTCCAGTTCGGGATCCATGGCGCCCATCCTCACGGTCGGCACCCCTCGCGATCATCCGCCATCCGTCGTGTGTTCCATCGAAATGGCGCACCGATCGGCGCATGAGACCTCACGTCGCCCCGCCGAAGAGCGCGTACTCGACGTGGTCGAGCGCCAGTCGTACGGCACCGAGCGCCACGGATTCACCGCCCAGCTCGGAGGTCTTCACGCGTGCGGGCTCAGCGGGCGAAGGCACGGACGACGGCCGCCGATCTCTCCTGGCCAGAAGACCAACGGCGCGTGTCACCTGCTGTTCGTCCCTAACGCCTGGACCGATAACCAAATTTCGGGCATGCTTGTCGAGATCTTTGGTCAAGAGCTACGAAAGGACGATCAGGTGCGAATGCCGGCAAAGGCAGTCCTCCTCACGGCGACACTCTGTCTCAGCGGTGTCGTCGCGCTCCCCGCGAACGCCGCCGCGGCGGCGAGCCCGGAGAGCATCTGCGGCTCCGGTTACGCGCGCATCACCGGCGGCACGCAGCCGGTGAAGACCTCGAGCGGCCGCAAGTACGGCACGGTCTACCTGCTTTACAACCGCAGCAACGGTTACAACTGCGTGGTCACCATCAAGTCGAGCTTCGTCGGCACGAAGACGCCCGTCAGCGCCGAGCTCACGATCATGGCCAAGCCGATCAAGGACACGAAGCAGGACCCGATCGTGCGCAGGGACAAGGGCAACTTCAAGTCCTACGCGGGCCCGGTGAAGTATTGGGCCCAGGGCAGGTGCGTGAAGTTCTGGGGCACGATCAAGCCGCTCGGTCACGACCCGGCCGTCGCCAGTGGTGGCCGTCAGAAGTGGGACAACTGCGGCTGACGCCCCGTCGCGGGAGTCAGACCAGCCGAGGGCCGGCCAGCGTGGCCAGCTCGGTCCGGTTGCCGACGCCGAGCTTGACGTACACGTGTGGCAGGTGGATCTTCACCGTGCCGCGGCTCATGAACAGCCGGGCGCCGATCTCGGGGCTGTTCAGGCCCTCCACCACGAGCCCGGACCACGTTCAGCTCGGTGGGCGTGAGGCTGGCCCAGCCGGTCGGCGGCCGGGCGCGGGTGCCCCGGGCGCGGCGGACATAAGCCACCGCCGTGTCGTGCGCGGGTTGATCCACGGGGTGGCGTGGACAGCCCATGCTCTCCCGGGCGGCCGCGCCGGCGGCGAGCACACGCGCCGCCTCGACCAGCCGCCGGGTCCGGGCCATGAGCGCGCCCAGCGCGTCCAGACTGTCGGGCGGGCTGTCCCGCCGGTTCGACGATTCGGGCAGCGTCCTGCTGCGCTGCACAGCAGGACGCTGAGCGGTCACCAGTTCGCCGTGCGCTTGGCGATCTCCTCGCGCATGAAGACGCTCGACTCGCGGGCGCGTTCCTCCCAGGCGAAGACGCAGACGGTCATGATCGCGTCGGGAGTGCGGGCGAAGTCCATGGCGGCGAGGGTGTCGAAGAACTCGTCCCAGTCGACCTCGCCCTGGCCGATGTCGAGGTGCTGGTGGACCCGGGCGGGGTTGCCGGGCGGGTTGGTGATGTAGCGCAGGCCGCTGGAGCCGGTGTGGTCGTAGGAGTCGGCGACGTGCAGGTGGGTGAGCTTGTCGCCGGCGTACCGCATGATCCCGGCGATGTCGCCGCCCATGTGGAAGGTGTGCGGGGCACAGTACAGGTACGACACGAGCGGGGAGTTGATGCCGCGGACCATGTCGGCGGCGATCTTGCCGTCCTCGACGAAGTCGTCCGGGTGCGGTTCGAGGCGGAGCTGCACGCCCTCGCGCTCGAAGATCGGCAGCAGTTCCTCCATGGACCTCCAGAACTTCGCCTCCGACAGGCTCGCCTGCTCCGGGCGGCCGTTGAACTCGCTGTTCATGACGGTGCAGCCCAGGTCGACGGTGATCTGGATGGCGCGTTTCCAGTAGCGGACGGCGGCCTCGCGCTCGTCCTCGTCGGGGCCGGACCACCGGTAGAGCGGCAGCATCGAGGCAACCCGCACGCCGGCGCCGTCGAGGGCCCGCTTGAAGGCCCTGACTCTCGCGTCGTCCGCCCGGGGATGCAGGAAGAACGGCATGAAATCATCCCGCGGCGACAACTCGATGTACTCGTAGCCGAGCTCGGCCACGACGCCGGGGAGTTCCAGCAGCGGGACGGACCGCAGCATGTACGGGTCGAGGGCGAGTCTCATGTCAGCTCCCCGCCAGGTCGGCGAGTTCCGCTTCCAGGTCCGCCATGGCCTCGCCGCCCGCCATCAGATCCGTGATCTGTTCGCGCGTCCGTTCGCCCTTGTGGAAGTCGTCCGCTTTGCGGCCGTGGATCAGGACCGCGAAGTGGTCGCCGACCATCATGGCGTGCAGGACGTTGTGGGTGACGAAGATGACCGCGACGCCCTTCGCGCGGGCCTGCATGATGATCCTCAGGACGTGCGTGGCCTCCTTGACGCCGAGCGCGGCGGTCGGCTCGTCGAGGATGAGGATGTTGGCGCCGAAGTAGACGGCCCGGGCGATGGCCAGGGCCTGGCGCTCGCCGCCGGAAAGGCTTCCGACGAGCCGTTTGCCGTCGGTCACCCGGGTGATGCCGAGGGACTGCATCTCCCGGACGGCGATCTCGCCGGCCAGGCGCTTGTCGAAGCGCTTGAAGGGGCCCCAGCCCTTGGTGGGCTCGACGCCCACGAAGAAGGACCGGCCGACGGTCATGAGCTGGAAGGTGCCGCCGAACTGGTGGACCGTGGCGATCCCGTACGCGCTCACGTCGCGCGGGCTCTTGAAGACGACGGGCCGCCCGTCCACCTCGATGGTGCCGCACGTGGGGGCGTGGAAGCCGGACAGGATCTTGATCAGCGTGGATTTGCCGGCGCCGTTGTCGCCGAGCAGGCACAGCACCTGGCCCGGGTGCACCTCCAGGGAGATGTCCGCCAGCGCGTTCGTGCCGACGAACGACTTGCCCACGTCGGTGAGGCGAAGGAGTGGCTGGGTCATGATCAGGCCTTCTTTCCGGAACGCGGCGCGTACGACAGCGCCAGCCGGCGGAACGTGTTGTTCATGAGGACGGCGGCGAGGATGAGGACGCCGAGGATGAAGCTCGCCCAGTCGGAGTTCCACCCGGTGTAGTAGATGCCCTGGTTGACGATCGCGAAGGTGAGTGTGCCGAAGACGACCCCGACGACGGACCCGTAGCCGCCGGTCAGCAGGACGCCGCCGACCACCACCGCGATGATGGAGTTGAAGACGAACGACTGCCCGTTGGCGACCTGGGCGCCGTTGTAGAGGATGGTCTGGATCACGCCGACCAGGGCGGCGCCGAACCCGCTCCCGGTGTACAGCGCGATCTTGAGCCGGTTGGTCGGGATTCCGGCCGCGCGGGCGCTCTCCTTGTCGCCGCCCACGGCGAGGATCCAGTTGCCGTACTTGGTCATCTGGAGCATCCACCCGACGCCGAGCGCGACCACGATCCACCACAGGATCGCCACCTCGAACTGGCCCGCGATGAGGGTGCCGAAGACCGCCTTCGACCCCGGGTCCGGGTTGAGGGCGACGCTGGTCGTACCGGTGATCACGCGGGACAGTCCGAGGGTCAGCCCGGCCATCCCGAACAGGGTCGCCAGGGTGACGACGAACGACGGCACGTTGGTCCGCGTCACGATGAGCCCGTTGAGCGCTCCCGCGGTCACGCCGACACCGAGGGCGAGCACGATGCCGAGGATCATCGGGGCGCCCCAGTAGCCCGAGACGATGGCCAGGGTCATCGAGCTCGCCGCGAGCACGGAGCCGACCGACAGGTCGAGTTCGCCGGCGATCATGAGCAGGCCGACCGGGAGGGCGATGATGCCGAGTTCGGCGGCGACGTTCAGCCAGGCCGCGGTGCCGGCGGAGGCGAGGAAATGGGTGCCGCCGAAGATGGCGAAGAAGACGAAGACCCCCAAGGTTCCGATGAGGGCGCCGGCCTCCGGACGGTACGTCAGATTGCGCAGGGAACGTCCCGACGACGTCCCGGCCGCTGCCGGGCGGGCCGTGTCGGAGATCTGGACGGTCATTGCTCTTTCACCTCAAAGGAGTGACGGGCGGTGCCGGGCGGATCAGCGGACGCCGGCCTGGACACCGGAGATCGCGGCGTCGACGTTGCCGGCGTTGATGATGGCGGGCCCGGTCAGCAGCGTGTTCTGCGAGATGAGCAGCCCGTAGGCGTTGTAGGCGTAGGCCTGTGACACGGCGAGGTAGCCCTGGAGGTAGGGCTGCTGGTCGATGCAGAAGAGCTGCTTGCCGGCCTTGATGCGGTTGAGCTGGGCCTCGTTCATGTCGAACGTGCCGAGCTTGATCTTGGCTCCGCCACCCGCCTGCTCGATGGCGGCGGCCGAGCTGTCGGCGTCTCCGGTGCTGATGGTGACGACCCCGTCGATGGAGTCGTCCTTGAGCAGGGCCGACTTGATGGCCTGGGTCACGGCTGTCGGGTTGCCGAAGTTGGAGGAGGGCAGCGGCAACTGGGTGGACTTGCCGCCGCCGCCGCTCATGCCCTCGGCGACGCCCTTGCACCGGGCCTCGGTGTTCACGGCGCCGGGAAGGGTGTTGACGCACAGGACGTTCTTGGCGCCGTTCTTGGCGAAGAACTCGCCGCCGGCCTTGCCGGCCAGTTGTTCTTCGGAGCCGGTGTAGGTCAGCGCGCCGACGTTCTTCGCCTGCTCGGCGCCGCCGGCGTTGAACAGGAAGACCGGGACGCCGCCGCTGGATGCGGCCTTGAAGGCGTCGTTCTGCGCCTCGGGGACCCAGTCGGCGCCGATGATGGCGGTGGCGCCCTGGCTCTTCGCGCTGAGGATGAGCTTGGCGGCGTCCGGGCCGAGGTTGTCGTAGTTCTGCGGGCCGAGCCAGGTCACGTTGCCGCCGTTGGCCTTGACGACCTTGGCGGCGTCGTCCGCGCCGCGCTTGACCGCGGACCAGAACGGGTCGTCGGACTTGCCGCCGATGACGAACAGGGACACCTTCCCGCCACCGGATCCGGCGGTGTTCGCGGCGGCGCTGGAAGCACCGGCGGCGGGCTGGCTGGTGGCGCCGGTGGTGGCCTTGCCACTGGCGCAGGCGGTCAGGACCAGGGCGGCGAACAGGCCGATCGCCGTCAGCGGGAGGCGGCTGTGGCGCTTGGGGCCGCTGGTGAGACCGGGGAGGCCGGGTGGACGCCGCCGGGTTCGGGTGCCTTCCATGGTTGCGGTACTCCTTCGTGTGATGCGCCGGCGCGACAGATGTCTCGGTCGGAGCGCGCGATATATCGGGGGGTATGTCGGATGGCGACCGGCAAGGCCGATCGCGGGACCGGGTGCGCGCTCACGCGTTCACAGCGGGTCGCGCCGATGCACGTGAAGCGGGCCGGGGACGTGGCACTGGTGGTGCCGACGCGACAGACGGTGCGGATCGCTCGGCGTTCCACGGTCTAGCGGCCCGCGGCCTCGAGCAGGGTCTTGGCCGCGGCGGCCAGGCCTTCGAGCTGGTCGAGCTCCTGGTCCTCGTGCTCGATGTTCACGGCCATGTCCGGGTCCACCTTCTCCAGGGCCCGCAGGAAGGCGGTCCACCAGGTGACGTCGTGGCCGCGGCCGACGGCGACGAAGTCCCAGGAGGAGTTCTGCGGCCAGCGGGACAGGGTGTAAGGCCCGCCGAGGCCGACGGCGCCGGGCTCGTCCGGGAGGACCCGGCCGAATCGGTCGTCGAGGACGCCGTTCACCCGCGCCGCCGGGTTGATCCTGGTGTCCTTGGCCGCGGCGTTGTACACCAGCGAGCCGAGGTGATCGACCGCCTCCACGGGGTCGATGCCCTGCCAGAACAGGTGGCTGGGGTCCATCTCGGCGCCGACGTGGGTCGCGTTGATCTCTTCGGCGAGCCGTTCCAGCGTCGCCGGGTTGTAGACGACGTTGTGCGGGTGCATCTCGATCGCCACCTTGACGTCGAAGTGGGCCGCCCGCCACTGGACCGTCTTCCAGAACGGGATCGCGACCTCGTTCCACTGGTAGTCCCGTACGTCGAGGTAGGCGCTGTCCCAGGGCAGGACGTTCCAGGCCGGGTTGGTCCCGGTGGCGCTGGCGGCCGGCGTGCCCGACATGGTGACCACGCGTTTGACGCCCAGGAGGGAGGCCAGTTCCAGCGACCGCAGGAGGTCGTTCGCGTGCTTCTCCCGCACGACGGGGTTCGGGTGCAGGGGGTTGCCGTTGCAGTTGAGCGCGGTGAGCGTGATCCCCTGCTCGGCGAAGAGCCCGAGGTAGTCCTGGCGGGCCTGTTCGCTGCCGAAGAGGTCGTCGATCGGGAGGTGCGGCTCCGGGATGAACCCGCCGGAGTTGATCTCCGCGCTGTCCAGGCCCATCCCCTTGAGGATGGCCAGAGCCTCGGGAAGCGGTTTGTCGTGCAGGCACGCGGTGTAGGCGCCGAGCTTCATCGGTTCTCTTCCTGTGAGATCTTGACCTCGGCTCCGCCGTTGCGGGCCGATTCGGTGATGGCGGCGAGGAGCCGGAGGTTGTGCAGCCCGTGCTCGAAGGAGGGCACCCTGGGCAGCCGGTCGAGCCCGGCCACCTGCTCCAGGAACGCCCGGGCCTGGAAGACGAACAGGTCGTTCTGCCCGTATCCGACCCCGGGGAAGTCCATGGGCAGGCCACCGGTGAGGTAGGGATGGTCCGGGCCGACGGCCACCTGCCGGTAGCCCTTGGTGGGCCCCTCCACCGCGCGGTCCATGTAGCCGAACTCGCCGGCCCGCAGCAGGTCGAAGGTCGCTGCGGCGTTCTCGGCGAACAGCTCGAAACCGAGGGAGTTCGCCAGGCCGAGCGCGACGCGGGAGGCGGACATCGTCGCCGTGGCCCCTGATGCGAACGTCGCGGTGAAGGTGACCAGGTCCTCGTTCTCGACCGGCTCGCGCTCGTCGCTCAGTGTCGCAGCGGCGTGCCCGACCGCGGCGCCCAGCGGCAGCGCGCGCTCGGTGATGAACGTCGACAGCGTCGTCCCCCGGACGGACCGGATCGGGCCGCAGAGGAACTCGGCGAGGTCCACGAGGTGGCTGCCGATGTCGGCGAGCGCGCCCGAGCCGGGGTCGCCCTTGTACCGCCAGCTCATCGGCCCCGAGGCGTCGGCGCCGTAGTCACACCAGTAGTGGCCGTTGAAGTGGATCGGCCGCCCCGTCGACCCGTCGTCGACCAGCCGCTTGACCGCCGCGATCGCGGGCGAACGGCGGAAGGTGAAGCCGACCCCCGCCCGCAGCTCCGGCCTTGCCCTGGCCGCGGCGACCATGGCCTCGGCCTCCGAGACGGTCGGCGCGAAAGGCTTCTCGCACAGGACGTGCTTGCCCGCCGCCAGGAGGCCCTCGACGACCTCCCGGTGCAGATGGTTGGCGACCACCACGCTCACGACGTCGATGTCGGGGGCTTCGGCGACGGCCTGCCAGGACGTCTCCGCCCGCGTGTACCCGAACCGGCGCGCGGTCTCCCGCGCGAAGTCCTCGTTCACGTCGGCGATCGCCACCAGCCGCACATCGGGCAGACCCGGGCCGTACGTCGTCGTGGCGCCGCGATAGCCGGCGGCGTGCGATCTTCCGGCCATCCCGGCACCGATGACGGCGACGCCGATGTGGTCGTTGGGCATGCCAGCTCCTTGGATCATGGGCGTAACTGAATAGGGGCGTCCGCATCGCGTAAACCGCCCGCACAGCCGGTTTGGAAACCGGTTTAAGTGAATGCGCCGAGCATGCGACTTGTTACAGGCATATGTCAAGGGTTTGTGCTGACAAAGCCATCGGCATTATGGTGACCACATGGCCGACCACACCGCTCCGACACCGCCCCGGCCAGGGCGCCGCCGGCCCACGATCCTTGATGTCGCCGCCGCCGCCGGCGTGTCCAAAGGCCTGGTCTCGAAGGTGCTCAGCGGCTCGGCGGGACCGAGCGCCGCCACGACCAAGCGCGTCCTGGCCGTCGCCGAACGCCTGGGATATCGCAAGGACAGGAACGCCACGCTGCTCGCCAAAAGGCGGACGCGGCTCATCGGCGTGACCATTCTTCCCAGCAACCTCTACCACGGGGAGCTCGCCGAGGAGATCCAGTCGACGGTCGACGCCGCGGGGTACGAGACCGTGCTGGGGGCCATGACCGCCACCCACGACGAGCGGCGGGCCATCGAGACGCTCATCGACTTCCGGTGCGAGGCGCTCCTGCTGCTGGGGCCGACGATGCCCGAGAGCGAGCTGGCCGACCTCATCCAGGACGTCCCGACGGTCTGCGTAGGACGCCCGCTCGACCTGCCGAACGTGGACGTGGTCCGCGCCGACGACCAGCAGGGCATCTCCGACGTGGTCGACCATCTGGTCGCGCTCGGCCACCGGCGCATCGCGCACGTAGACGGCGGACCGGGGCCCATCTCCGCCGTCCGGCGGGACGCCTACCAGGCGGCCGTGCTACGCCACGGGCTCGAGGCCGTCGTCCTGCCCGGAGGGCTCACCGAGCGTCACGGCGCTGAGGCGCTGCGGCACCTCGACTCCGGCGCGGGCGTCACCGCCATCGTCGCGTTCAACGACCGCACGGCGCTGGGGCTGATCGAGGCGCTGGAGAGCGGGGGCCGCAGGGTGCCGGCCGACGTGTCGGTGGCCGGCTTCGACGACAGCCTCATGGCGCGGCACCCCCGCATGGCCCTCACGACCGTGAGCCAGTTACCGCTGGAGCAGGCCCGGCTCGCCGTCCAGGCGGCCACGGACCGGCTGGACGGCGTCCATCAGGAACGCCACGAGATCCTGCTTCCCACACGTCTCATCGTCCGCGGCAGCACCGGCCTTTCCCCGCGATAATCCGGGAATTCGAATTTGTCATTTAATGACAGATGCGTGTCCTTTCTTTTGGCGAGGGGCCGTCAGTCGTTCTGCGGGAAACCGAGATTGAGGCCGCCGTGCGAGGGGTCGAGCCAGCGGGAGGTGACGACTTTGCCACGGGTGAAGAAATGCACGCCTTCCGTGCCGTGCGCGTGCGTGTCCCCGAACAGGCTGTTCTTCCAGCCACCGAAGGAGTAGTGCGACACCGGCACCGGGATCGGCACATTGATGCCCACCATGCCGACCTCCACCTCGTTCTGGAAGCGCCGTGCCGCCCCGCCGTCGTTGGTGAAGATGGCGGTGCCGTTTCCGTACGGGTTGGCGTTGATGAGGGCCAGGCCCTCGTCGTAGGACTTCACCCGGACGACGGACAGCACCGGGCCGAAGATCTCGTCGCGGTAGATGGACATGTCGGGGGTGACGTCGTCGAACAGGGTGGGTCCGAGCCAGAAGCCGTCCGCGTCGCCGTCGAAGTTCCCGTCCCGGCCGTCGACGACCAGGCTCGCCCCCTCCGCGAGCCCGGACTCGACGTACCCGGCCACCTTGTCGCGGTGCTGGCGGGTGACCAGCGGGCCCATGTCGCAGCCCCGGGTGCCGTCGCCGGTGCGCAGCTTGCGCATCCGGTCCTTGATCTTCTCGACGAGTTCGCCGGCGATGGTGTCGACCGCGACGAGCGCCGAGATCGCCATGCAGCGTTCGCCGGCCGAGCCGAAGCCGGCGTTGACGGCGGCGTCGGCGGTGAGATCGAGGTCGGCGTCGGGCAGGACGAGCATGTGGTTCTTGGCGCCGCCGAGGGCCTGCACCCGCTTGCCGTGCGCGGTGCCGGTCTCGTAGACGTACCGGGCGATCGGGGTGGAGCCGACGAACGAGACGGCCCGCACGTCGGGATGGGTGAGCAGGGCGTCCACGGCCTCCTTGTCGCCGTGCACGACGTTCAGGACCCCGTCGGGCAGGCCGGCCTCGGTCCACAGGCGGGCCATGGCGACCGCCGCCGACGGGTCCTTCTCGGAGGGCTTGAGTATCACCGCGTTGCCACAGGCGATGGCGATCGGGACGAACCACAGCGGCACCATCGCGGGGAAGTTGAACGGCGAGATCACCGCCACGACGCCGAGCGACTGCCGGATGGAGTACACGTCGACCCGGGTGGAGACGTTCTCGCTGAAGCCGCCCTTGAGCAGGTGCGGGATGCCGCACGCGAACTCGGCGACCTCCAGCCCCCTGGTGACCTCGCCGAGCGCGTCGTCGAGGACCTTGCCGTGCTCGGCGGTGATCAGCTCGGCGACCTCGTGCTTGCGCGCGTTCAGCAGCTCACGGAAGGCGAACAGCACCTGGGCGCGCTTGGCCAGCGAGGTGCCGGCCCAGCCGGTCCAGGCCGCCTTCGCCGTGGCGACGGCCTGGCCGACGAGGTCGGCGGAGGCCAGGTCGACGCGGCCGGTGACGGCGCCGGTCGCGGGGTTGTGCACGTCGCCGGCGCGCTCGGAGGTGCCTTCCCAGGAACGGCCGCCTATGAGGTGGGTGATGCGGGTGGTCAACGTAGTGGTCCTTCCGGGTCGCGGGGTGTCGGGGCCACGTGGGGGCGTTGCGCGGCCTTGTGCGTCGTGTACCGCTCGTAGGCGCGGCGGGTGGTGCCGAGCTCGCTGACCTGGCTGACCGGGACGTCCCACCAGGACGCGCTGTCCGGGGCGTGCACCAGCGGGTCGGTCTCGACGTGGATGACGACGGGGCCGCCGTCCGCCGGGGCGGCCTTGGCGTCCTTGATCGCCTGTTCGAGCTCCTGCCGGTCGCGCACCTCGATGACGGTGGCACCGAAGCTGCGGGCGCTGGCGGCCAGGTCGACCGGCAGCCGGTCGCCCGCCAGCCGGCCGGTGGCCGCGTCGCGGAAGCGGTAGCTGGTGCCGAAGCGCTGCGAGCCGAGCTCCTCCGACAGCGAGCCGATGGAGTGGAAGCCGTGGTTCTGGACCAGGACGACGATGATCTTGATGCGTTCCTGGACGGCGGTGACCAGTTCGGTCGGCATCATCAGGTACGAGCCGTCGCCCACCATGACGAAGACGTCCCGGTCCGGGTCCGCCAGCCGGACGCCGAGGCCGCCCGGGATCTCGTAGCCCATGCAGGAGTAGCCGTACTCGACGTGATACGCCTTGCGGTCGCGTACCCGCCACAGTTTGTGCAGGTCGCCGGGCATGGAGCCGGCCGCGCACACCACCACGTCCGCGGGGTCGGACAGCTCGTTGACGCGGCCGAGCACGGTGCCCTGGGTGAGCACGCCGTCGGCGAGCGCTCCGGTGACCTCCGGGGGTGGGTTGTAGGCCGCCTCCACCTTGGCGTCCCATTCGCGCCACAGCCCGGCCTGCCGTTCCCGGTAGGCCGGGTCCACTTGGTGGCCGTCCAGTGCCTGGGTGAGCGCGGTCAGGGCCTCGCGGGCGTCGGCCACGACCGACAGGCCGGCCAGCTTGCCGGCGTCGAAGCGCGCGACGTTGACGTTGACGAAGCGCACGCCCGGATCCTGGAAGGCGGTGCGCGAGGCGGTGGTGAAATCGCTGTAGCGGGTGCCGATCCCGATCACCAGGTCGGCCTCCCGAGCCAGCGCGTTGGCGGCGGTGGTGCCCGTCGAGCCGACGGCGCCCATCGCCTGCGGGTGGCCGTGCGGCAGCGCGCCCTTGCCGGCCTGACTCTCCCCCACCGGGATGCCGGTCGCCTCGCAGAACGCGCGCAGCGCCTTCTCGGCGCCGGAGTAGTGCACCCCGCCGCCCGCCACGACGAACGGCCGCCGGGCCGCCGAGATCAGCGCCGCGGCCTCGGCTATGTCGGCGGCCTCCGGCAGCGGCCGGCCCACCCGCCAGACCCGCGGGGCGAACAGCTCCACCGGCCAGTCGAACGCCTCGGCCTGCACGTCCTGCGGCAGCACGATCGTCACCGCCCCGGTCTCCACCGGGTCGGTCAGCACCCGCATGGCGCCGAGCAGCGCCGAGGGCAGCTGCTCGGGCCGGTTGACCCGGTCGAAGAAGCGCGACAGCGGGCGGAAGGCGTCGTTGACGGTGACGTCCGCCGCGTACGGCGCCTCCAGCTCCTGCAGCACCGGCCCCGCCACCCGCGTCGCGAACGTGCCCGAGGGCAGCAGCAGCACCGGCAGCCGGTTGATGGTGGCCAGCGCCGCCCCGGTGAGCATGTTGGTCGAGCCGGGGCCGACGGACGCCGTGCAGACCCAGGTCTGGAGGCGATCCTTCTGGCGGGCGTAGGCCACGGCCGTGTGCACCATCGCCTGCTCGTTGCGGGCCAGCACGTACGGCAGGCGGTCCGGGTGGTCGTCGGCGAGCTCGTCCTGCAGCAGCGCCTGGCCGAGCCCGGCGACGTTGCCGTGGCCGAAGATGCCGAAGCACCCGGCGAACAGCTTCTGCCGCCGCCCGTCGCGCTCGCTCCACTGGACGGCCAGGAAGCGCACGACGGCCTGACTGACGGTCAGGCGTACCGTGCCGGTCATGGATTTCCTCCTCGGAGCCAGGCGTGGGCGGGGTCGTCGCATATCAGCCAGGCCCGGGTGGCGCCGGGGCCGGCCATCACGTTGAGGTAGTACAGGTCGTAGCCGGGCGGGGCCATCGCGGGTCCGTGCCATCCGTGCGGGACGAGGACGACGTCGCCGGTACGGACCTCGGTCAGGACGTCGATGGGGCGTTCGGCGGTGCCGTACACGCGCTGGTAGCCGACGGGGTCCGCGCCGTCGCGGGCGTCCTGGGCCTGGACCTCGAAGTAGTAGATCTCCTCCAGCTCGGTCTCCAGGCCGTCGCGCTCCTCGTCGTGCTTGTGCGGCGGGTAGGAGCTCCAGTTGCCGGCGGGCGTGATCACCTCGCAGGCGATGATCGAGTCGGCGTCGAGCACCTGCGGGACCCCGAAGTTACGCACCTGGCGCGCGGCCGAGCCGGCGCCGCGGTCTTCGATGGGGACGTCGGCCGCGGCCAGGTGCCGGAACGGCGGCGGCTCGGTCCGTTTGGCGGCCTTCGCTCCGCAGAGCGCGATCTTCGCCGGATGCTCGCCGGCGGTCACCGTGAGGGCGGCGCCCCTGGGAACGTAGACGACGTCGGTGGGCCCGGCGAACACGCTCTCGCGTCCGGCCAGCCGAGCCTTGTGGTGCCGTCCCGCGTGGTCGGTGACCGTGACGTCGACGCCGCCCCGCAGGGGCACCACGATGATCTCGCTGTCCCCGGTGTCCAGCTCCACCCGCTCGAACGGCGCCGGCGTGGCCACGCGCAGGCTCGTGTGGGCCCACCCGGGCACGTTGTCGGTGATCGACACCTGGAAGGGCCCTTCGGCGGCCGTGCCGTACGACCGGACCCAGCGTTCGTTGTCGTTCATGACCTGTCTCCGTGGACGAGCCCCGCGGCGAGGTCCACCGCCGCGGCCACGTCGCCGTCGGGCGGGAACAGCAGCGCCCTTCCCACGACCAGTCCCCGCACGGCGGGCAGCCGCAGGGCGCTCCCCCACCTGGCGTAGGTCTCGTCGGGGTGGCCGCTTGGGTCGCCGCCCAGCAGCAGGGTGGGCAGGGTCGTGGCGTCCATGACCCGGTCCAGTTCCTCGACCACGGGCAGCTTCAGCCAGGTGTGCCGGCTGGTGGCGCCGAGCCCGGCGGCGATGTGGACGGAGGTGATGGTCGAGTCGGGGTCGAGCAGGTTGTGCACCCGGCCCTCGCGGCGGACCGACAGGAACGGCTCCACCATCGCCATGACGCCGTGCGCGCCCAGCTCGGTGACCGCCCGGCCGCCGGCCTCCAGCGTGGCGGCCGTGCCGGGGTCGTCGAGGCAGATCCGGGTGAGCATCTTGCCGCCCTCCAGGCCGCGGGCGACGATCTCCTCCGCGGTGTAGGCGGTGAAGCGATCGTCCAGCTCGAAGACCGCGCCCTGCAGGCCGCCCCGGTTCATCGAGCCGATCGCGACCTTGTCCTCCAACGCCCCCAGCAGCAGCAGGTCGTCCAGGATGTCGGGGGTGCCGAGCACGCCGTCCACACCGGGGCGCGCCAGCGCAGTCGTCAGGCGTTCCAGCAGGTTGCCCCGTGAGGCCATCGCCCTGGCGTCCCCGCGCACGCCGAGCGCGCCGCGGGCCGGGTGGTCGGCGGCCACGATGAGCAGCCTGCCGTCCGCGCCCACGAGGTCGCGCCGCCGGCGGGCGGCCCAGCCTTCGGTGATCCGGTGCGGCTCGCGTACCCGGATCTCGGTCAGGTCGGCGATGCCGGGGCGACTCGGCGTCTGGGTCGTCATCGTCGGTCCTCTCCACTGTTCGGTGCGCTCTTCAGGATTGCCTCGACCTCGGCCTCCGTCGGCATCGCGTCGGCGCATTCGAGCCGGCCGGCGACGATGGCGCCGGCCACGTTCGCGAAGCGCAGGATGCGGGTCAGGTCCCAGCCGGACAGCAGGCCGTGGACGAGCGCGCCGCCGAAGGCGTCGCCGGCGCCGAGCCCGTTGACGACCGTCACCGGGAAGGGCGGCACCTCGACGCGCTCGTCCGCGGTCGCGGCGAGCACCCCCTTGGGCCCCTGCTTCACGATCGCCAGCTCGACGCCCCGCTCCAGCAGGGCGTCCGCCGCCCGCCGGGGGTCGGCCTCCCCGACCGCGACCTCGCACTCCTCCCGGTTGCCGACCGCCACCGTGACATGCTCCAGGGCCTGGCTCACCTGCGCGCTCGCCTCGCCCGGATCCGGCCAGAACATCGGCCGGTAGTCGAGATCGAGCACGGTGTGCGCGCGGCGGCCACGGGCCCGCCAGGCGGCGAAGTGCGCCGAGCGCGACGGCTCCTGCGACAGCCCTGTGACGGTGGCCCAGAAGACCCCGGCCTCGCGTACGGCGTCGAACGGAACCTCCTCCGGCTCGATCAGCAGGTCGGGCGCGATCGGATAGCGGTAGAAGTACAGCGGGAAATGATCCGGAGGGAAGATCTCGCAGAACGTCACCGGGGTCGGCGGCCCGTCGACCTCACCGGCGAAGACGTCGTCGACGCCGAATCCGCGCAGCGCCCGCCGGACGAAGCGGCCGAACGGGTCGCGCCCGGTCCGCGTGACGATCGCCGCGCGGCGCCCGTGCCGGGCCGCGGCCACCGCGACGTTGGTCGCGCTGCCGCCCAGGAACTTGGCGAACCGTTCCACGTCCTCCAGGCCGACGCCGTGGTCGAGCGGGTAGATGTCCACCCCGCACCGGCCCATGGACACCAGGTCGTATGACTGCGCCATCACTCACACCCCCGCCGCGCCCGCCGAGCCGTGCCGGTGCTCGACGCTCGGATGGCGGGAGCCGGGCCGGCTGCCCCGGCACCAGACCCCCACGGGACGGCCGGACCGGCGATGCGGTGGCCCACCGGCGGGGTGAACGGGGTGGTCATGGCAACTCCATCCTCAGAAAGCGCGACGGGCTCTCGGCATTCGCCCGACTCCGCGACGCGTAAGGCCTCCAGCCCACCCCTGGGCAAGGTGGTCGACGATGATGTGAAGCCTGCCTCGCGGACACAGCCTACGTCAAGACTTTGTCCTGACATCTTGGCGTAACGTCATATTGATGAGATCAGCTAAACTGGTGCTGTGGCCGTCCGAGTGGGCGTGATGATCCGCGGCGCGGCACGCGGGGACGAGCCCGTCTCACCGCGCCGCTCAGGCCGAGGTGAAGGGTACCGGGCTCATGCCGGCACTTCGGGCATCGTGAACGCGGAGTCCGCGAGGCCGCGTCCGCGGATGCGCAACGTCGTGCCTGATGTGAAGGCGGCTCCCGCGGCCGGGACCATGACCGCCAAGGACCCTTCCACGGTGGCGACAGAGACCACCGTCGATCCCGCCCGGACCTGCGCCTCGTACACCCACGAGGGTTCTCGAGGGACGATCAACGCCTTCTTCACAGTTCACCGAGATCTCGTTCCTGACGGCGAAGGGAACCCAGCGGATCCGCTCGCCTGGAACCTTCTCCTCGCGCTTTCTGCCATGCTTGGCCGGACACAACGTGTGCGGCTACGCCGTAGCGCTAATATGTAGCCTGAACATGTGAGTCGCGACCGTCAAGAGCACTTGGCGTCCGGATGCGGACACGTCATGACGCTCACTGGAGGACACCGATGACACCGGACCCCGACAAGACCGCCCGCCACACGCCCAACCGGCGCGGCCAGGGAGATCGGCTCCGCCAGGATCTCATCACCGCCACCAACAGGCTCCTGGAGCACGGGGCCAGCCACGAGACCCTGTCACTGCGTGCGGTCGCACGCGAGGTCGGCATCGCCGCAACCAGCGTCTACCTGCACTTCCCCGACAAGATGGCACTCCTGCTCGCCGTCTACCAGGAGCACTTCGCCGTCCTGGCCCGCCATCTGGAAAACGCCATCGCCGAGCACACCGACCCCGCCGACCAGTTGCACGCCGCCGCCCACGCCTACTGCCGCTTCGCCGCGGACCACCCCAACGCCTATCAGGTGATGTTCACCGTGCCCGGCTCCACCGGCAAACCTCCCCGGGCGATCACCGAGGATGAACGCCCCGGCCTCCCGGCCATCCAGGCGGTCCAGCGGGTCATCTCCGCTTGCGCCGATGCCGGCATCGCCAAGATCACCGACCCCTGGCTGGCCACGCTGTCCCTATGGGGTGCCCTCCACGGGGTTCTCAGCCTCCGGACGGCTCGCCCCATCCTTCCCTGGCCGCCGATGGACGAACTGATCGACGCGATCGTCGCCACCCACCTCACGACGCCAACGGGTCCGGCCCACCGTTCCCCTGGTCAGTCCGCTGGCTGAGCTCGGGCCGGCCAAGACCAGGATCGCGCGTCTACAGGTCGGCGCCCGTCGCGTTCAGCCGCAGGACGGTCACGGCGTCGAGCCGGCTCTGCACCGCGGACAACGCGCGGCAACAGGCCGTCGCCTTCCCGCAATGACCCGCCGTGCAGGTTCACCTGGCGGGATGCCTTCCTACTGGCAAGAGGCCAGTACGCGGCGGTGAATCCGGCCTGGCCGTGCTCGGCCTCATCCGGCGTGGCCACCGAGGAGTTAACCCGAAATTTCGCGGTTGACCAGCGGGTCACGGCTTCGGTCCTTCGTCGGAGGTGAAGGCCGTGGCGTGGTCGCGGACGAAGTCGGCGAGGTCGCGCGGGGGGCGGCCGAGAAGGTCGGCGACCGTATCGGTGGTGAGGTCTCCCCAGCCGGAGGCATAAGCCCGCGCGTACTCCTCGAGCATGTCGACGATCCAGGCCGGGACGCCGTAGCCGAGCAGGGTCTCGCGCTTGGCGTCGTCGCCGACCGGCAGGTACGTGATGGACCTGCCGAGAGCGCGACCCAGCTGGTCGGCGACCTCGTCAAAGGTCAACGAGCGCGGACCGGTGAGGGTGTACGTCCGGCCGTGGTGGCGGTCCGGGTCGTCGAGGAGCACGCGGGCGGCGCACTCGGCGATGTCGCGGACGTCGATCATGCCGATCCGCGCCGCGGCCAGGTTCAGCGAGAACGTGCCGGTGGCCGAGATGTCGCCCGTCTCGTTGAGCAGGTTCTGCATGAACCAGTGGGGGCGCAGGATCGTCCAGCGCATGCCGCACCGTTCGGTCTCCCGGTCGGACAGCGCGTGCAGTCTGCCGCTGCGGTTCGGCGCGTCGTGGGCCGCGCCGACGACGGACAGGCGCACGATGCGCTCCACACCGGCCTGGCGGGCGGCCCACACGGCGTTCATGTTGTGCTCGGGAGCGCGCGGGCCGTTCGGGGTGAGCAGCCACACGTCCTGCACCCCCTTGAAGGCGGGCGGCAGCGACCGGGCGTCATCGAGGTCACCGACGAAGGCCTCGGCGCGGAGGCCGTCCGCTTTGGACTCTTCGCGGACGAGAGCACGGAGGTCCACCTCGGCTCCGTCCAGCGCCTTCATCAGTGCGGTGGACACGGTTCCGGTGGCTCCGGTGATCAGTACGGTGCGTGGCACGCTCATTCTCCTTTGGTGGTGACGGGGATTCGGACCAGGGGCTGCCGTGCCGCCCGGTTGATGGTGAAGCGCTCCAGGAGCCAGAGCACGACGGTGCCGGCCGAGAGGGTGGCGCCCAGGACGCACACGCCGGTCCAGCCGCCGTTCACCCAGACCACCGAGGTCAGCGCGGAGCCCACCGCGCCGCCCAGGAACAAGGCGGTCATGAAGGCGGAGTTGATCCGGTTGCGGGCTTCGGGCCGGAGCGCGTAGAGGACGTTCTGGCTGCTGTTGAGCACCGCCTGATGCGCCAGGTCCAGCACGATCACGCCGACGAGCAGCCAGACCAGCGAGCGTGCCCCCGCCGCGATCGCCGTCCAGGAGGCCAGCAGCAGGACCGTCCCGCCGCCGGTCACCATCTGGACGTGCCCGCGGTCGGCCAGCCGCCCCGCCACCGTGGCGGTCAGCGCGCCCACCACGCCGACCAGGCCGAACAGGCCGATGGCCGACTCCGTCCAGCCGTACGGCGACCGCGCCAGCAGGAAGGTCAGCGCCGTCCACAGCACGCTGAACGAGGCCAGGCTCAACGCGCCGATTCCTGACCGCCAGCGCAGCAACGGCTCGTACCGGAACATCGCGACCGTCGAGCGCAGCAGCCCCAGGTAGGACAGGTGCCGGCCGTCGCCGCCGAGCCGGGGCAGGAAGATCCGCAGCAGGACGGCCATCAGCGCCATCAGGACGGCGTGCACCCAGTAGACCGTCCGCCAGCCGCCCAGCTCCGACAGCGCTCCGGAAGCGGTCCGCGCCAGCAACAGGCCGAGCATCAGCCCGGTCATCACCGTGCCGACCACCCGGCCGCGCTCGGCCGGGTCGGCCAGCGTCGCCGCGAACGGCACCACCACCTGCGCTCCCACCGAGGTCAGCGCGGTCAGCGCCGTACTGGCCAGGAGCACCATGCCGTTGGCGGCGGTCGCCGACACCAGCAGCAGCACCGCGGTCGCCGCGTAGAGCGACACCGCCAGCCGCCGCCGCTCCACCAGGTCGCCGAGCGGCACCAGCAGGATCAGCCCCAGCGCGTACCCGCTCTGCGCGGCCGTCACCACCAGCGCCGCCAGCGAGGGCCCGACCCTCAACTCCCGGCCGATGAGGTCGAGCAGCGGCTGCGCGAAATAGTTGCCCGCGACCGCCAGTCCGGTCGCCGTCGACATGAGCAGGAGCAGCCCGCCGTTCACGTGAGGTCTTGTCGTCATGCGCCTAGCCTGGGCGACGGGCGATCAATGAGTCCAACACATGTTTGTCATCAACTACGATCGTGCATCACGATTGATCCATGGAGCTTCAGCAGATGCGCTACGTCGTCGCGGTCGCGGAGACGAGCAACTTCACCCGCGCCGCCGAGCAGTGCCTGGTCGTCCAGTCCGCGCTGAGCCACCAGATCGCCCGTCTGGAACGTGAGCTGGGCGCCAAGCTGTTCGACCGCACCAGCCGCCGCGTCCGGCTGACCCCCGCGGGCGAGGCGTTCCTCCCCGCGGCCCGCCAGGCCCTCGACGCCGCCGAACGAGCCCGCGCCGAGGTGGCCGCCGTCGACGGCGAGATCCGCGGCCGGCTCGCCATCGGCGCCATCCCCACCGTCGCGGCGGTCGATCTCCCGACCACGCTGAAGCACTTCCACCTGCGGCATCGGCAGGTGCGCATCAGCCTCCGCTCCGGCGCCAGCGAAGAGCTGATCGAACGGGTACGTCAGGGCACCCTGGACGTCGCCTTCCTGGGGCTGCCCGTGGGCGTACGACCCAAGGGCGTCCACGGCCACGAACTGGCACGCGGCGACCTCGTCGCCGTGGTCGCGCCCGGCCACCCGCTGGCGGACGAGGACCGCGTGGACCTGCACCAGCTGTCGGACGAGCCGTTCGTCGACTTCCCCCCGGGCAGCGCCGCGCGGGCCCAGTCGGACGAGGCGTTCGCGGCGGCCGCGGTCCGGCGCGAGGTCGCCTTCGAGGTGACGACCGTGGACTTCATGGCTCGCCTGATCCGGCAGGGCCTGGGCATCGGGATGCTGCCCGCCGCCTTCGTGGGCGAGCTCCCCGACCTGCCCGTCCTCCGGCTACGCGACGCCCCCGCCCGTATGGAGCACCTCATCTGGAGCCGCTTCCCTCCCTCCCCTGCCGCCGCGGCGTTCCTGTCCGCCCTCGGCATCTCGGCGGCGGAATCCTCAGAACCGTCAGGTGGCCAGTAGGGGAAGGGCCTCGAAGACGTGCTCCTGCCACAGGCGGCGTGAGGTCTCCTCGGGGTACGCGCTGACCGCCCCGGGCGTGTCGAAGATCCGGGTCTGGCGCTGCTGGGAGTCGTACGCGGGCCAGCCGGGGGCGCCCGAGGTGACGAAGGACGTCCAGGCCGTGCGGATCTGGGTGGTCAGCTCGCGGGCCTCGGCGGTGTGCTCGGGGCCGATGGCCACCGGGCCCAGATGCGCGTCGTAGGTGCCGAACAGCAGCGGGCCGTCCAGGCCGTGGCAGGCGCGCATCACTCCGCCGCTGCCCGGGGACTGCCAGGTCAGCTCGTACAGGTACGCCCGTCCGCCCCCGGCGGTGTGCGCCTCGGCCAGGTGCAGGGTCGGCATGCGGAACAGCCAGTCGTTCTGGACGAGTTCGTACAGTTCTTCGGCGGAGGCGTTCGGGAACGCCGCGCGGTAGGCCCGTTCGCCGTCCTCCGCGGGGCCGAAGAGGCGCAGCGCCTCCGTCGCCTGCTCCTCGGTGATCTTGCCGAGCTGTCCGGCGAAGAGGAGGAACGTGCGGCACTCGTCACGGGTGTGACCGATGATCAGCTCCACGTCCCGTCCCGCGCCACCGGCCAGCGCCTGCCAGGGCGCGGCCGGCAGCACCTCGCCGTCGACGACCGGGGAGAAGAGGGAGAGCGTGTGCGCGAATGTGCCCCAGCGGTCCTCGTACTGCCGCATCTTCGACTCCAGCGTCTGCCCGAGCTTCGGCAGTTGCCGTGGATCCACGCCCGCCAGCTCCCTGGCCGTCGGACGCAGGCCCGCCTCGGCGGCGATGGCCGTCGCGACGTCCCGGGCCAGGGCATCGGAGAAGAACGTGCCCGGTACGCTCTGCGCGACGGCCCGCCGGAACAGCCCCGCCGCGCTCGGCATGGCCATCAGCGCGACGATGGACCCGGCACCGGCCGAGTCACCGGCCACGGTCACCTGGCCGGGATCGCCGCCGAACGCCGTGATGTTCTCCCGCACCCACTCCAGGGCGGCGACCTGGTCGAGCAGGCCCCGGTTGGCGGGCGCGCCGTCGATGCGGGCGAAGCCCTCGATGCCGAGGCGGTAGTTCAGCGACACGAACACCACGTCGCCGTCGCGGGCGATGTGCTGGGCGTCGTAGCCGGGGCTGCCGGAGAAGCCGAGCTTGTAGGCGCCGCCGTGGATCCACACCATCACCGGTCGGCGGGCGGCCGGATCGGGGTCGGGCGTCCAGACGTTGACCGTCAGCCAGTCGTCGCCCGTGTCCATGAGGAACTCGCCGCCGCCACGGCCGGCCATGTTCACATCCTGCGGGGCGGGCGGGCCGAAGGCGTACGCCTCGCGGACCCCGTCCCAGCCGCGCACGGGCCGCGGCGCCTGGAAGCGGGTCTCCCCGACCGGGGGTTCGGCGAACGGTATGCCGCGGAAGACGACCAGGCCGTCCTCCGTGCGGCCGCGCACCACACCGGCGGTGGTACGGACTTCGGGCTCGAGTGCGGACATGGCGGCTCCTTGCTTTCGACAGGTAAAGCGAGTGATTTAACAGTTGTCTATTTTTTAACACGTGTCTAGTGTCCAGGGGTATGCAGGATCGACAAGACCGCCGAGTGCTCCGCTCCCGCGCCGCGCTCATGGCCGCCGCCGTACGCCTGGTCTCCGAGCGGGGCACCACCGCTCTGCCCATCACCGACCTGGCCGACGCCGCGAACGTCAGCCGGCAGCTGGTCTACCTGCAGTTCGGCGACCGTGACGCGCTCCTCGTGGCGGCCGCGGCCGACCTGGTCGAACGGGAGCTGATGCCCGAGGTCGGGGACAGCGGCGCACCGCGTCGCGCGCGCATGCTGGCGATGGCCCGGCACTTCGCCCGGCACCGGTCCTTCTACCGCGCGATGCTCACCGGATCATGCGCCTTCCTCATGACCCGGGCCCTGAACAGGCTGTTCGGCTCGCTCATCACCGTGGCCGGGGTGCGGGAGCTGTTGGGCGACCTCGACGAGGCCACGGTGCGGGACTTCGCGACGCTGATCACGGGCGGGACCGGCGCGATCGTCAACGACTGGCTGATCGACGCCGCGGACCCCCTCGACCCCGAGGAACTGGCGGACCGCCTGCTGCGCCTGTCGACGGCGTTCGTACGCGCCGAACAGCGGCCGTGATCAGGTGGCCGCCCGCTGCGGCACTCCCGTCTTCGCGGGAGAGGCTTCCGCGACCGCCGTGGCCGTGCGGACGAAGGCGGCGACGGCCGCCGAGCGCGCGTCCTGCGGCCAGGCGACGGCCAGCGTGACCGGCTCCAGGTCGTCGACGGCACGGTAGGCGATCTCGGGCCGCGGGTAGATGCGTGCGATCGAGGCGGGGAGGAAGCAGACGAAGCTTCCCAGCTCGACCAGCTTCAAGATCTGCGTCATGTCCGTGACGCTCTGCCCGGACGCGGTCACGAGCCCGCGGCGTGTCGTCTGCGGGCGCTCACCATCGCTCTGGGCGATGGCCGCGTACGGCGGCTCACTGACGCACTTGGCGATGGCGACGTACGGCCGGTCACTGTCGCCCTGAGCGATGGCGGTGTACGGCCGCTCGCCATCGCTCTGGGCGGTGGCGGCGTGCGGCGGTGGGAAGCCGCCCTGGTCGGCGGGGGCTCCGCTGGGGAGTTTACGGCCGGTGAGGTCGGCCAGGCGCAGGTGTGACCGGGCGGCCAGCGGATCGGCCGCCGCCAGGGCGACCAGGCGGGGCTCGGTCAGCAGCGGCAGCTGGTCCAGGCCACGGCCGTCGAAGGGGCCGGTCAGCAGCGCGACGTCGGCCCGGCCGTCGCGCAGAGCCGGCGCCTGCTCGTCCCGCCCGCCGAGCACCAACTCCACCGCGAGCGCCGCTTCCTCACCGCGATAGGCGGCGAGGATCGGCGGCAGCAGCCCGGCGTCATGGTCGGCCTTGAGCGCGAGTCGCAGCCGCGGCTCGGACCGGCCCGCGTGCCGGGCGCGCCGACCGGCCGCGGTGACCGCGTCGAGGGCGGTCCGCGCGTCCCGCAGGAAGACCTCTCCCGCTGTGGTGAGTGCGACGTGACGTGTGGTGCGTTCGAGCAGCCGCACGCCCACTCGGCGCTCCAGCGTCCGGATCGCCCGGGACAACGGGGGCTGCGCCATGCCCAGCCGCTCGGCCGCCCGCCCGAAGTGCAGCTCCTCCGCGACCGCCACGAAGTACCGGAGCTGCCGCACCTCCAGATCATTCATATCCGCGAGGGTATCAATGGTGATCCGATCGGTCCTTCAGGTTCACCGCCGGGCCGGGTTGACTCAGCCGTGCGGTCCCGCCGACGACCGACTCCCCCTCTGGTCGCATCGGCACATTCCCTTGCTTTGGAGACTTCATGATTGTCATAACGGCTTCCGCCTGCCCGAAAGGCAGGCACGACGTCCTTCACGAGACCACACCGCACACCGCGCGGGCGGGGCGATCGTGACGAGAGAGCCCACCGGGCGCTGGCAGACGCACGCGGCGATCCTGGCGTTCGGGACCTTCGCCGTGGGCACGGACGCCTTCGTCATCGCCGGCATCCTCCCCGAGATCGCCCGGTCGCTGCACGTCAGCGTGGCCGCGGCGGGCCAGCTCGTCACGGTCTTCTCCATCGCCTACGCCGTGCTGGCCCCGGTGCTGGCCACGCTGACCGCGGGCTGGTCGCGGCGGGTCGTGCTGCCCGCCGGGCTGGCGCTGTTCGCCGTGGGCAACGTGATCACCGCGCTGGCACCCGCGTACGGCCTGGTGCTGGCGGCCCGGGTGGTCGCCGCGGGCGGTGCGTCGCTCTACGCGGCGACCGCCAGCGCGACCGCGGCGGCGCTCGCCGGGGACGAGCGCCGTGGCCGGGCCATCGCGATCGTCATGCTCGGACTCACGTCGTCGCTGGCCCTCGGCGCCCCGCTGGGCACCGCGGTGGGCGCGGCGCTCGGCTGGCGGGCCACGATGTGGCTGGTCACGGCGTTGGCCCTGGTCGTGGTCCCGGTCATCGTCGGCCGCCTGCCCGATGTCGGCCACGGCCCGGCCGGCGGGTGGCGGCAGCGGCTCGCCCCGCTCGCCGACCGGCGGGTGCTCGGCGTGCTCGCCACCACGGTCGTGGCGTTCACCGGGATCTACGTCCCCTACACCTACCTCAGCGCCGTGTACGAGCCGGCCACCGGCGGTCAGGGCGGCCGATTGGCGGTGTTGCTGCTGGTGTTCGGGGTCGCCGGCACGGTGGGGAACCTGGCGGCCGGGCACTTCACCGACCGTCGCGGTCCCCGCCGCGTCGTGATCGCCGGCACGCTGCTCCTCGCCTTCGTCTTCCTCTCGGTGCCGGCGCTGCGCGGCTCGTACGCGACGGCGCTGCCGGCGGTCGCGGCCTGCGGCGTGTTCTCCTTCACCGTCACGACGCCGCAGCAGCACCTGATCATGAGCTACGCACCGGCGGGCACGCAGCCGATGGTCGCCTCGCTGAATCAGTCCGCGGTGTACCTGGCGGTCTCGTTGTCCGGCGCGGCCGGCGGGATCGCCCTCGACGCCGCCGGCGCCGCGGCTCTCCCGCCGCTCGCTGCTGTGCTTGCCGTGGCCGCGGCGGCCCTCACCTGGTGGTACGGCCGAGCGGACGCGCGCGCCTCCCTGGGCGACGGAGGCCGCATCGTTCAGGACAGTCATCGGGCGGGGAAGTAGGCGTAGGCGTCCACGGAGACGGTCACCTGCGAGGTGCCCTCGTTCTTCAGCACGACCGTTCCGTCCGGCCGCAGCGCGGCCGTCGTGAAGCCGGTCGTGTCCTTGCCCGCCGCGTACGCCACCACCCGGGCGGTGCTCGGCCCGCTCGCGGGAACCACCGACACGACCCCGGCCGCGGTCGCCTTGGCGGCGACGGTCAGGCCCACGGCGGAGACGCCGGACGCGGGGATGTCCGGCACGCCGGTGAAGTTCAGCACGCGGGTGCCGCCCGCGGTGATGGTGACGGCTTTGGCCACCGGCATCGGACGGATCGCCTTGACGGTCGATCCCCGCTGGGCGGCGGTGTAATAGCCGCTCACGTCAACGGAGATCTCCACGGTGTTGGCGCCGAGGTTGTGGAGGTTGATCTTTCCGTCGGAGCCGGGCTTGACGATGGTGAAGAACTGCGCCGCGACGTTGGCGGGGTAGTCGATGTTGGCGTCGACGGGATAGACGTCACCGGCGGCGTAGGCCCGGATCGTCCCGGTAGCGGCACTCTTCACCATCACCGTGAGCGCGACCGTGTCCACGCCGGAGGTGGGCAGGCCGGTCATGGCGGAGGTCGCCAGCTGCACGTTCCCCCATGCCGGGAGGACGGTCCGGTCCGCGATCCGTACCGGGGAGATCGGCAGGTAGGTGCCGCCCACGGTGGTGGCGGCCTGGGCGCGAGTGTGGCCGTGGACGTCCAGCGTCACGCGGACCGGGGCGGCGCTCCTGTTCACCACCTTGATCTTCCCGTCCGTGCCGACCTTCGCGATGACCATGGTGGAGGCCCAGCGGTTGGGGTCGTAGAAGAGGGTGTTGCTCTCGGGCTCCTGTTCGTCGGAGGGGTACACCGCCACGGAGCCCGAGTTGAACCAGTCGCCCTTGGCGGCGATGTTGAGCGCGACCGCGCGGATCCCCGCCGCGGGCAGTCCGGCGACCCCGGAGACCTGCACCGCCATGGTGGAGTTCGCGCTGATCTGGACGCTGTCGAGGATCCGGCCGCGCGAGTGGAAGTACTGGTCGGGCCCCGGTCTCGGGTTCACTCCCAGGGTGGCGTCGTCGAGCTGGATCCGTGGCGTCGTCGCGCCGGAGTAGCTGATGCTCTTGCCGCTCTCCTTGAGCATCGACACCAGCTCGGCCACCCCCGCGTTGGGGAAGGCCTGGCGCAACACCGCCAGCGCGCCGGCGACGTGCGGGGCGGCCATGGACGTCCCGCTCATGGAGCGCCATTCGTCACCGGGCACCGAGGAGATGATGTCGGATCCCGGGGCGAAAAGGTCGAGAAGCGGGCCGCGGTTGCTGAAGGAGGAGACCGTGTCGTCATTGGTGGTGCTGCCCACGGCGACGGCCGAGGAGACGCAGGCCGGGGCGCTGATCGCGTCCGGGTAGCCGTTGTTGCCCGCGGCGATGACCGTGGCCACCCCGGCGGCCAGGAGGTTGTCGATGGCGGGCTTGCGCGGGTCGGTGGTGTCGCAGGACGCGGTGTATCTGCCGCCGCCCAGGCTCAGGTTGGCCGCGACGATGGGGAGTTCGCCTTTCAGGTCCAGGACTTTCTCCAGCCCGGCCAGCTGGGCACTGGTGAAGCTGAGCACGCACGGCGTCCCGCCCACTCCGCAGAAGTCCTCGGTGTCGAACTTGCTGAAGACCTGGATGGCGACGATGTCAGCCCCCGGTGCGACGCCGCTGCCATCGTCGCCGTCCAATCCCTCGCCGTCACCCGCGACGATGCCGGCCACGTGTGTTCCGTGGTCGCAGTCCAGTTCGACGGCCGCGCACGGGCCGCTTTCCGAGTCCGCCGAGCCCGGCCCTTCCTGCTGGTCCGTACCGTCCGGGCACAGGCTGGTGGCCGAGTAGTCGGGATCGATGGGCGAGAAGCACGCCTCGGCCACGACCCGGCCGCCCAGGAACGGGTGGTTGACCGCCACGCCCGTGTCCAGCACCGCCACCACGCTTCCCTCGCCCGTCAGACCTGCCGCGCGCGTACGGTCGGCGCCGATGAGCGCGGTGCTCGGACCGAGCGTCGGCGGCACCGGCCGGTCCTCCGACACGCTGACCACGCCGGGCTGGGCGGCCAGCCGCGCCAATGCCGCCTGGTCCGCGCGCAGCGTGACCACGGGTAAGACGGACAACGTCTGGAGCACCTGCCCGGCGCTCGCCGCGGCCGGCAGGTCCGCGCGGGCCTTCGTCACCACGTTCACCCTGGTATGGGCGCCGCCCGCGAGTTTCTGCGCCAGGCCGGGCTCCACCCATGGGCCCGCCGACGTGCCCGGGCTCAGCGCCGAGGCGGAGACGTCGGCGGCGACCGCCATCGAGGAGAGCAGGATCGCCGCCACGGCGATGATGCGACGGATCAGAGGTCGGTTCATCACGGTCTCCGCTCAGGGCCACGAAGGAACTGCACAACATCCACGCCTGAATCACGGCACCCGCGGACGCCACCACGAGCGGCGTCCGCGGGTCCGGGTCACTAGTCCTTGGTCGCGTTCGCGCCGTTCTTGGGGTTGCCCTTGCGCACGGCCTGCCGGTAGGTCCACGCGATGCTCTTGCAGAGCCCCCGCACCCACTTGCTGTAAGCGGTGCACGTCCAGTCGCGCAGGGTGGTGTAGAAGAGGACGTCCACGTCGGTCTTACGGCTGGTGTCGAGGTAGTACGGGTAATACCACCTCTTCCAGTTGTTTCCGATCAGTCCGTAGCCGTAGTCGTGCATGTCGCAGGCGGCACGGAAATTGAATCCCGACGGAGCATCCGGTGAATTGGTGCAGTGGTCGTAGAGGATGCCGACCACCCAGCGCTTGGTGGGCAGCTGCCTCCAGTACGGCGCGTGCCAGCCGTAGTGCGCTGCCCAGGCCGCGCAGTTGCGGCTGTGATACAGCCAGTGCACGGCGGCCCAGCAGGAGGCCGGGTACGACATCGGGCCCGCGACGCCGCCGCTGGGGACGCTGCCGGGAGCGGCCGGGCTGAGCGCCGGCGGCTCGCTGTCGGAGGCGTCCGGCCACCTGGTGGTGGAGGTGGCGGTCGCGGCCGGCAGCGCCGAGTCTCCGGTGTAGGCCAGAGCCCAGGCGCCCGACATACGCGAGTCGATCGTGGTCAGCCGCCCGGTCGGGTCGTAGCCGTAGGTCGCCGGCGGGATGCTGCTGTCGCGCGGGTCGGCCATGCTGCGCAGCAGGCCGGCGGTGTCGTATCCGTACGCGGCCACGGTCTCAGGCGTTCCCGAACCGGCCGTCTGGGTGATCTGCTTGAGGCGGCCCGCGTAGTCGCCCAAGGCCGTGCCCGTGGCCGTGGTGGAGGTCGCGTAGGTGAAGGCCAGCGTGCTCGCAGGCTCCTCGCCGCCGGCGGGCTCGGTGACGGTGGCGACCCGGCCCTGCGTGTCGTACTGCACGGTAGAGGTCCCGAAGGCGTTCGTGCCGACGCGTGTCACCCGCCAGGTGTCGCCCTGGGAGACGCCCGTCTGCTGCCAGGTGTAGACCTGGTTGAGGTTGGCCGAGCTGATCGGGTTGCCGCTGTCGTCGGTGAACCCGTCGTCGCCCGCTTCCGTGGTGCCGAGGTTGGTGGCGATCGTCTCGCTGATGGTGGTGCTCATCGTGCCGGCCGTCGCGTCCCAGCGGGTGGTCTGGGTGAGCTTGGAGCCGTTCTCGGCCTCATAGCGCCGCACCTCGCCGCCGTCGGGGAAGGATGCGCTGCTCTTGAACGCGTATGCGACCTTCTCCCCCGAGTCGAGCTCGGTGACCTGGACGGCGTTGCTGAGGATGTCGAGTTTCCGGCCGGTCGTCCCGCCGAGGAATTCGGCCTGCCAGCCCGGCCCGAACACCGACAGGTCGGCGCGGGAGGCCGGCACCGCCTTCGGCTGGGCCAGACTGCCGTCGACGGCGGCCACGCCGTGCTTGCGGCCGATCGCGCCCGCCGAGGCGTCGATCTCGTTGAGCTCGAAGGTCTTGGTGTCGGAGAAGTACTGGCCGGGGCCGACGGGCTGGTCGCTGTCCGCCGCCGTCGTGGCGACGGCCGCTTGCCCGGGAAGGACGGCCACCAGGGGCAGGATCACCGCGGTGACCGCGGTGACAATGGTTAATCGCCTCATGAAGCTCTCCTCATGTACTCCCCGTGCGAGGCGGGGAACGGTGCTCAAAAATGTAGGGAGAGATCGGCGGCCAGTCTTCAAACCCCGGTTGGATGAGGCGGTCTACCATCCGCGGTAGCCGCTTCTACCTTGTTCGCTTACACCGGGGGGCGATCTACCACAGAAGTCGCAGACAGTCGGCGGTTCCGTCCCCATGAACAGGAGCACCACTGATGAAACTCCTCAGTCATGTCCTGCAGCGCTTCCTGAAGCTGGACCCGCCGCTCACGCGGGACATCGCGGTCCACCACGATCTGCGGGTCCCCATGCCCGACGGGGTCGAGTTGCTGGCCGACCGCTGGGCGCCGCGCACCGGGGGCGACGGGTTGCCGACCGTGCTGCTGCGCAGTCCGTACGGACGCAGCGGACCAGTCTTCGGCGGTGCGATGGCGCTGCCCTGGGCCGAACGCGGGTTCCAGGTGGTGGTGCAGAGCACCCGGGGCACGTTCGGCTCCGGCGGGGTCTTCGACCCGATGCGGCAGGAGCGCGAGGACGGCCTGGCGACCCTGGAGTGGGTGGGGAAGCAGCCGTGGTTCGGCGGCTCCATCGTCCTGGCCGGCGCCAGCTACCTCGGCTACGTTCAGTGGGCCGTCGCGGACAGCCTGCCACCGACGGTCAAGGCCATGATCACGCAGGTCACCGAGTCGGCGCTGACGCTGGAATTCCTGCGCGCGGACGGTCTTTCCCTGGAGACGCCGTTCGGGTGGGGCGTTCAGGTGGACGGCCAGGAACGCCGCTTCGCGTTGCTGCGGCAGCTCACCCAGGGTCGCAAGAGGGGCCGGGCACTGTTCGCCCTGCCGCTCGGCGGGTCCGACGTCGCCGCCACCGGCCACCGCGTCGACTACGTCCAGGACATCCTGGCCCACGACGCGGCGGTTCCGCGCTGGGCCGGGCTCGACCACCGGGACCGGGTGGCGCAGGTCAGCGTTCCGGTCAGCTCGATAGGTGGCTGGTACGACATCTTCCTGCCCGGTCAGCTCCGTGACTTCCGGACGCTGCAGGAGGCGGGGCGCCCCGCGCGACTGACGGTCGGGCCGTGGACCCACCTCGGTATGGACGGCACGGTGATGCGGGAGAGCATCGCGTTCGGACTCGCCCACGCCAGCGGGCAGCAGCCACCGGAGCGCGCGCCGGTACGCCTGTACGTGATGGGCCAGGAAACCTGGCGCGACTTCGACTCCTGGCCGCCGGAAGGTCACGCGCCGCGACGCTTCCACCTCCAGCCCGGCGGCGACCTGGCCGCCGAGCCGCCCGGCGAGTCACCGCCCGACCGGTACCACTACGACCCGGCCGACCCCACACCGGCGGTCGGCGGGGTGCGCATGGTCCGCGGCGCCGGCCGGGCCGACAACACCAAGCTGGAGAACCGTCCGGACGTGCGCATCTACACCACCGGCGTGCTCGACCAGGACGTCGAGGTCATCGGCGAGGTCAGCGCCGAGATCTGGTTCCGCTCCAGCCTGCCGTACGCGGATGTGTTCGTCCGGCTGTGCGATGTCGACCCTCGCGGCCGCTCGTACAACGTCTGCGACGGTCTGGTGAGCCTGTCCGGCGCCGACGAGCTCACCCTCGCCAAGGTGACGCTGTGGCCGACCGCGTACCGCTTCAAGCGCGGCCACCGCATCCGCGTCCAGGTCTCCAGCGGCGCCTTCCCCCGCTACGCCCGCAACCCGGGAACCGGCGAACCCCACGCCACCGCCACCACACTCCGGTCCGCCGACCAGGAGATCCACCACGATCGCGAGCACCCGTCCGCCGTGATCCTGCCGGTCCGCACCTGACCTTGGGGGACGGGGCGACCCGCCCCCCTTCCGCGGTCAGTTGCCGCGCAGTACGGTCGTGGCCTTGTTGCCGGCGTAGTCCTCCAGGATGGCGACCACCTTGCTGGTGGCGCTGGACATGGTCACCGTTTCGGCGCCCCGGGTGGTGCGGCCGCGGATGATGTACGGCTTGGCGCCCGAGCTGTAGGTCGTCGCGAACGACTTCGCCTGGCCGTCCTCAAGGATGGTCAAGGTGTGCCAGTCCGGAAGAGCCGGCCGGGAGAAGGTGAACGTGTTCCCGTTGATCGCCACCGCCGAGGCCGGATAGGGGCTGATCTCGGCGTCGGCGAACGTCCCGCGTGCCCCGGTGGTCGTGCCCGTTCCCGCCCGCAGGGTGAGGAGGTAGTCGCCGCCGTCGACGGGTACGCCGGTCAGCGTCGTGCCCGTGCTCGTTCCGGACAGTTCGACCTCCTTGGTGTACGGGTGGGCGGTGTCGAGGCTCTGGACCTTCAGGGTGATGGGCCCGCCGCTCCCCCGGACCGGAGGCGTCCAGGCGGCCGTCAGCGTGCCGTCCGGCTTCGCCGACGTCTTCACCCCGCCCGGCGCCGTGGACAGGTCGAACGACGTGGTCGCCGCCGGGCTCTGCGACCCGTCCGGGCCGACCGCCACCAGCTTGATCGTTCCTGACGTGGCCGTGAAGCGCTTGACGTAGTAGACGTCGTCGTAGACTCCGCCGAGATAGGTGTCGTCGAGGTAGACGTCGTAGCGGCGTACCTTGTCGTACCCGGAGCGCTTCCAGGACAGGAACAGCTCGCCGGTCTCGGGGAGCAGCTCGGTGATGCGCAGGTCCTGCGGCGCGGCGGGCGTGTTGGCCTGGCCGTCGCGCAGGGCCAGGGAGCCGAGGTTGACCTGATATCCCGGGATGGGGCGGGCGCCGGCCGCGACGACCAGCCCGAGCGCGGCGACACGCTGACCGGCGTACGCCGACAGGTCCGCCGACCCGGTGGTCCAGCCCGTGGTGTGCCGGCCCGAGCCGGTCAGCGGAAGCTGGATCACCTTGGCCGGGTCGGAGGCGAGGACGAGGCCGAGCCGGAGTTCGGAGTCGTCGCTCGCCGAAGGCTTGTTGTAGGTCAGCTCAAGGGTCGAGCGCTTGGTGAGCTTCAGGTCCGTCTTGTAGAGCCGCGCGGTGTTGTCGCTGTCCAGGGTGCCGCTGAGGACGAGGGAGCTGCCGCCGTTGTAGGCGCCGATCTTCTGGTAGGAGAACCGGCTCGCCGGCGTGTACGCGGGGCCGTAGTCGAAGTCGGCGCGAAGGGGGGTTCCGGCCGCGTCGATCCACCACTGCCAGGTCACCGGGAGGTCCTGGAGGTTGACGTTCCCCCACTCCTTCGGGTTGGACAGTCGGCCCTTGGTCCAGGTGGACAGGCCGTGGCCGGTGTTGAAGGAGGTGGCGAACGTGGTGCCGCCGATGACGGAGCGTTCGGCGATGTACTTCGAGATTCCCTTCCAGCTGCCCTCTGGCGTGGTGGCGCCCTGGGAGGAGCCGGTCCACCAGCGGCGTTCCCGGTCGAAGACGTCTCGCTGGGCCGCGTCGTCGGTCTTGCCGGCGTAGTCGGAGGAGACGAAGTCGGCGCCGAGGGTGGCGATGGCGTTCATCGGCGCACCGCTCGCGTCGAGGTTGTCGTCGAGGTTGTAGGGCTGGTCGAACTGGTACTGCCCGGCCTCGACGCCGGCGAAGACGCTCTTGCGGGCGTTCAGGCCGAGGCCGGCGGCGTAGTTCTTGGAGTTGGTGAGCTTGGTCCTGTTCCACCAGTAGTTGAGGAAGATGGAGTCGGACACGTCACCTTGAGCGTCGCGTACGAACGGGCCGTTGACCGAGTTGAACTCGTTCTGGTACGAAATGGCGCCGGTGGAGCTGTTGATGGAGTCGTACCACTGCACGTAGATGCCGCCCGCGCGCAGTTGCCGCAGAAACTCCTTGTACGCCGGGATGTCGGCCGGCGCCAGCTTCGCCTCCTGGTTGATGAAGTAGCCGTCGAAGCCGTAGAACTTGGCGAGCTGGATGAGCTTGGCGGCGACGGGGAAGCCGCCGTCGGCGTCGCGGACCAGGAGCTCGGCGTAGGTCTGGTCGCCGCGGTCGTTGTCGGAGAAGAAGACGCACCCCAGCGAGCGCACCCCGTTCGCGTGGGCCGCGTTGGTGTAGCCGGGGTTGGGCAGGTTGAGCATCCCGAACTCGAACCACTTCTCCCGCCAGTCCTTGGCCGGGTCGTAGTAGCTCACCGGCACCCCCTCGGTGGGCATGCCGTGCCAGGAGGCGTAGAAGTCGGCGTACTGCCAGTAGTTGAAGAGGTACTGGCTGAACTCGTTGGTGTAAGGGTGGCTTTCGAAGAAGGCGTTGCCGTAGTCGCCGGCCAGGGTCAGCAGCTGGGTGTCGGCGGGCAGGGCGGGGGTGCGCTGCGTGGCGGCGTTGGCCGGGTTGCGCTTCTGGAGCGGCACCTTGGCGCGTAACAGCTCGGCGTGGGCGTCGTCGGCGGGGTTCCAGCGCAGCAGGTCGGTGACGGAGTAGCCGTGCTGGTAGGGCTGGTGGGCACCGGCCGCGCTGTCGCCCGTCCAGGGCAGCGTGTCGCTGGCCGCGGCGCCGCCGGCGGCGAGCACGACGGTGAGCATCGCGGCCAGGGCGGCGGTGCCCGCACGGGTCGTCACCCGTCTGCCGGTGCGAGGTGATCGGGCCATCACAACTCCTCACTGTTGAGAATGAGCTCGGCCGCTGGCGGCCTTGGGTGGCTGAACGGTCGGAGGGTCTCGTGGAGGTCTTCGACGTACAGGTCGGTGACGGCCCGGTCCGCCGCGCCCTCGGCGAAGCAGCGCGCCGCGGGCAGGTCCCAGGCGACGGTGACGCGGGCGCCCGGCGGGACGGTGACCCTGCGGAAGGCGAGCAGTTCGCGTACGCGAGGCAGCACGACGCCGCCGGCCCGGTGCCCGAACAGCGGCACGATGACCTCGGCCTCGGCATCGGCGGGGTTGACGACCTCGACGCTCACCCGGACCGTGGCCGCATGCGCCGACGCGGTCAGGCGGTCGAACCGCACGGGCCGGTAGCGCAGGCCGGAGCCGAAGGGGAACAGCACCGGGTCCGGCGCGTCCTGGTAGACACCATGGGCCGGGTGCCGGTCGTTGTGGCGGACCGGCACGGCCCCCGGATGGCGTGGTGCGGTGAACGGCAGGCGGCCGACCGGCTCGTGGACACCGAGCAGCGCGTCGACGATCGCATGGCCTCCGTGCGGACCGGGGTAACCGGCCCACAGCAGGGCGTCGGTGTGGGCGAGCACGCCGGTGAGCACATGCGGACGGCCGGCGATGACGACGGCCACCACGGGGCAGCGGGCCCGCGCGCGAACTTCGGCGACCAGGTCGTCCTGACCGCCTGGCAAGGAGAGGTCGGCCAGGTCGACGCCCTCCCCTGCCGTCGCGACGGTCGCCGGACCCGCGATCGCCCCGTTGGCGGCGAAGTCCTCCGCGTACGTACGGTGGCTCGTCCCGCCGAGCGCCAGGATCACTACGTCAGCGCCTTTTAGATCGGCCGCCGTAGGCACTCCGGATACACACCTCACCTCGGCACCGCTCAGGTCGGCCACCGTCGGCACGCCGGACACGCACCTCACCTCGGCGTGGGGAAGCGCCTGCCGCAGGGCCAGGTCCAGGCCGGCGGCCGACCCCGGGGGCAGGGGCGGCACGTAGTCGCCCAGCAGGGCGGTGACGTCGCGGGCGTTCGGACCGGCGAGGACCACCTTGGTCAGCGCCCGCCGGTCCAGCGGCAGGAGCCCGCCGCCATTGTGGAGCAGCACCAGCGACTGCCGGGCCAGCCGACGGGACAGGCCGTCGGCGGCGCGGCCGGCCAGGGCGAGCGTTTCGCGATGGTTGAGCGTGACGGGCGCGGTGGCCGCAGGCAGGCTTTCCGTGAGCAAGCCGAAGCGCTGCTTGAGCGTGAGGACCCGGCGACAGGCGGTGTCGACCAGCTCGGCCACCCGCGGGTCCTCGGTGGCGGCCTGCTCCAGCAGGCCGAAGGACTCGTCCCAGAGCGACAGGTCCACGCCGGCCTCGAGCGCCGCCACGGCGGTGGCCGTCGGGTCGCCCGTCATCGAGGTGAGCCGATCGACGGCCAGGCCGTCGGCCATGACGATTCCGTCGAAGCCGCATTCGGCCCGCAGGAAGCCGGTGAGCAGGTCGCGGTTGGCGCAGCACGGCACCCCGTCGATGTCGTTGTAAGCCGCCATGAACCCCAGCGCCCCAGCCTCCACAGCGGCCCGGACCGCCGGGAGGTGCAGCTCGCGCAGGTCGCGGGCGCCGATGACGGCGGACTGGCCGTTGCGCCCGCCGACGGCTTCGCCTTGAGCGGCCAGATGCTTGACCACGATCGCCACTCCGCCGCCGCCCACCGCGCCGCGATCACTACCCTGCATGCCGATCACCAGCGCTCTGGTGAGCTCCGCGGCCAGCAGCGGATCTTCGCCAAAGCACTCCTCCGCCCGCCCCCAGCGTGGGTCGCGCAGCAGGTCGAGCGCGGACACCAGCGCCAGGTGCACCCCGCTGGCCGCGAGCTCGGCCGCGACGGCGGCCGCGGCCTCGGTCAGCAGCGCCGGATCCCACCCCGCGGCCACCGCGAGGTTGGTCGGCAGCAGCGTCCCGCCCAGCGCCTGGTGCCCGTGCGGGGCCTCCTCGGACAGCAGCACTCCGATGTGGCGCCCGCCCGCCCGCGACACCTCGTCCTGGACCAGGGCGGCCACCTCGGCGCGTTCCTCCGGCCGGATCCCGTCGGCCCACGAGCGGCCCGACCAGGCGTCGGCGCGGAAAACCCCGTACAGTGCGCCGAGTCCGCCCCACCGATCGAGCTCGGCACGAGCGAGGTCGGTGAGCCGGAAACCGCCCCGGGGAGCCCGCTCGACGGCCTGCCAGCCGAACAGGCGCTGGTTGAGCTGGCCGACCTTCTCCCGCAGGGAAAGCTCGGCGAGCAGCGGCTCCACGACGCCGATCCCCGGCCCCATGCCGGTCCTGGTCCCGGGCTCGCCACCGCCACCGCCACCGCCACCGCCGCTCCCGCTCCCGCTCCCGCTTCCGCTTCCGCTGCCGCTGCCGCTGCCGCTGCCGGGCTCAACGATCAGCATGTGCGGCCATCCGTTCGAGTACCTCGACATCGGCGACCGAGCTGTAGAAGGTGCGACCCGTCGGCTCGGCGTGGACGAGCCGTTCGATGCCGCGGGCGCGTAGCGCCGACGGGTCGCCCGCGACCGTGGAGGTGACCACGGCGGGCCGGGCTCCGGCGCGGGCGCGGCTCATCCAGGTCTCGAACACGCCGCCGCCGGGAGAGAGCTCCGCCCGGGACACGGGGACGTCCTCGGCGTCGACCGGGACGACGACGGCCTCCCGCCGTGGGGAAGGGCGCGGCCGGTGCCGCAGTTCGGCGGCCAGTTCGGCGAAGCGCCTGCCGATCGGCTTGACGCCGGCGTCGGCGCCGATCAGGCCGAGGCTGTACTCCAGGTCGGGGAAGTCGGCCAGCCCGCGTTCCACGTCGTGCGAGCACCACCACGTGACACCCCACAGGGCGTCGCTGTCGGCCGCCGCCCGCACGGTGCCCTCGCAGAAGTCCGGCGCCTGGTCCTCGGTGAGGTGGTTGAGCGGCGCGCCGACCTCCTGCAGCCACACCGGGCGGGCCGGGTCGAGGGCGAAGGCGCGCGACAGCTCGATGAGGTACGCGGCGTGGCTGACGCTCTCGTGCGACATCGCGCCGTACCCCTGCGCCGTGCCGTTGAAGATCCACGAGTGGATCACGCTCATCTGGCCGTGCCGGGTGGAGTGCGCGGGGGTGAAGGCGTGACCGTCGGCGTACCAGACGGCGTCGTATTCGGCGTTGAGCCGGAAGTGGCGCCGGTCGCGCGGACCTTCGCCGTGCAGCGCCCGGAGCCAGGCCGTGACCTGCTGCGCGGTGGCCGGCATCGGGCTCGGGTGCAGGGCGGAGGTGAACTGGTTGACCTCGTTGCCCAGGGTCAGGCCGAGGAAGTTGGGCAGGTCGCGCAGGTGCTCGTCGAGGGCCTCGACCAGGTGGGCCTGCGCGCCGATCGCGTCCGGGTCGGTGAACATGCTGCGGCGGTGCCAGTCCGTCAGCCAGCTCGGCACGAAGTCGAAGCCCGACAGGTGTCCCTGCAGGACGTCGACGCTGGCGTCGAGACCGGCCTCGCCGGCGATCTCCACGACGTGACGCACGTCGTCGAGGGCGCGGCGGCGGATCAGCGTCCGGTTCGGCTGCAGGACGGGCCACAGCGGCATGACGCGGACGTGATCCAGGCCGAGCCCGGCCAGGGCCGTCATGTCGCGCCGGGTAGCCGTCCAGTCCGGATCCAGCCAGGAGTAGAACCAGTCCCGGGAGGGCGTGTAGTTGACCCCGAATCTCAGCATTTCACCCTTTCAAGCCTCCCGCTTCGAGCCCGCGGAAGAAGTAGCGCTGCAACACGGCGAAGAACGTGACGATGGGAACCAGGGCGATGATCGTGCCGGCCGCGATGAGGCGCGGATCGTCGTAGAAGGTGCCGCGCAGCCGGTTCAGTCCGACGGTGAGGGTGTAGTTGTCCTCGTCGGACAGCACGATGAGGGGCCACAGGAAGTCGTTCCACGAGCCGACGAAGGCGAAGATCGCCACGACGGTGATGACGCCCTTGACCTGGGGGACGGAGACGCGGATGAACCGCTGCCAGGCGTTGGCGCCGTCGATGACGGCCGCCTCGTCGAACTCGGCGGGCAGGTTGGCGAACGCGTTGCGCATGAGCAGCACGTTCAGCGCGGCCACGATCGTCGGCAGGACGACGCCGATCAGGGTGTTGGCCAGACCGGCCGCCCTGACCAGCAGGAACTGGGAGATGAGGACCGTCTCGGCCGGGACGAGCAGGGCGGCGACGAAGATGCCGGCCGCCACCCCGCGGCCGCGGAAGCGCAGCCTGCCCAGTGCGTAACCGGCGCAGGTGGCGCCCACGACGTTGCCGGCGACGGCCATGGCGGCCACGGTCAGCGAGTTGAGCAGGTAGTGGGGCACCGGGATGCGATCGAGCACGGTCGAGAAGTTCCCCAGCGTGGGATGGCCGGGGATCAGCTCGGGCGGCCGGGTGTACAGCGCGTCGCCGGCGCCCTTGAGCGACAGCGAGAGCTGCCAGAGCAGGGGGCCGGCCAGCAGCACGGCCATCAGGACCAGGATCAGGTAACGCACGGCCGAACCCGGCGAGAAGCGACGTCGGGTGGACATCAGAAAGACCTCTGCTTGCGTTGCATCACGAGTTGCGCGATCAGCAGCGCGCCGAGGATGACGGACATGACCAGGCTGATCGCGCCGGCGTATCCGGTACGCGCCTGCAGGCCGGTGCCTTCGCGCTGGATGAGCATGGTCATCGTCAGATCGCCGCCGCCCACCCCTCCGGTGCCGTCGGTGAGCACGTAGATCTCGCCGAAGACCCGGAAGGCCGCCACGGACGACAGGACGCCGATGAGCGCCATCGTCGAGCGCACGCCCGGAACGGTGACGTTCAGGAACGCGCGTACCGGGCCGGCGCCGTCCATCGCCGCCGCGTCGTACAGGCTGGGGTCGATGTTCGCCAGCGCGGCCAGGTAGATGACCATGTAGTAGCCCAGGCCCGTCCACACGGTGACGAACATCGCGCTGAACAGCAGCAGCCAGCGGTCGGTGAGGAACGGCACGGGCTGGGCGACGAGCTTGAGCGTGCCGAGCAGCTCGTTGACCAGGCCGCGTTTGTCGAGCAGGTTCGTCCAGATCAGGCCGACGATCACCGGTGACATGATCACCGGCAGGTACATGGTGGTGCGGAAGAACCCCATGAGCCGCCCGGCCCCGCTGAGCAGCGAGGCGAGGACCAGGGGCAGCACCACCATGAACGGCACGACGCACACCACGTACAGGCTGGAGTTCAGCAGCGCGGTGCCGAACCGCTCGTCGGCGAACATCCGCCGGAAGTTGTCCAGTCCGACGAAGTCCCCGGGCCGCAGCAGCATGGAGTCCGTGAACGCCAGCCGCAGCGTGTTCAGGAACGGCACGAGGACCAGGAGCACGACGACGGCCAGGCCCGGCACCAGGAACAACCAGGGGGTCACGCGCCACTTGTGGGTGGCCGGGGTGGAGTCGGTCATCCGTGCGAGGCCAGCCGGTCGTTGGAGTACTTGACCGACTCGTCCAGCGCCTGCTGCACCGACTTCTTGCCCAGCAGGGCCTGGGCGATCTGCTCGCGGAGCGTGTCGGCGTCGGCCGAGCCGGAGAAGGCCGGCGGCCACCACACGACCGCCTTCTTGACCTGGGCGGCGCTCTCCAGGCGCGTCTTCGTGGCGGGGTCGCCGTCGTCCTTGGTGAAGTACTCGTCGTCCATAGACCCGGCCGACGAGGGGAACACCGAGGCCTTCTTGGCGAAGGCGAGCTGGTTGGCGGCGTTGGTCACGTACTTGGCGAAGGCCGTGGCCAGGGGCTGGTTCTTGCCGGTGGCGTTCACGACGAGCGACTCGATGTACATGTTGGGGGCGGCGGTGCTGATCCGCGGCCCGATCCCGAGCGCCTTGTAGATGTCGGGCGCGGTCTCCTTCAGGTCGTTGAGGGTGTAGGAACTGCCCGACAGGTACGCCAGCCGCCCGGCTTTGAACTCCTCCACCTCCTTGGTCTGGAGGTTGTTCAGCGACTCCTGGGTCAGGCCCTTGCCGGCGTACAGCTTCCTGAAGCGCTCGACCAGCTCCACGCCCTTGGCGTCGTTGTAGGTGAACTTCTTGCCCGCGGCGTCCATGAGGGGCACGCCGGCCTCACCGAACATCTCGATGACCGGCATCCGGGCGATCATCGACACGTCCGAGCACTTCTTGGCCATGGTCTCGGCCTGGCTGAAGAGCTCGTCATAGGTGGCGGGCAGCTTGGCCGGGTCCAGACCGCACTTCTTGAACAGCGCCGTGTTGAAGAACGACGGCCCGGTGTTCAGGTACCACGGGTAGCCGAAGGTTCCGCCGCCGAGCCCGCTGAACGTCATCGCCTCCCACGCCTTGTCCAGGTACAGGCTCTTGGCCTGGGGGTCGGCCTTGCTGAGGTCGAGCAGGACCCCGGCCTGGGCCAGGGTGTAGGCGGCCTCGGGTCCCATGTCGACGACGTCGGGCAGCGCCCCCGCGGCGGCGTCGGCCGACAGCTTGTCCTGGTAGCCCTCGGCGGGCTGGTCCACCCAGGTGATCTTCGTGCCGGCGTGTTCCTTCTCGAAGGCCGCGATCAGCTCGGTGAAGTAGGGCGTGAACTTGTCGTTCTTCAGGTTCCAGGTCTGGAACTTGATCGTGCCCGACAGCGCCCCGCCAGAGGCCTGCGGCGTCGGATCGCCGCCGCCGCACCCGGACAGCAGTAGCGATCCTAGGGCGAGTGCCGCGACACCGGTCCATCTTTTCATTGGATGTCCTCCTTGGGTGGGGCGGCGATCCGCAGGGTCGCCACCTGGAAAGGGCCGAGATCCAGCCGGGCCTCGCTCACGGAACGGTGTGTCGGCCCCACGGCCAGGGGCAGGTCCTCGTCACCGGTGAGCTCTCGTTCGAGCAGGTCGGTCTCCCACAGGACGGCTCCCGCGCCGAGTTCCTCGTGGCAGTGCATCCGTGCGCTCGCCCGTCCTCCCTGGGTCTCGTACACGCGGACGACCAGGTCACCGGAGCAGTCGTCGGCCTGCTTCACCCAGTCGACGACCGCGTGGCCGGTGAGGAGCTCCAGGCGGACCAGCGGTGCTATCGGCGACAGCCCGGCGAGGTCGGGTGCGTTGAACGCGTAGGCGGCCTCGACGGCGGTGGGCACGTCCGCGCCGGGCAGCACCGCCCAGCGGAAGGCGTGCGTGCCCTGGTCGGCGTGGGGGTCGGGGAAGCGCGCGCTCCGGAGCAGGGACAGCCGGACGACGGTGGAGTCGCCGTCGGCGCGGGCGTCGGCTCCGTACATCGTGTCGTTGACGATCGCGAGGCCGAAGTCGGCGTCGGCCACCTGCACGTAGCGGTGCATCGCGGCCTCGAACATCGCCTCCTCGGACGCGGTGTTCGCGAGCAGCGGGCGTTCGACGTACCCGTACTGGGTCTCGAACCGCGCGGTCCGCGCGCTGACCCGCGCCGGGATGGCCACCTTCAGCAGGCGTTCCCGCTCCTGCCAGTCGACGGCGCACTCGGTCTCGAACCGCCCGGTGCCGGCCCGCAACCACATGGTCAGCGTGATCGTGGACGCGCCGGTCCGCCGGACCACCTCCACGCCTGCGTCGGATCCGTCGCGGATCACCTTCCGGCTCGTGACGTCGTCGAGCACCTGGGGGTGGCGCAGCACGTGCCGGTCCACGTCCCAGGCGTCCCAGCGCACCGGCTCGTCGCGGAAGAGCTGCAGTTCGTTGAGGCGCCGCCCGGGCGGGACGACCTCCCGGCCGCCGCGCTGGTCGAGGAGGGAGACGACATGGCCGCCGCCGTCCACCACGACCCGCAGCAGACCGTCATCCAGTACGGTGGCGCCGGCCTCGCCGTCGGTGACCTCGACGACGGCCGCACTCGGTTCCGCCGCAGCGAGTGGGTCGGCCCGCTCGCCGCCCAGTGCCGCCGTGGCCTGTTTGATCAGATCGTGCAGCCGTTCCTCGACCATCCGGTAGGTGTCGCGGGCCTCGCGGTGCACCCAGGCGATCGAGGTTCCGGGGAGGATGTCGTGGAACTGGTGCAGCAGCACGGTGCGCCAGATCTCGTCGAGGTCCGCGTGCGGGTAGGGCGCGTCGCGCAGCGTGCTCGCCGCCGCGCTGAGGTATTCGGCCGCCCGCAGCAGCGACTCGCAGCGCCGGTTGCCCTGTTTCATGGCCGTCTGCGAGGTCAGGGTGCCCCGGTGCAGCTCCAGATAGAGCTCACCACGGTAGACCGGTTCCAGGGATCCGGCGTCCAGCAGCTCGGCCTCGGCCTCCTGGAAGAACTCCGCCGGCGACCTGGAGGTCACCCGTGGCGCGCCTTCCAGGTCGGCGAAGCGGTGCAGCCGTTCGGCCATCTCCCTGGTGGGTCCGCCGCCTCCGTCGCCGTACCCGTAGGGCAGCAGCGAATGGGACGCGATCGCCTTGTCCTTGAAGGTGGTGACCGCGTGGCGGAGCTCGCGGGCGGTCACCTCGGCGGCGTACGTCTCCGCAGGTGGGAAGTGGGTGAAGATCCGCGTGCCGTCGATGCCCTCCCACCAGAAGGTGTGGTGCGGGAAGACCGTGGTGTCGTTCCAGGAGATCTTCTGGGTCAGGAACCAGCGGGACCCGGCCCGGCGGGCCAACTGGGGCAGGGCGCCCGAGTAGCCGAACGAGTCGGGCAGCCACATCTCCCGTGGTTCGCGGCCGAACCGGCTGATGAAGTAGCGCTTGCCGTAGGTGAGCTGGCGCACCATCGATTCGCCGGTGGGAATGACGCCGTCCGCCTCGACCCACATGCCGCCGACCGGTACGAACCGGCCCCGCTCAACGTGGTGCCGCACCCGATCGAACAGCTCCGGGTAGTGCTCTTCGAGCCAGCTGAAGTGCTGGGCCGCCGACATCGTGTACACCAGCGCGGGGTCGGCGTCGAGCAGGGCGAGCGCGTTGGAGACCGTACGGGCGAGCTTGCGTACCGTCTCGCGCAGCGGCCACAGCCACGCCGTGTCCATGTGCGCGTGCCCGACGGCGGTGATCCGGTGGGCGCTGGCGTGCGCGGGCGCGGCCAGGACGGGAGCCAGGATCGCGCGCGCCCGCCGGGCGCCGTCCTCGGCGTCCGCCTCGTCGTAGACATCCAGGGCCTCCTCTATCGCGCGCAGCAGCCGCCAGTGCCGCGGCTCGTCCGCGCTCAGCTCGGCGGCCAGGCCACCGGCGACGTCCAGGTCGCAGGCCAGGGCGTGGATCTCCGGCGAGAACGCGGCGAGCTCCGCGCGGCGCAGCCTGAACTGCTCGAACGGCTCCTCCGCCCCCTTCTCACCGTGATCGGTGACGACGAACGGCGGCAACCCGAGCAGCAGCGGATTCGCCGCCGCCTCGACGTAGAGCACGAACGTGCCGTCGGCGTCGAGCAGGCCGGGGACGGCTCCGTCTCCGCGTAACCGGACGTGGGGCTGCCGAGGGTGCAGGCCTTTGACGATCGTGCCGTCCGGGGTGAAGACCAGGCCCTCACAGTGGCCGCCCACGGAGTGGTCGAACCAGCCCAGGTCGAGGACGAGGTCAAGGGGACCGGCCTGCTGCCCGGCCGTGCCGCGGATCCGGAACCAGGTCGTGGCCCAGGCCTGTCCCCAGGCCGCGCCCAGCGGGAAGGGACGGTAGCCGGGCGCGGTACGGCCGGGGTCGCGGGCGAGCCCGAGGGCGTGCCGGGCGCTCACCGGCTCCCCGTCGTCCGCGACGGTCCATGCCTCGACCTCGACGCCTGCCGACCGGGTGTGAATCCGGGGCAGGATCCGGTCTCGCCGCACGCGGTCGAGCCGCTCAAGGGTGCGGCTGAGGAGGTTGTGCATCGCGCGCCTCTCCGTAGCGGAGGTGTGACAATATGCCTGAAACGTTTTAGTTGTGGCAAGTGACCGAAGACTAATACGGTTTAGTTCTCATGGTCACGAGGGAGGATCATCTCGTTTGCGTAACGACGATGGAGGAGCGATGCCACCGAACGACGAGGTTCCGCCTGCTTCATCCGGCTCCCCCGAGCCCTCGGCGCCCGCCCCACCGGCCCGGCTGAAGAGCACCGACATCGCGCGGCTGGCGGGCGTCTCCGTCTCTGCGGTGTCACTGGCGTTCAACGCCCGCCCCGGCATCAGCGACGCGACGCGCAAGCGCATCCTCGAGGTCGCCGAGGAGCTCAACTGGCGCCCGCACCGGGCCGCGCGCTCCCTCAAGGGGGCCAGCAACGACGCGGTCGGCATCGTCCTCGCCCGTCCGGCCCGCACGCTGGGCGTCGAGCCGTTCTTCGCGCACGTCCTGTCGGGCCTGCAGTCCCGCCTGTCCAACGAGGGCATCGCCACCCAGCTCCTCATCGTCGAGGATCCCCAGGCGGAGGTGGCGGTCTACCGCCGCTGGGCCGCCGAGAACCGGGTCGACGGGCTGGTGCTCTTCGACCTCACGGTCGACGACGTCCGGCCGCGGCTCATCGCCGGCCTCGGCATCCCCGCCGTCATCCTGGGCGGCCACGGGGCTCCCCTGCCGCTGACCAGCGTCTGGGTCGACGACCACGCGGCGATGACCCGCGTCCTCGCCTACCTCGCCGCGCTCGGCCACCGGTTCCTCGGCCACGTCAGCGGCATCCCCTCCTACCAGCACACACGACGCCGCCTCCAGGCCGTCGCCGACGCGCGCGAAACGCTCGGCGTCGACATCGTGAGCGTGGCGACCGACTACTCCGACACCCAAGGAGCGTCGGCCACGCGCCAGTTGCTGGAGGCGAGCCCCCGGTGCACGGCGATCATTTATGACAGCGACGTCATGGCGGCGGCGGGGCTGGGCGTGGCCACCGAGAGGTCCGTACGGGTCCCCGGCGACGTCTCCATCTTGTCCTTCGACGATTCCATCCTCACCCAGTTGCCGCATCCCCCGATCACCGCGCTGACCCGCGACACGTACGCGCTCGGCACGCTCACCGCGACCGAACTGCTCCACGTGATGGCCGAGCGTCCGGAGCCCCGCGCGGTGCAGGCTCCCACCCCCGACCTCGTCATACGCGCCAGCACCGCGCCTCCAGCCGACATAGACGAATGGAGAGTTTCGTGAGGAAACCAACCCGCACAGCAGCCCTCGCGCTGGCCGCGACCCTGTGCGCCGGGGCACTCCTGCCCACCCCCGCCGCCCATGCCGCTCCTCCCTTACCCTCGGTGTCGCCGACTCCGCAGTCGCTGAGCGGCGTCGGTGCGGCCGCCGTCGTCACCAGCCGGGTGCAAGTGATCGCCGACGACCAGACCGACCCCGCCGCCCGCGACCGCCTCGTACGGGAGCTCAAGGCACACGGCGCGACCCGGGTGGACATCGTCGCCCCTGACCGGACCCCCGCCGCCGGGCTGCTCACAGTGCGGCTCGGCCCCGCGGCCCGCCCGGACATCGCGCGGGCGCTCGGCGACGTGGTCGTGCCCGACAAGGCCGAGGGATACGCGTTACGAGTCTCGGGCGGCCGGTCGCGCCAGATCGCGCTCGGCGGCAAGGACGCCGGGGGCCAGTTCTATGCCGTGCAGACGCTGCGCCAGTTGTTCGTCCGCTCGGGTGGCGGCTGGGAGGTGGCGGGAGTCCGGGTCAGCGACTTCCCGTCCATGCCGCTGCGCGGCACCATCGAGGGCTTCTACGGCGCACCGTGGACACACGCCGAACGCCTCGACCAGATGGACTTCTACGGCGACGTCAAGGCCAACACCTACATCTACGCCCCCAAGGACGATCCCTACCACCGCGACAAGTGGCGCGACCCCTACCCGGCGGCCAAGCTCGCCGAACTGGGCGAGTTGGTGGCCCGGGCCGGCGCGAACCATGTCCGCTTCACCTTCGCGCTCTCCCCCGGCGTGTCGATCTGTTACTCCGACCCCGCGGACCGCGACACCCTCAAGCGGAAGCTGCAGGCGCTCTACGACCTGGGCGCCAGGGCGTTCTCCATCCCGCTGGACGACATCAGCTACACCCGCTGGAACTGCGCGGCGGATGAGGCCGCGTACGGCGCGGCCGGACGCACCGCCGCGGCGAAAGCCCAGGTCGATCTGCTGAATGACGTGCAGCGCACCTTCATCGCCGGCCACGACGGCGCCCAGCGGCTGCAGATGGTGCCCACCGAGTACGGCGATCTGACCGACACCACGTACAAGCAGACCTTGCGGGAATCCCTGGATCCCGCGATCGAGGTGATGTGGACCGGCACCGACACGGTGCCGCCGGAGATCACCAACGCGCAGGCCGAGAAGGCGGCGGAGCTGTTCGGCCGCAAGGTCTTCGTCTGGGACAACTACCCGGTCAACGACTACGGCAACACCAGTGGCCGGCTGCTCCTGGCGCCCTACGACAAGCGTGAGGGCGGCCTGGCCGCGCACCTGTCCGGCATCGTGGCCAACCCGATGAACCAGCCGTACGCGAGCAAGGTCGCGGTCTTCGGCGCCGCGGACTTCACCTGGAACGACGGAGCGTACGACGCGAGCAGGAGCTGGCCACGGGCGATGTCCTATCTCGCCCGCGGCGACAAGGCGGCCACCGAGGCCCTGCTGGTCTTCGGCGACCTGGAGCACGTGGCTCCCACCTTCGGCGGCACCCCCTGGCAGCCTCAGGCACCCGTCCTCGCCGCGCGCGTGGCCGAGTTCTGGCGAGTGTGGAACGGCGGGCGGCCCGGCGACGCGATCGCCGCGCTGCGTCCGTACGCGAAGGCCGTCGCCACGGCGCCGGCCACCATCCGCGGCGGATCGGTGGAGAAGGGCTTCACCGACGACGCCGCGTCCTGGCTGGACGCCACCGAGCTGTGGGGCAGGGCGATGGTGACCATGCTCGACGCGCTCCAAGCCAAGCAGGCCGGAGACGAGACCAAGGCCGCCGCGTTGCTCGCCGAGTCGCGTGACCTGCAGCGGCAGGCCCGCGCCGTCCGGGTCAGCCCGCCGCGCAACCGCTGGGGCGCGGCCCAGCCCCAGGTCGGGGACGGGGTGCTCGACGTCTTCCTCGCCGCGGCCGACGCTCGGCTCCAAGGGTGAAACGGGTCAGCCGAACTCCTCGACGTACTCCTCCGGAGGTCCCAGCTCGGGGCGGTCCCGCAGCTCGGCGACCGGCGCGTCGGAGTCGTAGCTGGTCACGGTGGGCTGCAACCGGCCCTCGTGCTCGTTGGCGCCCGCCCAGAGCCCGAAGTTGGTCCCGCCGTGCGCCATGTAGACGCTCACGCCGCCGCCGTCGGCGCCGCGCCGTTTACCGCACCGGCCAGTAGGCCATGGGTGGGTGGAGATCGGTTGCGTGACTCTCATGGCGGAGTGTCGAATGGGAGCGCACGGGCGAGACGTCGGGCGACCCCTTGGAGAGGCCATGAGGCCGTTAGCCATCGCGTTGGTAGCGGTCCTGATGGTCGCGGGCTGTTCGACGTCGAGAAGGGACAAGATCACGGTCGCGTGCGGCGCGAGCGAGCAATGGTGCGCGATGATGGTCAAGAGGTTCTCCGACGCCACCGGCGTGGAGGCCGACTTCGTCCGGCTGTCGAGTGGCGAGGCGCTGGAGCGGATCAAGGCGGCCAGGGCACGGCAGGAGTTCGACGTCTGGCACGGCGGTCCGGCCGACGCCTACGTGGCCGCCAAGAGTCAGGGCCTGCTTGAGCCGTACAAATCCGAAAAATCCGTTGAAATCCGGCAGGGGTGGGCTGATCCGGAGAACGCCTGGAGCGGGATCTACGCCGGCGTGCTGGCCTTCTGCAACAACACCAAGGAGCTGGCCGAACGCGGCCTGAAGCCGATCAGCTCCTGGCAGGATCTGCTGGACGAACGGCTGCGCGGCAGCGTCGCCATCGCCCACCCGGCCACCTCCGGGACCGCCTACACCACCCTGTGGACGCAGGTGGAGCTCAACGGCGGCGATCAGGACGCGGCGCTCGGCTACCTGCGCAAGCTCCACCCGAACGTGCTCAGGTACAACTCCTCCGGCAGTGCGGCCGCCGTGCAGGCGGCCAAGGGGGAAGCGGCGGTGGGCGTCGTGTTCTCCCATGACTGCGTCGCCGCCCAGGAGCAGGGCTATCCGAACCTGCAGGTGACCTTCCCCGCGGAGGGCACCGGTTACGAGCTCGGCGGCCTGGCGGTGCTGGCCGGGGCCCACAACCCCGACAGCGCGCGCAAGTACGTCGACTGGGCGCTGAGCGGAGCGTCCCAGCGGCTGGGGCCGCTGGCGAAGTTCTACGCCCTGCCCACCAACACCAAGGTGCCGGCGCACTCCAAGGCGGCCGACCCCGCGACGGTCAAGCTGGTCTCCTACGACGTGGAGGTCGCCGGGCGCGCCAAGCAGGCGCTCGTCGACAGGTTCAGCGCCGAGATCGCCAGGCCGCCCGCCTAGGAGCAGCCCTCGAACTGCGGAACCGCCACCACCGACAGGTCGATGCCGGACTTGCCGAACCACTTGTCCAGCAGCATGTTCGCCGTGCCGTCCTGGTACATCTCGGTGATGGCCCGGTTGAGCTCCTCACAGCCGTCGACGTCGCCCTTGCGCACGCCGATCGACGTGCGTTGCTCGTTGAAGGTCGCGCCGACCAGGTGCAGGTCGACGCCCGGCCTGGTGAGCAGCCCGGCCAGGATCTGGCTGTTGGTGGAGATGGCGTCGATCCTGCCGTCCTTGATCATCTCCAGGCAGGCGTTGTAGTCGGGTGCCGGGACGACGATCGCCTTGACCCGGCGCTCGTCGACGATCCGCTGGGCGATGTTCGTGCCGCGCACCCAGCAGATCTTGCGGCCCTCCAGGTCGCGGACGTCGCGGATGACGCCCTTGTCGGCCGGTCGTACCGCGATGTCCTGGAAGTCGACATGGTACGGCCCGGCGAAGTCGATCACCTTCTTCCGCTCCGGGGTGACCGACATGTGGGCGAAGACCAGGTCGGCACGCCCGTCCGTGAGCACGGTGAGCTGGTCGCCGGCCTTGATCTCCAGCCAGCGGATCCGCTTGCCCAGCCGGGAGATGAGATCCTCGGCCACGTCGATGTTGAAGCCGTCGTAGGAGCCGTCCGCCCCCTTGAAACTGATCAGCGGGACGTCGGAGCGGATGGCGACGATCAGCTCGTCGTGGTCCATGAGGGAGGCCGGCCGTGCGGCGCCGCAGGCGCTGACCAGCAGGATCAGGCAGATCAGCAGTCTTCTCACCGGTACTCCCTGAGTCGTGGCCAGACGCCGACCAGGATGAGCAGGGCGCCGGCGGCCAGCCCGGCGGGGATCGACCGCCACAGCGTCTCCAGGGCCCCGTCGCCGCTGTCGATGGCGCGCTCGAAGTCGGACTCGTGCCGCCGGACCAGTTCCTCCAGCACCTTGTCGTAGCTCTCGTAGGTCTGGGTGAGCTCGCCGTCCCAGAACTTGATCGCCGCCTCGGCCGACATGGTCCGCATCCGCCCGTCGGCCTGCTGGAACCGCTGGTAGACGGTGAAGAGTCGTTGCCGGTCCTGGCCCGTCAGACTGCCGAGCAGTCCTTGGAAGTCGGCGCGCAGCTTGCTCTGGTAGTCGGGCAGGCTGGTCGACTCGACGGCCGCGATCGTCTGGGACTTGTCCAGGAAGGTGTGTTCGTAGGTGTCCTTGCGGAAGCGGTCGAGCAGGTAGCGGCTCTGGTCTCCGTACATGCTCTTGCTGATCGCCCGCGCTCTGGTCAGGGTGAGCACCGAGTCGAACCCATCGCGCTTGGCCTCCTCCAGCGCCTGGCCCTGCCGGTTGAGCAGAGCCGTACCGGTCACCAGACCGGCCGCGGTGAGCACGGTCGCGACCACCAGGGCCGGCGCGAAGACCCGCCGGAACCTGCGGGTCAGATAGGCCTGCAGGCCCAGCAGGCAGGCCAGCGCGAGCAGCCCGATGACGATGACGGCGAAGCGGGCCAGCGAGGTGGTCGAGCGCTCGGCGGCGTGCGCGCGTCTGACGATCGTCCCGGTTTCCAGGGTCAGGTTGTACGCCTGAGGGAGCAGCTCGCGGTGCATGAGGTCGGTGGCCTGCTGATAGGCCCTGACCACGTTGTCGGGCGGCTGTCCCGCGGTGTGCTTGGACTGCGTGTCCAGCAGCCGGGCCTGGGCCGCCAGCCGTTCGTAGCGGCCGAGCCCCTCGATCAGCGACTCGACCGTGCGCTGCTCGGCCGGGTTGTCCAGGGCCAGCCGGTAGGCCCTGAGCAGGCTCTCGGAGATCTCCAGCCGCCGCTGGTCATAGCTGGTCAGGTCGGCCTGTTGCTGCGGGCCGTACTCCCTGCCCAGCAGCAGGGCCTCGGCCACCAGCGCGTCCATCTCCGACAGCTGCCGATACAGGCCCGCGGTGGCGAGCACCTGCGGCCCGGCGTCATGCCCGGTGGTGCGCAGGCTGGAGCCCGTACTCGCCGCGCCGGCCAGGATCGCGGCCAGCAGCAGGGCCAGCGTCAGCAGGGACAGCCCGGCCAGCGTGCGCACCCGCCCGGAGACCGACTCCTTGCGCCGGACCGGAGGCGTCGCCGTCACCGTCATAACAGACTCCGGCGGGAGAGGCCAGGATCGTGAGTGTGCACCGCGCCCCCCGAGATCGACTCGTGCTCGGAAATCGAGCATGGCCGCGGGCGCGGCAGATCCGCAAGAGGGGACTCAACACCGACTCAACACATGCTCAACACCGCGCTGCCTACCTTCTTCCCAGCCGATCGAAGGAGACATGATGAAGGCAGTGAGAACGACCGCCATCGCCATCGGTGCCGGTGCGATAGTCGTCAGCGGATTCGCCGCGGCCCCGGCCCAAGCGGCCCGGATCGACACCTACCTGGCCGCGATTCCCAACGGTACGAAGCTGAGCGACAACGAGATCTCCTGGGAGGGCGGCACGGTCCGCCTGCTGATGTCGGCGACCCAGGCATCCTGCCCGTCCGGTTGGTACTGCGTGTACGAGCACAGCAACTGGCGCGGTGCGATGGCGAAGTGGCGCTCATCCCCCGCGAAGTGCAAGAAATTCGAATTCACCCGCTACTGGCGGGACAAGATCTCGTCGTTCTGGGCGCGCGGCAACTGCCCCAGCGACAACTACTTCCTCAAGGACAAGAAGGTCGCCCAGCCCGACCCCTTCGAGCCTTTCGTGGGCAAGAAGGCATACGTCCGCTACAACGACCGCTACGACTACGCGGCCCACGGTCTGTGAGCGTCAGAGCGAGCTCAGCGCCGCCGAGAACGCTTCGACGGTCGCGGCGACGTCCGCCTCGGTGTGCGCGGTCGACAGGAACCACAGGCCGCGCGGCACCATGTTGACCCCCTGGTCGAGCAGCGCGGCGTGCAGGCGGCCCATCATGGCCCGGTCCGTCGCCGCGAAGTCGCGGTAGTTCCGCACGGCGGACGCCTCGGTGAAGCAGATCTGGAAGACCGGTCCCGGCCCGTCCACCAGCATCGGGACCCCCGCTTTGGCCGCCGCCTCCGCCAGGCCGCGCATCAGCTCCCGGCCCCGGGCGTACAGCGTGCCGTACACCTCGTCCCGTTGCTCGTCGAGGATGCGCAGGGTCGCCTCGGCGGCGGCGATGCCGACGGGCTGGGAGTTGAACGTGCCGGCGTGCGCGACCTTGCCGGAGGAGATGGCGTCCATCACGCGAGCGCGTCCGGCGAGCGCCGACACCTGCATCCCGCCCGCCATCGCCTTGCCGAACACCGACAGGTCCGGGGAGACGCCGAGGTACTCCTGGGCGCCGCCGGGAGCGAGCCGGAAACCGGTGATGATCTCGTCGAAGATGAGCAGGCTGCCGTGGCTGTCGCAGAGTTCGCGGACACCCTGGAGGTAGCCGGGGTCGGGCTCGATGGCTCCGGTGTTGCAGAGCACCGGCTCGGTGACCACGGCGGCGATCTGCCCCGCGTGCTCGTCCATCAGCCGGGACAGGGCGCCGAGGTCGTTCCACGGGCAGACCACCAGGTCGGCGGCCTCGGGCTGGCCCGCCGTGCCGGGGACGGCGGCAGGGCGGTCGGCGGGCCCGGCCGCCTCCAGGGGCGGGTGCACGCTGTAGAGGACCGGGTCCAGCCAGCCGTGGTAGTGCCCCTCGAACTTGAGGATCTTGGGCCGGCCGGTGAAGCCGCGGGCCAGCCGCCAGGCGGCGTGCACGGCCTCCGAGCCCACCGTGTTGAACCGGACGCGCTCGGCCGAGGGCACCATGGCGCAGAGCCGTTCGGCCACGCGGGCCTCCGCCGCGTGCTGGGCGGAGTAGACGATGCCGCGGGCCACCTGCGCGGTGACCGCCTCGACCACCGCGGGCGGGCAGTGGCCGAGCAGCGCCGGTCCCTGACCGAGCACGTAGTCGAGGTAGGTGTTGCCGTCGGCGTCCCAGAGCCGCGCGCCCGCCGCCCGGTCCACGTAGAGCGGAACGCCCGCCATGCGGCGGGCGTCGCTGGAGACGCCGCCGGCGATGTAACGCTGGGCGGTGGTGTACAGGTCGCGGCTGACGTCCAGTGTCCGGGTCATGTCGGCCATCAAACGGTGAAATGTCGCCTGGCCACAAGAAAGAGGGCAAGAAGCGGGTTGTCAGCGCAAATTTCGGTGCTTGTGGTGGTCGCGGGCCCTTGATGGGGTTGCGGTCATGTTCCTTGGACGTATTCGGCGTACCCCCGCAGGCCCCGTCGAGCTGGTGGCCCTGCACCCGAGCGGCGACGGCCTGCTCAGCCTGGCCGACCTCGGCGACGACCCGGTGGCCGCCCTGCGCGTACACGGTCTCGACTGGCTCACCGAACTGGTGGACGAGCGCTCGGCGGGCCCCCTGCTGGACCAGAGCGCGGTGCTCTTCGAACCGCCGGTGGCCACCTGTACGAAGATCTGCTGTCTGGCCCTGAACTACCGGGCGCACGCGGAGGAGAGCGGCATGGAGGTGCCGCCCGAGCCGGTGCTGTTCTTCAAGCCGCCGTCCGCGCTCACCGGCCACAACCGGCCGGTGGTGGCGCCGGCCCGTACCCGCCACCTGGAGCACGAGGTGGAGCTGGCGGTCGTCATCGGCAAGGCCACCAGGGACCTGCCCGCCGAACGGTGGCAGGAGGCCGTGGCCGGCTACACCGTGATCAACGACATGACGGCCCGCGACCTGCAACTCGCGAACATCGCCAGGAACGTCCCCTGGGACCAGTCAAAGGGGTTCGACACCTTCGCCCCGGTCGGGCCGTTTCTGGCGACGGTGGACGAGGTGCCGGATCCGCAGGGGCTGGAGCTGGTCCTGGAGGTGGACGGCGAGGTCAGGCAGCGGGCGAACACCAAGCAGATGGTCTTCGGCCTCCCCCGGCTGATCGAGGACCTGTCCGACGGGATGACACTGATGCCCGGAGACCTGATCGCGACCGGAACCGTGGCCGGAATCGCGCCGCTCAAGGACGGCGACACCATGAGGGCGACGGTGGCGGGAGTCGGCACGCTGGTAAATACGGTCAAATTTCGGTCCGCCTAAAGTAGGGGGATGGACTACGCTGTGGCCGCACTGGTGGACATCGACGACTACATGGCGTCCGAGCAGGCTCGGGGAAGACCGTGGGCGCGCCGCCAGCTCCGGCAGGCCGACCAGGTGGTGCGGGCGGCCACCCGCGGCCGCCCCGGGGCCACCTGCCGCCCGCAGCCGCCCGAGGAGTGGCTCGTCCTGCTGACCGGAGCCGACCCCGACGCCCTGATGAGCGACGCGGCGGCGCTGGCGGAGGAGGTCCGCGCGCACATGGTGCGCGAGACGGCCTGGACCGCCACCGTCAGCCTCGGCTCGCCGAGCCTGGACGGCCGCGGGGCGGCCGAGCGCGACGCCAGGCTGGCCAACGACTACAAGCTCGTGCTCGGCGGCGACCGGGTGATCGCCCCGCCGCCGCCCGCGCGGGTGACACTCGCGCCGCCCGTACGCATCGAGCGGGAACTCTCCAGGCGAGTACGGGCCGGCGACCGCAACGGTGCCGCCGGGCTGCTCGCGAGCTGGGTGGACCGATGCGCCCGCGAGCGGGACGTGGACCCCCGGACGCTGCGCAACTGGCTCATCGGGCAACTGCTGTTCGTGGTGGACGTGGCCAACCGGTCCAGGCTGAGCGACGGCTCGACCGACTGGGTGGAGGCGTGCGCCCGGCTGCCGATCGAGGACATCGTCTCGGTCGGCGACATCCATGAGCGCTCCTACCTGCACATCTGGCTGCGCGAGACGCTCGGCCGGCTGATGCCGCCGCCGCCGCGCCGGGACGTGCTCACGCTGGCCGAGGCGTACCTGGCCGAGCACTACACCGATCCCGGGCTGCGCCTGACGACGGTGGCGGAGGCGGTGAACGCGAGCCCGTTCTACATCTCGCACCTGTTCGCCGAGGAGCGCCGCACCACCTTCCTGCGTCACCTCACCGGCCTGCGGTTACGGCACGCGCGCCGCCTCCTGACCACCTCGCCGCTGCCCGTCGACGTGATCGCCGCACGTACCGGCTACCTGAGCGCGAAGGCGCTGCGCGGCGCGTTCAGCCGGTACGTCGGATGTTCCCCGACCGAATACCGAAGGGCCGGGCTCCGGCCCGGCTCGTGATTCGTCCTGGAGGGCACATGGACCTGGCGATCGACGGCGGCCAGACGGGCCTGCGCCTCGGCCTCGCGAGCGGCGGCCGGATCCGGGAGGTGTACGAGCGACCCGGCCTGTCCTATGCCGAAGGCTCGCCGGTGGAGGCGGTGCTGTCCCGGATCGGCGACGGCTGGGGCGACCTCGGCACCGTCTGCCTCGGCCTGACCACCCTCCTCGACGCCCCGGAAGAGCTGGCCACCCGGCTGCTCGTGACGGCCCGGCGCGTGATGATCACCACGGACGTCGTCACCTCGCACGCGGGCGCGTTCTCCGGCGGCCCCGGCGTCGTGCTGGCGGCGGGCACGGGCGCGATCGCCCTCGGTGTGAGCGGTTCACGACCGGCCGTCGTCCGGCAGGTGGACGGGTGGGGGTTCCTGTACGGCGACGCGGGCGGCGGCTACTGGATCGGGCGGCGCGGGCTGGAGGCGGCGGCCCGGGGCTTCGACGGCCGCGCTCAGAGCGGCCCGCTCACCCGGCGGGCCCGCGCCGTCTTCGGCGACCTGGCCGGCCTGCCTGCCCGGCTCTATTTGTCACCGGACGGCGTGGCGCAGGTGGCGGGCTTCGCCGTGCACGTACTCGAACTGGCGCGTGGCGACACGGCCCGCGATGACACGGCCCGCGCCATCGTCGACGAGGCGGCCCGCGAGCTGGCGGCGACCGCGGCGGCGGCCGCCCGCGCCTTCCCCGGTGATGCGGAGGTGCCCGTGGCGTGGACCGGCCGGCTGTTACGCGACCCCGCGCTGCGGGCCGGGTTCGAGGCGGAACTGGCCGACCTCCTCCCCCGGGCCCGCCTCCGGCCACCAGCCGGCGACAGCCTCGCGGGCGCCGCCTTTCTGGCCGCCACCGAAGACTCAGGACTCTACGGAACGATGATCAGGACGGTGCGGCGATGAGAGTGGGCCACGGCAGGGCGAACCTCCCCGTTCCCGACGGCACACCGATGGGCGGCTACCTCGACCGCCCCGGCCCGTCAGCGGGCCTGCTGGACCCGCTGACGGTGAACGCGATCACCTGGTTCGACGGCGAACGCCGCTTCGCACTGGCCACCGCCGACGTCATCTGCGTGAACGAGGACCTGGCCCACCGGGTCAGATCGGAGGCCCGCTCACTCGGCTGCGAGTTATGGCTAGCGGCCAGCCACACCCACTCGGGCCCGGAGACCGGCTGCGTACCTGGCGGAGGGCCAACACCCGCCCCATGGCTCGACCGGCTCACCGATGCGGTGGGCACGGCCGTACGCGAGGCAATCGAGTGCGAGCGCCGCTGCGACGGGGAGGCCCACCACGGCGAGCTGCACGGCATCGGCGCCGACCGCAGCCGCCCGTCCGCCCCGGCAGTGGTCCCCCTCACCGTGATCGCCGTCCGCCACAGGGCGGATGAGAACGGGCGACTCATCGGCCGTAACGAAGCGGGCGAGAACGGGCAGCTCGCCGGTGTGCTGGTGGTGCTGCCCGTTCATCCCACGGTGCTGCCCGCCGCCAGCCGCCTGGTCAGCGCCGACCTGGTCGGTGCCGTACGACGGGCCCTGCGCGCGAGGCTCGGTCCGGACGTGTGGGCACTGGTCGCCACCGGCGCGGCGGGCGACATCAGCACCCGCCACACCCGCCGCGGCCAGGACGCGGCCGAGCTGGACCGCCTCGCCGCGACAGTCGCCGACCGCTGCCTGGAGCTGCTGCGAGAACCCCCGGCCCGCGCCTGGTCGGCGAGCTCCAGAATCACGTGGGCGGCGCGACGACTGGAGCTCGCCCCGGTACAGCTCGGCGAAAGCCACGGCTCCGTGCCCATGGATCTGTCCGGGGATCGGGCCAGGGGTCCGGCCGTGAGTCCGGTGCCGGATCGGGCCGGGAATCGGCGCGGAGATCCGGCCGTGAGTCCGGCCGCGGATCGGGCCGGAGGTCAACGCGGGGATCCAGCCGTGAGTCCGGTCGCGGATCGGCGCGGGGATCCAACGGTAGGTCCGGCCGTGGATCCGGGCGCGCTGGCCGCTGATCTACGCGCGGCCGAGGCGAGCGGCGATCCGGTCGCTGTCCGGCTTGCCCGCAGCAGGCTGGAGGGGGTCCGGGCCCGGCTGGACCGCAGCGGGCGGGAAGGCCCGATCGGTGTGCACGTGCATGCCGCCCGTCTCGGGGAGTTGTCCGTGGTGGGGCTACCCGGCGAGCCGTTCCTCGCCGTGGCGGAGAGCATCACCCCAGGGGGGCCGGTCATAGTACTGGGATACGCCAACGGGTATCCCGGCTACCTGCCGACCGCCGAGGCGTACGGGCGGGCCGAGTACGAAGTGCTGGTGAGCCAGGTGGCTCCGGGCAGCGCCGAGGAACTGGCCGGGGCCGCGCGCCAACTGCTGGAGGACATGTGATCGAACTGCTGGAGGACATGTGATCGGCCAGAGCGGGTACGAGGACGTCGCCAGGGCGGCCGTCGAGCGGGTGCTCGACGCGGAGCGGGAGGCGATCGGGCGGGCCGGGCGCCTGGTCTACGACGGGTTGCGGGCCGGTGGGGTGGTGCAGGCGTTCGGCACGGGGCACTCCAGGGCGGTCGCGCTGGAGCTGGTCGGCCGGGCGGGTGGGCTGGTGCCCGCGAACCAGCTGGGCATCCGCGACCTCGCCTACTACGGCGACACCTCTCCGCAGGACATCCTCGACCCGAAGATCGAACGGGAGCCGGGACTGGCCCTGCGCATCTGGGAACTGGCCGAGATCGGACCCAACGACGTCTTCGTGATCATCTCGAACTCCGGCGGCAACGCGACGATCGTCGAGATGGCCCGTCTGGCGGCCGAACGCGGGCACCCGGTGATCGCGATCACCTCGAGGACGCACACAGCCGAGGCCGCCACGCGCGAACGGGCCGACTCCGATGCCGATGCCGATGCCGGTGGCGGTGCCGGGCGCGTCCCCGGTGGGCGGGAGCGGCTGGCTGGGCTGGCCGACGTGGTCATCGACAACGGCGCACCGTACGGGGACGCGGCCCTTCCGTTGCCCGGCGGCGGCGCCGTCTGTCCCGTGTCGAACTTGACCGGCGTCCTGATCGCCCAGCTCCTGGTCGCCGACGTGGTGGGCCGGTTCCTGGCCGCCGGGCAAGCGCCGCCCGTTTACAGGTCCGCCAACACACCTGGGGGCGACGCGCACAACGACGCCCTGCTGTCCGCGTACGGCGGCCGAGTGCGCCTAGGAGACGCCTGAGCCCGCGCGCCGAAATCACCCAGGGAGAGGCGACCACATGAAAACCACCGGGCAGCCACCCCACGCATCCTCACCCGCCGGCGATCTCCTCAACGACCCCGATGTGTCCAGGCACACCTACGTCGTGATCGACTTCGAGGCACTGACCCCGGCCGGCCGACCCGCCGTCCCGGTCGAAGTGGCCGCGCTGGCACTCACCGTCAAGAACGGCGACCTGGCGGAGCTCTGGCGATTCGAGGCCCTGATGGCACCGCCGCCCGACGTGCCTGTCACCACCTTCGACACTCGCCAGACCGGACTGACCGCTCACCTGCTGGCCGACGCCGGCCAGCCCGACGAGGTCATGGCCCGGCTGGACGCGCTCTTGGACACGCCCCCGTATCGGCTCGTCGCTCAGCATGCGCCCACCGAAGCAGGACAGTGCCATTCTCACGTCGGCGACAGGTCCACTTCACGAGAGGTTCTCACCCGTACTGCTGCCTCATGGATCTGTCGTAGTCGGCGTGCGGTCCCAGCCCAGCCCCGGCTCGGCGCTCGTCGAGCCGCTCACGATCTTCGATCGGCCGCGGCTGGAAAACGCCGTCAGGAGCGTGGTACTGCGTGCCGTACACCTGCGGCCGCTCCTCGTTGACACGAACGCGATCGACCAGGTACGCGAGGTTACCCGGCGCCGCTTGGCCCCGGTCTACGGCGTCCTGCAAGAGCGCCAAACACCGCCGCTGGAAGTCCAGGTCGTGATCGGCATGCTGCGCCAGGAGCCAAGCTGCCTGCGCGCCTTCCTCTCCGACCAGGTCATGACCCGGCCAGCCGTACTCGTCGACCACCTGCTTGAGGTACGTCGTGTTGTCGTCGTCTACGCTCCTCCATTTCTCCATCAGGTCACCCGGCACAGGTCCGTCCTTGGGCAGGCTCAGGCGTACCTCCTGGTCACGTCGCATGCGTCGCAGCAGTTCATCATGAAGGCCGGCATCAAACACGAGGTGCGTTCCCCTTCCGGCTGATCGCCTCGAACTATGTCCAACCGACGTCGGGGATTAACGACCATGGATCATCGTGTGCTGCCGAAGCGGCGCAGGACGTAGTTGCCGCTCCCCCAGAGGCTGTGCGGCTGGTGGTCGCTCGGGCAGACGTTGTTGGTGTACAGGCTGTTATTGACGGCGTCCCAGAGCCCTTTGCATTTGCCACAAAAGCGCCAGCCGGAGAAACCGCCGGGCCGGTCTCTGTTGGTGATGTCCTCCAGGACGTAGTGCGCCGACGATGTTCCCGGCGTGCCCGCCACCGGACGTGTGAAGGGGAGATGTCCGGGGTTGCCGCCGTAAGCGGAGGGGCACGCACCCGGATCGCCACCGTTGCCTTCGAACCAGAGCGCCTGACAGAGCCCACACCACCGCCAGCCGGGTTGCCCGGCTCCGCCGTCTTCGACGGTCTTCACCATCCAGTCGATCCCGAGGTAGTGGTGTCCGCCGTCGAGGACGTCGCCCGCCGGGCAGCCACCCCGGGTGCCGTTCCCGGTGAACCAGAGGGTCCTGCACCGCGTACAGGTCCCCCACAGGTGTTGTAGAGCCTGGGCGGGTTGCGCGGTGATGGCAAGCCCGCCGAGCGCAGCGAGCGATGCCCCTGTGACCAGCCGCAGTGCTGTGCGACGCCGGATGTTCGCCACTCGGATTCCCCTTTCGCTTCTTCGCCTGGTGACAGTCAGACTCCTCTTGCTCACGGAAAGTTGCCATCGTTCGCTGTCCGGATGCGGACACGGCGCGAGTCAGTGCTGATCGGTCTCACGCTCGGGCGCCTCGGTGCGCTCTGCGGTGGGGTCCATGTGACGCCCCTTTCGATGAGCACACCTGACTTGGGGTTTTGTTACGTTCGTTCCCTCTCTTTGCTGTTGTTTTGATCCACAAGAAATGTTCCTGATAAATGTCGCCGATTCTTTGATATGAGGCCAGCGAAAGGGTGGGCGGATACTTGCTCCTTCGCCGGTAATTTTAAGTTCTGTCCCTCACTCGTCCTTGTGAAAGGGGAGCACCTCGAGCAGCACAAGTACGGTCCCGTCTACCCGCGCGCCAAGACGCTGGGCAGGACGATCCGGGCAACCTCCGGGGCGCGGCGGTTGCCGGAGTGCCGAAGCTGCACCGAATGATCAGACACGGCACCGCCTAGGGCCCGCTGCTGCCCGGGGGCGTCCTGGACGACGGCGGTGCCTGCGGGCACTGCCACGATTCGCGGTCGCACGCGGCGGCGAATACCCCCTCGTGCCCTCTCTACCCGCCCGGCGCCGGCACGGCGACCTCAGAGACTGACGCGCGGCGCCAGGCACCGCCTGGACACGGGTCGCCGCCGAGGGTGGAGGTTTCATGAACGCATTGCAGCTGCTGTTCAACGCGATCACCGTGATCTTCATCGCGGCCACCATGTTCGCCGCCGGTCTCGGCACCACGCTGCCGGCGCTGCGTGCCGTCTTCACCGACCTGCCGCTGCTCCTGCTGACGGTGCTGGCCAATCTGGTGGTCGTCCCGCTGCTCGGCTGGGGTATCGCCGCGCTGTTCGGCCTGCCGGCCGCGGGTTTCATCGCCCTGGTCCTGGTCGCCTCCTCACCGGGCGGGCCGTTCGGGGCGAAGCTGAGCATGGTGCAGAAGGGGGATGTGGCCGCGGGCACGGCGATGCAGGTGCTGCTGGCCGCCGTGGCCAGCCTCACCTTCGGCCCGATGAGCAGCGGCATCCTCATCACGGCCGAGGTCGGTGCGGGAATCTCCTTCGACGTCGCCGCGCTGGTGCGGACCATGGCCATCCTGCAGCTCGTGCCGTTCGCCATTGGGTTGATGGTGCGCCACTACGCACGGTCGACGGCACTCTCATGGCATCCGGCCGCCGCCACGGTGTCGAACGTGACGTTCATGATGGTGCTGACGGGCATGCTTCTGGGCAGCTGGCGTGACGTCGTCATACTGCTCGGCTCGCGTACGCTGCTCGCGGGGTTCGTCCTGTCCGTCGTCGCGTTCGCCGTTGGCACGCTGCTGGCCACCGGACCGCGCACGCGCCGTACCACCATGGGAGGCATAGCGGCGGTACGCAACGTGGGACCTCCGCTGGCCGCCATCGGAATCGCCTTCGGCGATGAGCAGGCCGTTCTGGGGGCGCTCGCCGCAGTGCTAATCAGCGGCCTGGCAGCGGCCCTGCCGATTGCCGCGGTGCTCGGCCACAACCGAGACGACGGCACCGCCCAAGACGACGGCGCCACCTGAGATGCGCGGTGCCGCCTGAGATGCGCGGTGCCGCCGAGGTGACGGCCTGCGGAGCGCGAGGCGAGCCGTTTGAGAGGGGGTGGAGCCATCGGTTCTGGACGGTGTCAGAGCAGGCGTTCCAGGAAGACCATGACCGACATGACCGTGATTCCGGCGACGATCAGGTCGACGACCCAGCGTAGGCTGCGTTGTTTGGCGCGCGCGATCCGGGCGACCCGGAGGGCGTCGGTGGCCAGGAACAGCTCGTAGTCCTCTATCTCGGCGTTCATCCGCGCGATCAGCGCTTGAGGTGTGGGCTCATCGGCGTAGGTGAGGATTCTCATTCCGCCGTGTTCGGGGGACAGCGGGCGGATGGTGATCAGGATCAGCAGGACCGCCGCGGACAGCAGGATCAGCGCCAGGATGACGCCGAAGCGAGCGAGTCCCGGGAAGCGGGCCGGACCGGTGAGGATGAGAGTCACGATCACGCCGTAGGCGACGCCCGCCCAGGACAGCAACAGGCCGGCTCTCTTCTCGATGGCGCTGATCAACTCGGCGCGGGCCGCGCTGGCGGCGGCGTCGAGCCGGTCCCTGAGGAGTGGGGACATGGACTGACGCCGTGCGCCGTTGTCGTCTCCGGAGTGGCCGCTGGGTGTGTCCGGTTCGTGGTTCATGGTGGCGGGTCCTTTCCGCCGGGGCCGTGGCCGATGGAACCGACCGGCGGCCGGGTGGATATACGAGACGGCCGACGCTTCAGACGTGGGCCGATGTGCGTTCGATTACCTTCGACTAAAGGCGTGTACCCAGAATGGGCCTGCGATGCCCAGACGCGGCTAAACCCGAACAAGCCGGTACGGCTGGCGCGGCCGACCGGCCTGAGCGCCCTTGACCGGAGGTATCGGCCAGGCCAGCCCCTCCTCAGCGAGGCTCTGCAGCACCCGGCGGGCGCTGCGCGGCGCGATGGCCAGTACGTCGGCGACGATCTCGGCGTCCACCACCATCGCGTCCGGCCCGTCGTCGAGCCCTTCGATCAGCCGTTCCAGCAGCTTGGCCGCCTTGGTGGTGACGGCGGGCTCGGCCTCGACGCGCTTGCGTCGGCGGACCGGCAGGGACAGCACCGAGCCGTCGACGCCCACCAGGTAGGCCGCCGCCGCGCCCGCGTTACGCGCCTTCTCGACCGCCACCAGGGCATTGGCGTCGGCGTCCCTGGCGGTGCTGCCCAGGCCGATGCCGACCTCGACCTCGGCGCCGGTGTCGGAGCGGATCCGGTCCATGAACGGCGCCGCCCGCAACCCGTCGGTTGCCTGGCCGAGCGCGCCCAGGGTGGCGGTGACGACGTAGCTGTTCTCGTCCCGGGGGGCCACGGTCGCCCCCATGAGGCGGGCATCGGCCAGCAGCGCCTGGTGCAGTTTGAGCTTGAGCTCCTGCTGCCAGTAGTTGCCTGGCCCCGAGTAGCTGGGCCGCGAGGAGGTGGCGAGCTCGACCACGACGATGGCGATCTGCGCCTCCTCCAGTCTGCTGCCGGTGCCGAGCAGGGCGGCGGTGTTGAGGGCCAGCCGCAGGGTGTGGGTGGTCGGCATCATCCGCAGGGCGGGCACTCCGGCGGTGTTCAGCGCCTTGGCGACGCTCCTTATCGTGGTCAGCGCCGCGGTGGTGGCGCCCTGCCGGTAGAGCTGCTCGTGGAAGCCGATGAAGCCGCGTACGGACTCGGGCTCGTCGTACTCCGACAGGTGGACGCCGGCGGTGCTCACCCCGATCTCGCCGTAGGCCTCGTCCACGTCGGCGGCGGGCAGCGAGTCGATGCTCACCCTGGCCGGGTCGATGCCGTGGGTGAGCACCCCGCGCAGGAGGGTGGCGTACAGGGCGGCCCCGCTCATCGGGACGTGCGTGGCGGGGACGGGCAGCTCGCCCCCCTGCCTGGCGAGGTCGTGCTGGAGCGGGCCGGTGAAGAGCACGACGTCGATGCTGTCGGCGATCCGCGAGAACTTCTCGTACGTCTCGTGCTCCCCGGCGAGCGGAGCGCCCACCAGCCGCCAGTCGGCGGCGGCGGGTAGGTCGGCGCCGACCATCACGATCTGTTCGACGAGGTCGTGCGGGCCGACCACCCCGATCCCCACCCTGGACCGTGTCTCGGGACGCAACCGATCCATGTTCTTGATCACCCCAGTCCCGAACGCCATCGAAGCAGGCGGGTCATCGTTCCGCCGAGCACCGCCGCCCGGTCGTCCTCGGCAAGGTCACTGAAGATTACCCGGCCGAGCGACATCCGGAGATCAATGAACGGGAAGTCGGACCCGAACACCACCCGGTCCGCGCCCACTTCACGCACCATTCTGGAAATGTCGGCGCCGGTGTTGAACGACCCGCAGAGCTCCAGTATCACCCCAGGGCGCCGGAGCGCCACCTCGATCGCGGCCTCGAAGCCCAGGGGGGTGGCCCCCGAGTGCCCCGCGAGGATCACCGCGCCGGGGTGGGCCGCCGCCACATGATCCACCATGGGCAGGTCGTTGTACGGCGAACCGTCATAGGTGTGGGTGAGCACGGGACAGCCCGTCCGCTCGGCGAACTCCCACACCGGGGCGTAGCGCGGGCCGGTGAGCGGGTAGTCGTGCAGGTCGGGGTGGAGCTTGATGCCGCCGAAGCACTCGTCGGCGCCCCACTTCTCCAGCTCCCCCACCGGGTCCTGCCAGGGGTTGACGGTCAGGTAGCCGGTGAAGCGGCTGGGCGCGAGGCCGACCGCCGCGGCGGTGGCGGCGTTGCCGGCGGCGGCGTCGAGCTGGATCGCCAGGTGACTGGAGATGACGGCGTGCGACACCCCGCACCGGTCCATGACCCGGACCATCGCCTCCGGTCCCGCGTCGGGGATGAAGAACAGGCTGTACGGGCCGGCGTGCGCGTGCGCGTCGACGATCCGGACCTCGGTCTGTGGCCGCCGCTCCCACAGCGCGGACACGAGCGGGTTCACGCGATCTCCGCCTTGAGCGGACATGAGCGGGTTCACGCGGCCTCCGCCTTGAGCAGGCCCAGCAGGGTGCCGGAGCCGATGGTGGCCACGGCGTCGTCGTCCAGTTCGGCCCAGAGCAGCCGGGTGACGGCCTCGGCCGGGTCCCGCAGCGGGGCCCCGGTGCCGAAGACGAGGCGGTGCGCGCCGTACCGCTCGACGAGCCATTCGAGCCCGCGGTGCGAGGACAGGTTGGCCAGCCCGAGGTACACGTTGCCGGTACGCGACAGCACCCCGGCCGCCTGCCTGAGCAGGCGGTAGCCGAGCGAGCCGACGACGATCGGCAGGCCCGGGTGCGCGGCCGCGATGGACTCCACGGCGGGCCAGCCGATCTGGGGCGCGTCCACGAGCAGCGGCAGCCCGGCCTCGGCGATCGCGCCGAGCATCGGCGCCGCGTCCCTGCCCGCCAGGTCGTAGCCGTGGTCGCCGGGATAGGCGCGGACGGCGCGGACGCCCCCGTCGAGAGCGGCGGCGACGAACTGGGCGGGCGTGCCCGTCTCCCCGCAGGTGTCGGGGAGCATCACCCAGCACGGGTGGAGCCTGGGCTCCGCCGCGACCAGGCCGAGCAGCTCCCGGTTGCCCGTCCCGGGGTCGTGCAGCCATGACAGGGTGTGGCTCACCACGGCTTCGGCGATGCCGAAGCGGTCCATCCCGGCCAGTGCCCCCGTGACCGTGCCCGGGCCGGCGTCCCTGCGGGGGTACCGGCCGAGCATGGCGTCTGCGTCAATGAGCATGAACCATCCATCTGTCGGGGATCGAGGGCGGCTCGTCGCGGTAGGGGAAGACGCCCACCGTGAAGCGGCCGTCGCGGCGGCGCAGGCCGAGTGAGTGGATCTCCCCGTACTCCGCGGTGCGGGTCAGCGGGTCGGGGATCCTGGCGGGACCGGTCCCGTACAGGACCTCGTCGGGCGGTTCGAGGGGGACGACGAGGATCCCCGGGCCACGCTCGCCGGCGTATCCACCGGCCCGCTGAGTCCACGGCGACAGGCCGTGGACCTGCCAGATCGCCTCGTCGTCGATCCGGTCGGTGATCACCCAGTACGGCGACGGCTCCTTGACGAAGCGGATCTCGCGGTCGTGGCGGGCGCTGTAGCCGTGGTGGTGCCCGGCGAAGACGTCGGCCTCCGGCGAGACGGAGAACAGGTCGCAGGCCGCGCGGCGGTCCTCGGTGTACTCCTGGCCGGGCACCAGCAGGGTGTTGTGGGCCCTGGTCGCCTGGTACCAGTCGTAGTAGCCGGGGTCGTCGTAGGACGGCGGGCCGCCCCCTTCCCAGGCCAGCGGCACGCCCCAGCCGGACAGCACGAAGTCGAGCGCGGCGTGGTGGCTGTGCGGCTCCAGCTCATGGCCGACGTACGGGCCGTAGTTGATCACCGTGTGGAAGTGGTCGTGCCGGAAGGTGGCGTAGCCGCTGGCCGCCAGGTTGTGCGAGCCTGCGGCGGGCTGAACGCCGTCGAGCCAGCCGTCGAGCCAGACGACGCCGCTGTCCTGGAGGTGCGGCACCCAGCCGGCGGGCGTCGCGAGGACCGCCAGCCAGCGGCGCATGGCCTGGTAGCGGGGGTGCGCGTCGAGGCCGGGTTCGACGGCCGCGGCCCGGCCGAGCCCTTCGAGGCACATGCCGTGGTAGCCGGGCGAGCGTTCGTGGTGGCCGCCGTCGGCCCGTACGTCGTGCTCCAGGTGCTCCAGCACGCGGGCCGTCGCGACGGCGGCCCAGTCGGCCGATTCGGGCAGGTCGGCGAAGATTCTCGCGGTGTGCAGGAGTTCGCAGGCGGTGGCGAACTGCCAGTTGCCGTACCTGAACTCGTCGTGCTCCTCGGCGGCCCAGCGGGCGCCGCCGAGCACGGTCTTCATCATCCGCAGCCAGCATCCGTCGCTCAGCGCGGGCTCGTCGGCGAAGACGGCCAAGGCCTCGGTGACGTATATGGCGCGGGCCCGCACGCCGAGTGAGTACCAGATGACGTCGAGGCCCGGCCAGTCGCCCCGGACCAGGTCGCGGCCGTCGTACCACTGGCGGAAGAGGCGGTCCCACTCGGCGGCGTAGCGCGGGTCGCGGGTCTCGGCGTAGGCCGTGACCAGCGGGGTCATCCAGCGCAGGTAGTGGAAGCCGTACAGCCGGGAGCGGCCGTGGCCCTTGTCGAGGAAGTCGACCTCGGCCCCGAGGAGCTCGTCCGCGCCGGCGGCGGCGAGCGCGGCGGGCACCGGCCGGGGCCGCCGCCAGCGCCTGGCCTCGGCGACGCTCGCGGCGCCCAGCGCGCCGAGCAGCGCCTCGTCGCTGATGTGCCGCATCCGCTCGGGGTCGACGTGCGGCGCTTTCTCGATATAGCTCATGCGGGCTTCACCGGCAGCCCCGTACGGGCCGACTCGTGGGCGGCGGCGAGCACGGCGGTCACGTGCCGCGAGCTCTCCACGCTGACGAGAGGCTCGGCGCCGGTACGGGCGCAGTCGACGAAGTGATGGATGGCGTCGCGGTAGGCACCGGCGGGCACGCCGTGCACCACCCGCTGGAGCATGTTCCTGGGGTAGGAGTAGGCCTGCTCGGTTGCGAGCTGGATGTTCTCCTTCTGCCGGTCGAGCTGGATGACACCCGACTCGCCCACCACGGTGACGTAGCTGTCGACCATGGTCGGGAAGGTGCTGGGGTAGATCCAGGCCGACTCGAACGTGGCCACCGCGCCGCCGGCGAACCTGGCCTGGATCTGCATGGCGTCGGGGGTCTCGATGCCGAGCCCGCGCAGCTTGCCGTAGCGGGCGGTGGCGAAGACCTCCACGACGCGGTCGTCGTACAGCCAGGTGACCAGGTCGATGTCGTGGCTGGACAGGAACCACGCGCAGGTGGTGCGGTCGGCCCAGCCGATCATCTCGGTGGGCACGTGGATGGTGTCGTCCTTGCGGGCGTAGCCCACGACGGGCTCGCCGATGAGCGGCATCTGCTCCTTGGCCTGCGCGTAGGCGGGCACCCAGCGGTGGTTGAACAGGCACATCGCGGTCACGCCCGCCTGCCGGATCGCGGCGACGGAGCGGTCGGCGTCCTCGACCGTCGTGGTGAACGGCTTCTCGACCAGAATGTGCACGCCCGCCTCAGCGGCGGCCACCATCACGTCGGCGTGCAGGTGGTCGGGGGTGGTGATCGAGACGGCGTCGACCGTGCCGGAGGCGAGCAGCTCCTGGTAGCCGGGGTAGACCGCCGCCTGCGGGGCCTGGTCCAGGGGGCGGCGGGCGACGGCGGTGATCTCGGCGTACGGGTGGGCGGCCAGGACCTCGGCGTGGCCGCGACCCATGATCCCGGCCCCGACGATCCCGATTCTGAGCCTGGGCAAGCTGAGCTTAGGCAAGTGCGTCATTCCATTGCTTCTCGGCGGCCTGGAGCGCTTCCTCGGCGGTCTTGGAACCCTGGAGGAAGGCTCTCAGCTCCTCGGCCAGCGACTCCGACAGCTCCATGTCCTTCTGCGTGCCGAGCGGGGAGTACTCCAGCTTCGGCAGCCCCTTCACGATGAGGCCACGGGCCACGTCCATCGGGTCGTCGCCCCCTTGACCGGCGAAGAAGGGATCCTTGGTCGAGGAGATCGTCGAGGGGTAGATCGGCACCAGCTTGCAGAAGGCGAGCTGGTTGGCGCCGTTGGCGAAGAACTTGATGAACTCCGCCGCGGCCCGCTGGTGGGCCGAGGACTTGGGGATGGCGAAGGTCTGCTGGGCGAGGAGCAGGTAGCCGCCGGTCTTGGTCCGTACCGGCTCGGTGATGGCGAGGTCCTTGTAGACGTCGGGCGCGTTCTTCTGGATGTTGAGCAGCGTGGCGGCGAACGTGCTCGCGGACAGGGCGAGTTGGCCGTTGTCCAGGCTCTGCGGGAAGTTGCGTACGTCCTTGGAGACCGCGCCGGGCGCGATGCCGTGCTTGTCGTAGCTCTTCTTGAAGCCGGCGAGCAGTTCGGCGACCTCCGGGGTGTTGAACGCGGCCTTCTTCTTGTCCGCCGACAGCAGCTCGACCCCGTAGTAACGCAGGACGGAGGCGGCGTTGATGCCGGGGATGTCGTTGGTGCCGTAGACCTTCGTCTCCGCGTAGACCTTGTCCGCCAGGGCCAGCGCCTCGTCGTACGTCTTCGGCGGCGCCTTCTCGTCGAAGCCGGCCTTGGTGACGACGGACTTGCGGTAGATGCCCACCGGGGTGCCGCCGTTGTACCAGGGCACGGCGTAGAGCTTGCCGTCCACGCGCAGCGGCTCGACCAGGTTCGGCTGGAAGTCGGCCAGGTCGGCGGGCTTGAACAGGGTGTCGAGCGGGGCCAGCGACTTGACGAACCTGCCCAGGTCACTGGAGGCGAGGTTGACGGCGTCGGGGACGTCGCCGCTGGCCACCGCGGCGAGCAGCTTGGTCGCCATGTCCTGACCGGGCACGTCGACCCACTTCACGGTGACCTTGGGGTGGTCCTTCTGATACTGGGCGATCAGGCCGTCGATGTAGGCGCCGTAGTTCTTCTTCAGGTTGATCGTCCAGAACTCGACCTCGCCCTCGAACGGCTGGTCGTCGCCCGTTCCGGCGGTGCCGCCCGACGTGCCGGCGACGCAGCCGGAGGTCAGGAGCGCCAGGGCGAGCGCTCCTGCCGTTAAGGCGCCTCTTCTCATCACCGCGGGACCTCCTGGCTCTTATGGCCGTCCTTAATGCTTCTTTCGGCACCATGGCAGTCCGCTGCTTGCGCCGTCAAGTCTTGGACCTTGACGGCTTTCGGGCGTTGTCTATAAGCTCCGCCCAAATTCTGGCCAGTTTTTATCCCTACTTCGGCCAGCACAATTGGATGTGATGCCGATGGCCATCAGCCGGATCCCAGGACAGCGCTGGTACACGCCGTACCTCTTTCCGATCCCGGCCCTCGTGCTGTTCGGCGTCTTCTTCGCCTGGCCGGCGTTCACCGCCCTCCAGCTCTCCTTCACCGACTACGACGGGGTGAGCCCGCCCGTCTTCGCCGGCGTGGACAACTTCGTCAGGATCCTCGGCGACACCCGGTTCTGGACGGCGCTGCGCAACTCGCTGCTGTTCCTGCTCGGGCTGTTCCCGCTGCTGGTCGTGCTGCCGCTGCCGCTGGCCGCGCTGGTCAACCAGAAGCTGCCGGGGATCAAGACGTTCCGGATGCTGTACTACCTGCCCGTCGTGACCTCGATGGTCGCGGTGGCGGTGGCCTGGAACTACGTCTTCCACCAGCAGGGCGTCCTCAACTGGCTGCTCACCGGCTTCGGCCTGCTCGACGAGCCCGTCCAGTTCCTCCTCGACCCCACCTGGGCGCTGCCCGCGCTCATCCTGGTGGAGGGCTGGAAGAGCATGGGCGTCTACATGATGATCTACCTCGCCGGCCTCCAGACGATCCCCGCCAGCCTGTACGAGGCCGCGCGGGTCGACGGGGCGGGCACCTGGCGGCGCATGCGGAGCATCACGGTGCCGCTGATGATGCCCTACATCGCGGTCGCGATCACGATGGCCATGCTCGACGCCATGCAGGCGTTCACCACGGTGTTCGTCATGACGAAGGGCGGGCCGCAGGACGCCACGCTCATGCTCGGCTACTACATCTGGTCCGAGGCGTTCGAGAAGTACGACATGGGCTACGCCAGCGCCGTCGGGCTCGTCTTATGGGTGCTGCTGATCGTCATGGCCCTGCTCAACTATCGGCTCACCGGCGGAAAGCAGGCGGAACGTTGACCCACAGACTTGCCTTCCACGCGCGCCGCGCGGGCATGTACGTGGTGCTCGTCGCGATCGCCCTGGTCTTCGTCGGCCCCTTCCTGATCCTGCTGTCGGCCGCGCTCAAGCCCGCCGGACAGGCCGTCTTCTCCTTCCCGCCCGATATCATCCCCCGGCCGCCGGTGCTCACCTGGGCCCAGGAGGCGTGGACGGCCATCCCGTTCCTCCGCTACCTGCTCAACTCCGTGCTCCTGGTCGGGGTGACGGTGCCGCTGTACATCCTGGTGTCGGCGCTGTGCGCCTACCCCCTCGCCCAGATGAGCTTCCGGGGCCGGAGCCTGATCTTCTTCGCGATCCTGGCGACGATGTTCATGCCGGGCGAGGTCATGCTGCTGCCCAGGTTCCTGGTGGTCTCCCAGCTCGGGATGGCCGACAGCTATCTGGGCGTCATATTGCCCGGGGTGCTCTCGGCGTTCGGGATCTTCCTGCTCCGCCAGACCTTCGCCGGAGTGCCGCGCGAGGTGGTGGACGCCGCCAGGACTGACGGCTGCCACGAACTGCGCATCTTCTGGCACATCATGCTGCCCGCCGCCCGGCCCACCCTGGCCATCCTCGGCGTCTTCGGCTTCATCTCGGTATGGAACAGCTTCATCTGGCCCATGGTCGTGCTCAAGGACTCCTCGCTCTACCCCATCGCGCTGGGAATCGCCTACCTGGCGGGCATCACGGGCACCGACGTCCGCAGCCTGGCCGCCGGCACGGTGATCTCGATCCTGCCGGTCATCGTCTTCTTCATGCTCATGCAACGCCACGTCCTCGAAGGCATGCGCGGTGCGGTCAAGGGCTGACACCGCGTCCCACCCCCCTCGGAAGGTAGTGCCATGCACCTGTCCCGCAGGCAATTCACCACCGGCGCCCTGGCCATGGGCATCCTGGCGCCCCTCACCGGAACCGCCCGCGCCACGGCGGGCTACGACTACACCGCGCGCGAGACGTTCGACCTGTTCGACCGGACGTTCCACGCGAGCGGCGGCAGCGGGCAGCCGACCGACACCAACGAGGCCGGCGGGCTCGCCTGGGGGCAGTCGTACGTCCTGGCCGGGTTCATCCGCATGTACGAGGCGTACAAGGACACCCACTACCTGGACCGGCTGATCACCAACATCGACCTGGTGCTGGCCGGCCGCGACTCGGCGCGCGGGGTGACCGACTATCGCGGTCGCTCGCTGCCGGCCTGGCGGGCGGCGGCGCCGTACACCGTCGGGACCGTCACGCTGAAAGGCGCGGACGGCACCCCGCTGCTGGAGGTACGCACCTCGCTCACCTACGCCGACGACGCGGTCGCCACCGTCACGGCGGGCACATCCGAGGGCCGCTTCACCCTGGAGGTGAAGAACAACCGGACCAACGTGGTCGCCACCTTCCCCGACCTGTCGCTGGATCCGTCAGCGGCGGACTACGCGGTGCGCCGGATCCTGGACGCCTTCCCGACACCGACGCGGGTGACGGCCAAGGACCTGCGGCCGTCGCCGTCCGCCCCCTACGCGGTGCCCGTGCTGGGGGCGACCCCGTTCGTCTCGCAGCCGGTCGTCTTCACCGTGCACACCGGGATGATCACCTACCCGATGGCGTCGTTCGCCAAGATCGTCCTGCGCTCCCCTCGCCTGCTGGCCGTGGCGAAGTACCGGCACAAGGCGGTCGAGTACCTGAAGGCGGCGCGGGACGCGGCGGCCGTGCACGACGACGAGTGGCGCCAGACCGACGACGGATACGGCTACTTCGTCTGGAACAAGGGCACCCCGCTCGCCTACGACGGCACCGAGCAGCCCACCAACCAGGGCCTGGCGCTCGGCCAGACCTACGCCGAACTGGCGGCGGCCACGGGCGACCCGTTCTACCGGGACCGGACCCGGCGGATGGCCCGCATGTTCGCCCGCGAGCTCACGGTGGACGCCGACGACGCCTACGTGTGGACGTACTGGCCCGCGTTCGGCAAGACGTACCAGGGCTTCGCCAAGACCGACGGTGTCTCGGAGTACACCCCGTCCAGCACGCCGGTCCGCAGCATCGAGGATCTCAGCCATGGCGCGATCGACGTCGAGTTCGCCGCCGCGGCCTTCCGCGACAAGCTGTCCTTCACGGGGCAGGACATGGCCAGGTTCGCGCGGACGTACAGCAAGAACCTGATCGCCCCTGTTGGCACGGACGGCTCCCCGACCGCCTACCTGCGCGTCGACGGGACGGGCAGCACCACCACCCCTGGGCAGTACCTCCAGGCGCCGCGCTGGATGGCGGTCGCGCAGTGGGACGACGCGGTGTTCACACACTCGCGCTCGATCTATGACGCTCGCGCCGTCGAGCCGCAGTACGGCTCCTACCTGAGCTGCGTCGCCTACCTCAACTGGCACGCCCGGCGCCGGTAGCGGCCTGCGCGCCTTGGTGGTCGCTGACGCAGCAGCGGTCGAAAGAGAACGGCCGGTCGTGCGACTCCTGCCAGATCCGGGCGCTGTACGGATCCTTGGACGCGGGGTTGATCAACCGGGCGACGACGAGCGCCACCACCGCCACGGCGCCGTTCTCGATCAGCGTGGACGCGGCGCTCTGCACGTGAGCGCCGGACACGAACAGGTCATCCACCAGCAGCACCCGTGCGCCGGCCAAGCCGTCGCCTCGGACGCGGAACGCCTCCCGATGCGACCGGCGGCCGGCGAACACCGGCGCCAGCCTGTCATCGGCTTCCAGGAGGAGGGGCCGATGCAGGCGGGCCAGCGCGCCCACCTTGCCGACGACCTGCGGCATGGTGTGGAACGCCTCGATGGGCCGCTCGGTGCGGGTGCTCGGGATGGTGGCCACCACTGTGAAGGGTCCGTGGGCCAGGCTCTGCAGGCAGTCGGCGTGCCGCCGGTAGAAGCAGGCCACCGTCGCGGCGAGAAAGTCCGATCGCTTCCGCCTGCCCGGAGGATCTCTTTTGCGGACCACGATGTCGTACAGCTGCGTGTCTTTGGCGGTGAGCGAGATCGGCACCACGTGCTCGGTGTGCCCGTACAGGTTCTCCGTGGTGCGCTTGCAGCTCGCGCAGGTCGCCCAGGGCCCGCCGGTGGCCTCAGAGTCGTTCGGGCCCGAATGACAGATCCGGCATACGCCCGGCCGTGCCGGTGGAACCGGGCGATACAGCGGCAGGAACTCGCGGGTGAACGCCTCGGCGTCACCCATGGTCAGCAGGTGTGCGTTCGAGGGGTCATATCTACGAGATTGACCGCCTGCTGGCACAGGTCGTCAATGTCCTGGACGCCAGTCATGCCTCCCCGGGAACCCGCCCTGTCCACCCACGGCTGTTCCTGCTGGAGCCGCTGTGGCACGAACACACGCTTTCCGGTCCGCAGCGCCTCCTCGACATGGCTTGCGGCGGGCCCGCCATCGGCGCCGTCGACGACGTACAGGCAGTCGGCCAATCCGCAGGTCACGACGCGTGCCTTCGTGATGGTGCGGTCGGTGGGGGCGGTGCCGGGCCAGAACGGGGAGACGACCGCGCCGCAGTCGGCTATCTGCTTGGCCACACTGGCGTACTCGCCGACCGTGGCCGGCTCGGTGATGCCGCCCGCGAGGACGGCCAGGGTACGGCTGGTACGGCCACCGGCGGCGGCGAGCGCGGCTTGGTGGACGGCCGCGTCCAGGTCGGTGCGCAGCGGCGCGACGACGGTCAGCCCGGCCTCGGCCAGGGCTCGCGCTGCGGCGGTCGCGTGGTCGACGTCGTACTCGCCGACCACGGCGACCGCCCGATGGTCCCCGGCCTGGAAGCGGCCGCGGGTCCACAGGAACGGCTGGCGGTCGTAGGCCCAGATCGCGTTGCCGGGGTAGGCGTCGTCCAGCACGGTGACGAGATGGACGCCCTCGGCGCGCATGTCGGTGATGAGGTCACGGCCCTGGGAGAGGTCGCCGGGCTCGACGCGGGCGGCGATGGCGGCGGCGTGCGCCTGGTCGTCCTCGTCCCGGCACGCGTAGCCGCCGTCGAGGAGCTCCAGAGCGCTGCCGGCGTCGAGGATGACGCGCGCGGTGTAGAACCAGGGCTTGTCGTGGGTGGCCTTGGTGAGGGCGAGAACGGCGGCCTGCTCGTCGATCGTGGTCATGGTCATCACCATCTCGAACGTGGTTTCGGTGGTGAACGTACGCGCCGACACCGACAAGGCGGCAACGGGATGCGCGGTTCCAGTGGCCTATGGTGCCGAGGTCGGCAAGCCGACGCCGTGAGATTGGCACGAACCGGCTATGCCGTATTGGGCTTTGACATCCCCGGCCGCGCGGTAGCGTCCAACACGCGACGTTGATCACGAAGGGTGCCTGCCATTGGACCTGCGAGACGCCCGATCGGACATGTCTCACGGTGAGCGTGTCAGCAGCTCCCCCCTGGAGTACAAGGAGGCAGCGCATGCCCACGAAGCCGTCCCTGCCCGAGGTGGTCGCGGCGCTGCTACGCCGAGACCCGGTCGTGCTGTGTACCCGGCTGGCGCTCACACACGAAGGAGTTGCCCGGCTGCCGATCCCGGGGCGCCGGAAGTTTTGGGTGGTGAGCGATCCCGAGTGCCTGCATCGAATCCTGGTCACCGACGCGATGCAGTTCGACAAGGGCGGGCCCATCTATCGGATCATCGCCGATGCCCTGGGCGAGGATGGCCTATTCACGGTGAACGATGAGGCGACCTGGCGCCTGCTGCGCCAGATCATGAATCCCGCCTTTCGCCGAGCCGAACTGCGCACCGTAATGGAGTTGACGGCCGATGCCTGGCGGAGCCGAATGGACGCATGGGATCTGCGCGGTCCGATAGAGCTCTTCAGCGAGCTGAAGCTGCTGAGTGTCGAGGTGTTGATGCGGCATGCGCTGGGGAACGCAGTCGATACGGCCGAGCTCACGCGGCTCGCCCTGCCGGTCTTCGACGGCATGGCGGGACGAATCTTCCTCCCGCACTGGGCACCCGGGGCGAGCGGCTATCGAAAGGCCATCGCGGCGCTGGATGGCAGAGTTAGGTCAATCATCTCCTCGCGCCGGGATCAGGGCACCGAGGCCGGGGACCTGCTCGGGCAGCTGATGACCGCCACCGATCCGCAGACCGGTCACCGCCTGAGCGACCGGCAGGTACGAGACCAGGTCTTCACGCTGTTGATGGCGGGATTCGACTCCACGGCAACCGTGCTGTCGTGGGCGTGCGTCCTGATGGCCGAGCGAGGGGATCTGTTGGACCGGCTACGGGCCGAGGTGGCCGATGTCTGCGCGGACCGCACCCCTACGCTGGAGGACCTTCCGCGGCTCGTCACCGCGCAGGCTCTGCTGCAGGAGTCGCTGCGCCTGCATCCCGCGTTCCCCATGTTCTTCCGCAACGTCAAGGCGGAGACTCGACTTGGCAGGCACCGGCTCGCCGTGGGCGACCAGATCATCGTCGCCCCCTATGCGACGCACCGCGATCCAGCCCGATGGCCGGATCCGGCGGGCTTCGACTCCGGCCGATTCGCCGGCAGGCTCGACCACGCGCGACGGGCGGCTCATCTGCCGTTCGGCGAGGGAAAGCGGAAATGTATCGGTGAGGACATGGCCACCATGACCGGGCTCCTCATCCTGGCTATGTTGGCGCAGCGGTTTGCCGCCTTTCGCCGCCCGGACGGCCATAGCGGCCAGGCGGCCCGATATGCGATGACCCGTCCATCGAGGGACAACGCCCGCTTGATCCTCACGCCGATCGATGAGTAGGCCGACCTTAGGGGCGCAGGTCGGTCTTGGCCTTACCGCTGACCGGGTCGTGCGGGACAGACAGGTGCTGGTGAACCATCATCCACTCGCCGCCCCTCCGCTCGAACACCCGCGTCCCCCGTGACCAGCTGTCAAAGCCCTGCCCGTTCGCCGGCTCCACCCGGACCCGGTTGAGGCCCCAGGCCACCGCGAGGTCCTCGCGTACCAGGATCTTCAGGTCCGGCACGTCCAGGCTGACCACGGCGTCACCGGCCGCCTCCAGACCGCTCGCGCAAACTGCCCGCACCGCCTCCACGCCGACGTGCTGGAGAGGTGTCTCGTGCTCGTACGAGACGATGTCGTCGGCGATGGCGGCCATCAGGCCGTCCAGGTCCTTCGCCGCGGTGCCGTCGTACCAGCGCTCGTGCACCCGGCGCACCTCCTGCTCCGCTGCGCCCCGATCCATGATCGGGAATGAGTGATGCTCGTGCGCGACGACCCATCGGTCGTCCTGCTTGCGCAGGCCGAGCGTCAGCCGCAGCCGGATGTCCGGCTCGCCGGCCAGTTCCTCAGGGGTGCCGCAGCGCAGCAGCGCGTACGCGTACGCGACGTCGCCGCCAGCGGTCACGTCCAGGGTCTCGATCTCGAACAGGGCCCCCTGCGCCTGCCACCGGAAGAAGCCGGGCCACGTCTTCCGATAGGCCTCGATGCCGCGAACGCCCTGGTGGGGCGGTGGCACGTCGTACATCACGATGTCCTCTGCATGGTCGGCGACGACGCCTTCCAGGTCGCCGGCGTGCACCGCCTCGGCCCAGCGCTCGATCAGCGTACGGATCTGCTCCTCGTCGGTGAGCATGGCTACAGTCCTTCCGGGTTGATGTGTCCGTCAGGACTACAACCCGGGCCGATCCGGAAACTCATCGCTCGCCAGCTCGACCGGCAGATCGAAGTCCGCGAAATCGGCCTCCAGAAACGAGACCACCTCGGCGATCCGCGTACCGCGCAGGACGAGCAAGTCCAGGCCCGCCGGCACGTAGACGCCCCGCTCCTCGTCCCACATGTACGTGCCGAACGCGAGTTGCCCGTTCGCCCGAGCCGGCAGGAACCGCCAGCGGCGCGCCATCGGCCCCTCGGCCAGGAAGGCGCGGATGCGGTCGTGGCCCTGGTACCAGGCCGTGAGCGGCGGCATCGAGTATTTCGCGTCCTCGGTCAGCATGGCCACGATGGCGTCCATGTCGCCGGCCTCCCAGGCTGCGGCGTACCGGCGGGCCACCTCCCGCTGCGCCTGACCGAGCGTCCGCTGCTGGCTGGTTTCGGGCAGCAGCCCGTCGAGCACCTTCCTGGCCCGCTGCAGGGCGCTGTTGACCGCCGCCACCGTGGTGTCCAGCAAGTCGGCGGTCTCGGACGCGGGGTATCCGAGCACCTCGCGCAGCAACAGGACCGCCCGCTGCCGGGCCGACAGGTGCTGCAGCGCGGCGACGAACGCGAGCTCAACGCTCTCCCGCGCCACCACGCGCTCCTCGGGGCCCAGCTCCGCCGTCCAGCTCATCAGCCGATCGGGGTACGGCTCCAGCCAGACCACCTCCGTCACCGGCGCACCGGCGGGACTCAGGTCGATGGGCAACTCGCGCCGCCCCCGCCGCTCGATGACCGTCAGCGCCCGGTTAGTCGCGATCTTGTACAGCCACGGCCTGATCGACCCGCGGTCCTGGAACCGCCCCAGATTGCGCCAGGCCCGGTCCAGCGTGTCCTGCACAGCGTCCTCCGCGTCGTGCATGGACCCCAGCATCCGGTAACAGTGCGCCCGCAGCTCCTCCCGCAACGGCCCCACCAACCGGGCGAACGCTTGCTGGTCCCCCACCCGCGCTGCGGCCAGCAACCCCGCCGTCTCCGCCTGGCTCGCTTCGATCCGCATCGCACCCGTCCTGATCCCCTGCGTGCCAAACTACCGCCCGAGGTACGGCGGGCCCGCCCTTGTCGCCGAGGCTGTAGCACGCCAACTGCGGCACCAACTTCTCGGTGCCGAACTCGTGCGTCACCAGGAGGAGCACGGGGAGTTTACCGACGAGGAGCTGATCGAAGCTCACACCAGAATTTTCGGGGAGACGGGCCCCTGCGGTTCGGCGAGCACGGTGTGATCGAGCACGTCTAAACCGTTGTTCTGGATTCCCGGGGACTCTCCGCCTGGATCGCGCAGGACCGCAAGATTCTCGCGATGTTCCATGTTTTCACACCATGGGCGCCGATCTCGTGATCGGCGCCAATACCATCGTGGAGGTCAGCCACACGCGGGTGAACATGCCTCGGCTGCAGTGGGTGCTCTCTCGCGTCAAGGTCGAGCCGGTTACCGAGGGCGCCGCTAAGGCGTCCGCGGATCTGCTCAAGACGGCAGGTCTGCACGGCCACAAGTACGCGATCGACGCGACGATCGCCGAGATGGCGCTACGCCAGCCCGGGCCTGTGGCCATGCTCACCTCGGATGTCGATGACATGGCTCAACTGTGCGGCCATCGTGTCCGGCTCATCGGCATTTGAGCATGTAAAGGCCGCTGTCCTCCCTGTCCCAGTTCGGCTTATGTCCTTTCGCTACACGTGGGCCAGCAGAATGGCGGGGTTCTCGACGCAGTCGGCCACGTAGCGCAGGAAGCCGCCGGCGGCGCCGCCGTCGCAGACTCGGTGGTCGAAGGTGAGGGACAGCTGGGTGACCTTGCGGGGTACGACCGCGCCGTCGGTCACCCAGGGCCGGTCGATGATGCGGCCCATGCCGAGGAGTGCCGCTTCGGGGTGGTTGATGATCGGGGTGGATCCGTCCACGCCGAAGACGCCGTAGTTGTTGAGCGTGAACGTGCCCCCGGTCAGCGCCGTAGGAGGCAGCCCGCCTGAGCGGGCGAGGCCGGTGAGCCGGGTCAGTTCGGCGGCGAGTTGTGCGGTTGTCATCAGATGCGCGTCCCGGACCACCGGCACGACGAGGCCGCGATCGGTCTGCGCGGCGAAGCCGAGGTTGATGTGGCCGTGCCGGACGATCTCGGCACGGCCGGTGTCGACCGAGGAGTTCAGCTCGGGGAACTGGCGCAGGCCGGCCACGCAGATGCGGGCCAGGATCGCGAGCAACCCGATGCCCAGGTCCGGGCGGGCCTGTCGCAGTGCGTCCTTGATCGTGAGCAGGCCGGTGGCGTCGACGTCCACCCAGGTGGTGGCGTCGGGGATCTCGCTGCGGCTGCGGGTCAGTTTGTCAGCCACCGCCCGGCGTAGTCCGCGCAGGGGGATGCGCTCCGCGGTCAATGCCGTTCCGGTCACTGAGGGCGGAGACGCGGGCGCGGACAGGGACTTGGGCGTGGACGCAGGCGCGGGCGGGGACTTGGGCGTGGGCAGGGACTTGGGCGTGGGCGTGGGCGCGGGCGGTGCCACGGAGTCCTCCGCCGCCATGCCGACGCCTACGCCGACACTGACGTCGCCGTCCATGGCGTCGGTGTCGGCGATGGCCCGCTCGACGTCGCGGCGAAGGATCACTCCGCAAGGTCCGGTGGGGCTGAGGGCGGCGAGGTCCACTCCGTGCTCGCGGGCGATCCTGCGGACCAGCGGAGAGATCACGCGGGGCGCGGGCTCCGGTTCGGTTGCGTGTTGGGAGACGGGCACCTGGGGTGCGGTCGTGGATGCCTGCCGCGCTGAATCGGAAGCCTTCCGGTAGCCGGTCCGAGAGCCGCCGCGCCGCCGCCTGCGCGTGCCGGAGCTGTGGCCAGTGCCGTACCCGATCAGGACGTTGCCGGAGCCGGCCCGCTCCTCTTCGCGGTAACGGGCCGCGTCCGGGTCCACATCGCGCTCTGCGGCGGGTACCGTCACGCCCGCCGGACCGACTTCCATGCCCGGGCCGACTTCGATGAGAGGTGCGCCCACCGACAGGACGGCCCCCGCCGAAGCGTGCAGGATCAGCACCGTGCCCGCGTAGGGAACAGGCACCTCCACCGCCGCCTTGGCGGTCTCGACCTCGACCACGATCTGGTCGATCTCGACCGTGTCGCCGACGGCGACTTTCCATTCGACGATCTCGGCCTCCGTCAGGCCCTCGCCGAGGTCGGGCAGGCGGAACACCTGCCGAGAAACGGTGGCCGTCATGACGCCTCCCCCGCCAGGTGGAAAACATCGGGCTCGTCGCCGAACTGGAGCCGGTCGACCGCGTCCAGAACCCGGTCGACGTCCGGCAGATGCGAATGCTCGAGTATCGGCGGCGGGTAAGGGATGTCGAACCCCGAGACGCGCAGCACCGGCGCGGCCAGCGAGTGGAAGCACCGCTCCTGTACGCGCGCCGCGATCTCCGCCCCCACCCCGGCGAACCCCTGCGCCTCCTGGATCACCACACAACGACCCGTCTTGCGCACCGAGGACACCACGGTCGCGTCGTCGAACGGGACGATCGTCCGCAGGTCCACCACCTCCAGGGCGAGGCCGTCCTGGGCCGCGGCTTCGGCGGCCTGGAGCGCCACCGGGATGCTCGGCCCGTAGGCGATCAGCGTCGCGTCACGCCCCTCGCGCAGCACCGCCGCCTGCCCGAACCCGGCGGCGCGCCGATCCCCCAGCGTGGTCTCGCCTTTGGACCAGTACAGCCGCTTGGGCTCCATGAAGATCACCGGGTCGGGGTCGGCGATGGCGTCGCGCAGCAGCCAGTACGCGTCGTCGGAGGTCGCGGGGGTCACGACCTTCAGACCCGGAGTATGCGCGTAGTAGGCCTCGCTGGAGTCGCAGTGATGCTCGACGCCACCGATGCCGCCCGCGTACGGGATCCGGATCACCATCGGCAGCGACAGCCGCCCGCGCGTGCGATTGCGGAGCTTGGCCACGTGGGAGACGATCTGCTCGAAGGCCGGGTAGGCGAAGGCGTCGAACTGCATCTCGACCACCGGACGGAAGCCGCCCATGGCCATGCCCACGGCGAGGCCCACGATCCCCGCTTCGGCCAGCGGGGTGTCGAAGCAGCGCTCCTCGCCGAACTCCTTGGTCAGCCCGTCGGTGATGCGGAAGACGCCGCCCAGCGGGCCCACGTCCTCGCCGAAGACGAGAGCGCGTTCGTCTTCGCGCAGTGCGTCGCGCAGCGCGGCGTTCAGCGCCTGCGCCATCGTCATCGCGGTCATCTCAGTCCTCCGGGGCGGTCAGCTCGGCCGCCAGCAGTGCCCGTTGCTCGCGCAACTGGGGCGTGGGCTCGGCGAAGACGTGGTCGAACAACTCGAACGGGTCCGTCTCGGGGTCGGCGTTCATCTCGTCGCGGACGCGCGCGGCGAACTCCTCGGCGGCCTGGTGCGCCGAGGCGACGGCCTCCGGGTCGAGCAGGCCGCGCCCACTCAGGTAGGTCTCCAGGCGGGCGAGAGGGTCGGCCGACTGCCACCGTTCGACCTCGTCGGCTTGCCTGTACCGGGTGGCGTCGTCGGCGTTGGTGTGGGCGTCCATGCGGTAGGTGTGCGCCTCCACCAGGAAGGGGCCGCCGCCCGCCCGCGCGTGTTCCACGGCCGCGGTCAGGACCGACAGCACCGCCACGAGGTCGTTGCCGTCCACCTGCTCGGACGGGATGCCGTAGCCGATCCCCTTGTACGCCAGCGCGGGAGCCGCGCTCTGCTTCGCCAGCGGTACCGAGATCGCGTACTTGTTGTTCTGCACGAAGAACACGACGGGGGCGTGCAGGACCGCGGCGTAGTTGAGCGCCTCGTGGAAGTCGCCCTCGCTGGTGCCGCCGTCGCCGATGAAGGCCATGACGACGCCGTCCTCGCCCTTGCGGCGCAGGGCCTCGGCCATGCCCACCGCGTGTACGGTCTGGGTGGCCAGCGGGGTGCACTGAGGCGCGACCCGAGTGGCGGCGGGGTCGTACCCGCAGTGCCAGCCGCCCCGCAGCAGGGTGAGCACCTCGACGGGGTCGAGCCCGCGCGAGACCAGGGCCACCGAGTCGCGGTAGGTGGGGAACAGCCAGTCGTCCTCGCGCAGCGCGAGGACGCCGGCGATCTGGCAGGCCTCCTGCCCGCGGCTGGACGGGTAGACGGCGAGCCGGCCCTGCTTGGTCAGCGCGGTCGCCTGACGGTCGAAGCGGCGGCCCAGGACCATCCGGCGGTACGCCTCCAGCAACCGCTCGTCCGCCGGCGCCGAGTATCCGGCAGGCGGCTGGACGGCCGTGCCGTCCTCGGCCACGAAGCGCACCGGCACCGGTGAGGGCAGCAGGCCGTCGACCGTCTGGCGACTCGTCCTCACAGACATGGCAACGCTCCCTTTCTCTTGATGCTGGACGTTTGACAGCCACAGCGTGTACTTCTGGAGCCATTCGTTCAAGACATCAGGCATGATGAGCGACAAATGGGTTAAATCAGGACTTGAGGGGGGCCAATTGTCAGCAAATGGGGGCGTTGAGGGTGGCTGGCCGGGACGTTCGGCGAGCCAGTTGGACGGGGTGGACCGCGCGATCATCGCCGAACTGCTTCGCGACGGCCGGATCTCGATGCGCACCCTCGCCGAGCGCGTCCACATCTCCCGCGCCAACGTCTACGCCCGGATCACCCGGCTGATGGACGACGGGGTGATCACCGGTTTCACCGCCGAACTCGCCCCGCACAAGGCGGGCCTGGGCACCAGCGCGTACGTTTCGGTCACCATCGAGCAGAACTCCTGGCGCACGGTCTCGGCCCGGCTCCGCGAGACCCCGTACGTCGAGCACTTCGCGATGGTCGGCGGCGACTACGACGTCCTGGTGCTGGTCAGGACGCCGGACAACGAGGTGCTCAGGCACGTGGTGCTGGAGCGCATCCAGGACATCCCCGGCATCCGCGCCACCCGCACCTGGCTGGTCTTCGAGGAGGCCCGGGGTCTGGGCACGGAGTGGGCCGCACGGGAGAGCTGAGCGGCGCCGGTCAGCTCTCCCGGGCCGCCTTGTACTCCTCGAGGATCGCTTCGATGTGCCGCACCATGAAGGTGTAGTAGTCGCGCATCTCCCGCAGGCGCCCGCGCTGCGGCTCGGGGAGGTCGGCCGCGTGCGTCTGCGCGTTCTCGGCCAGCGCCAGCAGCTCGACCGTCTGCTCCAGCTGGTGCTGCAGGCAGCCGATCCAGGCGTCGTCGCGCCACTCGTACACGTACTGCCGGGAGCCGGGCTCCTTGAAACGCCGCACGGTTCCGCTGAGCACCAGCAGGCGGGTCATCTCGGAGACCGAGCCCTTGCTCGCGTCGAGGGCGTTCTGCAGGTCCAGCATCGTCATGGGCGCCTGGCTGAGCATCAGGACGCCCGCGGCCCGCCCCGCCATCGGCGGCCATCCCATGGCGCGGCCGATGTGCAGGCCGAAGTCGTCGATCAGCGGATTCGCAGCGCCGCGAGCTTCGTCACCGACGGGGCTGAGCACCAACGGGGCACCATCCGTTCAGAAAAAAATGAACTTTCACTATTGACTGAACTTCCTGCTGGGGGCAGTCTACCGGCTAACAGCGGCCCGGACATGTTCGAAGCCGCTCCCTGAGCCGAACGCAGGAGGTTCGCCGTGACAGGCACGGGCTGGGACATCATCGTCGTGGGTGCGGGTTCCGCAGGCGCGGCGCTCGCTGCCCGCTCCGCCGAGCGGGGGAAGCGCGTCCTGCTTCTGGAAGCCGGACCCGACTACCGCTCAGCGCACATGCACGAGGCGTGGCGGTCGCCGAACCCCGTCCGGGCGCTGCTGGACCCCAGTGCCACCGAGGGCCTGGTCTGGGCCGGCGTCCATTCCTCCCGGACCGACAAGCAGCCGCAGGGCCCGTACTGGCGGGGCCGGGGTGTGGGCGGCAGTTCGTCGATCAACGGGCAGATCGCGATCCGTCCGCCGATGGAGGACTTCGACGACTGGGCCGCGGCGGGCTGCGCCGGCTGGTCGTGGCAGGACGTGCTGCCCTACTTCGCGAAGCTGGAGGACGACGAGGAGTTCGGGGACGAGCCGTACCACGGCAAGGGCGGTCCGACCCCGATCTTCCGCATGCCGCAGGAACAGTGGGGCGGTGTGGACGCCGCCCTGTGCGCCGGGGCGCTCGCCGCCGGCCACTCCTGGGCTCCTGACGTGAACGCGCCGCAGGCGAGCGGGGTCTCGCCGTATCCGATCAATTCGCGCGCCGGGCGCAGGGTCACGGTCAACGACGGCTACCTCGAACCGGCCCGGTCGCTGCCCGGCCTCACCATACGCGGCGAGGCGCTGGTGGACCGGGTCGTCTTCTCCGGTGACCGCGCCGTCGGCGTCCGGGTCATCGTGGACGGGACGGCGACGACCGAGTACGCGGACGAGATCGTGCTCAGCGCGGGCGTGATCCACTCCCCCGCGATCTTGATGCGGTCGGGGGTGGGCCCGGCGGCCGACCTGCGCCGGCTGAGGATCACGGTACGGCGGGACCTGCCGGTCGGCCTCGGCATGCAGGACCATCCGATGGTCGTCGTCGAGCTGCCGCTGACCGCGGACGCCGCCATCAAGACGGCCGGCGACCGCCACACCAACGTCTGCGTCCGCTACACCAGCGGGCCCGGGGGTCTCCCCCACGACATGATGTTCGTCTCGCTGAACCAGAACGTGCTGTCCATGGAGGCCGCCGACACGCGGTTCCCGGCGGGCGGCCTGGGCGTGTGGCTGAACCAGAACCACTCGCGCGGTGTGCTGACTCTCAACTCCGCCGACCCGGAGGCCCAGCCCGAGGTCCGGGAACGGATGCTGTCGGACGTCCGCGACCTGGAGCGGCTGCGCCAGGGGGTACGCGCCTTGGTGGAGCTGGCGCGCGGCCCCGAGGTCGCCTCGATCGTCGCCGGCTCCATCGAGACCAGTAACAGCCGGCTGTTCGCGGTGCTGGACAACGACGCCGAACTCGACGACCACCTCCTCACCACCGCGGTGGACGCCCAGCACGGCACCAGCACCTGCCGGATGGGCGCGCCCGGCGACGCCGGCGCGGTCGTCGACCCGGCCTGCCGTGTCCTCGGGGTCGACGGTCTGCGCGTGGTCGACGCGTCGACCTTCCCGTCCGTACCGCGGGCCAACACCAACCTGGCATCGATCATGGTCGGCGAGCTCATGGCCGACCGTCTCGACTGAGCCGAATCCGGCGAAGGAGCACCATTCCGTGAAGACCCTGCAGAACCTGATCGGCGGCATCTGGGAGGACTCCCGTGGTGACGCCTTCCACAAGGTGATCAATCCGGCGACCGAAGAGGTCGTCGCCCGCTGCCCCAGCGGCTCACCGGAGGACGCCCGCCAGGCCGTGGACGCGGCCGTCCGGGCCCAGCCGGCCTGGGCGGCGCTACCGGTCGCCGAACGCGTGGCGCGCCTGTGCCGGTGGGCGGACACGATCACCGAGCACGCCGACGAACTGGCGGAGATCGAATGCCGTGAGATGGGCAAGCCCGTCACCCTCGGCCGGACCTTCATCGCCGGCGCGGCACAGGGGTTCAAGGCGGCGGTGGCCGAGGCCCTGGACTACCCATTCGAGGAGACCGTCACCGGCGGCACCACGATCCTGCGCCGGCCGCTCGGCGCCACGGCGGTCATCGTGCCGTGGAACTTCCCGGTGCCCATGGCACTGGGGGCGCTCGGCCCGCTGCTGGCCGCGGGCGACACCGTGGTGCTCAAGCCGTCCGAACGCTCGCCGATGTCGGCGGTGCGGCTGCTGGAGCTGATGGACCCGCCGGCCGGCGTGGTGAACCTCGTTCTCGGCGACTCCCGGGCCGGTGCGCCGCTGGTCGCCGACGAACGGATCGGGCTCGTGCACTTCACCGGCTCCGTCGAGGCCGGGCGCCGGGTCGGCGCGGAGAGCGGGGCCCTGCTGCACCGTTCGATCCTCGAACTCGGCGGCAAGGACCCCGTGGTCGTCGACGCGGGAGTCGACCCGGTCGCCACCGCCGCGGCGGTCGCGTTCGGCGCGTTCGTCAACACGGGCCAGATCTGCACCTCGATGGAACGGATCTACGTGCACCGCGAGATCGCCGAGGAGTTCATCGACGCCCTCGTGGACGTCGCCGGCACCTTCGCCCTCGGAGACGGGCACGACGCGACCACGGTGCTGGGCCCGCTGGTCGACCGGCGTCAGCGCGACATCGTGGTCCGGCACGTCGACGATGCGGTCGAGCGCGGCGCGACCGTCCGCACCGGCGGAACCGTGCCCGAGGGCAAGGGCTTCTTCTACCCCGCCACCGTGCTGACCGATGTGGACGACTCCATGCTGGTCATGACCGAGGAGACCTTCGGCCCGCTCGCCCCGGTCGCCGTCGTCTCCTCCTTCGAGGAGGGCCTGGAGAAGGCGGCCGGAACGCGTTTCGGCCTCGCCGCCACCGTGTACACCAACGACCCCGCGCACATGATCGCGGCGCGCGGCATCCCCGCCGGCGTGGTGTGGGTGAACCAATGGCAGGGCGGCGGTCCCGAGCGGCTGTACGAGCCGGCCGGCGACAGCGGCATGGGCGCTACCGGCTCCCGGGCCGCCTACGACGCGGCCACCCGCCCCGTCTCTGTCCACGTCGCCCCCGCCGCCCCCGCCGCCCCCGCCGCCCCGGCCACCCCGGACACTCAGGCCACCCCGGACACTCAGGCCACCCCGGACGCTCCGGCCACCCCGGGCGCTCCGGGCGCCGCTGGCGCTCCGGGCGCGTGACGCCCGCGGCCCAGGGCGCCAAGCGGCAGGCCGCCGACGCCGTCGGCGCCTGGGCGGCCCGCTTGATCGACCTGTCCCATCGCATCCACGCCCACCCCGAGCTCGCCTTCGAGGAGACGCTGGCGAGCACGTGGGTGGCGGACGCGCTGAGCGCCGCCGGTTTCGACGTCCAGCACGGCTGCTACGACCTGCCCACGGCCGTACGCGCGACAGTGGGAACCGGTCCGCTGCACATCGCGATCTGCGCCGAGTACGACGCTCTGCCCGGCATCGGGCACGCCTGCGGGCACAACGTCATCGCCGCCGCAGCGGTCGGCGCGGGAGCCGCGCTGGCCGGGCTGGCCGACGATCTCGGGCTGACCGTGACCGTCCTCGGCACCCCGGCGGAGGAAGGCGGCGGCGGCAAGATCCTCATGCTGGAACGCGGCGCGTTCGAGGGCCTCGACGCCGCCATGATGGTCCACCCCGCCGCCGTCGAGATGGCGGCGATGCCCGGCTCGGCGGTCGCCCAGTTCGAGGTCTCCTACCGGGGGAAGCCGGCCCACGCCGGCGCGTACCCCGAGCTCGGCGTCAACGCCGCCGACGCGATGACCGTCGCGCAGGTGGCGATCGGGCTGCTGCGCCAGCAGACGGGCGCCGATGACCGCGTCCACGGCATCGTCACCCAGGCAGGTACGGCCGCGAACGTGATCCCCGACGTGAGCCACGGCCGGTGGATCATCCGATCCTCCACTGTGGAGGCACTGGCCGAGCTCAAGCCACGCGTGCGGCGCTGCTTCGAGGCCGGGGCGCTGGCCACCGGCTGCGACCTGGTGGTCACTCCGCCGGCCCCCGACTACGCCGACCTGCGGCCCGACGCGGTCATGCTGGGCATGTACCGGGCCAATGCGGAGGCGCTCGGGCGGGTCTTCCCGGATCTGCCCGGCGGTCCCCCGGCCGGCGCGGCCACCGACATGGGCAACGTCTCCCACGCCGTGCCCAGCATCCATCCCATGCTGGGGCTCGACTGCCTGCCTGCGGTCAACCATCAGCCCGAGTTCACCGCGGCCTGCGTCACCCCGGCCGCCGACAGGGCGGTCCTCGACGGCGCCACGGCCATGGCGTGGACCGCCGTCGACCTCGCCCGCGCCTCGTCGGCACAGCGGGCGTCCCACGGCTGAGCCCCCGCCGGACGTTCACAGAAGTCGGCCGTTCACAGAAGTCGGCCGTCCAGAGAAGCCAGCCGTCCAGAGAAGCCAGCCGTCCAGAGAAGCCGGGCGTCCAGGAAAGCCGGGCGTCCAGGAAAGTGGCGGCGTGCGCCGTTCGCCCCGGTCACCACGCAGGTGGCCGGGGCGATGACCGTACCGAGGGGCGGGAGTTCAGCGCCCTTCGAAGACGGGCTGCTGCTTGGTGAGGAACGCCTCGACCGCTCCGGCGTGGTCGGCGGTCCGGCCCAGGCGCGCCTGGGCGCGGGCCTCGGCCGTCAGCACCGTCCCGAGGTCCTGGTCCCAGGCTTGCGCGATCAGCCGCTTGGACTCGGCGTAGGCGGCGGTCGGCCCGGCCGCGAGCCGGGCCGCGAGCTCGCGGCCCGCCGTACGGACGTCCGCGCGGGGGACGACGCGTCCCGAGATTCCCCACGCGACCGCCTGCTGGGCGCTGAAGGACTCGCCGAGCAGGACGAGCTCCTTGGCCCGGGCCTCACCGACCGCCCGCGCGAGCGTCGTGGACAACCCGGAGTCGCACGTCAGCCCGATCGCGGTGAACGCCGTGGCGAGAACCGCCTCCTCGGCCAGGACCCGCAGGTCGCAGGCGAGCGCGAGGGCCAGCCCGGCGCCGACGCACGTGCCGTTGACGGCGGCGACGACCGGCTTGCCCATCGTGGCCACGAGCCGGATGATCGGCGCGTAGTCCTCCTCGACGGTGTCGAACGCATGGTCGGCGTCGGTACGGAGCGCGGCCGCGTGCTCGGCGAGGTCCTGACCGACACAGAAGGCGTTCCCCGCGCCGGTCAGCAGCACGGCACGGACGGCGGCATCGGACGCGACCTCCTCGAGGGCCCGGCGCAACGCCGTCTTGAGTGCGGCGTCGAGCGCGTTGCGGCGATCCGAGCGATTGAGCGTCAGTACGGCCACGGCCCCGTCACGCTCGAACACGACCGGGGCCGCCGGGACAGCGAGCGCGGTCGGCGCACCGGGAGTGGCCGACGCACCGAAAGCAATCGACGCGCGCGGAGCAGCCGAAGCGCCCGGAGAGGCCGACGCACCGGGAGCAGCCGAAGCGCCCGGAGCGGTCGAGGCGCCCGGAGTGGTCGAGGCGGCGTCCATGTCAGGCCTCCTGGGCGGGCGTCGCGGGCCAGGTCTTGGCCACGAGGGTCAGTACGTCGTAGGTGGCGACCGCCTGGCCGTCCTGGTTGGTCACGACGGCGTCCCAGCGGACCTCGCCGTAGTCCGCGCCGGCCCGCGGGGTGATCTGCTTGACGGTCAGCGTCACGTCGATGGCGTCGCCGGCCTTGACCGGGGTGAGGAAGCGCAGCCCGTCCACGCCGAAGTTCGCCAGGACCGGTCCTGGCGCGGGGTCGACGAAGAGCCCGGCGGCCAGGGACACGACGAGGTAGCCGTGGGCGACGATGCCGCCGAACAGCGGGTTCCGCGCGGCGGCCGCGGCGTCGGTGTGCGCGTAGAAGGTGTCTCCGGTGAACTCGGCGAAGTGCTCGATGTCCGCGAGCGACACCGTCCGCGGCGCGGAGCCGATCGTGTCGCCCACGCGCAGCTCCGCCAGCGATTTGCGGAAGGGGTGAACGCCGGATTCGGCACGCGCGGCGCCCGTCGTCCACCGTCCGGTGATCGCGGTGAGCTGGTCCGGGGAGCCCTGGACGGCGGTGCGCTGCATGTGGTGCAGGACCCCGCGGACGCCGCCGAGCTCCTCCCCGCCGCCGGCCCGCCCGGGGCCGCCGTGGACGAGGACGGGCAGCGGCGAGCCGTGCCCGGTGGACTCCTTGGCGTCGTCCCGGTCCAGGACGAGGACCCGGCCGTGCCATGGCGCCAGACCCAGGACGACGGACCGAGCGACCTGCGGGTCGTGGGTGACGACGGAGGCGACGAGGCTGCCCTTGCCCCGGGCGGCCAGGGCGACCGCCGCTTCGATGCCGTCGTAGCCGAGCACGGTGGCGACCGGGCCGAACGGCTCCACGTCGTGCGGCTCGGTGGCGCCGGGGCGGGCGCGCAGCACGAGCGGGGTCATGAACGCGCCGCGCTCGGGGTCTCCATCCAGCAAGGTCGAGCCGGGGACCCCGTTGAGAAGGGACGCGCCGTAGACCACCTCGGCGCTCGCCCTCAGCGCCTCGACGGCTTTGCGTACCTCCTCGCGCTGGCCAAGGCTGGCGAGCGGGCCCATCCGCACGTCCGGATCGCGCGGGTCACCGACGGTCACCTCCGCCAGGCGCGCGGCGAGCGCCTCGGTCACCTGCCCGGCCATCGTCTCGGGAACGAGCACCCGGCGAATGGCGGTGCACTTCTGCCCCGCCTTGACCGTCATCTCGGTGACGACGCCCTTGACGAACAGGTGGAACTCCGGATCGTCCGGCCGCACGTCGGGCCCGAGGATCGAGCAGTTGAGCGAGTCGGCCTCGACACCGAGCTGGACGCCGCCGTCGAGCACGTTCGGGTGGCGGCGCAGGATGCCCGCGGTGTGCGCCGAGCCGGTGAAGGCGACGGAGTCCTGCACCGTCAGCTCGTCGAGCAGTCCGCCCGCGCCGCCGGCGACGAGCTGGAGCGCTCCCTCGGGCAGGATTCCCGACTCGATGATCTGCCGGACGGCGAGTTCGGTGAGGTAGGCGCTCTGGCTCGCGGGCTTGACGATCGACGGCAGCCCGGCGAGGAAGGCCGGGGCCAGCTTCTCCAGCATGCCCCAGACCGGGAAGTTGAAGGCGTTGATCTGCACCGCGACACCCGGCCGGGAGGTGTAGAGGTGCTGGCCGACGAAGGTGCCGCCCTTGCCCAGGCGTTCGAGGCCGCCGTCGAGGACGACGGTGTCGTTCGGCAGCTCGCGGACCCCCTTGCTCGCGTAGCTGAACAGGGTGCCGATGCCGCCGTCCACGTCGATCATCGTGTCCCGCGAGGTAGCGCCGGTGCGTACGGACAGTGCGTACAGCTCCTCCTTGCGCTCGGACAGGTGCTTGGCGAGCGCCTTGAGCAGGGCCGCCCGCTCGTGGAAGGTCAGGGAGCGCAGCGCGGGTCCGCCGGTGTCCCGGGCGTGCCGGACCATCGCGGCGACGTCCAGGCCCCGGCTCGAGATGCGCGCGACCTCCTCGCCCGTGGCGGCGTCGAGCAGGGGTTCCCCGTCGTCCGCTGCCCGGAACCAGCGTCCGGCGGCGTAGCTCTCCAGAATCGCGCTCACCTTGTCTCCTCCCTGGGGACCTATTGCGCAGGAGCCCCGACCCGTGCAACCGTATTACTGACCGAGTGATAAGTAAATACGACCGAGGTCTTGGAGGGAAGATGACAGTTGAAGCGGAGGAGCGGCTGCTTGCCGGGTTCGAGGCGACCATCGCGCGCAACGACCGGATCGAGCCGCGCGACTGGATGCCGGACGCCTACCGCCGGACGCTCGTACGCCAGATCGCCCAGCACGCGCACTCCGAGATCATCGGCATGCAGCCCGAGGGCGAATGGATCGGACGTGCCCCGTCCCTGCGCCGCAAGGCGATCCTCCTGGCCAAGGTGCAGGACGAGGCCGGGCACGGCCTCTACCTGTATTCGGCGTGCGAGACCCTCGGTGTCTCCCGCGCCGAGCTGACCGGCCTGCTGCTCGCCGGCCGGCAGAAGTACTCCTCGATCTTCAACTACCCCACGCTGTCCTACGCCGACGTCGGCACGATCGGCTGGCTGGTCGACGGGGCCGCGATCTGCAACCAGGTGCCCCTCTGCCGCACCTCCTACGGACCGTACGGCCGCGCCATGATCCGCATCTGCAAGGAGGAGTCCTTCCACCAGCGCCAGGGGTACGAGCTGCTCATGACGATGATGCGCGGCACCGACGCCCAGCGGGCCATGGTGCAGGAGTCAGTGGACCGGTTCTGGTGGCCGGCACTGATGATGTTCGGCCCGCCGGACGCCGAGTCCACCAACAGCGCGCGGTCGATGGCGTGGGGCGTCAAGCGCAACTCCAACGACGAGCTGCGCCAGCGGTTCGTGGACATGACGGTCCCGCAGGCCGACGCTCTCGGGGTGACACTGCCCGACCCCGACCTGCGCTGGAACGACGAGCGCGGACACCACGACTTCGGCGAGCCGGACTGGGAGGAGCTCGCCGCGGTCATCCGCGGGGACGGTCCGTGCAACGCCCAGCGGATGAGCCACCGCCGCGCCGCCCATGAGGACGGCGCCTGGGTACGCGAGGCGGCGTCGGCGTTCGCGAGCCGATCCGCCGAGGCGGGCGCGAGCCTGTCCGCCGAGGCGGGCGCGAGCCTGTCCGGCGAGGCGGGTGCCCGGTGAGCGCCGACCGGCGGGAGTGGCCGCTGTATGAGGTGTTCGTCCGCGGCAAGCGCGGGCTCAACCACGTCCACGTCGGCTCGCTGCACGCCCCGGACGACGCGATGGCCGTACGGCACGCGCGCGACGTCTACACGCGGCGCAACGAGGGCGTGAGCATCTGGGTCGTACGGGCCGACGCCATCACGGCCTCCAGCCCGGACGAGAAGGACCCACTGTTCGCCCCGAACGGCGACAAGGTCTACCGGCACCCGACGTTCTACGACATTCCCGACAACGTCCCGCACATGTGAGCACCACACGATCGGAACACTCATCACCATGAGCGACGAACACGGCAGCGTCTACGACGGCCTGCTCGGCGGCGACTCCTCCCAGTGGGCGTTCGGCACCGATTTCGAGGACCCGCTGGCCGGCATCGACACGACGGTGCCCGACGGCGTCGACCACACCGAACTCGCCGAATACTGCCTCATGCTCGGCGACGACGCCCTGATCATGTCGCAGCGCCTGACGGAGTGGTGCAGCCGCGCACCGGACCTCGAAGAGGACATCGCGCTGGCGAACATCTCCCTCGACCTGCTCGGGCAGGCGCGCCTGCTCCTGGCGCGGGCGGCCGCCGCCGACCCCGGCCTCCTGCCCGCCCTCCCCGAGGGCTCGCCCGTGCCCGCCGAGGACGCGCTGGCGTTCTTCCGTGACGCCGGACAGTTCCGCAACGTGCGCCTGGCCGAGGTCGCGAACGGCGACTTCGGGCACGTCGTCGTCCGCCTGCTGCTGTTCGCGGTGGCTCGGCTCGCGCTGCTGGAGCGGCTGCGCGCGAGCGGCGACACGGTGCTGGCCGCGGTGGCGGCCAAGGGCGTCAAGGAGGTCACCTACCACCGGGACTGGGCGGCCCGCTGGTTCCTCACCCTGGCGCAGGGCACCGAAGAGTCGCGCCGCAGGCTCGTCACAGCGCTCGACGCCCTGTGGCCGCTCCAGCCCGAGCTGGTCGCCACGCACCCCGTCGAGCTCTCGCTCGCCCGCGCCGGCGTCGGCGTCGACCCCGCCACCACGCGCGGCGAGGTGGACGCCCTCCTCGACCAGGTACTCGCCATGAGCGGCGTCGCCCGCCCGGACCACCCACCCCTGGAGGGCAGCGGTCGGACCGGCACGCACACCGAAGACTTCGCCGACCTGCTCGCCGAGATGCAGGTGGTCGCCCGCGCACACCCGAGCGGGCGCTGGTGAACGGCGCCGAGCCGGCCGGGGCCGAGCGAGCGCCGCTGACAGTCCGGCAAGCCGCCGAGGCCGAGCGAGCGCCGTTGACAGTCCGGCAGGCCGCCGAGGCCGAGCGAGCGCCGTTGACGGTCCGGGAGCCCGCCGGGGCCGAGCGGGCGCCGGCGAGGATCCGAGAGCGGGCCGTCGAGGTCGCCGGGCAGGTACGCGACCCCGAGATGCCGATGCTCACCCTCGCCGACCTCGGAGTCCTGCGCGGTGTCGATGTGGAGCGGACGGCGGACGGCCACGAGCTCGTCATCGCCTCGATCACCCCGACCTACACCGGCTGCCCGGCCATGGCCACCATGCGCGACGACCTCGTCCACCGCCTGAACGACGCGGGCTTCCCCCACGTCGAGGTACGCGTCGTGCTCGACCCGCCCTGGTCGAGCGACTGGATCTCCGAACGCGGCCGCACCGCCCTGCGGGAGGCCGGCCTGTCGGCGCCCGGCCCGGCCCGCCGGACGTCCGGGCCCATCGCGCTCACGCTCGGACCGGCGCGGTCCGCCCCGACCTGTCCGCGCTGCGGTTCGACGGCCACCCGGCTGACCTCCGAATTCGGCGCCACCGCCTGCAAGGCCCTCTACACCTGTACCGACTGCCTTGAGCCGTTCGAGCATGTCAAGGAGATATGAGATGACCACGCTCGCGCCCGGACCGGCGCCGACCCGGGCGTCCGCCACCTTCCGGCCGCTGACCGTGGCGGCGGTCGACCACCTGTGCGAGGACGCCGCGGCGATCACGTTCGCCGTGCCCGACGAACTGCGCGAGGCGTACACCTTCCAGGCGGGGCAGTCGCTCACCCTTCGCCGCGTCGTGGACGGGCGGGAGCACCGGCGGTCCTACTCGATCTGCGCGCCGGCCGGCGCCGCGCCGCGCATCGGGGTCCGCGAGATACCGGGCGGGCTCTTCTCCTCCTGGCTCGTCCGCGAGGTGGTGCCGGGAACGCGGATCGACGTGCAGACTCCGACCGGCTCCTGGCGGGCCGACCCGGCACGGGGAGAGCGGCACCTGTGCATCGCCGCCGGGTCGGGCATCACCCCGATGCTGTCGGTCGCCTCGACGGTGCTGGCCCACCCCGGCGCCCAGGTGTCGCTCCTGTACGGCAACCGCACGAGCCGCACCGTGATGTTCACCGAGGAACTCGGCGACCTGAAGAACCGCTACGGTGCCCGGTTCCAGCTGGTTCACGTCCTGTCGCGGGAGCCGCGCGAGGTGGAGCTGTTCTCGGGCCGGCTCGACGGTGACCGATTGCGCCGCCTGCTCACCGATCTGGTGCCGGTCGAGGTGTTCGATCATGTCTGGCTCTGCGGACCACTGCGCATGATCCAGGACGCGCGGGCGGTGCTGACCGACCTCGCCGTCCCCGCGCGGAACGTCCACGTCGAACTCTTCTACGTCGACGAGCCGCCACCGCGACCGCGGCGGGCCGACGAGGTGCCGGCCGGCGCGACCAGCGTCCTGACGACGGTGCTCGACGGGCTGCGGGCGACGTCGACCGTGTCCCGGGAGACGACGCTCCTCGACGGCGCCCAGGCCACGCGCGCCGACCTGCCGTTCGCGTGCAAGGGCGGCGTCTGCGGAACGTGCCGGGCCGTCGTCCGTGAGGGTGCGGTCGACATGCGCCGCAACTACGCCCTCGAACCGTCCGAGGTGGACGCCGGGTTCGTGCTCACCTGCCAGACGTTCCCGGTCGGCGAGAGTGTCACCGTCGACTACGACGCCTGATCTTGTTCCTTGATGGATAGGAGCCCTTCGTGACCCACTCCTGCGTACGGACGCCGACAGGACACCCGAAATGACGCTGATCATCGAAGAAGCGGCCGACCGGGTCGTGTGGCGGCTCAACAGACCCGAGGTCCGCAACGCGATCGACCGCGAGCTGGTCTCCGCGCTCCACCAGGCGTGCGCCGCCGTCGAAGAGGAGCCGCGCGTCGTCCTGATCACCGGCGAAGGGCCGGCCTTCGCGGCCGGGGCGGACATCGCCCAGCTCCGCGAACGCAACCGGGACGACGCGCTGCGGGGCATCAACTCGAAGATCTTCGACCGGATCCACCGGCTGCCGATGCCGACCGTGGCCCTCGTCGACGGGTACGCCCTGGGCGGCGGCGCCGAGCTCGCCTACGCCTGCGACTTCCGGATCGGCACACCGCGTACGCGCATCGGCAACCCGGAGACGGACCTCGGCATCATCGCGGCGGCCGGCGCGGCCTGGCGCCTGGCCGAACTCGTCGGCGAACCCCTGGCCAAGGAGATCCTGCTCGCCGGCCGCATCCTCACGGCCGACGAGGCACGGGCCGTACACCTGCTCAACGACGTCGTGGAGCCCGACGACCTGCTCGCCGCCGGCCATCGGCTCGCCGATCGCATCACCGCGCGGGCGCCCCTGGCGACCCGGCTGACCAAGGCCGTCTTCCACGCCCCGCGAGCCGCACACCCGTTCATCGACGACGTCGCCCAGGCGATCCTGTTCGAGACAGAGGAGAAACACACCCGCATGACAGCATTCCTGGACCGGCGCTCATGACCCTGCCACGTACGGTGGGCGTCTTCGGCGGTGGGCGGATGGGGTCGGGGATCGCGCACGCGTTCCTCGCCTCGGGCAGCCACGTGATCGTCGTGGAGAACGACCCCGAGGCGGCTGACCGGGCCAGGACCCGGGTGACCGGCAGTCTGGCCAAGGCCCACGACAAAGGCCGGCTCGGGGTTCCGCTCCAGGACGCCGTCTCCCGGCTGCGGACGACGACCGACCCCGGCGAGCTGGCCCCCTGCGAGCTCGTCGTCGAGGCGGTCCCGGAGGACGCGGCGCTCAAGGCACAGGTGCTCGCCCTGGCCGAGCAGCGGGCGCCGGGCACGGTGCTCGCCTCCAACACCAGCAGCCTGTCGATCGACGGGCTGGCCGCCGGCCTGGCCGCACCGGACCGCTTTCTCGGGCTGCACTTCTTCAACCCCGTCCCCGTGAGCGACCTCGTCGAGATCGTCACCGGGCGCCGCACCACGCCCGCGCTCGTGACGCAAGCCCAGGACTGGGTGGCCGCGCTCGGCAAGACACCGATCACGGTCTCGGACTCGCCGGGTTTCGCGAGCAGCCGCCTCGGCGTCTGCCTGGCGCTCGAGGCGATGCGGATGCTCGAGGAGGGTGTGGCGAGCGCGGCCGACATCGACACGGCGATGACCCTCGGCTACCGGCACCCGATGGGGCCGCTGCGGACCACCGACGTGGTGGGACTCGACGTACGGCTCGCCATCGCCGAACATCTGGCCCGCGAGCTCGGACCCCGTTTCGAGCCACCGCGGATCCTGCGCGACCTCGTGGCCGACGGGCACCTCGGCCGCAAGACCGGCCAGGGCTTCTACGCGTGGTGAGAGGTGGGTTCAGGGCTCGTGCTTGGTCAGGCCGTCGAAGGCGATGACGGTGATGGCGTCGGCGACCGTCGCCAGGTCGTACAGGCCGTCGGGGCGGTACCACTCGACCAGCGAGTTCACCATGCCGAACAGCAGCCGGCTCACCAGCGCCGGCGGCACGCTGTCACGCAGGGAGCCCTCCGCGACGGCGTCCGCGACGAGCGCGGCGAGGCGGTCGTCGAGCCAGCGGCGCCGCTCCAGGGCGGCCAGTTCGAGCCCGCTGTTGCCACGTACCCGCAGAAGGAGCGTGACGGAGGGCTGATGCGCCACGAGGACCTCGACGCTGCGCCGCACCACCTCGCGCAGCCGCTCGTAGGCGGTCGCCTCGGCCTGGTCGCGGGAGGCCGCGGTCACGGCCGCGGTGAGCTCGTCGAGGGCGTCGTCGAGGGCCTGGCCGAGCAGTTGCTCCTTGCTCGTGACGTGGTGGTAGATGGCCGGCTTCGTCAGCCCGAGCTCCTTGGCCAGGTCTCCCATGCTCGTGGCGTCGTACCCCTTGCGGTTGAACAGCTCCACCGCGGCGCGCAGGATCGCCGCCTGGTCGTAGCCGGGACGGCCACGACCACGGCGCGGAGTCGGTTCGGCGGGCTCGCTCGTCGTCACGAATGCAGCATCTCACGGCAGATCAGACGCCCTTCCCCGGCCTAGGCGGGCTGGGCGGGCTCGACGGAGGGCGCCAGCCGCCGCGTTTCCTGCGCGTTGGTGATCCGCAGGATCACCGCGGCGGCGAGTGCCGCGGCGACCATCCACATCGCGAGGTTCACCAGGTCGAACTTGGCCGCGGCGGCGATCCCTTCCAGGTCGTCGGTCTTGATGATCAGTCTGACGACCACGTAGGACACCCAGGAGCTGAGCAGCCAGGCCGTCCACCAGGCGATGATCACTCCGGAGCGCGGTGGCTGGTCGATCCGCCGGGAGGCGCGCCAGATGTCGTCGATGATCTGCTTCGGGAACCAGAGGGCGAGGATCGGGGCGATCCAGCCGAAGATCAGCCAGTGCTTGCGGTGGCGGTGTCCGTCGGGCTCCAGCACGTCGGCGTTCGCCCGGACCCGGAACATCCACATCAGGAACGCCAGGCCGGCCACGAAGTAGACCGCCGTCTCCACGTATCCAGACGTGGCGTAGATCATGTCGCTCGTGTTGATCTCCGCCTCGCTGACGGCGTCGGGGTCGCTGATCAGCCGGTTGATGAGCGCCACTTCCCGTAAGTCGACCACGGCGACGGCGAGGCCTGTGAGGCAGTCGAGCGCCAGCGCGCCGAGTGCGAGGTTGGCCAGGAGGCGTACCGGACGTAACGGCAGTGGCGGTGTGAACGGTGGCGGGTACATGGGGCGCCCTTCAAAGATCGGGACCGACAAATGGCCTGCCAGTATCGCCACGCCGGCGAGCGGGATGGAATGAAGTCCCCGGCCTCGGCACCCTTTCGTGATCAACACGACCGGGGTTGACGACGCGGAGCGTGGTCGCCGTAGGATCGCCGCCCATGATCACGACTATCGCGCTCAGCGCTTCTCTCGCTCTGAGCGGTTCGCCCGCTCATGTCGCCACCAAGCCGGTCATGTTCCAGGGGTTCACCCTCCAGGTCCCCGCCCAGTGGAAGGTCAAGAAGGAGGGGGTCGATCTGCGCGTCGTCACCGGCGCCTGCTCCGCTCGGGCCGCCGAGTGCGAGGGCTTCCTGCTGGGCGGCCCCCAGGCGGTCAAGTACGCCTCCGAGGGCAGCGCGTACCGGCTTGGCCGGCCCTACCATCCCAGCAGCGGCGTGATCGAGTGCGTGCCGATGAAGAAGTACTACAGCGGGCAGGCCACCCGCGTAAGGACCTCGACGGTGGCGTTCGGGACCGGGCAGCGGGCGCGGTTCACCGAGTGGAAGGTGTCCTGCGACGGCAGCAGGACGAAGGTCGCCTCCTACACCCAGCGCGTCTGGTACGTGAAGGCCAAGAAGGTGATCGTCGTCGACCACTGGAAGACGCCGGGCCTGGGCGCCATCCTCGGCAAGGCCGTGTGGAAGTAGCCGGCACCCTTGAGCGGCGGGCGCGAACGGCTGCGGTCAGCAGACCCGCGCCCGCCGCGTTTCCCACGGTCTCGCATTTTGTGAATGGCCGAATAAGCCCTCACACATGCCCCCGAGGTCATTATTATCGAAGCCTCCACACCGTCGCCATAAATTCACCATAAACTCGCCATACAACCCCTCGACCTGCGTGAACGCATAAATAAATCACCCCCGGGGACATGGCCGCACAGGCGATTCGAACCTCGTTCCAATGGAGCTCTTGTCAAAACGATTTACCAACACTTACTCTCCAGGTGATCAAATCACTTACTGTCTTTACCTGGAGGCACCACTTGCGCCGATTAGCGCTTCCTGTCGCCCTCACGGCGTCAATGCTCTTCCCCTTCCTCGCCCCTGAGGTCGCCGTCGCCGCCTCCGCCGCCACGGCCGCCACCGTGACCGCGGATCCGCCGCTGGCCAACGTTCAGGAGATCGGCCCCGGCCAGTACTCCGCCGACACCAAAACCTTCCAGCTCACCGAACTGGACGTGTCCGCCGGCGCGATCAGCCGCAAGCATGGTGTGGCTATGACCACCGGCGACCTGGCCCGGCCGCAGTCGGCCCCGGCCACCCGCCCCGAATTGGGGGTCTTCGGGCCGGGCTGGCAGGCCGAGTTCGCCGGTGGGCAGATCAACCGGAAACTGGAGAGCCAGAACGGCACGTTCGTCGTCACTGACCTCGAGGAAGGGACGTCGACCAGCTACCCCCTGAAGAGCAGCGTCTCCTTCCCCGACGGCGGCGGCGTCCAGACGTACGAGGCCACCGACGGATCCAAGATCACCCAAACCACCAAGTGGGACGCGCTCATCGGAGTGATGCGCACCACGACAGTCGAGTCGTTCACGACAGATTTGGGTCCCGTGGACGAGGGCAAGGAGCCCTTGACCAACCCCGACGGCACGCCCGTCAGCGCCGCCGACCTCCAGTTCACCTACACCTGGTCACGGGAGTCCGGGGCGCCGAGCGCCGACCCCTGGCGGGTGATCAGCGTGGGCACCGCCGCCCTCGGCAAGTCCACGGTCGCCTACGACGCCCAGGGCCGGGTCAGCACCGTCAAGGAACCGGCGCGCGGCGAGAACCCTGCGTCCGTCACCAAGTTCACCTACGCCGCGACCACCACGGCCGCCGGCACCTCCCTCGGCGACTTCGCGGGCCGGCTCAAGGAAGTCACCGTCACCTCCGGAACCGAGGCGCCGCAGACCGAGGCCAGCTACGCCTACGACCTGAACGGCCTCCTGCGCAACGTGACCGACCCCAGCGTCGGCGCCACCCAGGGGACCTATGCCTACGACTCGGTGGGACGCCTGTCATCGATCGAGTCCGCCATCAACGGCGCATGGCAGCTCACTTTCCCGGCGGGCGTCGCCGCTCCCCAGGTGACCGCCATCGGCACCGACACGCCGGCCAACGGCGGGACGACCGAGGGCGCGGCCGGGAGCGAGGACCCGAACGCCACCGAGCCGCCGGCCAGCGACTTCCTGCCGGACGGCGTGGACGTTGCGCAGTCCTACCCGAAGAAGTGTGACACGGCCAAGACCTGGATGTGGTACACGAAGTCGGGCTGCTCGGCCTGGGCATACCACGGCGGCAAATGGCGGCAGCCGGGCTGGAAGCGTACCGCCAGCGGCTTCAAGGTCCGGGGCATCGTCTACGACCACTGCACGAAGCCGGGAGCGGACCGCCCCCTCGGGTTCGACTTCCGACCGGCCTGTGACTCCCATGACTACGGGTATGGCCTGATGACCAACCAGAGGATGCACTACAGGTACTATCTCGACCGCACGTGGTTCCGAAAGGCCGACGTGGACACCCGCTTCTTCATCACCTTGAAGGACAAGGTGTGCGGGGGCTACTTCTTCCTGGTGCGGCCCAGCTGCAAGAGGATCGCGGCAGTCTATTACGCGGCCGTCCTTACTTTCGGTAGGCCCTAAGAACGGCGCGAGCAGAACGTAAACCTGCGCTGTGACCTTTCCTCGGGGGACCTTCCTTAGGGACCTTTCCTCGGGAACCCTTCCTCAGGCCGGATGGCGGCATCGGCCGCCGTCCGGCCACCCCTCATGCCGGTGTCGTTTCCCTGCACCTCCTTTATGTAAGGCGCGGTACGTCATGAAATTACGAGTCTTAAACTGTCTCATCGTGGCGCTGGCGGCCACGGCGATCGGGACCGGGCCGGCCTACGCGGCGGAGGCCCCTTCAACGGCTTCTACAGCGACTCCCACAGCCGCCGCTTCGGCCGCTCCCTATATCGAGCCTCAGCTGAGCGCGCGGGTGGCCGCCACCGGCAAGATCAGAGTGAACGTGCTCAGCAAAACCCGCGCCGACATGCCGGACGCGGCCGCAAGCGGCCAGGTCGTCCGGCAACTGTCCCGCTTCCCCCTGACCACCCTGCACGTCGACCAGGCCGGCCTGGACCGGCTGTCCAAGCTGCCCAGCGTGATCAGCGTGAGCGAGGACAAACTGGCGCGGCCGTCACTGGCCGAGAGCATCCCGCTGATCGGCGCGGACAAGACCAGGGCCGCGGGCAAGACGGGCGCCGGCAGCGTGGTGGCCGTGCTGGACACCGGCGTCGCGGTCAACCACCCCTTCCTCAAAGACCGGGTGCTGGAGGAGGCCTGCTTCTCCACCATCGACGACAACTACTCCGCCACCAGCCTGTGTCCCGACGGCACCATCGCGCAGGAAGGGCCCGGCTCCGCCGACACCGACCAGGGCCCATGCGCCGTCGTCGCGCTGGGCTGCGCCCACGGCACGCACGTGGCCGGCATCGCGGTTGGTGACGGCACGGGCGTGACCGGCGCCCCGCCTGCCGGAGTCGCGCCCGGCGCCGAGGTCGTCGCCATCCAGGTGTTCACCAAGTTCAGCTCCGAAAGCGTGTGCGGGGCGGGCGCCGCCCCGTGCGTGGCCAGCTTCACCAGCGACCAGATCGCCGGCCTGGAGAAAGTGCTGGAACTGAAGGACGAAGGCGTGCCGCTGGTGGCCGCCAACCTCAGCCTGGGCGAAGGCCTGCACAGCGCCGCCTGCGACGACGACCTGCGCAAGAAGGTCATCGACAGCCTGCGCGCCGCCGGCGTGGCCACCGTGATCGCGGCCGGCAACAACGGCTACGGCGCCGCCGTGGCCGCCCCCGCCTGCGTGTCCTCGGCCATCACCGTCGGCGCCACCACCGACCAGGACGGCGTGGCCGCCTTCAGCAACCGTGGCGCGCTGCTGGACCTGTTCGCCCCCGGCGTGTCCATCGTCTCCTCAGTCCCCGGCGGCAAGTGGGCCGACATGAGCGGCACCTCGATGGCCGCCCCGCACGTCACCGGCGCCCTGGCCGTACTGCGCCAGGCCATGCCCGATGCCACGCTGGACCAGCTCGAAACTGCCTTGAAGACCACCGGCAAAGCCATCACCTACAGCGGCGTGACCACCCCCCGCATCCAGGTCGACGCCGCCGTACTGGGCAAGTCCCCCGACCCCGGCGCCTGGCCCACCCCGTACTACGAGAACATGAAGGACACCGCGATCCCCGACCACGGCACGGTGACCTCCTCCATCGCGGTCGCCGGCCTGCTCGGCACCGCGCCCGCCACCACCGAGGTGTACGTCGACATCCACCACACCTGGCGTGGCGAACTGAAGATCGACCTGATCGCGCCGGACGGCAAGGTCTACCCGCTGCAGGCCAACGACCCCAACGACAGCGCCGACATCCTGCACGAGACCTACCAGGTCAACGCCAGCGCGTCCCAGGCCAACGGCACCTGGAAACTCCGCGTGCAGGACGTCGAATGGCTCGACACCGGCTTCATCGACGGCTGGTCGCTCCGGCTGCCCTGCTTCGGCAACTGGGACGACACCGCCATCCCCGATCCCGGCGTCGCCCAATCCAGCATCGTCCTGGCCTGGCTCAACGGCAACGCCCCCACCCGCACCCATGTCCACGTCGAGATCGACCACACCTGGCGCGGTGACCTGAAGCTCGACCTGGTCGCGCCGGACGGCAAGGTGTACGCGCTACGTGCCGCCGATGCCAAGGACGGCACCGACAACATCGACGAGAGCTACTGGGTGAACGCCAGCGCCTCACCATCCAACGGCACCTGGAAACTCCGCGCGGAAGATCTCGCCAAGGGCGACAAGGGCTTCATCAACGGATGGACCCTGACGCTGTAGTGGCACCTGCTTGGACGGCTGCTCGCACGCCTGTCGCGGGCAGCCGTTCTCGGGTCCCTGCGGACTCGACCGCCGTGACGACGCCCGATTTGTGCCCTAAAGCGGGCCATTGAGATACTCCGCCCATGGAGACAAGCACGAGGACGGGCCGTCCCGTGGAATGGGCGCTGCGTTCCGCGGAGCCCGCGGATCTCGAGGCGATCGTGGAGCTGCGAGCGACGGTGATGCGCCCGGACCTGGAGCGGTTGGGACGGTTCGACGAGTATCGGGTCCGGCAGCGGCTGCGGGATGCCTTCTCTCCTCAGCACACCTCGGTCATCGTGGCCGACGGCGCCTTCGCGGGCTCCGTCGCAGTGCGCCCGGCCGAGGACGGGCGGTGGCTGGAACATTTCTATCTCGATCCCGGCCTCCAGGGCCGGGGGCTCGGATCGGCTGTCCTGCGGACGCTGCTGAAGCGGACCGATGCCGACGACGTGCTCGTCCGCCTGAACGTCCTGCAGGGCAGCGCCGCCCGGCGGCTGTACGAGCGACACGGGTTCACCGTGGAGGCGCAGGACCCGGTCGACGTCTTCATGGTGCGACGGCCGGGTGCGGGCACCCCATGAGGTAGATCGGCCGCTACGACCTCAGTCGGCCAGGCCACGGCGCAGGGCGGCGGCGAGTTCGGCCAGTTGCCGCTGTGACACGTCAGCGGACAGGATCGCCTGCGACCCGTGGAAGGTGCCGGGCCACTGGTGCAGATCGACCGACACACCGGCCTGCAGCAGGCGCAGCGCGTAGCCCATGTCCTCGTCGCGGTTCGGGTCGAACTCCGCGGTGGCGATGTAGGCGGGTGGCAGGCCGGACAGGTCGGTGGCCCGTGCCGGGGCGGCGTACTGCGAGGCCACGGCGGTGCCCAGGTAGTAGCGCCACGATGCGGTGACCACATCGCGATTTATCCAGGGCGTGTCGGTGAAGTTCCGTGCCGACCAGGTCTCCTGCCGGTCGTCGAGCTCGGGCTCGTTGAGCAACTGGAAGCGGATCGGCGGCCCCTGCTCATCGCGCGCCCGCAGCGCCACCGCGGCCGCGAGCCCCCCGCCGGCGCTGTGGCCGCCGACCGCGATCCGCCCGGCGTCGATGCCGAGCTCGGCGGCGTGCTCGGCCGCCCAGGACACCACGGCGTAGACGTCGTCCAGCGCGGCCGGGAACCGATGCTCGGGAGCCAGCCGGTAGCCCACCGAGATCACCACCGCACCGGAGGCATCCGCGAGCCGGGCGGCCCAAAGGTGCTCGGTGTCCAGGTCACCCATGACGAATCCGCCACCGTGCAGCCAGACGACGGCGCCCTGGGCCTGGCGCGGGCGATAGATCCGCACCGCCACGTCCGGATCGGCGGGCACCATCCGGTCCTCGACCTCCAGGTCCGCGAGGTCCGCTGCCGGCCTCGCGGCGGCCGCCTTGGCGTAGTTCGCGCGGGCGGCGACCGGGTCGGCCAGCTCGACCCGGGGGATCAACGGGAGGAACGCTTCAAGTTCGGGATTCATGTCGACCATTCTCACGGTCGCCATTCCCGAGATCACCCGCCATCCGTCGGACATCCCCGCCTGGCCGCGCACCGATCGGCGCTATCCTCCTGCTATGGAGGCACTGGCCGAACGGCTGTCGCACCTGGACGCGCAGGCCGAAGGCGCGATTCGCGTCGTCCAGTTCTACGACACGCTGATGCGCCGCCGGGTGGACCTCCCCGCGCTCGCCCGGGCTTCGGCGGTCCTCGCCGAGTGCGTGGCCGGGTTGCGGCTCCACGGCACGGGCCGGGCGATCCGCATGGCGCCCGACGGCAGAAACGCCTCCACCCCGCCTGCTCCCGCGTCCACCACGATGCCGATCACCCTCGACGAGGAGGAGATCGGCACGGTATGGCTGGAGCGCCCCGGCCCACCCGTCCCCCTCGACGAACTGCTCCTGGACCGGCTCGCCATCGCCGCCGCGGCCGCCGCCGAGAAGTACGGTCCGGCCCGCACCACCATGGCCGACCCCGCGCTCGTCGAACTCGCGATCAGCACCGACAGCGACGACGCCGCCACCGCCCGGGCACTACGCCTGCTGGGGTTCGCCGCCGACCTGCCCATCCACGTCCTCGCCGTACGCTCACAGCTTCCCCTCGACCAGATCGCCGGCCGGCTCTGCCCCACCCGCCCGGTGAAAGCGGCGCCACTCGCCGACGCGGGCGTCATCCTGGCCACCACCATCGACCCGGCCCGGCTCCCATCGGGCGTACGGGCGGGCATCGGCGCCACCGACAGCCCCAGCCGATCCTGGCAGCAAGCCCGCGCCGCCCTCCGCTTCACCACCGCACGCCAGCCGGTCATCCACTACGACGACCTGGGCGCCCTGACACTCCTGACCGAGATACCCCCCGACACCGCCCGGCACAACACCGACGTGACCGCCATCGCCCGCATGGCCGACAACCCGGAAGACCTGGAGACACTGGACGCCTACTGCGCCACCGGCTCCCTGCGTCAGGCCGCCGACCTCCTCCACCTGCACCACAGCAGCGTCGCCCGCCGCATCGAGCAACTCGCGAAGACCCTGCGCATCGACCTCACCGAACCCACCGGACTGACCCGCGCCAGACTCGCCCTCACCACATGGCGGCTCCTCAACAACTGAGAACCGGCCGAGTCCGGCGGCTGTGGTGCCCCACGATCAGTTGCCGGTGGTCAGGACCATGCGGAAGCGGGCCTGGCCGGAGAGCATCTTCTGGAACGCCGCACCGGCTTCCTCCAACGGAACCTCCTCGGTCCACGCCCGAACACCGCTCTGGGCAGCGAACCGCATGGTGTCCTGGATGTCGACTGCGTTGCCGGAAGCATGCCCGTACACCCGCTTGGCCCCGCCCACGAGCTGCAGGGCCGTGATGTCCAGCGGCTCCATGGCGACGCCGACGACGATGAGCTCACCGCGGCGCCCCAGCCCATCGACCGTCGCGGACATCGCCGCGGCGTTGGTCACCGTCGCCAGCACCACCTTGGCTCCCCCGCGGGCCTGCAGCGCGTCGGCCGGCTTCTCGATGGCGCTGTCGATGTAGTGAGACGCGCCGAGCTTGTGAGCCAGCGGCGCCTTTTCCGGACCGCGAGCCATCGCGACGGTGTCGAAGCCCATCTTCGAAGCGAACTGAACGCCCAGGTGCCCCAGACCACCCAGGCCAAGGACCGCGACGGTGTCGCCTGAACGCGCGGAGCTGCGGCGCAGCGCGTTGTACACGGTAACGCCGGCGCAGGCCAGGGGCGCGGCTTCCACCGCCGTCACCCCGTCCGGGATCGCGGCCAGGGCGACGGCCGGCACCACGACGGCATCGGCGAACCCTCCGGCGTACGCGGCCCCCGGCACCTGGATCTCGGGGCAGAGGACTCCGTCTCCTTCCCTGCAAGCGTCGCAGTGGCCGCAACTGCCGCCGTACCAGCCGACCGCGACCCGATCACCCACGGCCCAGCCGGTGACGTTGTCGCCGATCGCGTCGATGCGTCCGGCGATCTCGTGCCCCGGCGTGACGGGAAAGGTGGTGCCCGGAAGGTGTCCGGCGATGATCATCGCGTCGGAGTGACACACCCCGGACGCCTCGACGGTGACCCGCACCTGCCCTGGCCCCGGTTCCGGAGTATCGACCTGAACCAGCGACATGTCCCCGCCAGGCTGGGCGACCTGCATGGAACGGTGCATTGCGGAAGAAGACATGGCCGTCTCCTTTTCTTACGGAAAGCAGCCGCCTTACGGAGCGGCCTCTACCAGTCCACCATTTCACCTCGTTCATTCACTTCCTGTCGGACCCCCTGTCAAGCCCTGCGGGTCTGCTCGACCTCAGGAGAGGAAGACCAACAAGCGATGCGCCGGGGTCAGGCGTGCTCCGCGCAGAAGCAGCCCACGCCCTTTTCGATCCACTCCTGGCCGGCCCACTCCGGGTGCCGTGCGACCATCAGCGCCTTGACCTCCTCGACGATCGTCTCCTGGGTCATCGCCGAGTCGCGCCGTACCCAGGTCTCATCGCGCAGCAGCTCGAGATAGTCACGGACATCGACCAGCAACTGCCGGCCGGAGATGTCACCGTGGCCGGGCACCACCACGGTCGGATCGCTCGCGACCAGGCCGCGCATCACCTCGATCCAGCGCAGCCCCGAGACGTCGGTGTCGTACGGCGGGAACCACGGGAAGATCGAGAACTGTCCGGCGTCGACCAGATCACCCGTGAACAGCACGCCCGCATCGGGCACGGTCACCACCTGGTCGCCCTTGCTGTGGGCGCGGCCGGTGGCACGCAGTCGCACGACCCGGCCGCCCAGGTCGAGCTCGTACGCGCCGTCGTAGACCGCGTCCGGCGTGACCAGCTCGACGTCTTCCAGTTGCCGCGCGATCGGCGCGCCCAGGCCGCGGAACATCTCGAGGTAGCCCGGCCCCTTTCCGGCCAGGTCCGCTGCCTGCGCGCCGTTGACGAGGTACGTCGCCTCGCCCGCGAAGGCCTGCGCGCCGAACGCGTGCTCAGGGTGGAAATGCGTCGTGGTCAGGTAGAGCTTGCGGCCCTTGGCGTATTCGGTCGCGAAGGCGAGCACCGTCTCGCCGTTGCGCGGGCCCATGCCGGTCTCGACGACCAGCACGGAGTGGTCGCCGCCGATGACGCCGATGTTGGGCACGAGCCCGACCCGGCGGTTCGGGATCACCACCAGGTCGCGGGCGAGTTCCCGGACCTGGGTGATCTCGACGATCGGCTCGTGGATGAGTGGTTCGGAAGACATGCTCCGACCCTGCCGCCGGTGCGTGCCCGGCGTCCAACACCGATCCCGCAAGCCCGATACCGTCCTGGTATCTTCGCTGATGATGGAGCTCCGCCTGCTGCGCTACTTCGTGGCCATCGCCGAGGAACGGCACTTCGGGCGGGCCGCCGCCCGGCTGCACATGACGCAGCCGCCGCTGAGCCGGGCCATCAAGCAGCTGGAGACCGACCTGGGCGTCGTGCTGCTGCACCGTTCGGCCACCGGTGTCGAGCCCACTCCCGCCGGCGACGCGCTGTACATCGAGGCGCGTACGCTGCTGGAACACGCCGAGCAGGCACGCGCGCGAGTGACGGCGGCCGCCGGCGCCGTGACGCTCACCATCGGCACGCTCGCCGACAGCGCCGAAGAGGCCGGCACGCGCCTGGCCGCGACCTTCCGCAGCCGCCATCCCGAGGTCTCGATCCGGATCCGTGAGGCGGACTTCACCGACCCCACCACGGGACTGCGCAACGGCCTGGCCGACGTGGCGCTGACCCGATTGCCCTTCGACGACACCGGCATCAGCACGCGGGTGTTGCGTACCGATCCGATCGGGGTCGTCCTGCGCGCGGACGACCCGCTGGCCGGCCGCGACACCGTGTGCCTGGCCGAGCTCGTCGACCGTCCCTGGTTCCAGCTGCCAGAAGGCACCGACCCGATCTGGCGCGCCTACTGGAACGGGGCGACGCCCGTCGGCGAGCGGCCGGCCGGCCCGGTGGTCCGCACCGTCAACGAATGCATGCAGGCCGTCCTCTGGAACGGTACGGTCGGCATCGCACCGCTCATCCACACCCTGCCCGAGGGGCTGACCTGGGCGCCCCTGACCGACATGCCCCCGAGCCGCCTCGTCGTCGCCTGGGCGACCGAGCACGAGAGCCCCCTGGTCCGCTCGTTCGCCCACATCGCCGTCAGTACGTACCGGTCGTAGCTCGGGTCAGGCGGGGGTCAAGCGGATGATCGGCAGCTCCCGGTCGGTCTTTTCCTGGTATTGCGCGAAGCGGGGTGCGGCGGTGGTGATCTGCTGCCAGGCCTGTTCGCGTTCGGCGCCGGCGAGTTGTTCGGAGGTGACGGGGACGGTACGGCCGTCGACCTCGATGGTGACCTTGTCGGGGTGGGCGGCGAGGTTGTAGTACCAGCCGGGGTTACCGGTGGCACCCATGGCGGAGGCGACGACGAGATAGCTGCCGTCGGGGCCGGGGAACCAGCCGACGGGGTTGGCGCGTTCGGCACCGCTCTTGGCGCCCACCGTCTTGAGGACCAGGGCGTTGAACCCCATCATCTGGCCCTTGCCCTTGCGGATGCGGCGGGCCGCGAACTTGTTGAACAGCCGGAACAGCGGCCCCGAGGGCTGGCGGGTGCCGTGGGTGCCCTTGCCGGTGCTGAAGCTCATATGTCCTCCACTCTCAGATACATGTCCGGACAATTAGCCGAGGGTTGGGTAATCGGTGTAGCCACGGTGGTCGCCGCCGAAGGATGTGCCGCGGTCGGGGGCGTTGTACGGGCCCCCGGCGGCCAGGCGGGCGGGCAGGTCGGGGTTGGCCAGGAACAGCGCCCCGAAGGAGATGAGGTCGACGGTACCGTCCTCGATGAGGCCGAGGGCGTCGGGGCCGGTGGGCTCCATCCCGGTGAAGGGATTGAGGATGAAGGCGCCGGGCCAATCCGCGCGCAGCCGCAGCACCAGCTCCCGGACGCCAGGGGCTTCCATGAGGTGCAGGTAGGCGAGGCCGAGCGGGGCGAGTTCCGCCGCCAGGGCGCCGTAGGTCTCCTCCAGGTCTTCCTCGGTGATGTCGTTGTAGGGGTTGCCCGGAGACAGGCGGATACCGGTCCGATCGGCGCCGATGGCGTCGGCGACCGCCGCGGCGACCTCGACCGCGAACCTGATCCTGTTGGCCGGGGTGCCGCCCCAGTCGTCAGTGCGCTGGTTGGCGCCGGAGGCGAGGAACTGGTGGACCAGATAGCCGTTGGCGCCGTGGATCTCCACGCCGTCGAAGCCGGCGTCGATCGCGTTGCGGGCGGCGGTGGCGAAGTCCCCGATCGTCTCGGCGATGTCCTCCTGCGACAGCTCCTTCGGCGTCATGAAGTCCTTCGGTCCCTCATGCGTGTAGACCTGGCCGGCCGCGGCGATCGGGGACGGCCCGACCGGGTACATCCCCTCGGGCAGGAAGTCGGTGTGCCCGACCCGGCCGGTGTGCATGAGCTGCGCGAAGATCACACCGCCCTGGGCGTGGACGGCGTCGGTGACCTTCCGCCAGGCCGCCACCTGCTGCGGCGAGTGCAGACCGGGAGTGTCGGGGTAGCCCTGGCCGATCACCGACGGCTGGGTGCCCTCGGTGATGATCAGCCCCGCCGCCGCGCGCTGGCCGTAGTAGGTCGCCATCAGCTCGGTTGGGGAGGCGCCGGGGCCATAGGCGCGGCTGCGCGTCATCGGCGCCATCACGATGCGGTTGGCCAGACGGGTGCCGCCGAGCTCGTAGGGGTCGAATGCCGAAGTCATGATCACGTTCCTTGTCCTCACATACGGCAGCTCAGCCGCCGCGATTGACTGTCCGAACAAGTAATCACGGTAGTTCATTCCGCGGGCTGCTCCGCTCGGAGCGTGGGAGTGGGGCTAGACTTGTACTTGTTCGAGCACCTATCAGCGATTGCGAGGAACCCGCGTGGGCAGACCGAAGGATTACGGCGAGACCGCGGATGTCGCGCGTACGCCGTTGCCCGTCTCGGCCCAGGCAGGGGCGATGAACCACGCGATCGTCCGCGTCGCACGCCTGCACCGCATGCTCGCCGCCCAGCTCCTGCGCCGCGTCGGCCTGCACCCCGCCCAGGAACTGGTGATGATGCAGCTGTGGGACCACGGTCCCCAGCGTCAGGTCGACCTGGTCCGGATGCTCGGCTCCGACGCCGCCACCATGACCCGCACCATCCAGCGCCTGGAGCACGCCGGGTTCGTCCGCCGCAAGCCCAGCCCCACCGACAAACGCGCCACCATCATCGAGGCCACCCCCGCCAGCCAGGCCGTACACCGGCAGATCGACGGCATCTGGGCCGAGCTCGAAACCGCCACCACCGCCGGCCTCACCCCCGACCAGCAGGCCGAAGCCCTCAAAGTCCTCCAGCAGATCGAGGACAGCCTCGCCCGTGCCGTCTCCGGCTGAGATCGCGGCGGTCGATCACTCGGCCCCGTCGAGGCGCGACCTGATCAGGACCTCCACTCCGTCCAGGATCCGGTCCAGGCCGAACGCGTAGTCGAAATGCCGCTCCTCCTCAGGAGTGCCCGCCGGATAGTCGAACGCCCCCGCGTCGACCGCCTGGCGCAGCGCGGGAAAGCGCCGCTCGTCGGCCAGCGAGCCGAGCAGCGTGCTGTAGGCGGCGATCGACTCCCCTGAGGCGGCCTGGCCGAGATCCGCGGTCAGCCGCGCGGTGGTGAGCATGTAGTTGGCCACCAGCAGCACCACACCGGCCTTGTCGCTCTCGCTGAGCCCGGTGCCGCGCAGCACGGCCAGCGCCCGGTCGGTCCACGCGAGCTGGTTGGGCGTGACGGGCGGCCCGGTGACGGGCAGGTGGACGATCCACGTGTGGGCGCGCAGCATCTCCCACTGCGCGCGGCACCAGCGCGCCAAGCCCGGCCTCCAGCCCTCACAGGGCCGGTCCAGCTCGGCGGGCACGGCGGCGACCGAGTCCAGCATCAGCAACAGCAACTCGTTCTTGCTCTTGACGTGCCGGTAGAGCGACATCGTGGTGAACCCCAGCCGCTCGGCGACCCTGGCCATCGACACCGCTTCCAGACCGCCCGCGTCCGCCAGATCCACCGCCGCCCCCGCGATGCGGCCGAGGCTCAGCCCGGTCCTGGGCTCGGGCGCGGGCCGGTGGAGCCGTTCCCAGAGCAGGTCGAGCCCGGCCGGCAGCTTGTCGTTCATCGTCTCCCGCTTTCCTGCTCGCGCTTGTCCCAAGTGTATGTCATACACTCGGTGTATGACATACACAGCACTGATCGCGGGCGGCGGAATCGCGGGTACGGCGGCGGCGATCGCCCTGCGCAAGGCGGGGATCGACGCGGTGGTCCACGAGGCGTACGACAGGACCGCGGACAACGTGGGCGCGTTCCTCACACTGGCGGTGAACGCGCTCGACGCCTTACAGGCGATCGACCTCGACACCGGCAAGGTCGGCTTCGACACCCCGCGCATCACGATCACCAGCGGTTCCGGCCGGCGGCTCGGCGAGCTCCCCTACGGGACGGGCGTACCGGGCGGCCTGGTCAGCCGTACCGTCAAGCGCGCCGACCTGTACCGGTTCCTGCGCGAGCAGGCCGTCAGCCGAGGGGTGCGCATCGAGTACGGCAAGCGGCTCGTGGACGCGAGGAGCACCGGCGGCGGGGTGGCTGCGCGGTTCGCCGACGGGAGCGTGGCCGAGGCGGACCTGCTGATAGGCGCCGACGGCCTGCGCTCACGCACGCGCGAGATCATCGACCCGGCGGCCCCTGGCGCGCGGTACGCCGGGCTGCTCAACACCGGCGGTTACGCCCGCGCCGTCCCCGCCGCCGGGGAGCCCGGCATGATGCACGCCATCTTCGGCAAGCGCTGCTTCTTCGCCTACACCGTGCACCCGGACGGCGAGGTGTGGTGGGCGGCGAACCCGGCGCAGGCCACCGAGCTCACCCCCGCCGACGTGGCGGCGATCACACCGGCGCAGTGGCGGACCCGGCTCAGCGAGCTGTTCAGGCGCGACCACGGGCCCGCGCTCGACATCATCGCGGCGACCGATGAGATATTCGCGGGCTGGAACACCTACGACGTCCCCACGGTGCCAGTCTGGCACCGCGACCAGATGATCATCATCGGCGACGCGGCCCACGCCACCGCCCCATCGATCGGGCAGGGCGCGGCCATGGCCATCGAGGACGCCGTCGTCCTGGCCACATGCCTGCGCGACGGCCCCGACACCGAGTCCGCGTTCACCGACTACGAGCGGGCGCGGCGCGGACGCGTCGAGCGGGTCGTCGAGCAGGGCAACCGTACCGGCGGCTGGAAGGCGCTGAGCCCGCTGGCCAGGGTGCCGCGCGACGTGATCATGGGCCTGGCCATGAGACATATGGCCAGGACCGGCAACGACCCGAGCCGCTGGATCTACGAACATCACCTCACCTGGGACGAACCCGCTAGGAGCTCAAACTGACCAATTGAACCCATTTGGTCAGTTCGTCGGCTAGGGTGGTGGTGACTCGACAGGAGGGGAGTTGCCATGAAGGACGCAGTCGGCCGTAGCCGAGCGCTGGTGGTCGGGCTCGGGATCGCGGGCATCACCACCGCGCTACGGCTACGGCAGGTCGGCTGGGAGCCGGTGCTGGTGGAGCGGGCCCCGGCCCGCCGCTCAGGCGGGTACTTCATCATGCTGTTCGGCACCGGTGCCGCCTCCGCGCGCCGGCTGGGCGTGCTGGAGGCGATCGGCGACCGTACCCCGGGGCCCGCCCCGTACGAGGTGAACCGGGCCGGACGCCGCAGCGTCGGCATGAGCCTGGCCAACCTGCCCGGCAAACCCCGGGTGGTGCTGCGTGGCGACATCGAGCAGGCGCTGTTCTCCGCGCTGCCGGCCGATGTGGAGATCCGCTATTCCACCGTGCCCACCCGCATCGTCCAGGACGACTCCGCGGCGGAGGTCACCCTGCACGACACCGCCGCCGACACCACCGTCACCGAGCGCTTCGACCTGGTGGTGGGCGCCGACGGAATGCGGTCAACCGTGCGCGGGCTGGCCTTCGGCCCCGAGGATCGCCTGAGTCCGCTGAACTACATGATCGGCGCCACCGTCCTGGACAAGCCGATCGAGGGCCTCGACCAGGAGCAGGGCCTGATCTTGGCCGAGGCCGGACGTTCGGCATGGATCTTCCCCTTCTCCGACCACGCTCCTGGCCTGCTGTTCTCCTACCGCACCGACGACGTCGACGACGAGTTCGCCCGCCCCCCGATCGAGTCCATCCGCGCCGCCTTCGGCCCGCAGCCCCCCGGGCCCCTGCTGGAGAGGTTGCTCACCGCGTTCGAGCACACTCCGGAGGTCCTGTTCGACTCGGTGAATCAGGTCAAGATGCCGCGCTGGCATCAGGGGCGGGTCGTGCTGGTCGGCGACGCCGCCTGGTGCGTCACCCTGTACGCGGGCATGGGCGCCTCCAGCGCCATGGCCGGAGGCGAGCTGCTGGGCACCATGCTGCAGCGCCACGGCGACCTGCCAGCCGCGCTGCACGCGTGGGAGGCGCGGATGCGGCCGTTCATCCAGACCGAGCAGGACACCGCGCTGATCATGCGCAGGATCTTCACCCCCCACGACCGCAAGGAGCAGCTCCTGCGCGCCGCGATGCTGCGCCTGATGCGCGCCCCGGTCATCGGGCCGGCGATGGGCAGAATAATGAACGGCGCAGACATGCAGAACAAACAGTTCGACGTCGCCGCCGTTTGACGCGCCCCGAGCACGAAAGAACAGGACAGCCCAGGTGAGCCAGCTGATCGAACACCACTCACGCAAAGCCGCCCGCATCCTGGACAGCGCACGGGAACTGGTGCTCGACCATGGTGCCCACAAGGTCACCGTCAGCGAGATCGCCCGCGCGGCCGGGGTCGGCAAGGGCACCGTCTACCTGTACTGGCCCGCCAAGGAGGACCTCATCCTCGGACTGTTCGCCCGCGAACTGCTGACCTTCCTGGATGAGATCATCGCCCGCATCACCGCCGACCCCGCCACCGTGCTGCCGCGCCGCCTGGCCCCGCTGCTGATCCGCACCGGCCTGCGGCTCCCCCTGGCAAGCCGCGTGCAGAGCGGCGACGCCGACCTGCTGCGGCTGCTCACCCAGCAGGCCGGCGACCGCGAACTGTTCGCCCGCACCACACCGAGCGCCATGTGCGAGACGGTCATGCCGATCCATCACCGCCACGGACTGATCCCCCGAGACCGTCCGTTGCCCGAACTGACCTACGCCACACACGCCGTGCTCACCGGGTTCGGTGTCGCACTGTCCGACCCGGCCACCGCCGAGTTCGGTGTCGGCGACCCTGACCAGGTCCTCGCCGACACCGTGGCCCGGCTGCTCGAACCCCCCGTCGCCCCCAGCGAGCAGGCCATCGCCGCAGCCGCCGAGGAGATCCTCGTCGTCCTGCGCCAAGTCCGGGAGGCGGTACTGGAGCTCATCGAGCGGAGTCAGATCCTCCAGCAGTGAGCTCGCGCACGACGGCAAGGAAGTTGGCCGTGACCGGCCTCATGTGGGCGCGATCCCACACGGCGCCCACCTGCCATCTCGCGGGAGGCAGTTCCATGGGCACTATGGTGACGGCGGGGGACGCGATCTTGGCGGCGCTGGCCGGCACGATGGCGATGCCGACGCCCGAGGCCACCAGGGCCACGACCGTCTGAAGATCGTGAGCTTCCTGAAGGATGTGCGGCCTCAGGTCGTAGGCCTTGAGGAAGCCGTCGAGCTGGGCCGCCAGTCCTGGGCCCTTCGCCGCCGCGAGCCGGATGAGCGGGTGGTCGTCCAGCCATGACACGACGCTCTCGTCACCCGGAGGCGCGGGCCCTTCGTCGCAGGACACGGCGACGGCGAGCGTGTCCGTGCTCAGGGCGATGCTCCCCAGGTCGTCGTCCACAGGCAGCCTGACAAAACCGACCTGCAGCCTGCCCGCCCTTATGAGGTCCACCTGGGTGGCGGTGGACATGTCGTCGAGGGTGATTTCGACGTGCGGGTAGCGGCGGCGGAACGCCGCCACGGCGCGCGGGGCCAGGTCGATGGTGGACATTCCGAAGCCGACGCTCAACAAGCCCGATTCGCCGAGTGCCGTCTGGCGGGCCCGGCGGGCCAGGAGGTCCGCGCGGCGCACGAGGTCCTGGGCATCGGGGAGAAACAGCTGGCCGAGGGGGGTCAGGGTGGCCCCGTGCCGTCCCCGGTCGAACAGCGGGCCGCCTACCTCGGCCTCCAGAGCCTGGATCTGCTTGGTCAGAGCAGGCTGCGTGACAGCGAGCGCCTGCGCCGCCCGGCCGAACGCACCCACCCTGGCCGTCTCGATGAACGCACGCAGCAGCCGGATTTCCATTCCCGCAGTCTATGGAACCCGTCGAAAGTTTCATTGGACCGGCCCACCTCCTGTCGGGTGTGATGGAGCCCATCGATTCCAGTCCAAGGAGAACCATTGTCACCATCGACCGGCGATAAAGAGCGGACGAATATCCTGAGATGCGCTTCGGTGCAGTTCGAGGCAAGGCCGGACGCCAAAGAACATAATTTGGCGAGAATAGCGCACTTCGTGCGCGAGGCCGCCGCGGACTCCGTACAGGTCATCGCCTTTCCGGAGATGTGCCTGCTCGGCTACTGGCATCTCCGCAATCATTCGGCCAAGAAACTGCACGAGCTCGCGGAGCCGATTTCCGGGCCATCGACGACCGCGGTACGTCGCCTCGCGATGGAGAACGGCATGGCCGTCGGTGTGGGATTCCTGGAGGTGGACGAGAACGGCCGCCTGTTCAACTCGTACGCGGTATGCCTTCCGGACGGGCACGTGCACCGCCATCGCAAGCTGCACGCGTTCGAGCACGAGGCCATATCCAGCGGCGCGGAGTACACCGTTTTCGACACTCCCTGGGGTGTTCGACTCGGGGTGCTCATCTGCTGGGACAACAATCTTGTGGAGAACGTGCGCGCCACCGCTCTCATGGGCGCCTCCGTACTTTTGGCTCCGCATCAAACCGGCGGGACGGCATCACGCAGTCCGCACTCGATGAAGCCGATCCCGTTGGAGTATTGGCAGGCCAGATATCGGGATCGGAAAACGATCGAAGAGCGGTTCCGCGGGCCCAGCGGACGCGAATGGCTGCTCCGCTGGTTGCCGGCGCGCGCCCACGACAACGGCCTCTGTGTCGTCTTCAGCAACGGCGTCGGGCGTGACGACGACGAGGTGCGTACCGGGAACGCCATGATTCTCGACCCCTATGGCCGGATCCTGGTCGAGACGACCTCCCCTGAGGACACCATGGTGGTCGCCGACCTCGACCTGGATCTCCTGCCGATGTCCACCGGGCGGCGCTGGATGATGGGGCGCAGGCCCGAGCTGTACGGCATTCTCACCGAGCGTTTCGGCGACGAACGCGACCCGCGCACCGCGCGTTTCTCCGACGAGCCCGCGCGGATCGACGTCTCACCCGTTCACGACACGCAGTAAGACGTGATGCGCTCACGGCTGTCGTGCCTGACGGCCGGGGGCGTCAGGCGGGTTCGAGTCCGATGAGCCGGGCGAGGACGGCGACCTGGTCGGCGAAGTGGGCGATGAAGTCGGGGGAACTCGGATCGGTGCCGCAGACGCCTTCGATGACGTGCGGCAGCGTGGTGGGCGCCATGGCGGCGGCCATCAGCATGATCAACAGGCAGGCAGGGTCCACTTCGGCCGGAAGGTGGCCGGCCGCTTGCAGTGCGCGCAACTGGTCGACGCTCTCCGCGAGCAGCCGGGCGCGGGGCGCGTGGTCGGGGTCGTTGTCCGGACCGGTGTATTCCAGGCCGCTCCAGGCGAGCAAGCGGGGCCCGTCCGGGTTGTGCGCCGCCTCCATCGCGTATCGGTGCAACTGCTCAGGCAGTGGCGTGCCCGGTGGCGCCAGCTCGCGCTGCCGCTGCTGCCACTGCTGCGACATGGCCTCGTACAGGCCCTCTTTGCCGTCGAAGTAGTAGGAGATCAGCTGCACGTTGACGCCCGCTCTGGCGGCGATCGCGCTGACCCGGGCGCCCGCGTAGCCGTGCGCGCCGAACTCGGCCGATGCCGCGTCCAGGATCAGCTTGCGGGTGCGTTCGGGATCGCGCTGCCGGTCCTGTGGTGTGGGCGACCTGCGAGGTTTCGACGGAGGCATGGAAGGGACTATACATACGCCTGATGTTATCAATCATTAACATGTATCAATCAAATGATCATTTGACACCGTCACCCGTCTTGGGCATCCGTGGTGGACAACTCCAGGGCGGCATCGAGCAGGCTGCGGGTGTACTCGTGCCGCGGCGCACCGAGCACGTCTGTCGTCCGCCCTTCTTCCACCACCACACCGCGGCGCATGACGGCGATCCGGTCCGCTATCTGATGCACCACCCCGAGGTCGTGGGAGATGAACAGCATCGCCAGATGGTGGCGCTCGCGCAGGTCGACCAGCAGCCGGAGGATCTGCGCCTGGACCGAGACATCCAACGCGGACACCGCTTCGTCGCACACCAGCAGCCGCGGTCTGACGGCGAGCGCGCGGGCGATGCTGACCCGCTGGCACTGTCCGCCGGAGAGTTCGTCGGCCCGGTGCCGGGCGACGCTCGCGTCAAGCCCGACGTCGTCGAGCAGGCGGTGCAGAGCGGCGGTACGGTCGCCCGGCGGGGCCGACTCCGGATGGGTGCGCCATGCCTCGTTGATGATCGCGGCGACGGTCATGCGCGGGCTCAGCGACGACCGGGGATCCTGGAAGACCATCTGCGCGGCACGTTGTTGCGCCGTGGTCCGGCGCCCGACCGGTCCCAGGGGCACGCCGTCGAGCAGGACGCTGCCGGAGCCGGGCCGGACCAGGCCGACGATCGCCCGGGCCACCGTGGTCTTGCCCGACCCCGACTCTCCGACCAGTCCCACGATCTCGTCGGGAGCCACCGTGAGGCTCACGCCGTCGACCGCGACGAAGTCCCCCGAGCGCGACCGGAACCAGGTGTTACGGCAGGCGAAGCTGACCCGCAGGTCGTTCACCTCCAGCAGGCTCATCGCTGCAGCAGCTCCTCGGCGAAGTGGCACGCGGCCCACCGGCCGGGCGCGACGGGTCTCGTCTCCGGCTCCTCGGTGCGGCACCGGTCACGCGCCAGCGGGCACCGAGGGTGGAACGCGCAGCCCGGTGGGCGGTTCGCCGGAGCGGCCGGCGTGCCGGGCAAAGGGTGTGCCAGGGCGGCACGGGTCCGCACCGCGGGCACGCTGTCGACCAGTGCCCGGGTGTACGGGTGGGCCGGGCGGGCCAGCACCGCCGTGGTGGGGCCACGCTCGGCGACGCGGCCGGCGTACATGACGACGACCTGGTGCGCGACGTGCGCCACGACCCGCAGGTCGTGGCTGACGAGGAGCATCGCCAGCCCCTGGTCCTGCTGGATGGAGCGGAGCAGGCGCAGGATGCGCGCCTGCACCGTCACGTCCAGCGCGGTGGTGGGCTCGTCGGCGAGCAGCAGCGCCGGGCTGCCCGCCAGGGCGAGGGCGATCATGGCCCGTTGCCGCATCCCGCCGGAGAACTCGTGGGGGTAGTTGCGCATTCTCGCGGCCGGCTCGGGGATGCCCGCCCGCTCGAGCAGTTCGAGCACCCGCTGAGCCACCTCGGCGCGCGGGCGGCCGGCGCGGCGGAGGATCTCGCCCACCTGGCGGCCGATCGTCTGGGTCGGGTTGAGCGCGGCCAGCGGATCCTGGAAGATCATCGCGATCTCGTGGCCACGCAGCCGGCGCCGCCGGGCGAGGCTCGCCCGGAGGAGGTCCTCGCCCTGCCAGCGCAGCTCCCCGCCGGTCGCCGCTCCTTTCGGGAGCAGGCCGATCACGGCGTTCGCGGTCATCGTCTTGCCGCTGCCGGACTCGCCGATGAGCCCGACCGTCGTCGCCTGCGGGATGTCGAACGTCACCCGGTCGACGACGCGGACGCTGCCTCCGGCGACGGGCAGGTCGACGACCAGCCCGTCCACCTCGAGCAGCGGGTCGATCGGCACCGAGTCGTCCCGCACCGGCGTTGTCGCGTCCCGTGTTCGGCTCATGAGCCGCCGACCTGCATACCGGCGAAGTTGGGCAGCCCGTTCGGATCCGGCGTGACGCCGGTGACCCGGCGGTTCCAGGCATAGGCGTACTTGACCGCCATCGGGAACATGCCGACCGCGTCATGCCAGATGATCTTGCTGGCTTCGCCGTACAGCTTGACCCGCTCGCCGCTGTCCGCGCTCGCTCCGGCGGCGGCGAGCAGCTTGTCGAGGTCGGGGTTGCAGTAGCCGTTGCGCTTGGCCGCGCAGGGGTACAGCCGGCCGAGCGTGTTGGCCGCGTCGAAGGTGGGGTTCGAGAGCTGCTGGAAGTTGACGTCCCAGTTCAGGGCGAGCAGGTCCTTGGTGAACACCGCCTGCTCCTTCTCCAGCAGGTCCACCTGGACGCCGATCTTCTGCAGGTCGGAGACGATCGCCTGGTTGAACGGCCGGAACTCGGCGTTGGCGAACTGCAGCCGCAGCTTGGCAGAGAAGTCGAAGCCGGCGGCGGTCAGCGCGGCCTTCGCCGCGGCCGGGTCGTAGCGGACGGGTTCCTGGGGGACGTAGCCGAGGGTGACGGGCGAGACCGGGGCGTCGGCCAGGGTGCCGGTCTGCGGGTACAGCCGCTTGATGATGGTCGCGAAGTCGACCGCCTGCCACAGGGCCCGCCGTATCTTGGCCTCCTTCAGCGCCGGTGCGGAGGAGTTGAACCACATGGTGAACACGGCGGTGCTGGGCACCGTCCCGACCGTGAGGTTGGAGTCGCGCTGCAGCTCCGCGAGCTGATCGTCGGGGATGCCCCAGATCATGTCCACCTCGCCGGTCCGCAGCGCGGTCATCCGGGCCGCGAGCTCGGGCATCTTGCGGATGGTCACCCGGCCGAGCCGGGGCGCGCCGCCGAAGTGCTCGGGGTTCGGCACCAGGACGAGCGTCCCTGAGGAGTCGAACTTCTGGAACGCGGCGAGGTCGGCTTCTTCGAGAAAGGCGGTGCGGCGTGACGAACACCGAACTGAAGACCACGTACGAGCGCGACGGCTTTCTCGTCCTCCGGGAGGCGTTCAGCCCCGGCGAGGTCGGCAAGCTGGTCGAAGAGGCCGTCCGCATCTGCCGCGGCGAACTCGGCGACGTCCAGGGGGCGCTCCCCGCCGGGCCCGCCGACACCGACGACGACGTCCTTCGCCGTTTCCTCTGCGTCCACTACCCGCACAAGCTCTCCGGAGTGATGCTCGCCGCCATGCGCCATCCGGCGATCGTCTCGCCGCTCACCACGATCATCGGCCCGAACGTGAAGGCCATGCAGTCGATGCTGTTCATCAAGTCCGAAGGGGAGCCGGGACAGGCCTGGCATCAGGACGAGATGTTCATCCCGACCCGCGACCGTTCGCTCACGGCGGTCTGGCTCGCGCTCGACGACGCCACCGTCGAGAACGGCCGCCTCTGGGCGCTGCCCGGCTCGCACCGGTCCGGCGTGGTGTACCCGAACCGTGAGCACGATGATCCGCGCTACGACTGCACGGTGGAGTCCTACGGCTTCCCGTTCGACGACTCCGACGCGGTGCCCGTGGAGGTCCCGGCCGGCTCCGCGGTCGTGTTCAACAGCTATCTGCTGCACAAGTCGCTGCCCAACACCGCCAGGAGCGGCTATCGGCGAGCCCTGGTCAATCACTACATGAGCGCCGAGTCGCTGCTGCCCTGGGACACTCCCCCGGCGGGGACGCCCATGGCGCAGGCGGACCACCGCGACATCGTCCTGGTCGCCGGCGCCGACCCGTACGCGTACAAAGGCCTGCGGGAGGTACGCTGGCCGCGGATCCGCCCGAACAGGGACGGCGGCTGCGACAGATGACCCCACGGAAAAAGAAAAGCCCCGAATATATCGAGCGGCAATGAGAATACGGACACAAGAATGGCGATAAGCGCCGGCCGACCTAGATCGGGATATCCCGATCCAGGTCGGCCGGAGTGGTTCAGCCAGGCGGGATCAGCCCGTTCTTGGAAACCGGTACGGCCAACTGCAGGGCACCGGTCAGTCTCGCGTCCTCGGCCGGCAGCACCCTCGCCAGCACCGGGTTGAGGTGGGTGAGGGTCAGCCCCACCGTCGAGATGGTCGGGGCGACGATGTCGAACTTCTCCAGATCGACCCATCGCACGACGGGCAGCACGTCCGCCGGGATGTCGTCACCGGATTTCTGCACCGGTACGCAGAGCTGGCGGGCATTGGCGACCCGGACGTCCGCGGGCGGGATCTGGTTGGTCAGGACCGGGTTGAGCTGGGTGAGGGAGAGGCCTACGTTCATGGCCGGGTTCGGCGTGTGCGCGTAGCACAACAGGTCGATGTGCGAGATGAGCCGCAGGACATCCGGGGCGGGGATCACGCCGTTCTTGGCCACCGGGACGCACAGGTGCTGAGGCGTGTTCAGGGTGACCTGGATGCCCGGCACGTTCTGCAGGACCGGGTTGAGATGGCGCAGCGCCAGGGGCAGGTTGATCGAGGGGCCGGTGACCCGGTAGCACGACAGGTCGACGAACCTGATGAAATCAATGACGTTCGGCGGCGGGATCACGCCGTTCTTGGCCACCGGGACGCACAGTTGCTCGCGCTGTCCGAGCGTGACCTGCACGGTCGGCTGGTTGGCGAGTACGGGGTTGAGGTGCCGCAACGCCAGCGTGACGGCCGGCGGCTGGTACAGGGTGGTCCTGAAGCATTCCAGGTCGAGGTTCGTCACGAATTCCTTCGGCGTCGGGAGTGCCTGGGCCTGGGCGGGCGGCGCGACGAGAAAGGCTACCGTGAACATTGCGAGTCCGGCCGATAAGAGACGTCGTACGAGGTTTTTCGCGCGGCGATGTGGCGCGACCGTGCCGTCCATAAAGGACTCCTTTTCTATTGGCGGTGCCTCGACTGTGCGCCCATAAGTGCGGTCGGACAAGGCGTGTGACCCCTTTTTGCCACAACGATATCCATGGAGTTTCGGCCCGAACATCCGGCCATTTCCGCGTTAGAAAGAAAAGGGCCCGCGCGGCGTGCGGCGGGCCCTTGCCTTCGTTCAGTCTTCGCGGTGATAAGCACGCAGTTCGCGGCGTGCCCGGCGACGGCTGCGGCGGCCTTCACGCCGGAAGGAGTATCGCTCCCGGCCCCCATCGCCATAACCGAACAGGTGATAGGCGTAGGCGGTGGCATTGCCGCCCAGCGGACCTGATCCGACGCTACCGCGCGCCGCAGGAGCGCGCGGGGAGACGCGCAAGATCAGCCGGCCGGCTCAATGGTCCACAGCGGGGCCTGGACCCCTGGAGGAAGCAGCAGGACCCGCTTGGGCAGCAGGCTGCGGTCCTCGACGAAGTGCCGTCCGATGTACTGATCGGTGCCCGCCAGTTTGATGGTGACGACCTTCGCGTCGGCGGAGTCCGCGCCGTCCTCCGGAGATTCGACGGTCCAGGTCGAGTAAGGCGGGATCTCGCCGGGCGCGCTCACGGAGAGTTGGGAGAAGGGCTCAAGGCTGGGGTCGGCGTACACCACGCCACCGGTTCTCTCGTCCCGGAACCGAACGCCCTCGGCGGTGTCGACGACACGGAACTTCGCGGCGCGAGGGACGGGCAGCAGGGCCGCGAAGAGCTTGTCGCCGATGTTCACCACGTGCCCCCCGCCGATCTTGAGGATCACCACACCGCTGATGGGCGACGCGGCCTGACGGACGGCGGCGCAGGAGGCGTCAGCGAGCCAGGGGGTCAGGGCAACAGCCAGGGTCGCGGCCAGGACGGCCAGACGGGTGCGCATCATCCGCATGTCTTCTCTCTTTCCTTCGGGTCCGATGAGCCGGCTGGACGGTTTTCGGCCCAGCAGCGGCATCACAGAAAGCATGCGATCAATTACTCTCCGTAGCTGTAGTCGGACGGTGACGTTGCCGTGACCGAGCCGCCGCCCCGGGGCGGGCCATTCTCTTGCCACCGCGTACCGTCCGCCCGAGAATGCGAGCAAGCCGTCTACGGGGTGGTGCCCTCATGTGGGATGCGCTGGCCGACCCGCTCACAGCCATGGTCGTCGTCGTGCTCCTCACGGTGCTGGCGTCAGTCAGCAGATCATGCCTGCTCCGCGCGGTCCTGCTCGGCCTCGCCATAGCGGAGCTGGTGTGGACGGGCATCAGGTACGCGTCCCTGGGCAAGTCCCCGGGGCAACTCCTGCGCGAGCTGAAATGGGACGGGGTGGTGTCCTTCCTGGAGCGGCCGCTGGTCGCCCTCGTGCTCGCGGTGCTGCTGGCGTTCATCGGCTCGCAGTCGGGGTGGCGGCTGACCAAGCTGCTGGCGTTCTGCGGCGCGGTCGCCGCCCTGGTGTGGGCGGCGATCCGCTACTCGGCGGTGGGCGGAATCGTCTCGTCGGCGTTCCAGGTCGCCGGGACCGTCCTGATCTGGCTCATCGTCGCGGTGGTCGTGATCTCGCTGGCGGTCATCGCCGCGGTGCTCGTGATGTTCTTCGCCTCCCCGCCCGCGCGCCGGCGCTCGTTCGGGCACGTCCCCAGGCTCGACCCCGAAGGGACGGAGGCGGACCGCGTCGCCCGGTTCCAGGCGCTGCCGGACGCGCTGGCGGAACTGCTGGACGGCGCCATGCCGGACTCCGACCAGCCGGGGGATCTCCTGCGCTTCTACTTCTCCGGCCTCCACGACCTGCGCGAGGAGATCCACGACATCCACGTACGCTGCGACCGGGAGATCGGCGCCCTCGCCGACTCCGTACCGCGGGAGTTTCCCGGCATCGACGCGGACCTGCTCCGGGCGCTGGCGCGCAAGCGGGTGGCCCTGCCCGACAGGCACGAGTGGGCGGTGCTGCTGGACGAGCTGGACGCGCGCGTTCCGTACGTCGTGCTGCGGCTGCTGGTGCTGCGCCGGGACTGGCGCGAGGTGGCGACCATCATCTACAAGTGCTACTTCTGCGCCGATCTGGTGCTGCGCCACAGCACCGCCCGGCCCGACCAGGACCAGGCGTACTGAACCTCTGGAAGCGTCAGCCCTTCATGCCGTGCTCGATGGCCTCGATGATCCGCGGCCGCAGCTCGGCGGCGCTGATGATCGCGTCCACCGAGCCGACCTCGACCGCGCGCTGAATGCTGTGCACCCGGTCGAACTCCGCGGCGAGCTCGCCGAGCTTCTCCGCCCGGACGGCGGACTGCACCTCGGCGAGCTGGGCGTTCAGCGCCGCCCGCGCGGCGCCGCTGGCCGCCGAGACCTGCGTCTGCAGCTCGGTCACCCGCGGATCGGTCGCGGTGCGGTTGTTGACCTCACCGGAGAACACCACGGCGGCCGCCGGGGCACCGCCGAGCACCGAGGCGAACGAGCCCTCCAGCGCCAGTACGGTCATGTTCGGGTTGAGCGCCTTGGAGAACACCACGAACGCGCCACCGTGGTAGCGGGAGATCACGCAGAACACGATCGGCCCGTCGAAGTTGACGATCGCCCGGCCGATCTCCGCGCCGTACTCGAGCTGGAGCTTGCGCATGGACTCCGGCGAGCCGTCGAACCCGGACAGGTTCGCCAGCACCACCAGCGGCCGGTTGCCGGACGCCGAGTTGATCGCCCGCGCGGTCTTCTTCGACGACCGCGGGAACAGCGTGCCCGCGGTGTAGGTGTCCGGCCCGTCCGTGGGCGGGAAGCCGCGCCGCGGCACCGACCGCGACTCGATGCCGACCAGGCAGACCGGCCAGCCGCCGATGTGCGCGTCCTGCACCGCGGACGTCTCCGCGTCGGCCATGCCCGCCCAGCGCTCCAGCACCGCGTGATCCTGGTCGGACACGGCGCGCATCACCGTGCGGATGTCGAACGGCTTCTTGCGGTCCGGGTTGTGCTCGGCCGAGAAGATCTGGCCGACGGTGGTGAAGTCGCTGCCGGTGATCGCGTGCGGAAACTCGGAGACGTCACGGTCGACCGGGTCGGTGGTGCAGGCCCGCCGCGGCGCCGTCTCGCCGGGCACGATGTAGGTGTGGTCGTAGTGCGCCATCAGCACGTCGCGGGCGGCCTGCAGATTGGGCGCCCAGTATTGCGCCTGGCCGTTCGGCCCCATGACGCGGTCGTAGCCGCCGATCCCGAAGTTGTCCTCGGCCGACACGCCACCGGAGAAGTCCAGCGAGTGCTTGCCGGTGAGCACCATCGCCGAGTCCGGCGTCATCACCAGGATGCCCTTGGTGTGCATGAGCATCGTCGCTTCGGCGTTCCAGTACGGCTGGGCGCCGACGGTGATCCCGGCGACCACGATGTTGATCTCGCCGCCCGCCTGGGTGAACGTGACGATCCGCTTGAGCGCGGCCGCGACCCAGTCCATGTTCTCGGTGCCCGAGGTCATCGAGATCCGCGCGCCCGCCGACAGCGCGAACCACTCCAGCGGGACCCGCATCCGCTCGGCGAGGTCGAGCGCGGCGATCACCCGCGCGCACTCCGGTTCGGACAGCGCGCCCAGCGACTTCGTCGGGTCGCCGAGCAGGATCACGCGGGTGACGCCCTCAGGGTGCCGCTCGGTCGGCGTGGTGACGACGCCCGCCACGAGCGCCGCGGAGTTCTTCCCCTTCGGCCGGTCCACCGGCACGAGCGCGCCGTGCTCGTCGAGGTCGTGCTCGACGAAGCCGCCCGCCGGCCCGGTGAGCAGCCCGGTCAGCTCGTACGGGTAGACGTTGCCGCGGCGGGCCGCCCGCAGCACCTTCTGGCGGTAGTCGTCCAGCGGCTGCACCGGCTCCGCCGACGGCTTGCCGACATCCAGGTGCGCGCCGTGGCCCGGGTCGAGGGCGATCCGCACGGCTACCTCGCTCAGCTCACCGGCGGCCGTGCGCTGGCGGGCCACGAACAGTACCTCCTCCAGCCCCGCGCCCGCCGTGGTCGGCAGAATACGCTGGACCAGCATGTTCAGCTCATCGGTCGACAACTCGGTCGACGGCCAGACGTACATCATGATCCGGTTGGTATCGAACCGCTTGTTCTGGGGGCGCTGCACCTGGATGTTGCGGATCGCGTCCAGGCCCGCGGTGATCGCGTCCTCCACCGCGGGCAGCGCGACCAGCCTGCCGTCCGCCTCGCGTAGCGGCGTCAGGTCGCGGACCTGGCCCATCGCGATGAGCCGCTCGTCGGCCGGGTTGCTGCGCGCCACGGCCTTGAACAGGTAGATCTCCTCGTCGGCGGACGGCAGCCGGGTGAGATCGAACTCGCGCAGCCGCTGCAGTTGCAGGCGCCGGGCGATCTGCGGGTGCAGGCCGCGGATCAGCCGGTCCTCGGCGAAGCCCGCCTCGCGGGCTCCGTCGGGCCGGAAGGTGAAGTGGTGGTGCATCACGGCGCCGCTGGTGCCGGCGACGGTGGTGGTGATCCGGCGGACGCCGGCGGGCGGCGGGTGCTCGTCGAGCAGCCGTCCGAGCCGTACCGCCATCTCGTCGGCGTCCGGCTGGTCCTCCCAGGTGACGTAGAGGTCGGCGACCAGCCCGCGCTCGGCGACGTCGGCGGCGAACGTGGCGACGGCGTCGATGGCGTCGGGCAGGGCGGCGATGTCGACGGCGGTGGTGACCACGCGGGTCACGCCGCCTGAGCCGCTGTGCTCGGCGGTGACGAACCGGCAGCCCGCGCTCTCCCGCGTGGTGACCCCGGACAGCCCGCGGTTGCCGTAGTAGCGGCGGGTCAGCACCTCCAGCAGCGGCGCGTGGTCCCGCCCTGGCCGGCCGATCCGCTGGCCGATCAGGCGGACCAGCGGCTCGGCGCTGGCCACCATGGCCTGGATCCGCTCGGCGCGGTCCGGCGCGTCCGGCTCGCGGTCCAGGTAACGCAGGTCGTCGCGGACCGCGGCGTAGACCTTGGCTCGGTTGCGGCGCAGCAACGGCTGGGCGAACCAGCGGAACACCACGCCACGGGCCAGGTCGGACACCACGGGGAAGCGCACCTGCGTGGCCTCGACCAGGTGTTCAAGAGTGAGCCCGGCGCGCTCGCTGAGCGACTCGAGCGGCGGGGCGCCGGCCAGCCACTGGCGCAGCAGCTCCGACACGATCGCGACGTCGGTGCTCATCCGCTGCTGGGCCAGGAAGATCCGGAAGACCGCGGCCTCCAGCTCCGGTGTGCGGTCGAGGTCGGCGATGCCGTAGTGGGCGAGGACCTTGGCGAGCTTGGTCTGGAAGCTCTCGCTGACGCCGGCGCGCTCGACGTCGAGGCTCTGCAGGTAGCTGTGGAAGAACTCGCGCGGGCTGTGCACCTGGCTGTCCGGCTCGACGTCGAGCTCGCCGCGCGGCCTGTTGCGGCTCAGCTCGGACAGGTCGGCGAACACGGTGAGCAGGTCCAGCTCGCCCTCGAGCAGCCGCCCGCCCAGCTCGGCGCGCGCGGCCAGGTAGGCCGACAGCACCCGCTTGTGGTCGTGCGGGTCGACGTCGAAGCCGAGCAGCAGGCTGCGCAGGTCCTGCAGGCCGCGCTCGACGCGCTCGGCCGCGGATGCCGCCGCGGGCTCGGCGGGAAACTCGATCTCCACGGTCTCGGCGGCGGACTCCGCCTCCTCGGCGCCCTCGTCGAGCAGCGGCTCCAGCCGCATCAGCGGCGCGCCGGTCTCGACCTGGCTGCCCACCGACACCGGGCACTCACGCACGCGGGCGCGGAACGGCGCGCGCAGCACCGTCTCCATCTTCATGCTCTCCAGCACCAGGAGCGGCGCGCCCGACTCGACCTCGTCGCCGGCCGACACCGGCGTCGCGACCACCAGCGCGGGCGCGGGCGAGCGGACGACACCGCCCTCGTCGCGGCTGATCCGGTGTGTGACGCCGTCGACCTCGACCAGGTGGATCGGCCCGTGCGTGGCCGACACCAGCCGGAAGCGGCGCCCGTTGACCACGATCTGGCCGCTGTGCTCGTCGAACCGCTCCACCTCGACGTCCGCCGGGGTGTCACCGCCGCCGGCGATGCCGACGCGGAACCGCTTGTGCCCGACCCGGGCCACGCTCACCCGGTAGCCGACGCCGCGGAGTTTGAGGTTCAGCGGGCGGCTCGAGTCGTGCTGGACCTGCGGGCGGCCGCCGTGCGCGGTGGACAGCAGCCGCTGGCGGCTGACCTCCTCCTCGTCCTGGTACGCCTCGATCGCGGCGGCGGCCAGGGCGACCGCGGAGTGCCGGTGGCTGACCAGGCGGCCCTCGGCGCGTACGCGGTCGATCCAGCCGGTGTCGGCGCTCGCGTCGATCACCTCGGGCTGGTCGAGCAGGTCGAGGACGAAGCTCTTGTTGGTCGCGCCACCCTCGATGATCACCGTGGTCTCGGCCATCGCGCGGCGCAGCCGGCCCAGCGCCTGCCGGCGGTCGCGGCCGTAGGCGATGATCTTCGCGATCATCGAGTCGAAGTCGGCCGGGATGGTGTCGCCCTCACTGACGCCGGTGTCCACGCGGATGCCGGGCCCGGCGGGCAGCACCAGGCGCGCGATGCGCCCCGGAGCAGGCGCGAAGTCACGGTCGGGGTCCTCGGCGTTGAGCCGGGCCTCGATGGCGTGGCCGGCCTCGGCCGGCTGGGCGCCTTCGAGCCTCCCGCCGCCCGCCACGTGCAACTGCAGCCGGACCAGGTCGGTGCCGGTGGTGATCTCGGTGATCGGGTGCTCGACCTGCAGCCGGGTGTTGACCTCGAGGAAGGCGAACAGCTTCTCGCCGGGGTGGTAGAGGAACTCGACGGTGCACGCGCCGCGGTATTCGACGGCCACGGCGAGCCGCTCGGCCGCCGCCTTCAGCTCGTCGATCTGCTCGATCGCCAGGACCGGGGAGGCGGACTCCTCGATGATCTTCTGGTTGCGCCGCTGCACCGAGCAGTCCCGCACGCCCAGCGCCCACGCGGTGCCCTGCCCGTCGGCGATGACCTGAACCTCGACGTGCCGGGCGCCGGTGACCAGGCGCTCCAGGAAGACCACGCCGGAGCCGAACGCGCGCAGCGCCTCCTGGCTGGTGCGCTCGTAGGCGTCGGCCAGGTCCTCCGCCGAGGCGACCATGCGGATGCCGCGCCCGCCGCCGCCCGCGGTCGCCTTGAGCATCAGCGGGTAGCCGATCTCGTCGCCGGCGCGCAGCGCGTCCTCAAGGGTGGCGACCTCGCCGCGGCTCCATGGCGCGACCGGGACGCCGACCTCCTCGGCGATCAGCTTCGAGCCGATCTTGTCGCCGAGCTTGCGCATCGCCTCCGCGCTCGGCCCGACGAAGGTGACGCCGATCTTCTCGCACAGCTCGGCGAACGCCGGATCCTCGGCGACGAACCCCCAGCCGACCCACGCGGCGTCGGCCCCGGTCTCCACCAGCGCCCGTTCCAGGACGGCGTGGTCGAGGTACGGGCGGGCCGAGGCGGGGCCCAGCGCGTAGGCGACGTCCGCTTCCCGGACGAAGGTCGCGTTGCGGTCGGCGTCGGTGTAGAGGGCGACCGTCTCGATCCGTGTCCCGGTTTCCGCAGAAAGATCCCGGACGGCGTGGATGAGCCGCATCGCGGCCTCTCCACGGTTGACGATGGCGACACGACTGAACACCGGCTGAGCCTCCCAAGTACCCGCACAGAAGGCGACGTCCGGGTCCCGGAGCGTCGCCTGTACCTGTTTCTATACCCTGCTCGATTGCCGAGTGGTTAACCAATGGTCCACATGACGCGTGCCGAGCCCGCTTCGTTGTAGGGAACCTACAAAATGCCTTCCGGGCCACACCGCCCGGCCGCTGTCGCACGTAAGGTCTGCGACAAAGCCCCCAGAGCGGCCGACGTCAGCGGGTGAAAAGGGCACGGTGCAGCATTTCCCGTGCGCGTTTGTGGCGGTCGTCACGCTGCGCGGTGTCGCGGCCGGCGACGGCGGCCTCGCCCATGGAGATGGCGAGCATCAGGTCGCCGACGTCGACGACCGGGCGAACGACGCCGGCCGCGCGGCCGTGGTCGAGGAGCGGCTCGAAGCAGGCCGCGATGCGGCGGTGATGTTCCATGAACCATCGCAGGTCGGCGCCGGACAGGACCTGGGCCAGGCCGCGGTTGTCCAGCTGCATGTCCAGGACGAAGTCGAACAGCTTGGCCGCGCCGTCAGGTTGTTCCCGCAGTCCGGCCGCGTGGTCCTCGATCTGGGCGACGTTGTCGGCGAAGACCGTCGCCGCGAGCTCCTCGCGGGTGGCGAAGTTGCGGTAGATCGTGGTGCGGCTCACCCCGGCGACCTTGGCGATCTCCTCCAGCGCGACGTCGTGGCCGTGTTCGGCGAACATCCGCCGGGCCGCGGCGAGCAGCCGGTCCCGGTTGCGGGCGGCGTCCTTCCGTGTCACGGGCAACCCACTCTCACGCACGGTCCAACCCTACTTGCGATGAACCGTACATGACTGTACGTTTAGCCGCGCTAGAAACGTACAGTCATGTACGGTTCGGCGGACCCCATCGATCGGAGCGGACAATGCGTGGTTTGACGGAGAAGACGATCATCGTGGCCGGCGGGGCGACCGGCATCGGCGCGGGCACCGCGATCAGGCTCGCCGAGGAAGGTGCCAAGGTCGTCGTCGGCGACATCAACCTGTCCGGCGCGCAGGCCACCACCGCCAAGATCACCGAGGCCGGCGGTTCGGCGATCGCGCTCCGCTTCGACCTCGCCGACGAGGACTCCGTCAACGCGATGGTCGCCAGGACCGTCGAGGAGTTCGGCACCGTACACGGCCTGTTCAACGTCGGCGCGGACCTGTCGCCGGGCAACCTCGGGCGCGACAGGTCACTGCTCGACACCGACCTGGATGTGTGGGAGCGGACTCTGGACGTCAACGTCCTGGGTTATGTCCGTACGGCCCGCGCCGTCCTGCCGCACCTGCTGGCGGGCGGCGGCGGCAGCATCGTCAACTGCTCCTCGGGCGCCGCGGTGAGCGCCAGCGACCGCAAGCGCCCCGCCTACGGGGCATCGAAGTCGGCGGTCAACGCGCTCACCCGGCACATCGCCGGCAGCTTCGGCCCCAAGGGCGTGCGCTGCAACGGAGTGATGCCCGGCCTGGTCATGGGCGAGACGCAGGAGGCGCAGAACGACGTCCAGCTCCAGAAGATGTTCCTGGAGCACGTCCCCACCACCCGGCTGGGCCGCCCGAGCGACCTGGCCGCGGTCGTGACCTTCCTGCTGTCCGACGACGCCGAATGGATCAACGGCCAGGTGTGGGCCATCGACGGCGGCGCGAACATGCGCGCCTGACCTGCCTGAGGCTTCCGGTGTCCCTCATTCCGCCGGCAGTGCCCGGCGCGTCGGCTGGTGCGGCAGCGTCGTGCGGTCGATGCCGGCGGCGGTGTGCCGGACGTTCGATCCGGTCGAGCCTCCGTACGTGGCGATCTTGTACTCCGTCGCCGCGAGGGAAAGGGTCAGCTCACGGATCCGGCGGCGGATGGTGTCGCGATGTTCGAGCAGCATGTCGAGCCGCTCGGGCACCGTGCGCTCCCCGGCGTCGACGAGCGAGACGTAGTGCTGCAGGTCACGCATCGGCATGCCGGACAGCCGCATCCGGGTGAGGAACACCAGGCGCCGCACCGCCGCGGCGTCGTAGACGCGATGACCGTTGCCGTCGCGGGCCACCTCGACCAGCCCGGCCCGCTCGTAGTAGCGCAGCGTGTGAGGGGAGACGTCGAGGAGGTCGGCGACCTCGTGGATCATCATCGACTCGGGCGCGTCGGCCAGATCGGCCAGGCGGTGGATCGCCTCGACCGACAGCGGGCCGTCGTCCCCGAGCGTTTCCAGCGCCCTGGTCATCAGATCGTCGGTGGCCATGACAGCCAGCCTAGACGGGCCGGACCGATGCCCTCGAATCCGGGCGATCCCCCCTGACCACGCCGGTGCGTACCCGAGATATGCTCAGCGGTCTCGCGCCCAAGTGGCATCCCCGCACCGTGCGTGAGAGACAACAATCTCGGCGGCCCACGCAATGTGTCCTGCGAAGCGTGTGAACACTCGTTTCCAGGATAGAAGCCTCCCCCCGGGACGCGTACTCAGCGCTCTTACCATGGTGCCGAAAGGGCTTTCATGACTGCCAACCACCCGATCGTCTGCCCGACCTGCCAGGGCGTGATCGTCTCCTCCCAAGCTTCCTACACGCCGGCTCGTGGGCGGCTCATCGTGACCAATGGCTACTGCCAAGGACAGTGCTCCAGCCCGGAGCCCACCCCTGAGCACGTCGAACACGCCGAACAGCTCCCGGCCCGCCAAGGGGCGCAGTAACAGCGGAAGTCATTCCGCGCTGAAGTACTCGATGAAGGTGACAACTCCAGTGGCGAGGATTGTTGGTGATGCTTCATGAGATCATCTAGATCATGATGGATCTGTCAGGCATGGGCCGCCACGTCCTTCACGCCTCCGGGTCGGCCGGCGGGGCCTCCGCGATGTTCAACGCCGCCCTGGTCGCCGCGTCGGTCGCGTGCTGAGCATGGTCGAAGCGGACACCGCCAAGCGGGTCCCCCACACGTCCGGGGGCGCCCTCGCTTCCGCTCCCATGTGGCCGGAGAGCGATCCAGAGCCGGCCAGCGTCGGCCAGATCGCGGGCTTGCGGCCGCGCCTGCGCCCCCGTGACGGGGGCGACGTCCCTGGAGCCGACGTCGAGCTCGTGGACGCGCTGGATCCGCTGACGCGGCAGGTGGTGACGGCCTGGCTGCGCGACAACTCCTCCGCTCCCCAGCGGCAGACCCGGCTGCGGGTCCTGGCCTCGTTCCTGCGCTGGCTGTACGCGACCGAACCAGCCCTCGAACTGCTCGCGGCAACCGACGCCCAGTTGGACGCGTACTGCTATGCCGCCCTCATCACCGGCGTGGGCACGCCCGGCAAGCCCCTGGCCAGGGCGACGGTGATCAGGCGACGCGCCACGCTGGCCTCCTTCTACGCCTTCGCCTGGCGATACGGCGCGGTGCGGCCCCGCCGCGAGGTGACCCGCACGCCTCCGCCCACCCCGGCCGAGCGGCGCCTGCTGCGGAAAGGGGTCATGCGGCTGGCCGACGACGGCCGGTGGGCCGAGGCTCTCGCCGTCGCGCTGCTGGAGGCCACCGGCACCTCCGTGGAGGCGCTGGCCGCGTTGACCGCCCACGATGTCCACCCCCTGGCGAGCGACGGCCGGCTCACCCTGATCACCTTGCGCGGCGGCCGTGACGGCATCGTCGCGTTCCCGGTGTCGCCAGAGGTCCGCCACCTGTTGCGCGCGGTGTGCGGCAGCCGGGCCGGTGGAGAGCCGCTGATCAGCCGGGGCGACGGCCGGGGCGTGGATGCCGAGTGGATCGGCGCCGCGCTCACCGACGCGGCCCTCGCCGCCGGTGTGCGCAGGCAGCGGGCGGAACTCCTGCGCCCGCACCTGTTGCGCGCCGTCACGGTGACCGAACTCGCGGATAGCCCATAACGGTCAGTGTGGCAAGGCGCTTCGCCATGGACCTTCCATGATGGAGATTCCTCTATCGGCAGCGCTGAATGCGGTGGCAATCTCCATGGTCCGGGTCGTGTCCCGGTTGGTTGGCTGTGGGCATGCGAGTCATCGTGCCCGCCACCCAAGGGCGGGCGGTAAGGGTCGGCGCCGGTCGCCGCGTACGCGTCACAGACCTTGAAGGAGGTCAGGTCGGCGACGTGTTCGCGGTCGCCGCGGATGACGTCAACGAGCACCTCAGCGCCTCGCACACCCGGGCCGCGACCAACCGCCTGTTCCCGGTGGCCGGCGAGAAGTTCGTCACCACCCGGCGCAGGCCCATCCTCACCCTGGTGGAGGACACCTCCCCCGGCTGTCACGACATGCTCATCGCGGCCTGCGACCAGGAGCGCTATCGCGCCCTGGGCGTGCCCGGCCACGCCTCGTGCACGGACAATCTGCGCACGAGCCTGGCCGCGCTCGGCCTGTCCGTCCCGGTCATCCCGCAGCCCGTCAACGTGTTCATGCGGATCCCGGTGGCCGGCGACGGCCGGCTGAGCTGGCTGAGCTCGATCAGCCGTCCCGGTGACGCGATCACGTTCGAGGCGGCGATGGACTGCGTCCTCGTGGTCTCGGCCTGCCCGCAGGACCTGGTGGGGATCAACGGGCACCACCCGACGGCGTTGGCGATCGACCTGGATACACCAACAGAAACGAGTGAACAATGAACGACGTCCCGCACCCCGCTCTGCGCCCGGAGCGCATCGGCGATCTCAGCCTCGCCAACCGGCTGGCGGTCTCCCCCATGACCAGGGTGTCCGCCACCGCAGACGGCACACCGACCGACGAGATGGCCGGCTACTACGCGGAGTACGCCCGCGGTGGCTTCTCCCTCGTCGTGACCGAGGGAACCTACACCGACACCTGGCACAGCCAGGGGTACGCCAACCAGCCCGGCATCGTCACCGATGGCCACGAGGCCGCCTGGCGGGAGATCGCCGGCCAGGTGCACGCGGCCGGCGCGGCCTTCGTCCTCCAGCTCATGCACGCGGGAGCGCTGTCGCAGGGCAACCACTACCGCGACGACACCGTCGCGCCGTCGGCCGTCCGGCCGCGCGGTGAGAAGATGCCCGAATACGGCGGGCACGGTCCGTGGCCCACGCCCCGGGCGATGGACCAGGACGACATCGACCGCGCGGTGCGGGGCTTCGTGGCCGCGGCCGTCCGCGCCAGGCGGGCCGGCTTCGACGGGGTCGAGGTGCACGGCGCCAACGGCTACCTGGTCGACCAGTTCCTGACCGACTACACCAACAGGCGTGACGACCGCTACGGCGGCCCGGTCGCCCACCGGGTGCGGCTGGCGGCGGAGATCGTCTCCGCCATCCGCGCGGAGCTCGGCCCGGACTTCTGCGTGGGCATCCGGCTGTCGCAGGGCAAGGTCAACGACTTCACGCACCGATGGGCGGGCGGCTCCAGGGACGCGGAGACCATCTTCGCCGCGCTCGCCGAGGCAGGCGCGAGCTACCTGCACATCGCCAGCGAAGGCCGGGACTGGGTGGAGACGGCGACCCTGGACGGCGGGATGACGATCACAGGCCTGGCCCGGAAGGTCACCAGGCTGCCCGTGCTGGCCAACGGCGGCATGCACGACACGACCCGGGCGGCCACTGTGCTGGAGGACGGCCACGCCGACGTACTGGCCGTCGGCCGGGGCGCACTCGCCAACCCGGACTTCCCGCGGCGCCTGGCCCAAGGGCTGCCCATGACACCCTTCGACCACCAGATGCTCCAGCCGATGGCGACGCTGAGCAACGCCCGCCAGTGGCGGCAGAGCACCAGGGTGACCGCTTGAACACGGCGCCCTGAGCTCAGTCCATCGCGTCGATGGTCAGCGCCAGGAACAGGTCCACCCGGTCCTCGGTGCGGCCCACGTCCCGGCCGGTGAGCTCGGTGATCTTGGCCAGCCGGTTGCGCAGCGTGTTGACGTGGACGTGCAGCGCGCCGGCTGTCGCCCCCCACTGCCCATCGTGATCGAGGAACGTCCGTAGCGTCAGCTCGAGTTCACCGCCCCGCCGCACGTCATGGTCCTTCATCGGCCCGAGGAGTTCGCCGGAGAACTGGTGCAAGGTCTCCGCGTCGAGCGATCCGAGGAGCAGCCGATGCGTCCCCAGCTCGGCGAAGGCCCGTACGGAAGGTCCCGTCGAGGTCCGCCGCAGCACGCGGCAGGCCTCCCTGGACTGCAGGAGCCGGGGTCGCAGCTCGGCCGCCTGGGAGGCGAGGCCGCTCAGCCCCGCGACCGGGCGGCGGCCGGGGAAGCGCCGCTCGACGCCGCGCACCAGGCGCTGGGCGAGCAGCGGCAGCTCGCGCTCGGGATGGCGCCAGGGCAGCACGGCGACGACGTCCTGTGTGCCGCCGGCGACGACCGCCGGCACGCCTTCGGCCGCGAAGAACTCCCCGATCACCTCGGCGAGCCCGTGCATCGTGGCGGCCTCCCCCTGGGCGAACGCCACGGCGCACACGGCCAGCGGGCCGCCCGGATCGACGCCGAAGGCGCGCAGCCGGCCGGGCACCTCCGTGGCGCGCCGGCCGCCCGACAGGATCATCTCCAGGAGTTCGCTCGCGAAGCGCATCTCGATCGCCTGGACCGCCTGCTGCTTGGCGACCTCCAGGCTCAGGAACCGGGCCGTCTGCTCCAGCGCCTCCCGCTCGGCCGCCGCGAGCTCGCGCAAGGGACGCAGGCAGATGAGGGCCGCGTCGATGTCGCCGACGGCGCCCACCGGGAACAGCGCCACGCGTCCTGCGTCCCCCAGATCCACCTCCAGGGCAGGCGGATGCCTGGCCAGCCCCGCGGCCACGGCGTGCAACTGGTCCGCCCCGAGGTCGACGCCGGCCGCCGCGAGCGAGCGGGCCATCCTGTCGACCACCGCGAGCGGCAGGTCGTGCTCGCGCCGCACGACGTCGAGCACGCCGGAGGCGCCGGCGCCCCGGGAGATCGCCGTAGCCAGGGCGTCTCCCCGGTGCACCATGCCGACCAGCGACTGCTTGCGCTCGTCGGCCAGCATGTCGGCGACCGCCTCCGAGACCGCCGTGAACGGCACCGCGATGGAGATCTCCAGCAGCGGCAGCTCCTCGTCGCGGCAGGCCTCGACCAGCGCGGGCGGAGTGGCGGGCAGCTCGGCACGCAGGCCGAACACGATGCCGCCCGCTCCGGCCTTCTTGACCTGGCGGACGAACCGCGCCGGATCCACCCGGTCGAGCCACACCCCGTTCGTCAGCACGAGCTCGCCTTCGCGTACGTAAGCGGACGGGTCGGGCAGCTCGGTGTTGTGCACCCAGGCGAGGGGCTCGTCCAGCGCGCCCGGACGGCCCGGCACCAGCACGCCGAGTTCGAGCGCGGAGCGATCGACCAGGGATTGGAGCGTGAACACGGTGTGACTCTATACAGTAGAAGGCCATTTCTGTGGAATTTCATCCACCGAGGCAGGCTCGTACTCGGGCATCGTGGCGCGTCGGGCACCATGGTGCTGTGACCGAAACCAGGAGCGTGCTCGGCCGTTCTCCGCTCGCGTCGCTGGCCGAGTTGGTGGCCGGGGGCGGCGTGGCGGTGCTCAGCGGAGCGGGGTTGTCGACGGAGTCGGGGATCCCTGACTACCGGGGGCCGACAGGCCGGGCCCGGCGGGCGGAGCCCATGACGTACCAGCGGTTCGTCGGCAGCGCGGCGGCGCGACAGCGCTACTGGGCGCGCAGTCACGTCGGGTGGCGGCAGATCGGCCTGGCCGCGCCCAACGCGGGGCATCGGGCGGTGGCCGAGCTGGAGCGGCGCGGGCTCATCGAAGGGATTGTCACGCAGAACGTGGACGGCCTGCACCAGGCGGCCGGCGCGCGACGGGTGATCGAGTTGCACGGCGGGCTCGACCGGGTCGTGTGCCTGACCTGCCGGGAGCGGACCTCCCGTACGGAGCTGGAGGACCGCCTGCGCTCGGCCAATCCCGGCTGGGAGGCCAGCGGGCAAGGCCAGGCCCGCATCAATCCCGACGGTGACGCCGTGCTCGACGACGAGCAGGTCGAGAGGTTCCGGGTGGTGGACTGCGCGACGTGCGGGGGGCTGCTCAAGCCCGACGTGGTGTTCTTCGGCGAGAACGTGCCCAGGGCACGGGTGGACGAGTGCTTCGCGCTCGTCGCGGCGGCGCGGGCGCTGCTGATCCTCGGGTCGTCGCTGACGGTCCGATCCGGCCTGCGGTTCGTCACCAAGGCCGCCGCGCTCGGCATCCCGATCGCCATCGTGAACCAGGGGCCGACCGGCGGTGACGCCGCAGCCGTGCTCACCCTGGACGCACCCCTCGGCGCGACACTGACCCACCTCGCCGCCCAGCTCTGAAACACGCTCACACGTCAGCCGGCGGCCAGTTTCTGAGAACGGAGTCGAGGGCGTCCAGGGCTCTGGACCACGAGGCGTCCACGTCGCGCGGGTGGTGGCTGAACCCGCCCGACCGCTCCAGGCTCACGTACCCGTGGAACGTGCTGCCCAGCAACCGTACCGCGTCTGTCTGGTCGGGCTCCTGGAGCTCGTAGGCGCGCAGTATCGCCCGCGTCATCTCCGCGTGCCGGCGCGCGGCGTCGCCGGCCGCCGTCTCCGGGTCGAGTTCGATCTGCGCCGCGGCGTACCTGCCCGGATGCTCCTTCGCATAGTCCCGGTACGCGCCCGCGAAGGCTTTCAGCGCGTCCTTGCCCGCGCGGCCGGCCAGCGCGGCGGCGGCCCGGTCGGCGAGCTCCGTCAGGGCCAGTGCCGCCACCCGTACCCTCAGGTCCCGCGCGTTCTTGATGTGGGAGTACAGGCTCGGGTCCGTGACGCCGAATCTGCGCGCGAGCGCCGAGACGGTCACGTTCTCGAAGCCGACCTCGTCGGCCAGTTCCGCCGCCGCCTGGGTCAGGCGTTCGGCGGTCAACCCCGCACGTGGCATGGGCCGCCCTTCTCGCTTGCCTAGAGGTATTAAGTATTTGCATAATACTCCTAGGGAAGCTAGCTTCCCCACCTATGAGAGTGGTTTCCGAGCGTGACATCCGCGCGTCACTGGTCAATTGCACCAAGGGAGAGGCGAAGCGCCTGGCCGTGCCCAGGGATCTGGCCGCGCGGCCGTGGGACGACCTGGACTTCCTCGGCTGGCGGGACCCCGCCTCGCCGGAGCGGGCCTATCTGGTCGCCGAGTCCGGCGACGGGTTCGTGGGGGTGGCGCTGCGCCGGGCCGCGCCGCATGCCGGGCATGTACGGCGCAGCATGTGCTCGTTCTGCCTGACCATGCACACGGGAGACGGCGTCTCGCTGATGACCGCGCGCAGAGCGGGGCGGACCGGGCAGCAGGGCAACTCGGTGGGCGCCTACATCTGCACCGATCTGGCCTGCTCGCTCTATCTGCGCGGGAAGAAGGAGGTCGGGCCCGGCGGGCGGCTGCACGAGTCGCTCACGCTGGCGGAGCAGATCGAGCGGACCGCGGCCAACGTGGCCGGTTTCCTGGACAAGGTGGTCGGGTGACCACGCGAAAGACCCGTGGCCACCCGTTCGTGCTTGGCCGGCGGCGACTCAGGGCGAGTCGGTACGCACTGCGGTGACCGCCACCGTGATGTAGGGCATCGTGAAGCTGCCGCCCATCGCGTCGATGGCCGCTCCGACGCCGTCCAGCACCTCCGCCAGCTTGTCCGGCGGGAGCTGGGTGAGGGGGCCCTGGGTGGGCATCTGGTCCAGCCACGCGTCCCGGGTGTAGGTGTGCTCCCAGTCGAACCGCCACTGCTCCGGCTCGCCGAACCCGCCCACCTCCCGGATCGCGTCGGCGGGCTTGTCGAACATCGTCTGGTACAGCTCCAGGGCCGGCTTCATCGACTGGGCGTTGAACGGCGAGTCGGGCGCCACCCGCTGGAAGACCGTGGCGAAGGCGTCGATCACGTCGGACGGAAGCTGGAACACGTGCCAGAACACCGCGAGCCGGCCGCCGGGCCGCAGCACCTGCGCGGCCTTGGCCGTGCCCGCGACCGGGTCCACCCAGTGCCATGCCGTCCCGGCGATGACCGCGTCGAAGGTCCGGCCGGCGGGGTCCCAGGCTTCGAACGTCGCCACCTCGACCTCGAGTCCGCCGCGCCGCGCGAACTCGGCCATCCGCGCGTCGGGCTCGACGCCGAGGACCGTGCAGCCGGCCGCCTGGAACTGCCGGGCCGCTATGCCCGTGCCGCAGCCGACGTCGACGACGTCGGGCCCGGGGGTGGCGGCGACGATCCGCTCCACCATGGCGTCGGGGTAGCGAGGGCGGGTCCGGTCGTAGCGTTCGGTGTCCGCGCCGTACGACTCGGCTACCTGTCGGTGTCGATGAGGCTCGTGCCTGGGCGGATGCGATTGCTCCGAAGGTATAGTGGGCATGCGCCCACCATAGTGGGCACGTGCCCACTCGTCAACGGGCGGGCTCGGCGAGACATGGAGGGATCTTCGGTATGCCGACAGGAGTGGCCATGCGCGACGCGCGCGAGCAGCTGTTCGACGCCGCCGAACGCGTCCTGCTGCGGGACGGCCCGAACGCGCTGACCAGCCGGGCGGTCACCACGGAGGCGGGCTGCGCCAAGGGGGTTCTGCACCGGCACTTCGCCGACTTCGACGCCTTTCTGGCCGAGCTCGTGCTGGACCGCATCGGCCGGATCGGCGCCCAGGCCGCCGCCCTGCGCGAGTCGGCCGGGACCGGCACCGTCGCCGGCAACCTCACCGGCGCGCTGACGGACCTGTTCGGGTCGGTCGCCGTGGCGATCGTCGGCCTCATCACCTTCCGGGACGACCTGCGCGCCCGGCTGCGCCAGACCACGCCGACCGGCGTCCCCGTACTGACGGAGGCCACGACCATGATCGCCTCCTATCTCACCATCGAGCGGGCCATGGGCCGTATCGCAGCCGATGCCGACGTCGACACGCTCGCGCTCACGCTGATCGGGGCCGGGCACCTGCTGTTCGCCGGCCGGGAAGGCACCCCGCCGGAGGCCGGAGCCGTCGACAAGGTCGTGACCACGGTCATGGCCGACGTCGTACAGAGACGGCTGCTCTGAACCTCTAGCGCACGCGCGCGGACACGAGCTACCCGTCGGCGGCCAGGCGGTCGAGCCATTCGCCGAGGAGGTGCCGCTCCGCGCCGCTCAGCGTGGTCTGCTCGTGCAGTGCGGCACGCAAGGCCCGGGCCGCGCCGGCCGGGCCCGCGTCCTGCACGGCGGGCTTCTCGTTGGTGACGGCGGTGACCATCGACTCCCGCATGGCGGTCAGCAGAGCCGGATCGCGTTGATCGGCGGGCAGCGACAGCCAGGTGAGCACGGCGCCGCGCGCCGTCGCGTGGATGAGGGCGGCCGCGAGCCGTTCGTCGACGCGCAGCCAGCCACCGGCGGCGAGGCGCCGGATGCGCCCCAGCAGGATCTCCATGCCGGCCTGGAAGGCGGCCGACGTCGTGCCACGTCGGGGCTCGCCGTACATCAGCACGTACAGCGCGGGGTTGGCGAGGCCGAACTCGACGGCGAGGTCCCAGCCCGCGCGCAGATCCTCGATCGGGTCGGCCGGGTGGGGATCGACGCGCTTGGCCGCCAGGAACGTGGCGTAACCGTGCTCGGCCACCGCTTCGAGCAGCGCGTCCATGTCGGCGAAGTGGCGATAGATCGCCGGGGGCTGCAACCCGGCCGCCGCCGCGACCGCGCGGGTGGTGACCGCGTCGCGGCCCTCACGCGCGAGCAGGTCCGCGGCCGCCTCGATCACGCGCCGGCGGATGAGCTCGCGCCCGCCGACCGAAGCCGCTTCGTCCTTCGCCCCTGGAGCCATGAATCAATGATACGGCCATCGCTGTACTGTCGCTAGTATCAGTGATACCGTTCAGACGTTTCCACTGGAAACGCCATTCAGAAGGAGTATGCCATGCGAATCGTCGGACTTGAGGAACACGTCGTCCTGCCGGTAGTGCTCGACGCCTGGAAGCGGGCGGGGCTGCCGCAGATCCCCCAGCGCGGCTTCGGCGACGACCCGATCGCGCGGCGGCTGCGCGACGTCTCCGATCTGCGCCTGGCCGACATGGACGATCAGGGCGTGGACGTCGCGGTGCTGTCCCTGGCCACACCGGGCGTGCAGAACCTCGCGGCGGCGGACGCCGTGAGCGTCGCGCGCGAGGCGAACGACGCGCTCGCCGAGGTCGTCGCCGGCAACCCGGAGCGGTTCCAGGCGCTCGCGGCCATCCCGACGCCGGCCCCCGAAGCCGCCGTCGAGGAGCTGGAACGCGCGGTCACGCGGCTCGGCTTCCGCGGCGCGATGCTGTACGGGCGCACCGGGGACAAACTGGCCGACGCGCCGGAGTTCGACGACCTCTACGCGGCCGCCGCGCGACTCCGGGTGCCCCTGCACTTCCACCCGCAGACCCCCGCGCAGCCCGTCCTGGACGCGTACTACTCGGGGTTGGGCAGTGTCGGCATGGGGCTGGCCACCGCGGGGCTGGGCTGGTACTACGACCTGGGCGTTCAGTACCTACGGATGATCTTCTCCGGGGTGTTCGACCGCCACCCCGAGCTCCAGGTGATCGCCGGGCACTGGGGCGAGGTCATCCTCTTCTACCTCGACCACACGGGCATCCTGGCACCCGACGCGAAGCTGGAGCGGCCCCTCGCCGACTACTTCCGGCAGAACTTCTGGGTGGCTGGCAGCGGCACGGTGAGCGAGCGCTACCTGCGGTGGACCGCGGAGGTCGTCGGGACCGAGCGCATGCTGTACTCCACCGACTACCCCTACACCTATGGGACGCGGCCCGGCGGCTTCCCGTACCTCGACACCAGCGGCGGGGTCGCGCGGTCGTTCCTCGAGCGAGCGCCGTTCACCGAGGAGGAGAAGGCCGCGATCGGGTCCGGCAACTGGGAACGGCTGACCGGGCACGTCGCAGCGACGCACCGACCTCACTAGCGTGCCGGTATGACGGGCTCGAGGTGGAACATGCCGGTCACCACCTCGCCGTGCTCCTTCACCTGCCGGGTACGGCCCGCCACCGCCGACACGACATCGCAAGCGGTGATCATCCCGACCAGTCCCCGGTCCGACACCACAGGGACGGCGTCACAGCCGGCGTCGGTCATGACGGCCGCGACCCGGGTCAGCAGGTCGCCGGGCTGCACGCGCGGCCTGCGTTCGCCGGCCAGCAGCTCGCCCACCTGGCGGTTCGACTGTTCCTGCGGACCGCCCGACCAGGACGCCGCGAGCTGCTCGCGCGACAGGATGCCCAGGACGTGCTGCCCCTCGACCACCGGCAGATGGCGGACGCCGGCGCGGCGCATCAGTTCCCAGGCCATCAGCGGCGACTCATCCGACTTGACCGCCACCAGGATGCGGCTCATCACCAGCTCGGCGGTCAGCGACTCGACGCTCAGGTTCATGGCCCCTCCTGACGGCGCCGTACCACCGCGACCGGGCAGGTCACATGGTGCAGCACGGCGCGACTGACCGAGCCCAGCACCGCCGAGGCGAAGCCGCCCAGCCCCCGCGACCCGACCACGACCAGGTCGGCCGTGGTCGCGGCCCTGATCAGGGCGCCGGCCGGGTGCTCGCACAGTTGCTCATCGGTGATCTCGACGTCCGGGTTCTTCTCCCGCCAGGGCACCACCCGCTCGGCCGCCACCCGGACCTCGTGCTGGAAGGCCGTCTCCAGCAGGCTGTTGTAGGCGGCCGCGTACGGCGCGAAGACCGGCAGTTGCCAGGCGTACAGGACGTGCAACCGCGCATGGGACGCGCGGGCCTGCTCGATGGCGTACTCCATGGCCGCCTCGGAATGCTCCGACCCGTCGTAGCCGACGACGATCCGGCCGTGCTCTTCCCGCCTGCCCCCGCGTACGATCACCACCGGACCCCGCGCATGGCCCGCGACGGCCGTGCTGACCGAGCCGAGCACCATACCCTCGAAACCGCCGAGCCCCCGGCTGCCCAGCACCAGGCTGTCAGCCGACGCGGACTCGGCGATCAACTCCTCGATCACGTTCCCCGCGCGCAGGTCCGTCGTCACCTCGACCTCACCGGCCAGCTCGCGCGCCCGATCGGCGGCGGCCTCCAGCGCGCCCGCGCAGTACTCCGTGCTGAAGTCGCCGACCCCGTGCGGCCACTGCTCACAGATGTGCACGATGCGCAGGTCCAGCCCCCTGCGCCGCGCGTCGACGGCGGCCCACTCCGCCGCCGCCGTCGCGGGCGCGGAGCCGTCCACCCCGACCGCGATCCGTCCGTTCATCGCCTGGCTCCCTTCGCGAGCTCGCTCTCCACCTCCAGGCTCGCGGAGCGGGCACCCGGCCACCGGAGGACGAAGTCCCGAATTCGGGTGCCATTGGTCCCAAGTCCTGTCACACGATCTGGATGATGTGCTTTCCGCGTACGCCCCCAGCCTCCAGGGCGCGGTGGGCCGCGGCGATGTCGGCGAGGGGGTGGACGGTGTCGACGACGGGGCGGAGGTCGCCGTTCTCCGCGTACCGGGTCAGCTCGGCGAACAGCTCGCGCCGGGGGTTGCCGCTGAAGAACCGCACGCGCCGGGAGCCGTGGACGGTCGAAGCGAGGATGTAGGAGAGGCTGGCGACGGTGTGCTCCACATCGAAGGCGATGGCCACCATGCGGCCGCCCGGGGCCAGCAGCCCGCGGTAGACGGAGTGCTGGGTGCCGACGGTGTCCATGATGACGTCGAAGCGGCCCAGCTCCGACGGGTGGGCCGTCCGGTAGTCGAGAACCTCGTCGGCACCCAGGTCGCGGACGAAGTCCAGGTTCCTCGACCCCGCGAGAGCGGTGACGTGAGCGCCGAGGATCTTGCCGACCTGGACCGCGACGCTGCCGACCCCGCCGCTGGCGCCGCGTACCAGCAGGCGTTCGCCGGGCTTGAGCCGGGCTTTGACGCGCAGGGCCGTGATCGCGGTCGTTCCGCCCGCCGGGAGGGAGACGGCCTGCACCGGGGTGAGGTTGGCGGGGGCGAGGGAGATCTGCCGTGGGTGGACGGCCACGTACTCCGCCGCGCTGCCGAACCGCCTCGGCAAGGCCCCCCACACCCGTTCTCCTTCCCGCGATCCGGTCACCGAGGAGCCGACCTCGGCGATCTCGCCGGCGAAGTCGATCCCGGCGCGCTGGGGGAAGCGGCGCCCGGTCACCAACCGCAACCGCCCGGCCCGGCCGTACAGCTCGCCGCCGTTGACGCTGGCCGCGTGGACGCGGACCAGCACCTGGTCGGGCTTGACGGCCGGCACGGGGACCTTGCCCTCGTACAGCACCTCCGGGGGCCCGTACCGGTCGTAGAGGGCCGCGCGCATCTCGTTCACGATCTCGTCCTGTTCTGTCACCGGAGCCGCGAGCGGAGGGATGTTCCGCTTGCTCGCCCACGCTAAGGCGTTAAACGGATGACACATTCCATTTACGGTAAAGTGAGAGATATGCCTGCTCAGACCTCTCAAAAACCCCCTGAAGCCATGCGTGCCGACGCCCGGCACAATCGCGAGCGCATCCTGCGAGCCGCCCGCGAGGCATACGCCACCCGCGGAATCGACGTGCCCGTCACCACGATCGCCCGCCGGGCCGGCGTCGGCGCGGCCACCCTTTACCGGCACTTCCCCACCCGCGCCGTGCTCATCAACGAAGCCTTCGCCGAACAGTTCGCCCACTGCGTCGCGATCCTCGACGAGGCGCTGGCGGACCCCGATCCCTGGCGCGGCTTCTGCTCCGTCATCGAGAGGGTGTGCGCCATGCAGGCCACCGACCGGGGCTTCACCGGCGCGTTCCTCTCCCAGTTCCCCGACGCCATCGACTACGACCGCGAACGCACCCGCGCCGAGAACGGCATCGCCGAGCTGGTACGGCGGGCCAAGGCCGCCGGGCAGTTGCGCGACGACTTCGACCCCAGCGACATCACTCTCCTGCTCCTGGCCAACTGCGGCGTCGTCGAAGGGTCCCAGCAGGTCTCGCCGGCCGCGTCCCGGCGCCTGGTCACCTACCTCCTGCAGTCCTTCCGGGCCGACCACGCCGAACCCCTGGCGCCGCCCGCACCGCTGGAACTGCGGCAGATCCATCAGCACCCGCGCCGCCACTGACCCCCCAGATCAGGGGGGATGTGGAAGACCAGGCGGCTACCGACGATGGGAGGGAGCCAGCGAAAGGACCCCCCATGTCCACGGAAGCCGTCGGCGTCATTCCCACCATCGAAGCCGACACCGACCCGCCCGCCACCGACCAGGTCAACGCCCGGAACGTCCACTTCAACGCCGGCGGAGAGGTCATCCTCCGCGCCGCGCTGTCCGGTGTCACGCCGTTCACCCCGGTCACCGTCTCGATCACGGAGGTCGACGCCAACGGCCACCCCTTCATCGGCGGCGCCCGGATGACCGTGCACAACGTCCGCGCCTTCGAGAACGGCGTCGACACCCGGGTCACCATCGAGTTCAACGGGCCGCTGCGGGTCAGGCTCAGCTACCTCTGGTCCTGAACGGGCGCGTCGTGCGTACGGCCGAGCAGCGCGGCAGACTGGTGTCCGGCAACCTGCCGCGCTTCCTCGCCCTTGTCTGGAGAAACCGTGACGGACCTTCGTCTCGTGGTCGTCACCGGCCCGCGGCTCGTCGCCGACCCGGCGCTGCTCCGGCAGATCGTGGCGACCGAATGCGACGCGCTCGGGCTGCCCGGCCGCCTGGAGGCCGCCGCCGACGGCGAGGCACTGGCGAGCCTGCTCCTCGACGGCGGGCGTGACGACACCCGCGCGTTCGTGGTGCTGCCGGGAGCCGGCCCTGCGCTCCGGTCGATGCTCACGCGGCCCGGAGCCCACGCTTCCCGGACGGTGTGGTACGACGTGACCGACACCGGGCCGGCCGAGGTCGCCGCCGGCTCCGCTCACCTCTTCGGCCGCGGCATAGGGGGACTGACCTGGGCGATCCGGCACGCCGTGCACCGGCTGCGCCACCCGACGCGCCGGATCCCCTACGGCCCGCACGCCGACCAGTGGGCCGAGCTCCGCCTGCCCCCCGATCACGACGCCCGGCCGCTGCCGGTCGCCGTTCTGCTGCACGGCGGATACTGGCGCTCGATCTGGGGCGCCGACCTGATGGACGCGCTGAGCATCGATCTGGCCGGGCATGGCTACGCCGCCTGGAACCTCGAATACCGCCGCCCGGACCGGCACGGCTGGGACGCCACCACCTCGGACGTCGCCGCCGGATTCGCCGCGCTGGCCACCGCGGCCCGCGAGCACCCGCTCGACCTCGGCCGGACCGCGGTGATCGGCCACTCGGCGGGCGGCCAGCTCGCCCTGCGGCTGGCCGCCGACGTGGCCGGGGTCGCGCTGGCAGTCTCGCTGGCCGGGGTGCTGGACCTCGGCGAAGGCGCCCGGCGGCGGATCAGCTCGGGCGCCGTCCCGGCCGCCCTGGGCGGCGCTCCGGAGGAGATTCCCGAGGTGTACGCGGCCGCCGACCCGCTGACCCGGCTCCCGCTGGGCGTGCCGCAGTTGATCGTGCAAGGGCTGGACGACGACCTCGACCTCGTCGACTTCAACCGCCGCTACGCCGCCAGGGGGCAGCGGGCCGGCGACGAGCTGGTCCATGTCGAGCAGCGAGGCGACCATTTCGCCGTCATCGATCCCGCCTCCGGCATCTGGCACGCGACCACCGCCCAGATGAGGCGCCGGCTACCCGTGAGAAGATCCGTTGGCGGTATGTGATGGTTTAGACGATGGAAGAGGGAAATGTACGCGATATCCCTGGGTGACGACGGTGCGGAGCTGCGGCCGCTGGAGCCGTGGCAGGCCGAGGAGTTCCTGGCCCACATAGATCGGGGACGGGAGTTCATCGGGCAGTACGTCGCCATGCCGGACGCGGTCACGGACCTGGAGTCGAGCCGCTCGTTCCTGCGGGCGTACGCGGAGAAGGCCGCGACCGACACCGGGCGGATCCACGGCATCTGGACGGACGGCACGCTGGTCGGCGGAGTCATCTTCCGGACGATGGACCTCGGCCACGGCACCGCGGAGGCGGGCTGCTGGCTGGAGCCGTCGGCCGCGGGCAAGGGCCTGGTGACCAGGGCCATCCGCGTGATCATCGACTGGGCAGTCGAGGAGCGGGGCATCCACCGCGTGGAGTGGCAGGTCTCGGCGGCGAACGCGGCCAGCATCGCGGTGGCCCGGCGGCTCGGGATGACCAAGGACGGCGTGCTGCGGGAGAGCTACTGGCACCGGGGGAAGCGGAACGACGTCGAGGTCTGGTCGGTGCTCGCGCCGGAGTGGCGGGCGGCCCGGCAGGCGTCTTGATGCCCCTCGGGTCGCCCGCGCCTCTCCTTACCGTGGGGTCGCGGGGACCGGGCGTACGGCGATGGACTGGCTCCGCGGGCTCAGCCCTCCCGTGGCGAACGGTGAGTTCGGGGCTTCCTTCAGTGTGCCGCCGGATCCGATCTCGAACGCGGCCACCTGGTTGGTATCCCGGACGGCGGCGAAGACGTCCCGGCCGTCCGGGGTGATCGCGACCGCCGCGACCTCGGCGTGGTCGGGAGTGGGGGCCGGGGAGTCGGAGGTCGGCCGGAGCGAGCCGTCCGCGAGGATCGTGAAGCCGAGCAGGCCACCGGGGGGCGAGTCGGTGTCGGAGTCTTGGCCGGCGACGTACAGGTGCTGCCCGTCGGGCGTGACCTTGAGACCGACCGGGAATTCGGCCGCGGGGAACGGCGATCCGGGCACGGGGGTCAGCGAGCCGTCCACGCCGCGCCGGAACCCCCACACGTGCTGCGGCTCCACCGAGGTCACGTACACGAAGGCACCGTTGGGGCTGATCGCGATCCCGAAGTTGGCCGGCCCGACCTTCGCCACGTCCTGCGCGGGTCCGAGCGTGCCGTCCGCGCGTACGGCGAATCTGGTGACGACCCGTGGCGGGCTGTCGGCGGTCTCGTCCGTGTCGGCGTAGGAGAGGTAGAGGAAGCGCCCGTCCGGGGACAGCACCGTCTGCTTGGGATGGTCCGAGGTGGTCTTGAAGTCGCCGATTCTGGTGGGCGTCCCGTCCGGGCCGATCCGGTACGCCGAGATCGTCGCGTCGCCGACGCCGGTGTTGGTCACGTACAGGGTGCGCCCGTTCGGGGAGATGGTCGCCCCCCACGGCTCGTCGCCGGTCTTGACGATCCGCGGGTCCGGCTGGAGCGCGCCCTGCGCCCCCACCCGGAACACCGAAAGCGTGTCGGAGTCGCTGTTGACGACGTACGCGGTGGCCCCGTCCGGGGTGAGGGCGATGCCCCGGGGGGTCTCGCCGCCGGTGGGCACCGGCTTGCCGAGGAGCCTGAGGGTGCCCCTCGGGCCGATCGCCAGGGAGGAGACATCGCTGGAGCCCGCGTTCGTGACGTAGAGCACGCCACCGGACGGCGGCAAGACCGGGCCGGCGGCGGCCTGGGCCGGGGTGAGGGATGGGGCGGCGAGCAACGCGGCGGCCAGGAAGGCACCGCCCACGCGCGTGGACAACCGGATGGACACGACTGACTCCTCAGAAATCGATGGGCCTACACCCGGTAGGCGTGCCATCCCGTTCCATCTGCGGTCTGACGAGAAGTTCAGGAGGGACTGCAACCTTTCGCGCGACGAGTGGCGTTCAACGGGCGAGAGGAGATCACATTGGATCGTCACGACGGCTTCCGCGAGTTCGTGCTCGCCCGCCAGCAAGCGCTGATGCGGAACGCGTACCTGCTCACGGGAGACGCCCACCTCGCCGAGGACCTGCTCCAGAGCGTCCTCATCAAGGTTGTCGGGCAGTGGCCCAAGCTGTCCAAAGGCGGCAACCCGGAGGCGTACACGCGCAAGGCGCTGGTCAACCAGTACATCTCCTGGAGACGCCGCCCCCGTCCGGAGTCACCGAGCGCCGACCCGCCCGAACGCGGCGCCTCCTATGACGGAGCCGCGCTCGACCGGATCGTGCTGCGCCAGGCGCTGGCCAAGTTGACACCCAAGCAGCGTGCCGTGGTCGTGCTGCGTTTCTGGGAGGACCTCACCGAGGCGCAGACGGCCGAGGTGCTCGGCTGCGCGGTCGGCACCGTGAAAAGCCAGGTCCATCACGCGCTGGCCCGTCTGCGCATGGTCGCGCCCGAGCTGGCGCACCTGCTGTCCGATTCCGAGATCGAGGAAGTGATCCGATGACGAGGCTGCGTGAGGCGCTGAACGACCTCGCCGACGAGGCCCCCATGGTGAGCCTGGTGAACGTGGCCATCGCGGGCCACCGGCGCAGGCGGCGCACCAACCGGACAGTGGCCGCAGTCGCCGCAGTGGTGCTGCTGGGCGTGGGGACCACCGCCGCGGCGCTGCCGTGGTCGTGGGGCGACCACACGGCAGCGCCGCGGGCCGCCGACACGGTGCCCGATCTGCCCGACGGCAAGGTGGGGTTGATCGGCAGCGCGTACCAGACCCCCTGCAAGCTCGACGCCGCGGAGCGGCAAGCCGACTGCAGTGCCGTCGAGTGGCGGGTGGTCACCCGCGCCGGCACGACTTACCGGGTGCCGCAGGCGCTCGTCAACACCACCAAGCAGCGGCGCGTGCCCGTCGCGATCAGCCGGGACGGGCGCATGCTCGCCTACTACAGCCGGCAAGCCCAGGCGCATGTGGTCCGCGACCTGATGACCGGATCCGAGGTGACCTCACCGGTCACGGTGAAGGAGGAACGGATCGGCATCGGCTCCATGTTCGTGGTCTCCGACGACGGCCGCTACGTGATCTTCGACCCGCGTGAGGGGAGCAAGGACCCGGGACTGCTGATCGACACCCGCACGGGCAAGACGGTGTCGGTGCCCGGCAAGTACGAGGCGGTCAGCATCAAGGACGGTGTCGCCGAGCTGGTCCGGTACATCAAGACCGACTTGTGGCTGATGCCCGTCACCGGTGGAGGCGCCCCGGTGCGCTTCCGCGGCGTGTTCATCATGTTCAGCGAGCTCGCCCCGGACGGCCGTACGGTGGCCGCCATGGAGTATCGGGACATGAAGAAGCGCACGCTCACCCTCCTCGACGCCAAGAGCGGGCGGACCCTGCGGAAGGTGGCCATCCGTGGCCTGCCGAAGAACGGCGGCCTCGCCGGCACCTCGATCTGGGAGAGCGGATCCGAGGTCACCATCGCCTTTTCCGACAAGGGTTTCATGATCACCTATGCCGTGGACGTCCACACTGGGCAGAGCCGGAAGCTGGCTCGCTACCCTGGCAAGTTCCCGCGCGTGACCTTGCCGGGCGCCGCCGATCAGTAGGTCACGCGTCGCGCAGCCGCAGCAGCAACCCGCCGCCCAGGAGCGCGGCGGCGGCCCATGCGGCGAGTACGCCGAGCCCCGCCCATGGGCTGAGGGGCAGGGTGGACAGGTGGGTGGTGGCCTGGATGGCGAGCCCGGCGTTCATCGGCGAGAGCTGCCAGAGGAGCTTCTGCCAGGCCGGGTCGGCGATCATGAAGGGCAGGATCGACAGGACATAGAGCAGGCCGAGCACGGCTCCGATCGCCGTCGCCGAGTCCCGTACGGCGGCGGCGACGCCGAGGCTGAGCAGGGCGATCAGCGCGAGGTAGAGGACCGAGCCGAAAGCGGCGCGCAGCATGGGCCCCTCGGCCAGCGACAGCATCGGAGTGCCGGGACCACGGGTGAAGCCGTTGTCGAGCAGGACCCGCCGCCCGACCGCCATCGAGGCGAGCACGGCGACGCTGCCCCCGGCCAGCGTCAGCCCGGTGACGACGGCCGCCTTGGCGGCCAGGACGGTGACCCGGCGCGGCCTCGCCGTCAGAGTGGTGCGGATCATGCCGGTGCTGTACTCGCCGCTGATCGCCAGTACGGCCAGGATGGCGACCATCGCCTGGCCCACCTGGACGCCGAAAAGACTGATCTTGGCCGGGTCGTAGTCACACCCGGCCGACGTGCAGGACACCGCGGCGGCGGCCACGACGCTCACGGTGACGGTGAGCGTGACGAGCCCGAGCAGCAGCCAGCCGGTGCCCGCCACGGTACGGAGTTTCGTCCACTCCGCGTAAAGCTGTTGTCTCATGCGTCCCTCCGACGGAGTTGGAAGACGGCCAGGCCGAGCGCGAGCGCGGCGTAGCCGCAGAGCACGGCGAGGCCGGCCCAGGGTGCCAGCGGGTAGTAGCCGGCCGACGGAGCGTAGTCGCCGAGCACGTGCGCGTACTCGGGAATGCTCTGCTGGATCGCGAAGCCGGCGGCCGGGGTGAGCCGCAGCAGCCATTGCGCCGCGCTCGCGGGCAGGACGGAGGCGGTCGCGAGGATGTAGGGGACGACGATCACCACGATGGCGGCGATGACCGCGGGAACGCTGCGCCGGAACAGCGTGCCCACGGCGAGGGCGAGGACGGCGGCGGCCGCGAACAGCACCGCCGTGCCGACGATGACGCGTAGTTCGGTGAACGCGGTCACCGGGAGGATGTAGTTGCCGTTGGCGCGCAGGACCTGCCCGCCGAACGTGACCGCGGCCGTGGCGGCGGCCAGTCCGGTGACGAAGGTGACCGTGCCGATCGCGAGGGCCTTGGCCGCGAGCGTCCGTCCGCGCCGCGGCCCGGCGAGCAGGGTGGTGCGGATCAGGCCGCGCCGGTATTCGGCGGTGATGAACATGACCGCCACCACGATCACCACGATCAGCCCGGTCAGCGCGCCGGTGAGGGTGTTCTCGATCTGCTGGCCGTCCGACAGGGGCGCGATGTCGCCGACCCCCGTCACGGTGTACGTGCTGCCGGACTCCTTGAACCCGCCCGGGTGGTGCGCCGACCCGTCGGGATTCAGGGTGACTCCGACATCGTCGGGCCGCCACGCATCGCCGCCGACCGGCCCCTGGAGGCTGACCTGGTCGAAGACCGCGGTGGCCTCGGCGAAGCGCGAGGCCGCGCTGGACCCGCCGAAATCGCCCGGCGTCACCGTCAGGTCGCCCGGAGAGGCGGCGAAGAGCCCGACCTGCACCGCGGCCGGCAGTCCGGTCAGGCGCGCGGTGCCGACCTCGGTCCACTGCCGGCCGTCGGTGGACTCGTAGCCGGTGAGCTCCTCGCCGGAGCGGGTGAGTCGCAGCCAGCGCGGGGACTGCTTCGAGACGCCGCCCGGGCGGCCGGCCACGTCCTGGGTGAAGTCGTGCTGCATCCGCACCCCGTGCTTGCCGGTGACCATCACCGCCGCATAGGCGGAGCCCTGCTTCATGCTCTCCTTGATCATGATTCCGGCCTTCGCCCACGGCACGACCCCGGAGATCACGCGCCGGTTGCCCGGGTTGATGTCGGGCAGGCGGATCTGGCCGGTCATGGAGGTCACGCGTACGGTGATGCTGCCGTCCCCCTCCAGCGGCCGGTGGACGAAGTAGAACTTGTCCTCCACCGCTTCGCCGCCCGGCCCCACCGGGACGGCGGGACAGACACCGCCGCACGACTGGTGGCTGCCCGAGGCGGACAGCAGCCCGAGCAGGACGGTGACCAGCGCCGCGCCCGCCATGGCGAGCACCCAGCCGCGGACCGTCCGGAACTTGGTCCATTCGGCGCGCAGCAGCCGCGCGAAGCCGCCACGCCCGGCCCGGTGAGGAGCGGTGGTGCTCATCGCGCCGCCTCCTGCCCGGTGGCGCGGAACTCGACGGCGTCCCGGGTCAGCTCCAGGTACGCCTCCTCGAGCGTCGCGCGATGCGCCGACACCTCCGAGAACGGCACGGCGTACCGGTTGAGGAGCGCCACGATGTGCTCGCCCGCCAGACCGGTCACGGTCAGGGTGTCGCGGCCGGTGGCGGTCACGGTGGCCCCGGCCGGCGTCAGCGCCGCCATCGCCTCCGACGGCGCCGAGGTCCGCAGGGTGACCCGGCCTCCGGAGGCGGTCGCGAGCAGGCCGGCCACGCTGGTGTCGGCGACCACCCGGCCGCGCCCCACCACCACGAGGTGGTCGGCGGTGTCCTCGAGCTCGCTCATCAGATGGCTGGACACCAGCACGGCGCGGCCTTCGGCGGCCAGCGACCGCAGGAACCCGCGCATCCAGATGATGCCCTCGGGATCGAGGCCGTTGGACGGTTCGTCGAGCATGAGCACCGGCGGGTCGCCGAGCAGCGCGGCGGCGATGCCGAGCCGCTGGCGCATGCCCAGGGAGAAGCCACCCGCCTTGCGCTGGGCCGCCGAGCCGAGCCCGACCTGCTCGATCACCTCATCGACGCGTCCGGCGCCCAGGCCCTGGGAGTGGGCCAGCCACAGCAGATGGTTGCGGGCGGTACGGCTGGGCTGCAGGGCCGAGGCGTCCAGCAGCGCGCCGACGTGACGTAGTGGGTTCCGCAGACCGGTGTACGGCCGCCCGCCCACCAGCGCGGTGCCGGCGTCGGCCGCGTCCAGGCCGAGGATCACCCGCATCGTGGTGGACTTGCCCGCGCCGTTCGGGCCGACGAAACCGGTGACCTGCCCCGGCGTCACGGCGAAGGACATCCCGTCCAGCGCCATGGTCTGGCCGAACCGCTTACGCAGCCCGGCGACTTCGATGGTTGCTTGCATGGGTTCGGTTCTACGGACGTGGCCATAACGTGGGCCGAACGGAGGCTGTCATGCCGTTGTTAGGTCCGGCACGGCATCCTGGAGCGATGAGGAAGCTGCGACGCCTGGCACTGACCGGCCGCACCGTACGGCTGCGCTTCACCGCCCTGTACGGTGCCCTGTTCCTGCTGTCCGGCGTCGGGCTGCTGGTCATCACCAACCTCGTGAGCCTCGGGTCGCGGATCAACTCCCCCACCGAGACGCCGCCGGGCGAGCAGCTGACACTCGGGGCCGCCCAGGAGCTCATCGGCCGGCTCCAGAGCCAGCTGTCGGAGATACAGGCGCTCCAGGCGCGCCAGCTCCTGATCGGCTCGGCGGTCGCGCTCGCCGTCATGGCCGTGGTGTCGGCCGTGCTGGGCCGGATCGTCGCGGGCCGGGTGCTGCGACCACTGCGGACGATCACCGCGACCACGCGGCGGATCTCCGCCGACAACCTGCACGAGCGGCTGGCCGCGCCGGGCCCCGCCGACGAGGTGAAGGACCTGGCCGACACCATCGACGGGCTGCTGGAGCGCCTGGAGGGCTCCTTCGCCGCGCAGCGCCGCTTCGTCGCCAACGCCTCCCACGAGCTGCGTACCCCGCTGGCGACCATGCGGGCCTCGCTGGACGTGGCCGTGGCCAAGCCGGAGCCCGTACCGGCGCAGACGCTCGCGCTGGCCGACCGGATCCGCACCGAACTCGACCAGGTGGACCGGCTTCTGGAAGGCTTCCTCATGCTCGCCCGCACCCAGCACGGCGCCCTGGCCGACCGGGCGACGCTCTCGCTCGGCCGCGTGGTGTCCGCCGCCCTGGTCGGCCGGGCCGCCGACATCACGGCCAAGAACCTGACCGTCCACGACGGCGACCTCCATGACGACGCCTGGACGCAGGGCAGCCGGACGCTCCTGACCCGCATGGCCGACAACGTGATCGACAACGCGATCACCCACAACCACGACGGCGGCTGGATCCGGCTGTCCGCCACCGCCGACGGCGCGAGCGCGCTGCTCGTGGTGGAGACGGGCGGGCAGGTGCTCGATCAGGAGCAGGTCGCGCGGCTGGCCCAGCCGTTCCAGCGGCTCAGCACGGACCGGACCGGCTCCGGCGACGGCTCCGGGCTGGGGCTGTCGATCGTCGCGGCCATCGCCGCGGCGCACGGCGGCGGCCTGGACCTGCGCGCCCGGCCCGAGGGCGGCCTCCGGGTCGCCATCTCGCTGCCTCTGGCGCCGGCGCGGGCGGGGGTCGCGGCGTGAGGGTGCTGGTGGTCGAGGACGCGCGTGCCCTCGCCGCCGTCCTCGTCGAGGGCCTGGGTGATCAGGGCATGGCCGTGGACGTGGCGTACGACGGGCTGGAGGCGGCGGCCAAACTCGACCTCAACACCTACGACGTGGTCGTGCTCGACCGGGACCTGCCGGGGATCCACGGCGACACCCTCTGCCAGATGATCACCGAGCGTGACGACCGGGTCATGGTCCTGATGCTGACCGCGGCCGGCTCGCCGGGCGACCGGGTCAGCGGCCTGACCCTGGGCGCCGACGACTACCTCGCCAAGCCGTTCCACTTCCCCGAACTGGTCCTGCGCATCCGCTCCCTGGCCCGCCGCCGGCCCGCCGCCCGCGCCCGCGTCCTGCGAGCGGCGGGCCTCGAACTCGACCCGCTCCGCCGTACGGTCACCCGCGACGGCGACCGGCTCGATCTGTCGGTCAAGGAGTTCGCCCTGCTCGAAGCCCTTCTGCGCGCGACCCCGGCCTTCCTCAGCACCGAGGACCTGCTGGAACAGGTCTGGGACGAGCACGCCGACCCGTTCACCAACACCGTGACCGTCACCATCGGCCGCCTGCGCCGCAAACTCGGCGACCCCCCGATCATCACCACCACCCCCGGCGTGGGCTACCGCATCGGTTAGACGGCGCTTCCGTCGGCGGACAGGGAGTCCAGCCAGCCGACCAGGCGGGCGCACTGCCGTGTCATGACGTCGGGGTCGCGCAGGGCGTTGGCCAGCAGCGACATGCCCTGGTAGGCGCCCACCAGCGTCAGGGCGAGCCCGTCGGGATCGGGCAGCCCGAGCTCGCGGAACTGGCGTTCGGCCCAGTCCAGCAGCACCCGGATGGCGTTGCCCGCCGCCACGTCCAGGCCGCCCTCGGTGCGCTTGTCCAGCTCGGCGGCCAGCGTCCCGGTCGGGCAGCCGTAGCGGGCCGCGACCTCGCGCTGGCTCGCCCACGCCGCCACGAGTCCCTTGAGCCGCTCCCTCGGGTCGTCAAGGTGATCCAGTTGGCCGGTGAGCAGGCCCAGTTGCCGGACGTGCTCGGTCAGCGCGGCCGCGACCAGATCGTCCTTGGTCTTGAAGTAGTAGTACACGTTGCCCACGGGGACGTCGGCGGCGTGGGCGATGTCGGCGATGGTGGTGCGCTCCGCGCCCTGCTGATGCACGACCCTGGCGGCGGCGGCCATCAGCCGCTCCCGCTTGGCGGACGCGGCCCGCACCCGGGAACTTTTCGAGTCAGTCACCTAACTAACTATAGTCGCTGGAGGCCGGGGCCGTGTAGCGCCAGAGCTGAGGCGCCATCCGTACGATCACGGCCACGGTGATCGCGGCGAGCAGTCCACCGGCGCAGATCGTCATCTGAAGACCGTATGCCGCCGCGGCGGTCCCGTGCAGCAGGTTGGCGAGCTGCGGGCCGCCGATGAGGACGATGGTGAGTGATCCCTGGATCCGGCCGCGCATGGCGTCGTCGGTATAGGCCTGGCAGATGGCGTTGCGGGTGGTGCTGAGCACGAAGTTGACCGCACCGCCGAGCAGGAGCGCCGTCAGCGCGAGCCAGAGTCGTCCCGCCAGCCCGAGGACCACGACGGTCCCTCCCCAGGCCGCGGCGGCCGCAGCCATCAGGGCGCCGTGACGGCGTGCGCGCGTGAACGTCCCCGACATCAGTCCGGCCACGAAGACACCGGCCGGGTAAGCGGCGTAGAGCAGCCCCAGCTCCACGCCCCCTCCCGCGGGCCCGCCGTAGGCGCGTTGCGCCAGTTCAGGGAGAAGCGCTGCCGGCATGGCGAAGACCATCGCGGCGAGGTCCACCGCCAGCACGGCCACGAGCACCCGGCTGGAGAGCAGGTAGCGGAATCCGCCCAGAGCCGCTGAGCCCCATCGTGCACGCGGCTCCGGGCGGGCGCCGGGCAGGATCGGCGGCAAGGTGACCACCGCGCCTATGACGGCCAGCAGCGCGACGGCGTCGCACAGGTAGAGCGTGCCGAGCCCGGCCACCGGAATCAGCACCCCCGCCAGCAGCGGACCCATGATCGATCCGGTGTAGCGGACGAGCGAGCTGAGACCGTTCGCCGCCGGCAGCAGGTCAGCGGGCACCAGGCGGGGCACCGCGGCGCCCATCGTCACCATGATCGCCCCGAAGGCCAGTCCCTGGCAGGCCACCAGCACCAGCAGGACCGCGACAGAGCGGCTGCCCAGCGCCGCCTGAACCCACAGCGCCAAGTAGGTCAGCGCGAGGCCACAGTGCGCGGCCAGCAGCAGCCGCCGCCGGTCCACGAGGTCGGCGAGGGTGCCGATCCACAGCGACGCGACGACCAGAGCGCCGAACGACACCGCGGCCGCCACGCCGACGGTCGCGGACGAGCCGGTCAGCGTGTACAGCTGCGTCGGCACCGTGACCACGCTGAACGAGCCACCGACCGCGCAAACGGCCGAGGCGGCCCACAAGCGCCGGTAGGCGGGGATCGTCAGGGGACGCCGGTCGAGCGTGTACGCGCCGAAGGAACGTACGACCAACGCGCCGGACCGGACCCGGCCGGCGGTCACAGCGTCACCACATCCGCGACCACACAGGCGACGTTGTCCGGTGCGCCCGCGGCGTACACCAGCTTGACCAGCTCGTCCAGTACCTGCTCAGGGCCGTCTGTACCACTCAGCACAGCGCGCAGGGACTCCGCCGGGACGACCGTGGACAGGCCATCGGAGCACAACAGATAGCGGTCACCGGCCGCGGCCGGGTGCAACGACAGGTCAGGCTGGGCCCCGCCCCTGCCCGTGAGGGCACGGGCCAGCAGCGAGCGTTGCGGATGCGAAGCGGCCTCCTCCGGGCTGAGGCGGCCTTCGTCGACCAGCGCCTGCACGTAGGTGTGGTCGTGGGTGATCTGGAAGAGCTCACCGTCGCGCAGGAGATACGCCCGTGTGTCACCGATGTGCGCCAGCGCCAGCTGGGAGCCCGACCACAGCATCGCGGTCAGCGTCGTGACCGCCTCCCCGGACACTGTCGACTCGGCGATGTCCTGAATCACCCGGTCGGCATGGCGAACCGCGTCAGCGAGAGCGCCGAGCAGGTCGCCGGCGGGTACGGCCTTCGTCTCCAGCGGCTTGAGCGCCTCGATGGCCGCCGCGCTCGCGAGGTTCCCGCCGGGCCCGCGTACTCCGTCGGCCACCGCCAGCAGCCGGGTGCCGGCGTAGGCGGTGTCCTCGTTGCTGGTGCGAACCAGTCCCGACTCCGATCGGGCCGCGTAACGGATCCCGGTCATGGTCTGCGCGTCCTCCACGGCGCTGCCCCTTCCTGACAGGTAGTCGACGAGGAAGGTGGCCAGCTGTTCGCGTACCGCGGTTTCGGCCATGACCTGCGCCCAGTAGCCGGCGACCTGCTCGGCCGCCGCCGCCGGGTCCAGGTCGCACACCTGGCGAATGCGCGCCAACGGCATGCCCAGCCGACGCAGCCACGCGATCAACCGGGCCCGCTCCAACTGCGACGGATCGTAGAAGCGGTATCCCGACTCCCCGTCCACCGCGGCCGGCCGGAGCAACCCGAGCTCGTCGTACAGCCGTAACGCCTTGGGCGACAACCGCGCGGCTCGGGCGAACGCCCCGATCGTCAGCAGCCCCATGCCCACCCTCCTCGCACCGGCCAGGCGACCGGCACCACGATGGTGCGCCTTCACCCAAGGGCAAGGTCCACCCAGACCGTCAGATCTTCCGTCTGGTACGGCGAGCCGCCACCGCCGAAGCGACCACCAGCAGGGTGAGCAGCCCCCAGTAGGCGAAGCCCTTCCTGCCGTGCGCGGGCAGGTTCTCCGCCAAATAGGCCAGGCCCGGGATCATATAGATGGCGGCGGCGAGTGACCACCTGGCGTCCCTGGCCGCCACCGTGGCCCAGAGCACGGCACCCAGCGCCAGCACCTCCACGCCCGCCCGGAACAGCAACCAGGGCAGTTCTTCCGGGAAGGGGAAGTAGACGTACTGCAGCGTCCAGCAGAACACCGGGATGAGCAGCCACAGCCACGACCGCGCGGGCAGCTCCTTCCCGCGTCGTCCAATGACGAGGACGGCCAGCCCGGCCAGGATCACCACATGGGGGACCACGTTCGACATCTCGACGTAGGCCGGCCCGAAACGGGGGACGCCCATCCGACCCAAGAGGCCGCTGGTCTGGAAGGCAGCCACAGTCGCGAGTGGCAGCGCCAGCAGCAGCCGGCCGCGGGTGATCGCCACCAGCAGAAGGATCGCGAGAGCGGTCCAGATCGGCCGGATCAGGTGGGGCAGGACGTCGACCTTCATGGCGTAGGTGGTCGTCGCCACGGCCAGCACGCCGAGATGCAGGCCGTCCGCCCACCAGGGCGCGCGGGACCTGGCGTCTCTGGCGTGGGCGGCGAAGCCGCCGGCCAGGAGCGCGAGCGCTTCGCGGGTCGCCGGACGGCGGGCATCGGGGGCGGCTGCCTCCATCAGCGTGTTGAGGAGTTCCTCGCCGTGCTGCTCGCGGTAGGTACGGGGATAGGCCTTGAGCAGGCGGCGGTAGCGTTGTTGGAGGACGGTCACGTGCCCATCACCGTCATCTGGCTGGTCACGACGGCCGCGGCGCTCTGGAGCCGCACGGCCTCCGCGCGCACCGCGGCCGTGCCCTCTTCGGTGATCCGGTAGTAGCGTCTGGCCCGACCGTCGACGATCTCCTCGCGGTCGATCACCACCAGTCCGGCCTCGGCGAGCCGATCGAGCGCGCCGTACAGGGTGCCGACGGCGAGCTTCACGCGTTCCGAGGACTGCTCGCCCGCGCGTTTGATGATCCCGTAGCCGTGGAGCGGCTTCTCCAGCAGTGCGGCGAGGATGAAATACGTCGCCTCTGTCATCTTGGTCACGCGGGCAGCATATATCGAATGCCGAAATATATCGGCTGTTCAGCGGATGAGGAGGTCGCGGAGGGCCTTGGTGATGTCGGCGGGGGCTTCTTCGGCCATGAAGTGACCGCAGGTGACCGTGTCATGCCGCAGGTCGGGCGCCCAGGCGCGCCACCGGGCGGCCGCGTCGAAGCCGAGGGCGGCGCCCCAGTCCTGCTGGAGTACGGTGACCGGCATCCGCAGCTGGTTGCCGGCGTCCTGGTCGGCCTGGTCGTGGACGACGTCGATGCCGGCGGAGGCGCGGTAGTCGGCCACGATCGAGGGGACCGCGTCGCGGCAGGCGGCCAGGTAGGCGGCCCGGACCTCGGTGGGGATCGCCTGCGGGTCGGTGGTCCAGATGTCGAGAAAGTGGCCGAAGAAGGCGTCCGACGCGGCGGCGATCAGCTGCTCGGGCAGGCCCGGCGGCTGGGCCATCAGGTACAGGTGGAAACCGACGGCGGCGCTGGTGCCGTGCATCACGTCCCACATGTCCAGGGTCGGCAGTACGTCGAGGCAGGCCAGGTGCGTGATCGTCTCGGGGTGATCGAGGGCGGCGCGGAAGGCGACCAGGGCGCCGCGGTCGTGCCCGGCCAGCGCGAAGCGCTCATGTCCCAGCGCGCGGGCCAGGGCGAGGATGTCGGCGGCCATGGTGCGCTTGGCGTAGGTGGTGCCGCCGGTCTCGGCGGGCTTGTCGCTGGCGCCGTAGCCACGCAGGTCGGGGCAGATCACCATGTGGTCGGCCGCGAGGTCGGCGGCGACGTGCCGCCACATCAGGTGGGTCTGCGGGAAGCCGTGCAGCAGCACGATCGGCGTGCCCGAGCCGGCGACGGCCGCGTTCAGGGACACGCCGTCGGCGACGGGGACGCGCCGGTAGTCGAAGCCGGCGATGGCGGGCGGCATGGTCGAGCCCTTTCCGTAGGTGAGCGGGGGTCTCCAGCCTGCCGGGCGCCGATGAGCATCGGATGAGCGCGCTATAGCGTGGCCGGGGTGGCGATGACACGGAAGGTGTTCGGGGTGCTGGGGCCGGTGGCGGCTTGGGACGAGGCCGGGGGCGCGATCGCCTTGAAGGGGCCGCGGCACCGCGCGGTGCTGGCCCGGCTGATCGTCGCCCGCCGCCGCGTCGTCCCGGTCTCCCGCCTGGTCGAGGACCTGTGGCTCGATCCGCCGCCGGGCGCGGTGGGTGCGGTACGCACCTTCGTGGCCGCGCTGCGCCGCGCGCTGGAGCCCGAGCGCCCGCCGCGCACCGCGGCCCGGCTGCTGGTCACCGAGGGGCCGGGGTACGCCCTGCGCGCGGAGCCGGACGCGGTGGACGCCTGGCGGTTCGAGCAGGCGGTGGCCGCGACGCTGCCACCCGAAGGCGTGCTCGCCCGGCTGGAGGAGGCGCTGGGCTGGTGGCGCGGGCCTGCTTACGCCGAGTTCGCCGAGGAGGACTGGGCCCGGGCGGAGCGTTCCCGTCTGGCGGAGCTGCGGCTGCAGGCGGTGGAACGCCGGGCCGAGGCACGCCTGGCCCTGGGCCTTGCCGCCGAGGCGGTGCCGGATCTGGACGCGCACGTGGCCGAGCACCCCTGGCGGGAGAACGCCTGGCGGCTGCTGGCCCTCGCGCTGTACCGTACCGGCCGCCAGGGTGACGCGCTGGCGGTGCTGCGCCGGGCACGAACGCTCCTGGTCGAGCAGTTGGGGGTGGATCCCGGCCCGGCGCTGCGCGGCCTGGAGAGCGACATCCTGCACCAGTCAGGCCACCTCGACCCGGCAGGTGCGGCGGGCCGGGTGTGGGCGCAGACGGCCGCCGCCTATGACCGGACCGTGGCGTCCGGCGCGCGGGCGCGGCTGGAGTCGACGGTGGGCCTGCTGCGTAATCTGGCGGTGACCGGGGGCGGCGGCCTGGAGGCGGCCCGCCGGTACCGCCTGACGGCCGTCGCCGCGGCGGAAGAGCTGGGTGACGCGGAGTTGACCGCCCGCGTGATCGGCGCGTACGACGTACCGGCGATCTGGACCCGGTCGGACGACCCTGAACAGGCGGCCCAGATCGTCGCGGCGGCCGAACGCGCCCTGGCCGCCCTCCCATCCGCCGCGCACCAGGCGGCGCGGGCCCGGCTGCTGGCCACGATCGCCCTGGAGTCACGCGGCACCCGCGCGGAGCGCGGGCCCCGGGCAGCAGCGCAGGCGGAGGAGATCGCCCGCCGCCTGGACGATCCGGCGCTGCTGGCGTTCGCTCTCAACGGCGTGTTCATGCAGACCTTCCACCGGGCCGGTCTGGCGCCGCGCCGGGACGAGCTCGGCGCCGAGCTGATCGCCCTGTCCGCCCGGCATGGCCTGGTCACCTTCGAGGTGCTCGGGCACCTCATCCGCCTTCAGGCCCGCAGCGCGCTCGCGGACTTCCCCGGCGCCGACGAGCACGCGGCCTCCGCCGACCGCCTGGCCGAACGGCACGAACTGCCGCTGGCAGGCGTGTTCGCCCAGTGGTACCGGGCACTGCGGCTCGCCGCCACCGAGCAGGCACCGGTGGCGGAGGCGGCCTATCGCGACGCCGCCGCGCGGCTGGACGGCGCCGGCATGCCCGGACTGCGGTCCGGGCTGTTGCCGCTCGCGCTGCTGTGCCTGCGCCTGCGGCACGCACGGCCCGCCCAGACCGACGAGGGCATTGACTGGGGACCGTACGAGCCGTGGGCCCGTCCCCTGGTGCTGCTGGCCCAGGACCGTCCAGGCGCGGCCGCATCGGCACTGCGCCTGGTCCCGGAACCACCCCGCGACCTGCTGTACGAGGCGCTGTGGTGCCTCGCCGCGCGAGCGGCCATCGCCGTCGGCGACCGGGCGACGATGGAACGCGCCCACACCGAGCTGCTCCCCGCGGCGGCGGAGCTGGCGGGGGCGGGCAGCGGCCTGCTCACCCTGGGCCCGGTCTCCGGACACCTCGACGACCTCGCCACCGCCCTCCACCGCTCCTGGTGAGCTCGCCCGGCCGTCGCCCTACCGCGCCGACGCTCGGGGAGGCGAGGCGAGGTGGGTCACAGGTCGGTGAGGCGGCGGTTGAGGAAGCGGCGCTCGGCCTCGGTGGTGGTGAGGTCGAGCGCTCTTCGGTACGCCGCTCGCGCCGCCGCGGTGTCGTGGAGGCGCCGCAGGAGCTCGGCCCGGGTGGAGTGGAAGTAGCGGTAGTCGTCGAGGTGGAGCGCGTCGACGATCGCCAGCGCCGCCCGCGGCCCCTCGACCTCGGCGATCGCCACGGCCCGGTTGAGCTCGACGATCGCGGAGCCCGTCAGTTCCCGTAGCCGGCCATAGAGCGCGGCGACGGCCGGCCAGTCGATCCGTTCCTCGGTCTGCAGGGCGGCGATGGCCGCCTGCACCGCGTAGACGCCGGGAGCACCGAACCTGATGGCGCGGTCGAGCAGTGCCCGCCCTTCTTCGATCTGGGCGGTGTCCCACAGGCGGCGATCCTGCTCGTGGAGCAGGACGATCTCGCCGTCGCGCACGCGGGCCGCGCGACGCGAGTCGTGCAGCAGCATCAGCGCCAGCAACGCGACAGCCTCAGGCTCGTCGGGCATGAGGTCGAGCAGTGTCCGGCCCAGCCGGATCGCCTCCGCCGCGAGGTCGGCCCGGCCGTCGCCGTACCCCTGATTGAAGATCAGGTACAGCACCGCGAGGACCGCTCTCAGGCGGCCGGGCAGGAGGTGGTCGTGCGGGATCGCGAACGGGATCGCCGCCACCCGGATCTTGTTGCGCGCGCGGGAGAGGCGGCGCTTCATCGTCTCGTCGTTCACCAGGAACGCCCGGGCGATCTCCGGCGTGGACAGGCCGCCCAGTGCGCGCAGGGTGAGCGCGACCTGGGCCTCGGTCGCCAGCGCCGGGTGACAGCACATGAAGAAGAGTTCGAGGCGTTCGTCGGGGATCGTCGTCGTCCCGTCCATCGTGATCTCCGCGGGTATCGGATGATCCAGCAGCCGGGTCTTCTCCGTGCGGGTGCGGTCGCGACGAAGACGGTCGATCGCCCGGTTGCGTCCGGTCACCACGAGCCAGGCTCCCGGATTGGCCGGCGGCCCGTCACGCGCCCAGCGCTCGGCGGCGATGACGAACGCCTCCTGCGCGGCCTCCTCGGCGAGGTCGACGTCGCCGAGGAAGCTCACTAGGGCGGCCACCACGCGCGCCCACTGGTCGCGGAAGACCTCCTCGAGCACGGCCTACCGCTCCACCAGCGGCCGTACTTCGACCGACCCGCCGAGGCGGGCGGCCGGGATCCGGGCGGCGAGTTCCAGCGCGGAGTCGAGGTCGATCGCCTCGACGAGGTAGTAGCCGCCGAAGATCTCCTTGGTGTCGGCGAACGGCCCGTCGGTCAGCAGCGGTTCGCCGTGCTCGACCCGGACGGTGGTCGCGGTGTCGGCCGGCTGGAGCCGTTCGCCTCCGAGGATGCGTTCATCCTTCATCAGCGCGATGTACTCGGCGCTGATGGCGGCGCGCTGGTCCTCGCTGAGGCCGTCGTAAGCGCCGGGGCGTTCGTTGATCAGCAATGCGTACTTCATCGGCGGTCTCCTAATCGCGGTTGTAGACGAGGCGGACGGCTTGGCCCGTCCTTTCGGCGCCCGCGAGGTTCAGGCCGACGGGCCGGCCGGGCTGGTCGAACAGGCGCCGGCCCTGGCCGAGCACCGTCGGGAAGACCAGCAGCCGGTATTGATCGACCAGGTCGGCCGCCCGCAGCGCATCGACGATGCTAGCGCTGCCGGCTACCACGACATCCTGGCTCTGCCTGCGCTTGGACACCTCGTCGACCAGATCGCCCGGCAGGAGGGTGGAGTTGCTCCACTTCTCGACGTCGTCCAGCGATCGTGAGGCGACGAGCTTGGGGATGGCGTTCATCTTCTGGGAGAACTCGTCCTGTCTGGCGGACCAGATGCGGGAGAAGAGCTGCCAGGTGACGCGGCCCAGCAGCATGACTCCGGTGTCCAGCACCTCGCCCAGCTCGAACTTGTCGCCGGCCACGGCTTCGGGCCCGTAGCGGAAGGCCCATCCTCCCCACGGCGAGCCGTCCGACCCGTCCGGGTCGTCGATGACCCCGTCGAGGGTGATGAACTCGATGACGATGACCTGACTCATGACCTTGGACCTCCTGGAAGCCGGTTTCTCAGCCACAGGACGAGCCGGAACGTCTCCAGGGGACAGGCGGCGACTGTGATCCCGGTCACAAAAGCTGCGTATCAGGTCCCGGGACCCGTGCGGGGCCGGCGCCGAAGGCGTCGGCGCACAGCTGGGCGAACCATCCCATTCCCGGCAGCAGGAGCAGCCAGCCGAGGAGCGCCCAGCCCAGGTGGAGGTGCTGGGCCACGTGGGCGAAGGCCGCGACTCCCTGGGCGCGCAGCCCGTCGGCGCGTTCGTAGGTCATCCGGCGCAGGCCGTGCGGACAGCCCTCGGCGGGCCGGATCCGCAGCGCGACCGGCCGCCTGCGGGCGATCCAACGGCCGAGCACGCTGCATCGATCGCAGGTCGCGGCCACGTAGACGTCGGCGTGCGGCAGGCCGGGGTAGGGGCGGATCCGGGGCAGCCAGGGGCGTACCTGGTCACGGTAGGTCGCCCAGTCCCGGCCGTACCGCGTGGCGAGGTGGGCTCCTTCGTGCCAGGAGGCCAGCCCGGCGCCGTAGGCGACGCAGATCGCCGTGGCGGCGGCGAAGCGGAGGTCGAGGACCGCGAGCAGCAGGTAGGCGCCCGCCATGGAGGCCTGCATGGGATTGCGCACGTAGGCGTACGGCCCGCTCGTGACGAGGCGTTTCGGCGGGTCGTACGGCACCGGCGTCCCTCCCCCGGCGACGGCGAACTCGCGGACGGCGGCCAGACCGAACAGCAGCGGCACGGCGAGGAGCTGGGCCAGCAGCCCGATCACCCACGAGGGCTGCCGCCACACGCCGGTGAGCGCGACGGGCGCGCCGAGCATGAGCCCGCCCGCGAGGACCACCTGAAGCGACGCGCGCCAGGCGAGCCTGCGGTCCGCGGCGGTCCAGCGGGCCAGCAGCACGCCGGGCAGCAGGCAGACCGCGATCGCGACGGCCTCGCCGTACAGCCAGCCGTGACCCAGCACCACGATCGGCTCGGCCAGCGGCATCACGCCCAGGTCCACCCAGGCGAACCCGGCCAGGACCAGCGGGAGCGGGTAGGCGCGCGCCGTGTGCGCGGGCAGCGCGCCCCACAGCAACGCCCAGCCCAGCAGCAGATCGACGGGGGTGCCCGCGACGACGGCGCCGTCGGCGGCGAACCGCCACCAGCCCGCGTACGGGGCGAGGGCGTTCACGATCGCGAGGGTGAGCAGGTTCCACGCCGTGGCCAGGATCATCGCGGCGAGGTCCCGCTGCCCCGGCCGCCGTACCGCCGCCGCGATCCAGACGGCGGCCATCGGGACGAAGAGCGCGACGCCGCGGATCAGCGCGGGGTCGTTCATGGGGCGAACGTCTTGGCCAGGTAGCCAGCCGCCTCGGAGACCGCGTAGCGCTGGAGCGGGCCGAAGTACCAGCCCGGGTCGAAGGTACGGCGGTAGCCGAGGGTCAGCTTCAGCTCGCCGCCTCGCCAGTCGAACGTCGCCCGGCGCAGGTCCATCCAGCGGGCGACGGTGGTGTCCGCCACCACGGCGAACACGACCCGTCCGGGCGAGCGCTCGCTCACGCGCAGGGTCATGGATCGGGGTTCGAGGGGAGCGCCGATGCCCAGGGAGCGGCGCGGTGTGAAGAAGATCTTCCGGGTGTCGCCGACGGCCAGTCCGGTGCCTTCGGCGCGTAACGGCCGGGGGAAGCCGAGTGCCAGGAACCACGACTCCATCGGCCCGAATCGTGGTTCGGCGGCCAGCGCCCGTTCGACGTCCGTGGTTCCGATGGGCCGGGTGACGCTGACCTCGTTGTCACGGGGCAGCGAGGCCGCGGTGCCCTCCAGCATGGCGGCGATGAGGAGGGGCGCGAGGAAGAGGTTCATCCGCCCGTTGCCATCGCCGCGCCTGCCGGAATCGATGAACAACCCGACCAGCGCGCCGACGAGGTAGAACAGCGGCGCGGCCATGACCAGACAGACGATCCCCTCGCCGAGCAGCGGACCGGCCAGGGCCAGAGCCACGGTGATGGACGCCATGACCATGCCGGTGGTGCTGCGGGCCCGGGCGGTGAGGGCGACGGTGATGGCGATCACGGCCGGGATGCCGACGTAGAACAACGCCGTCTGCTCCAGATGCCCCTCGTGCAGAACTCTGTAGAGCAACATCGCCGCGAACAGCGCGCCCAGCACTCCGGCCAGCGTGCGCCGCGCTCTCAGCTGCGGCCGGCTTTCAGGCTCCACGCGCACCTCTTAATCGAGAGATTTAATCAGGCGATTAAACTGTACGATGAGGGCACGGGATTCTGTCAAGCGGGGGTGCGGGTGGCCGGAAAGCAACAGTCGGGTGCGGAGACCCGCGACCGGCTCATCGACGCCGCGGCCGAGACGATCCGGAGCCAGGGATACGCCGGCACCAGCGCGCGGGCCATCGCCAAGGCCGCGGAGGTCAACTCGGCGCTGGTCTTCTACCACTTCGGCGGCGTCGACGCGCTGCTGCTCGCCGCGCTGGACCGGTCATCGGAGCAGCGCATGGCGACCTATCGGCAGGCCGTGGAGCAGACCGGCAACCTCGAGGAACTGGTCCAGACCGCGAGCGAGATCTACCGGGCCGACCTCGAAGGCGGGCACATCACCCTGTTCTCCGAGATGGTCGGCGCGAGCATCGCCCGGCCCGAACTCCGGGCGGAGATCACCGCGCGGTCCGAGCCCTGGATCGACTTCATCGAGCAGGCCCTGGACCGGGTCATCGGGGGATCTCCGCTGGCCAAACTGCTGCCCCCGCGTGACCTCGCGTACGCGGCGATCACGTTCTACCTCGGCGTCAACCTCTTCACCCACCTCGACGCCGACCGCACCCGGACCGAGGCCCTGTTCAACCTGGCCGAACGGGTGGCGCCCCGCGCGAGGCTGCTCACCATGCGCCTCCCCGGCCGCCGCAAGCCGGGGTCGACGCCGAAGGTTATTACGGAATGACTATGGAAAATGCCCGGTCTTCCCACACGTTTGGCTTTCCAGTAATGACAAGGAATGTGTCCGTCCGGGTGCCGCAGGCGGGGTCTGGCCACATGGACACACGGATCCCGTACTCGAAGGACGTGTACTGCAGAGTGGCCGACGGAACAAGCCTCGTGACGTCCAGTTCCTTGTTCGCCAACTCGACGCAGTAGCGTCCGGTGGCGGGCTTCGTGACCGCCGCGATTCCCTTGGCCCGGTTGATGCTTCCGTCGGCGTTGACCACGGCCGCCGCCTGCGCGTACGGGGCCGTCACCTTGGTCGGCATGGCGATGGTCGCCGCCGCTGCCCCCGCGCCCGCAACCGCCACGACGAGGCCGGCCGCCGCACTTACCCAGACAAAAGCGCGCACCTTCTTGTTCTCAAGCATGCCATTCCCTTTTCGAGAGCACTGAAGTCACGCACGAATATGCAGTACGTCTCGATGGCCCCGTGCGTATCGCGGGTGGTGGCGAGGTAAAAGTAGCGAATTACGGAATTGGTCGCCGCGGAGGTTTATCGGTCGCAGGTCGTGATCCCCGGATGCCAGCGGCAGGCGATCGCCGCGTAGCCGCCCTCGGCCGGCACCGCCACCGCGAGCCGGCCGCGCGGCCCGTCGACCACCTGGCTCTCCCGCACCAGGCCGGTCGGACCGTCACGGACCACCTCGACCAGCCACCTCCCGCGTAGCATGCCGAGCGCGACGTCGAGCGTCCGGGCCGCGCCGGAGATCCCGGCGCCGACGAACCACCGGTCGCCGCTGCGCCGGGCCAGCACCACGTGGTCGGCCGGGCGGCCGGACAGCAGGCGCGTCTCGTCCCAGACCGTGGGCACCTGTTCCAGGAAGCGTTCGGCCTCCGGCCGGGCCTGGTAGGACTCCACGGTGCCGGCCAGGTCCTGCAGACCGGACTCGTACGTCACGGCCAATCCCAGCTCGTGGGCGTCGGAGGTGGGCCGGGCCGGACGCTGGAAGGCCATCGGGGTGTAGTCCATCGAGCCGACGACGTTCCTGGTGAACGGCAGGGTCGTCAGGTGGGAGGTGGTGAGGGTGCGCTTCTCGCCGCCGTGCACGCCTTCCATGGTCATCACCTGCGGCCAGGTGCGGTGGATGCCCTTGGGGATGGTCGAGCCGTGGAAGTTGACCATCAGGTGGTTCTCGGCGGTGGCGGGCAGGATCTCGTCGTACCAGCGCAGCCGCTCCTGCGACTCCGCATCCATGAAGTCGATCTTGACGCCGCGTACGCCCCACTTCCGCAGGGTGGGCAGCCACAGGGCGCGCTCCTCCGGCGTGTCCAGGTCCCGGAAGTGGATCCAGACCACGATCTCCACGCCCTTGCCGCGCCCGTACTCGACCAGCTGGGGAATCCAGCTCGTGGTCGGCCATTCCGGGTCGGTGACGTCCCACTGGTCCTTCAGGAAGTACCAGCCCGCGTCCACCGCCACGTACGGCCAGCCGCGGGCCGAGGCGTAGTCGACGAACCCCTTCTGCAGGTCCAGGCTCTGGCCGGCCTCCCTGCCGCCCGCGAGCCAGGTCCAGAGCACCTGGCCGGGCTCGATCCAGGAGGTGTCGCGGACCTTGGCGTCCGGCGCGAGGTCGTCCACCAGCGTGGACTCGGTGACCGTGGCCAGATCCCCGACGATCATGACGCGCCACGGGGTGGCCAGGGGCCCGCTGACCTGGACCTGCGGATCCCATAACTGCAGGCGGTACGTGCCGGTGCCCAGCTCGTGGGAGAGCCTGGGACCGGAGTAACGGCCGTCAAGGTCGGACTCGGTGACCAGGAGATAGGTGCCGTCGGTCTCGAACAGGGCGGGCACCATGAAGTCGGCCGCGGGCGCGCTCTGAGCCGGGTACTGCAGGAACGGGTTCTCGTAGTCGCGGCGATGCAGGGCCAGCCAGGCGGTGGCGTCCTGCGCGGGCGTGAAAGCCGACGTCTCGCGCAGGACCGCGCCGTGGTCCTCCGGCAGCCGGTAACGGTAGGCGACACCGTCGTGGGCGACCCTGACGACCAGGTCGAGGCGGGCACCGGCGGCGTTCTCGAAGGTAAAGGCGGCCTCCCGCATGAGAGCCCACCGCTTGCGGCGCTTGCCGACCGTGGTGGTGTAGTGCTCGGTCACCACACGGTCGCGGCGGTGCAGGAACCGCAGGCCCTGCGACAGGTCGGCCCGCTCGGTGACGATGCCCGCGGGGCTGGGCTCCAGCACCCGGACGCCACCGCGGGTCACGGCGAGACTGAGGGTACCCGTCTGCGGGTCGAGCACGAGCTCCGCCGAGGGGCCGCCGGGCAAGCCGGTGATCTTCCAGCTTCCCCGGGCGGCCGCCTGGGCGGGCAGCGCGGGGAGGAGGCCGAAAGCCAGGAGGAGAGCGACGCACAGACGGATCAACGCGGCCATGGGAGCTCCTGCGAGCCACATACATCGGATGTGTGCCCGGATCGTAACCCGTAGATCGTCGCTTGACCAGCGCCACCCACCGACGTGTTGACCCGCCGAAGGGATCCGTGTCGAGACGCGAGGAACCCGTCGAACGGGTCAGCGGCGAGGCGTGAGGAACCCGTCGACCACGCGACGGGCCTTGCCCCCGGCGTCCTTGTCACCCAGGCGCAGAGCGGTGTTCGCGGCGGTGAACACGGCGTCGATCTGGAAGGCCGCCAGGTCGGCGTCCAGGTCGGCGATCTCGCCGGAGTCGACGGCTCGTCGCAGCTCGCCGGCCAGGAGAGCGAGCCAGTCCTGGTGATGCCGGACCAGCGCGTCGCGGACCCGCCCCGGCCGGCTGTCGAAGTCGGCGAGGTTCGCCGCCCAGAAGCAGCCGCCCGCGAACAGCGGCGTCTCGGCGTACGAGAGCCAGTGTTCGGTCAGCGCGCGCAGCCGGGCGGCGCCGTGGGGCGCGGCCGACGCGGGGTGGACGACCGCGTCGAGGAAGGTCTCGCGTGCCGACGCGACGGCGGCGACCTGCAATTTCTCCTTCGTCCCGAAGAGGGTGGCGACGCCGCTCTTGCTGAGCTTGAGATCGCCGGCCAGCCGGCCGATGCTGAGCCCGTTGAGCCCCTCCAGCGACGCGACGTCGACGGCGTGACGGGCGATCGCCTGCCTGGTCCGCGCGCCGCGCAGGAGCCGCAGGTCGGAGGTCTCCGCCTGCTCCGGCTCGGCCGAGCCCGGGTCCGCGTCAGCACCCGACCGTTGTGCTAGCTCGCTCATGGCCCCATCCTGCCACACGCTTGCCATAAGTGTACGAACGATCGTACGCTCACTTTCGTGACTGACACCACCCAAGAATCCGTGACACCCGCGCCACCGGCCACGCCGTGGGGAGCGGTGTCGATCGTGCTGGTCGGCGCGTTCATGGCGACCCTCGACGCGTTCATCGTCATCGTCGCGGGACCGGCGATCCAGGCCGACCTCGGCACCTCCGGCGGCGAACTGCAGTGGATCCTGGCCGGCTACCAACTGACGTTCGCGGTGTTCCTCATCACCGGTGGCCGCCTCGGCGACATGCACGGCCGCAAACGGACCTTCATCGCCGGCCTGGCGCTCTTCACTCTGGCGTCGGCCGCGTGCGCCATCTCGCAGACGGCGCCCGAACTCATCGCGGCGCGTCTCGTCCAGGGCCTGGGCGCCGCGTTGATGCTCCCCCAGGTGTACGCCGTCATCACCGTGCTCGTCCCCGAGAAGGAACGGCATCGCGTCTTCGGCGTCCTCGGCGTCGTCCTCGGACTGGCCACGATCGGCGGTCAGGTCGTCGGCGGCCTGCTGATCAGCGCCGATCTGTTCGGCTCCGGCTGGCGGCCGGTGTTCTGGATCAACGTCCCGATCGGGCTCGCCGCGATCCTGCTCACCGCAGGGCGCATACCGGAATCCAGGGCGGCGCTCGCCCGCAAGCTCGACCTCCCGGGAGTCGTCGTTCTCAGCGTCGCGCTGTTCCTGCTCGCCTTCCCGCTCATCCAAGGCCACGAGGCGGGCTGGCCCTGGTGGACGTGGGCCGGTTTGGGCGCGAGCGTGCTCGGTCTCGCCCTCTTCGTCGCCATCGAACGCCGGACCGGCAGGCTCGGTGGCGACCCCCTCCTGAGGATCTCTCTCTTCGCCACGCGATCGTTCTCCGTCGGCATCGTCCTCGTCCTCGCCGTCTACGCCGTCATCACGTCCTACTACCTCGTCCTGTCGATCGCGCTCCAGGACGGACTCGGCCTGTCGGCCCTCGGAGCAGGGTTGGTCTACACCCCCGCCGCGGTGACCTTCTTCGTCTTCAGCATGATCGCCGGCAGGCTGGTGCCGAGGTACGGCCGCCGCGTCCTGGAGATCGGCGCGATCGTGCTCGCGCTCGGGTACGCCACGACCGTGACCGTGTTGACGTGCGGCCTGCCGTTCACGCCGTGGGTCGTCATCCCGACCCTCATGCTGCAGAGCGTGGGCGGCGGGCTGCTCATCACGCCGTCGCTCAACGCGGTCCTGACCCGCATAGACCCCGACGACGCGGGCATCGCCTCCGGAGTGCTGTCGACCGCGCAGCAGGTGGGCGGCGCGCTCGGCGTCGCCATCATCGGCGTGGTGTTCTTCAACTCCTTCGACCCCGCCGACGGCGGCCGGACCGCCGCGGCGGCCCACGCACTGGCGATGTCCTCGGTCTTCACCTGCACCGTCGCGATCGTCGCGGCCGTCCTGGTGTATCTGCTGCCGAAGGGTCACAAGGCTGACTTGTAACGGATGTAACATACGTCTGTGACGGACGCTACGGATGACCAGGGCTGGTTGCTGATCAGCGTGTCCACCGCCGGCGCCGCCGGGACGTTGCGCGTTCAGGTGTGGCGCAAACTGCGCTCGCTCGGCGCGCTGTATCTGCAGCAGTCGGTGTGCCTGCTGCCCGAACGCGCCGAGACCACCCGGCAGGCGCGCCGGCTGCTCGACCGGGTGCACCAGCAGGGCGGCACCGGCCGGATCCTGCGCATGGCCATCACCGACCCGGCCGAACGCCGGCAGATCATCGGCGAGTTCGACTCCGCGCGTGACGCCGAGTACGCCGAGGTCCTGGAGCGCCTGCCCGCCTTCCGCGCGGAGCTCGAGCACGAGCGTGCCCGTGGTCGCACCACCTACGCCGAGGTCGAGGAGTCCGAGGCCGATCTGGAGCGCTTCCGCTCCTGGCTGGCCAAGATCGCCGCGCGGGACTACTTCGCCGCCCCCACCGGCGCGGCCGCCCGCGCGGCCGTCGAGGACGCGGCCGCCGACCTGGCCGCCTTCGAGCAGGCCGCGCTGGCGGCCGAAACGCCCATCGAAAGCGAGGCGAGGGTGGCCGCCGAAACGCCCATCGAGAAGGTGGCGAGCCTGCGCCCGAGCGAGGAGCGATGACCGGGTCGTGGGGATGGGATCTGTTGATCGGGATCGCCGTCGCGTCGCTGGTCACCTGGCTGGCGCTCGTCGCCATGCTGGCCATCGTGCGGCCCCGCGGTGGACTGCTGCGCGAGGCGCTGCGGCTGCTGCCCGACGTGCTGCGCCTGGTACGCCGCCTGGCCGCCGATCCCGCCCTGCCCCGCGGGGTACGGGTGCGGCTCGCGCTGCTGCTGGCCTACCTGGCCTTCCCCATCGACCTGATCCCGGACTTCATCCCCGTGCTCGGCTACGCCGACGACGCCATCATCGTCACCGCCGTCCTGCGCTCGGTGGTACGACGGGCCGGGCTGCCGGCCGTGCGCCGCCACTGGCCCGGCACCGACGACGGCTTCGCCGCGCTGTGCCGCCTGACCGGACTGACCTGATAAAGGAGATCGTCAACCCGGGCTCGCCGAGATGGGCAGGGTGAGGGTCATGGTGAGCCCTCCTCCTGGGGTCTCCTCGGGTACGAGAGTGCCGTCCATGGCCTCGGCCAGCCCTCGGGAGAGCGCGAGGCCGAGGCCGACACCCGAGTGGTTGTCACGATCTCCGAGGCGCTGGAACGGCAGGAACACCCGGTCGTACGCCTCCGGCGGCAGGCCGGGGCCGCGGTCGATGACGCGGATCTGCACGTGTTCGCCGTGCCAGCTCGCGGTGATCACGACCTGCTGATCCGGTGGGCTGTGGCGTACGGCGTTGGACATGAGGTTGACCAGCACCCGTTCCAGCAGGGCCGGGTCGGCGACCACCTCGGGCAGGCCGATCGAGATGTCGCCGTCGACGCGGTCGTGCAGCGGCCCGAGATCGTCGACCGCCCGGGGCACGACCTCTTCGAGCGCCACCGGCTGCAGGGCGGGCCCGAGCACACCGGCCTGCAGGCGGCTCATGTCCAGCAGGTTCGTCACCAGGCGGTCGAGCTTGACCAGCGACTCGTCGGCGGTCGCCAGCAGTTCGGCACGGTCGCTCTCGGACCAGGCGATCTCGGTGTTGCCCAGGCTCTCGACCGCCGCCTTGGCCGAGGCGAGCGGGGTACGCAGGTCGTGGCTGACGGCGGCGAGCAGGGCGGTGCGCATCTTGTCGGCCTCGGCCAGCGGCTTGGCCTGCTCGGCCTCCTCCTCCAGCCGCTGCTGCCGCAGGGCGACGGCCGTCTCGGCGGCGAAGGCCTCGACCACCCCGCGGTCGGCGGCGTCGAGCAGGTGGCCGCGCATGGTCAGGACCAGATCGTCGTCGATGACCACATCGGTGTCGGCGTCCGACGGGCTCGTGCACGGCGCTCCGCCGGAGGTGGCGACGATCCGCCAGTCCTTCGGCTGGGATTGGTCGTCCGGGGTCGGCCGGCCGACGCGCTCCAGCAGCGTCACCGACGACAGCCCGAACGTCTCCCGCAGCCTGGCCAGCAGCGACGGCACGGCGGCCTCTCCGCGCAGGACGTGCCCGGCCAGCGTGGAGAGCACCTCGGCGTCCGCGCGGGCCCGGGCCGCCTCCCTGGTGCGGCGGGCCGCGATGTCCACGATGGTGCTGACCGCGACCGCGACCACCACGAAGGCGATCAGCGCGAAGAAGTTCTCCGGGTCGGAGATCGTGAGCCCGCCGACGGGCGGCGTGAAGAACCAGTTCAGCAGGAGCGACCCGCCGACGGCCGCCGTGATGGCCGGCCACATGCCGCCGGCCAGCGCGACGCCGACGGTCAGCAGCAGGAAGATGAGGATCTCGCTCGGCAGGCTCAGATCCTCGCGGAACACGCTCAGGATCGCGGTGAGCGCGGGCATCCCGGCCACCGCCATGGCCCATCCGCTCAGCCGCCGCTTGCGGGTGAGCGCGGCCCGCGTACGCGTCGGGTGGCGGCGGCCCTTCTTGACCTCGTCGTGGGTGATCATGTGAACGTCGATCGAACCGGACCGTGCCGTCGTCTCCACCCCCACGCCCCGGGACAGGATGTGCGCGAGCCGGCCCCGCCGCGACGCGCCGAGCACGAGTTGGGTGGCGTTGACGCCGCGGGCGAACTCCAGCAGCGCGCCCGGGGTGTCGTCGCCGACGACCTGGTGGTAGCTGCCGCCCATGCTCTCCACCAGCGTGCGCTGGCGGGCCAGGTTGACCGGGTCGCCGCCGGCCAGCCCGTCGGAGCTGGTCACGTGGACGGCCAGCAGGTCGGCGCCCTTGGTGCGGGCGGCGACGCGGGCCGCGCGCCGTACCAGCGTGTCGCCTTCGGGGCCGCCCGTCAGCGCGACCACCACCCGCTCGCGCGCCTCCCAGGTCGCGGAGATGCCGTGGTCGGCGCGGTAGCGGTCGAGCTGGTCGTCGACTCTTCCGGCCACCCAGAGCAGGGCCAGCTCGCGCAGCGCGGTCAGGTTGCCGACCCTGAAGTAGTTCGACAGGGCGGCGCTGACCTTCTCCGGCCCGTAGACGTTGCCGTGCGCCATCCTGCGGCGCAGCGCCTCGGGCGACATGTCGACCAGCTCGATCTGGTCGGCCCGCCGGACCACCTCGTCCGGCACGGTCTCGCGCTGCGGGACGCCGGTGATCTGCTGGACGACGTCGTTGAGCGACTCCAGGTGCTGGATGTTGACCGTGGAGATGACGTCGATGCCGGCGTCCAGGATGTCGTCGATGTCCTGCCAGCGCTTGGCGTTGCGCGAGCCGGGCACGTTGGTGTGGGCCAGCTCGTCGATCAGCGCCACCTTCGGCGCGCGCTCGATGACCGCGTCCACGTCCAGTTCGGTGAACGTGGCGCCGCGGTAGACGAGCGTCTTGCGCGGGATCAGTTCCAGGCCGTCGAGCAGGGCGGCGGTACGGGGGCGGTCGTAGGTTTCGACGAGGCCCACGACCACGTCTCTCCCCCGTTCCAGCGCCCTGCGGCCCTCGGAGAGCATCGCGTACGTCTTGCCCACCCCGGGCGCCGCGCCGAGGTAGACCCGTAGCCGCCCTCTGGTCATGACCCGTCGAGCGCCAGGTTGAGTTCGAGCACGTTGACGGCGGGCTCGCCCATGAAGCCGAGTGCCCGGCCGGTGGTGTTCGCCTCGATGAGCCGCTTGACCTGGTCGAGAGCGATCCCGCGCTCCTTGGCCACGCGTGGCGCCTGGAGCTCGGCGTAGGCGGGCGAGATGTGCGGGTCGAGCCCGGAGCCGCTGGCCGTCACCGCGTCGGCGGGTACCTTCACGACACCCACGTCGCCGCGGATCGGTATGGTCCGCCCGGCCGCGTAGTCCTCGCCCGGCTTCGCGCACTCCACCTCCCGGCCCTGGTAGGTGGCGATGAAGGGGGTGGCGGGGCAGGCCTGGTTGACGCTCACGGCCCGGCCGGGGAAGACCCTCAGCACCGCGCCGACTCCGTCCGCCGTGCAGTACGGCCGGGCGCCGCTGACGCCTTCCAGTTCCCCGATCGCCTTGGACCGGGCGCAGACCTGGGTGAGCAGCGACTGCCTGCCCCCGGGGACGTCCACGACGTCCCCGGGCCCCAGGTTGCTCGCGCTGGTCGAGGTCGGGTCATAGCCGTCCCCGGCCGCCGACGGGCGGGACTGGAAGTACTTCCCGATCGGCTTGCCGTCTTCGCCGGTGAAGCTCTGGCCGATGAGCACGCTGCCCACGTCCTTGCCGTTCCGCTGGACGATCGAGCCGTTGGCCTTGCCGTTGAACAGGGCCTGGGCGACACCGGCGGCCGCCGCCAGGATGGCCGACTGCGGGCTGGCCAGGCGCATGATGTTGAGCGCGTCCAGGCCCGGGTAGACCGCCGCGAACATCGCCGGGATGATCGCGAAGTACTTGGCGATGTCGTTGGCGATCGAGAACGTCGTCAGCGCGCCGCGCGTGATGAGCAGCTGTTTGCCGATCTCGACGATCTCGATGAGCTTGGTCGGGTTGGAGTCGAGGTCGACCATGTTGCCCGCCTCTTTGGCGGCCGACGTGCCGGTGTTCATCGTCACGCCGACGTCGGCCTGGGCCAGCGCCGGGGCGTCGTTGGTGCCGTCGCCGGTCATCGCGACCAGCCGGCCGCCCTCCTGCTCCTTCCTGATCAGCGTCAGCTTGTCCTCGGGTGTGGCCTCGGCCAGGTAGTCGTCCACCCCGGCCTCGTCGGCGATGGCCTTGGCGGTCAGCGGGTTGTCCCCGGTGATCATCACGGTCCGGATGCCCATCCGGCGCATCTCGTCGAACCGCTCGCGCATGCCCTGCTTGACCACGTCCTTGAGATGGATGATCCCCAGCACCCGGCCCTTCTCGGCCACCACCAGCGGCGTGCCACCAGAACCCGAGATGCCGTCCACCAGATGGCCGACCTCATCGGTCGGATGCCCGCCCTGGTCGCGCGCCCACTTCATCACCGCGGTCGCCGCGCCCTTACGCACCTGGCGGTCGCCGAGGTCGACGCCGCTCATCCTGGTCTGCGCGGTGAACTGAACCCACTGCGCACCGTGGATCTCCCGCTCGCGCAGGCCGTAGCGCTGCTTGGCGAACACCACGATCGAGCGGCCCTCGGGTGTCTCGTCGGCCAGGCTGGACAGCTGCGCCGCCTCCGCCAGCTCTTCCTCGGTGACGCCCGCGACCGGGACGAACTCCGACGCCTGCCGGTTGCCCAGCGTGATGGTGCCGGTCTTGTCCAGCAGCAGCGTGGAGACGTCGCCCGCGGCCTCGACCGCACGCCCCGACATGGCCAGCACGTTGCGCTGCACGAGACGATCCATCCCGGCGATGCCGATCGCCGACAGCAGCGCGCCGATCGTGGTCGGGATGAGGCAGACGATCAGCGAGACCAGGACGATCCCCGACACGCCGTCCGCGGTGAGCGCGAGCGAGTCGGGCACGCCCGGGTTGATCGCCATGGAGTAGATGGCCAGCGGCTGCATGGTGGCGGTGGCGACCAGGAAGATGATCGTCAGCGCGGCCAGCAGGATGTTCAGCGCGATCTCGTTCGGCGTCTTCTGCCGGTCCGCGCCCTCCACCAGGGCGATCATGCGGTCGATGAAGCTCTCGCCGGGCTTCTGGGTGATCTCGACGACGATCCGGTCCGACAGCACCCTGGTGCCGCCCGTGACCGCGGACCGGTCCCCGCCCGACTCGCGGATGACCGGCGCGGACTCGCCGGTGATGGCCGACTCGTCCACCGACGCGATGCCCTCGACCACGTCGCCGTCGCCCGGGATGATCTCCCCCGCCTCCACCACCACGAAGTCGCCCTGCCTCAGCTCGGGAGCGCCGACGACGTCCCAGTCCGCAGAGGTGCGGCTCTTCAGGCGGCGCGCGGTGGTGTCCCGCTTGGCCGCGCGCAACGTGGCCGCCTGAGCCTTGCCCTGGCCCTCGGCCACGGCCTCGGCCAGGTTCGCGAAGACCACCGTCAGCCACAGCCACACCACGATGGCCCAGGCGAACAGCGACGGCCGCAGGACCGCGAGCACCGTGGTGAAAGCCGCGCCGGCCTCCACGATGAACATGACCGGGTTGCGCCACAACGTGGCCGGGTTCAGCTTCATCAGCGCGTCCGGCAGCGAGGTGAGCAGCTGCCGCGGATCGAGCAGGCCGCCGCCGACCCGGCCGTTCCGCTGTGCCTTGGGAGTATGGCCCGGCGCGTCCAGCACTGGGGATGACATCTACGAGAGTCCTTCCGCGAGCGGTCCGAGCGCGAGCGCCGGGAGGAAGGTGAGGGCGACCAGGATGATCGTCACACCGATGACCAGGCCGACGAACTGCGGCCGGTGGGTCGGCAGCCGTTGTTGTTCGACGCGCTGGTGTAGGCGTAGAGGATCTCCGACAGCCCGTGCGGCCCGGTGTTCAGCATCGCCGCGCGACCCGTCGCCGTGGCCATCGCCACGGCCGTGCCCACCAGCACCAGCACCGGGGTGACCAGGAAGTACATCGAGGCCAGCTTGACCTCCCGGGCGCCGAGCTTCTTGCCCAGGTACTCGGGCGTGCGGCCGACCATCAGACCGGCGACGAACACCGTGATCACGGCCAGGATCAGGATCCCGTACAGGCCCGCGCCCACGCCGCCCGGCGCCACCTCGCCGAGCAGCATGTTGAAGATCAGCATGCCGCCGCCGATGGCCGTGTAGGAGTCGTGGAAGGAGTCCACCGAACCGGTGCTGGTGAGCGTGGTCGCGGAGGCGAACATCGCCGAGTTCGACACGCCGAACCTGGTCTCCCTGCCCTCCATCGCCGCGCCGATCGCCTGCGGCACCGTGCCGCTCGCCGACAGCTCGGCCCAGTTGGTCACGGCGACGCTGATGATCGCGATGACCGCCATGACCGAGACGATCGCGTACCCCTGCCGGTCGTCGCCGACCATGCGGCCGAACGTGCGCGGCAGGCTGAACGCGATCACCAGGAGGAGGAAGATCGTCAGCCAGTTGGTCCAGCTCGTCGGGTTCTCGAACGGGTGGGCCGAGTTGACGTTGAAGATGCCGCCGCCGTTGGTGCCCAGGTCCTTGATGGCCTCCTGACTGGCCACGGCCGCGGGGGTGAACGTCTGCTCGCCGCCGGTCAGCGTGGCCCAGGTGAAGTGGCCGCCGAACGTCTGGATGGCGCCGCCCGCGACCAGGACGAGCGCCGCGACGAACGCGATCGGCAGCAGCACGCGAACCGTGCCGCGCACGAGGTCGACCCAGAAGTTGCCGAGCGTGTCGGATGTGGCGCGGGCGAACCCGCGTACCAGCGCGACGGCCACCGCCATGCCGACCGCGGCGGACACGAAGTTCTGGACGGCCAGGCCGGCGGTCTGCACCACGTGGCCCATGGTGTTCTCACCTGAGTACGCCTGCCAGTTGGTGTTGGTGACGAAGCTGACCGCGGTGTTCCAGGCCAGCGCCGGTTCGACCGGTTTCATGCCCAGGCTCAGGAGCAGGTGGTTCTGCAGGCGCTGCAGGCCGTACAGGAAGAGGATCGACACCACCGAGAAGGCCAGCACCCCGCGCGCGTAGACCGCCCAGCGCTGCTCTGTGCCGGCCTTGACGCCGATCAGCCGGTAGATCAGCCGCTCGGCCGCGCTGTGCCGGGTTCCGATGTAGACCCGGTACATGTAGTCGCCCAGCGGGCGGTAACAGAGGGCCAAGGCGAGGATGAGGGACCCGATGAACAGAACCCCGGCCATCAGAATCTCTCCGGGAAGAGCAGGGCCGCGACCATGAAGACCACGAGACCGGTGACGACGATGAGACCGGCGGCGTTGATCGCGCTCACAGGCGCTCCACCGCCTTCACGACGAGCCCGAGGATCACGAAGACCGCGATCGTCAGGACGACGAAGATGACGTCGGCCATCCCTGCTCCTCAAATCCGGAAATTGCTCTCAACCACCAGGACAGGCGGTCACCAGGCAAGCGAATCTCGGGATTTGGGTGGATTTTCGTTTCTTGACGGCTTCCATACGCGCCAAGTCCCGGCGTTGACGCGATTCCTACGCTCGGTTCAGTCGGGAAGTCTCATCTCCAGCCCGTAGCGGAGCCCGGCCGCCGTCACCGCCCTCAGACTGGGCAGCGGATGCTCCGACGGCGGGACGTCCCGGGTCGGCGCCAGCTCGCCCACCTCGGTGAAGAACTGCTCGATGCCGCCGGGAGAATAGATCACGAGAAGGCGTACGTCGGTGAGGGGTTCGAAGCGCTCCCATGTCTTCTGGGGGATGTAGAAGAAGGACCCGGCACCGCCTTCCACCACCTGATCGTCGATGTGCATGCGGACCGTTCCTTCCAGAACGTAGATCATCTCCGACCCCGGGTGCGTGTGCGGCGGCGGACCCATTCCGGCCGGGACGGTCATCTCGACGACCGTCACGCCGCCACCCGTCTCGTCGCTCGCGGCCTTGATCGCATAGAGACCGCCCATCACCCAGTACGCATCCCCGCCCCCGGGCTTCCGCGCGATTACGTTGTCCGCCATCTCAGCCCCCAATGGCCAATATCCACATTCGGTAATCTCCACACGACCAGGAGTGATCCAGAAAGGCAATCGAGCCGGGGGCAAAAGACCGCAGAAGCAGGTAAACAAGACCGTTACCGCCTGAACGGCTGGTCTAGGGTGCTCGCGAGACCGCACCGCCCCCGGAGGACCGCCTGTGATCGCGATCGCAACCGTGGCGATCTTCATCGCGGCCTACGTCCTCATCGCGACCGAACGGATCCACCGCACGGCCGCCGCTCTGGGCGGCGCGGCGATGATGCTGCTGATCCACGCCGTGGACGGCCGGGCGGCGTTCTTCGCCGAACGCACCGGCATCGACTGGAACGTCATCTTCCTGCTGCTCGGCATGATGATCATCGTCGGGGTGCTGCGGCAGACCGGCGTCTTCGAGTACCTGGCGATCTGGGCCGCCAAACGGGCCAAGGGGCGGCCGTTCCGGCTCATGGTCATGCTGATCGTCATCACCGCGGGCGCCTCCGCGCTGCTGGACAACGTCACCACCGTGCTGCTGGTCGCCCCCGTCACGTACCTGGTCTGCGACCGGCTCGCCCTGCCCGCCGCGCCCTATCTGATCGCCGAGGCGATGGCCGCCAACATCGGCGGCACCGCCACCCTGATCGGCGATCCGCCCAACATCATCATCGCCGGCCGCGCCGGGCTGACCTTCAACGACTTCCTCATCCACCTCACGCCGCTGATCATCGTCCTGGTCGCGGTGTTCGCCGGGCTGTGCAGGTGGCTGTTTCGCGACGCGTTCGTCTACCACCCCGAACGGGTCGCGGAGGTCATGGAGCTGAACGAGCGGGAGGCGATCAGGGACCGGCCGCTGCTGTGGCAGAGCCTGGGCGTCCTGGCGGTGGTGATCGCGGCGTTCGTCCTGCATCCGGTGCTGCGCTACGAACCCGCCGTCGTCGCGCTGCTGGGCGCGGGCCTGCTGGTCGCCGCCACCAAGGTGACGACCGAGGAGTCATTACGCGAGGTCGAGTGGCCTACTCTGGCCTTCTTCATGGGCCTGTTCGTCATGGTCGGCGCCCTCGTCGAGACCGGCGTGGTCGGCCGGGTCTCCCAGGCCGCCGCCTCCGCCGCCGAGGGCAGGCTGGGCCTGGCCACGATGGTGCTGCTGTGGGCGTCGACCGGCCTGTCCGCCATCATCGACAACATCCCGTACGTGGCCGCGATGAGCCCGATCGTCGCCGACCTCGCCCACTCCTTCGGCCCCGGTTCGCAGGTGCTGTGGTGGGCGCTGGCCATCGGCGCCGACCTGGGCGGCAACGCCACCGCGATCGGCGCCTCGGCCAATGTCGTCATCCTCGGCATCGCCGAGCGCAACGGCGTGCGGATCGGTTTCTGGGCGTTCACCAAGTACGGTCTGGTCGTCACCCTGGTCACGGTGGCGGTGGCGACGCCGTACCTGTGGCTGCGTTACCTGACCGACTAGGCGCTGATCTTCACGCGCGCACTATCGCCACCGGGCAGTGGACGTGGTGCAGGACGCCGCGGCTGACCGAGCCGAGCAGCATCGCGCCCAGCGCGCCGTGACCGTGCGAGCCCACCACCAGCAGGTCGGCGCGGGCGGACGCGTCGGTGAGCGCCTCCACCGGCTGCCCCTGTTGGACGTCCTCGACCACCGTCACCAGCGGGTAGTCCTTCCTGAACGTTTCCAGCCGGTCGCGGACCACCTGGTACTGCGCGATACGCACCTCGTCCATGCCGTAGACCACCTCTGGCGCGAACGCGTGCACCGGAAGCTGCCAGGCGTGCACCACCCTCAGCACGCTGCCCCGCACCTCGGCCTGCCGGAAGGCGTACGCCAGCGCCGGCTCGGACTGCGGCGAGTCGTCCACCCCGACCACGATCTCCCCGAGCACCGGCCGATGATCGTCCCGCACCACCACGACGGGACAACGCACCCGCCCCGCCACGTGCGTACTGACCGAGCCCAGCAACGCACCGGCGAACCCGCCGAGCCCACGGCTGCCCAGCACGATCTCGGTCGCGTCCCCGGCCTGCTCACGCAGCACCTGCGCGGGCGCGCCCTCGATGTCCGCCGTCATGACCTCGACCCCCGGCCGGCGCTCACGGGCCAAGGCCAGCGCTTCCCGCAGAATCCGCTGCCCCTCACGCAGCAGCGTGTCGGGCGACGCCGAGCTGGGGAACCTACCGATCTGGTACGGCGAACGGGCCACCGCATGCACGATCCGCAGCGGCTCCTTCATCCGGAAGGCGTCGTTGACCGCCCACTCCACCGCGGCCCGCGCGGCCACCGAGCCGTCCACTCCTACGACGATCATGATCTGTCCTCCTTCGCCTCCCTCCCATCGCACCCCGCTCACCGACCGCCGGTGCAGGGCCGGAAGTCCGTCAGGCAAGAGCCGAAGGACCCTGTTGGCCCCCGTGACCTGTGCGTACCGTCATGGGCATGAGGACAAGGAGACGATCATGACCGGCACCGGTGACTTCGCACGTCGGATGATTCACCACCGCGAACGGCTGGGTCTCACCCGCGAGCAGGTCGCCGACCGCGCGGAGATGTCCCCCGGGTACGTCCAGTACCTCGAAGGGCACCTGAGCCCCCCGAACGCCGGCACGCTGACCCGCCTGGCCACCGCGCTGGAGACCACCGTCCAAGATCTGCTGGGCGGCGGCCGGGACCGCCCGTCCGGTGGCGGCCCCGCCGCGGCCGACCCGGTCCTGGAAGTGCTGGAGCCCGAGGAGTGCCTGCGCCTGGTCGCGCCGGGCGGCATCGGCCGGGTGGCGTTCAACGGCTCGCACGGGCCGACGGTGCTGCCCGTCAACTACCGGCTCCACGACGGCGCCATCGTGTTCCGCACCTCACACGGCGGCCCCATGGACCAGGATCTGCGCACCGGCCTGCGGGACGTGGAGATCAAGGTCGGCTTCGAGGTCGACCGGATGGACGAGGCACTGAGTGAGGGCTGGAGCGTCCTCATCCAAGGCCCCGCCCACCACGTGCCACCGGACGAGGCGGCCGGGGTCGCCGACTCCGACGTCACCCCGTGGGCCGGCGGCGACCGCCGGCTCTACATCCGCATCGTCCCGCACCAGATCACCGGCCGCCGCGTCCACGGCCGGTGAACCGGCTCCTTCACGGCGTTTCCTGCGGCTGCGGAGGGACGAACCTCTTCAGCGCCTCCTTGCCGTGCGCCACTGCCGCGTTCCCGCGGTCGAGCAGATCGGCCTGGTACTCCCCCAGTGCCGACGTCAGGTCCCGCTCGCCCCGATCGACCTCGGCCAGCCGCGCCGACAGTCGGACGGCGTCCTGCATGGCGGTGTTCGCGCCGTTCCCGCCGCTGGCCAGGGTCAGGTGGGCGGCGTCGCCGAGCAGCGTGACCCGGCCCACCGGCCAGGACGGCATCGGCCGGTCGTAGATCTTGGACCGGCCTACGGCGCTCATGTCGGCCGAGCGCACCAGATCCCGCAGGTCGGGGTGCCAGCCGTCGATGAGGTCCAGCACCAGCTCGCGCGCGTCCCCCGACTCTGTGGCCCCCGGGTGCCCCGGCGGGACCAGCAGCACCCACCGTACGTAGCTGTCCCGGTAGGGCAGGTCCAGCCCGGGAACGAGCTCGGCGGCGGCCTCGGACGGTTCCCTGCCGAACTGCATCCGGCCCAGCATCAGCGTGACTCCGGGACCCTTGACCATCGTGCCGCGCCCCGGCACCAGCCGCAGGAAGCGGTCGGTGATCGGCGTGCGCCCCATCGCCCCGCACAGGTCCGAGTCGACGAACCCCACCTCGGGCACCAGATGCCGCCGCACCACGGAGTTCGCGCCGTCGGCGCCGACCAGAACCGCACCGGTGGCCTGCGTGCCGTCGGCGAAGCTCGCGGTCACGCTCCCATCCGGCTTCTCCGCGAAACCTCTCAGCCGCTTGCCGTGCGCGACCCGGTCGCCCAGGTCGCCGAGCAGGATCCGCCGCAGCACCTGGCGGTCCACCGCCCTGGTCTCCGCCGACGGCCCCTCCAGGTCGCGGCTGAGCACCGTGAGCTGCTCGTCGAACAGCAGTCCCGGCCCCGTAAGGCTCCCGCTGGTGACCTCGACCAGGTCGTAGAGCCGCCGCGGCAGGCTCGCGCGCAGGGCGGACAACCCGGGCTCCGCCAGCCCGATCCGGTATCCCTGGGACCGCTCGCCGCTGCCGTCATCCGCCTCGTACACACGTACGTCGATGCCCGCACGGACGAGCGCGTGCGCGAGCGTCAGCCCGCCGAGGCCCGCCCCGATCACCAGCACCCGTCCCACGCCTTGCTCGGTCATGAAACCCTCCCGTCTCCGACGTGAACAACGTTCACGTGTACATTGTTCACGTACGCGGAGCCGGGTTGTCAACCGGGACTTTGGGAGGATTCGATGGGGCAGCGGCGTGCCGAGGTGCTTCAGGCGGCGATCGAGCTGCTCGACGAGGTCGGCCTGGACGGTCTCACCATGCGCCTGCTGGCGGGGCGGCTCGGTGTGCAGGCAGGCGCCCTGTACCGGCATTACCCCAGCAAGCAGGCCCTGCTGGACGCCATGGTCGCGCACCTGGTCATCCCACCGGCCGACGCCGTCCCGCCACTCGACGGCCCCTGGGACGAGCAGCTGCGCGGCCTCGCCATCGGCACGCGTGAGCTCATGCTGGCCCACCGCGATGGCGCGCGCCTGCTGTCCACCTTCCAGAACCCGGGCAAAGAGGCCGTCGCCTTCTACCATGCCCTCATCGCCACCCTGACGGACGCGGGCGTCCCCGCGGGCACGGCCGCCGTCGCCGTGGACACCGTCATGGCCTACGTCAACGGCTACACGACCGAGGAACAGGCCCGCGGGACCCAGCCCAGGGAGTTCCGCGACCACGCCTTCCGCGAGGGACTCGAATTGATCATCGCCGGGGTCAAAGGATCTTCGTCGTGAAATCCACCGGAAAATTCTTGCTCCGTCGTGTCGAATCGCCGTCGACCCGTTCGACGCGTCAGCGATAGGACAGCACGGGACGCACTGTCCCGAACGCGGAGGAGCGCACGATGCAGAAGATCACCACGTACCTGTGGTTCGACAACCAGGCCGAAGAGGCGGCCGAGTTCTACACCTCGATCTTCGAGGACTCGCGGATCCTCGAGGTCAACCGTTACGGCGACGCGGGGCCGGGACCGGCGGGGACGGCCATGATGGTGTCGTTCGAGCTGGCGGGCCAGCGCTTCCTCGCGCTGAACGGCGGCCCGCAGTTCGCGTTCACCGAGGCGATCTCCCTGTACGTCGACTGCGCGTCGCAGGAGGAGGTCGACGAGCTGTGGGCGAAGCTCACAGAAGGCGGCGAGGAGTCGCAGTGCGGCTGGCTGAAGGACCGGTGGGGCCTGTCCTGGCAGATCATCCCCAAGGCGCTGCCCGAGCTGCTGGGCAACCCCGACCCGGCCAAGGCGCAGCAGGTCATGAAGGCCATGATGGGCATGCGGAAGATCGACATCAGCGCCCTGGAAGCGGCCGCCGGGCTCTGAGCGGGGGCTACCCGGCGCTCGCCGCGGGTTTCTGGTAGCCGATGACCATCTCGGCGGTGCCGGGCCTGCGGTAGGCGACCTCGGTCCGGCCATCCTGGGACAGGGCGGGCCGGGGTCCTCTATCTGCGCAACTCATGGGGGCGGAGCCGGAGCGCGCCGGCGGCCGCCTCGTCGAAGGCGCTGGCCGCCGACCGCAGCGGACCGTCAAGACGCACTACTCGATGACGAGCGCCACCGGGATGTTGCCGCGGGTGGCGTTCGAGTACGGGCACACCTGGTGCGTGGCCTCCACCAGGGCGCGGCCGGTCTCGCCCTGCAGGTGATCGGGGAGTTCGACGCGGAGCGCGACTTCCAGGGTGAAGCCGCCGTCGCCGTTCGCGGCGAGACCCACTTCGGCGGTGACCGACGCCTGCTCGGCGTCCACCTTCATACGCTTGGCCACCAGGTCGAGGGCACTGGCGAAGCAGGCGGCGTAGCCCGCGGCGAAGAGCTGCTCCGGGTTGGTGCCGCTGCCGGTGCCGCCCAGCTCCTTCGGCCGGGAGAGGGCCACGTCCAGGCGGCCGTCGGAGGCGACGGCGCGGCCTTCGCGGCCCGTCGCGGTGGCTATGGCGGTGTAGAGGGTGCTCATGATCGCTCCTAATCGGTTGCCTGTAACTCAATTGTGCACAATTAAATTGCTCGCCGTCAACCCCGGGTATGCTGGTGTCATGAACGCGTTGCTGCTGGAGAATCAGGTGTGCTTCGCCGTACACGCCGCGTCTCGCGCGCTCGACGGCTTCTACCGGCGCGAACTGGCCGACCTGGGACTGACCTATCCGCAGTATCTGGTGATGCTGGTCCTGTGGGAGCGCGAGCCGGTGACGGTCAAGGAGCTGGGTGTGGCGTTGCGGCTCGACTCCGGCACCCTGTCACCGCTGCTCAAGCGGCTGGAGGCGGCTGGGCTCGTCCTGCGCGAACGCAGTGCCAGCGACGAACGGTCCGTGGTGGTGCGGCTCACCGAGGCGGGCACGGCGCTGCGCGAGTCCGCCCTGCGGGTGCCTGAGCACGTACTGGACGCCACCGGCTTGCGGATGAGCGAGCTGGCCGATCTGCACCGTACGCTCGGCCGGATGACCCAAAGCCTCACCGAAGCGACATAGCTCTCGTCTCCCCACGATTCGGCGAACCGCCCGAAGTGCCGCCGGTTGGTCTGTAAGAAGAGTGCGGAACGCCCGCATCACCGGAGGTCGCCTTGGGAAGCACGTACACCGTCGATGTCAGGAAGACCGCCGTCCTCACCGCCGGCCTGCTCATGGGCGTGTGGGTCGTCGACTACGTCGACCGGGTGATGATCGCGGTCGCCCTGCCCTTCATCGGCGCGGACTTCGAGCTCACCAAGACCGAACAGGGCTCGCTGGTCACCGTGTTCGCCCTGGTGTACCTGCTGTGCCAGATCCCCGGCGGGCTGCTCGCCGACCGGTTCGGCTCGCGCAGGCTGCTCGTGGTGTCGCTCGCGCTGTGGTCGGTGTTCACCGCGCTGACCGGCCTGGCCTGGGGGCTGGTCGCGTTGCTGGTGATCCGGGCGCTGTTCGGCGTGGGGCAGGGGCTGTTCCCCGGCGCGTCCTTCAAGGCCCTGTCCGAGCGGACCACCCCCGCCCGGCGGGCCACCGCGGCGGGCGCGATGCTGGCCGCCAGCCAGCTGGGCGCGGGCCTGGCGCCGCTGGTCGTGGCGCCGCTGCTGCTGGCGTTCGGGTGGCGGCACACGTTCTGGGTGACGGCCGCCGCGGGGGTGGCGATCGGGCTGCTGCTGTGGGCGCTGCTCCCCGCGCCGCTGCCCGCCGGGCTGAACGGGTCCGGCGATCTGTCCCGCCCCGCTCCCCCGCTCGGGTCCGTGCTGCGGGCGCCGTCGGTGTGGAAGTTCGCGGCGTTGTTCTGCGCGACCAACATGCTCGGGTACGGGATGATCACCTGGGTGCCCAGCTATCTGCTGGAGGCGCGGGGCATCTCGCTGCTGAAGACGGGCCTGTACGCGGCCATCCCCGGCCTGGTGATGACCGTGACGGTCATCCTCGGCGGCTGGCTGTTCGACCGCTACTTCCACGACCGGGCCCGCCTGTACGTCATCCCGCTGCTGCTCTGCACCGCCGTGCTGCTGGTGCTGATGCTGCGCGCGGAGACCGCGGCCGGGTTCACCCTGTTCCAGACGCTGGCCATGGGGGTGGGCGGGCTGTCGATGATGGGCATCCTGGGCATGCCGGTGCGGGCGCTGCCGCCGGAGGTGATCGGCTCGGGCATGGGCGTGGTCAACGTCGGCGGGCAGGTGGCGGGTGTCATCGCGCCGGTGCTGATGGGCTGGCTGGTCGACAACTACTCCTATACCGCCGCGTTCGGGCTGCTGATCGGCACCACCGTGCTGGGCGCGCTGATCGCGGTGGTCGTGCCGCAGCGGGCCGAGCAGTTCCACCTGGAGCCCGCGCGACCCGCGCTCGCGTCAGACGGGCTCGACGCGTGACTCCGGCTCCACCACTCCCCGATCGCGGAACCACGCATAGCAGCTCACGACGATCCCGGCCACGGTGACAGCGGCGCTGACGAGGTAGAGGGACCGCAGCCCGAACCCGCCGTCGATGACCCGGCCGCCCAGCCAGGCGGCGAAGGCCGCGGCGAGTTGGTAGGCGGACGCGTTCACCGCCATGGCGAGCGTCGGCGCCGCGGTAGCGGCGGTCAGGACCCTGGTCTGCATGCCGGGGATGACGGAGAAGCCCAGCGCGCCGATCACGAAGACCAGGACCGCGGTGATCGTCGTCCCGGCGCTGACCGTCCACATCAGCACCAGCGTCGCCGCGAGGGCGGCGAGCAGGCTGACCTGTGACGGCATCAGCGCCCGGTCCGACAGCCAGCCCCCGGCGAAGTTGCCGACCGCCGCGCCGAGGCCGTACACCAGCAGCAGAACGGCGACCGCGTCGCCGGGGAATCCGGTGACGCCGGTGAGCAGCGGCGCGAAATAGGTGAACACGATGAGCAGCCCCGCATTGCCCACCGCCGTGACCGCGATGGCGAGCCGCACGTCACTGCCGCGCAACACCCGGAGCTCGGCCAGCGCGGACGTGCCGGGCGTGGCCTTCTGTACGTCCGGTACGAACCGCAGCACCAGCAGCAACCCGAGCACACAGCACCCGGCGATGGCCACGAACGTGGACCGCCACCCCAGCCCGTTGCCGATGAAGGTGCCGATAGGCGCACCGAGGATCATCGACAGGTTCATCCCGAAAACCAGCTTGGACACGGTGGAGGCCTGCTTGCCCGGCGGGGCGGTCGAGGCCGCGATGACGATCGCGTTGGCGAAGAACGTGGAGGTCACCAGCGAGGTGACGATCCGTGCTCCGAACAGCACGGCGTACGTCGGTGCGAGCGCCGACGCCAGATTTCCGATGATCACGACGGCGAGCAGTACGAGGATGAGCGGCCTGCGGGCGAAGCGCGCGGTGAGCGCCGTCAGCACCGGGCCGCCGATGATCATCCCGATCGCGTAGGCCGTCACCAGCAGTCCGGCCGCCGGAATCGACACGGCCAGGTCATCGGCGATGTCCGGCAGGATGCCGGCGATCACGAACTCGCCGGTCGTGATGCCGAACACGCACAGCATCAGGGAGAGTACCGCCACTCGTTCCACCTCTAATAGTTGACTGATCAGTACAAAAAACGGGCAGCACAATGCCCGCGACGCTCGGCCACCGGCGCTCACAGGGCGGCGAGCGCCCCGTCCACGACGTCCAGCAGGGCCTTGCTGTCGTCGGTCACCTTCGCGAGCACGCGCAGGCCGTAGTAGGCGCTCTGGAACGCCCGCGCCACCTGGAGCGGCGGCCGGTCGGCGGACAGCTCACCCGTGCTCTGGCCGACCGTCACCAGGTGGCAGATCGCCTGCTCCAGGTCCACGAACTGCCGCCGCACCAGCGCCGCGACGTTTTCGGTGCGCCCGCTCGACTCGGTGGCGGCGTTCAGCGCCAGGCAGCCGCGCCGGCCGGGGTCGGCCAGGTCGGCGTCGATGACGCCCAGCATCATCTCCCGCAGCCGCTCCCGCACCGACCCGGCTTCCGGGTCCGCCAGCATCCCCAACTGGGCATCGGCCCGGGTCGCGGCGTAGCGGCGAATAGCCTCCTCGTACAGGCGGTGCTTGCTGCCGAACGCGTTGTACAGGCTGCCGCGGCCGAGCCCGGTGCGCTCGCACAGGTCCTGGGTGGTGGCCGCCTCGTAGCCCTTCTCCCAGAACACCTCCATCGCGGCGTCCAGGACGGCCTGATCGCTGTACTCGCGGGGTCTGCCCATGAGCTGAACCTAGCGACTTTTGTACAGATCAGTCAAGAACTGGTTCCCGGACGGCCAGGGCGGTGGCTAGGCTCTGGCCGATGAACGAGGCACGCAGGGCGACCGCGGCGGACGCCGCGGAGCTGGTCCGCTTGCGCGGAGTGTTGATGAACGACCTGGCCAGGCACGAGGGGGCCGGGGACGGCTGGCGGGAGGCCGCGGCCGCGACGCTGCGCGAGCGACTGGCCGAGCCGCACCCCACGCTGGTCGCCTTCGTCGTGGACCAGCCGGTCCACCCGGACCGACCCGACCAGCCGGAGCAACCGGACCGGCCGGTCCCTGCGGGGCTGCTGGCCGCCTGTGCGGTGGGCACCGTCGAGCGTCGGCTCCCGGGACCGGTCAACCCCAGCGGTGAGATGGGATACGTCTTGAATGTCGTGACCGATCCGGCTCACCGCCGGCGCGGCCATTCCCGGAGTTGCATGACGGCGCTGCTCGCCTGGTATCGCGGCCGTGGCATCAAGACGATCGACCTGCTCGCCTCCCCCGAGGGCGAGCCGCTCTACCGGTCGCTGGGCTTCGTCCGTTCGGCCGACTCCGCCATGCGGCTACGGGCATAGCCCGGCCCGGGTCAGGAGCAGGCCGTGGCGGCCTGCTCGCCGCCGAACCGCTCGGCGGTCCAGGCGAGGATGTCGGGCATGGCGCCGTCGTCGATGCCCGTCACCACACCCGGATAGGTGTCGTGCTCCAGTCCCGGATAGGTGCGGTAGTCCACCCGGGATCCGGTACGGCAGAGCGTCGCGGCCACCTGGTCGGTCATCGCCCGGGTCACGACGCTGTCGGCGTCGCCCTGCAACAGCAGCACCGGCCCGGCGACCGGTCGTACACCGGTGGTGTTGCGGGCCAGGAAGCGGGCGAAGCCCGGTTCGGCCAGGTAGCCGGGCTGGACCAGGTCGGGCCCGGTCAGCTCGCGGTAGACCGCCGCCACCACGCCCAGGCAGCCGGTCCGCGTGACCTCCAGCGCGGCCAGCGCCTGGGGCGTCAGCACCCGGTCCAGGCGGACGCGGTCGTCGCCGGCCTTGGCGCCGGCGGCGATCAGCGGGACGAAGCCGCCGAGACCCGGCTGCGTGGCGGCGTGCGTGACGATCTGGGTGAGGTCGGCGGCGGGCGAGGTGACCACCGCGCCGAGGTAGCCGGGCTCCGGCCGGTCGAGCTGGCGTTCCGCGACGCTCAGCGCCGCCGCGCCACCCTGGGAGTGGCCCCACAGCACCCAGCGGTACGACAGCGCGGGCACGGCCCGGCGGGCCGAACGCAGGGCGCCGATCACGTCGTTGGCCACGGCGGTCTTGTCCCCGAGCGCGTGCTGCCCGGCGGCGCCCAGGCCCGCGTAGTCGGGGGCGACCACGGCGTAACCCTTGTCCAGGAAGCGCCGCATCTGGTCGCCGTGGTAGAGGTCGCGCATCAGCGAGGGGGCGCAGTCACGGCCGATGCCGCTGGCGCCGTGGGCGTCGACGACCACCGGCCAGCCGCCGGACGGCGGGGTGCCCTGCGGCACCAGGACCACGGCCGAGGCGGCGACGTCGCGGCCGCCGGAGTCACGTGAGTGGTAGAGCGTACGCGTGGCCGGGACGGCGTAGCCGGTGGCCGCCTCCTTGCGGATCAGCGTGCCCGCCGGGGCCCAGCGCAGCGGGGTGGGCGGGTCGTAGAAGCCGGTTCTGGGCAGGGCGTTGGCGCGCTGCTGTTCCCAGGCGGTCTGGCACCACTGGTCGCATGGCACCGCGTCGGCCTGGTTGAGGGAAGGGGTGGTCTTGAGCGCTGTGGCGGCATTGCCGGGGGACGCGGTGGCCGTGATCATCGCGCCTGCGGCGAGCAGTGCGGCGGCAGCCTGACGGAGAGTCCACATATCGGTGTCTTTCAGTCGGTGGATCATTCACCAACCGGACGGGACACGGTCATGCGATGTGACAGTGATCTGGGCCACATGCCTTCCCCTACAGCGCGCTGTTCGCGTCCTCCTCCACTCCGGCCCGCGCGGCGAGTTGGTCGCGCAGCCGGGACAGGCGGGTGATCTCCGAGTCGAGGGTGGCGAGCCTGCGCTCCACCACGCCGTTCTCCGTGGAGCAGCCGGGGCCGCCGCGTGGCGGCAGTGTGTCGCCGTCCAACAGGTGCAGGCGATCGGCGCAGCTACGTACGTCCTCGATCGTCAGACCGAGCGACAGCAGCTCGCGGATGACGCGCACACGGGCCACCTCGCCCGGCCCGTACTCGCGTTGCCCGGTCGCCGTGCGCGGCGGCGCGGTCAGCAGCCCGCGCTGCTCGTAGAACCGCAGTGCCCGGGGTGTGGTGCCCGCCGCTGCTGCCGCGTCGCCGATGCGCATCGATCCTCCAGAAGCCCTACAGCTGGACGATGACGGTCCCGAAATGCCGTCCCTCGATCAATTCCTGCAACGCCCGCGGCGCGTCATCGATGCCCGCGATCCGGACGTACGGGAACGTGATGTCGCCCGCGCGTAGCCAGCCGCCGAAGCGTTCGAGCCACTGGGATCGCGCCTGCTCGTCGAAGCCCTGGAAAGCCCGCATCGAGACGCGCTTGAGGATGAGCTGGTAGGTGTCGAGTTCGACCGGCGCCGTCCCACCCGTTCCGCGGGGTGACATCTGTCCGGACAGTGCGCCGATCAGGACGAACCGGGCTCCGGGGCGGGCTGCGGCGATCGCCGCCTGGAGCTGGTCGCCGCCGACGTTGTCCAGGTAGACGTCGATGCCGTCCGGGGCGACCTTCGCGAGCTGCTCCTCGATCGGCGCCGCGCCGCGGATCACGGCCGCGTCGTACCCCAGCTCGGAGATCAGCCGATCGGCCTTCTCCCGCGAGCTGGTGCTGCCGATCACCTGACCGGCGCCGAGTAGGCGGGCGATCTGCCCGGCGAGCGATCCGACCCCGCCCGCGGCGCCCGAGACGAACACCGTGTCCCCCGGCCTGACCTCGGCGTCCCTGGTCAGCGCCGCGTAGGCGAGCCCACCCTGGCCCAGGTGCGCGACGGGGTCGGGCAGCGCATCGCCCAAGGGCGTGACCTGACCGACCGGCACGACCGCGTACTCGCGCCAGCCCAGCCAGTGTGAGACCAGGTCGCCGACCTTCGGCCCGCTGTCCCCGGTGGCCGACACGACCTCTCCGACCGCGGGCCCGAACAGCGTGTCGCCGGGGCGCACCGGCGGCATGGGCGCGTCCTTCACGCTCCCGCCGATCAGCGTGCGAAGGGCGGCGAAGACGTGGAAGAACCGATTGCGGACCAGCACGTGGCCGTCGTCCGGCGCCGGCAGGGGGACCTCGGCGACCACGAAATGCTCTGCCTTGGGCAGCCCGTCGGGCACGGTGGCGAGCTGGACTTCTCTTGACGTTCGCGGCAGGGTCGGCACGTCGCACTCCTCAGATGTTCGGCCAAAGGGCGTCGCGACCTTAACCCTTGACCCGCACGTCAAGGGCAAGGGGACGTGCTCCTGGTGGGTCGATCACCCGGCTCTTCGCCGGCGCGGGTCAGACGTGCCGCCAGCGCCCGAACATGGGCTCGGAGTTCGGGCGGGTCCACGACCTGGAAGTCGATGCCTTTGAGCGCGACATACACGGCGATCTGATCCAGTGAGCCGGCGCCGGCGTAGAACAGGCACGACTGCTCGTCGAGCTTCTCCAGCCTTCCGGCAGTGGGTGAGGTGTGTTCGGCGACCACTTCGATCGGCGCGCGGAACAGGATCTTCGCCTGGAATCGGTACGGCGCCGAGGACAACGCGTCAGACATGAAGGCACGCAGGTCTTCCGCCGGTGCCGGCCGTGGAGTGAAACGCGGGCCGGGCTGTGGAGGGGCGTCGATACGGTCGACGCGGAAGGTACGCCAATCGTCGCGGTCCAGGTCGAAGGCCAGCAGGTACCAGCGGCGGCCGGTGTGGACCAGGCTGTACGGCTCGGCGCGGCGGGTGCGTTTCTGATAGCCGAAGCGGATGCCTTCGTGGGCGCGGCAGGCCGCGGCCAGGGCCGCCAGCAGGTTCGCGTCCACTGCCGGTCCGGGGCCGGTCAGCGGCACGATCGCGGACTGCATCGCCGTCACCCTGTGGCGCAGCCGTGAGGGCAGGACCTGTTCGAGTTTGGCCAGCGCGCGCAGCGACGTCTCCTCCATTCCGGAGACCGATCCCACGGCGGCCGCGCGCAGCCCCACGGCTATGGCGACGGCCTCCTCGTCGTCCAGCAGCAGCGGTGGCAGGGCGGCGCCGGCACCCAGCCGGTAACCACCGGCCGTGCCGGTCGCGGACTCCACCGGGTAGCCCAGGTCGCGGAGCCGATCGATGTCACGCCGGACCGTACGTGTGGTCACGCCCAGCCGGTCGGCCAACTCCGACCCCGGCCAGTCTCGCCGCGACTGCATCAGGGACAACAGCCGCAGCAGCCGCGCCGAGGTCTCCAGCATGTCCGAAAACTCCTTGAGAGGCGACGTTCCTCGAGGACCATACCTGTCCTCAACGGTTCCTAGTGTCTGTCCTGCAAGCCCGAACGGGGCACGCGATCCACGGGAGAACGTCATGATCCTCATCACCGGTGCCACCGGGAACGTCGGCCGCCACGTGCTGAACCTGCTGGTCGAGAACGGCCGAGCCGTCCGGGCCCTCACCCGCGACCCGCAGCGCGCGATGTGGGCGGCGGAAGTCGACGTCGTGGCCGGTGACCTGGCCGACGCCGCGTCGCTGGGCCCGGCCCTGGCCGGCGTCGACGCGGTGTTCCTGTTCGCCGTCCCCGGCAGCGGACCGGATTTCGTCACCGCGGCGCGGCAGGCCGGAGTGCGCAAGGTGGTGCTGCTGTCCTCCGGAGGGGTCGATGACGACGCGGAGGTCCAGGACGGACCGATCGCTACGTACCACGCCGAGATCGAGCAGGCCCTGCGCGCCTCGGGCCTGGAGTGGACCTTCCTGCGCCCGGACGTCTTCGCCGCCAACACCCTGATGTGGACCGGGCAGACCAAGTCCGGCGACCTGGTGCGCGGTGCCTACGCCGAGGCGACGGCCGCACCGGTGCACGAGGCCGACATCGCCGCCGTCGCAGTCGCGGCGCTGACCCAGGACGGGCACGCCGGCCGCGTCTACAAGCTGACCGGCCCCGAGTCACTGACCCATGCGGAGCAGGCCCGGATCATCGGCGAGGTGCTCGGCCGGCCGATCCGCTTCACCGATCTTCCCCCCGAGTCGGTGCGGCAGGCCATGAGCGCACACGTCCCGGCTCCCATCCTTGACGGCATCTTCAAAGCCTGGTCCGACTCCGTCGGCCGTACCGCACCGACCACCACCGGCGTCGAGGACGTCACCGGCCACCCCGCGCGGAGCTACCGCGAATGGGTGATCGACCACGCCGCCGCATTCTGACCGCCGTAACCACCGCCCCACCATTGAGAGAGAGCTGAGCGCCATGTCCGACATCCGACCGTTCAAGATCGACGTTCCGCAGGAGAAACTGGACGACCTGCGCCGGCGGCTGGCGCAGACGCGCTGGCCGGACGCCTCTCCCGCCGACGACTGGAGCCGGGGCGTGCCCGCGGCCTACCTGAAGGACCTCGTGGGCTACTGGGCCGACGGTTACGACTGGCGTGCGAACGAGGCCGCGCTGAACGAGCACCCGCAGTACACCACAGTGATCGACGGCGCCGTGATCCACTTCCTGCACGTCCGCTCCGCGGCCCCGGACGCCACGCCACTCCTGCTGCTGCACGGCTGGCCGGGGTCGGTGGTGGAGTTCGCCGACGTCATCGAGCTGCTCGCCGACCGGTTCCACCTGGTCGTCCCCTCGCTGCCCGGCTTCGCGTTCTCCAGCCCGCTCACCGAGGCCGGCTGGACCGACGGGCGCGCCGCGGCGGCGTTCGCGCGGCTGATGGAACGGCTGGGGTACGAGCGCTACGGCGTGCAGGGCGGCGACGTCGGGGCCCTGATCGCGCCGCTGGTGGGGCGGGCCGAGCCCGAGCGGGTGATCGGGGTGCACCTCAACTCGATGTTCGCCTTCCCCACGGGCGACCCGGACGACATGGCCCGCCTCACCGAGGCCGAGCAGGCACGTCTGGCGGCGATGAAGCGGTTCCAGGACGAGGGGGCCGCGTACATGCAGGTGCAGGGCAGCCGCCCGGACACCCTTGCCTACGCGCTGACCGACTCTCCCGTCGGGCAACTGGCGTGGATCGTGGAGAAGTTCCAGGAGTGGAGCGATCCGGCGGCCAAGCTCCCCGAGGACGCCGTCGGCCGGGACCGGCTACTGACCAACGTGATGCTGTACTGGCTGACCGGGACGGCGCGCTCGACGGCCAACTCGTACTACGAGCGCTTCCACGACCACGCCATGTGGGCGCCCAAGCCGCGCGGCACCGTCCCCACCGGGGTCGCCGTCTTCGTCACCGACTACGCCATCCGGGTCTTCGCCGACAAGGTCCACAACATCGTGCGCTGGTCGGAGTTCGAGCGTGGTGGCCACTTCGCGGCCATGGAGGCGCCCGACCTGCTCGCCGGAGACATCCGGGCCTTCTTCGCCGGCCTCTCCTGACGGGCTGCGGGGCCGTTCACCGGGCGCATTCGTTTCAGAGGTTGATGGCGTTTCGCCCGGCGCCGGCCTGGCCCCCAAGCGGGTCGCCCAAGAATGCATCTGGCATGTGACGTGAGGGAGCGCTACGGCTGGTCCCGCTGACGGCGAGGGTGGATACGCGGCGGGCCCGCGCGACCGGCTGGACCGTCAGCGCACTTCGAGCAGGGTCTTGCCGACGCTCGCGCGCGACTCGATGGCGGCATGCGCGGCGGCGGCCCGCTCAAGGGGGAAGCGCTGCCCGATCAGCGGCCGCAGCCGTCCGGCAGCGGCCTCGGCGAGGGCGCTCTCGGTGTACTCGCGCATCGTCTGCGGGGTGGGCTTCGCCTGGACGAGCGTGACGCCGCGCGCGACAGCGGCCTCCTCCTCGATGCCGGCCCACTCTCCGCTCGCCAGCCCGAAGCTGACCATCCGGCCGCCTTGGCCGAGCAGTTCGAAGGCGGCTCGGGCGATGTCGCCGCCGACCCCGTCGAGGACGACGTCGACGGAGGCGACCCCGTCGGACCAGCCCGGAGCCGTGTAGTCGACCACCTCGTCGGCGCCCAGGTCGCGGGCCACGCCGGTCTTGCGCGAACCCCCGGCCGCCGCGACGACGGTGGCACCCGCCGACTTGGCCAGCTGTACGAGGAGCGAGCCCACGCCGCCGGCCGCCGCCTCGACCAGAACCCGTTCCCCGGGCTGCGGTGCGGTCGCCCGGATCATCATGGTCGCGGTACGCCCGTCGGCCAGGATCGCGACCGCGTCGTCCAGTTCGAGGCCGTCAGGGACGGTGTAGAGCCCGGACACGTCCACCGCGGCCCGTTCTGCATAACCGCCGGAGCCGCCCGTGGAGGTCACCACCCGACGGGTGACCAGGTCGGAGTCGACGCCCTCGCCGACCGCCGTGACGATGCCCCCGACGCCGTTGCCCGGGATCATCGGCAGCTCCCGCTTGAACGGCGACGGCGCGCCCGACCGGAACTGGGTCTCGACAAAGGTGATGTTGGCGTAGGCGACGTCGATCAACACCTGCCCAGGCCCCGGGACCGGGTCGGGGGCATCTCCAGGTATGAGCACCTCGGGCCTGCCGAACTCCTTCAACCACACCGCGCGCACGTTGCTCTCCCCTGTTCGGCTGATGTCGTCCCCAGCATGCAACCTCAACCGAGCTCGAGGTCAACTCGCGATCACCTCCATCCGATACGGTGCGCCGTTCTCCTTCGTCGACGCCATTCACCCCGGCATCAAGCGGGTCTACGCTGTACGCACGGGCGACGGGCAGTTGCTTGCTCATGGTTTTGGAAGATCTCGACCCCCCTGCCTGTTACTGGGCTGCACCACCGCCGAGACACGCGAGCGGTTCTTCACCGAGTTCCGCCGCGCCCTGCGCAGGCTCCTCGACGGCCCGCATCCCTGGCCCGTAGCCAGTCCTCCGAAGCCCGTTCCGCACCCGCTGACCGCGCACCACGGTGAGCACTCGCCCTTTAGGGAACCCCGATGCCCCTCACGCTCCCTCAGTTCACCATCAAACCGCATCCTCACCTGCGTTCTGACACCGAGCGGCAGCAGATTCTGGCCGCGCCCGGCTTCGGCCGGTACATGACAGATCACATGGTCACCATCCGGTGGACCGGCGAGGCGGGCTGGCATGACGCCGCACTGGGCCCATACGCCCCGCTGACCATCGACCCGGCCGCCACAGGACTGCACTACGGCCAGTCGATCTTCGAGGGTCTCAAGGCGTATCGACAGCCGGACGGTACGGTCGCCCTGTTCCGGCCCGAGGCCAACGCGCACCGCTTCCAGGCGAGCGCCCGCCGGATGGCCATGCCGGAACTGCCCGTCGAGCTGTTCATGAAGGCATGCGAGCTGCTCGTGAGTCAGGACCGGTGCTGGGTGCCCGACGCCGCTGAGCATTCTCTGTATCTGCGGCCGCTGATGTTCGCCACCGAGAGCACGCTCAGCGTCCGGCCCTCGGCCGAGTACCTGTTCCTGCTCATCGCCTCCCCGGCCGGATCGTACTTCCCCGAAGGCATCAGACCCCTGTCGGTGTGGGTCGCCGAGGACTATGTACGGGCCGCCCCGGGCGGCACCGGCGCCGCCAAGTTCGCCGGGAACTACGCCGCCGCCTTCCTCGCCCAGAATGACGCCGCCGAGCACGGCTGCGCCCAGGTGGTCTGGCTCGATGCGATCGAGCGGCGCTGGATCGAGGAAGTGGGCGCCATGAACCTCTTCTTCGTACGCGGCCACGGCCCTGCCGCCGAGATCATCACCCCGGCCCTCACCGGCTCACTGCTGCCCGGGATCACCCGCGACTGCGTCCTCACCCTCGCCCGCGACCTCGGCCACCCCGTCAGCGAGAGCCGCATCAGTCTGGAGGAGTGGCGAACGGGCGCGGCGGACGGCTCGATCACCGAGGTCTTCGCCTGCGGCACCGCCGCTGTCATCACCCCCGTCGGCCGGGCCCGCACACGCACCACCGCCTGGCAGATGGCCGACGGCCAGCCCGGTCCCCTCACCCTCTTGTTACGCGAGGAGCTCCTGGCCGTACAGACCGGCCGGGCCCCCGACCCGAACGGCTGGGTGCACCATCCGCGCACGACAGTGCACTGACCAGCACCCACGGCGCCTCCCGCTTCGTCACCTCCGCCCCGCCCAGGAAGACCCTCCTGGACCACGCCCGCCGCCAGATCTTCACGACCTGACCAGCCTCAGCGCAGCCGGAGACCGTACAGCGGTCTCCGGCCCTGGCTCCGGGCAGGTCCGCGTCCGCATTCACGCGGTCGGCGTCAACCCCGCCGATCCCTGCGTCCGCAGCGGCCTTCTTCGCCCCTCCCCTGTCCATACTCCTCTGGCCCGGCGTAAGAGAGCGGGCCTTCGTGGCCGTGATCGGCGCCCCCGCCGGATCAGCGGAGGCCCAACGATCGCCTGGGTAAGGCTCCACGCCTTGCGGACCGGCACCACTGAACAACGGTCCAGCTCAAGGGGAGACGTTCTCGGCGATCAGCCGCTCTTCACGGAGGCCCGCCCATCACGGAGAGTCGCCCTTCACAGGAGATGGTCCGCCTGCCAGGAGGACTGGATCATGGCTCGTTCCGTGGCCGCGAGGTGGGTCGCCGCGGCCAGCCACGCCCACGCGTACCGGTCGGGGCCGGAGTCCGCCAACCGGCCGAACACGTCACGCGTCCTGCGGTCGGCCTCGGCGGTGAGCGTGGTGGCGAGTTCGGCGGCGGTCCGGAACCCGGCCCGGCGCAGCGGCGCGTGGGAGTCGCCGTTGCGCGCCGATTCGGCGACCGCTCGCCGCCCGCCGGAGACGCCCAGCTCGACCAGCCGACGAACCCGCCAGAGCGGTGCGCTCGCCACCGGGTCCACCTCGCTTCCGGCCTCCGTCTGCACGGGCCAGCACGCCTCCGGCGGCGGGAGGTGGGAGCCCTGCAGACGGTCGTACCCGAGATCGGCCCGGTCCTGCCATTCGGCGGGAAGCCGCAGCGTCGCCTCGGCCCCCGGCACCGGTCCCACCGCCAGCGGACGCAGGGTGGCCGCCCGATCGGGATCCACCCTGCCGACCACCCGCACCACCAGACCGGGCCGGGACGCGAGCCGCTGCAGGTTGGCGACGTGAGCCAGGTCGGGGTGATGGGCCGCCGGAACGAGCCGGATCAGCGGGCCGACCGGGCGTACCGGGACCTGCGGATCGGCTTGCGGCGCTCCAGCGGACGGCAGAGCCCTTACCTGATCGTCCGCGGGCAGAGCGCGCGAGGTATCGTCCGCAGGCTGCGGTCCAGGGCCAGGGACGGCCGACTGGTCATCTGTGGGTAGTAGTTCGCGGGCGAGTACGTGGTCGCCTGCGGCGCCGACGATTACCAGGTCGCATCCAACCGGTTCGCGAGCCTTATCCTCTGTGTCCGCCTCGCTCCAGGCGTGCCCGGAGAGCCGGGGACCGACCGCCTCAGCCAGCGGGCGGGCGAACAGCGCCGCCATCGGCCCCGCCGTCCACGACATCCCCGAGACCGGGGTGGCCCGCACGCCACCGCCCGCCCCCAGACGCCCATCAGGCGAGATCGTCGCCCCGGTGATCAGCAGCCCAGCCCGCGCCAGTTGCGCGTGGTTCAGCATGGCGGGGCCGATGGAGACGGGCGCGGTGGCGGCCCCACGGGCACGGGCCGGACCACCCGGCTTGACATCGGCCACCGAGAACCACCGGCCGTCGTCGGTGACCAGGTGGGTGACGACGCCGCCGTAGCCGGTGGCGCTGATCACCGGCTCCCGGAAGACGCCGTACACCCGCAGGCCCCCTCCCGGCTGATAGTTCCGGCGCACGCTGCCGACCAGCGCCGGATCGGGATCGGCCCCGGCCAGCCGCCCCGCGGTGAGCAGGAGCTCGCGCAGCGCGGACACCAGGTCGGCGAGGCGATGCCCGTCGTGGCGGGCCCGAGCCGCGCGCAGCCCGCGTACCACTCGCAGAGCGGCGGCCTCGGCCTTGGGCAATCCGGCCAGCCTGGCTGTATGCGCGGCCCTGAGCAGCTCGGCCTGAGGCACCGCACCAGCCGCGGGCGCCCCGGTCGACAGGATGGCCGCGGCGGCACGCCAGAGACTCGCCGCCGCCGCCACTTGCGCGGCACTCGGCGCCTGCGCGGTATCCGGCGCTGCGCCCTTGGCGGCGTCCTGCCCTGTGGCGCTTGACCCAGCGTTCGTCGCCTGAGCGTTGCCAGACCCCGCGGTCGCCAGCGCGGCAGCGGGCGCCGCGCCCGGGTCGGTGGCCGTCCCGTCGGACGCGGACCCGGCGACCGTATCGGCGCCGAGTGGGGCATCACCCGCGCCGGAGCTTTCGGCGGTCCCGATGGGCTCCAGGTCCGCCACCGGGCAGGCACTCAGTACGGCCGCGCGATGCAGACATCGTGGCGCCAGGAGGCAACTGCACCGCGCCTGGCCGTCGTCGACGATCGCACCGGACGGCCCCGGCGAGAGCGTGACCACCGCGTCCTCGCCACAGCTGATCCGGACGCCCTCGTCGTCGACGGCAACGGGCACGGCGGCGTACTGCTCGATCGCCGCGTCCAGCTTCTTACGCAGCCGGGACGTGAGGCCCTCGACGGCGGCGGCGACCACCTGCGGCGCCGCCGGCGGCAGTTGCCCGGCAGCCGAGGAGACAGAGGTCGTGGTGGGGGAATTCATCATTTCTCTCCCCGAAGGCGGTCGCCGACCCATCGGGCGAGGGCGAGCGGGCTGAGGGCGGCGACGGGCATGCCGGCCGCGACGAGCTGCTGAGCGACGGGGATCGAGTAACGGGGTACGCCGCTGTCGTCCAAGGCCGCGCACCCCAGCAGGTGAACACCGGACCCGGCCAGCGCCCGTACCTCACCGAGCAGGCCCCCGATCGGGTAGCCCTCCTCGAAGTCGCTGACGACCACGACGAGCGTACGACTCGGCACCGTGACCAGCGACCGGGCCTGAGCGAGGCCCGCGGCGATGTGCGTACCACCGCCGACCCGTACCTCCAGCAGCAGGGACAGCGGATCGGTCACCCGGTCCGTCAGATCGATCACCTGCGTGGAGAACGACAGGAAGTGGGTGGACAGCGTCGGCACGCCCGCCAGGACGGCGGCCGTGAGAGCGGACCAGACCACCGACGCCTCCATCGACCCGGACACGTCGACCACCAGGATCAGCCGCCAGTCGGCCTCCTGCCGGGACCTGGTGCTGAACACCGGCCGTTCCGGGACCACCACCAGCCGGCCGTCGTCGAGGCGGCGCGTGTGCGACAGGTTGGCGCGCAGGGTACGCGGCAGGTCTAGCCGCCCACCGGGACGGCGGGTCGGGCGTGGGGTCGCCAGCCCGGTCATGGCGGGCCGCATCCGGGTCGCCAGCTCCCGGGTCAGCTCCTCCACCAGGCGGCGTACGAGTGGCCGCAACTTGGCGACCTGCTGCTCGGGCAGGCCGCCGGCCAGGGACAGTACGGAGGTCAGCAGCTCGACGGATGGCCGCACCGAGGCGGGATCGAGCTCGCTGAGCACGTCGATCCGGCCGGCGTCGGCGGCCCGGGCCAGCACCTCCTCGCGTACCTCGGTCCCGAAGAGGTTCTCCAGCTCCTCACCCCACTCACGGGCGGTGGGGAAGGGGTTCTCCCTGCCACCGGCGTCGCCTCCCGTGCCGAAGTCGTTGGCGCCTTCCCCGCGTCCCGATCCGTACAGCTCGTCAAGGGCCCGCGCGTAGGCACGAGCACCGGCCGGAAGCCGCTCCGACTCCCGCCCGAGCAGCAACCGCCACCGGTCAACCGGCAGCAGCCTCCGCTCGACACGACCGTCACCGTCCACCTCGGACCGGCGCTCGGCGCGAGCCGCGTCCGCCTCCCCGTCCAGCGAGGAGAGGCGCTCAGTGCGGGCTTCCCCTTCCGGTAGGGCCCGGCTGTCGGTGCGAGTCACCTCGGCTACCCGTTCCTCCGGATCGCCGGAGGTGGTCAGCGCGGGGATGGGGAGCCGGAGGGCGCGCAAGGCCTCCAGAGCGGCGGAGTCGGCGGCGGTCCAGAGGGCGAGGAGCGCGGCCGGAGCGTCCAGTGCCAGGTCGAGCCGGTCTCCGAGCCGTTCGGACACAGCCCCCAGCAGCCGGGTACGACCGGCCGGGCTGAGGGTGTCGAACCCACCCCGCAACGCCGGCAGCCGGTCGAGGAACTCCCTGTCGGCCAGGCCGTCGACTCGATCCATGAGCGGGTCGAGCGCCGCCGGGGCCGACTGGAGCAGCGGCCCGGCGGCCGTGAGCACGCCGGTCAGCAGGCGGCTCAGGCGGAGGCGGCCGTCGGGGCCGGTGGCGGTGTCGACCCAGCCGGCGGCCCGCTCGCCGAGCGAGTCGGGCCCGTCCAGGTCGAGCAGCACACGGGCGGCCAGGGCCGCGCCCTGGATGAGCGGCGACGCCGTACGCGCGAGCACCGCCAGGGCGTCGTCCATCCGCAGCCCGAGTCGCTCTTCGCCGACCCGGGAGGCGAGGGCGACCAGGGCGACCGCGTCCTCCGGCTGGTCGCTGCCGGCCAGGCCGGGCAGGGCGCGGACCGCGGCCTCCAGCAGGGTGCCGGACAGTTCGGCGGCGTGCTCGCGGCCTTCCGGGGTGGTGCCGGGGAGATGCCGGCGGCGCAGCGCCTCCAGCAGGTCGAGGGCTTCGAGCAGTTCGGTGAGCGTGGCGGTGGCGGGCAGTGTGACGGCGGCGTCGGCGAGGCGGTCCGCGACCAGGTCGGGCAGGTCGCAACCGGCCGCGGCACGCAGGCCGCCGAGGATCAGGCCGCAGGTGGGCCCTCCTTCCGCGGACTCGCGGCGGAAGGTCTCACGCAACGTACCGGCCGCCGCCTGGGCGAGGGTCACGCCGCGTACGCCCGCCAGGTCGAGCAGGGCCGGGACCGCCGGGGTCCAGGCCAGCCGCCACCTGGTGGTGAGTGCGGTGGAATCGCCTGTACCCACCACCTCGATCGGTTCGCCGTAGCCGACGCCGCAGACCAGCAGGCGCTTCAGGAGTACCTCACGGCGCGCGTCCAGGTCGGAGCGGAGCGGGTCGAGGCGTACTTCACGGCGTTCGGGATCGTCCGGGCACGGGAGCCGGAGCGCGGCGAGATCCGCCTCGACCGCGGGCCCGAGCCCGGAACGTGGTGTGCCCGGCGCGGTCCGCCCGCGTTCGGTGCCGACGAACACGGTGTCGAGCGCCTTGGCCAGGGCCCGTCCCCGGCCCAGGGGCTCGCCCTGGCCGAGCACGGTCGTCACTGCCTCCAGCAGCTCACCCCGCCCAGGGGCGGGCAGGCCGCGTAGCCGGGCCAGGTCGCAGGCCAGCCGCAACGTCTCGACGGCCTCGCCGGTGCCCGCGGTGTGCCCGGCCGCGCGGAGCTCCCGGCACAGGTCGGTGATGGCGCGGGCGGCGCCGTCCCTGACCCGCTCGGGATCGCCGTCCGCCGTGAACACCGCCTGCTGCCAGCGCGGGTCGCGGATGCCCGCCGGGTAGCCGGACCGGGAGTCGAGCAGGTCGAAGGCGTACGGGACGAGCGAGGTGACCGACGACGAACCGTCGTCCGCGAACGGCCGGGTGACGCCATCGCCTGTCCCGTCGCTCTCGGACAAGGCGACAGTCCCGGACGAGGCGACAGTGTGGCCGCCCTTGGACGGACCGGTGGCTCCATCCGGGTCGGGCACGGTCAGCGCGGGGCCGTCCGCGTCGGGCACGGTCAGCGCGGGTGCGTGGAAGGCGCCGACCACTGCCACGACTCGCCGCCCGTTGGCCGCGGCGCCCGTGATGACGCGGCGCATATGCGCCTCGCGTGCCAGGTCCATGGCCGGTACGCCGCCTGCCGCCACGGCGTCTCGGCGCAACGCCCAGCCGACGCCGAGGGCGGCGCGGCGGACCGCTTCCGGCTCGCATCCGGGCGCCAGGACCTCCACGGCCCTGTCCCACATGTCGTCCCCTTCGCGGCCGGTCCCCGCCGCGCTCAACGCCTCGGCGAAGGACCTCCTCCGGGACGTTGCCGCACCCACCGACGCCCCCGGCAACGTGCCGGAGTCCTCCGGCGCGGCTGCCGTCGTTCCCGCGGGCGGGCCGGCGTCCTCGGCCGTGCCCGCCAGCGGGGCGGGGTCGGTGGCGTGCCAGCCGGGGTCGGACAGCGGGAGGTCGCAGCACAGGACCTCCGCGCCGCGTTTCCAGGCCCAGCGGATGGCCACCAGTTCCGGCGAGAAGTCCGCGAACGGGTAGAAGCCCAGCCCACCGTCGCCACGAGCCCCCGCGAGGGCGACCGGCGCGATGGTCCCCGGGTCGGCCAGGTGCACCAGCCACTGCTGGAAGTCCGCCGGCAGCTCGACGCAGACCACCTCGGCGTCGGCGGCGTCCAGCAGCGCGGGCAGGGCGACGGCCAGGGCGGGGCTGTGGTGACGGACGCCCAGCAGGTACGGCCGCGCGGAGGACGCCAGCGCGGCGACCGCCTGCCTGGGATCAGCGTCACCGGCACCCTGCGCGGACCGCGCGTCGAGATTCTGGGTGGTCAACGGAGGTTCTCCCGCAGGTCCCAGAGCCGGCGCCACATGGCGGAGCCGTCCTCGGCCCGCCGCCGCACCGGCCCGTCCCAGTAGCCCAGGAGCCGCCCGTGGTCCGCCGGATCGTCCTTGCGCACCACGCCGAGCAGATGCCCCGGCACCAGGTCAAGGACATCACCGCTGGGCAGGTACGCCGCCGCCACGCCCAGCGAGGCGGCGACCTGCACGGCTTCGGCGGTGGACATGACCGTGCCGGGCCGTTCCACGTCCCAGCCCTCGGCCGAGCGCCCGGAGCGCAGGTCGCGGAAGACGGTGACCAGCGCGTCGAGCACGGCGTCGTCCACGCCGAAGGCGGCGCCGGCCCGCTGGACGACGGCGGTGGCCTGGTGGCGTACGAGGGCGGTCTCCGCCCCGGCGTCGGAGATGGGGTCGACGGTCTCGAAGTTGAACCGGCGCTTCAGGGCGGCCGACATCTCCGAGACGCCGCGGTCGCGCAGGTTGGCCGTGGCGATCACGGTGAACCCGGATGTGGCCGCCACCTGGGCGTCTTCGGTGCCGGCCAGTTCCGGTACGCTGACCCGCCGGTCGGACAGGATGGACACCAGGGCGTCCTGTACCTCGGGCAGGCAGCGGGTGATCTCCTCCACCCGGGCGACGCGGCCGGACCGCATGGCGGTGAGCACCGGGGAGTCGACCAGCGCGGCGGGGCTGGGGCCCTGGGCGAGGAGGAGGGCGTAGTTCCAGCCGTACCGGAAGGCGTCCTCGGTCGTTCCCGCGGTCCCCTGGACGGTGAGCGCGCTGGTGCCGCACACGGCGGCGGCCAGCAGCTCGGACAGCATCGACTTGGCGGTGCCGGGCTCGCCGACCAGCAGCAGGCCGCGTTCGCCGGCGAGGGTCACCACGCAGCGTTCGACGAGGGCGCGCTCGCCGACGAACTTGGCGGCCACCTTCATCTTGGACGCCGGCCCCACCAGCGTCTCGTCACCGCTGCCGCAGATGAAGGTCACCACGGCGCGCGGGGTCAGCGCCCAGCCGGGCGGGCGCGGGCCGGTGTCGTGGGCGGCGAGGAAGGCGAGCTCGTCGGCGTATCGCTCTTCGGCGGAGATTACCTGCCGGGCCGGAGCCCGGTCTTCGGTCAGGGTCATGAAGTGAAGTCCTTAGGAGAGTCGGGGCGACGCGTGTTCAGCGTCGCCGTCCGCGCTTGACCTTGAGCTGCTCGAAGCGGGGAACGTCGCCGTCCCGCACCCGCTGCCACGCCCTGGCGTACAGGTCGGCGACGGGCTGGATCGGCACGATCGGCGTGCCGTCGTAGCTGCCCAGGTCGTACAGGGCCAGCTTCCACTGCTCCACCGGCAGGCGCGGCGACGACTGCTCCGCCCAGCCGCCGGGCAGGAACAGCGTGCGCGCCGCCCGGCTCCGGCTGGCCTCGATGACGAGGCCGCTGCCGGCCAGCTCGGCGCGGGCCGCCTTGAGCCGGGCGGGCTTCCAGCCCGTCCACCGGGCCATGTTGCGGTCGGTGGGATCGGGCAGGGCCAGCAGCATCAGGTACGTGGCCGCGGCGTCCTCGCCGAGCCCGTGTTCCTTCGCCACCTCGACGACCAGATCGGGCACGGACCTGGTGGGATCCTGCGGCCACCACGTCCCGTCCGCGTCCCGCTCCCCCTGCGCCGGATCGCCCGGATCGGCGAGCAGCGCCGTGAACCGCGGGTCGCGGGCGATCCGCAACGCGATCTCGGCGATGAACGGCGCCTCGGACCCGAGCAGGGCACGCAGGTAGGGGTCTTCGCCTGCCGCGTCCAGCAACGCGGTGCGGATGGCCGGGGAGGGGCGGTCATCATGGGTGGGCATGATGAGGGCGCCGTACCGCTCGTAGCCCTGGCCGGTCTCGGTCGGGGCTCCGGCGGCCTTCCTGAACGCGGGCAGGTCCACATAGCTGTCGAGGTCGAGCATCAGGTCCGGGTTGGCCAGCCGGGCGCGCACCTCGGCCAGCGCCGCCGGCAGCGCGGCCCGGATCGGGTCTCCGGCGGGCAGCCGGTACGCCAGCCACCCCGCGGTGGCGACGAACATGACCAGCGCGTTCGCGGTGAACCCGGTGGCGTTGTCGTCGACGGGCCTGACCCGGTCGCCGCGTACGGTCCAGGCCAGGTCGCGGCCCAGCTCCGGCGCGGCGGCCGGGTCGATGAGGGCGCGCAGCGCCCGGCTCGTGTCCCAGCCGGTGCGCACCGCGCGGGACATCTCCCCCAGCAGCCATTCGGGAATCGCCGCCTGCGGCCCGACCTTGTCGTTCCACACCGCCGCCGCGGCGGCCACGTCCGGGCCGTCCGTCCAGAGCCGGGCCGGGTCGCCGGGCAGGAGCGCCGCGACGACCGCTCGCCGGATGCCGCCGTCCAGCTTGCGCAGCTCGTCCCTGGCGACGGCGGCGTCCGCCAGCTTCACGCCGAGCGTGGTGCGGGTCTCCTTGGCGAGGAAGTTGCGCTCGTACGTGTCCACGGACGGCAGGCCCGCCACGATGAGCCGGGCGAGCGTCGGGGAGACGCCGGTGAGCCGGGCGAACTCCTCGGCCGCCTCGGGTCGCCAGGGTGCCGGTCCACGCGCCGCCAGTTCGGTGAAGAACGCCTCCAGCCAGCCCGTCTCGCGCGGCGCGCCGACCGGGTCCGAGGACCGGACGGTGTACGGGTGGGGGACGTCGAAGCGGCCGGCCGGGTCGTGGAACAGCACCGTCCACACGCAGCCGGAGTTCTCCCGGGTCTCCGCGCTCACGAAGGCGAGGAACCCGCCGCCGTCCAGCGGCAGGGTGCCGAGCCAGTTGCCCTCGCGCCAATCGCCGTCGGGCTTGGTGAGGAAGGGCTTGTCGAGGTGCAGCGACATCCGCCGCCAGCGGGACGGATCGGCCGTGACGGGCAGACCGAGGCGGTGGAGCTCGTGGAGCAGCTCGTGCAGTGTGGTGCGGTGCTCCTCCTCGGCCGACGCCGATCCGGCTCGGAACGCCAGGGCGGCGGTGTCGTCGAGCAAGGCGTCCCAGCGCACGCCCACGTCCGGCAGTCCCGGCCGGTCGAGGTGGGTGCCACCCAGCCTCGACGAGCCCGGCCCCGGTGAGCCCGATCCCGACGAGTCCGATCCCGAGGAGCCCGTGGCCGCCCCAGACGCCAGCCCTTGGCCGATCGCCCGGATCTGCCGGAACGCGCCGTCGAGGTGCTGGAGCCACGAGTATCCGCCGGTGCTGCCGAGCCCGCTGAGCGCCTGGTCGAGGAGGTGGTCAGCGGGACCGGCGGGCGCCTCCTCCCGGTGGCCGCCGGCCAGCGCCTCGGAGAGCCGGGCCGCGACGGCGTCCAGCACGGTCACCTGGGTCGCGGCGAAGCGCACGACCCCGGCGATGCCGGCCACGAGCGCGTCATGGCTCACCTCGGGGAGCAGCGTGCGTATCCGCGCCTCCAGGTCCTTCTCCGCGCCGGCCGCTCTCTCCACGCCGACCGCTCTCTCCACGCCGGCCGCCAGCAGGGCCGCCGCGGTGTCCAGGTCCAGGCCCCGCAGGGCGGCGGAGCCCTGCGGGTCCCTCGGGCGCAGGTAGCACCAGTAGCGCAGCGGCGGCAGGATGAGGCTGCCCATGGCGAAGTGGCCGGGGGCGTCGTCCGTCCTGGCCCAGGCAGTGACGACACCGTCCGGGTCGACCAGGCTGAGCCGGTAACTCCCCTTGACGACAGTCCGCGGCCGGTCGTCCCCGGGGAACGTCAGGGCACGCACCGGGTTCCCGGCGTCGGGCGGCAAGGTGACCGTACGGCCGGAGATGTCCTGACCGCGCATCGACCCGTCGGGCAGCCGCACCACACGCCAGCCGAACAGCCCGCCCGCGGGAGCGCCCACGGGAGTGACCTCGTCCGAGGGCGCGGGCAGCACCCAGCCCGCGTGGAACGTGCTGCCGGCCGGAGCGTCGCGGAGCGCGTCGGCGAAGAAGGCGGGGCCGCCCCGCCTGCCCTCCTGCCCGGTGACCGGGTCGTACTCGTACCAGTCGGCGGTGGCGCCGTCGGACCCGTCCCAGCTCCATACCCAGAACGAGGTGCCGTCGGAGATCATCGACCGCTCTTCGGGAACGGCCGTGTCCCCGCGATGCAGCACCCCCGCGCCGGTGGCCCGCCCGCCGCCGGGCAGCGACAGGGAGACCGCGTCTTCACCGCGGTACCAGTCCATGCGCGTCCCGCGGGTGCCGCGGCCCTCCATCGGGTGGAGGCGGTCGGCGGCGGTGTGCCAGTATCCGCGCAGCCGCCCCTCGAGGTCGCGGGACTGCCAGTAGACGAGCAACTCGCCGTCCACATAGTGCAGGCCGATGTCGCTCCAGGTGTCCCTGTCCGGGACGCGCAGGTCGTGGGTGAGCACGGCGCCCTCGAGGCCGAGCACCCGGACCTGCGCGGAGCCCGCGGTGATCAGGTGCGGCCAGGCGTCGGCGACCACGATGTCGTCGACGTCCTTCTTGGCGACGAGGGTCGCGGCCGCCTCCTCCCAGGCCGGCCAGCCCAGCTCGTCGAACAGCCCGGCCCGCAGGGTGCGGGCGAGCACCGGCGCGACCTGCGCCGCGGCGGCCTGGCGCACCTCGTCCTCGGCCAGGGCCAGCGCCTCGCCCGGCAGCCAGGCCAGCCGGCTCAGGGCGTCGGGCAGCTCCGGCAGCCCGGCGGCCGACGACCGCAGGGCCACCTTGGCCACCCACTCGGCCAGCATCGGCCGCCCGCCGGGTGACTTGGCCAGCAGGCGGATGGCTCGCCGGCCGGACTCGTCGTTGCTGAAGGAGTAGGCCGCGCGCTCGAACGAGGGCCGGAACCGGGCGTCGGCGGCCAGGGCGACCAGGTCGCGCTGCCCCTCCCCGTTCGCCCAGCGCTCCAGTTGCAGCGAGGCGTGCTCCTCGGGATCGGTCACCGCGAGGTCGTGGGCGAGCAGCAGGTCCAGCAGGTCGACGTCGTAGACGATCGTCAGTGTCCGCCCCGGCCCGGTGAGCTCGGACCGCAACTGCTCGGCCGCCCGCTCCACCAGGGTGTAGAGGGCGGGCTGGCGCGGCGGGGAACCCCAGCCGTGGTTGCGCGCCTTCAGGAACCGCTGGAGCCAGCCGGCGGTGCCGTCGCCGGGGCGCTCCGGCACCTCGCCGGAGATCAGCCCGGCGGTGGCGCCGGACGTCTCGAGGATCTCCAGCCACAAGCCCGACAGGTCGTCGTCCATGGACTCCGGCATGATGTCGAGCAGCGTGGTGCGCACCTCGGGCGTCCGCGCGGCCAGGGCCGCCAGCGCCGTGCGGTGGGCCTTCCACCAACCCGTCGCGGCCCGGTGGGTGGCCGGCAGGGCGAGCAGCTCGGCCAGGTAGGCCTGCTCCGCCGCGTCCGCGTCGGTCCCGGCGGCCTTGGCCAGGCGGCGCAGGTCCGTGGCCATCTGCGCCGACGGCGGCAGCCCGCCCGCCGTACGCCGCACGCACAGCCGCGCGAACCGGCGCAGCGCCTCCTCGGCGGGCACCCGGACGGCCAGCTCCTTGGCGTAGCCGGACAGCACCTTGACCGGCAGCGCCCCCGCCAGCGCGAACTCCAGGAACACCGCGTCGAGCCGGTCCTCGTCCACGTCGAGCCCGTGCTCCGCCTCGGCCCGGCGCGCGGCGGCGAACATCTGCGCGGCGTAGCCGGTGTTGTCGACGCCCAGGAACACCCGGCCGTTCTGCTCGTAGAACGTGGGCAGGAAGTGGGGAACGGAGGCGGCCAGCTCACGGGCCAGCCGCTGGTAGGTGTCGAGCGCGGCCTTCGGCTTGGACTTGGCCTGCCGGGCCGTACGCTCCAGCTCCGGTACGACGGCGAGCGCGTGATGCCCGTCTTCGGGGTGGTTGACCAGCACCCATTCCGGGAAGCCGAGCGAGCGCTGTAAGCCCAGCCCGACCACGGCCGGCTCCCCGTCGGGCGCCAGGCCAAGGAAGCTCGCGGCCAGGTCCTCGGCCGGGCCGAGCTCCCCGGCGACCAGCCGCACGACCACCCGGTCGTCCAGCCCGGGATGGCGGTAGCGCCGCGCGGTCATCAGCACGGCCCGCTCGCCCGTCTCCTCGGTGCCGGGCGGCAGCACGGCCCCGGCCTTCAGCAGCTCTTCGGCCTGAGACATGCTCACGCGTCCTTCCCCTCTTCGACCCGACGCCCGGCGTAGAGCGCCGCGGCCATCCGCATCCCCTCCGACCAGGCCACCGGCCCGACCTCGCGCAGCGGCAGTGTCCTGCCGTCGAGGTCCTGCCAGCTCAGGCCGCCCGTCGTCACCTCGTCCTCCCAGTAGGGCTCGCCGATCCAGACGGCCGCCTCCGCCAGGCTGCCCGCGTCGCGGACCCGGCACGTGGCGTAGCCGCCGGAGACGCGGTAGCCGAGCGAGGTGGCCCGCGCGGCCAGGCCGAACCAGGAGTCGTACGAGCCGCCGGAGAACTCCGACACGGTGGTCTCGCCCGCCTTGAGGTCGGCCGGCTTGCGCCACGTGGCGCGGTGGATCTGCTCGACCTTCTGGACCACGCCCAGCTCCGCGGCGAACTCCCGCAGGTCGTCCAGGTCGGGCAGCAGCACGGGGTGCGGCAGGGTCACCGTCCGCGGCGACAGCCGCACGGTCTCGCCGTCGAGGTTGACCACTCGCAGCTCGCCGGAGTCGGTGGCGTCCCGCAGGAAGCCGACCTCGTCGGGATCGTCACCGACCACGGCCAGGTCCCGCAGGGCCGTCTGCCACGCCTCGTCCGGCCACACGCGGGCCAGCAGCCCGGTCGGCACGGGCAGGGACGAGACCATCCAGAGGTCCACCTGCGCCACGCACGCGGCGGCGTGCCGGTCGAGCCATTCGGCGAAGCGGCGCAGCCGGTCCACCTCGGGATGATCCCGCAACGCCTTCGGCAGCGACTTCAGCTGCCGTCCCGCTGCCCTGCCGGAGGTGGCTCGCGCCGCCACCCGGCCCTCTATGAGGGCGACTTCGTAGCCGTCGCCCGCTGCCAGCCAACCCAACGGTCCCCGCCTTTCACCATGCATGAATCGCCAAATGAGCAGGGGTTTTCCAGCCCCTGCCGCCGTGCTGCGCCGAACGTTAGCGACCCCGACCGACAAAGGCGGGCGGGCCGCTTCAGACGCTCTGACGGCGCGCACGGGGGTGGGGTGGCGAGCCATGCGCAGGCGGCTTTTGTCGGCCTGCGTCTTGCGGTGATCCGTCAGAGATGGCTGGTACGGTACCGGTTTTCCGCCGAATGACGGGACTTTTCCCTTGAGGCGACATATTGCATAGGAAACTTTCTTAACAGATACTCCGAATGACGTGTTCACCCCCCGAATCTGGAGTCGCTGTGCTTCGTCGCGTCCTCACCCTGACCTCGGTCGTCGCCGCCACCCTGCTCGCCGTCGCCCTGCCCGCCCAGGCGGCCGTCGTGGACATCCCGTTCGGGCCGTCCTCGATCGGCGAATACTGCCACGCCAAGGTCAACTCGGCCTCGTGGCTCGGCTTCTACGAGGCGGGCGGCCTGCGCTGCTACGTCAGCGGCACCGGTGGCGCGCCGCAGTACGCCGGATCCGGCGATCCCTACCTCGCGTGCAAGTACCTCACCACGGACGTCGTCATGAGCGCCCTGCGGGGCGCGTCCGACGCCCTGGTGTGCAGGGTGATCCGCTGACGCCCCTTTGGGGATGATTTTCGGCCTCCTGACACGTTCCGGACACAAAATGATCATTTTGGGTGTCGAAATTAACCGGGCATCACGGTTAAAGTGACCCCCGAAGTCAGATGATCTTCGTCCTCAGAGGACGGCATCCGGCTCTCGTCACCGCGATCAGGAGGCTGAGAACTCAGTTGCGTGCCTGGAACTTACCCACCCGGAAATTAGTGGCGTGCGCGGCGAGTGCGGCGGCACTCGCATTAGTGATGGCGGGGGCCGTGTCGGCCCCCGCTTCTGCTGACGACACCCCCCACACCTACTACCTCGACAGCGTCAACGGCAGAGACTCGGCGAACGGCCTCTCGGACACCACGCCATGGAAGACCCTCGCCAAGGCGAACGCCGCGGAGATGGTCGCCGGCTCCAAACTCATGCTGAAGCGCGGCAGCTCCTGGTCCGGGCAGCTGTGGATCACGGGGTCGGGCTCGGACGGGCAACCGATCGTGGTCGACGCGTACGGCACGGGCAACCGCCCCGTGCTCAAGAACGACACCGAGGCCTGCCTGTACCTCGAAGGCGACTACATCGAGGTCTACAACCTGCAGATCGGCGTCGACTCGAACCAGGGCCGCTGCTCGTGGGCGGGCATCAAGGTAGGCGGCAGCAACAACGTCATCGAGCAGAACTACATCACCGGCGCCGCGGCGGGCGTCTACATCGAGACGAGCGCCAACGGCACCGCGGTGACCAGCAACGAATTCGTCAACAACAACTTCATGAGCAAGCTCACGCCGCAGGAGGAGAACAGCAACGACGACTCCGGCGCGTTCGCGATGCTGGTGCAGGGTGACGACTCCAACATCGGCTGGAACACCATCACCGGATCGGTGGCCTTCAGCTACGACTACGAGTGGGACGGCGCGGCCGTGGAGATCTTCATGGGCTCCCGCAACTACGTCCACCACAACCTCGCGTTCGACGTCGACACCTTCACCGAACTGGGCACCAGCCGCAACGACGACGGATCGACGAACGACCCCGACGGAACCTCCGGGAACGTCTTCGAGTACAACGGCATCTACGGCGACAGGTCCCGGTCGGGCATCGTCACCCGCGGTCCGACGAAGGACAACGGCGAGATCGAGACGAACGGCCCGGTGTTCGGCACCGTGTTCCGCAACAACTCGATGAACCTGCCCAACGCCGACTCCGAAGGCGTCGTCTGCTACGCGGGCTGCACGAACGCGCACTTCAAGCTGTCGCAGAACATCATCGTGGCCGCGGGGAAGAGCGCGTACGGCGACTCCACCTTCACCGCCAACGACCACAACATCTTCTACGGCGGCCAGTACCAGATGACGGCCGGCACCGCCAACGTGCGCCGGGACCCCAAGTTCGACCCGAACAACCCCCTGCACCTGCTGAGCGGCAGCCCGGCGATCGGTCTCGGCATCACCGCCTTCAACCCCCTCGACCTGGACTCGGTAACGGTGGGCTCGGACGGCAACATCGAAGCCGGCGCCTACGAGTACGTGGACTAACGTGTAGCTCATGCGAGTTGTGGTGATCGGCGCCAGCGGCCATATCGGCACCTACCTCATTCCCCGTCTCGTCGACGCGGGGCATGATGTGGTCGCCGTGAGCCGGGGCCGGCGCGACCCTTACACCCCGCACGGCGCCTGGCAGCGGGTCACCACGATCACCGCCGACCGCGAGGCGGAGGAGGCCGATGACACCTTCGGCAAGCGCATGGTCGCGCTGGAGCCGGACGTCGTCATGGACCTCATCTGCTTCGAGGAGTCCAGCGCGCGCCGCCTGGCGGCCGCGCTGACCGGCCGCGTCCGGCACTTCCTGCACTGCGGCACGATCTGGGTGCACGGCCCCAGCACCCGGGTGCCCACGACCGAGGATCGGCCACGGCGGCCGATCGCCCACTACGGCCGCCAGAAGGCCGCCATCGAGGCGCACCTGCTCGACCGCGCCCACCGTGACGGCTTCCCGGCCACCGTCATCCATCCCGGCCACATCACCGGCCCGGGATGGGTGCCGGTCAACCCGGCGGGCAACCTCGACCCGGCCGTGTTCCAGGCCCTGGCCGACGGCACGGAGGTGACCCTGCCCAACCTGGGCATGGAGACCGTCCAGCACGTCCACGCCGACGACGTGGCGCGCCTGTTCATGGACGCGCTGGCCAACCCGGCCGGCTCCGTCGGCGAGAACTTCCACTCCGTCGCCACCACCGCCCTGACGCTGCGCGGCTACGCCGAGGCGGTGGCTGGCTGGTTCGGGCAGGACGCCCGGCTCGCCTACCTGCCGTGGGAGCAGTGGCGCGACACGGTGTCCGAAGAGCAGGCCGGCATCACCTACGACCACATCGCGCACAGCCCCCACTGCTCCATGGACAAAGCCCAGCGCCTGCTCGGCCACCGGCCGCGCCACACCTCGCTGGAGGCCATCGCCGAGGCGGTCGACTGGCTCGTCGCGGCGGGGACCATCACCAGATAGTCGCGACGTAGATACTGCCCGAAATGCTGAATTTAGGGCGGAAGATACGACAGTATCGACCGGGTGATGTCCCGGATCGCCGTCCCATCCCTCGCCGTGCTCCTGGTGACGGCCTGCGGGGTGCCGCAGAAGGCCGCGCCACCGGCGCCGACCGTGGCGCCGTCGTCCGCCCCGCCCGCCAGTTCCCCCGGCGCCTCGGCAAGCCCCGGTGTCTCCCGGCAGGACACGCGGCCCGCGCTGGCCGAGACCCGCAGCACGCTCACCCAGAACCTCAAGGTCGAGGTCGTCGGCCTCAACCGGGTCAAGGGCAAGCACCTGGTCATCCAGGTCCGGCTCACCAACACGGGCACCGACAAGCACCTGCCGTGGACGGGCGAGATGGGCGACTCCACCCGCCCGCTGGGCGAGATCCGGTGGGCCTCCGGTATCGGGGTGCTCGACGCGCCGGCCCGTACGTGGATCCTGCCCTACAAACCCGCCGACTTCCCCTGCCTGTGCACCGACCAGAGGCGGGACGGCCTCGGCTACTTCATCGACCCCGGACAGGCGATCACCGTGTACGCGGTCACGCCCGCCCCCTCCGGCAACCCGCCCACCGCCACCGTCGTCACCCCCGTCGGCCCGCCCATGACGAACGTGCCCATCAGCGACGACCCGCCGGTCACCGTGCCGGGCATGGACATCCCCGACCCGGACGCCGAACCGGTCACCACCATCACCCGAAGGATCGTGACCCCGTCGGAGTCGCTCGACAAGTCGGAGGAGACCGCGGACGACGGCAAGGATCTGCGGGTCAACCTCTCCTCCGACGTCCTGTTCGCGGTGAACAAGGCCGCGCTCACCCGCGGGGCCGCGGCGATCCTGGCGCGCACCGCCAAGCTGATCGACTCCTCGCCCGGCGCCACGGTGAAGGTCGAGGGCCACGCCGACTCCTCCGGCACCGACGCCATCAACGACCCGCTGTCCACGCGCCGCGCCCAGACGGTGCTGCGGGCGCTGTCCACGCAGCTCTCCAGGAAGGGCGTCACCTTCCAGGCCAGGGGGTACGGCTCGCGCCGCCCGCTGTACAGCAACGACACGGATGAGGGCAAACGCCGCAATCGCCGCGTCACGGTGACGTTCACCAGGCCTGAACCCACCGAGGCACCCACCCCCGCGACGGCGAGCACGCCGGACGCGACCGGGCTGACGGGTACGGCCAGGGCGGACGGCCAGCCGATCTCCATGGCGGTGACCGGCCTGCGGCGCCTGCCCGGCGGCCTCGGCCTGCTGACCTACCGCGTCACCAACGAGGGTGACACCGAGGCGTGGTTCAACGAGCTGCACCACGCGCGGGACTGGATGTCGTTCAAGTACCAGGCGGCCACCGACGTCACGCTGACCGCCGCCGGCCGCCAGTACCTGCCCGGCCGCCTCCAGGTCCCCGCGGACGACGGCGGCACCGACTCCTACTGCGCCTGCACCGACATGTCGGGGGTCCGCCTGAGCACCGGGAAGTTCGGGCCCGGCCAGGGCAGGGACTTCTGGGGCCTGTTCGAGCTACCCGCGGCGGCGGCCACCCTGAAGGTCAAGATCGCCACCTTCCGCGAGCTTCAGGTGCCGGTCCAGTAGCTACGGCTCAGGCCTGAGGCTCCTTGACCGCGAGCACCGGGCAGTTGGCCTCCAGGAGGATCCGCTGCGCGCTGCTGCCCATGATCAGCTTGCCGACCGGTGAGCGCCTGCGCAGCCCGATGACGATCAGGCTCGCCGCGGCCGCCTCCGCCGCCGCGAGCACGGCCTCGGCGACGTCGTCCTCCGCCACCTGCTCGAACTCATGCACCAGCCCGCCCGGAGTCAGCTCCGCGACCAGGCGCCCGAGCTCCGCCGCGTCCGCGGTCGAGGCGTCGACGTAGGCGCCGGGCCGCGAGACGTTGAGGATCTTCAGCGGCACCCCTCGGAGCACTGCTTCCGCGATCGCCTGCTGGAGCGCGGCCCTGCCCAGCTTGTTGGGCAGATATCCCACGATGACGGTCATGCTTCGGCCTTTCTCCGTGGCCTGCGCAGCAGGCGTGTCAGCGGCGGGACGACGATGATGAGCAGGATCGCCACCAGCAGCGTCGCGGCGATCGGCTGGCCGAAGAAGCCGGTGAGCTGCCCGTCGAACAGGCGCATCGAGCGCCGGAAGGACGACTCCAGGAGGCTGCCGAGGACGAAGGCGAGCACCAGCGGCCCCGGCTCGAAGCCGACCTTCTTCATCAGGTAGCCCACGATGCCGAGGCCGACCATGAGGAACATGTCGAAGACGTTCATGCGGACGGTGTAGACGCCGATCATGGTGATCAGGATCGTCAGCGGGGCCAGGATCGCCGCCCGGATGCGCAGGATCCTGACGAAGATCCCGATCAGCGGCAGGCTCATGGCCAGCAGCAGCACGTTGCCGATGTACATCGAGTTGACGACGCCCCAGAACAGGTCCGGCTTCTCCTGCACCAGCAGCGGCCCCGGCGTGATGCCCTGCAGCAGCAGCGCGCCGAACATGATGGCCATGGTCGCGTTCGCCGGGATGCCCAGGGTGAGCAGCGGGATGAAGGAGGAGGTGGCGGCGGCGTTGTTGGCGGTCTCGGGTCCGGCGACGCCCTGGATGGCGCCCTTGCCGAACTTCTCGGGCTGCTTGGCGGCCTTCTTCTCCACCGCGTACGCCACCATCGACGACATGGTCGCCCCGCCGCCCGGCAGGATGCCGAGCACGAAGCCCACCAGCGAGCCGCGCGTGATGGCGCCCTTGGACTCGCTGACGTCCTTGCGCGAGGGGTAGACGGAGCCGACGGTGGGAGCGGGGGCGCTCTTGCCGCGCAGCGATTCCATGCTGTAGAGGATCTCGCCGACGCCGAACAGGCCCATCGCGACGATGACGAAGTCGATGCCGTCGAGCAGCTGGTCGCTGCCGAACGTCAGGCGCGAGGTCCCGGCCAGCGGGTCCTGGCCGATGGACGCCAGCAGCAGGCCGAGGGTGGCCATCAGGATGCTCTTGGTCGTGGAGCCGGTGCCGAGCGTGGAGACCAGCAGGATGCCCAGCAGGGCCAGCGCCGTGTACTCGGCGGGGCCGAAGTCCAGCGCGAACCCGGCCACCAGCGGGGCGACGAAGGTGAGCGCGAGGACCGCGACCGTGCCGCCGATGAAGGAGCCGATCGCCGCGATGCCGAGCGCGGAGCCGGCACGGCCCTGTCTGGCCATCTCGTGACCGTCGATGGCCGTCACCACACTGGACGCCTCGCCGGGCAGCCGCAGCAGCACCGAGGTGATCGTGCCGCCGTACTGGGCGCCGTAGAAGATGCCGGCGAGCATGATGATCGCGGCCGTCGGCTCGATGTTGTACGTGACCGGCAGCAGGATGGCGATCGTGGCGGCGGGGCCGAGGCCGGGCAGCACGCCCACGAGCATGCCCAGCGTGACGCCGAGCAGGCAGTAGAACAGGTTCTCCGGTTGGAAGACGACCCCGAACCCGGCGATCACCGGGGAGAAGAAATCCATGGTCAGCCGATCTCGTTCAGAAGGGCAGGATGTGCGGGAGTGACACACCGAGCCCGGTGACGAACAGCAGGTAGAGGGCGGCGGTCGTGCCGAGCGAGATGATCGCCGTCATCCGCCAGCCCTCCCGCCCGAGCCCCTTCAGCCACAGCACCAGCAGCGCCACGGTGGGGATCTCGAAGCCGATCCGCTCGAACAGGAACGCGTAGCCCAGGAGGGAGACGGCCGCCACGACGACGATCAGCGTCTCCCGGGTGAACATCTCCTCCTCGCCGGTCGGCCCGGACCGCAGCACGAGCACCGCCGCGGTCACGACCATGGCGACGCAGACGGCCAGCGGCCACAGGCCGGGGCCCGGGTTGGACAGCGAGCCGATGCCGAGATTCCACGACATGATCCCGGCGATCACACCGACGACGAGCGGAATGATCGCCGCGACGATGTTCTGCCGGCGCGCGTATTCCGGGCTCGGCGGGACGGGCAGGCCCTCTTCCTCCGGCCCGTCCTCCCGCGGCAGGTCTTCCTCCGGCGTGACGCTGGTCATTGCTCGCCCGTGAGGTCGATCCCGAGCTTCTTCGTCAGTGCGGCGAACTCGCCCTGGGCCTTGGTGAGCTGCGTCTTGACCTCGTCGCCGCCGACTTCCCAGCGGCCGATGTAGTTGGACTTCAGCAGTTCGCCGTACTCGGGCGTCGCGATGGCCTTGTCGATGGCGCCGGCCAGCTTGTCGCGCACATCGGCCGGCAGCCCGGCGGGCGCGGCCACGAACCTGCGCTGGTCCACCACGACGTCATAGCCGGACTCGGTGGCGGTCGGCACGTCGGGCAGCGCCTCGACGCGCTTGCTCCCGAACACGGCCAGCGCCCGGAGCTTGCCCGACTGGACGTGCTTGGCCGCCTCGGCGATCTGCACGGACGCCGCGTCGACCTTGCCGCCCAGGACCGCGGTGATCGTGGGGGCGCCGCCGTCGAACGGCACGGGCGTCGCCTTCACCTTCGCCACCCCGAACAGCAGGGCCTGGGACAGCTGGCTGCCCGTCCCCGCGCCCGTGGTGCCGTACTTGATGTTGTCGGCCGCGAGGATGTCCTTGACCGTCTTGTACGGCGAGGACGCCGGCACCACCAGGGCGTAGTCCTCGACGGCCAGTCCCTTGACGAAGGTCATGTCCTCCAGCTTGATGGCGTCGGGGTCCTGGACCATCAGCGGCCCGATGGCGAACAGCGACTGCGGCATCACGGCCACCCGGTAGCCGTCCGGCTTGCTGCTGAAGACGTCCTTGCCGGCGATCTTGCCGTTGGCGCCCGGCTTGTTGACCACCACGGCCGGCTTGCCGAGCGGCTTCTCGATGCTCTTGGCCAGGGCGCGGGTGACCAGGTCGGTGCTGCCGCCCGGCTCCGTGGGGACGGTGAACTCCACGGCCTTGCTGGGGTACGCGGCGCCGTCGCCGGCACCGCCGCCCTTGACCGAGCAGGCGGTCAGCGCGACCACCGCCAGCAGGGCGCCACCGATGCGCAGGCCGATCGTGGAGGGCATTCTCATGGTGTTCTCTCTTTCACCAGCGTGGAAGCGGGGGCTGGACCCACGTGGGGTCGGCCTGTCGCATGGCGGCCACATCGTCCCGATCGCGGAAGCCGTCGAGCTCGATCCAGCGTTCGTGCAGGGTGGCCAGGGCGTCGCGGTCGAGCTCGACCCCGAGTCCCGGGGCGTCGGACACCTCGAGGGCGCCGCCGGTGAAGCGGTGCGGTTCGGTGATGACGTCTTCGGTCTGCCAGGGCCGATGGCTGTCGCAGGCGTACTCCAGGTCCGGAATGACGCTGGCGACGTGGGTCATCGCGGCGAGGCTGATGCCGAGGTGGGTGTTGGAGTGCATCGACAGCGCCACCCCGTGGGTGCGGCAGAGCGCCGCGAGCTCGCGCGTGGCGTGCAGGCCGCCCCAGTAGTGGTGGTCGGACAGCACCACCTGGACGGCGTCCTTGGCGAACGCCTCGGGGATCTCGCCGAAGGTGGTCACGCACATGTTGGTGGCCAGCAGCGCGCCGGTCCTGGCGCGCACCTCGGCCATGCCGTCGATGCCCGTGGTCGGGTCCTCCAGGTACTCCAGCCGGCCGTCGAGCTCCTCGGCGACGCGCACGCTCGACTCGACCGACCAGCCGCCGTTCGGGTCCAGGCGCAGCGGGTGGTCGGGGAAGGCTTCGGCCAGCGCCTTGATGGCCGCGATCTCCTGCTCGGGCGGGAACACGCCGCCCTTGAGCTTGAAGGAGCGGAATCCGTAGGTGTCGGTGAACCGCCGCGCCTGCCGTACGACGCCTTCGGGGTCGAGGGCGGCGCCCCAGTCGTCGCGCGGGGCGTCCTCCACCGGGTGTTCGGCCCACCGGTAGAACAGGTAGCCGCTGTAGTCGACCCGGTCGCGGACCTTGCCGCCGAGCAGCGCGTGCACGGGCAGGCCGAGCGCCTTGCCGAGGGTGTCCAGGCTGGCCACCTCGAACGCCGAGACCACGCTGCGGACGATCTTCTCGTTCGTCCGTGCGCCGCGCAGTCCGGCCGGGTCGAACTCGTTGACCGTGCCGGGCGTGAGCCCCGCCGAGTCGTAGGCCAGGTCGTGCAGCCCGTTCAGCGCGGTGAGCGGCCGGCCGATGACGGCCTTGGCGAGGTTCCGCGCCACCTCGAGGTATTCGGTGTCGCCGTAGGTCTCGCCGACCCCGGTGGCGCCGGTGTCGGTCTCGAGCTCGACGATGGTGCGCGGCGTGTACGGCTGGTGGACGCCGAGGACGTTGAGCAGCGGCGGGTCGCTGATCAGGATCGGCGTGACGGTCGCCCTGACAATCCGGGGGATGGGTTGCGACATAGGGGGATTCCTTCCTTACCGGACGAGGGCGAGGCCCGTGTCCAGCAGGGCACGGAGCTCTTCGAGGTGCTCTGGGGAGGGGTCGGCGAGCGGGGCGCGTACGGAGCCCACGGGGACGCCGCGGAGCCGCGCCCCGGCCTTGATCAGCGAGACGCCGTAGCCGATCCCCTTGTCGCGCAGCTCGACCAGCGGGATGTAGAAACGGCTCAGCAGCAGGTCGACCCGCTCGTGGTCGTCGGCGTGGAAGGCGCGGAAGAAGGATTTCGCGATCTCGGGGGCGAAGGCGTGGACGGCGGAGGAGTAGGCGGGCACGCCGATGCTCCGGTAGGCGCGGGCCTGCATCTCGGCCGTCGCGGCGCCGTTGAAGAACAGCCAGTCCGGCGGCGCGGCCAGCTTGAGCCGCTGCAACTGGTCGAGGTCGGAGTGGCCGTCCTTGAAACCGATCACATTAGGTATCTCGGCCAGCGCGGCGATGCTGCGCACCGCCACCTTCACCTGGGCGCGCTGGTACACGATGACGGGCAGCGACGTACTGGCCGCGACCCTTCGTACGTGCTCGACCAGGCCCTCCTGGGGCGCCTCCACGAGGTAGGGCGGCATCAGCAGCAACGCGTCGGCCCCGGCCCGCTCGGCGATGGCGGCGAAGCGCGCGGCCTGGGCCCAGCCGTACCCGGCTCCCACGACCACCGGCACCGACCCGGCCGCCTCCTCGACCGCGGCCGTGACGAGGCTCTCGTACTCGTCCTCGGCCAGGGAGAAGAACTCGCCCGTCCCGCAGCACGGGAAGATGGCGCCCGGTCCGGCCGCGACCTGATCGCGGACATGGGCGCGGAAGGAGTCGAGGTCCACGGCGCCACCGGTGTCGAACGGCGTGAGCGGGAACGACAACACGGCGGCCTCCATACCCCGGCGGAGCCTGGCGCGTACATCATCAACTGTATACGTAGCGGTCATCCTGTCTCCATATGTAGATGCCTGTTACGTGGCGAGCAGTCTTGCTCGCAAATTGGTAATGTGTCAACCGGCCGTTCCCATGACAGATGAGGTGCGATGACACTCCCCCTAGACGAGGCCGAGGGTACGGCGCAGGGCGGCGTGCGGGGCGTGAAGTCCGCCGCCCGTACCGTCGAACTCCTCGAGCTCCTGGCCTCACGGCAGAACCGGCCGGCCCGGCTGCGCGAGCTCAGCGACGCGCTCGGCGCGCCCAGGAGCAGCATCTACGCGCTGATCCGGACGCTGGTCGAGCGCGGCTGGGTGCGCACCGACGCGAGCGGGACGCTGTACAGCATTGGCATCCGCGCCCTGCTGGCCGGCACCACCTACCTCGACACCGACCCCTATCTGCGCATCGTGCAGCCGCACATCAACGATCTCAGCGTGCTCCTCGACGAGACCATCCACTTCGGCCGCCTGGACCGGGGCGACATCGTCTATCTGGCCACCAAGGAGTCGAGCCAGTACCTGCGCCCCTTCAGCCGTGTCGGGCGCCGGCTCCCCGCCTTCAGCACCGCCATGGGCAAGTCGCTGCTGGCCGAGCGGCTCGGCACCGGCCTGGAGGTGCCGATCCCCGAGCAGTTCACTCCCCTGACGCCCAAGACGCTGGTGGACCGCGAGTCCCTCGAACGGGATCTGGAGCTGACCCGCAAGCGCGGCTACGCGATCGACGACGAGGAGAACTACGTCGGCGTGATGTGCTTCGGCTTCGCGCTGCGCTACACCAGCCCGCCGACCGACGCGATCAGCTGCTCGGTGCCCATCACCAACCTCACCGAGGAGCGCGCGAAGGAGATCACCGAGGCGATGGAGCGCACCCGGCTGGCCATCGAGCGCATGGCCCCCATGGACCTGGGCGAGTTCTAGCGGTTGTATGACGACATGGCGAGTTGTACGATGACTGCCATGACTTCCTCCGATCGCATCGCCTGGGTCCGGCTCTCCTCGGTCTACCTGCCGCTCGCCACCCCGATCAGTGACGCCAAGGTGCTCACCGGGCGGCAGCGGCCCATGACCGAGATCGCCTTCCTGTTCGCGGAGATCGGCGCCGAGAGCGGCCACCAGGGCTTCGGCTTCGGCTACTCCAAGCGGGCCGGCGGCCCCGGCCAGTACGCGCACGCCAGGGAGATCGCCCCTGAGCTGCTCGGCGAGGACCCCAGTGACATCGCCCGCCTGTGGGAGAAGCTGGTCTGGGCCGGCGCGTCGGTCGGCCGGAGCGGGCTGGCCACGCAGGCGATCGCGGCCCTCGACGTCGCGCTGTGGGACCTCAAGGCCAAGCGCGCCGGGCTCCCCCTGGCCAAGCTGCTCGGCGCCCATCGCGACTCCGTACGCTGCTACAACACCTCCGGCGGCTTCCTGCACACCCCGATCGAGCAGGTCCTGGAGAACACGAGCGCCGCGCTCGGACGCGGCATAGGCGGCATCAAGCTCAAGGTCGGCCACCCCGACTCCCGCGTCGACCTGGCCAGGGTCCGCGCGGTCCGCGAGCACCTGGGCGACGGCGTGCCCCTCATGGTGGACGCCAACCAGCAGTGGGACCGGCCGGCCGCCCAGCGCATGGGCCGGGCGCTGGAGGAGTTCGGGCTGGTCTGGATCGAGGAGCCGCTGGACGCCTACGACAGCGCCGGCCACGCGGCGCTCGCGGCCTCGCTCGACACGCCGATCGCGACCGGCGAGATGCTCACCAGCGTCGCCGAGCACGCCGAGCTCATCCGCGTGGGCGCCGCCGACGTCATCCAGCCCGACGCGCCGCGCATCGGCGGCATCACGCCGTTCCTGCGCCTGGCGGCACTGGCCGAGCACAACCGCCTGCAGCTGGCCCCGCACTTCGCGATGGAGATCCACCTGCACCTGGCCGCGGCCTACGGGCTGGAGCCGTGGGTGGAGCACTTCGAGTGGCTGGAGCCGCTGTTCGACGAGCGCCTGGAGATCCGCGATGGCAGGATGATCGTGCCCGGCCGTCCCGGCATCGGGTGCACTCCGAGCGAGCAGGCCGCCAAGTGGACCGCGGACCAGTGCGAGTTCGGCACCAGGAAGGACTGACCCTCGATGGCGAGCCTGACCCAGACCCTCGTCGACGACCTGACGGCTCGCATCCAGGAAGGCGTCATCCACCCCGGCGACAAGCTGCCCACCGAGAGCAGCCTGGTGGAGACGTACGGCGTGAGCAGGACGGTCGTCCGCGAGGCCATCTCGCGGCTGCAGGCGGCCGGGCTCGTCGAGACCCAGCACGGCCGCGGCAGCTTCGTGCTGGCCCGGCCGGGCTCGACCAGGTTCGAGTTCGGGCAGAGCGGCGAGCTGACCCTCGACGACGTGGTCGCCCTGCTCGAGTTCCGCACGGCCTTCGAGGTCGAGGCCGCCGCGCTCGCCGCCCGCCGGCGCGGCGGGCCCCGCCTGGAGGACCTGCGGGCGGCGCTCGACCGGTTCGCCGCGAGCGCCGACAACCCCAGCGCGGCGGTGAACGCCGACTACCAGTTCCACCTCCGCGTCGCCCTGGCGACCGGCAACCGCCACTTCGCCGACCTGATCACCTCGTTCGGCCCGTCCATGATCATCGTGCCGCGCGACCGGCTGTCGCCCGCCGGGCAGGGGCACTTCGAGCAGATCGTGGTCGAGCACGAGAACATCTACGCGGCCATCGAGCGCCAGGACAGCGACGGCGCGCGGGCGGCGGCCCGCGTCCACCTGGGCAACAGCCGCAGCCGCCTGCTCGCCGCCCACTGAGCACCACCTGGAGCCCCATCTTTGGTCAACCCTCGACCAAGCAGGGCTTTCGTTGCTCTAATGAGATTGTTGCTTACAGAGAGTGAGCAATAGACAGCGGAGGGTAACCAATGCGTGGAGTGCCACAGCACAAGACCATCCCGGCGAAGAACCGCTCGACACCTCAACTGCGCGTCGCGCGCACCGTGGTGACGCTGGCCGTCGCGAGCGTAGCGGCCCTCATCATCCCGCCGGCGGCGCACGCCGCCACGACGGCGCCCGCGGCGTTCCCGCCCGGCGTGATCCAGCTCAGCGACGGCGAGCCCTGCCCACCCGCGACCCTGTGCCTGTACCAGCACTACATGCGCCGGGGACCCGCGTACGGCATCGGCGCGGGCTACCGGGTGGACCTTCGCTGGCTACCCATGGGCGGCCGGTCCGCCGCCAACAACGTCTCATCGTGGGTCAACAACACCGAGTCCGATGCCGTGCTGGTCGATGACGACGACGACGTCCGGCGCATCCTGCCCGCGGGCGAATCCCTCGAAGAGCCTCCGGAGCACAACGACACGGTCGACGTGGTCGACTGGTAAAGATGACGCGACAGCGGGCAGGTGATCCGGGCATCGGGCGCCGGCCATAGCCGATCGCGAGCACGAGCATGAGAAGCCCCCGCGCAGTTCAGGCGGGGGCTTCTGTCGTCCGGGAGGGGAAACCGACCGGTCGCGGGGTACGTCCGATAGACATGGTCATGCTGGAGATCCGCCCCGGGTCCGCGTCCGACAGAGAGTGGATCTACCGGCTGCGGCACGAGGTCTACGCGCACGAGCTCGGCCAGCACCCGCCCAACCAGGCCGAACGGCTGACCGACGCGCTCGACGACGACAACGTCTACCTCGTCGCGGCCCACGGCGACCGGCCCGTGGGGTTCATCAGTGTGACACCGCCCTGGACGGGCCGCTATTCGATCGACAAGTACCTCAGCCGCGACGGGCACCCGGTCCTGGGTGGGGACGGCCTGTTCGAGATCCGCATTCTGACCGTGGACCCGGGCTGGCGGGGTTCGGCGGCGGCGCCGCTGCTCATGCACGCGGCGCTGCGCTGGGTGGCCGCGCACGGCGGCCGCACCGTCGTGGCGCTGGGACGGACCGAGATCCTCGGTATGTACCTGGCCGCCGGGCTGACCGGCACCGGGACGCGGGTACGCGCGGGGGCCGTCACCTTCGAGGTGCTGTCCGGGCAGGTGAGTGACCTGGCCGAACGGGCGCTGCGGGACCACGGCCCCTTGCTGCGCGCCCTGGAGCCGAGGGTGCGCTGGAGTCTGGAGATGCCGTTCCTGCCCGGCCCGCCCGCCTGCCAGCACGGCGGCGCCTCGATAGGGGCGCTGGGGCGCCGGTTCGACACGCTGCCGGCGCGCGGCGACGTCGTTCCCGCCGACGTGCTCGACGCGTGGTATCCGCCCGCTCCCGCCGTGGTCAAGCTGCTGGGCGACGATCTGGGCTGGCTCGCCCGTACCTCTCCCCCGGCCTACCCCGAAGGGCTCGTCGAGGAGATCGCCGAACGCCGCGGCCTGCCCCCGGAGGCCGTGGCGGCCGGGGCGGGCTCGTCGGACCTGATCTTCCGCGCGTTCCGCGGCTGGCTGAGCCCCTCCTCCAGGGTGCTGCTGCCCGACCCCGTCTACGGCGAGTACGCCCATGTCGTCGAGCGGGTGATCGGCTGCCGCGCCGACCGCTTCCCGCTGCGCCGGGCGGATGGCTGGCGGCCGGACCCCGGCCGCCTGCGAGACGCGCTGCGTGAGCGCTACGACCTGGTGGTCATCGTGAATCCCAACAACCCGACCGGCGTCCACACCGACGCCGGGGACCTGCGCCGGGTGATCGCGGACGCGCCTGGCGGGACGCGGTTCTGGATCGACGAGGCCTACGTCGAGTACGCCGGTGCCGGGCAATCGCTGGAGACGTTCGCCGCGGCGTCCGGCAATACCGTGGTGTGCAAGTCGCTGTCCAAGATGTATGCCTTGTCGGGCCTGCGGGCCGCCTACCTCACCGGACCGGCGGCTCTCGCGGCCGAGTTACGCCGCTGGACCCCTCCTTGGGGGCTCGGCCTGCCCGCCCAGATCGCCGCCGTGCACGCCCTGCGCGACCCCGGCCACTACGCCGAACACTGGGCCCAGACCCGCGCCCTGCGCTCCGGCCTCGCCAAACGGCTCGCCGCGATCGGCGACGACCTGCACGTCCACGAGTCGGCCGCCAACTTCGTCCTGCTGACGCTGCCCCGGTCCGGCCCGAGCGCGGCCGGCCTGGTGGCAGCGTGCCGGCGGTCCGGGGTGTTCCTGCGCGACCTGTCGCCGCTGTCACCCGCCTTCGAGGGCAGGACGGTACGGATCTCGGTACGCGACCCCGATGCCAACGACCACATCACCGCCACCGTCGCCGCCACGCTGGACCACCTGCGGACCATCGCGTGATCACGCCTGACGCGACCGTCCCGCACGCTGTCGGCCTGATCATCCCTGGGGCGCGGCTCCCGCACACCGCAGCCCTCGTCGCTCCCGACGCGTCCATCTCGCACATCGCAGCCCTGGCCATCTCCGGCAGGGCGATCCCGCACACCGCGGATCTGATCACCCCCGGCACGGCGATCCCGTACATCGCGGGCGCGCTTGTTGTCGGTGGGATCGCCGTCGCGCTGTCGCGCAGGCGGGAGTACATCCTGCGTTGGTGTGTCTGGGCGGTGGCCGTGCCCGTGGTGGTCGCCGCGCTGTACGCCGGGCCGGGCGGGGCGGCGGCGCTGGCCGTTGTGGCCGGGGTCGTGTGCGCGCTCGAGTACGGCGGGCTGATGGGGTTGGCCGTGCCTGACCGGGCGGCGCTTGTGGTGGTCGTGGTCGCGTTACCGCTTGTGGCCTGGCTGGCGCTGCCGTACCTGCCGCGCGTGCTGATCGCCGCCGCCCTGGCCGTCACGCTCGTCCCGCTGCTCGGCGGCGACGCGGCGGGCGGGCTCAGGAGGGCGTCGCTGGGGGTGTTCGGGGTGGTCTGGTTGCTGCCGCTGGTGGGGGTGGTGCTGCTTGGCCCGGTCGTGCTGGCGGTGTTCGTCGCGGTGTCGGTGGGCGACATCGCGGCCTCGTTCGCCGGGCGGCTGCTGGGCGGGCCGGCTCTGTCACCGCTGTCTCCGGCCAAGCGCTGGAGCGGCGCGCTGGCCGGCGCCGTCGCGGGGCTGGGCGCGCTGGCACTGCTGGGCGCGTTCACCGTCCCGCTCGCGCTCGCCGTGGCGCTGGGTGCGCCGCTGGGCGATCTGCTGGAGTCGATGGTCAAGCGCGGGGCCGGGGCCAAGGACTCGGCGTCGTGGCTGGCAGGGGCGGGCGGCCTGCTGGACCGGCTGGACTCCCTGCTGCTCACACTCGCGCTGGCCTTGCTCCTCGCATGACCCGCTGGCGCGCCATGGGCCTTTCTGGCGGGGTTCGTCCGCTGAGGTCGGGCCGTGTGGCGTGTGCGACCATGATCCGGACGGGTCGGCGGGCCGGGGAGGGACACCGTGCAGGTGAATGACGTCATCGAGACCATCGGCACGGTGCTGGACGTCGTGGGCGTGGCCGTGATCGCGGTTGGCCTGGTCATCGCCACCGCCACGTTCGCCCTGAACCTGGCGCGCACCCGGCGGGTGGGCGGGCTCTACCAGGCCTACCGGCGCGGCGTGGGCAGGTCGATCCTGCTGGGGCTGGAGTTCCTGGTCGCGGCCGACATCATCAAGACCGTGGCGGTCTCCCCCACCTTCCAAAGCCTCGGGGTGCTTGCCATCATCGTGGCGGTCCGTACGTTCCTCAGCTTCTCGCTCCAGGTCGAGCTGGAGGGCCGCTGGCCTTGGCAGCCGGCCCCTGCCACCGGGGAGCCCGGCGGCAGGGAGTCGGCCCCGGCCTCAGCCGAGTGACAGCCGGTCCAGGTCGGGCGCGGCCGCCGTGTCGTTGTGGATCTTGATGGTGTTGGCGCCGGCCCGCAGGGTGACGGGCACGGACGTCGTGTACGGGGTGCTGTTGCCGACGCCGCTCACCTTCACCTCGACCGGCGCGGCGTCGTTGACGGTGACGAAGAACGACCGGTCGCCGTTGACCGTGAAGTCGATGAACAGCGTGTACTCGCGGGCGGCGTCGACGGTGACGTTCTCGAACAGCACGTACGCGTCCGCCGCCCCGCCGAGGTTGCGTACCTTCTGCCCGCCCGAACAGAGCGAGCAGCCGGTGATGCCCGCGCTGCCGAGCCCGTTGCGCGAGTCCTCGGCCTCGCGCACGAACACCCGGTCGGCCGGGCGCAGCCGTACCCGCAACGGCCTGGTGACCTGGTTGGCACGGCCGAGCACCTGGAACGACGCGGTGATGGGAATGTCCGCCGCGGTGACGTCCTGGCCGGGCGGCGAGGTGAGGGTCCAGGAGCCCGCCAGCGTCTGCCCGAGCCGCAACGTGGCCGCCGTCGCCGCGCCGCCCGTCACCGTCCAGCCGACCGGCGCGACCGGGGCCAGATCGACCTGGTCGAGCGCGTCGTCGACGTCGAGCCGCAGCTTCGCCGACACCTTCATGGACTGCTGCCCGGGGCCGACCCACTGCAGGCCGGACGGGTCCACGGTCATGGTCGTCTTCGGAACCTCCGCGGCCGGTGGCAGCGGCGCGACGGCGATCCGGTCGAGCCCGGGGCCCTGCCGGGCCGTGCTGAACAGCGTGATCGTGTTGGCGCCCGCGTTCAGCGGCACCGCCAGCGCCGTGGCGGCGGGAATGTCGGCGTTGTCGCCGCTCACCGCCACCTCCACCGCCGTGGCGCCATTGACGCTCACCGACAGTGATGTGGCCGCGGCCGCGGTGTGATCGAGTTCGAGCCGGTACGTCCCGGCCGCCGCCACCGTGACCTCGCGATAGGTGACCGCGTTACGCGGGCCGCCGCCGAGCCCCGTCACCCGGGTCAGCCCGGAGCACGCCCGGCACAGGTCCAGCCGAGCCGAGCCGCTCCTGGCCTGCCGTTCCGCCTCCAGCGGCACCGCCGCCCCGAAGCCCACCGGGTAGTCCGACGCCACCTTGATCTCGTCGATCTGCAGCTCCTGGTAGAAGCGCGGCGCCTGCGGTCCGGCCCAGGTGTTCAGCACCTCCAGTTTGAGGTAGCGGGCGCTGGTGTCGCCGAGGTCGACGAACTGGACGCCACGTGCGCTGCGCATCGCCCCGGTACGTACGGGCTTGCCCCAGTGCTTACCGTCGTCGCTCGCGTACACCCGATAGTCCTTGATCCGGGCCGAGTCCTCGGGCCGGCCGAACGTCTCTCGGGCGTACGACGGCGACCACTCGCGCTGGTTGACCGCCAGGTAGGCGGTCCTGCGCTGCCTGCCGAGGTCGAGCGTGAGCGAGACGGGCAGCTTGGCGCCGGAGTCCCAGTAGTCCTGGAAGCTCCCGTCGACCAGGGCGCTCGCCGGGTGGTCCGCGCGGGCGGAGGAGGCGGTCGCCTTGAGCCCGGCCTGGGGGTAGAAGTGCTCCTGGCCGTGGGTCTCGACCTTGAACACGGTGTCGTAGGTGTCCCACCGGGTGATGCCGAGGATCGTCAGGTAGCCGCCGGACTGGGCGAACCGCATCCGCTGGCCCGTACGCAGGTCGGTGACCGCCGACACGCGGTAGCCGTTGTCGCGCAGGCGTACCAGATCGGTCCTGGGCCTGGTCACTACATGGACGTACTGGATCTTCGCGCCGGGTTCGACGGTGACGACGCCGTGCGCGCCGTCGTTCCAGAAGCCCGGCTGCATGCCGCCGTACATGTAGCCGCCGCCCTCGGTCGCCTGCAGCGCCGAGCGGATCGGCGGCACCCACCCGGCCATGAAGGAGTTGAACTCCTCCTGCTGCGCCGGGAACCTGCCGTTGACCATCGGGGTCTCGGCCATCAGCGACTTCATCGACGAGCCGGCGTTGGTGACGTACCGGCCGGTGCTGAGCCGGAAGTCGACCGGGTGGCTGCCGCCGTCGTACCACCAGTCGCCGGTGGTCGGCAGCTTGTAGTCGGCCTCGACCAGGCGCGGCATCGGGGTCCACGCCGCCTGCGGGTAGTCGTAGGCGGGCGTCATGCCGGTCTTCTGCTCGTTGCTGACCGTGTCCATGATCGGCGTGTCCTCGTTGTTGTTGCTCAGCAACCAGGACGGGCGCTTCTGCCGGATCTGCTCGTAGAGCTGGTTCTGCTCCCAGTACTCGTTGTCGTTGTCGATCCAGAACCCGGCCAGGTCCGGATAGTTCTCCATGACCTCGACGAACAGGTCATAGCTGAACTGGCCGAACCCGTTCCTGGTGGTCAGGTCGACCTGCTTGCCCTTGTAGGCGGAGTAGGCGGCCGAATCGAGCGTCTCGACGCCCTGCTCGTTGTGCCACTGCGGGTCGTCGGTCATGTACAGGATCACCCGTACGCCCTTGGCCTGGCCCGCCTTCACCAGCTCGCCGAGCAGGTCGCGCTGGGTGGCGCAACTGCCGGGGATCTTCGACGGCCACGGCCGGGCGTAGCCGAGCCTGCTGTGGAAGGTCGCCAGCACGATGTAGGAGGCGCCCAGTTTGCGGGCCTCGTCCACCCAGTAGTCGGGGCTCCAGCCGCCCCCGGTGACGTCCCGCTCCCAGGCGGCGCAGTCGAGGTGCCGGGGGGCGGTGAACATGCCCCAGTGCAGGAACAGCCCCGCGGTGGACTCGCGCAGCCACTGCTGCCGCGGGTGCTCGACCTCCGCGCCGGCGGCCGGAGCCCCGACGATGAAGGCGGTCAGGGCGAGGAGGAGGGCGGCGCAGGCGGATAAGACTCTGGCGGAGGTGCGGTGGCGCGGCATGGCGATCGCTCTCTCGTCGGGGGGTTACGCCAACAAGACTGCTCTCTTCAGACATCCGACGAATACATGAGAAAAACTCCAGAGTCAAGACATACCGCTCCCATGGCGGTTTGACTCATCCGATGACTTCAGTCCTCCGCGAGGACGATCACCAGGTCGCGCGGGCCGAACGTGACAGAGTCGGATTTACCGGGATTCAGCACGACACCGTAGGCAGGCGGGGAACTGGCCTCGGCCAGCACGCGATAGCCGATCGCGGTCTCTCCGCGCATCCGCGCGGAGTAGATCACGGTGGCGAAGCTGACCGGTACCCCCGGCTGGATGTAGTCCGTCACCGGCTTGAGGTAGATCTCCGACCCTTCGGAGTCGAACAGGTAGCGGAACACCTGCCCGAGGTGCGGGTTCTCCGACAGCTGGGTCATCAGCAGGCTGATCAGCTTGTCGCTGACGACGAAGTCGTCGGCCTTGGTGACCTGGGCCAACCGGCGGTTGCGGTCGTCGTTCATCTCGCTGACGATCGCGAACCGCTGCCCGGACCTGGCGGCCATGTCGCGCAGGTGCAGCAGCGTCACCAGCGTGCGCGAGTCGGCGTGCTGCGGTTCGAGGTTGCTGTCGGCCAGGACGATGATGTGCTCGAACGTGCCCACGTCCAGCGCTTCCAGGGTGATCCTGTCGGTGGTGTCGCACTCCTTGACGTTCACCGCCAGGTTCTGCAGGCCCATCTTCAGCCGTTCCAGGCTGTCGCTCTCCTCGACGGCGGCGGCCGCCACGTGCAGGGACGACCCGGGTGACACGTACTGGTTCAGCTCCTGCACGATCTTGGGGGCGCGGCTGTTCCAGCCCAGCAGCAGCGTCCGCTCCGGCGGCGTCGGCTGGCGGACCGGGTGGGCGATCGCGCTCTCGACGATCGGCGGGAAGCTGCGCACGAGCCGGATGGTGGAGTCGTCCTCGGCGACCACGATCATCTCGTCGCCCTGCATGATCTCCGTGTTCATCGGCGGGTTCAGCACCACCGACCCGTCGGCGTGCCGGATGCCGATGAGCGAGGCGGTGTCGTAGGCGAACAGCGCCTCCCCGTACGGGAAGCCGGTCAGTTTCGGCTCGGGCCGCAGGTAGATCTCGTCGCCGCCGAAGTCCAGCAGGTCCGTGCAGACCACCGACAGTCCCGACTGGCGGCAGGACTGCACGATGAGCCGGGAGGCGATGTCGTCGGTGTCGACCACCTGCGCGTGGCCGCCCCCGGCGAGCTCGGCGGCCACCAGGTTGGTGGTGTCGACGACGGAGGCGATGATCGGCGGGCGACGCCGGCGCCAGTTGCGGTTCGTGAGCGCCAGCAGCGTCTTGACGACGTGCGCGTCGGGATCGTCACCGGCCGGGGACAGCACGATGATCGCCCGCGCCGTGTCCAGGCTCAACAGGTCGAGGTCGGTCGGCTCGGTGGCGCTGCCGGAGCGGACGACGACCCGGGTCTTGCCGGTGTCGCCCAGCCGCGAGCGCAGCTCCTCCTCCATCTCCAGCTTGTCGCGGTCCCCCAGGAGTGCCACGCAGGACTTCGACTCGCTCGAGTTGGCCTCCACGAGCTCGGGGATGATCGTGAAGATCTGGTCCGACCAGCCGATCAGCGCCGTGTGCCCGGACTCCACGATCTTGGAGCGGCCCTTGCGCAGCTCCTGAAGCTTGTTGTCCAGACCGGTGGTGAGCACACCGACGAGGCTGCTGACGATCAGCAGACCGCCGATAGTGATCGTGAACCCCAGGATGGTGAAGAGCGTGCTGCCTTCGTTGTCGCCCGCCACGGTGCCGGCGTCCATCGCCCGCATGAGCATGCCCCAGAGCGCCTCGCTCCAGCTGTCGTGCGGCAGGTCGTCGCCGGCGAACACATAGACGAGCACGCCGAAGCTCACGACCATCACGACGGTCACCAGCGCGAGCCAGCCGATCAGGGCCGGAGTGCCCCTCGACATCGTGTTGTCGAACCAATAGCGCAGACGCTCTCGCCGCTTGGCCATGATCATCCCGTCTTTCGTGGATCCAAGCCTGGGACGAGCGACCCCGTCCCCGATCCCCGTTCGACGGACAGAACGTCGTAGCGCGCCTTCCCCCAGGCCGTCCGCCCGCCACTCGGGCCTCGCTCCCGGTGACCGGGGTTACCAGAGGCGCCAGAGGTGGCAATGGGGCGCGCACCATAACAATAGCGACATCTAGCGTCTAGCCCCTACCGATCCGCCTAAAGCACCCCGCCTCACCGCCTAGAAGCGAAGGACCGGCTTCACGACGGCGCCGGAGACGATGTCGCCGGCCGCGCGCTGGATCTCCTCGAACTTGTAATGCTTGATCAGCCGGTCGATCGGCAGCCGGCCGTCGGACACCAGCTTCGCGAGTACCGGGATCAGCGACTCGGTCTCGCTGTCACCCAGGGTCAGGCCCACCACCTGGCGGCCCGGGAGCATGAAGTTGACGTCAACGGGGACGGTGGAGCCGAACGGCGGGGCGCCGACCAGGACCGCGGTCCCGCGGGCGGCCAGGACGCCGACGGCGGCGCTCGCGACCGTCACGTTGCCCGTCGTCTCGACCACGCCGTCGGCGCCCCGGCCGCCGGTGATCTCGCCGATGGCCTCGGCGAGATCGGCCGTGGTGGTGTCCACGGTGTGGGTGGCGCCGAGCTCGGCCGCCAGCTCCAGGCGGGCGGGCACTCGGTCCACGGCGATGACGCGAGTGGCCGGGGTGAGCCGGGCCGCCATGATCGCGGACAGGCCGACCGCTCCCGCGCCGGTCACGACGAGGGTGGCGCCGGGGCGGGGGTGCAGGACGTTCCACACCGCCCCGGCGCCGGTCTGCACGCCGCAGCCGAGGGGCGCCAGCAGGTCGAGCGGCGCGCCGGCGGGCACCTTGACCAGGCTGCGCTCGTCCACCAGGGCATGCCTGGCGAAGCAGGACTGACCGAAGAAGTGGCCGCCGAGTGCCGCGCCGTCCCTGGTCACGGTGGGCGAGCCGTCCGCGCGGGCGCCGCCGAGCAGGTTCAGCGGCAGCCAGGCCGCGCAGTAGGCGGGGTGCCCGTCCCGGCAGTCGGCGCATCTACCGCACGAGGTGAAGGAGAGCAGCACCTGATCACCGGGACGGACACGCGTCACCGCCGAGCCGACCTCCTCGACGACGCCCGCGCCCTCGTGGCCCAGGACGCCGGGCAGCGGGAACGGCAGCGCGCCGGCGGCGACGCCCAGATCGGTGTGGCAGACTCCGGCGGCGACCATCCGGACCAGGACCTCGTCCGGGCGCGGGTCGGCCAGCTCGACCTGGGTCAGGTGAAAGCCCGCGCCCGCCGATTCGACGACGGCCGCTGCTGTGGTGGTGGTCATGGCATACCTTTCACAGGGCGATGACGACGGACTTGACCTTGGTGTACGACTCCAGCGCCTCGGGCCCGTACTCTCGCCCGTACCCGGACTGCTTGACGCCGCCGAAGGGGATCGCCGGGTCGAGCATCGCCCAGTCGTTCACCCAGACGATGCCCGCCTCCAGCCGGGCCGCCACGCGATGGGCGCGGGCCAGGTCCGTGGTCTGCAGGCCCGCCGCCAGCCCGTACGGCGTGCCGTTGGCCAGCTCCACGGCCTCGTCCTCGGTGCCGAAGGGCTGGACGGTCAGCACAGGGCCGAAGATCTCCTCCTGCACGACCCGGGAGTCGTCGTCCAGGCCGGCGATGATCGTCGGCCGGTAGTAGTAGCCGCCGCCGAGTTCCAGACGCTCGCCTCCGGTGACGATCCGGCCGCCCTGTTCACGGGCGAGCGCCACGTAGCGTTCGACCTTGGCGAGATGCCGCTCGGCGGCCATGGGGCCTACGACGGTCGCCGGGTCGAAGGGGTCGCCGACCGGCACCCCGGCGACGGCGCCCGCCAGGATCTCCAGGACGGTGTCGTACAGGGAGCGGTGGACGAGCAGCCGCGGCCCGCCCATGCAGAACTGGCCGGTGTTGAACACGAAGCCCTTGATCACCGAGCCGATCGCCTTGTCCAGGTCGGCGTCCTCGAACACGATCTGCGCGGCGTTGCCGCCGAGCTCCATCGTGACGGGCTTGAGCGCCTCCCCCGCCATGCGGGCCGCGTGCCGTCCGATCTCGGTGGAACCGGTGAAGGCGATCTTGTCGATCCCGGGATGGCGCAGCAGCGCCTCGCCGGCCTCCGCGCCGGCGCCGGTGACCACGTTCAGCACGCCGTCGGGCACGCCGGCCTCAGCCAGGATCTCGGCCATCAGCAGCGCGCTGAGCGGCGTGTCCTCCGCGGGCTTGTGCACCACGGCGTTGCCGGCGGCGAGCGCCGGGGCGATCTTCGCGCTGCTGAGGATCAGCGGGAAGTTGAAGGGCGTGATCGCGCCCACCACGCCGAGCGGCTCGCGGCTCGTGTAGGCGTGCGAGGGGATCGGAATCTGCCGGGTCGCGCCCTGGATGGTCTGCGCCAGTCCCGAGTAGTACTCGTAGATCTCGGCGGTCGTGGCGACGTCGACGGCGCGGCACAGGCTCACCGGCTTGCCGACGTCGAGGCTCTCGACCGCGACGAGCTCGTCCGCCCGCCGCCTGACGAGGTCGGCGACGCGGTGCAGCACGCGGGCCCGCTCGCGGCCGGACATCCGCGCCCACGGGCCGGACGCCCGGCGCCCGGCCGTGACGGCGGCGTCCACGTCGGCGGCACCGGCCTCGGCGACGGTGGTGACGACCTTCCCGGTCGACGGGTCGATGACGTCCCTGCGGCCCTTGGCGTTCGCCTCGCACCACTGGCCGTCGATGTACAGCCTGCCCGGCTCGACGTGCGGCCGGCTCACGGCCGGGACGTCCTGGAGCCCGGAGTCGGTCATAGCGCGCTCGCTTTCCCGGCGCGATCACGCGCCGCACCGTGATGTTTCTGGGTTTCCTGTCTGCCGGACCTGACCTGCTCGCGCAGCCTGGGCTTCAGGATCTTGCCCGAGCCGGTCTTCGGCAGGGCGTCGACCAAGGTGACCTGGCCGGGGATCTTGTACGCGGCCAGCCGGGAACGGAGGAAACGGCGCAGGTCCTCGCCCGTGACCGCCCGCCCGGGGCGCACCACCACGAACGCGTGGCCGCTCTCGCCCCAGGTCGCGTCCGGCACGCCGATCACCGCCGCCTCGGCCACCGCCGGATGCTCGAAGAGGGCCGCCTCCACCTTCGCGGGATAGACGTTCTCGCCACCGGAGATGTACATGTCCTTGACCCGGTCGACGATGTACAGGTGACCGTCCTCGTCGCGGGTGGCGAGGTCGCCGGAGCGGAACCAGCCGCCCTTGACGAAGGCCGCGGCCGTGGCCGCCGGATCGTCCCAGTAGCCGGGGGTGACGTTCGGGCCCTTGATGAGAACCTCGCCGGGTTCGCCGGGCAAGGTGTCCGTGAGGTCGGGCCGGACGACCCGGACGTCGGCGAACAACACGGGCACGCCCGCCGACCCGGCCCGGCGCGCGCTCTGGCTGGCCTCCAGGAAGGTCGCCCCGGGCGAGGTCTCCGTCAGCCCGTACCCCTGGCAGAACACCAGACCCCGCTCCTGGTAGGCCCGGATCAGGGCGGGCGGAACCGCCGCTCCCCCGGCCATCAGCGTACGGACCGAGGACAGGTCCGCGCCGCTCCAGCGGGGCGAGCGGGCGAGCGCGGCGAACATGGTGGTGACCCCGAACATCCAGGTGACGCCGTGTTTCTCGACGAGGTCGTAGCACGCGTCCACGTCCCACGACGGCATGATGACCGAGCGGCCGCCCTTGGCGAAGGTGGGCAGCAGCGTCTGGTTCAGCGCCGCGACGTGGAACAGCGGGGCGCTGATCAGCGTCGTCTCGTCGGCGGCGACGTCCACGCCGATGATGATGTTGAAGGTGTTCCACGCCAGGTTGGCGTGGCTGAGCATGGCGCCCTTGGGACGGCCGGTGGTGCCCGAGGTATAGAGGACGAGCGCGATGTCGGCCAGGTCCACCGGCAGGTCGATGGGCGTGGGGTCGCCCTGCGCGAGCCAGCTCTCGTAGTCCCGCTCCCCCGGCGCCGCGCCGTCCAGCGCGACGATCTCGTCCAGCGCCGCGGTCTGCCGCAGCGCGCGGACCGTACCGGCGCACTGCGGCGCGTAGAGGAGGACCTTCGCGCCGCAGTGGCCCAGCATGTAGTCGAGCTCGGGCGGGGCGAGCCGGAAGTTCAGCGGGACGAAGATCCCGCCGAGCACGTGCGTCGCGAACATGGTCTCGGCGAACGCGGTGTGGTTCGGGCCGAGGTAGGCGACCCGGTCTCCCGCCCGCACCCCGCTGCCCCGCAGCCGGTCGGCGAGCCTGGTCACCCGTTCATGGACCTCGGCGTAGGTCAGCGAGCGGTCGCCGAACACGAAGGCGGTACGGTCCGGCGTCATCTGGGCCCGCTTGGCGGGCCAGGCGCCTGTTCCGGCATTCCGCATCGGTGCTCCTCAGGCGTAGTGCCGGTAGACGGCCTGGGCGACGCAGGCGGGCTTGCCCGAACCGTCGATCTCGACGGTGAAGTCCATGAGCATCTGGACGCCGCCCCCGGGGACCTCCTCGATCTCGGCGACCTTCCCGGCCAGGCGGATCTTGGCGCCCACCTTGACGGGGCTGGGGAAGCGCACCTTGTTGAGGCCGTAGTTGATGCTCATCGTCACGCCCTGGATGTCCAGCAGCTCGTTGAACAGCGGGATGATCAGGGCCAGGGTCAGGTACCCATGCGCGATCGGGCCCCCGAACGGCCCGTCCTTCGCCCGCTCCACGTCCACGTGGATCCACTGGTAGTCGTTGGTGGCGCCGGCGAAGGTGTTCACCCGATCCTGGGTGATCTCCAGCCAGGCGGTGTGGCCGAGGTCCTGGCCGGCGAGCGCCTTCAGCTCCTCCAGGCCGTGCGCGGTGATGGTCATGGCTGCTCCTTGGAGGTGAGGCCGAGCAGGCGGGCGGCGTTGTCCTTGAGGATCTTGGGGCGGACCTCGGGCTTGATGTCGAGCTTGGCGAAGTCGGCCAGCCAGCGGTCAGGAGTGATGACCGGGTAGTCGGAGCCGAAGAGCACCTTGTCCTTGAGCAGCGTGTTGGCGTAGCGGACGAGCTGCGGCGGGAAGTATTTCGGCGACCAGCCGGACAGGTCGATGTGGACGTACGGCTTGTGCGTGGCGACCGCGAGCGCCTCGTCCTGCCAGGGGAACGACGGATGCGCCAGGATGATCTTCAGGTGCGGGAAGTCCACGGCGACGTCGTCGACCAGCATCGGATTGGAGTACTTCAGCCGGATCCCGCCCCCGCCGGGGACGCCCGCGCCGATGCCGGTCTGGCCGGTGTGGAACAGGGCGACCGCACCCGCCTCCTCGATCACCTCGTACAGGGGGTAGGCCATCCGGTCGTTCGGGGCGAAGGCCTGGATGCTGGGGTGGAACTTGAAGCCGCGCACCCCGTGCTCGGCGACCAGGCGGCGGGCCTCGCGGGCGCCCGCCCTGCCCTTCCACGGATCGACGCTGGCGAACGGGATCAGCACGTCCGGGTGCTCGGCGCAGCTCTCGGCGATCTCCTCGTTCGAGATGCGGGGATGGCCGGTGGCGTGCTCGGCGTCCACGGTGAACACCACCGCGGCCATCTTCCGCTCCCGGTAGTACGCGGCCATCTGAGGGATCGTCGGGCGCTCGTGCGAGCCGAAGTAGTCCGCGGAGGCGCCGAACAACGCCGGGCTGAGCGAGCCGTGCCCGTCCTTGGACACCTCGGCGTGGGTGTGGACGTCGATCGCGACGAGCTCGTCGAGGTCCATCTCAGGCCCCCTTGGGAGCGGGGATGCCGTACGTCTCCGGCTCGGCGCCCACCGTGGTGTGCCAGGAGGCGGCGATGGCGTCGGCGCTCCACCCGCCGTCCGCGTACGCCACGGCCTTCTCGGCCGGATGCGACCAGAGGGCCAGCTTGTCGCCGCCGACGCCGATGGCCTGCCCGGTGACCCCGGCGGAGGCGTCCGAGGCGAGGTAGACGATGAGCCCGGCCACGTCCTCGACCGTCCCGAGCCCCTCGTCCTTGCGCACCCAGTCGGGATACGGCTCCCCCCTTTCCAGGATGGGCGCGAAGGCGGGGATGGTCTTGGTCATCTCGGTGGCCGCGACCGGCACCACGGCGTTCACCGTGATCTCCGAACGGGCCAGCTCCAGCGCCCAGGTACGGGCCATCGCCACGATCCCGGCCTTGGCGGCGGCGTAGTTGGTCTGGCCGAAGTTCCCGCGCTGGCCGGCCGGAGAGGAGATGAGGATCAGGCGACCGCCCTGCCCCTGCTCGCGCATGCGCACGGCCGCGGCGCGGGCGCAGCTGAACGTGCCGCGCAGGTGCACCTCGACGACCGCGTCGAACTCCTCGTCGGACATCTTCCACAGCACGCGGTCACGCAGGATGCCCGCGTTGGTGACCATGACGTCCAGCCGCCCGAACTCCTTGACGGCGGTGTCCACCAGCCGCTGGGCTATCTGGGTCCCCCCGACGGCGCCCGCCGCCACGACGGCCCTGCCGCCCTCGGCGGTGATGCCCTCGACGACCTGGCCGGCCGCCTCCGTGTCCACGTCGTTGACGACGACCGCCGCGCCCGCTCGCGCCAGAGCACGTGCGTACGCCTGACCGAGGCCGCGACCAGCACCGGTAACAACAGCCACTTTTCCTGACAGATCCACCATGTCACCCCAAGGAAGGACGGTGTTTGGTCAAATGTAGGGCAGTTCAATGACTGCAGTCAAAGATGTGCCCAACATCAATGCGGCCGAAGAGGGAGGCGGGGATGAGCCCGCAGGTTACGGACGTGCGGTCATGAGCGCGCGGGAGATGGCGCGGGCGCTGGTGCGCACCAGCGGGGCGAGCGCGTGCGGCGAGACGCTGCCGTGGTGGACGACCAGGGACACCGCCGCGACGACGTCGCCCCCGGCGCCGTGGATCGGCGCCGCCACCGACACGGCGTCCATGGTCACCTGCCGGTCGCTGACGGCGTAACCACGGGCGCGGGTGTCGGCGAGCGCGGCGCGCAACCGGTGCGGGTTGGTGATGGTGCATTCGGTATAGCTTTTGATGGGCGCTGACAGCACCTGTTCCCGCACGTCGTCCGGGGCGTGGGCGAGCAGCACGAGTCCGACGCCGGTCGCGGTGAGCGCGAATCGGCCGCCGACCCGGGTGAGCACCGGGACGGCCTTGCTGCCCGCGATCCGCTCGACGAACACCACCTCGGTGCCCTCCCGCACGGCCAGCTGCACGTTCTCCCGGGTGACCTGCGACAGATCCTCCAGGTAGGGCAGGGCGGCCTCACGCAGGCCGAGGCCGCGCGGGGCGAGCGAGCCGATCTCCCACAGGCGCAGGCCGATGTGGTAGCAGCCGGCCGGGTCCCGCTCCAGCGCGCCCCAGGCCACCAGGTCGGCGACCAGCCGGTGCACGGTGGAGACCGGCAGCCCGGAGTGCCGGGACAGCTCGCTGAGCGTCAGCGCGCGCCGGTCGGGCGTGAACGCGCCGAGGATCTGCAGCGCGCGTGCCACCACGGGCCCGGTCCGTTCGCCCGTCGGCATCGGTGGCTCCCCTGTCAGAGTTCGAGGACGAGTCTCGGGCAGGCGGCGCGGGAGACGCACAGGAACATGGTGTCGTGGGCCGCCTGCTCTTCGGGGGTCAGCAGCGAGTCGCGATGGTCGACCGTGCCGGCGAGCACGGTGGTCTCGCAGGTGCCGCACGTCCCCTCACGACATGAGGATAGGACCTGTACGCCCGCCTCCTCCACGACCTCCAGGACCGACCGCTCCGGTGGGACGGTGAGCGTGCGGCCGGTGCGGGCCAGCTCGACCTCGAACGACGCCGTACGTACGGGATCGCCGGGGTCTTGGGGCGAGAAGCGTTCGACGTGCAGGGGGCGGTTCGCGCAGCGGCGCTCGACGGCCGCCAGCAGCGGGGCCGGACCGCAGCAGTAGACGAGGGTCTCGGGCGGGGTGCGTTCCAGGATGGCGTCGAGGTCGAGCAGGCCGTGCTCGGCCTGGGGCCGTAGGGTCACCCGGTCGCCGAATCGGGCGCGCAGCTCGCCGGCGAACGCCATCGACGCGGCCGTGCGGCCTCCGTAGACGAGCTCCCACTCGGCGCCGGCGGCGGCGATCATCGGCAGGATGGGGGTGATCCCGATCCCGCCGGCGATGAACAGGTAGCGGGGCGCGGGGTGGAGCGGGAAGTGGTTGCGCGGTCCGCGGACCAGGACCGCCGTGCCGGGGTGGAGTTCGTCGTGGACGTACGCCGAGCCGCCCCGGCCGGCGGGCTCGCGCAGGACGGCGATCCGCCAGGTCGTGCGCTCGGCCGGGTCGCCGCACAGCGAGTACTGGCGTACGAGGTCGTCCCCGAGAACGAGGTCGATGTGCGCGCCGGGCGTCCACTCGGGCAGTTCGGCGCCGGCGGGGTCACGCAGGTCCAGGACGACGACGCCGTCGGCCGCCTGCCCGCGCGCGTCCACGACCAGCTTGCGCTCGGTCATCGCGCCGCTCCCGTGCCTCGCGCGGTCAGTTTGCGCTCGGTCATCGCGCCGCTCCTTCAATAGCCTGCGCCGTATGGCCGATCGGGTGGGCGAGCAGCCACTCCCACACCTCGATCGGCCCCTCGGCGACCTGCGTGGCGCCGCAGTGACAGGTGCCCTCCAGCAGGTCGCTGCCGGGCAGCCACACCACCCTCAGCACCTCGCGGCCGGTGAGCATGCGGTCGGGTGCCATGCCGGTCACACCCGGCCGGACGCGCTCTGCCCGGCCTGGCGGGCGAGCAGCCGCCGCGCCGCCAGTCCGCCGGTGTCGATGTTGATCGACAGCTCCTGGTAGCCGGGGGGTTCGGCCGCGATCACCTGTTCCAGCACGTCGAGCGCGGCCACGTCCTGGAGCACCACCGTACGGTTCTGCTCGGCCAGGAAGTCCGACACGCCCTGGTCGTCGAGGGCGAAGTCGCGGGCCACGGCCCAGAAGTCGTGCGTGGTGTGCTCGGTCTCCGGCGTGATGGCGTACACGACCTCGACGTGGAAGGCGTCCGGGTCGCTGCCGTCGGCGCGGGGCAGGACGCCGGGCGGCGCGATGCGCGAGTGCAGCTTGTACAGGCACGGCGGCGTGTACTCGATGTCCTGCCAGCGCATGATCCGCCCGCTCAGCCCGGTGGACTTGGCGTAGAACGGCGGGCACTCCGCGTCGTCCATGTGCCGGCTGACGTAGACGATCCCGGCCTCCTCGTCCACCTCGGTGGTGATCGGTGTGGAGGCGACCTCCGGGGTGCCGATGTAGCCGCCGTGCAGGTACGTCTCGTGCGAGAGGTCGAGCAGATTGTCCACCAGCAGCCCGAACCGCGCCTTCAGCGGCTCCATCCCGGACACCGTGGTGTACTCGGGCGAGACCAGCCATCGCGCCCGCGGGATGCTCGCGGCATCGGCCTTGGCCGGGTCGCCGATCCAGACCCAGACGAACGAGTCCTGCTCCACGACCGGGTAGCCGGTCAGCCGCGCGGTCCGGGGCACCCGCGTCTGGCCCGGAACGGCGACGCAAACGCCGTCGGCGCCGTAGGTGAACCCGTGGTAACCGCACACCACCTGGTCGTCCACCACCCGGCTCGGCGCCTGGGACAGCGGAAAGCGCCGGTGCACGCAGCGGTCGGACATGGCGGTGACGGCCCCGGCGCGTGTGCGCCAGAACAGGATCGGCTCACCGCAGACGGTGCGCCCGAACGGCTCCCGGCCGATCTCACGCCCGTACGCGGCGACGTACCACTGATCGCGGGGAATGCTCGACATCGGCCGGCTCCTTCGGTAGGCGAGTGAGACCGATGGTGACCTCCGTCATACCGGCGGCGGAACGCCGTTTCCCGGATGCCGGAAACCCAACTCAGACCCGCCGCATGACGTGCAACAGGTACTCCTTGCGGTCCAGCGGGTTGTGGTCCGTGCGCGGCCGGACCGGGACCGCGCCGGAGACGGGCTGGTAGCGGTCGAAGGCCGACTCCAGCACGCCCTCGCCGCGGGTCAGCGCGGGCAACTGCTGACGCAACTCGTGTACGCGCGCCGCTGGAATGTCCCCTTCGACCAGGCAGGACGCGCCCCGCATGGCCGGTGTGCGCGGCACGGCGCGCAGCCGGGCCAGCTCCGGCAGCACGGTGCCGATCGTGTCGGCCGGCACTTCCAGGGTGAAGCGGTGCATCGGCTCGTGCACCCTGGTGCCGGCCTGCCTCAGCGCGTTCATCAGGACCAGCGGCGTCAGGTTGCGGAAGTCCGCGCCGGTGCTCGACATGCTCTTGTCGAAGACGGCATGGGAGTGGCTCTGCCGGGGCGAATAGCCGGAGTGCGTCATGGTGACCGTGCAGTCGGTGACCTGCCATCCGTGCAGGCCCTGGCTCAGGGTCTCCCGTACGGTGTCCTCGACCGCCCGTTGGAAGGCCAGCGGCAGCGCCCCGGGCGAGACCGCCAGCCGGTATCGCATGCCGGTGCCGGTCGGGGCGGGCTCGACGCGCAGCCCGACGGTGGCCAGGAACGGGTTGGGCGCCTTGCCGTTGAACTCGACCGCCGCGCCGGTGCCGATCGGCCGTTCGACGCAGATCGTGGTCGTCTCACGGAAGGCGACCTTGAGGCCGAAGTCGGCGGCCAGCGTCGCCTGGATGACCTCTTTCTGCACCTCGCCGTAGAGCGAGACGTAGATCTCCTGCCGGAGGTCGTCCTGGCGCAGGTCGATCAGCGGATCCTGCTCGGCGAGCTGGGCGAGCGCGACGCGCAGGGCGCCCAGCTCGGCGGGGCTCGCGGGGACGACGACCGTCTCCAGGGTGGGCGGGGCGAAGTGGTGGCGGCCGGGGCTCTGGCGCGGTTCGCCGATCGAGTCGCCGATCTGGATGTCGGCCAGGCCCCACAGCTTGCCGATCTGACCGGCCGTGACCGAGGAACGCCGGACGTCGGCACCCTGGTCGAACACGCTCAGCGCGGTGACCTTCTCCTTGTCGGGGGCCTCGCGCTCCTTGTCAGGGGCCCCGCGCTCCTTGTCGCGGGCCCCGCCCTCCTTGTCGCGAGTCCCGCCGCCGAACCGCAGCCGGTCCCGTACGCGTACCGTCCCGGAGAACATCCGGACGTAGGCGATCTTCTCCCCCGCCGGGCCACGTTCGACCTTGAAGACCGTGCCCGAGACGGGGTCGCCTTGGGACGCGGCCGCGGGCAGCAGTTCCGCGATGCCGGAGGTCAGCGCGTCCACACCCGCGCCGGTGATCGCCGAGCCGAAGAACACCGGGTGCGCCAGGGCCCGCCCGGTCTGCGCCGCGAGCTCGCCGCGCAGCCGCCGGTAGGAGACGGCCGTCTCGTCATGGACGTACGCCGCCAGGAAGGCGTCGTCCTGATCGGCCAGCAGCTCGGCCAGCCGCGCGGTGAAGGCGGCGTCGACGGCCCCGGACGGCGCGAAGGCGGCATCGCGGGTGCCCAGGTCACGCACCGAGCCCATCGCCACGATCGCGGGCGACAGCTTCTCGGCGATGGCCCGCAGCAACCCCTCGTCCTGCGCGCCACGGCGGTCGATCTTGTTGACGAACAGCAGGGTGGGGATCCGCAGCCGCTGCAGCGTCCGCATCAGCACGCGGGTCTGGGCCTGCACGCCCTCCACCGCGGAGATGACCAGCACGGCGCCGTCGAGCACGCTCAGCACGCGTTCGACCTCGGCGATGAAGTCGGGGTGGCCGGGCGTGTCGATCAGGTTGACCGTGACGTCGCCGATGGCGAAGGAGACGACGGCGGACTTGATCGTGATGCCGCGCTGCCGTTCCAGGGCCAGGGAGTCGGTCTGGGTGCTGCCGTCGTCGACGCTGCCGATCTCGTCGATGACCCCGGCGGCGTGGAGCAGCCGCTCGGTCAGGCTGGTCTTACCGGCGTCTACATGCGCCAAGATCCCCAAGTTCAACGTTCGCATCAAGCGTTCTGTCCTCTAGATAGGTGGCAATTGCCGTAAAGGGGGACAAGAACGCTTCACGCATTTCAGGCTCCTGGGATCGACGGACAGATGCCGGGAGTACAACAGACGGCCGCCGAACGGGGCAACCGATTTTGCCGCCGCCCGGGCGGAGTGGCGTAACGGCGAAAGCACGCGTATCGAAGGGACCATGGACGTTTCCCTCTTAGTGAGCCTCGCCAGCGCGGTCGCGGCAGTGGCGGCGGTCGCGCTGTCGATACGGCAGGCCCGCGCGGTGTCCCGGCACGCCCTGCTGCCCGTGGTGCTGGGGACCTTCCAGGAGGCGCGCAGCACCGAATGGTTCGAGGCCCGTGATTTCATCTTCCAGCGGCTGGCCACCGACCATCCGCCGGACGGCGGGGTCACGGGGCTGCCGGAACCGGCCCGCGCCGCGGTGCGGAAGGTCGGGTTCCTGTTCGACAACGCCGGGCTGCTCATCGCCCATCGGACGGTGCCGGAAGACCTGGTCCTCAGCTTCTTCGGCGAGAGCATCCCGGAGTTCTGGCGGATCCTGCAGCCCTACATCCGCAAGGAGGCCGAGCTCAGGGGCATGGGCTACATGGTCTTCTTCGAGGACCTCGCGGCCCGCGCGCGGGCCCGCCCGGCCGCCGACATCCGCCGGGAGCTCGGGCTGCGCCGGGTGGAACAGCCACCGGTCCGGATGTCCCCACCAGAGGCGGCATCGCCTGGACCTGACGTCGACTAGGCGGACTCCTGCTCGTGCCGCTCGAACGGCGGACCGGCCGAGGCGGCGGCGTGGCAGGCGCCGTAGCCGTCAGCCCGGGTCACGATCCGCCCGGACGCCACGCGTACCGCCGTCTCGGTGGCGTCACTGACCGCCGGCACGCCCGCCGCCGCCGCGAGCGCTCCCGACTCGTCGCACACCACCCGCAGTCGCGGCAACGCCGCCGCGGGGAAAGCCTGACGCAGGCAGGAACGCAGGTCGGCGATCACCAGCCGGGCCAGCGGCGCCAGCTCGTCCACCACCCCCGTGACCAGCACGACCGTGACCTCGGCCGCCGGCGCGGCGGCGCGCACCGCCTCCTCCGCCGCCGACAACCGGTGCAGCCCGAGCACCGCCACCACCCCGTCGCCGGCGAGCTCCACCGGCTCGCCTCGGACCAGATCCACCGCCACCGGCGGCGCCCACCGCTCATCGACCACCCGCGCCTGCGGCACGATCGACGGCTGCGGCCACCGGTCACCCAGATCCAGCTCCGCCAGCTGCTCACACGCGCTGACCACGTTGAACGGGTCCACGAAACCGGGCGCCACGGCCGCCAGCTGGCTCGCGCCGTGCAGCATCGTCAGCGCCATCTCCGCCACCCGCACCTGCCGGCCGGCGGACGGGCGCAACCGTTCCAGAGCCAGCCCGAGCAACATCGCGTCCAACATCATCAGCTGCGCGAACGGCCGGCGCATCCGCTCGTCCGCGCCTACCTCCGGCAGCAGATCCATCCCGAGCCGGCCGGCGCCGTACTGATCGTCGGTGGCCAGGGGCAGCCGTGTCACCCACGCGCGCGCGAACGCGCTGAGCGCCTCCGCCACGGTCAGGCCCGGCTCCGGGTGCGGCGGCTCGGGGGCGCGCTCGGCCAGATCGGCCAGCATCGCGAAATACAGCGCCCGCTTGCCGGGGAAGTTGGAGTAGACGGCGCCCCGCGTGAGCTCCGCCCGCTCGGCGATGCTGTCGATCTTCGCGTCCCGGAAACCGTGCTCGGCGAACTCGTCCTTGGCCGCGGCCAGCACCTTGGCACGGTTGCGCTCCTGCGTCTCTGCCCTGGTGAGCCGGCCCATCGTCCTCCTCGCTCCGGCGTTTGCCGTACATCGGCAACCAAGATACCGTCACCATTCGTATGATGAGATCATCTGATCTAAACATCTGAAATTCCAGGAGGATGCGTGACCAGCGACGTTCCGCAGATCGACCTCACCGACCCCGGCGTGTCCCGCGACCCCTTCACCGCCTATGGCCGCGCCCGCGAGCTGGCCCCCATCGCCCGCGTGGGCGTCCCCGGCTTCGGCCCCATGTGGGTCGTGACCCGGCATGCCGACATCAGGACGATGCTCGGCGACCCCCGGTTCGAGATCAGGACCGACAGCTTCATGCGCCCCGACGTCCCCGAAGACTGCCTGCCCTACATGCGCACCATGGCGGAGATGAACGGCACCGAACACCTGCGGCTACGCCGGCTCGCCGCACCCGCCTTCACCGCCCGCCGCGCCGCCGACTTCGCCCCGCGCATCGCGTCCATCGTCGAAGCCCTCCTCGACGACCTGCCCGGCCACGGCGCCGTCGACCTGATGACGCGCTTCGCCCGGCCACTGCCCATGGACGTCATCTGCGAGCTCGTCGGCATCCCCGAGGCCGACCGCCTCCGTTGGCGCGAGTACGGCGCCACCGTCGTCACCAGCGCCGGCCCCGCCTTCGCCGCCGCCATCCCGGCCATCATCGACGGCGCCAAGGCGGCCGTCGCCCGTCGAAGGGCGGAACCCGCCGACGACCTGATCTCCGACCTCATCCACGCTCAGGAGGAGAACGGCGACCGGCTCAGCGACACCGAGCTCGTCACCCTCATCTGGCACCTCGTCATGGCCGGCCAGACACCCACCAACCTCATCGCCAACGCCGTCGAAGCCCTGCTCACCCACCCCGGCCAGCTCGCCGCGCTGCGCGCCGACACCGGCCTCATGCCCCGTGCCATCGAGGAGCTCATCCGCTGGTGCGGCCCCGCCCTGCTGACGATCCCCCGCTACGCCCGCGAAGACGTCGACCTGTGCGGCGCCCCCATAGCCAAGGGCGACGCCGTCACCGCCTCCGTCGCCGCCGCCCACCGCGACCCCCGCGCCTACACCGACCCCGACCGCTTCGATATCACCCGGCCCGCCGGACAACCCGGGCACCTCGGCTTCTCCCACGGGCCGCACTTCTGCATCGGCGCCGCCCTCGCCCGCGTACAGACCGAAGTCGCCCTCGCCACCCTGCTCCGCCGCTACCCCGGCCTCGCGCTCGCCGAGCCCGCGCCGCGCGCACCCGACCCCGGCACCTGGCGTCTGTCCTCCCTGACCGTCACCCTCTGATCATCGAGGAGCTACCTCCGTGGTCCGCGACCAGCCGACATGCACGTTCTGCCGGAAGACCCAGCAGCAGGTCCGCAAGCTCATCGCGGGCCCCGCCGGAATCTGCATCTGCGACGAATGCGTCGAACTCTGCACCGAACTCATCGACGCCGACGAGATCGCCCCGCCCCGCGACCTGCCCACACCACGAGACATGCACGAACGTCTCGACCACTACGTCATCGGCCAGGACGCCGCCAAGAGAACGCTCGCCGTCGCCGTCTACAACCACTACAAACGCATCCGCCACACCGAGGACATCGAACTCGGCAAGTCCAACATCCTGCTCATCGGCCCTACGGGCAGCGGTAAGACCCACCTCGCCCAGACCCTGGCCAGAATGCTCGACGTGCCCTTCGCCATGGCCGACGCCACCGCGCTCACCGAGGCCGGCTACGTCGGCGAAGACGTCGAGACCATCCTCCTCAAGCTCATCCAGGCCGCCGGCGACGACATCGCCAAAGCCGAGACAGGCATCGTCTACCTCGACGAAATCGACAAGATCACCCGCAGGAGCGACAACCCGTCCATCACCCGCGACGTCTCAGGCGAAGGCGTCCAGCAGGCACTGCTCAAAACCCTGGAGGGCGCCACGGTCAGCGTCGCGCCCCAAGGCGGCCGCAAACACCCCCACCAGGAAGTCCTCCAGATCGACACCACCAACGTGCTGTTCATCGCGGGCGGCGCCTTCACCGGCCTCGACCACATCATCGAGCAACGCACCGGCCACAACAGCAGCGGCTTCACGACGACCGGGAAACCCGCCCCCGACCCCCACGCCACTCCCGCCGACCTGCTGACCTTCGGCCTCATCCCCGAACTCGTCGGCCGGCTGCCGGTGATCTCCACCCTCCACCCGCTGGACCGGACCGCGCTCACCCGGATCCTCACCGAACCACGCAACGCGATCGTCAAGCAGTATCAGCGGCTCTTCGAACTCGACGGCATCGAGCTCGCATTCACCGAGGAGGCCATCGCCGCCATCGCCGACCAGGCGCTCGCCCGCCGCACCGGCGCCAGAGCCGTCCGCGCCCTTCTCGAAGAAGTGCTGCTCAACCTCATGTACGAAATGCCGACGCGCGACGACGTGGCCAGGATCGTCATCGACCGCGACACCGTGCTCGGCAACGTCAACCCCACCCTGGTGCCCCGTGACCACCCCGACCGGCGACCGGAACGCCACGACAAGTCCGCGTGACACCTCACCCGCCGACGAAGGCCAGCGCCTGCTGCAGATTGTGCTCGGCGATCCCCCGCATGGCCTCCCGCCCCGGAAAATCCCCCTCGATCAACCGCAGGGGCCCGGCCACCAGCGACAGGCGCATCGCCAGCGTGTAGAACGACATTCGCCGCTCATCCAGCCCGTCCCAGCTCAGCGGCGCATAATCCTCGTGGAAGCGCAGCCGCAGAAACGCGTGCTCCCATTCGACGTCGAAGTACAGCAGCCCCTCGATATCGATCAGCACCGGCCGCCCATCGCCGTCCACCAGCACATGATCCGGCCCCAGCTCCCCATGAACCAGCACGTGCGCCGAGCGCGGCCGCACCCCCGCCGCCAGTTCGCGGAGCACCCCCTCCAGCCGATCACGAGCGGCCGCGAGCCGCGGCTCCCGCGCGGCGCCCTCCTCGAGATCGACGAGCGCTCGTTCGAAGACCACCTGCTCACACGACCGGCCCGTGGCCACCCCGCCACCGTCGACCAGGGCCACCTTGCCGAAACCCGGCCCCGTGTGGCCCCGCATCACCTCGAGCATCTCGGCCAGCCGCGCCAGAACCGGCTCCGCCGCCGCCGGATCACGCTGGAGCAGCGCCTCCAGGGTGCCGCCCAGCACGTCCTCGACCACCGCGACATCCGCCGGATACAGCTCCCGGCCACGGTCGGCCAGATAGATCCGTGGCACCCGGACCCCGGCGGCCTCCAGACGCCGATGAGCGGCCTCGAACAGCTCCAGACCGGAAGCGGGCGAGAACGCGTCCGCGTGATCCTCGACCTGGAGACCGGGCCAGTAATTCTCGGTCGCGTCCCAGATATAGGCGATGGCGGTCGAACCGTCGTCGAGAACGAGCCGGTACACACCCTTCTTGGTGCCGCCCCGAAGCCGCAGCACATCGACCAGCCGGTGCTCGGCACCCAGCGCCGCTCGCACCACACCCGTCAACTGCTCGCGCACGGCGAACCTGCGTTCCACGCATCCCCCAACGCTCGATCGACAACTGCCAGGTGTGGGACGGTAACACGGTGTTGATGCCACCTGGCCCGCTTCGCCCCGAAGTTCACCGGCCGAAGGGCCTGGCGCGACTCGGTGACTTCGGAGAGGTTGGAATAGACGCCCGATATGCGGCTGTTGGTATCGCGGTGGCGTAATCGCCACAGGTGGCGGCGGAAGCAGTGTGTGCTCTTCAGTGCGACAGGACCAGCTCCGCCCGACTCGAGGAGCAACGTTTGAGTCCGTACATGGCCGATCTCCAGCCGTTAAAGCTCGCCTCGCGTGCGGTCTATCCCGCGGGCCCGCTGGCGGCGGCGCCCCGTACCCTGCTCGACGTCCTCGACGAGACCGCGCGGGTCCATCCGGACGAGCCGGCGCTCGACGACGGGACCACGCGGTTCGACTACCGGCGGCTGCGTGCCGAGGTGGCGCGGGTCGCGGGTGAGCTCAGGGAGGCCGGGATCGGCCGTGGTGACCGGGTGGGCGTGCGGGTGCCGTCGGGCACCGCCGAGCTGTACGTCACGATCCTCGCCGTGCTCGCCGCGGGCGCCGCGTACGTGCCCGTCGACGCCGACGACCCCGAGGAACGCGCCGAGCTGGTCTTCACCGAAGCCAACGTCTCCGCGATCGTGACCGGCAAACCTACGGCCGGCCCTGAGGGCGTGACCGGCCAACGGACGGCCGACGCCGCGGGCGTGACCGGCGGACCGGCTGACCAGGCGACCGGCGCGGCGACCGACCGGCCGATCGGCGACCTGATCGTGCGGACGATGTCGCCGGAACCGCTGACCCCCGGCGACGACTGGAACCCGCGCCCGCAGCCGCCCGTGCCCGGTGACGACGCCTGGATCATCTTCACCTCCGGCTCCACCGGCAAGCCCAAGGGCGTCGCCGTGACGCACCGCTCCGCCGCCGCGTTCGTCGACGCCGAGGCGGGCCTGTTCCTCCAGGACCAGCCGCTGGGCCCCGGCGACCGGGTGCTCGCCGGGCTGTCCGTGGCCTTCGACGCCTCGTGCGAGGAGATGTGGCTGGCCTGGCGGCACGGCGCCTGCCTGGTGCCCGCCCCCCGATCGCTGGTGCGTACCGGCATGGACCTGGGGCCCTGGCTCGCCGAGCAGGACATCACGGCCGTCTCGACCGTGCCGACCCTGGCGGCGCTGTGGCCGGTGGAGTCGCTCGACGGCATCAGGCTGCTGATCTTCGGTGGAGAGGCGTGCCCGCCCGAGCTGGTGGAGCGGCTGGCCGTACCGGGACGAGAGGTCTGGAACACCTACGGCCCCACCGAGGCGACCGTCGTCGCGTGCGCGGCGCGGCTCACCGGCGCGGAGCCGGTACGCATCGGGCTGCCCCTCGACGGCTGGGATCTGGCCGTCGTCGGCGCCGAAGGCGAGCCGGTGGCCATGGGCGAGACCGGAGAGCTGATCATCGGCGGCGTGGGCCTGGCCCGCTACCTGGACGCGGGGAAGGACGCCGAGAAGTACCCGCGGCTGCCGTCGCTCGGCTGGGAACGCGCCTACCGCAGCGGCGACCTCGTCCGTGCCGAGCCGGAAGGGCTCTACTTCATCGGCCGGGCCGATGACCAGGTGAAACTGGGCGGGCGGCGGATCGAGCTCGGTGAGGTGGACGCCGCCCTTCAGGCGCTGCCGGGCGTCACGGGCGCGGCCGCCGCGGTGCGGACCGCCGGCGGCGGCCACCAGTTGCTCGTCGGCTACCTGGTGGCGGACGACGGGTTCGACGTCGGGCAGGCCCGCGAGCTGCTGGCCGAATCGCTGCCCGCCGCCCTGGTCCCCCGGCTGACGCTGATCGACGCGCTCCCGACGCGTACCTCGGGCAAGATCGACCGCGACGCGCTGCCCTGGCCGCTGGCCGAGCCAGGTGCGCCGGACGCGGCGAAGGGTGAGTTGAGCCCGATCGAGGCGTGGCTGGCCGAGCGGTGGACCGACGTCATCGGCGTCGCGCCGGACGGACCGCAGGCCGACTTCTTCACCGACGGCGGTACCAGCCTGGCCGCGGCACGGCTCGTGTCGCTCCTGCGCACCGACTACCCGGACGTGGCCGTGGGCGACGTCTACGCGCACCCGACCCTGGCCGGGCTCGCGAAGCTGCTCGCCTCCCGCGGCCCGGCAAAGTCGGCGCGCCGTGCGGTGAAACCGATGCCCGCGCGGGCCGCGCTCGCGCAGGCCACGCTGATGGTGCCGCTGCTCACGGCGGGCGCCATGCGCTGGATCGTGCTGCTCGCGACGGTCGGCAACCTGCTCGCGCCGCCGTGGGCGCCCACCCTGTCGTGGTGGTGGGTGGCACTGGGCTGGCTGGTGTTCGTCACCCCGCCGGGGCGGATGGGCCTGGCCGCGGGGTCGGCCCGGCTGCTGCTGCGCGGCGTACGGCCGGGCCGCCATCCGCGCGGCGGCGGCGTGCACCTGCGGCTGTGGTTCGCCGAACAGCTCGCCGCCAGACTCGGCGTGCCCGACCTGGCCAGCGCGCCCTGGATGGGCCTGTACGCCCGGCTGCTCGGCGCCCAGGTGGGCGCCGACGCCGACCTGCACTCCGCTCCCCCGGTGACCGGCCTGCTCAGGCTGGGCGCGGGCGCCTCGGTCGAGCCGGAGGTCGATCTCAGCGGCTACTGGTACGACGGCGACGTGCTGCGCGTCGGCGAGATCCGGATCGGCGCGGGCGCCACGGTCGGCTCCCGGTCGACCCTGCTCCCCGGCACCAAGATCGGAAAGAACGCCCAGGTCGCCCCGGGCTCGGCGATCGCGGGCGCGGTGCCGGCCGGGCAGCGCTGGGCCGGAGCGCCGGCCTCCCGGCAGGGCAAGAGGTCACGGCCGGCCGAGCGGGCCGCCCGCTCCCGGTTCTGGGTCGTGATGTACGGCCTGTCGGCCGTCGTGCTCAGCCTGCTGCCGGCGGTCGCCGTCCTGTCCGGCCTGGCGGTCCTGGGCTGGTACGCCCAGGACGCGCGCACGCTCGGCGCGGCGCTCACCAGCGCGCTGATCGGTGTGCCGCTCGCGACGGTCGTCGGGATGGCCGTGTTCGCGCTGGTCACGCTGGTGATCGTGCGGCTGCTCGGCATCCGCATGCGTCCCGGCAACCATCCGGTGCACAGCCGCCAGGCGTGGCAGGCGTGGGCGACGGGCCGGCTGATGTCCGCGGCCCGGGTCTGGCTGTTCCCGCTGTACGCCAGCATCCTCACGCCGGCCTGGCTGCGCGCGCTCGGCATGCGGGTGGGCCGTGGCGTGGAGCTGTCGACCGTGCTCGCGCTGCCCACCATGACCTCGGTCGGCGACGGCGCGTTCCTGGCCGACGACACGATGGTCGCCCCGTACGAGCTCGACGGCGGCTGGATGCGCATCGCCTCGGCGCGGATCGGTAAGCGGGCCTTCCTCGGCAACTCGGGGATGACCGCGCCCGGCCGCAAGGTGCCCAAGGACGGCCTGGTGGGCGTGTTGTCGGCGACGCCGAAGAAGGCGAAGTCCGGCTCGTCGTACCTGGGCATGCCGCCCGTGGAGCTGCGCCGGACCACCGAGGAAGGCGACCGGAGCCGCACCTACGACCCGCCCGCGCGGTTGAAGGCGGCCCGCGCGCTGGTCGAGGTCTGCCGTCTGGTGCCCGCGATGGGCACGGTGGCGCTGGCCCTCCTGACCGCCGGGGCCATGGAGTGGGTCGCGGCGTCGTACGGCTTCGGGGTGGCCGCGCTGCTGGGCGGCGTGCTGATGCTGGCCGCCGGGGTGGTCGCCGCGGCGGTGGCGACCGCCGCCAAGTGGGCGCTGGTCGGCCGGATCGCGGTGGGCAATCGGCCGCTGTGGAGCTCGTTCGTGTGGCGCAACGAGCTCGCGGACAACTTCGTGGAGGTGCTGGCGGCGCCCTGGTTCGCCGAACCGTGGCTGGGAACCGCGCCCCTGAACGTGTGGCTGCGCTCACTCGGGGCACGCATCGGGCATGGGGTCACCCTTCACACCTACTGGCTGCCCGAGGCGGACCTGGTGAGCGTCGGCGACGGCGCCAGCGTCAACAGGGGCTGCGTGCTGCAGACGCATCTGTTCCACGACCGGGTCATGAGCATGGACACCGTCACGCTGGCCGGGGGCGCGACGCTCGGCCCGCACGGCGTGATCCTGCCCGCGGCACGAGTGGGCGCCGACGCCACGATCGGCCCCGCCTCTCTGGTCATGCGTGGTGAGGACGTTCCCGACGGCTCCCGCTGGTTCGGCAATCCCATCGCGGCCTGGCGATGACCTCGTACTTCCCCTCGCACGGCGACCTCAGGTACGGGGTCGCGCAGTACGACCTGACGCTGAAGTACCGCGTGTCCACGAACTGGCTGGACGGCACGGCCCTGCTGTCGGTGGTGGCGCACGAGCCGCTCGACGGCCTGGACCTGGACTTCGGCCAGTTCCGTGTCGCGGGCGTCACCGTCGACGGCGTCAGCGCCCGCTACACGCACCGCGACGGCAAGCTGCGCGTCGCCCTGCCCTGGACGCTGCACGTCGGGGCCACCGCCGCCGTGGAGGTCCGCTACACGGGCAGTCCCCGGCCGGTGCGGAGCGTGTGGGGCGGCCTGGGCTGGGAAGAGCTGACCGACGGCGCGCTCGTGGCCAGTCAGCCGATCGGCGCGCCCTCCTGGTTCCCGTGCAACGACCAGCCCGGCGACAAAGCGCCCTACCGGATCACGGTGACCACCGCCTCGCCGTACCAGGTGATCGCGAACGGCCTGCTCGTCCACAAATACCGGTCCGCGGGCACCACGACCTGGGTGTACGAGCAGCCGGAGCCGATGGCGAGCTACCTGGCGAGCGTGCAGATCGGGCGCTACCAGTTCTCGGACGTGGGCGGCACGCGGCTGGCCCACCCGCCCCGGCTCGGGACGCGGGTGCGGCACGACTTCGGGCGCCAGGACCAGATGATGGCGCTGTTCGTCGACCGGTTCGGGCCGTACCCGTTCGCCGCCGGCACCGTCGTGGTGGCCGACGACGACCTCGACATCCCGATCGAGGCCCAGGGCATGGCCATCTTCGGCCGCAACCACGTCGACGGCCGGCGCGGGCACGAGCGGCTGGTCGCGCACGAGCTGGCGCACCAGTGGTTCGGCAACAGCCTGACCGTGGCCTCCTGGCAGGACATCTGGCTGCACGAGGGCTTCGCCACGTACGCCGAGTGGCTGTGGTCGCAGGCGTCGGGCGGCCCGACGGCCGACGAGCTGGCCGGCCGCTGGCGGCGCCGCCTGGAGATCCTCCCCCAGGACTTCGTGCTGGGGGACCCGAGCCCGGCGCTGCTGTTCGACGACCGCGTCTACAAGCGCGGGGCGCTGACCCTGCACGCGATCCGGCGGAAGCTGGGCGACCAGGCGTTCTTCCTGATCCTGCGCGCCTGGACCGACACCCACCGGCACGGCAACGTCACCACCGACGCCTTCATCGCCCATGTGGGCCGCTACGCCGACCCGTCGGTCGTGCCGCTGCTCTGCTCGTGGCTGTACGACAAGCCACTGCCGTGATCACGTGCGCTGATACCAGAGAGCCGGTACGACGGCGAGGACGGTGAACGCCAACGCCCAGGCGAAGGTGTGGCCGAAGGCGGCGCCCGGATGGTCGGCCAACTGCCGTTGCAGGATGACGGCGAGCACGGCGGTGCCGAACGAGCCGCCGAGCTGCTGCATGATCCGGGTGGTGCTGCTGGCGTGCGGGATCCGCGCCCGGTCCAGGCCGCGGAAGGCGCCGACCATGATGGCCATGTTGGCCGCGCTCAGCCCGGCGCCCCGGACGACCAGCGCGGCGCCCAGAATCAGGCCGCCGGTGTGCCGGCCGGCGAAGGCGAAGGGGACGGTGCCCAGTGCGGTCATGGCGATGCCCGCGAGGACGACCGGCCGGGGGCCGACGCGGTCGGTGACGCCGCCCAGCCCCTTGGCCAGGAGGCTGCCCAGCCCCTGCGGCGCCAGTAACAGCCCCGCGGCCACCACGCTCGCGCCGCGATCCTGCTGGTAGTACAACGGGAGCAGCAGCATCGACCCGAACATCGCCAACCCCGACAGGAACAGCAGCGCCGAGGACACGGCGAACGCCCGCGTGCGGAACAACCGCAGGTCGATGAGCGGGTCCGCGGTGCGCGTCGCGCGGTAGGCGAAGCCGGTCAGCAGCAGCGCCCCGGCCGCCAGCGGGCCGAGCACCGCCGCGTGGCCGAACCCGCCCTCGGTGCCCACCCGGGTCAGTCCGTACATGAGGGCGGCCAGTGCGGGCGAGAGCAGGAGCAGGCCGGTCACATCGAGGCGGTGGCCGTCGCGCGGAGCGTCGGCGGGCAGGCCGCGCCAGGCCAGCAGCACCGCGAGCAGGCTGATGGGGACGTTGACGTAGAAGATCCAGCGCCAGCTCAGGTGGCCCGCGATCAGGCCGCCGGCGACCGGGCCGAGGATCGGGCCGACGAGGGCGGGCAGGCTGACGACGGCCATCAGGCGGCCGAGCTGCCTGCCGTCCACCGCCCGCATGAGCAGGGTCTGCAGGATCGGCAGCATCAGCCCGCCGCCGACGCCCTGCAGCACGCGGAAGGCGATGAGCGAGCCGAGGTTCCACGCCACGCCGCACAGCACGGAGCCCGCCAGGAACAGCAGCTGCGCGCCCAGCCACATCCGCTTGGCGCCGAAGCGGTCCACGGCCCAGCCGGTGATCGGGATCGCCATCGCCAGGGCGAGCAGGTAGCCGGTGCTCACCCACTGGACGGCCGAAACCGGCGCGTCCAGGTCGCGGCCCAGGGTGTGCAGGGCGACGTTCACGATGGTGCTGTCCAGCAGGGGCGCCAGCGCGCCGAGGACGAGGATCCCGGCGAGCTTGAGCACCGCGGGGTCCAGCCGTTCGGAGGTGGTCGTGGTCATGTTCCGTCTCCCCGGTCGATTAGAGACGAACCGTCTCCAATTCGTACGATAGGCTCATCACAGCAGGAGACGCAACGTCTCTAACGGAGGTTCTCGTGCCGCAGCAGACCAGCCAGCGCCGGCGCGGCGCGGCGCTGGAGGAGACGATCCTCGAGGCCGCCTGGGCGGAGCTGGCCGAGGTCGGCTACGCCCGCCTGACCATGGAAGGCGTGGCCGCCCGGGCCCGCACCGGCAAGCAGGTCCTCTACCGCCGCTGGCGCAACCGGGCCGAGCTCGTCGTCGCCGCCATGCGCCACAGCACCGGATCCATCGCCGACCAGCCCCCCGACACCGGCGAGCTACGCGGCGACGTCCTCGCCGTGCTGCGCCGGATGGTCGAGCGGCAGCGCGACATCGGTCAGGACGTCATCCACGGCCTGCTGGCCGAGGCCCCCGACCTCGATCCGGGCCCGTTCGCCATCATGAGCGAAGTGATGACCGGGGTGCTGGAACGAGCCGCCCGACGGGGGGAGATCGCCTCCGCCGAGCTCAGCCCCCGAGTCGTCTCCACGGCGACCAACCTGCTGCGCCACGAGATCCTGTTCGCCCGCCACCCCGTTCCCGACAGCACGCTCGTCGAGATCGTGGACGAGGTGTTCCTGCCCCTGGTCCACGCCACAGCGCGGCGATAGGCGGATTCTCAGCCATGCGGCCGCAGTCGCAGGGCCGCGTCGTCGTCGAAGGCGTCCAGGAAGTCGGCGAGCGTGTCGGCGACGTGGGTCAGCGAGCGGGCGCCGAACAGCACCGGCTGATACCCGGAGATCTCGTAGGGGGTGGCCAGCGCGTCGAGCGCGTTCAGGTCGCGGATCCGGCTCCGGTCGATCCGGCCGAGCTCGCCGTAGGAGGACAGGAGTGCCGCCCCGTACGCTTTGGGGGTCCCGCCCTCCTCCAGAACCCCGTACTCCAGGGTGAACCAGTACAGATCACTGATGATCTGCAGCGCTCCAGGGGTCTCCACCCGCACCGCCGCCTGGCCGATCAGCCGGTAGATCGCGGCGAACTCCGGTGCGGCCAGGTGGATGCCGTGGCCGAACACGTCGTGGATGATGTCCGGCTCCGGCGAGTACAGCGGCACGGCCGGATGACGGACGAACTGCACGGCATGGAAGTACCCCCGGGCCATCGAGCCGAGGAAGCGCTCGTTCTCCACCACTCCCCCGGCCAGCGTGAAGTCGAACCCCGTCAACCGCCGCAGCCGGGCCCCGACCTCCGCGTGCTGGGGGATGCGGTCGGCGGGGACGCGGACCTCCTCCCGCGCGTCGAGCACGGCCCGGCACGCGTACGCCCGATGCGCGTCGTCGAGCGCGCGATGGACCCTGCTCCAGGTGGCGTGCTCGCCCTCGGTGTACTCCACCGTCGGCGACGGATCCCCCACCTGGTGACCACGGGCCAGCTCGGCGAGCGCGCGGCGCCGGGCGAGGTAGAGCGGGTCGCGCCGGCCAGGATGCTCGGCGGCGGCGCCGAGCGTGCCGTCGGCGGCGATCGGGGTCCGGCGCCACACATCGCTCATGCGGGGTTCATTACCGGGCGGCCGGACACCTGACGCCGGTGACGATAGGCTTTACCGAAGCTTGGAGAGTCCGGATGGATCAAGGGACGCTGGGACGTACGATCGTCAGATGACCGAAAAGACCGAAACTGTGCCCGGCTGGCTCGCTCCGGAAGAGCTGGAGTCCATGCGGGGGCGGATGCCGATCCTCTATATCGACGCCGTGCCGGTGCGAGTCGACGAGACCGGCGTGGTGACCCGCGTCGGCCTGCTGCTCCGCATCGACCCAGACGGAGCGGTCAGCCGGGCGCTGGTCTCGGGTCGCGTGCTGCACCACGAGCGGGTCCGCGACGCGCTCCTGCGACACCTGGAGAAGGATCTCGGCCACACGGCGCTGCCCCAGGTGCCCGCGTCGCCGCAGCCGTTCACCATCGCCGAATACTTCCCGACGCCGGGCGTCACGCCCTATCACGACCCGCGCCAGCACGCCGTGTCGCTCGCCTACATCGTCCCGGTCGCCGGTGACTGCCGCCCCCGCCAGGACGCCCTCGACTTCGTCTGGTTCACGCCGGAGGAGGCCGCCTCCCCCCTGGTCCAGCAGGAGATGACCGGCGGCCAGGGAGTGCTGCTGAAGCAGGCGCTCGCCCAGGTGGGCCGCCTGCCCTAACGGGAACGCCGGCCGCTGTCAGGCGGCCGGCGGGGACGGGAAGGCGTCCGGGTTGACCAGGCCGGTGCTCTCCAGCAGCCGCTGATGGTTCAGCACCGCCGCGTTGGCCTCCTCGGAGAAACGCCGTACCAGGCTGTTCTGCGTACTGCCGCGCACCGCGCCGATCAGGGCGAAGATCTGCCCGTGCGCCAGACGCAGCCACTTCACGAACGTCGAGTCGTACTGCTTGCCGGACCGGCTGGAGATGTCGGCCATCCACTCCTGCTGCAGGTCCGTCGGCTTGATCGGCAGCTGCACCTTGAGCTTGGCGGCCAGAGCGAGGCCCTTCTCGTCCAGGACGTGGTGCTGGGCCGCGATCTCCACACTGATCTTCCGCACCCGCGCGGTGCTCGCCCGCGTGGTGGCCTGCTGCGCCATGGTCATCTCCCACAGGGTGGCGAGCCGGACCTTGGTGATCAGCTCCCTGTCCGCCGCCGACAACGGGCCCCACTTGGTGGCCCACGTACTGGTGTCGACCGCCGTCGCCGCCGCGGCGGGCGGCGCGCTGCTGACGCCCGGCACGACCGTCGCGGCGGGAAGCTGAGCGCTGGGGAGCTGCGCGCCGGGGAGGCCGGCGCACGCGCCGAGAGCCAGGAGCACGGCGACGCCACTGATGGCGAGAACGGGACGGCGCTGTCGCAGTCGCACGCCGTCACCCCCTTCATGGGTCCTCGGACGGTTCAGAAGGAGGTACGCAGCGCCGGGCGGGAGCGTTCATGGCAGCATGCAAAATTTGCTCTAGGCAAAGATCGGCCCTCAGATGCCGGGCCAGCCGAGCGGGTGCAGGGCGTCCTCGGGCAGCTCACCTCCCGCCTCGGTGAAGGCCGTCATCGCCGTGACCAGCGCCCGGCACTGCTCGATCGGCATCCGCGAGACGATCGCGGCGATCTCCTCGCCGCGGCGGGCGGTGACCTGGTCCACGATGTGCTGACCCTCGTCCGTCAGGCGCATCGGGCTCTCCCTGCGGTCGCGCGGATTGACCTCGCGCACGATCAACCCGGCGGCGAGGAGCCGGTCGGCCATCCGCATGGCTGTGGAGGGGTTGACGTTGAGCAGCTCGGCCATGGTGACGAGCTTGGTCTCCCCGTGCCCGGCCAGCACCACCAGCATGCGGAACTGCGGCAACGTGACCTTGTCCTCGACCGCGCCGAGCGAGCGGACGGCGATGGAGACGAGCAGGCGCGAACCGGTGAGGACGGCCGCGACGACGGCGGCCAAGTCCTCCCGGTTCGCCTGATCCGCATTACCCTCTGACATACGCACTGTTGTACACGCCCTGCCTGAGGACGAGGCCAACCCTGAGGCGTCAGGCCGGGACCGTCCACTTCTGGTTGGCCGCGCCGGTGCAGGTCCAGATCTGCAGCCGGGCGCCGTCGGTGGCGGCGTTGTCGACCACGTCGAGGCACTTGCCGGACACCGGGTTCACCAGGTCGCGGCCGGTGGTGTAGCTCCACTGCTGGGCGGCCGACCCGTTGCAGGAGTAGAGCTGCGGGCGGGCGCCGTTGGCCGTGGAGCCGCCGGAGACGTCGAGGCACTTGCCGAGCGAGCGGAGCGTGCCCTCGGAGGCGCGGGTCCACTGCTGGTTCGCCCCGCCGAAGCAGGTCCACATCTGCACGGGCGTGCCGTCGGCGCTGTTGCCGCCGGTCACGTCCAGGCACCGGCCGCCCAGCCCGCTGACCGTGCCGGTCGGGGTACCGGTCGACGTGCCGCTCCAGGTGAAGGTGGCCGTCGTACGGGCCGGCATGGTGTAGGTGAACGACTGGCCGCCCCACATCACCTTGACCGACTGGGCGGACGTGCCGCCGTTGTGGACGAGCAGGGCCTTGGAGCCGTCCGGATTGCGGTACGCGACGTTCTGCACGGTGGCGTTGGCGGTGGAGTCTACGCGCTGCGCCCCGGGCCGGACGAACTTGGTCAGGTGCCCGGTGGTGTAGTACTCGATCGTGTAGTCGACCTGCCCGGCGCGCGAGCCGCCTTCCTGCACGGTGATCAGGCCGGTGCAGGTGCCGCAGCCGCCGTTGTGCGGGCCCATGCTCTGGTTGACGCCCAGACTCCACTTGACCAGGCTGCCGCTCCAGTTCCTGGCGTAGGTCACGATGTCGGCCATGTCCTCGTTGTGCTGGTTGCTGATCCAGGTGCCGCCCGAGTGCTCGGTGCTGAACTGCCGTACCGCCGGATACTGGTTGTGCACCTGGGTGCCCACCGCCGGGTCGCCGAAGTAGCCGTGCCACGCGATGCCCCCGAACAGCGGGTCATCGCGTACCCCGGCGTCACCGAGGATGGGGGCGCCGCTGTTGGCGTAGTCGCCGTAGTTCCAGTCGTGGATGAGCACCTTGCTGGAGATGCCGGCCGCGCGGAAGGCCGGGTAGACGTGGTTCTTGGTGAACTCGACCAGCCCGGAGGGGTTCCAGCTCATGCCCGGGTAGTTCATCGCGGTCGGGTTGCCGGCCTGGCAGCAGTTCGGCTCGTTCTGCACGGAGATGTAGTCGATCGGCACACCGATCGCGGCGTAGGACTGGACGTACTTCACCAGGTACTGCGCGTACATGGGGTAGTACTCCCACTTGAGCCAGCCCATCTGGTCCATCCGGCCGTTGTCCTTCATCCAGCCGGGAGAGCTCCACGGCACGGCCATGATGCGCAGCTGCGGGTTGAGCTGCCTGGCCTGCTGGGTCAGCAGGCGCACGTTCGTGTCATAGCCGTTGGCGCCGAAGTCGTTCAGGTCGCAGCAGGTGTCGTCGAGCGACACGTTGCCCGGCCGGGACAGGTCCGAAGCGCCGATGGGGTTGCGGACGAACGACAGGCCGATGCCGTCGGCCGGGCTGAACAGCCGGCGCATGACCTCGTCCCGGGTGGCGGCGCTGACCGCGCCGCCACGCAGCAGGTACGCGGTGGTGTCGGTGATGGACGCGCCGCCGCCTTCGAAGGTCTGGTAACGGGTGCCCTCGTTCACGGTGATCGTGTGGGTGGCGGCGCCGCTGCTCGCCGCGAACGCGGTCGGGGCCTGCTGCTGCAGGCCCCGGGTCACCGTCCGGCCGCCGGCGTCGGAGGTGGTGGTCAGGTAGATGTTGACCGGCTCGTTGGCGGCGAAGGCCTGCGGGGCGGCCATCAGGCTTCCGGCGGCGAGGCATACGGCCAGGGCGGCCTGGACCGCGCGCCTGTGTGGTGTTGTCACGGGGGGCTCCTCGGTGACATTGGGGGGTGTACACCGAGACAACTTATGTTTCCCACTTATGTCAAGGCATAAATTAAGGCCACCGATAAGCCCCCGGCTCCGTCACATGGCGCCCCGCCAGCGGTCGAGATGGAGGACGTCGTCGAGCGGCAGGCGCGAGGCGGGCTTGAAGGTGTCGCCGGTGTAGTAGGCGGTGGGGATGAGCACGCCCTGGCGGACGTCGTCGGGGAGGCCGAGCAGCTCGGCCACCTCGCTCTCGTAGGCCAGGTGCAGGGTGGTCCACGCCGTGCCCAGCCCGCGCGCCCGCGCGGCGAGCATGTAGCTCCACGCCGCGGGCAGCAGCGATCCCCACAGCCCGGCCTGGTTGCCCTCGGGGAGCTTGGACGCCTGGATGCACGGGATCACCAGCACCGGCACCTCCCCCATGTGCTCGGCCAGGTGGACGGCGCTCACCGAGACGCGCCGCTGCACCTCGGCCCGGGCCGGGTCGTCCTTGTACAGGTGCGCGCCCGAGGCGCCGGACCCGAAGTACGCCTGCGCCGAGCGCAGGTAGTAGTCCCCGATCTGCCGGCGGAGCTCGGGATCGGTGACCACGATCCAGTGCCAGCCCTGGCGGTTGCCGCCGCTGGGCGCCTGTAGCGCGATGTCCAGGCACTCCCGCACCAGTTCGAGCGGGACGGGGCGGTCGAGGTCGAGGCGCTTGCGCACGCTCCGGGTGGTGGTGAGCAGCTCATCGAGACCGAGTGATGGGATCGTCATGAGCTCATCGTGCCACCGAGTCTCCGCCGGTCCACCTTGCCCGTCTGGTTGCGGGGCACGGCCGTCACGAACTCGATGTCGCGCGGAACCTTGTAGCCGCCCAGCTCGGCCTTGACAGCCTGTTTGAGCTCGTCGGCCGACAGTCTCGCGCCGGGCTCCCGGACCACGTAGGCGGCCAGGCGCTGGCCGTACTCCTCATCCGGTACGCCCAGGACGGCCACGTCGGCGACGCCCGGATGCCGGCCGAGGAGGTTCTCGACCTCCTGCGGGAACACGTTCTCACCACCCGAGACGATCATGTCGTCCTCGCGGCCGTCGATGAACAGCCGCCCCCGGCCGTCCCGGTGCCCGAGGTCGCCGGTGCTCAGCAGGCCGCCGGTGCTCTGCCGGCCGCCAGCTTCCGTGCTCGCGTCACCGCCGCCGCCCGAGTAGCCGCTGAAGGTGAGCCCGCCGCCGACGAGAACGCGGCCCACCTCGTACGGGGGCAGCTCGCGGCCGTCCGGGCCGGCGATCACCACCGTGGTCCCGCGCGTGGGGCGGCCGATGGTGTCCGGGGCGGCCCGCAGGTCGGCCGGGGTGGCGAGCGTGGCCCAGCCGACCTCGGTGGAGCCGTAGAGGTTGTAGAGCACGTCACCGTAGGCGTCCATGAACGCGGTGGCCAGGTCCGGCGGCAGCGCCGACCCGCCGGAGACCACCACCCGCAGGTGCGGCAGCGGCTGGACGTCGTGGGCCAGCAGCCGCCTCAGCATGACGGGCACGGCGACCATGGCCGTGGCCCGATGCCGGTCGAGGGCGCGAAGGACCTTCTCGGGGTCGAAGCGCCGCGTCAGCACGACCGGGCAGCCGAGCACCAGCGCCACGCCGTACCAGAGCAGGCCGAGACCGTGGAACAGCGGCGGCGCGATGAGGATCGGCTCGCCGCTGCGCAGCGGCACGGTGGCCAGCATCGAGGTGAACGGCTCGGCCAGCGCGGTCAGTGAGAGCCGTCGCGTCGCTCCCTTGGGCACCCCGGTCGTCCCGGACGTGAGCAGCACCAGGCGTCCCGGCCGACGCGGCGCCGGCGGCTCGGGCCCGGTGGCGGTCGCGGTCGCGGAGGCCGTCGCGGAGGCGATCAGCTCATCCAGGTCGCCGACGCGGGTCCCGGCGAAGTCCACGGGCGGCAGCTCCGGCGCGGCGATCAGGGTGTGCACGTCCTCGCGCCGCAGGATGTCACGCAGGCGCGGCCCGGCCAGGCCGGTGTTGAGCAGCAGCAAGTCCGCGCCCAGCCGCGAAACGGCCGCCACGGCCTCGACGAAGCCGCGGTGGTTGGGCCACATGATCGCCACGGTCCGGCCCGGCCGTACGCCGAACCGGTCGTACAGGGCCGAGGCCAGCGCCGCCACCCGCGCGTCGAGCTCGGCGAACGTCAGGGAGCCGTCCTCGTCGAGGATGGCGGGGCGATCCGGCCAGCGCGCGGCGGCCATGGCCACGCCCGTGGCGGGGGTGACGTGGAAGTGGCGGAACGCCTCCACCATACGCGCCAGGTCCGCGGGCGGCACAGGGCGCAGCAGACCGTTGCGGGCGAACGTTTCGACGGCCTCGGCCCCGAAGCCGCACAGCCGCGCCAACTTGGTGATCATCCGGATACCTGTTCTCAAGGGTAAGAAGGCCATACCCATGGGATCCGGTTCTAGCCCGGACGCCCACCCCAGGAGCGGGGTGGGCGCGGGCCTGCTCACCCGGTGAGCAGCTTCTCCGCGGGGATGATCTGGCGGGGAATGCTCGGGCTCTCCCATCGCAGCTCGGCGATGGCGTCATAGCCGCTGTCGTAGAACTCCATCTTGATGTCGTGCGTCCCGGCGCTCAGCGCCACCTGGCCGGTGTCGTCGCGCTTGGAGTGGTCGGTCCAGTTGTCGATGAGTGGCTTGCCGTCCACCCACAGCCGTACCCCGTCGTCGGTGGTGGTGACGAAGGTGTAGGTCTCCGCCTTGTCGGCCACGACCTTCCCCGTCCAGCGCACGCTGAAGGTGTCGGCGCCGATGGCCGGGTCCGGGGCGGCCGAACCCCAGTCGAAGTTCACGGTGGGGTCGATCCTGGTGACCGTGGCGCCGGTGAGGTCGGCGTTGTCGAAGTACGTCGCCGACAGCCCCTGCTGGTCGATCACCAGCGTCGTCGCCGAACCCGCCGGCAGCGTCACCGTGGCCTTGCCGCCGGCGATGGCCGCGGTTCCGGTCCGGTGCGGGGTCCAGGCGTCCGACGTGCTCTGCCAGATCGCCGCGGTCCCCGCCGTCAGCCCGGTGAGCGCGAGACCGGCCTCGATCGGGTCGGCGCCGACGTTGACCAGGACCACGTTCTTGCTCTGGTCCGAGGCGAAGACGTGCAGCTTGTCGTTGTTCGCGCTGGCCTGGACGACGGTCTTGCCGAAGGGCCGGAACAGCCCCTCACCGGTGTACATGCCGATGCCGTGGTAGATGGGCAGGGGCTCGCTGCGCGGAATGTTGCCTTCGCCGTTCGTGCTGGTCAGGCCGAGCTGCCCATTCTTGTCGCCGTACTGGTAGGCGCTGGCGCCCGCGTGCAGGATCTGCCCGAGCGCCGCCGCGCCCCACAGCGTGTTGAAGTGGGTGAGCGTACGGTGGCCGTCGGGGTCGTTGAAGTCGGAGTTGAACTCGCCGATCTGCAGGTCGATCTTCCGGCCCAGTACGGACTCCGCGAGCGCGCTCACCTCCTTGATGTCGCTCTCGTAGTCGCGGATCACGCTGCCGAGGAGCGCCTCGTCGGTGATCTCATCGAAGCCGTTGCCGTAGTCGTGGTAGTCGACGAAGTCGACGCGGCTGCCGGAGCCTTGGAGGAACGTTCTGATGTAGTCGTGGTCGTCCCATGCCGTGGCGGGGCCGCCCACCTTGACCGCGGGGTTCTCGGCCCGCAGCGCGTCGGTGATCAGGTTGAAGCGGCTGCTGTACTCCGCCGCCGTCATCTCCGGCTTGTCGGGAGTGCACGCGCAGTTGAGCTCGTTGCCGAGAATGAACCGCTGGACCGGCTTTCCGGTCGCCGCGAAGTGCTTGTAGAGGGCCACCGCGTCACCGCGGTTCACCTCCGCGCTCTGCCGGCCGTCCACCTGGAGGATGACGACCGGTTCGGCGCCGAGGTCGCGGATCGCGTTGATCCAGGCGTCTCCCGAGACCTCCGTGGCGCATTCGTAGCCGCCGCAGATGATCGGGCTGTCATGGTTGCCCGGCTCCTGGTAGTGGAGCTCGATCCGCATCCGGCCCACGCCTAAAGCGCGCAGCCGGGCCTGGTGCTTGGGGTCGTTGGTGATGTACGAACCCTCGCCGTAGCCGGTGATCCCGATGCCGAAGTCAGTGGGTGCGATCGTCCGGATCGGTTTGGTGAAGTCCACCGAGACGGTGGCGGCCACGGCCGCCTCCGCCGGTACGCCCGCCGTCCAGACCGCCGCGGCGGCCAGACCACCCGCGAGGGCGGCGTGCAGCGTACGACGTGCCAGTGCGATCATCCTTCTCCTGTCACAAAGTCCACAAATCCCGTGGATCATGACATATGCGGATTACGTGAAAGTGACTTCTCGCGTTGATGTGGCGCGCGACACTGCGCTGGTCTCACGGATCGACGCGGTCCGAGCGGACAACCCCGGCATCCGGCACAATCAGCTCTATGCAGATGCCGCCCCATCCGCACCCAGGCGAGGACGCGGTTCGCCGCCGCCGGCCGGATCCCCGCGCTTGCCGTCTGTCGCTGCCGCTGCCGCTGCCGCTGCCGCGCGAGAGAATCTGATGCGACCTCTCCGATCGACCGATCCCCGGGAAGTCGCCGGGTACGTCCTGCGGGGGCGGCTCGGTGAGGGCGGCCAGGGCACGGTGTTCCTCGGCACTTCGCCCAGCGGGCAGCAGGCGGCGGTCAAGCTCCTGCACACGCACATCGGCCACGACCTCGACGCCCGGCGGCACTTCCACCGGGAGCTGGCGTCCCTGCAGCGGGTGGCGCCGTTCTGCACGGCCCGCGTCCTGGCGGCCGATCCCGACGCCGACCCTCCGTACGTCATCAGCGAGTACGTCGACGGCCCGTCGCTGCAGGAGGCGGTGCGCGACAAGGGGGTCCTGCGCGGCGCTGACCTGGACCGTCTGGCCATCGCGACGGCCACGGCGCTGGGCGCCATTCACGCGGCGGGGGTGGTGCACCGCGACTTCAAGCCCGCGAACGTGCTCCTGGCCGCCGACGGTCCGCGAGTCATCGACTTCGGCATCGCGCGCCCGATCGACGCCACCGCCGCCACGGTCAGCGGCGTCGTGGGCACTCCGGCGTACATGTCGCCCGAGCAACTGTCCGGTCACCCGGCCGGTCCGACCCTGGACATGTTCGCGTGGGCGTGCACCATCGCGTACGCGGCCAACGGCCGGCCGCCGTTCGGCCACGAACCGCTGCCCGCCGTGATCAACCGCATCCTGAACGCCGAACCCGAGCTGGGCTCGCTGACCGGGACCTTACGCGGCTTCGTCGCCGCCTGCCTGCACAAGGACCCCTCGTGGCGACCGACCGCCCGGCAGGTGCTGCTGGGACTGATGAACAAGCAGCCCGGCCCCCCTTCGTACGGGACACCACCGTCCTATGGGACACCACCGCCTGGCGGACCGCCCCCGGGCGGCGGGACACCACCACCTGGGGGAACGCCACCCCCTGGCGGGACGCCATCGCCTTACGGGACACCAGCGCCGCTCCGTCAGGGGCCTTGGCCGATCACACCGCCACCCGCCACGCCTCACCAGACACAGCCGGGCCGTAAGCGCGCCGGTGTGATCGTCGGCACGGCGCTCGCGGCGGGCCTCGCGATCACCCTTACGGTGGCCGCCACCGTCGCCATCAACTGGTACCGATCACCGCAGCCCAGCACCAGCCCATCGGCATCAGGCTCGGCCACCACGTCCCCGACTGTGACGGCCACGCCCACGGGCACACCCGCGGCGCAAGTGGCGCGCTCACCGCGCCTGGGGCTGGAATTCTGGCAGGACAAGGCGGCCAGCCCGATGTCCCTGACCGATCTGGACCAGCCCATCACCACCGTCACCCTGAAGCGCGAGCCGTTCGAACTGCGATTCCCCACCCTCCCCAAGGACACGGCCGCCCAGGTCTGCGCCTGGACGGATGACTCGGTCTTCTCCATCGACGACGGAGGCAAGGTGGCCGACCATCCCTGCTTCAGACCGGGCACCGGCATCGCCGACTACGAGCACGGATCAGGGACGCTGTATCTGAACAACCACGGCCACAACTACCTGATCGGAGACCGGGTCGGGCACAGCTCCGACTCCCAGGACACGGTCCTGTTCTCCACGGTCTTCAAGGACGGCACCTCGACACTCCTGGCCGCCCAGCAGAAGAAGCTGTACCTGACCGTCTTCATCGACCTGGACGGAGACGGGACCTTCAAACGCTCGTCTCCGGGCGAGTACGAATACGTCATCCTAGATTTTCCTAGCTGAACGCTGGTCTCCATGGCCTCTCTGCGACTGCGCGGTTTCGGCTCTGGGACGGCGCGCCGGTTTCGCCCTACTACGCCAGCGCATGCTGCTCTCCTGAGAGAACCGGTGGGAAACCGCTCCTGCAAGTGAACTGACCGGCTGCTGGTTTGCACATTCAGTGGCGGTATGCGGCCAGCACGTTCACCATGGTCTGCATGGCGACGAGGAAGAGCACTTGGGGCTGGATCTCGCTGACGGTCGGCGGTCTGGTGGTCGGCGCACTGGGGACGATCTTCATCGTGCTGGATCTGGAACAGGCCGATCAGCTGGCGAGCGTGGTAGGCGTGTTCGTCGCCCTGGCGGGGCTGGGCATCTCGGTGTACGGAGTTGTCCTGGCCCGCCGAAGTTCGAGCCCGGCTTCTTCCCAGGCGACCGCTCCACGCTCAGACATAGACGCCATTACGGAGCGCGAGGAGCGATCAGTTGCCGTTCGGGACAACTTCGGGGTGATCCAGACCGGCGACGCCGGCCGGGCCGCCATCACGGGGGCGGGTAACGCCAGTAACACGATCACGGGCGGCACCTTCCATGGGCCCGTGACGATGGCCCGGGATATCGTCGGCCCATCCGCGGCTCAACTGTCCCCGCCTCCTGCCTTGCCCTCAGACGATCCCGATGTCCCGGAGCAGCTCCGGTGAGCGAGCCGCCTCGCACGGTTGACAATCAGGGCGTTGACGACGGTGGCCACCGTAACGCGATCACTGGTGGGACGTTCAACGCGCCGGTGACCTTGGCTCGCAACATCACCATGCAAGTCACCGGTCCAGCCCCGCAGGCTCGGGCGGGCCTGCCAGCCGGCCCGGTCGGTTTCGTCGGCCGCACCGACGCTCTGAGGGAGGTGCTGGCCTTCCTGGACCCGGCGGATGCGGGTGGGACAGGCGTGGTGGTGTCGGCGGTGGCGGGGATGGCCGGGGTCGGCAAGACCGCGCTAGCGCTCGTGGCCGCCCATCAGGCGATGGAGCAGGGCTGGTTCGGCGGCGGCGTGTACTTCGTCGACCTGCGCGGCTACACCCCCGACCCCGGCAAACGCGTATCCGCCGCAGCGGCGGCAGGGGACGTGCTGCGCAAGATGGGCATCCGCGACACCGATCTTCCGCCAACTGGCGAGGAACGGCTTGCCTTGTACCGGTCGGTGCTGGCCGAACAAGCCCGCCAAGGGCTGCCAGTGCTGGTAGTGGCCGACAACGCCGCCGTCACCGGCCAGGTCGAGCCGCTGCTGCCGGCCCAGCCGTGCCACCGGCTGCTGATCACCTCACGGCACACCCTTACCCTGGCCGCCCACCTGGTCGACCTGACCGTGCTGCCCGAAGAAGAGGCCCTTGACCTGCTGCGTACCGCCCTGCAGCCGAGCCGGCCCGATCCGCGTATCGACGCAGAGCCCCATCCCGCGACAACGATCGCCCGGCTGTGCGGACGGCTGCCCTTGGCATTACAGATCACCGCCGCCCTGCTGCGCGCCGAGCCGGACCGCCTCCTGGCTGACATGGCTGCGGAACTCGCCGACGCCCGGCACCGGCTGGACGCCCTGGACACCGGTGATGCCGACTCCCACGGCCGGCCGTACGCGGTGCGGGCCGCGTTCGACCTGTCCTATCGGCACCTGGTCGACACGCAGCCTGAGCAGGCACGGCTGTTCCGGCTGCTGCCGCTGGACCCGGGCCCGCACCTGTCCCTGTCGGTCGCTGCCGCCCTGGACGACGCACCCGCACCGGTCACGCGCCGACGCCTGGCCGCCCTGTCCCGTGCCCACCTGGTCACCGCTCCGGTCCCGGGCCAGGACCGGTGGGCGATGCATGATCTGGTCCGCCTGTACGCCGACGAGCACGGTAGGACCGAGGCGAACTCGGACGGGCGCGAGCGGGCGCTGGACCGGATGCTGGCCTTCTACCTGGACACGGCCGACGCCGCCGACGGCCACCTGCGTGCTCTTCCCGGTCAGTCGACGTCTGAGCGGTTCGGCGGCCGACAGGACGCGCTGGCCTGGTTGGACGCCGAACGCGCCAACCTGGTCGCCGCGGTCGCCCTGGCCGACTCCACCCACCGCCACCACGTCACCTTGGACCTGTCGGCCCACTTGACCGAATACCTTGCGTGGCGCCGCCACCTCGATGACCGTCTGGCCGTCGCCAATGTCGCGGTGCGGGCCGGCAACCGGCTGGGCGACCGGCGGGGCGAAGCCGGCGCGCTGAACAACCTCGGCGTCGCCCTGTGCGAGATGCGGCGATTCACCGACGCCCTCATCACGCACCGCAAGGCGCTGACGATCCTCCGCAAGCTACGCGATCGACACAGCGAAGCCCAGGTATTGAACAACCTCGGCAGCGCTCTCAGTGGACTGCGGCGCTACACAGAGGCCATCACCGCACAGCAGAAAGCCCTGACAATCCTCCGCTTGCTGGACGACCCGCGCAGCGAAGCCCACGTGCTGATCAACCTCGGCAATGCCCTGAGCGGGGTGCGGCGCTACACAGAGGCCATCACCGCACAGCAGAAAGCCCTGACAATCCTCCGTTTGCTGGACGACCGGCACAGCGAAGCCCAAGTGCTGATCAACCTCGGCAATGCCCTGGCCGGAGTGCGGCGCTACACAGAGGCCATCACCGCACAGCAGAAAGCCCTGACAATCCTCCGCTTGCTGGACGACCGGCACGGCGAAGCCAAAGTGCTGAACAGCCTCGGCTCCATCCTGGGCGAGGCGGGGCGGTTCGAGGAGGCCGTCACGGTCTTGGAGGACGCTCTGACAGCCCGCCGCGAGGTGGAAGACCGGCACGGAGAGGGCATAACGCTCACCAACCTCGGCAATGCCCTGGATGAGCTGGGGCAGTTCAAGGCGGCCGTCACCGCGTACCGGGACGCCCTGGCGGTCTACCGCGAGCTGGGCGAGCGACACGGCGAAGGCACGGCGCTGAACAACCTAGGCAGTGCCCTGAGCGGGGTGGGGCGATTTGATGAAGCCATCACCGTCCTGACGGACGCCCTGGCGGTCTGCCGGGAGTTGGGCGAGCAGCACGGCGAAGGCATGGCGCTCAACAATCTGGGCAATGCCCTGGCCGAGGCGGGGCGGTTCGAGGAGGCCGTCACCCTGCACCGGAAAGCCCTGACGATCTGCCGCGAGGCGGACGATCGGCACGGCGAAGGCACGGCGCTGACCAACCTCGGCAATGCCCTGGGCGAGCTGGGACGGTTTGACGAGGCCATCAGCGCCTTCGAGCGGGCGACCATCATCTTCGAAACGGTGAGGGACGACCGGCGCCGCAAGCGGGCCCAGGCTCTTGCGGAGGCCGCGCGGCGGCGGAACGCCGAGTGACAGGGGCGTGCGCGCGGTGACAACTGCGGGTTGCGTTTGACCTATCGTCTCAAAATGAGTCGCATATTTAGTCTCAAAATTAGCCGTCCGACAGGTGCCGGTATACGGTCGCGCGAGAGACGCCCAGGACTCGGGAGATGTCGGCGGCGGAGTGCTCGCCGGTCGCGTACATCCGCCGGGCGGTCTCGATCATGTCCGGGCTCATCGCGCCGGGCCTGCCACGCCGTCGACCCGACGACCGAGCGGGCGCGGGCGAAGTGCCAGACGAGGACTCGGCTGAGGACTCGGCGAAAGCCCCGGCGGAGGGCTCGGCGGAGGGCTCGGCGGAGGGCCCCGCCCGAAAGTCGGGCGCAAGCCCTGCCTGAAAGTCGGACGGAGACCCGGCATCGAGATCGGTCGCGGACCCGGTCACATGCCCCGGGGCCGTCTCGCCGAGGAGTCGTTCCACCCCGGCCAGCACCGCGGGCCGGATCAGGTCGGCGGGCAGGTCGGCGAACATGACGACCGGGTCGCTGAGCATCGCGAACGCCTGCACCGCCCGGACCTGCCCGGCGAGATCCGCGTCGGGGCCGGCGATGAAGTGCTCGGCCATCATCGCGGTGTCGCGAAAACGCTCGAACGTCGGGCGGTCGGCGCCCAGCGCCAGGTCCTGCGTGTTCATCCGCATCAGGAACCGGTGCCTCAGCCACACGTCGAGCAGCCCCTCGATGACGACCCACCGCTTCCGCCGGAAGTCAGCGCCCTCGATGCCGTTGGCCGCCTCGACGGCGGCCTCCATGTCGGCCAGCATCGGCTCCGCCAGTGTGGCAAGGATGTCCTTCTTGCTGGGGAAATGGTAGAGGACCGCGGTCTTCGTCAGGTTGAGCCGCTCCGCGATCTCCCGTACCGAGGTGGCGTGATAGCCCAGCGAGGCGAACAGTTCGAGCGCGACCCGCAGGATCCCGGAGCGGGTGTCGTCAGTCATGTCGCAGATTCTAGCCGCTTGACTGACCTCCGGTCGGGACCCTATGGTTCAACCACTGACCGATGGTCAGGGCGAACGAAGGTGAGGTGTCTCATGAACGAGCGGATTCTGATCTCTGGGGCGAGTATCGCGGGGCAGACCCTGGCGTACTGGCTGGCCCGGCACGGGTTCCGGCCCACCCTGGTCGAGCGCGCGCCCCGGCCGCGCGCGGGCGGCAACGGTGTGGACGTACGTGGTCCCGCCATCGACGTGGCCGAACGGATGGGGATCATGCCCCAGATCAGGACGATGGCGGCGGACGTACGGGGCATGTCCTTCGTGAACGCTGCGAACCGGAGCGTGGCCCGCATCGACGCGCAGGCCATGCGGAGCGGTGGCGACGACGTGGAGATCATGCGTGGCGACCTGGTGGCGCTCCTGTACGAGGCGACGAAGGACGACGTCGAGTACGTTTTCGGCGACTCCATCCGGACGCTGGAGCAGAGCGGCGACGGCGTGACGGTCTCCTTCGAGCACGGCCCGGCCCGCCGGTTCGATCTGGTCATCGGCGCCGACGGCATGCATTCCACGGTCCGCCGGCTGGCCTTCGGCCCCGAGTCGCGGTTCATCCAGCACAAGGGCCACTACTTCGCGTTCTCGAACGCCGACTCGGCGCTGGGTGAGAACCGCTGGGTGACGATGTACAACGTGCCGGGCAAAATGGCCGGAATCTACCGCTCGGGCAACCACTCCCAGGCCAAGGCGTACTTCATCTTCCGCCGGTCCGAGCCGCTGACGTACGACCACCGGGACGTCGAGCAGCACAAGCGCCTGGTGAGCGAGGCGTTCGCGGGTGAGTCGTGGCGCGTACGGGAGCTGCTCACCGGAGCGCTCGCGGACCCCGACTTCTATTTCGACGCGTTGAGCCAGGTGCGGATGCCGTCGTGGTCGTCGGGCCGCGTGGCGCTCGTGGGTGACGCCGCTTACTGCGCGTCTCCCGCGTCGGGCGCCGGCGCCGAGCTGGCGCTGGTCGGCGCGTACCGGCTCGCGGGCGAGCTCGCGGCGGCCGCCGGGGATCACCAGGTCGCCTTCCGCCGGTATGAGGACGGCCACCGGGAGCTGGTCGATCAGAAGCAGAAGATCGGGCCCAACGTCCGCCTCATGGTGCCGAAGACGCGCACCGGCAGGTGGGTCCGCGACACCATGGCCCGGCTGCCACTCATGCGGGCCATGGCGACGGTGGAGCGCATCATGGCGCCCAAGAACACCGCGCCACTGCCCGACTACACCCGCGACCACCTGATTCGCGAGCCCCAGCTCGTGACCGCGGACCGAGCGCGGGGCTTGTTCCCCCGCTGCGATCGCGCGGCCTCCTGACCTCGTGTACGCCCGGCCAGCCGGAGGCCACTGGGGGCCAGGAGCGTGGTGGCCGCCGAATGCCTGTTGGCAGGAGTCCGCCGAATCAACAACCCTCAGAATGATCTTTGTGATATGATGCATAGGTCATGACGACTCATGACGCCGCACAACTTCCCGAAGCCTTCATGGCCGCGTTCAACGCCGGGAACACCCAGCTCCTGGAGCACCTCTACAGCGACCCGGGCGTGCTCGTCCCCAGCCCAGGGCATCCCGTCACGGGCAAGGACCGGGCCACCGCCAACCAGTACCTGCTCGGGTTCGGGCTGCCGATCGACGCCCGGTTGCGGCACGCCTACGTCGCGGGCGACACCGCGCTGCTCATCGTCGACTGGACCATTCGCGGCCAGGCGCGCGACGGCCGCGAGATCGACCTCCACGGCACGGCGACCGACGTCGCGCGGCGGGGCCCGGACGGCCTGTGGCGCTACCTCATCGACAATCCGTTCGGAGCCGGCTGAGCGATCAACGTCGCCAACCCTGGGAAATCGAAACCCTGACCTGCCCCTCCCCCGGCGAATCGGCCTGACGCTCAGCTGACCACCAGAACGCTCTTGAATTGCGGTCACGCACGCGAGGATGATCGCCCGTATGCGAGTTGTCGTTCTCGTTTGGGAAGGCTTTCTCGGGATCCTCACGATCGCGCTGATCGTGGCGGCGCTGCTGAGCGCGTCGCCGGGCCAGTATCTGGTCTACATACTGGCGCAGGCCGGGGCTCTGGGGCTGGTGGCGACGGGGCTGGCGCTGTCGTTCCGCACCGGTACGCCCAACCTGGCCGTCGGGTCGATCGCCGCTTTCACCGGCATGGTGACCGCCTGGCTGATGAGTATGAGCGGGCTGGGCTGGTCGGCGGCGATCATCGCGATCCTGGTCGCCACGGTCGGCGGGCTCCTCCTGGGTCTGTTCGTCACCGCGCTCTCGGCGCCGGCGTGGGCCGTGACCCTGGGCGCGGCCGTGGCCTGCGAGGCGCTGGTCAGCGGCATCGCGGACGCCCGCGTCATCCCCGTCGACATTGATTTTCCGACCTTCGTGTGGTTCGTGCTGTTCGTCATCGTGTCCCTGGGCGGCGCGCTGGCCTGGCCCGCCCTGCGCGTGGAGTCGCCGTGGATCAGCGCCATGGTGGGGCTGGGCGGGTCGAGCCTGCTCGCCGCCCTCGGCGGAGTGGCGCTGCTGACCAGGACCCACGCGGCGACCCCCGCTTCGGGCTGGACCACGACCACGCTGACCTTGGCCGCGGTCCTGCTCGGCGGGATCAGCGTGCACGGCAGGCGGGGCGGCGTGGCGGGCACCGTGCTCGCGGTGCTCTTCCTCACCCTGGTCCAGGGACAACTGGTGCTCTGGGCCACGCCGGTGTGGGTGTTCCAGGTCATCGCCGGAGCGGTGATCCTGGCCGCGCTGCTGGCCGGGCGGCTGGCCGAACTGGCGACCCAGGAGACACCGGCCCCCGTGACGTCCGGAGCCGGCTCGTAGGCGATTCGGCCATGCCAAGTCCGCCGGGCAGCCCCGCTCGGCGAGCTCGGGCTGCGCCTGATCGCCGGTGATCGGGCTGCGCCTGATCACCGGCGATTGCCCCTTCCGCACCGAAGATCGAGTCATGTATGTTCGACCCCGTCATCGAAAGAAAGTTTCAACCGAAGAGGGGCAATGGGCAAGAAGCTTCAGATGCTCGCGCTACCGATCGCAGCCGTCGCGCTGTCCATCCTGCCGACCGTTCCCGCCCACGCCGCCACGGGCTATGACCGGTGCCATGACGACAACTACTGCATGTTCTCCGGCCTCGACGGCACGGGCGACATCATCGAGATCCAGAGCGACACGCCGGATCTCGCCGCGTTGAACATGGGCGGCAGAGCCAAGTCGGACTGGAACCGGACGGATTCCTACATCCACCTCTACTCCGAAGCCAACTACGGTGGCTGCTCGGCGGTGACCACTCCGGGCGGCAAGGGCAACTTCTTCTCCGCCTACCGCGACTTCTTCGACTCCGTTCGCATCGGCGGATCGAACGGCCCCTCCTGCGGCACCCAGGACGACTTCCGGGTCAAGTCCCACTCCTGACGGCGGCACGACGCGCCCCGGCATCGCACCGTCGATGCCGGGGCGCACGCATGTCCGCTCCCGGGCAGGTGACCGGCCTTGATGCCAGGTCCCGCTCGATCAACGCCACCCCCCGAAGACTGAACGTCCCAGCGCGTACGCGCGTATCTACACATGGGTCGGCACATCACCCCCGCTATCGCCCGTAGTAGTGGATCTCGCAGCCGTCCCGACGAGAAATGGTGCTGAACAAGCCATCTCTCCGGTACGGTTTCGCCCCATACAAGGACGGTTACGAGGAGGCGTCGTAGTGGCCATGCCGACAAGGCTTGGACGGATGGCAGTGGCCGGGGCACTGGCGCTGGGCGTGCTGGCCGCCACCCCGAGCGGCGCCGTCGCCGCGCCGACACCCACCCCACAGGCCAGGGCCAAGGCGAAGGCCAAACTGGTGAAGCTCAACGAACGGGCCGACAAGGTGGTCGAGCAGTACAACCAGGCCACCGAGACCTACAAGAAGGCCAAGGAGAAGTACGACACCCTCAACGCCGAGGTCGGCCGCAAGGGCGTACAAGCCGACGTCCTGCGCAGGGACCTCGCCGCGGTGGCGGTGAACAGCTACCAGTTCGGCGACTTCGCGGGCTGGCAGCGATTCCTCGTCGACAGCAGCCCTGAGGCGACGCTGAGCGGCATGGCCACGCTCGACCAGATGGCGCAGGCCAGGGCGGCGAAACTCAGCGCCTTCGAGGCGACCACCAAAGATCTGCGCGATCGGCGCACGGACGCCAAGAGCGTCCTGGCCGAGGCGGACGACGCCCGCGACAAGGTCCGCGGGCAGAAGACGGAAGTCGAGAAGCTGGTCGCCGAACAGACCAAGATCCTGCGCAAGCTGGGCGCCTTCCAGGCCGGCGACCCCAACAGCACCGGCATCAAGTACACCGGCGCGGCCTCCGGCAACGCCCGCATCGCGCTCCAGTTCGCCTTCGCCCAGATCGGCAAGCCCTACCAGTGGGGCGGCACGGGACCGAGCTCCTACGACTGCTCCGGCCTGACCCAGGCCGCCTGGCGGGCCGCGGGCGTCGAGTTGACCCGCACGACCTACACCCAGTGGAGCTGGGGCGCCAACCGCCGCGTATCGCTGGACGAACTGCAGCCCGGAGACCTGCTCTTCAGCAAGGGGCTCGGACACATGGGCATGTACGCGGGAAACGGGAAGATGATCCACGCGCCGCAGACCGGAGACGTCATCAAGGTGTCCGACCTCGACGACTACTGGCGCGCCCGCCTGCTCGGCGCGGTCCGCCCCTGACCTTCGGCGCGCGGGTGGCGGGTGTCGTCAGGGCGGATACGATCGACTCGTTCAGCGCTGCGGAGGAGGCGGGCATTGCCGGGCACCGAGAGGCCGAAGACCGGCCGCGCTCCCGAAGGCCAGGAGGCCGTCGAGCCGGCGAAGCATGTCACCTGGCTCATGCTGATCTACCGGGTGCCCAGCGAGCCGACCCGGTTGCGCGCCGCGGTCTGGCGGCGGCTGCGCAACCTCGGCGCCATCTACCTGCAGAACTCCGCGGCCGCCGCGCCGCGGACACCGCACAGCGAGCGGATGCTGCGGGCGCTGCGCAACGAGATCGTCGAGTCGATGTCGGGTCAGGCCTTCCTGGTCAGCACCTCCTCGGTCATCGGCGAGACCGAACTGGTCGCCCTCTACAACGCCGCGCGCGACGACGAGTACGAAGAGATCCTCGACAAGTGCGTCGACTTCCACGCCGAAGTGGCCAAAGAGGTGACCGCGCGGCACTTCACCTACAGCGAGCTGGAAGAGAACGAGGAAGACCTCACCAAGCTCAAGGGCTGGTACGAGAAGGTCAAGGCACGTGACGTCCTGGGTGCCGCACGGGCGAAAGAGGTGACCGAGGCGCTCGAGGACTGCGCGAAGACGCTGGAGGAGTTCGCCGCCTCCGTCTACGAGGCCGAGGACAGCGCGATCTTCTAGGCCGGCTACGGGTCATCTTCCAGGCCGGCTAGCGATCGCGCACGTCGATCCGCAGCGCGATGACGAAGGCGGCCATGAGGCACGCCCCGAGCACCGGCGTGAGCACCACTGCCGGCACCGCGAACGCCAGCAGGACCACCGTGCCGAGCGCCAGCGTGGTGACGACGGCCACGGCGATCTTCCAGTCGTCGCCGATGATCAGGTCGTACCAGAACTGCCCGAATCCTCGGATGAAACCCATGTTCAACTCCTAGCTGGAAGCGCTCGGGACGGCGGTGGACGCGGTCGCGGCGGGCCGCCTGAGGGCGTGGACCATCACCCGCGACAGCCCGAACCACGCGGCGATGAGCACCAGGATCGCCAGGTCGGCGCCCGGCCACTCCAGGCTCTGGCGGCTCGCGGTGAAGATGCCCAGCCCTTCGACCGCCCAGAAGGTGCCGAACGCCGCGAGCAGCAGGCCGACACCGTACTTCATGGTGTTCTCCGGCACCTTCGACAGCGGCCCCCTGACGGCGATGCCCACGCCGAGGACGAGGAGCACACCGAGGACGGCGGCGCCGATCGCCACTGGCATGTTGTCCGCGCTCAGGCCGAACGTGATCACGATGAAGACCACCTCGACGCCTTCGAGGAAGACTCCCTTGAAACTGATCATGAACGAGAACCAGTCGAGGCCCTTGGCCTTGACCGCGCCCGCACTCTCGGCCGCCGCCACCTCGTCGGCGAAGATCTGGTCCTCGTCGTGCATGGCCTTGCGCCCGGACGACCGCAGGATCGCCTTGCGCAGCCACTGCAGGCCGAAGATCAGCAGGACGCCGCCGATCGCGAGCTGGAGTGCCGCCTCCGGCAACCAGGTCGCGAGCGCGTATCCGGCGACGGCGGTGAAGGCCGTCAGCGCGACGAGCGCCGCCGCCACACCCGCGAACGTGGAGCGCCAGCTCCGCGTCACGCCCATCGCCATGACGATCGTCAGGGCCTCGACCATCTCCACGATCGAGGCGAGCAGCACCGCCGTGCCCAAGCCCCATGCGGCCGCGTCCATCGGCCCACTTCCTTCCGTTGCTCCTCCACCGGCGAACCATCACTCGCCACAAGATGTAACAGTTGTTAGTTTGCGCATATATCCAACGCTATGTCTACAAGGAGTGGCCTGACAGCGTGTCAGCGATGGCGAGGCAGCCCGCGATGCTCCCCCGCGCCAGGTCGTCGATCCACGGCTCGGGCCAGGAGGAGAACTTGGCGATGACCACCCCGGCCGCCTCATGGACGAACAGCAACTGGCCGTGGATACCCAAGGCCATGTAGACCCCGCCCCCGTCCGGGGTGCGGGGCGCGGCGACCCACCACTGGTTGCGGTAGTAGGCGCCGGGCACGGTCAGGTACGGCGAGCCGTGCCGGGGAAAGGCCGCGGCCTGGTCGCCGTCGGGGGTCAGGGTGTCGGCGACCCAGCCTTCCGGCACCACCCGCGTCCCATCGGAGCGCAGCCCGTCCCGCCGCAGGGCCTCGCCGAGGCGGGCCAGATCGCGGGCCGTACAGCAGACCCCGATGTCCGCCAGGGCGTGGCCGTTGCGGTCGACCGTGATCTCGGCGTCGTGTTCGGCGCCCAGCCGCCGCCACAGCTGCCGGGAGATCAGCTCCGGCACCCGCAGGCCCGTCGCGCGCTCGGCCAGCAGCGCCAGCACGCAGGTCAGGGTCGAGCGGTACTCGAAGTCACCGCCGTGCGGGCGCACCTGGGTCAAGCGCCAGAAATGGCTGCGCGAGTCCTCGTCCGGCGAGCCCGCCGGGGGCGCCCACTGGCAGATGGAGAAGTAGGCACGCTGGAGTTCGAGCGTGGTGATGTCCTCGCGCGTCCCCGTGCGCATGTCCAGCAGATGCCGGACACTGGCCCCCGCCAGCCCGGTGCCGCGGAACTCGGGCACGATCGCGCAGACCTCGTCCTCCGGCGACAGCGCCCCGGACTCGATCACCGAACCGACGGCCGTGGCGGTGATGGACTTGGACACCGACATGCACAGATGCCGGGTGCCCGGCCGCATGCCGTGCTCGTACTGCTCGTGGACGACCCGGCCCCGGTGCAGCACGACCAGGGCGTCGGTGTGCGACCAATCGACGAGCTCCGCCACGGTCAGGCGACGTCTCGGGCCGTCCTGGAGGCGCAGTTCCAGAGAGCCCAGGCTCGTCCCCTCGGCGATCAGGTCGTGGACGGGCCCATCACCGCGGGAGATCGGCGCGGTGGGGATCAACTCTCCGATGCGCTGGTACGCGCTGACGTTGTACGGCGGCCGCATCCAGTTCTCCAGCGTCACCGGTCCCGCGGCGTCGAACTGGTCATAGCTTGATATAGGTGATTCCGCAGGCGACATAGGCCTGATTCTCCTTTGACGAAACCTTTCGGCAAGGCTAGAAATGGCCTGATCCGCAGTCAAGCGGCCGCAGAACCTCGCCGCTCCGCGGCCCCAGGCACAGACGGAGTCCCTTCATGAGCACGAAACCAGCGCGCCCCACGATTCGTGATGTGGCGATCCGGGCGGGTGTGTCCATGACGACGGTCTCCGATGTGGTCAACAGCAAGGGGCGGGTGGATCCCGCGACGCGCGAACGGGTGCTCACGGCCGTCTCGGAGGTCGGGTGGCGCCCGCGCCGGTCCGCCCGCGCGCTGCGCTCCGGCCGGACCGGGGTCTTCGCCATGTGCCTGCCGCTGGGCCACGTCGGCGTGGGCGACTGGCTGGCGAACGCCGAGTACGACATGGCCCTGGTGGCCGCCTGCGCCGCGGCCACCGTCGACTCCGACCGCCAGCTCCTGGTGGCCCCGCGCCCCACCGACGTCCGGGACCTGGCGCGGCTCGACGTCGACGGCGTGATCATCGCCGATCCGCGCGAGGGCGACCAGGCGCTGACGGTGCTCAACAACGCGGGCGTGCCCGCGGTGACCATCGACCGCGACATCCAGCGTACGGACGGCTGGTGGGTGGAGACCGACAACACGGGCAGCACCGTGCAGGTCCTCGACCACCTCACCGCCCAGGGCGCGAAGCGGATCGCGCTGGTGACGGCGGACGCCCCCTGGGCCTGGTTCGAGGACACCTCCGCGGCGTACGCGCGCTGGTGCGCCGAGCACGGCGTCAAGCCGCAGGTGCGCCTGATCGACGTGGAGCGGCCCAGGGCGACCGCGGCGGCGGGCGTGCGCAGCCTGCTGCGGCTCAAGAACCCGCCGGACGCCATCTTCGCGATCCCGTTCGGCACCCCGCTCGGCGCCCTTGACGCGATCACCGAGTCGGGACGTTCGGTGCCCGGCGACCTCCTGCTGGCCGGCGGCATGGACGGGCAGATGCTCCAGGTCTCCTCGCCGCCCATCACCGCCGTCGACCTGCGGCCGATCGAGATGGCCCGGGCCGCGGTCGACCTGCTGGCCAGGCGGGTGAGCGGCGAGAAGGCGGCGGGCCCGGTCGTCATCCAGACCGAGCTCCGGGTGCGCGAGTCGACCTCGCGGCACTGAACCGGCCGTCAGGCGGGCGGGCTCCGTTGTCACGCGCACCTCACACCGTGCCGAATCGTTTCGGCACACCTTAGGCACGCGCCCGCGAAGGACGCAACAGCCCGGCTCCTGCCTCAGTAATCCCCCGCTAACGCATCGTTGACACCATCTTTCGCCGGTGATTGTATGTGCCGAAACGTTCAGGCAAGAACGCATCGGCTGCCTCAACCGACCAGCGCCCCGTGCTGCGCTGCCCTTCGCGGGCCGACAGAAATGTCCCCCGGGCGAACAGGCGCCGAGAGAGGAACAACATGAGCGCGCCCCCCAAATCTCCGGACACTCTCAGCATCCGCCCGCGTCTGATCGGTCTCGTCACTGCCGCGCTTCTTGTCGTGACCGGATGCGCCGGTCAGCCCGGATCCGGCGCCACCGGCACCGCCGCCGGGACGGCCACGAACGCGGCGGCGGCGTCCGCCGCCTTCTCCTTCACCGACGACCGGGCGGAGACCGTCAAGCTCGACAAGAAGGAGATCCGGGTCGTCGCCCAGGAGGACGCCGCCAACGCCCTGATGCACCTCGGCATCAGACCGGTGGGCATCTTCGGCGGCGCGCCCCTCAACGGCAACCCCATGCTCAAAGGGCTCGACCTGACCGGCATCGAGTCGGTCGGCGAGGTCTTCGGCGAGGTCAAGATGGAGAAGCTGGCCTCCCTGAGGCCGGACGTCATCGTCTCGACCTTCTACACCGGGGACGGCGTCCTGTTCCCCGGCGGCGTCTACGGCTTCCAGACCGCGAAGATGCAGAACGACGCCAAGACCATCGCGCCGATCCTGGCCATCGACTCGACCAAACCGTCCTCCCACGTCATCGAGCGCTTCTCCGCGCTGGCCAAGGCCCTCGGCGCCGACGTCGACGGAGGGGCGGTCGCGCAGGCCCGGACGAAGTGGGCCGGCGCGGTCGAGGCGCTGAAGAGCACGGCCAAGCAGCACCCGGATCTGAAGGTCCTGGCCGTGACCCCGGCCCAGGAACAGGTCTACTTCGCCGTTCCCGACCTGTTCCCGGACCTGCTCGACCTCAGGGACTGGGGCATCGACCTGATGACCCCGGACGGCAAGCTCGTCAGCTCCTACTACGAGGCCGTGAGCTGGGAGAACGCCGCGAAGTACCAGCCGAGCGTCGTCCTGGTCGACGCCCGCGGCTACACGCTGGGCATCGATGCGCTCAAGAAGTACCCGACGTGGAACGCCCTGAAGGCGGTGAAGGCCGGTCAGGTCGGCAGCTGGGTGCGGGTCTCGCTGAACTACGACGACTACACCCGGCAGGTCCAGGACCTGACCGCCGTGCTCGAGCGGGCCAAGAATGTGTAGCGCCGCATGAGCGCGACCACCGTGCGACGCTCCGTCCGCCGTGACCAGGCCCCGCCTCGCCGGGGACTGGTCGGCGGGCTGGGGCGCCCCCTCTGCCTGGCGATCGCGATCGCCGTGCTGGCCGCAATCGCCCTGGCCAGCCTGGTGCTGGGCTCCCGGCACCTGCCGATGGGCACCGCCTACGACGCGCTCCTGCGTTACGACCCCACGGACGAGGCCCAGGCCGTCATCCACTCCCTGCGCGTCCCGCGGACGATCATCGGGCTGCTCGCCGGGCTGGCGCTCGGGCTCGCGGGGGCCGTGATGCAGGGGGTGTCCCGCAACCCGCTGGCCGACCCGGGCATCCTCGGCGTCAACGCCGGTGCCGCGCTCGCGGTGCTGACGGCGGTGCACTTCCTCGGTGTCACGACCCTGCTCGGCTACGTGTGGTTCGCCTTCGCCGGCGCCGGGGTCGCGGTGGTGATCGTGTACCTCATCTCCAGTCTCGGCAGGGACGGCGCGACCCCGGTGAAGCTGGCGCTGGCGGGCACGGCGGTGACGGCTCTGCTGGCCTCCTTCACCACCCTCGTCCAGCTGCTCGACGTCAGGACCATGGACGCCTACCGTGCCTGGTCCGTCGGGTCGCTCGCGGGACGCGGGGCCGACGTCGCCGCCGAGGTGTGGCCCTTCGTCGCCGTGGGCGCCGTGCTGGCGCTGGCCGGTGGCCGCGTGCTCAACACGCTCGCCCTGGGTGACGACGTGGCCCGTTCGCTGGGCCAGAACGTGACGCGGGCCCGCATCGTCTGCGGCGTGGCGATCATGATTCTGGCGGGCGCCGCCACGGCCGCGGCGGGACCCATCGTCTTCGTCGGCCTGACCGTGCCGCATATCGCCCGGGCGATCGTCGGCCCGGACTACCGCTGGGTCCTGCCGTACAGCGCGGTGCTGGCCCCCATCCTGCTCCTGGTCGCCGACATCGTGGGCCGGCTGGCCGTGGCGCCGGCCGAGCTGCAGGTCGGCATCGTGACGGCCCTGCTCGGCGCCCCGGTGTTCATCGCCCTGGTCCGTCGCAAGAACCTGGCCTCGCTATGACAGCTCCGGCACTGTCCGAGGCCGTCGCCTCGGTGTCGCGTACCCGGGGCCGCGTCGCCGGCAGGAGGCGCGCGGTCACCGTCGCCCTCGCGCTGGCGGCCGTGCTGGCGTTCTGCTTGAGCCTGTCCATCGGCGACTTCACCATCTCGGTCCTGCGCGTCCTGCCCGCGGTGTTCGGCGCGGGCGACGGCGGCGAGGTGTTCGTCGTCCAGTCGCTACGCCTGCCGAGGGCGTTGCTCGCCGTACTCGTCGGCGCCGCGTTCGGCATGTCGGGCGCGGTCTTCCAGTCGCTGGCGCGCAACCCGCTGGCCAGCCCGGACATCCTCGGGATCACCGCGGGCGGCAGCCTGGCCGCGGTGATCGGGCTGACCCTGCTGGGGCTGAGCGGCCTGCCGCTCTCCCTGGCCGCGACGGCCGGCGCGCTGCTGACCGCGGCCCTCATCTACGCCTTCGCCTACCGGCGCGGGCTGTCGAGCTACCGCCTGGTCCTGGTTGGCATCGGCGTCGGGGCGGTCGCGCTGGCGCTGACGCAGTTCTTCTGGACCCGCGCGCACACCCACGACGCGGCCTCCGCCGCGCTGTGGCTGAGCGGCAGCCTCAACGGGCGCGGCTGGGAGAACATCGAGCCCATCGCGCTGATGCTCCTGGTGCTGGTCCCGGGCACGCTCGCCCTCGGCAAGCAGCTCAACGTGCTCGAACTCGGCGACGACTCCGCGACGGCCGTCGGCGTGTCCGTCCAGCGGTCCCGGCTGCTGCTGCTCGTGGTGGGGGTGGCGCTGGCCGGAGCCGGGATCGGCGCGGCCGGTCCGGTGGCCTTCGTGGCGTTCGTCTCCGCGCCCATCGCCCGGCGACTGTCGCGCTCACCGGGCCCCGCGCTCCTGCCGGCCGCCCTGATTGGTTCCGTCCTCGTCGCGGTGGCCGACCTGATCGGGCGCATGGCCCTGTCCAGCACCGAGGTCTCCGTCGGCATCATCACCGGCATCATCGGCGCCCCCTACCTGCTGTGGCTGCTGGCCACGACGAACAGCTCAGGACAAGGAGATTGACGGCGATGCCCTCCTCCCGACTGCCTTCCTCCCAAGTGGATCCCATGACGCCCGCGCAGCCGTCCGACGCGCAACAGTTGCGCGGCCACCACCTCAGGCTCGGCTACGACGGCGCCGACATCGTCGGCGACCTGTGCATCGACATCCCGCCCGGGAAGATCACCGTGCTCGTCGGCGCCAACGCGTGCGGCAAGTCGACGACGCTGCGGGCGCTGGCGCGGCTGCTCAAACCCCGCGGCGGCGCCGTCACGCTGGACGGCAAGGCGATCCACGAGATGCCGTCCAAACAGCTCGCCACCAGGATCGGCATCCTCCCGCAGACGCCCACCGCGCCCGAGGGCATCACGGTGACCGACCTGGTGTGCCGTGGCAGGTATCCGCACCAGAAGTGGTTCCGGCAGTGGACCGACGAGGACGAGCGGGTGGTCGCCTGGGCGCTGGCGGCCACCGGCACCGCGGAGATCGCGGGGCGGGCGGTCGACGAACTGTCGGGCGGGCAGCGGCAGCGCGTGTGGATCGCGATGGCGCTGGCCCAGGAGACGGGCATCCTCATGCTCGACGAACCCACCACCTACCTCGACGTACACCACCAAATAGACGTGCTGGACCTGCTGGTACAGCTCAACCGCGAGGAGGGACGGACCATCGCCGTCGTCCTGCACGACCTGAACCTGGCGTGCCGATACGCCCACCATCTCATCGCCATGCGCAAGGGGGAGATCATCGCCCAGGGCGAGCCGAGCGAGATCGTCAACGAGGAGCTGGTGGAGGCGGTGTTCGGCCTGAAGTCGAAGGTGATCCCCGACCCGGTCTCGCAGACCCCCATGGTGGTGCCCATCGGCCGCCACCTGCGCTTCTGAGCCGCCGATGTCCATCAACTTCCACCATTCGGACGAACGCGACCCGCTGGCCCGCGGTCTCGGCATCGGGAACCGCTGGCGCGACCAGATCCTCGGCACGGCCAAGGACTACACGTGGCTGTTCGAGGCGGCCGGGCTCGACCCGCGCACCGTGCGCGCGATCGCCGAGGACAGCTACGAGCATCTGCGCGCCTGGGCTCCCGAGCTGGCGGCGGAGATCACCGGCATCGCCCGCGGCACCGGGCTGCGGCTGTGGGAGGTCGCCGCGCTCAACAGCCGGACCGAGATCCTGGTCAGAGGCGCCATCGCCGGACTGAAGGAGTGTACGAGCGCGGTGTGGCTGCCGCCCGGCGAACCGCCCAGAGCGCTGCAGACCTGGGACTGGATCCCCTCGATCAGCAACTTCACCGTCCTGCGGCACCTCTCCCCCGAGGACCTGACGGTCGCGACGTTCGCCGAGAACGGCGTGCTGGGCAAGGCGGGCGTCAACAGCTCCGGGCTCGGGCTGCTGTTCACCCTGCTGTGCCACACCTCCGACGGCACGGCCGAGGGCGTACCCATCCACGCGGTCGCCAGGCGCGTCCTCGACACGGCGAGATCCGTGGCCGACGCGGTGGACATCGTCCGCTCGGCCCGGGTCTCGGCGTCGGCCTCGTTCACGGTGGTCGCCTGGGACGGGCAGGCCGCGGACGGCGCCACGCTGGAGATCTCGCCCGCCGGGGTCGTGGTGCTCCCGCCGGAGGAGGGCTTCCTGCTGCACACCAACCACTTCCTCGACCCGGGGCTCGCGCCCGGGGACCGGCTCGCGGCCATCGGGGACGACACGCTCCCCCGCCTGGCGGAGCTGCGCGAGCGCAGGCAGGTACTTACCGGGGCGAGCCGTACCGAATGGGCGCGCGGACTGGTCTGCCACTGGGCGGACGGCGCGCCGATCTGCGCCCACCCGCGTTCGGGAGCGCCGGTGACCGACCGATGGGAGACCAAGATGATGATCAGCTTCGACCTCGATCGGCGCTGCCTGGTGCTGCAGGAGGGCGGCCCCTGCGGCGCCACCGAGGACGGCTGGACGGAGGTCGCCGTATGAGCTGGGACGTCACCACGACGGGACAGCCCACCCGCGAGGTCTCCTTCACCACCACCGAGGGCACCTGGATGAGCGTCTCGGTCAGCCCCGACGGCGAGACCATCGTGTTCGACCTGCTCGGCGACCTCTACTCCATCCCCTCGGCGGGCGGCACGGCGACGCTGCTCCAGGGTGGCCCCGCGATGCACCGCATGCCGTCCGTCAGCCCCGACGGCACGGAGATCCTCTACCTGAGTGACGCCGACGGGTTCGACAACGTGTGGTCCTGCGCCCTCGACGGATCGAACCCGCGGCAACTCACCTGGGAGACCGACGCGATCCTGACCGACCCCATCTGGGGTCCCGGTGGGCGCGGCGTGATCGCGCCGACGATCTTCCGGGCGCACCGCAAGCTCTTCTCCTCGCAGATCCGCCTGTTCGAGGCCCCGGGCCAGGGCGGCGCACGCAGCGGGCGGCTGCTGGTGGACGTGCCATCGAGCGGGCGGGACGTCCTGGAGCCCGCGCTGTCCCCGGACGGCGCCTGGCTGTACTACAGCGAGCGGCTCGTCAATCCCAAGATCTACGTGGACGCCAACCACGCCAACTTCGCCATCCGGCGGCGCAGGCTGGAGGACGGGCACACCGATACCGTCGTGGGCGGGTTCGGCGGGGCCATCCGCGCCGCGCTCTCGCCCGACGGCAGACGGCTCGCCTTCATCCGGCGCGTCATGGACAAGACGGTGCTGTTCTGCCTGGACCTCACCGACGGCCGGCAGCGTCCGGTCTTCGACGGCCTCGACCGCGACAACCAGGCGGTCTGGGAGATCCAGGGCAACTACTACCCGAGGTTCTCCTGGTTTCCCGACAGCCGTCACGTCGCCATCTGGGCGGGCGGCGGACTGCGGCGGATCGACGTCGGCAGCGGCGAGAGCACCGCGATCCCGTTCACCGCGGAGTGCCACCACACGCTCGTCGAGCCGGTCCGCGTCCGCCACGATCTGGCGCCGGACAAGGTGGTGGCCCGCGCGGTGCGGCACCTGGCCGTCGCGCCCGGCGGGCAGGAGGTGGCGTTCACCGCGCTGGGCCGCCTGTGGCACACCACGCGCGGCAAGGACACCGTGACGCCCGTCGGCGACCACGCCCCGCACGCGACGGAACCGGCCTTCAGCCGCGACGGCCGCCTGCTCGCCTACGTGGAATGGGACGACGAACGGGGCAGCACGCTGCGCCGCTGCCCACGAGACCGCTGGGACGAGACCACCGAGGTCACCGCCTGCTCCGGCGTCATGCGGCAGCCCACGTTCAGCCCCGACGGGAGGCTGATCGCCTACCGGCTGCAGGAGCACGACGTCCAGCTCGGCGGTTCACGCTCGCGCCCCGGCCTGTACGTGGTGGACAGCGGCGGCGGCGAACCCCGCTACCTGGCCCCCGCGGACGACGCGCCCGTCTTCAGCCCGGACGGCTCCAGGATTTACGCCACGATCACCGACAGCTCGGGCACCGAGCCCGTCGAGGTGCTCGTCAGCGTCGACCTGCTCGGCGGCAACCGCAGAGTGCACGCCCGTACGGCGGACGCCGACACCTACGAGCTGCGCCTGAGCCCGGACCGCGCCTGGCTGGCCTTCAGGCACGCCAGCGAGTACTACGTCATCCCCTACCGCGAGACCGGCCACGAGCTCCTCATCACACCGGCCACCGCCGAGGTGCCCTGCCACCGGCTCACCGAACACGGCGGGTACGCGCTGGCCTGGGCGGCGGACAGCGCCAGCCTGCACTGGGCGGTCGGCCCCGACCTGCACGTACGGGAGACCGGCGCGTGGAAATCGCCCCGGGCCTCCTCCCCCGTGGACCTCACGGTGGACGCCGACGTGCCCGGCGGGTGCGTGGCGCTGACCGGCGGCACCGTGATCACGATGCGCGGCGATGTGGTGCACCGCCCGGGAACGGTCGTCGTCCGCGGCAACCGCATCGTCGCGGTCGGCGGCGAGGTGCCCGTGCCGGAGGACGCCACGGTGATCGACTGCACGGGGATGACCCTGATGCCCGGCCTCATCGACGGCCACGGGCACATCGACGGCAGCACGGACAACGGCGTGACACCGCAGAAGCAGGCGGCCAGGTTCGCCGCCCTGGCCTTTGGCGTCACCACGAACTTCGACCCCTTCTCCTCCGAACTGCCGAACTTCGAGAGCACCGAGACCACCCAGGCCGGCCTGACGGTCGGACCCCGCTGGATCGGCACCGGCTCGGCCATCCACGGCCGCCCGCACAACGTCTTCCACCTCTACAGCCCGATCGACACGTACGAGGACGCGGAAGGCGTGATCAAGCGGAAGAAGGCGCTCGGCGCGCTGAGCGTCAAGAGCTACAAGTGGCCCGCGCGGCGCCACCGGCAGATGCTGGTCAAGGCCGCCCGTGAGCACGGCGTCAACATCGTGGTCGAGGGCGAGACGCACTTCTACCACAACATCAGCATGATCCTGGACGGCCACACCAACCTGGAGCACAACCTGCCCGTGGCCACCTGCTACGACGACGTGGTCCAGCTCATGGCCCTGGCCGGGGTTTCCAACACGCCCACGCTCATCGTGGCCTTCGGGGAGTTGTTCGGCGAGAACTACATGTACCAGCGGACCGAGGTGTGGAAGGACCCCCGGATCCGCACCTATGTCCAGGCGTGCCTGAGCGGGTACAGCCCGCTGAACACGCCGTACGAGGCCCCTCCCTACGCCCGGGCCATGACCACGATCCACGTGGCCGACGAGCTGTACGACATCGGGGTCCTGGCGGTGTCCCGCTCGGTCAACCGGCTGGACCAGGCGGGGGTGCGGATCAACGCCGGCTCCCACGGCGAGGTCCCCGGCATGGCCATGCACTGGGAGATGGCGCTGCTCGCCGAGGGCGGCATGCCACCGCACCGGGTGCTGCGGGCGGCCACGATCAACGTGGCCGAGAGCCTCGGCGTGGACCACCAGCTCGGCTCACTGGAGCCGGGCAAGCTCGCCGACCTGATCGTCATGCGCGAGAACCCGCTGGAGGACATCGGCAACTCGACGACCGTGACGATGACGATGGTCAACGGGCGCCTGTATGACGCCTACTCGCTCGACGAGCTGGCGCCGCGCCGCAGGCTCAGAACCAGGTTCTACTGGGAGACCCAGGACACCCACGGCATCGACTGGTGCGAGGCCTGGGGCGGCGGCTGCTGCCCCTGACCCGGCAGGGCGTACCCCTTGGCAAACTCATCACTTAGAGCAATCATGTACTTGCTTTACGTGACGATGAAGGAGTGTGACGTCCTGGAGAAGATGTCGAAACCGCTGGGTTCGGCCATGCCCGCGGAGCTGGCGGACGCGGGAGTGCCGAGACCGAGTCACGACCTCAGAGTGCCGGCCGACCTGGTCGCGACCGCCGAGCACGGACTGGCCGCCGGCGGCCGGCCCCGCAAACGCGTACTCATCATCGGGGGCGGGATGGCCGGTCTGGTCGCCGCCTACGAGCTGATGCGGCAGGGCCACGAGCCCGTCGTTCTGGAGGCCCAGCAGCGGGTCGGCGGGCGCGTGCTCACCCTGCGGGGATTCGCGCCCGGCCTGTACGCCGAGGCGGGCGCGATGCGGATCCCGCGCGTGCACGACCTCACGCTCGCCTACTGCGCGAAGTTCGGGCTGGCCCTGCGCCCGTTCGTCATGGGCAACCCCCGCACCCTGGCCTACATCCAGGGCGTCAGGACCACGATCCAGGAGCTCAACGACAACCCCGAGATCGTCGACTTCGGCCTGGCCGAGCACGAGCGCGGTCGCACCTACGAGGACCTGTGGCGCACCGCCACTCAGGAGATTCACGACCTGTACGCCCAGGAGGGCGAGAACGCGCTCGACCGCATCTGCGCCGAGTACGACCGCTACTCCATCCGCAGCTTCCTGCGCGAGCGCGGATTCTCCGAGGGGGCCATCGAGCTCTACGGCGTCATGAGCTTCCGGGAGGCCAACCTCAACGCGGCGGTCATCGAGCAGTTCCGCGAGATCATCGGGCGGGCGTTCGAAGACATGCAGGAGATCGAGGGCGGCGCCGACCGGCTGCCGGACGCCTTCTACCGGGAGCTGCGCAACCACATCCGGTTCGGCCACGAGGTCACCGCCATCGAGCAGGACGACCACTCGGTCACCTTGCACCTCAGGACGGGCTCGGGCAAGACCACACTCACCGGCGACTACGCCATCTGCACGATTCCGTTCTCGGTGCTGCGTGACGTCGAGGCCAGGCCCGCCTTCTCCCGCCGCAAGCAGCGCGCCATCCGCGAGCTGAACTACAACGCCTCCACCAAGATCCTCTTTCAGGTACGGCGGCCGTTCTGGGAGCAGAGCGATGGCATCGTCGGCGGCACCACGGTCACCGACCTGCCGATCCGGCGCATCTGCTACCCCTCGCACCCCGGCCCCGGCGACGAGCGTACGGTCCTGCTGGCCAGCTACACCTGGGGGCAGGACGCGCTGCGGTGGGGCGCGATGTCGTCGCAGAAGCGGGTCGACCAGGCGCTCGAGGACGTCGCCAAGATCCACCCCCAGATCCATGACCACTTCGAGTTCGGCGTCACGCACGCCTGGTACAACGATCCCTACGCGGCCGGCGCCTTCGCCCTGTTCGAGCCGCATCAGCAGAGCAACCTGCATGACGCGATCATCGCACCGGAGGGCCGCGTGCACTTCGCGGGCGAGCACTGCTCGCTGTGGCACGCGTGGATCGAGGGCGCGCTGGAGTCGGGGCTGAGCGCGGCACGGGCCATCCACGAGGCCGACTGAGCGCGGCGCGGGCCCGTACGAGAAGACGGTCCGAACCCGGCACAGGCCGGACAACGCGGCGGGTGGGCGCGCGTCAGGGGCGCGCCCGCTCGGCGTACTGGCGCAGGTACGCCGCCGCCGTGGTCAGATCGGCGGCGGCCGTCACACACGCGGCGTGGTGGGCGGTCAGCGCGTCGCGCAGCCAGGGCGGCGCGCCACCGGCGGCCGTCAGCCTGGCCTCGATCTCGCGCAGGCGTACGGCGCAGTCGGCGAGCGCGCGGATATCGGCCTGCAGCATCACGGCGTGGGCGGCGATCGCCGCGGGTTCGGCTGACATCGGTCCTCCGATCAGGGGCCAGCACCAGGACGGCGGCATCCCGGTCAGGGGGTCAGCACCGGGACGGCGGCGTCCCGGAGCGTCTGGTGGGCGGTGGCGGACAGGCACAGCAGCGGGCGGGCGCCGTCGAGGCCCAGCTCGCGAAGCCAGCGCGCCAGCGGATGCGCCGACCGCGGCCCGACCGCCAGCCGCACCCGGGGCACGGGGTGCAGGCGGCCCAGACCGCGGGTCCGTATACATGAGCGCAGCATCGTGTCCGCCGCCCCCCGCGCGTAGCCGACCAGATCGCGATCACTCACGGGCAGCCACGGACCGAGGAGCCCGCGCAGCGTGAGGAGCCGGTCGTCGACCGGACCGACGTCGATGCGCGCGGCCCTGGTGGTGAGCTCGAACTCCAGGGGCGCCAGATACGGCTCGCCGCCCCACAACCGCGGCGCCACGGCCCGGACGGCGTCGTCGTCGAGCACGGAGCCGGCCAGGAAGCTGCCCGAGCGCCGCCGGTCGGCACCGCGCAGCAGATCCGGCCAGACGCGGAGCGACCGCGACCGCCACGGGCCGGGCACCACGATCCCGAGATGGACCTCGCGGTAGCCGCCCACGCTGGTACGCCGGTTCGAGAAGGCGTGCACGGCCACGAGGGCCCGGCCCGCGACCCGCACGGCGGGCCCGAACCCGGTCCCCTCCAGCAGGGCCGCCGCCACCGCCGGGTCCGCGGCGAAGTACGCCGTGAGGGCGCTGCCGTCCTGGCACCTGATCGGCAGCTCGACCGTCCCGTCCGGGCCGTCCACCGCGTAGGTGGGCACGGCGAGGAAGGGAAAACTTTCCGGGTCGGGCGGGCGGTCGGCCAGCAGGTACGCCTGCGAGCGCACGACCGGCCCCCGGTACGGCCCGAGCCGCCCGTCGATCCGGTGCCGCGCCTCGGGCAGGTCGTCGGCGATGTTGGCGATGTAGTGCTCGATGCTGTGGCAGAGCGGGAACAGGTGGGTGGAGTCGAAGTAGTCCACCACGTACCAGTCGGGATGCAGGTCGAAGCAGCTGCCCGCGCCCTGGCCGTCGAGGGTGGGGACGATGTCGTGCTGGTTGGTGACGCTGGCGACCCAGGTGCGCGGGTCGGCGGGGTGCTTGAAGTCGACGGGTGAGCCGACCGCGACGGCGTGGGTGACTTTGTAGCGGGCGCAGAAGTCCGCGTCCTGCGCCAGGTTCATGATGGCCGCGCCACCCGCGCTGTGCCCGATGAGCGCCAGCTCGGCGCCCTGGGGCAGGCCGTAGTCGTCGACGGCCTTGGCCAGCGAGCGGCTGTAGGGGCTGCTGTCCAGCACGGCGCTGCTGAAGGCACCGAGCAGGTCCTGGGGTGAGTCGCCGTCCGGCCGTCCCGCCCGCATGCCGGGCGCCTGGACAATGTGGCGTACCACCCCGTCGGGGCCCTCGACGCTCTGAATGAGCATCCGGCCGGTCGTACCGACCACGCTGATGTTGCGCAGGAAGCCGAGCAGCGACCCCTGCGAGCACAGCCGCGCGGATTCGGCGGTCTGCAGGTCGACGCGGCGCGCGGCCCCCTCCCCCGTGTCGAGGGCCGCGACGGCCTTGTTGCTCATGCCGGTGATCGGGTCGGCGGTGGCGTAGCCCTTTCCCGTCGCGATCAGCCAGGCGGTGTCGTCGTTGAGCGGGTTCTCGTCGAGCAGCGCCCGCAGGGCGAGGACCTCGCCGAAGATCGGGGCGAGCCCGCTGAGCGCACGTACCGCGCCACGGTCCTTGAGCAGGGCGCGGAGCGCGCGGATGGCCTCCAGGTCGCGGTCGGCGGCGGCCGCCTCGATGAGCCGGGCCAGCATGGGGTCGCCGGTCAGCTCGGGGTGGTCGACGGCGACGGCGGTGATCCGCAGGCGCAGCGAGGTGGCCAGCACGCGTACGGCCAGGCTCTCCGCGCCGGCCATGCCGCCGAGCTTGGCCGCCAGGGTGCCCAGCCGGCCGCCGGTGACCGCGTACCCGAGGCCCTTGCGGTTGAGGATCGCGCGGAGCAGCGCGCGGTGGGCCAGATAGCCCGGCGAGGGGGCGTGCGGCAGGGCACGGAGCAGGGCGCCGTCGGTGAGCGCGGCCGTGGTGTGGGCCGCCGCCTCCCGGATCGTGACCCCGATGTCGACCAGCTCACGGGCCGCGTCCCGCAGCGGCCCGGCTGCCAGACCGCTCTCCGGCGCTACCGGGCTGGTCGCCCGTGCGACCGGGCCGGTCTCCGGCGGGACAGAGCCGGTGTCCGGCGCGGCCGGGTCGGGGTCCCCGCTCACCGGAGCCCCTTTCGTGCCATGCTGACGAAGCGGGGCCCCGGATCCTCCGGGATGTTGCGGTGCAGTACGTCCGACAGCGTCCGCGTGCTCGCGATGATCCGCATGCCGTGCGGGGAGAAGGTCGCGGCGTTGGACACGCGGGGGGCCAGCAGCGGGTTGGTCAGCGCCTGGGAGAAGGCGTCGATGGCGATGATCTTCGTGAGGAGCGGCGGCAGGATGGCGTCGGGCGCGCCGGGCTCCTCGGCGAACAGGCCGACGTACAGGTCGAGGTCGTCGACGCTGCGGTAGAGCTCCCGTAGTGCCCCGCTGACCCGCTCGTCGCCGGAGACGTGCTCGAATCCGCGCACCCGGGGGAAGCTGCAGTGCTCGCGGTAGCTGTTGTAGGAGGCCAGACCGAGGGTGCGCGAGTCGGTGATGCTGGCCACGTCGACCTCCCGGAGCAGGGGGTCGGTGTTGAACAGCCCGATGCGGCCGGCACGCTGGCGAGAGGCGTCCTCGAAGAGCCGGCCGAGGCCATGCTCGGTGATCAGCGCGCCGCCGAGCAGGGTCCGCTCCATCGGCAGCTCGCTCCCGCCGACCGACAGCCGCGAGGGGATCAGGCTGTGCCAGCGGTAGACGAGGTTGAACTCCACCGAGGCCCAGTTCTCCCGGTGCCAGGGCACGCGGGCCAGCATCGTCGTCAGCCGCGAGTCCAGGGTGAAGCGGAAGTGGTAGGGCGTGATGTGGTTGATGTACTCCTCGACCACCAGCTTGATCAGCAGCACGATGAGGATGTTGCGCGCCGTCTGGAACAGGCGCTCGTCGTCCCAGCGCGGGCAGAGCTGGCCGAGCAGGCGGGCCACCCTGTTGTGCTCGCGCAGGAACAGCACCGTGAGCATGGTGAAGCCGACCTGGATGTTGCCCCGGTCGCTCCCGGTCGCGAACAGCGTGTCGCGCTGCGCGTCGGTGAGCTCCGCGAAGCGGATGACGCTCAGCGGGGCGAACTCCGGTTTGATCTTGCCGTTCTCGCACAGGTAGGGCGGGAACTCCCCGCCGTTGATGAACTGGCTCTTGAGCAGCCCGCCGTCGAACGTACGCAGCGCGGCCGTCGCCTCCTCGCGCAGGCCGTAGAGCTGGTTCAGGTCGATCTGGTGGTTGGAGCTGTTCTTGCGGGGGTCACGCGGGATGTGGGTGTCGCCGCGCAGGAAGCCGTCGGTGAACCACTGGGCGAAGTAGGCGAACAACACCGTGGAGCGTGGGCAGGCGATCATGTTCTCGCCCCGGGTGAACAGGTCGGCGGCCCGCTCGGGCGTGGGCCGGGCGCCCTCGGCCGCCGCGACGGGGGGCATGTGCCGGCCGCTGTAGGTGCGGTCGGTCAGCGAGGCCCATGAGGTGTAGTCGGCCATCGTGCTCAGCGGCTCCGGCCGTGGCGGCATCTCGCGGATCGCGTGGTCGATCAGCATGGCGTTGAGGCGGCGCCGTAGCGGCTGGATGGACTGGACGAGATCCCAGAACGGCCGGCCGTTGGTCAGGGCCAGGAACCTGAGCCGGTTGGCGACCCCGTCGGTGGCGATGGTCCGCGCCGTCGCGTCGCGGTGGGCCATCGTCAGCCTTCCTGGTCTTCGGGGCCGAGCCCGAGGACGAACCGGTCGGGGAAGATCCCGCCGGCGCGTTCGATCCGCCCTTCCGGTGGTGGGAGCAGGCGCACGCCGGGGCGCAGCAGCAGGCGGCGTACGGCTTCGCAGATCACGGCCTTTGCCGGATGCACGCCGAGGCAGGCGTGGTGGCCGTAACCGAAGAACTGGTGATGGTGGGCCGGCCGGTCGAGGCGGAACTCGTCGGGCTCGGCCACCACGTCGGCGTCGAACATGGCCGAGGCCGGCGCGGCGAGCACGAACGTGCCCGCGGGGATCACCGTGCGGCGCGGGGTGCCGGCGGCCAGCACGTAGTCGCGCTCGCACAGCCGGGGAAGCAGCTTGAAGAACGGATTGAACCGCAGCGCCTCCCATACATAAGGGTCGAAGCGCGCCGGGTCGAGGTCGCGGGCGGCCTCGACGGCCCGCGCCAGCACCTGCGGGCGCAGCAGCAGTTGCTCGACCGCCTCGACCATGGCGCCGGGCCCGCTCTCCACGAACCCCAGCGGCAGGCCGGCCATGTTGATCAGGATGCGCTCGTCGTCCAGGCCGATCCCGGCGGGCAGGGTGACGCCGGCGAGCCGGGTGAAGACGTTGTCGGGCAGCTCCTGTCTCGCCCGCAGCGCGGCCCGGTGGTCGGCGAGCCGGTCGCGCAGGTATGCGACCATCTCCGAGCCCGCGCGGGCCGACGCCGCCTGGATCTCCGGATCGCCCAGGAAGTTGGCGAAGCCGTCGGTGACGATGGCCCGCGTCCACCGCGACAGGGTCTGCGTGTCGGGGCCGGGGAAGCCGAAGTACTCCGCGGACACGCCCAGGGCGACGGCGCGGAACAGCCCGTGGACCGCTTCAATGCGGCCATCCGGCTGAGCGGCGACGAGCAGTTCGTCGGCGATGCTCCCGGCCAGCTCACGCACCCTGGCCACGTCGCGCGGGTCGAGCATGACCCGCATCAGCCCCTTGTCCCGCCAATTCATCGGGGTGGCGTCCCGGCCCAGCATGAACGGACCGCCCAGCGCGGCGTCGAGGCGCGGGCCGAAGGCGCGGACCGAGAAGACCTCCTCGCGGGAGAGCACCTCGGTGACGTCGGCGAAGCGGGTCACGATCGTGAAGACGGGGGTGACGAAGATGGGGCGCCGCTCGCGGAGCTCGGCGAACAGGTCCCGCCAGTCGGTCCGCATCCACTCCCGGACCAGGCCGATCGCGGACATCGGAGCACGGGCCAGCGCCTCGTCGTATCTCTCCAGATGGCCGCCCGTGGTCGTCCGATCGACAGCACCCATGCCGTAGGCCCTTTCGTCCGACGCCGGAGCGCGCAAAGATCATTACGCTGTGTAGCCACAACCTAGGCAGCCGATACCCATTTCTTGATGACTACCGTATGGAGTGTTTTGATTCCCCTCAGTGACGGGTTCGTCACTTCCAGGTCATTGCCGTGCTCTGGGCACGCGGCCGTTGAATGAGGAGCCGCATCGTCTTCGCCGATCATGGGAGATAGCGTGAACTCCTCACCCGTCCCGCAGCCGGACTCGGGCACGGCGGAGACGGTGACGGCCACCACCGGCCGCCGGACCGTCTACCTGATCGTCCTCGTGGTGCTCCCCGTGCTGCTCCCTGCGCTCGCCGTGCCCGCCGCCTGGGGATGGGGCATCGGCCCGCGCGACGTGGTGATCGCGGTGGTGATGTACCTGATCAGCATCTTCGGGATCGCCATCGGCTACCACCGGCTCTTCACCCATCGGGCCTTCAGGTGTCATCGGCCGCTGCGCATCGCCCTCATGCTGGCCGGCGGCATGGCGGTCGAGGGCCCGGTCACCCTGTGGGCGGCCGAACACCGCCGGCACCACAAGTACGCCGACCGCGACGGCGACCCGCACTCGCCATGGCGTTACGGCGACGACGGCCTGGCCCTGCTGCGCGGCATGGCGCACGCCCACATCGGCTGGTTCTACACCGCCCGTCAGCGCTCCAGCCGCCGGCACTGGGTGCCGGACCTGCTGGCCGACCCGGACGTACGGCGCTTCGACGCCGCCTATCCGGCCGTCGCGGCGCTGTCGTTCGCGCTGCCCACCGCGGTGGGCGGGCTGTGGTCGATGTCGTGGGCGGGCGCCTGGACCGCCTTCTTCTGGGGCGGGCTGGTCCGCTACGCCGTGGTCCACCACGTCACGTGGTCGGTCAACTCCATCGCGCACACCTTCGGCGATCGCCCGTTCCGGACCAGGGACCGCTCGTCGAACGTACGGTGGGTGGCGCTGCTGACGCTCGGCGAGGGCTGGCACAACTGGCACCACATGGAGCCGGCCTGCGCCCGGCACGGGGTGCTGCAGGGCCAGCTCGATCCCAGCGCCCGGCTGATCCGCTGGTTCGAGCTGGCGGGCTGGGCCTACGGCGTGCACTGGCCCGACCCCGGCCGCCTGGACGCGCGCCGTGTCGACCAGCGCGATCCACACCTGTGACGACCCGAGTGACCGCTGCTGAACACCACCTGAACGTCACTCGAAAACGGCATCGCCGGGCGAAATTTGGGCAAGTCGGGTGTCATGGAGCGGGTTTCTCTGCTGGACTCCACCCCCGGCCTGCTGGTGGACGACAGCGACGACGACGATCCGGTGCTACTGCGGCCGGACGGCAGCCGGGTCGACACCTGGCGCGAGCACTACCCCTACCCCGAGCGGATGCCGCGGGAGGACTACGACCACGACAAGCGGCTGCTGCAGATCGAGCTGCTGAAACTGCAGTACTGGGTCAAGGACACCGGGCAGCGCCTGGTCGTCCTGTTCGAGGGGCGTGACGCGGCGGGCAAGGGCGGCACGATCAAGCGGTTCATGGAGCACCTCAACCCACGCGGGGCCACCGTGGTCGCGCTGGAGAAGCCGTCCGAGCGCGAACGCACCCAGTGGTACCTCCAGCGCTACATCGCCCACCTGCCGTCCGCCGGGGAGATCGTGCTGTTCGACCGGTCCTGGTACAACCGGGGCGGGGTGGAGCGGGTGATGGGGTTCTGCACCGAGGCCGAGTGCCGGGAGTTCATGGTGCAGGTGCCGCAGTTCGAGCGGGCCCTGGTACGCGACGGCATCCACCTGGTCAAGCTGTGGTTCTCGGTGACGCGGTCGGAGCAGCGCACCCGCTTCATCATCAGGCAGGTGGATCCGGTGCGGCAGTGGAAGCTGTCGCCGATGGATCTGGCCTCGCTGGATCGGTGGGACGACTACACCAGCGCCAAGGAGGAGATGTTCCTCAACACCGACATCCGCGAGGCGCCGTGGACGGTCATCAAGAGCAACGACAAGAAACGGGGCCGCCTGGAGGCGATGCGCCACGTGCTGAACCTGTTCGACTACGACAACAAGGACCACGAGGTGGTCGGCGCCCCGGACCCGCTCATCGTCAGATCGGCCTCCGACATCTACGACGAGGACCACACCGCGGGAACGTAGGCGTCACCCCGCTCCGTGGAAGGTGACGTTCAGCTCGCCCTTGTCGACGTCGACCGTGATGGTCGAGCCTTCGGGGACGTCGCCGCTGAGCAGGGCGCGGCCGATCCGGGTCTCGACCTCGCGGGCGATGAAGCGGCGCAGCGGCCGGGCGCCGTAGACCGGGTCGTACCCCTGGTTGGCGATGAGCCGCCGCGCCTCGGCGGTGACCTCCAGGGTGAGACGCCGCTCGGCCAGCCGCTGCCGGATGTCATCGAACATCAGCTCGACGATCTGTTCGATCTCGGCCTCGGTCAGCGGCTTGAACAGCACGATGTCGTCGATCCTGTTGAGGAACTCCGGCCGGAAGTGCCGGCGCAGCTCCCCTATCACCCGCTCGCGCGCCTCGGGCTTGATCTCGCCGTCGGAGGTGACCCCGTCGAGCAGGTACTGCGAGCCGATGTTGGAGGTCATGATGACCACGGTGTTGCGGAAGTCGACCGTGCGGCCCTGCGCGTCGGTCAGCCGCCCGTCGTCGAGGACCTGCAGCAGCGTGTTGAACACGTCCGCGTGCGCCTTCTCGATCTCGTCGAACAGCACCACCGAGTACGGCTTGCGGCGCACCGCCTCCGTCAGCTGGCCGCCCTCCTCGTAGCCGATGTAGCCAGGAGGCGCGCCGACCAGGCGGCTGACCGTGTGGCGCTCCTGGTACTCGCTCATGTCGATGCGGATCATGTTGTCCTCGGTGTCGAACAGCGCGGCCGCGAGCGACTTGGCCAGCTCGGTCTTGCCGACTCCGGTCGGCCCGAGGAAGAGGAAGGATCCGATGGGGCGCCGGGGGTCCTTGATGCCGGATCGGGCACGGATGACGGCGTCGGCCACCAGCCGCACCGCCTCCTCCTGGCCGATGACCCGCTCGTGCAGGATCTCGTCCAGCCTGAGCAGTTTGTCGCGCTCGGCTTCCTGCAGCCGGCTCACGGGGATGCCGGTCCAGCGCGAGACGATGGAGGCGATCTCCTCCTCGGTCACGACCTCGCGCAGCAGCCGGTGCCCGCTCTGCCGGCTGCCCAGCCGTTCCTCCTCGGCACGGAGCCGGCGTTCCAGTTCGGGGAGCCTGCCGTGGCGGAGTTCGGCGGCGCGGTTGAGGTCGTAGTCGCGTTCGGCCTGCTCCGCCTCCCGGCGTACGGTCTCCAGTTCCTGCCGCAGGCCCTGCACCTTGCGCAGGGCCGAACGCTCCGCCTCCCACTGCGCCCGGGTGGCGCCGGCCTGGGCGCGCAGGTCGGCCAGCTCTTTGCGGAGATCGGCGAGGCGGGCCTGGCTCGCGGGGTCCTCCTCCTTGGCCAGCGCGGCCTCCTCGATCTCCAGCCGCATCACCCGCCGGGTCAGCTCGTCGAGCTCGGCGGGCATGGAGTCGATCTCGGTACGGAGCATCGCGCACGCCTCGTCGACCAGGTCGATGGCCTTGTCCGGCAGGAACCGGTCGGCGATGTAGCGGTGGCTGAGCTTCACCGCGGCGACGAGCGCGCTGTCCTGGATCTTCACGCCGTGGAAGATCTCCAGCCGCTCGCGCAGCCCGCGCAGGATCGAGATGGCGTCCTCGACGGAGGGCTCTTCGACGAGGACGGGCTGGAAGCGCCGCTCCAGGGCCGCGTCCTTCTCGATGTGCTGGCGGTACTCCTCGATCGTGGTCGCGCCGATCATGTGCAGCTCGCCGCGCGCGAGCATCGGCTTGAGCATGTTGCCGGCGTCCATGGCGCCTTCGGCCGCCCCGGCGCCGACCACCGTGTGAAGCTCGTCGACGAACAGGATGATCCGGCCCTCCGCGCTCTTCACCTCGTTCAGCACCGCCTTGAGGCGTTCCTCGAACTCCCCTCGGTACTTGGCGCCGGCCACGAGCGAGCCCATGTCCAGGCTGAAGACGGTCTTGTCGCGCAGCCCCTCGGGGACGTCTCCGTGAGCGATCCGCTGGGCGAGGCCCTCGACGATGGCCGTCTTGCCGACCCCGGGGTCACCGATCAGGACGGGGTTGTTCTTGGTCTTGCGGGAGAGGATCTGGATCACGCGGCGGATCTCGGTGTCGCGGCCGACCACCGGGTCGAGTTTGTCCGCGCGGGCTTCGGCCACCAGGTCGCGCCCGTACTTCTCCAGCGCCTCGTAGGCCGCTTCGGGCATGGCCGAGGTGACCCGCTGGTTGCCCCGGACGGCCGTGAGTGCCTGGAGGAAGCGGTCCCGGGTCAGTCCCTGGCCGTGCAGCAGCCGGCCCGCCGGGGTCGCGCTGCCCTCCTCGATCAGGGCCAGCAGCAGGTGCTCGACCGAGACGTACTCGTCCTTGAGCCGCTTCGCCTCCCGGTCGGCGGTGTCGAGCAGCCGGGACAGCCGCTGGGTGACGAAGACCTGGCCGGGTGTGGTGCCCGGCCCGCTGACCTTGGGCCGATGGGACAGGTCCGCCTCCAGGTCGGCGCGCAGGCTCTTCGGGTCGGCCCCGGCCATCTCCATCAGCCGGGGCGCGAGCCCCTCCGGCTGTTCGAGCAGAGCCAGCAGGAGGTGCTCGGCGTCGACCTCGGTGTGCCCGTGACGCAGGGCCTTGGTCTGGGCGTCGTGCAGGGCCTCCTGCGATTTCTGGGTCATCCGGTTCGGGTCCACTCCACTCTCCTCAATGTCGTCTCCTCAATGTCGTCCCCTTAGTGTCGTGTGGACAGGCTCCGCAGGGTCGTCTCCAGTTCCTCGATCCGGTCGAGGAGGTCGATCACCAGGCCGATGGCGGCGTAGTTGAGCGACAGGCCCGTGTGCAGCCGCTGGATCCTGGCCGCCAAGGCCACCTGGGCGGGCGGGAAGCACAGCTCCCCCTTGGCGTCCCTGACCGGTTCGAGCAGGCCCAGCGCCACGAGCCGGCGGACGGCCTCCGGGTGCAGCCCGGTCGTGTGCGCGAAGGAGTTCAGGTCCAGCAGCACCGGCCGTACGAGTGCGTAGGTCATGAACTCCCCCTCGGGTCGAAGGCCGAGACGGCGGCGAGCTGCTCGAACAGGCGCCGCTCTTCATCGGTGAGCCGGGCCGGCACCATGATCCGCACCTCGGCGAAGAAGTCGCCAGGGCCGCCGCGCGGGCTGGGCATGCCCCGGCCGCGCAGCCGCAGGCGGCGGCCGGTCGAGGTGCCCGGCGGCACCTTGAGTTTGGCCTCGCCGCCCGGCGTGTCGATGGCGACCGTGGCGCCCAGCGCGGCCTCCCAAGGGGCGAGCGGCAGGACGGCGTGGATGTCGCGGCCCTCCACGCGGTAGCGGGGATGCTCGGCGATCCGCGCGATGAGGTAGAGGTCGCCGCGTTTCGCGCCCTCGCTTCCGTGCCCGCCTTGGCCGGCGAGCCTGATGCGCTGCCCGTTCGTGACCCCCGGGGGGATCGTGACGTCCAGCCGCCGGCCGCCGGGCATCGTGATCGTACGACGCCCGCCCTGGTAGGCCTCCTCGACGGTGAGCGTCAGCTCCGCCTCCTGGTCGGCGCCGGGCACGGGCCCCCAGCCCCGCCTGCCGCGGCCGCCGAACATGCCGCCGAGCAGGTCCTCGAGGTCGATGCCCTCCTCGGTGCCGAACCCGAAGTCCTGGGTCCCCGGATGGACGCCCCGGCCCGCGCGTGCCCCGCCGCCGGACCTGGCCCGCGCCCACTGCGCGGGGTCCACGTCGGGCGGCACCTGGCGGAAATCATGCCCGAACGCGTCGTAGCGGCGGCGCGTGCCGGGGTCGGAGAGTACGGAGTACGCCTCCGAGATCTCCTTGAACCGGTCCTCCGCGCCGGGATCCTTGTTGACGTCGGGATGGTGGGCGCGGACGAGTTTGCGATAAGCCCGCTGGATCTCGTCCTGGTCGGCCTTCCTGTCGACGCCGAGCACTTCGTAGAAGTCCCGCCGGGCCGCCATCACTCCGCCTTCTTCGCGACGACCACGACCGCGGGCCGGAGCTGCCGCAGATCGTCGCCGTAGCCCGGACGGACCACCTGCACGACGGTGCCCGGCGCGACGTCGTCCCGTTCGACGGTGGCCACCGCCTCGTGGTGAACGGGATCGAACGGCACGCCGGTCTCGTCGTGGCGGGCGTAGCCCAGGCGGGACAGCACCGCGAGAGCCTGGTCGCGCACGGCCCGTACGCCTTCGACTATCGCGCGCGCGTCTCCTTCCTGACCGGCCGCGTGGCCCAGCGCGAGCTCCAGGTTGTCCAGGACGGGCAGCCACTCGGCCGCCACCCTGTCGCGCTCCTCGGCCCGCAGCCGTTCGGTGTCCCGGGCGATGCGTTTGCGCACGTTGTCCAGCTCGGCGACCGAACGCAGCCACCGGTCCTCCAGCTCCGCGAGCTTGGCGTCGGTCTCCTCGGGCGCGTCCGCCACCGCATCCGCGGGCGCGCCCGGCGCCTCGGCCTCGTCCGTCCTGTCTTCGCGGCCGTTCATGTCACTCCGAGTCGGACGTGGTGAACTCGGCGTCGATCACGTCCTCGTCGCCACCGGCGGCGCCCTCCGTCCTTCCCTGTGGTGGCACGCCGGGCCGGCCCTCCTGCCGGCTGGTGGCCGCGAGCCCGTGGAAGACCTGCTGGAGTTCGCCGCTGAGCGACCGCAACCGATCGGTCGGCACCTCCTCCTTGATCGCCTGCCGAGCCTCCTGGACGAGCTGCTCCCCACGCGCCTTCTCGTGTACGGGGACGGCGTCGCCGAGCTCCTGGAGACGGCGTTCCACCTGGTAGGCGATCGAGTCCAGCTCGTTGCGCGCGTCGATCGTCTCCCGGATCCTGGCGTCCTCGCCGCGGTTGCGCTCGGCGTCGGCGACCATCCGCTCGATCTCCTGCTTGTCCAGGTTGGAGCTCTCGCTGATGGTGATCCGCTGCTCGGCGCCGGTGTCCTTGTCACGCGCGGTGACGTTGAGTATGCCGTTGGCGTCGATGTCGAAGGTGACCTCGATCTGCGGCTCTCCCCGCGGCGCGGGCCGGATGTTCTCCAGCCGGAAGCGCCCGAGCACCCGGTTGTCGGCCGCCCGCTCGCGCTCCCCCTGCAGGATCACGATGTCGACGGCGCCCTGGTTGTCGTCGGCCGTGCTGAACGTCTCGGTCCTGCGGGCCGGGATCGTCGTGTTGCGCTCGATGACCTTCGTCATGACGCCGCCGAGCGTCTCGACGCCCAGCGAGAGAGGCGTGACGTCGAGCAGCACGACGTCCTCGACCTCACCCTTGAGGATGCCCGCCTGGATCGCCGCGCCGATGGCCACGACCTCGTCCGGGTTCACCGTCATGTTGGGGTCCTTGCCGCCGGTGAGCCTGCGCACCAGGTTCTGCACGGCGGGGATCCGGGTCGACCCGCCGACGAGGATCACCTCGTCGATGTCGGCGGGCCTGAGCTTGGCGTCCTCCATCGCCTGCTCGACCGGGTGAACGCAGCGCTCCACCAGGTCGGCGGTGATCTGGTCGAACGTGGAGCGCATGAGCGTGGTGTTGAGGTGCTTGGGCCCCGAGGCGTCCGCCGTGATGAACGGCAGGCTGATCGTGGTCTGGGTCACCGAGGAGAGCTCCACCTTGGCCTTCTCCGCCGCTTCGAAGAGCCGCTGCAGGGCCTGCGGATCCTTGCGCAGGTCGATGCCCTGCTCCTTCTGGAACTCGTCGGCCAGGTAGTCGACGATGCGCCGGTCGAAGTCGTCGCCGCCCAGGTGTCCGTCGCCGGAGGTCGAACGTACCTCGACGACCCCGTCACCGATGTCCAGGACGCTGACGTCGAAGGTGCCGCCGCCCAGGTCGAAGACCAGCACGGTCTCGTTGGCCTTCTTGTCCAGCCCGTAGGCCAGCGCGGCGGCGGTCGGCTCGTTGATGATCCGCAGGACCTCCAGCCCCGCGATGCGCCCCGCGTCCTTGGTCGCCTGGCGCTGGGCGTCGTTGAAGTAGGCCGGGACGGTGATGACGGCCTCGGTCACCTTCTCGCCGAGGTACTTCGCCGCGTCGGCGGCGAGCTTTCTCAGCACGAGGGCCGAGACCTCCTCCGGAGCGTACTGTTTGTCGCCGACCTGGAAGCGTACGGCTCCGTCGGGCCCCTCCACCACGTCGAAGGAGACCGCGTGGAGCTCGCTCTCGACCTCGTTGTAGCGGCGGCCGATGAAGCGCTTGGCGGAGTAGATCGTCCCTTTCGGGTTGAGGATGGCCTGCCGGCGGGCCAGCAGGCCCACCAGTCGCTCGCCCTGGTCGGTGAACGCGACCACCGACGGCGTCGTCCGGGAGCCCTCCGCGTTGGGAATCACCGTGGGAACGCCGTCCTCCGTGGCGGCGATCACCGAGTTGGTCGTACCGAGATCGATGCCGACTGCTTTCGCCATGGCGAGCTCCCCCTAGCCCGTTGATTTTCCGATCTGTCCGAGAAGTTCCTGGGCTCTGGGCACAAGTTCGGACTCGACGAGGACCTCGTACTTGTCGGCGACCAGACCGCTCTCCGAGACGAAGTCCCGCCGTCCGCCGTGTACCGAGTGCGAGATCAAGCCGTAGATCGCACCGGCGATCGCTCCCCAGATCAGCCCCCACAGCACCACGGCGATGGTCATCCTGGGCGAGAAGATCCCCAGGAACAGGCCGATGAGCACGCCGAACCAGGCGCCGGACGCGGCGCCCAGCCCGATCGCGCGCAGGTAGGTCATGCGCGAGACCACTTGCTCCACGGAGCGCAGACCCACGCCGACGATCAGGGTTCCCTGTACGTGGAATCCATGGTCGGACAGGAAGTCGACGGCCTTCTCGGCCTCTTGATATGTCGGGTAACTGGCGACCGGCACCCGGTTCGCCGTGATGGGACCATGTGGTGCTAGAGACACGGCTCCTCCTTGTTCAGGCGCGATACCTCTGCGTACGCTTCCGAGGCTCCACCGCGTGTCCGCGCGCCACATCCCCCAGACGTGTAGTCATCAGGTTTCCGCCCCTCCCTGCGTCATCACGAGACGGGCGAGCTCGACGCGGGAGTTGATCTGCAGCTTGCGGTAGACGTGCCGCAGATGGAAGGCCACCGTGTGCACGCTGATGAAGCTCTGCTCGGCGATCTGCCGGTTCGTCCATCCGTCGGCGACGAGCAGCGAGATGTTGCGCTCGGTCTCGGTGAGGCTCTCCCAACCGGTGACCGGCCGTTGGGCGTAGCTCCAGTGGCGGTGGCGTACGCCCATGCCGCGCAGCCTCCGGCGCACGCGCGCCGAGTCCCTGGCGGATCCGAGGTCCTGGTAGATCGCGAGCGCGCGATCCAGGTGGCCGGCCGCGTCGTCGTGCCGACCGGCCGCGACGAGCAGCACGCCGAGATCCTCCGCGGCCGAGGCCCGAGCCCATGCGTCGTCCGTCTGCTCGGCGGCCCGGGCGAGGGAGTCGCCGTCACCGTCGAGCAGGCCCCGGGCGTGCGCGGCCGAGGCGACCAGCAGGGCGAACTCCGGATTGGCCCGGCTGAGCGCCTCCGCGGTGGCCACGACGGCCTCGGCCGCCGGGCGGTCGTCCGTGGCCAGTGCGATACGGACCATCCACGCGCCCGCCGAGGGCTCCATGGTGAGCATCGAACGCTGCCGCGCGCGTGGGCCGGGAAGTCCCGCGAGCAGCGTCATCGCGCTCAGCGGGCCGTCGCGGACCTCCGCGACCTGCGCGGTCAGCAGGGCGTGCCGTGTCTGCCCGTCAAGTGGGCCACCGGCCCCCTCCATGACGTACCGGGTCGCCGCCCGCAGGTCGCCGCGCCGCAGCGCGACGGTGGCCAGGACGGCGTTGGCCCCCATGACGGACAGCGGTGTGCCCAGGGCGGTGGCCAGGTCAAGGGCTCGCTCCGCCTCAGTGACGGCGTTGTCGAACCGGCCCGCGGCGAGCTCGGCCCGGGCCTCCAGCGCGGAGACGTCCGCGAGCCAGGCCAGATGGCCGTGGGCGGACATGTCCGCCCGAGCCTCCCGGAGGATCGCCAGCGCCTCGTCGAGGCGGTGAATGTCCATGAGCAGCGCGGCGGAGACGAGCAGCGCGTCGTAGCGATGCACTCCTGACTCGTCCGTGCCGGCCAGCCGGCGAGCGTCCTCGGCGAACGCCAGCGCGGTGGACAGCCGCCCCTCGTCCCACTCGGTCACCGCGAGCGCGACCAGGGCCGCGACCGTGGCCCCCGGACCGTGCCGGGCGGCCCCTTCCATGACCTCGTGCGCGTACGCCCGCACCGAGTTCCCGGCATCCGGCCGGTGTGCCAGGGCGTACAGCCGGACCAGGATCGCCCGATCGCGTACCTGGCCGGGCAGGTCCGGTACGGCCAGCACCGTCTCGGCCTCCCGCAGGGCCTCCTCGATCCGGCCGGTCAGATACAGGATGTCGGAGAGAACGCCACGCAGTTCCACCACGCCGTTCACCGACTCGCTGTCGGCGAGGCTCTCCTTGACCAGTTGCTCGGCCTCCTGCAGCCGGCCCTCGGCGATCGCCGCGTCCAGGAGGGCCACGACGTGGCCGAGGCCGGCGCCGGCCGGTGGCCGGGCCGGTTGGGTCCGCGTGCGGACGCCGAACTGGTCCAGTAGCGCGTGCCGTACCGGCCGCGGGATCCGCGTGGCGATCACGAGCCTGACCAGCTCGTGGCGGAAGGTGAGGCCGTGCGCGTCGGCGGTCAGGATGCCCGCCGCCATGGACTCCTCGACCAGGGGAAGCAACGCGGCAGGGGTGATGCCCAGCAGGGACGCGGCCTGTTCCGGCGAGAACGAGCGGCCGAGAACGGCGACGGTCTCCACCAGGTTCCTGGCGCCGGTGCTGAGGGTGTCGGTCCAGCGCCGCACGACCATCCGCAGCCGGTGGGGAACATGCGCGTGCGGCAGGCCGGCACCGTCGATCAACGCTCCCAGCAGCCCTTCGTCCCGGAGTCCCGCGAGCAGTTCGTTGATCAGCAGCGGATTGCCGCCGGCGGCGCCCACCACCCAGGCCAGCGTCCCCGGGTCGGGCGGCACCCCGAGCGCCTCCGTCATCAGCCCGGCGGCCGCCTGCGGGGAGAGCGGCTCGAGTTCGACCCGGGCGGCGCCTTCCCGCTCCAGGAGGTCGAACAGGAAAGCGGCCCGGCCGTGCTCCAGGACGGTCGAGCGGCTGAGCAGCCAGCCGATGGGCCGGGGTGCGAGCACGTGGTGGAGGGCGCGCAGCACCATGAGCGTCATCGGATCGGCCCCGTGCAGATCGTCGAGCACGGCCAGCGTCGGCCGGGTGGCCCGTTCCTCGAAGCCCGCCCTCAGCCGTTCGAGGGTCCGGGTGCGCGAGGCGCCGGCATCATCGCCGGCCGCCGGCTCGAAGCGCAGATCGAGCGCCTGGAACAGCATGCCGCACGGGATCAGCTCGCCCATGTCCTCCGGGCTGCCGCGGACCACGGTGAGGTGGCGTCCGGCCGCGGCGGCGGCGGCTTCGGCGAGCAGGCGCGTCCGCCCGGCTCCGGGCTCGCCGTCCACCAGCAGGGTCCCGCCCGCGCCTCCTTCGACCGTGCACAGCAGGCTGTCGACGTGACGCCATTCCCGTTCGCGCTCCCACATCTCATATCCCCTGAATGCATGGCTTTCCGGGCAGAGACCCATGAACCTCATGCCGGGGGAGATCTTTCGGACCGCAGTCCGAGGAGTGCGGTCTGGGGGGTGCGGCGCGTTCGCTATCGCCGGGCGGTGCGGAGGGGTGGACGGTCGGCGCGGAAGGCTGCGAGCCCGGCCGGGCGGCGGCCGGTGACGACGTAGTCGGCCATCGCCCGGCCGCTCGCCGGGGCGAGGGTGATGCCGAGCATCCCGTGCCCGGTGGCCGCGTAGGCGTTGGGAGTGCCGGGAACCCGGTCGAGCACGGGCAGCCCGTCGGGGAGCATGGGCCGCCCGCCCACCCAGGGGTCGCGGATGAGCGCCATCAGGTCGTCGGGGGTGTCGTACCACGGGCCGAGGTAGTCGCGGCTGGCACGGGCGATGGCCACCACGCGCCGCCAGTCGAGGCGCCGGTTGTTGCCGCTGAGCTCCATCGTCCCGGCGATGCGGGTGCTCCCCGCGATGGGCGAGACCGCGACGTGCTTGTCCCCGAGGTACATGGGGTGCTCGGGGGCGGGGTCGAGGTCGACCGAGAAGCTGTAGCCCTTGCCCGCCTGCAGCGGCATCCGCATGCCCAGGCCGCGCAGCAGATCCGCCGACCAGGACCCGGCGGCCACCACCACGGCGGAGCAGTCGAGATCGCCCTCGGGCAGGCGCAGCGCGGCCACCTGACCGCCGCGCACGCGGAACCCCCGCACGGCCGTGTGCTCGGTGATGCGCACCCCGGCCTTGCGCAGGTGGCCGGCGAGCGACTCGACGAAGGCCGTCGGGTCGAGCACGCCCTCCCCGCGCACGCGGTAGCCCGCCGTGACCTTGCCGCCGAGCGCGGGATCGAGGTCCAGCAGGTCCCTGCCGGTGAGGATGTCGGCGGGCACGTCGTACCCGGCCCACGTCATGGCGCGCTGGGTGCGGTGGAAGCGCGTGGCCTCCTCCATCGAGGTGAAGGCGTGTACCAGGCCGGGCCGGGTCAGGGTCGTGTCGACCCCGGCCGCCGCCAGCTCGCCGTAGCGGTCGAAGGCGGGCTCGGCGAAGCGGGCGACGGCGGCGTACCCCCGCTCGAACGCCTGTCTGGTGCTGCTGCGCCGGAACATCAGCAGCCAGCGGGCGAACGCCAGCGTCGCCTGTGGCCGTACGTACAACGGAGAGTCAGGTCGGCCGAGCGAGCTGACGGCGTACCGGACGACGCCGGGCGCGGGCACCGGCGCGGAGTGGCTCAGGCAGACCCAGCCCGCGTTGCCGCGCGAGGAGCCGCCACCGACGGGACCCCTGTCGACGACGTGCACCTCCATGCCCTGCCGGCGCAGGTAGAAGGCGGTGCAGAGGCCGACCGCGCCGCCGCCGATCACGACCACGGGCGGCGCGCTCACCGTGCCAGCCCGTAGGACGTGAGGAAGGCTCTCGTCCGTGCCTCCCGAGGGTCGTCGAGCACCTTCTGCGGCGGCCCCTCCTCCACGATGCGGCCCCGGTCGAGGAAGGCCACCCAGTCGGAGATCTCCCTGGCGAAGGGCACCTCGTGCGTGACGATCAGCATGGTCATGCCGTCGTCGGCGAGGGTGCGCATGACGCGCAGCACCTCGCCGGTCGACTCGGGGTCGAGGGCCGAGGTGGGCTCGTCGAACAGCAGCACCGCGGGCTTGAGCGCGAGCGCCCTGGCGATGGCGACCCGCTGCTGCTCGCCGCCGGACATCTGCCCGGGGAAGGCCAGCGCGCGGTGCGCCAGTCCCACCCTGCGCAGCAGGTGTACGGCCGTCGCCACCGCCTCGTCCTCGCCGATGCCGGCCGCCTTCATCTGCGCGAGCACCACGTTCTCCACGGCCGTCAGGTGCGGGAAGAGATGGAAGCGCTGGAAGACCATGCCGACGCGCTGGCGCAGCCTCGCCAGGTCGCCGGCCGCCGGGTGGATCCGCTCGCCGGCCAGCTCGATGATGCCCGCGTCCGGTCGTTCCAGCAGGTTGACGCAGCGCAGCAGCGTGCTCTTGCCGCCGCCGCTCTGGCCCAGGATGCTCACGATGTCGCCCGGCCGCACCTCCAGGCCGACGTCGTCGAGCACCCGGCGGCCGTCGAAGGACTTGATCAGCCCGTCGATTCTCACGAGCGGTGTCATGAACCCTCTCCCAGCAGTGCGCGGGCCTTGCGCAGGCGGCGCCGCCTGCCCATGAGCAGCGGCGAGCCCGCCCTGACCCGCCGTTCCAGCCAGAGCAGCGCCTGCGACAGCGGATAGCAGAGCGCGAAGTAGATCGCCGCGATGACGAGGTAGACCTCCAGCGCCCTGAACGTGTCCGACGTGATGAGCTGCGCCTGGGTCATGAGCTCGGCCGCCGAGATCGTCACCAGCAGCGAGGTGGACTTCAGCAGGTCCACCAGCATGGTGTTGGTGCCGGGCAGGGCGAGCCTGAGCGCCTGCGGGAAGATCACGTGGGTGAACGTGCCGAGCGGGCTCATGCCCAGAGCCTGGGCGCTCTCCCGCTGGCCGCCGTCCACCCCGGCGAGCGCGGACCGGAAGATCTCCGACAGGTAGGCGGCGTAGAAGACCACCAGGCTGAGCGCGCCCGCCTCGATCGCGCCCAGCCGCACGCCGATCGAGGTCAGCCCGAAGTAGGTGACGAAGATGATCGCCAGCAACGGGATGTTCTTGAAGACCTCGGTGTAGATCGAGGCGGGCAAACGCACCAGGCGCGACCCGCTCAGCCGCATGAGCGCGAGGAGCAGCCCGAGCACGACCGCTCCCGCGAAGCCCAGTGCCGCGTACTCCACGGTGCGCAGCAACCCCTGCAGGAGCGCGTCGGTGTAGTCCGACCAGGGAACCTTGAACACGTCGCGCCTCCGTCTTACAGGCTGGGGGGCTGCCAGCCGGCCGGGCGGTCGACACCGCGCCGCTGCTGGGCCATCCAGGGTGAGGGCTTGAGGAACTGCTGGGCGTCGCCGCCGTACTTCTTGATCAGCGCGGCCATCTCGCCGTTGGCGTACATGCCTCTGATCGCCTGGGAGACGGCCTGCTCCAGCTTGGGCTCCTCCTTGGGGATGTAGAAGCTGGTCATGTACGGCCGCAGGTACTCGTACGCCGCCTGCTTCTTGACCTCGTCGTCGGTCGGCGCGGTGAGGTAGCGGGTGCTGAACCGCATGTCAGGGCGCTTCTGCTGGGTGTAGATGATCAGCAGCGGATCGAGGAAGCCCACCTGGATACGGCCGGCGGACAGGTCGTTGAAGACGCCCTGCGCGTCGGGGTAGGCGTGCAGCTTGGCTCCGGGGATGGCCTGGATCGACTTCACCCAGACGTAGCCGGTCACGGTGCCGAGCGGGAGTCCTTCGAGGTTGGCGACCGTGGTGTACTGCTTGTCGCCGTGCACCGCCATCGCCGGCGGCGAGTAGTAGGGCGGGTCGGTGAACAGGCCCTGCGCCTGCCGCTCCTTCGACCAGGCGATGCCGCCGATGGAGATGTCGACCCGGCGGGCCTGCACGTTGCCGAGCATCCCGCTGAAGTCGGTGACCTGGGGTTCGATCTTCAGGTTCAGCTTCTTCGCGACAGCCTGGAGGATCTCGCTGTCGATGCCGACGAGGTCCTGGCCGCGGACCGCGGTGTAGGGCATGTACGGCTGGACGGCGACCTTGAGCACGCCCGGTTCGATGGTGTTGTAGGAGTTCTCGATGGGTTTGTCAGATCCACACCCTGCCAGGGCGGTAATCATGATCAATGCGACTATAACGCCGCTTTTCCGCCTCATGGCGACCTCTTTCCGATATATCCCCCAGAACTCGTATTGCGCCCACCGTAGACGAGCTTCACTCGCACGTCATTGGACGATAAATTCATAGTTAGCGGCCTATTTCGGCGCGTTATCGTACGATCCGCACGATAGAGGTGGATGTATGTCCCAGCCCTGGCCACCGGTCCTTACGCCCACGCTCGCCCAGGGGATCGCCGGTGACACCAGCGACATCATCGGCTTCAACGTGCTGATCACCGATCCGGACGGCGTGGTCATCGGCAGCGGCGACACCCGCCGCATCGGCTCGTTCCATGAGGCGTCGGTGGAGGTCATGCGCACCCTGAAGTCCGCGGCGCACTCCGCGGAACAGGCCCGCCGGCTGCAGGGGGTACGGCCCGGCATCACGCTGCCGATCATCATCGACGGCCGGGCGCTGGGCACGGTCGGCATCACCGGCTCCCCCGCCCGGGTCCAGCGATTCGGGCTGGTGGTCAAGCGGCAGACGGAGATCATGCTGCAGGAGTCGATGCGGCTGCGCTCCCGGCTGGTGCTGGAGCGGACGGTGGAGGACCTGCTCCGCGACATCGCGCAGTTCGACCCCGATGTGATCAATCCCGAAGATCTCGTCGCGCGGGCCGGCGAGCTCGGCTACAACCTGCGGGCGGAGCGGACCGCGGTGATCATCGACGTCGGTGAGGGCGCGCCGAGCCCCGACGGATCGGGCACCCGGTCGATGCTGCTCCGGGCCATCCGCGAGACGTTCTCCGGCTCCCAGGACCTCGTCGCCGCGATGACCTCCAGCCGGTTCGCCGCGCTCCCCCGCCGGCCCGCCGGCACCGATCTGCGATCGCTCTGCCTGCCGCTCGCCGACCACATCCGCCAGCGGATCGGGCTCCGGGTCGCGATCGGCCTCGGCGTCGCGGCCGACTCGGTCCCCGGGCTGCACGACTCCTACCAGGACGCGGCCACCGCGCTGCGCCTCGGGCCGCGCGTCCAGGCCGACGCGCAGGTCCACTCCATCGGCGACCTGCGGGTCCACCAGTTGCTGGCCGCCGTGCCACGCAGGGCACGCTCGCGCTTCGCCGGGTTCTCCATCGCCGGGCTGCGAGCCCGCCCCGACTGGCCGGTGCTGCGCCAGACCGTCATCGCGTACTGCGAGAGCGGCTGCAACCTCGTCCGGGCCGCGGCCGCGCTGAACATCCACCGCAACACGCTGCTCTACCGCCTGGACAAGATCTCCCAGTTGTCCGGCCGGCCGGCCGACGATCACCGGGCCCGCCTGGCTCTGTACCTGGCCTGCGTGGCCGACCAGATAGAGCCCTGAGCGAGGGATCGGTCCGTGCCTGGACGGTATGCCCCCACTCGTGAGCGATGACCAGATACACCCACGCGTCGCCGGAGCGATAACCGCTCTTCAGGAGGGCGGGAGCTTGCCGGAGCGGGAGTAGCCGCCGACGATCTTGCGCCGGGAATATCTGCCGTTGAAGAAATCTCCCCAATGCCGCGTCCAGAACCGGTTGACTTCGGTGGTCGCCGTTCAGGGGTTCCATTCCGTCCCACGACCGCCAGGAGAGACGATTCTCATCGATGTCAAGGCCCTCGCCAACGCCCGGTTCCGGCTGCTCCTGCTGAGCCAGACGGCCTCGGTGATGGGCGAGCAGATGCTCGCCGTCGCGATCACCGTTTCGGTGCTCGGCGCCGGAGGTGACGCCTCGACACTCGGACTGGTGCTCGCCGTCCGCGGCGTCGCCCTGGTGATCTTCCTGCCGATCGGCGGCGTGTGGGCCGACCGGCTGCCGCGACGGCGGATCATGCTGGCCGCGTACGGGGTCCTGGCCGTCGTGGTCGCCGCGCTGGCGCTGGCTCCCGGCCTGCCGATCTGGACCGCCGCGGTGGTCATCTTCATCGCCGGAGTCACCGAGGCGTTCATCCGGCCCGCCTTCAACGCGATACTCCGAGGCGTCCTCGCGGAGGACGAACGGATGTCCGGCCGGTCCCTGATCGCGGTCTCGATCCGTACCGGCATCATGGTGGGGCCCGCCCTGTGCGTGGCGTTGGTCGCCGCCACCGGGACGCGCGCCGCCTACGGGATCACCGTGGCCGTGTTCGCGGTGACGGCCGTGGTGTTCTGGCGGATCAGGGAGCCGCGCTGGACTCCCGCGCCCCACGCCTCGTTCGCCGACGACATCAGGACCGGCGTGGCCGAGGCGCGGCGGCGTCCCTGGGTGCTGGCCATACTGATCTTCTCGTCCGTCAGCCTCATGTTCGTCCTGGCGCCGGTCCAGGTCCTGCTGCCGGTCGTGAGCACGACGAGGTTCGGGTCGCCCGCCGTGTACGGTCTCGCCCTCACGTGTTACGGCGTCGGCGGCCTCATCGGCGGGCTGATCACGATGGCGTGGCGGCCCAGAGCCGTCGGGGTGCTGGCCATGGTGTCCATGGCGCTGTACGCCGCGGCGCCGCTCTCGCTCCTGCTCGCCACCTCTCCGCTCCCCATCCTCGCCGCGTACGTGATCGCCGGAGCGGGCATCGAGATCTACGCCATCCACTGGGAGGTGGCCCTGCAGCGGGCCATCCCGGACCAGCTCATCGGACGGATGACCTCCTTCGCCTGGCTGTGCGGCTTTGGCCTGCTGCCCTTCGGCCAGGCGCTGACCGGGCCGTTGTCGGAGCTGACGAACACGGCGACCGTCCTCGCCGTGGCGGCGGGCATCGTGCTCATCGTGCCGCCCGCTCTCCTCCTGGTCAGGGGAATGCCCCATCTTCATGAGCCCGGCCTGAAAGACGAGCCGGTATCCGAGGACGCGGGTTGACCTGAATTGCTTATTTTTCCGGATTATTGACGGAAAAATTAGGCGTGGACAGACTCTGCGGCATGCCCCTCACCCATGATCCTTTGTCACGGCTCAGCCGGGTCCTCGGCGTCTCCGCCCTGCTGTCCGGGCTGGTCATCGGCCCACCGGCGGCGGCGCAGGCGCCGAGCACGTACGCCAACCCGGTGTCGGCGGGGGTGGTCGACACCTTCCCCGACCCGACGATGATCCACGGCAAGGACGGGTTCTGGTATGCCTACGGCACCCAGAACCCGGTGTTCAACAGCAAGGGCGAGGACGGCGAGCGCATTCTGCCGATCCTGCGCTCCCGGGACATGGTGCGCTGGGAGTACGCCGGGCAGGTCTTCACCCCGGAGACCCAGCCCGCCTGGCACAACGCCGCGCGACTCTGGGCGCCGGACATCAGGTACATCAACGGCAAGTACTACCTCTACTACTCGGTGTCCCCCAACGGCGGTGATCTCGGACTGGCGACGGCACCGACGCCGACCGGGCCGTGGACCGACGCGGGCGACGTGCTGCCGTCCTCGACCGGCTGTCCCACGGGCAACATCGACCAGGCGCAGTTCACCGACATCGACGGCACCCCGTACATGTACTGGGGAAGCTACGACATCATCTGCGTCGCGAAGATGAACGCCGACGCCACCCGCATCGAGGGCGCGGCGACCCAGGTGGCCAGGGGGCGCCGGATGGAAGGCGCGTACGTCGTCCGGCACGGCGCCTTCTACTACCTGTTCTACTCAGACGCCGGCTGCTGCCAGGGCTCCTACAGCGGCTACCAGGTCAAGGCCGGCCGGGCCACCAGCCCGTGGGGCCCGTTCGTGGACGACGAGGGCGTCGACCTGATGGACCTGACCAGCAAGGGCGCCATCGTGGTCGGTGCCAACGGCAACCGCTGGACCGGGCCGGGCCACAGCGGCTTCCAGACCGACCTGTCCGGCCAGGACTGGCTCGTCTACCACGGCATCTCGAAGGACGACCCCGACTTCCCGCCGATCGGCGGCGGGCGGCTCGCGGGCCTGAGCAAGCGCCCGCTGCTGATCGACCGGCTGGACTGGATCGACGGCTGGCCGGTGGTACGCGCCGGAGCCGGCCCCTCCGAAGGCGACCAGCCCGCGCCGGTGACCTCCTTCGACGCCGGCGGCACGTTCAACAACGGCTCCCTGACCGGCTGGCGAGCCGCGCGAGACTGGTCTGTCCGAACCGACCAGGACGCGCGCGGGTACGCGAGCCACACCGGAAGCACCACCTACCTGGTGACCGTGAAGAAGGCACCCACCGCCGACGTGCGGGCGCAGGCGGACCTGCGCGTCACCTCCGGCGCCGCCGGCCTCACCTTCGCCCATGTCAACCGCGAGAACAACGTGGTGGCCTGGCTGGACCGGGACCGCCGCGCGCTGGTCACCGACGTGCTCATCGGCGGCAGGAGCCGCGGCAGGTCGGTGACGGCGCTGCCGGCCGGGTTCGACTTCGGCGCCTGGCACAGCGTGGTGGCCGAGCTGCGCGGCACCGAGCTGACCGTCCAGGTGAGCGAGGACCGGCTCGGCGACCCGGTCGCCGAGCAGACCCGCCGCCTGCCGGCGGCCGCGGCCCGCCACGGCGCGGTCGGCTCGGTCGCGCGCGGCAGCGCCGATGCCGACAACGTCGGGGCCGCGAAGCTGCACACCCCCGTCACCGAACGAGTGCCCGACCCCCAGCCGGGTGATCTGCTGCCCGCCTACAGCGACGAGTTCGACGGCGACACCGTCCCCGGCTCGCCTTGGCAGTGGGTACGCGGCCCGGCGGCCGGCGTCACCATGACCGGCGGCGCGCTGTCCTGGCCGACCCAGAACGCCGAGCTGTTCCAGGGCACCAACACCGCGTCGGTGCTGCTGCGGGACGCGCCGGAAGGCGACTACACGGTGGAGACGAAGATCGACTTCGCGCCCACTCAGTCCTCCCAGCAGGCCGGGATCCTGCTGTACGAGAATGACGACCGCTACTTCAAGATGGTGCACTCGGTGGTCCCGCTGCAGCGGGGCAACGGGGCGGTGGTCCAGCTCAGCGAGTTCGCCAAGGAAGGGGAACGGCCGACGACCACCCCGCCGACCGCGGTCTTCAACGGCCCGATGTTCGGCGGGCCGACCGCCGACACGATGTGGCTGCGGCTGTCCCATCACGCCGACACCGCACACGGCGAGACCGAGGTACGCGCCGCGACCAGCAGGGACGGCGCGCACTGGGTGTACAACGGCGTGTGGACGCTGCCGACCAAGGACCGGCTCAAGATCGGCCTGGTCTCGATGAACAGGTCAGGCGCAGTGGCACGGTTCGACTACGTCAGGACCTATGGCGGCTGACCCGGCGGGGTCTCTCAGCTGACGGTCACCTTGATCTCCGCGAACTGGTCGGCGGAGCTGGAGATCTTCCCCCCGTTCCGCCATCCGCTGATCCGTTCGGCGTTCTTCAGCTGACCGCCCCGGGCCCACGACCGATCTGCGGCAGGCCAACGCGATCCCTTACGTGGCCCGCGCCGGCATCGCCTGGCGCCACCTGCCGCACGGCTTCCCGGCCCACACCACCGTGTACGGGTAGTTCAACGGCACAGCCGGGGAAAGCCCGCAAACGGACTTTGGCAGAGCGCCGGTGACCGCCGTGAAGAACCGGATCTGCCGGCTCGGTTCGCCTCCCATGCACCGCTCGCCGAACCCAAGCGGCTCTTCTATGGTTCGGATGCCGCCGGTTACCCCGATTACCCGCCGAAACGGGACCGAACCACGGCCAGACCGGGCCGCATCGGAAGCGAACCGCTCGGCCAGCCCGGCATGGCGGTCTCGCCTGCGGCGATCAGCTCGAGGATGGATGTCCGGGGCTCAGGGCCTGGCGCGGCCTGACCACGAGATCACCGGTGATTTTAAATCGATGTACACCTCGCCGGGCGCGCTTCAATAATGGGCCGGTGATCGAAAAGGTCAATCCGTCGACGGTTCATGAACCGGCCGGCTACAGCCATGTGACCATCTCCAACGCCGACCGGCTCGCGCACCTGGCCGGCCAGTGTCCGCTCGACCTCTCCGGCCAGGTGGTCGGCGCCCCCGGTGATTTCACCGCGCAGACCGAGCAGGTAGTCACGAACTGCCTTGCGGTATTGGCGGCGGCCGGCGCCACCCCCGCCGACGTGGTCCGGTCGGTGATCTACGTGGTGAGCCCGGACAGCGACATCCTGTCCGCGGTGTGGTGGCAGCTCAAGGCATCACCACTGGCTGAAGCCTTCACCACCGCCAGCACACTGCTAGGAGTGGCGTCGCTTGGCTACCGAGAACAACTCATCGAGATCGACCTCACCGCGGCATTGTCGGCCTGAATCGATGCCATCGAACCCCGACCGAACCCCTGCGACGCGGCTTCGTGACCGTACCGCCGCTCTGACCAGGATGGCCGGCTACGGCGCCCACGACCCGCTCATGGTCGGCGTGCAACAGGACAGCGCACCGCCTGTCTTCCTGACCAGTGGACGGACCGCGGCCGGGGAGCCGTTTGCCGCCGGCACGATCGTCTACACCGCATCGCTGTCCAAACAGATCACGGCCGCCTGCGCGGCTCTACTTGTGCGACAGGGCCGACTGGACACCGAATCGACTTTGGCGCAGTGGATGCCCGAGCTCCCCACGTGGGCGGGCACCGTACGCCTGCGCCATCTGATCTCCCACACGAGCGGCCTGCCCGAGGGCGTCGAATTCGACGATCTCCATCGCGCGAAGCTCGACCGCACCACCGCCGGCGTCGTCCGCGCACTTCTCCCGCTCGACCACCTCGTCAGCGCACCGGGGACCGAATACCGCTACTGCAATGTCGGCTACGTCTGCCTGGCCGTCATCATCGAACGCGCGACGGGCCGGCCGCTGCCCGACTTCGCCCGCGAGCACGTGTTCGCCCCGCTCGGGATGGCCGACAGCCGGTACTGGTCCGGCCCGGCCCCGCATCCGCCCGGAGCCACACCCCTCGACCCGCACTACCCGGCACCGCTGTCCCTCGGCGACGGCGGGGTCTGGTCCACCGCCCCGGACCTCATCCGCTGGAACCAGGCCCTGGAACGCGACGAGCTGGGCGTCTCCGCGCTCCTGCAGACACCCGGCCACCTGGACGACGGCACGCGGCTCGACTACGCGTGGGCCCTCGGCGTCCGTGAGCACGCAGGCCGGCGGATCTACCGGCACGGCGGCAGGTGGGCCGGGCTGAGCACGCAACTCGTCCGCCTCGCCGATCAGTGCTCCAGTTTCGTCATCATCGCCCTGGACGACGACGAGGCCCGCACGGCCACTCTGGCCACAGCCATGATCGAAGAACTCACCACCTAGAGTCGTCGCGAATCTCATCAGAGGGCGGTACGGCACGAGGTCCACAGCCCGGCCATGCGTGACCGTAACGGCTACTCCATCGCTCGCCACTCTGGAGTGACACAGCCCTCTTCGTAGTGCCACCGGCCCTCTTCCGCGCCTTGGATCACGAACCGCTTCACCGCAGATATCTCAGCCGCTGAAGGAACGTTCAACGCGACCAGTCCGAACTGCTCTATCCCCTCGCCCTCAATCCCGAACGGCGCGAAGGCGTCCAGCACCGCTTGACGCACCTCGACTTGATGACCGCCTTCTGCTGGGATGATCCGAATCGTGCAGTTGCCGGAGTACTCCACGGCCTGCTTCACCCACAGCACCCCGTCCTCATCAGGCGCAACCACGACAACATCGCCGAGCGCAAAGCCACGGGCGAAAAACGGGGTATTACCCAACCGGACGCGATCGTTACCGACCCGGACCGCCCACAAACGCTCGGTCCGCGCAGGAGGCCACCCGTCCTCGGGTTCAAGGTCGAACACCACTCGCACCCAGTCAACGTCAGGGTCCCGCTCCGGATTGTTCTCGGTCACCCGCACAGGATGGCAGATTCATCCGCCAGGCCTGCGCTTGACAAAGTGCAGAGCAACTTCGAGAAACGTAAAGTATCCATCGGCACCTGCGCTCGCGGGGACTGTACGGTGGTTTTCTGCGACAGAGCCATTTACTGGACAGTCCCGCTGACGCCTCAAAAAACAGTGCTGATCTGAGCCCTCAGCCCGAACCGGCGACCAGCGCCTGGCCGAGCGGGGTGCGCCGGTAGAGCACCGACCGTCCGGACCGGGCGCGGACGAGCAGTCCCGCGCCTCGCAGGATGGCGAGGTGGTCTCCTACCGCGCCGGGTGCCATGGCAAGGCTTCGGGCGAGGTGGCTGGTACTGGCCGGGGCGTCCAGCGCCAACAGCAGCCGGGCTCGGGACCGGCCGACCAGAGCGGTCAGGGCGTCCGGTCGGGGGACGGTCTCCTGTTCGCCCCACAGGGCGGCGGTGCCGCGGGCAGGATAGATCAAGGTCCTGGGCCAGGGGTCTTCCAGGTGGGCGGCGATATTCGCGACGAAGACCGAAGGGATCAGCAGGAGCCCGTCGCCGGCGAGGCGGACTGTTCCGACTTGGGGGAAGTGGCCGATCTCGATACCGCCGGCTTGCCAGGCGATGCTCGGGTGCAGGCTCTCGATGGTCGTGACCCATCCGTGTTCGCCGATCACACCCACCCGATGCACGACGTCGCGCTCACAGATCGCGCGCAGTTGCGGCCAGTCCGTGGCGAGCAGCTCGTACCACGCCTGGTCCATCGCCTCGGCGATCCTGGAGGCGGCGTCCGTCGAGTCCAGCACTGCGCGTACGCGGGGATCGCGGGCGGACGGGCCGGTCGCGTTGGTGGCGAATTCGTGGCGGGCCGCTTCCAGCGGTGTGGCCCGGATCATGGCCAGGTCGTCTGCCCAGGTCTGGTTGAGGCCGCGCGGGGGTGGGGCGACGAAGTTCGGTCCGGATTGGGGGCTGTGCAGGGCGAGGACGGCGTTCAGTTCGGTCTCGCGGCGAAGCCGTTCGAAGGCCGGCAGGAGCCGGGTGGCCCAGGCTCGCGGCAGTGGCCGGTCTTGGCCGGCGAGCGAGCGCAGCAGGAAGCAGAGGTCCATCGCGGGGGAGAGTGCGAAGCGGCTGCGCAGCAGGGCCTCGACGGAGACTTCGAAGCGGAGCACCCTGCGACGTTACCGCAGGACGTCCGTTCCGATTCGTCGAGCGACGAATCATTGTTGGGTGGGGTGGGCGCACGGCGAGGCTGGGCGTCATGACCCCAACCGCCGAACCCGCGCAGGGCAACCACCGTGCCACCTACCGGGAGGTGCTGGCCGAGCCGCGATTCCGGCTGCTCTTCTCAACCCGCACCGTCGCGATCACTGCGGACGCGCTGCGGATCACCACGTTCTCGGTGCTGGTCTTCTCGGCCACCGGCTCCGCGCTGCTGAGCGCACTGGCCTTCGGCATCGGCTTCATCCCGCAGCTGTTCGGCTCGCTGCTGCTGGGCTCACTGGCCGACCGACTGCCGCCCCGCGCGCTCATCACCGGCGGCTACGCCTTGACGTGCGCCGCCGCCCTGCTGCTCGCCCTGGTGCGGATGCCGATCGCGGCAAGCCTCGGTGTCGTGGCGCTGGTCGCCCTCGCCACACCGGTGTTTCACGGCGCGTCGAGTCGGCTGGTCGCGCAGTCGCTGGAGGGCGACGCCTATGTACTGGGCCGTTCACTGAACAACATCGCTGCCTCCGGCGCGCAATTGTTCGGTCTGGCACTGGGAGGTGCGGTCGTCGCGGTACTCGGCCCGCACCGGGCGCTCGCGGTAAGCGCCGCCCTCTACCTCGGCTGCGCGCTCGCCATCCGCATCCGGCTACCCCGGCTGCAGCCGGGAGAGTTCGGCGGCACACCTGGCAGCGCTCGGGGCGATGGCGGGGCCGTCCGGGCAAGCCTGCACGGTGCCGGCCTGCTGCTGCGCGGACACACGGTACGACGACTGATGCTGGCCCAGTGGCTACCGCCCGCGTTCGTGGCGGGCGCGGAAGGTCTGATCGTCGCCTACGCGGGAGGACGCCACTTCGCGCCCGGCTGGTACGCGGTGCTGATGGGCTGTCTGCCGGTCGGCATGCTTGTCGGTGACCTGCTGGTGGGTCGACTGCTACGGCCACCCACCCGGGAGCGACTGGTAGTCCCGTTGATTGCGCTTACGGGACTGCCGCTGGTCGGCTTCGCTACCGAGCCCGGAGTGGGCGTCTCCTCCTGTCTGCTGCTGCTCTGCGGCTTCGGATTAGCCTACGGTCTCGGCCTGCAGCGGCCTTTCCTGGACGCCCTGCCGCAGGATGGCCTGGGCCAGGCCTTCGGTCTGCTCGGCTCCGGCAGCATGACGCTGCAGGGCGTCGGGCCGGCCTGCTTCGGCGCGGTGGCCGCAGGCATCGGAACAGGCGGCGCAATCGCCCTGGCAGGCGGCGCGGCGATGCTTACCGCCGGCTGGATTCTCACCTGGCACCCGCCCACCTCCCCGGTCCCCGTCCCGAACTACTCAACGGGATCAGAGAACGGCACCGAACAGCATGCGTGCGTGTAGTTCTCCTGCGCAGTAACCGTCGCAGGTCAGGTCGGCCGCGAGCCGTCACGCAACCCACCCCTACCCCCACATCTCTCTGATAGACAGTCATTCCCGGTAGCTCATTGTGTTAGGAGTCCTAGGCCTCGGCTCTGCCAGCCGTTGCGGACCACATACGGGATCTTGAGACCACAAACAGCCCATGGAAGGTTCATGCCGCATGATCGAGACATTCGCGAAGGACAACCTGCACGGGAGACTGCGGCGGGACCGCGAGGCGCTGCTCTGGAAACTCGACGGCTTGTCCGAATACGACGCCCGCAGACCTTTGACGGCGACCGGGACCAACCTCCTCGGCCTGGTCAAACACGTGGCCACCGTCGAGGCCAGGTACTTCGGCGAGGTCTTCGACCGCCCTTCCCCGGAATCGCTGTCCCGGTGGCAGGACTCCGACGCCAGCGATCAGTGGGCGGCCGAGGACGAGACCCGCGATCAGATCATCGAGTTCTACCGGCGCACGTGGGAACACTCGGACGCGACGATCAACGAGCTTCCCCTCGACGCCCCCGGCCACGTGCCGTGGTGGCCGGAGCCTTATCCCAACACGAACCTGTTCGCCATCATGGTCCATGTACTCGGCGAGTCCATCCGGCATGCCGGGCACGCCGATATCCTGCGCGAGGGCCTCGACGGCCGGACCGGGGTGCGCGCCGAAAACGAGCAGCAGATCGACGAGGAAGCCCGTGCAGCCTACTGCGCGAAGATCGAGCAGGCCGCCAGGTCGGCCGCATCAATCAAGGCTTAGAGGTCCTAACAAAATGATCTAGGAGCGTGTCCAGGGGCCCTCTTGATCGTTGGTCTCTGCATGAAGAAGCATGAGCAGCTGCCCTGGATCGTGCCGGACAGCTTGTGGGAGCGCGTCGAACCGCTGTTACCGAAGGTGGAGCGGCGACAGCATCATCCCGGCCGCAAACGACTGGACGATCGGCTCGCTCTGCAGGGCATCCTGTTCGTGCTCTACACCGCGATCCCGTGGGAGTTCCTGCCTCAGGAGCTGGGCTTCGGCTCGGGCATGACCTGCTGGCGGCGGCTGCGCGACTGGCACGCCGCCGGCGTGTGGGATCGGCTGCACCAGCTTCTGCTCGCCGAACTGCACGCCGCCGGCCAGCTCGACTGGTCCAAGGCGGTGATCGACAGCTCCCACGTCCGGGCGCTCAAGGGCGGCCCAAAACCGGCCCGAGCCCGGTCGACCGCGCCAAGCCGGGCTCGAAACACCACGTCATCACCGACGGCAACGGCATCCCCCTCGCCGTCTCCCTGTCCGGTGGCAACCGCAACGACGTCACCCAGCTCATGCCCCTGATCAAAGCGATCCCGCCGGTGCGGGGCCGAGTAGGGCGTCCCCGCAAGCGACCCGCCTGCCTATACGCCGACCGGGGCTACGACCATGACAAGTACCGCCGCCTCCTCTGGCGCACCGGCATCAAACCGCACATCGCCCGCCGCGGCACCCCACACGGCTCCGGCCTGGGTATCCACCGCTGGGTCGTCGAACGAACCATTGCGCTTCTGCACTGGTTCCGCCGCCTGCGCATCCGCTGGGAGATCCGCGACGACATCCACGAAGCCTTCATGACCCTCGCCGCCGCCATCATCTGCTGGCGACGCCTCGTCCGCTGACCCCTCTGTTAGGACCTCTAAGCGGCGCAGGAAACTCAGCCGTGAGTCCGGGACGGCTCCCTATCCTGGCAGCGCCACGCCAACAGGGCAGCGAGATCGTCCACACCGCTACCGGCATGAGGTGCCGCACACCGCCGTACGTCCAGGCTTGTAGAAGATGATCCCAGTTGCCGCCCTGGATCTCGCGTGTCCACTTGATGATCTGCCGAAGGGCCCATTCAACGCCATCATCGTCGTCCAGACTACGGCCGCTTGCGATCGTCAGCGGTCCCGCCCAGGGCATCATCAGCCGCAGTGCACACCAGACAAGAGGCGGGATTTATCCTTGACGGCCGCCTCAACATCGATGCATCTGCCGGCAGCCGAGACGTACACCGGCCCGGCGTACTCCGCATAATTCCCCGCGTCGACGTCGTCCCACCAGCCGCCACCAGCCACCATGATCTTCACCGACTTCCAGGTGGTGGTCCCCGCCGTGGAGCCGTAGCCGTAGGTGAGGGCGCAGTTCTTGCGCGAGCTGGAGTTGTAGTGGACCTCCAGAGTGCCCACCCTCGTACCGGTCGACGGGATGGCGTAGACGCCGACCCTGGTGTACCCGCTGCCGCAAGGACCAGCCGCGCTGGCCGGCGTGGCCCCCGCCATCAGCGAGGCAGCGACTGTGGCCGCGCTTACCAGGGCAGCAAGTTTCGTGCGCATCAGCATCCTTCGTCCTTCCGGGTCTATCGTCATCTCTCATAAGCCCCATGGGCTTCGCTGGCAGCGACCATATTCCATTCAACGTAGTATGGTCAATTTGGCAGTGCGGCTGTCGGCAGAAGAGCGCGCGACTTCACCCAGCCGACCCCAGTCTGACCTGGAGCGGCGTATGTACCCTATGGAAAAGGCACCCACGTGGGCGGCGCGGCTGAGCGGGGCTCTCGTTCGCCCGGTCCACCGTACGGCCGGCGCCATGCCGAGTCCGGCGCCGAGAAAAAGCACGCCCAGGGCCAGCCAGCCAGGCGCGCCCACCCCGACGATGAGCGTGCGAACAGCGGCCCGATCATGCACGCGATCGCCAGCCCGATGCCGAAAAGCCCTGGCGTCGAGATCAACGATCAGCAACTTCACGGGACACGGTTCTAGATCATTTTGTTAGGACCTCTTAGTCGGGCATATCAGGCAGCCTGACATCAGCTCCCCTACCGGCGCTTGCGATTTCCGAGCACCCGGCCACCTGATGTGCCCGCGTCACCCGATGTGGGCGTTCAGTCCGCGCCTTCGTCGTCCTCGTCCAGCTCGAGCGCGTCCGCGTCGCTCAGCGGGCGCAGGGCGCCGGCGGCCGGGGTCGAGGCGGTGAAGCTGTAGCGGCCGAGCAGGTTCAGGTTGCGGTGCTTGAAGAGGGGAGAGCCGGGTGATGTCCTCCTCGCGGATCGCGTGGCCCTCGGCCCGGTAGCTGGGGCCACGGCGGCGTCGACGTAACGGGTCGTCCACGATGGTGTTGAGGACCAGACTGAGCGAGCCGAGCTGGTCCTCCACGCCGTCCCGGTACGCCTGGTGGATGGTGCCGCGCTTGCCGTGGCACACGTCCCGGGCCAGCTTTAACCGCACGGTCGTCAACCTCGGTGACACCCGCCATCTCGACTCCGCCGAAGCCGGCTGACCTCTACCTGGCCCGCTTCGACGGCTAACGAGGTGACGTGCCACCGCTGAGCAGACTCCGTCCCATGATGCTGCGCCGATCCGCAAGAGCCGGGGCGCCCGCGACACGCCGAGCGGCGGGCTATCAAAGACTGTTGCGGTCACGTTCAGTCACCTAACAGGTTCTCGATGACCTTGAACCTCCTTCAAGATCAGTTCGGTTAAGCTTGCGTTCGCTGCTCGCTCCTCCGGCCGGACCCGGCCCAGCGCGGCCGGTTGGAGGGATCCGCGACAACCTCGTCGCCCGGATCGCCGAACGCGAAGGCCGACTCGGCAAGGTCTCCAGGTCAGCCTGGCTGGCGCCGACGAGAAGTTCCGCCGGCTCGATCGGGGCCACGGGCAGCATACGGCCGTAGACCTTGGCATCCCCACCGCGCGTGATGATCGATGAATCCACGAAGGTGGGCTGCCGCATGGCCTCAACCAAGATCGAGAAAAGTCAAAGAATCATGTATCAAACGCCCTTCAGAACACGATCAAGTGCCGCCCGGCCCGCAGGTCCCCAGTGCGGCTTGCCGCCGGGAAGGCCCCGATCTCCGCTCTGTCCCATGAGCATCAGGAAGAGGCTCTTCATAGCGGCCAGCCCGCGGGCGCGCCGGATCACCGCCTCGTCCGCGTGCGCGTACGCGTCGAAGAACCGTGCGGCCTCGCCCGCGGGTAGCAGCACCCACGCGGCGCCCAGGTCCCACGCGGGATCGCCAGCGAACAAGGCACCGAAATCGATCACGCCCGAGAGCGTTCCGTCCGAGACGACGACATTCGCGGGATGGAGGTCGCCGTGCACCCACACCGGCGGGCCCTCCCATTCGGGGGCCGCGACGGCATCTGCCCAGACGGCCCGGACGGCGCGGACATCGCCGACGGCGTCGGGGTCAATGGCCTGCAAGAACTGCTCGAAGCCGCCCGTGCACCTCTTGGGGTGAGCGCCGAGGTCCGAACTGGCCGGGGCCTCGGCGGGCGCCTCCACATGGAGCGCCTGGAGGAAGCTCGCCAGCGTGTCGGCCGCGTGGGCGCCGCGGCTGATCGAGCCGTGGTCCAGCGGCTCGCCGGGAACCCACGTCATCACGGTCCAGTGCTTGGGGAAGCGCTCGGACGGTTCGCCGAACCGCACCGGGGTCGGCACCGGGAGCGGCAGGCGCGGGGCCAGCACGGGTAGCCACCGCCGCTCCTTGAGCTGGAGCTCCGGGGTGGGGTCCATGCGTTGCATGCGTACGGCCAACTCGTCCCCGAGGCGCCACATTTGGTTGCCCCAGCCGCCCGCCACCTCACGGATGGCCAGCCCCGCAAGGTCCGGATGTTGCTCCTGCAGCAGGTCGCGGACCAGGTCTGCGGTGATCTCAATCTCGGTGTCGGTCATGCGAAGTCACAGTACTGAGGCGGCAGCGGAGCAGCAGCTTCAAGCCATGCGTGAAGCGGCTGTTCCCGCGAGCACCGTCAACCTCGGAATGCCCAGCATCCGCAGAACGGCCGGACGATTCACCGACGCTTCCACCACTCTCGATATCGTGCAGTCGTGACCGGATCCGCACAGCGTCCGCTGCTCTTCCTCGACGTCGACGGACCACTCATCCCCTTCGGTGCCCCGTCACATCGGTATCCGACCTACCAGGCCGTTTCGTCGCCGCAAGCGGAAGCAAATCCGCTCCTGGCCAGAGTCGATCCCGACCACGGAGCCCGGTTGATGATGCTGCCCTGCGAACTGGTCTGGGCCACCAGCTGGATGGACGACGCCAACGAGTGCATCGCACCCCGCATGGGGCTGCCCCCGCTGGCGATCGTGGCCTGGCCGGACGAGTCCGAGACCGAGCAGCAGGACGAACGCGACGGCCTGCACTGGAAGACCCGCACCCTTGTCACCTGGGCAGCAGGACGCCCATTCGCCTGGATCGACGACGAGGTCACCGACAAAGATCGCACCTGGGTCTCCGCGCACCATCCCGGGCCGGCACTCCTTCACCGCATCGACCCACGCACCGGCCTCACCGAGGCCGACTACCTCATCATCAACCAGTGGCTACGCGGGACCAGGACGACACCACTGTCCGATGGCTCCACCTGATCGAGCTTCGACCAGACCCTACTGCTCTGACCTGCGGACACGTCGTAACCCGCCCGCTTCCGGGTCAGCGGCGTTTGTTGACGCAGTACTGCGCGAACAGCCCAAGGGCTGCTATGGCGACGCCGTAGCCGAGGACGGTCCCCAGTAGACCGGCCAGAGCGATCAGGAGTCCTGCGATGATCGACGGCACTCCGAAGCTCAGGTAGGCGACCAGGTAGATGGATGGGGGGCCGGGCGCCGCAGCACGTACTGCGCGTAGTGATTGACCGAGAGACGACCACGTGACGGCACCGCGCGCACCGGCACCGCTACGACCCCCACGTGATGAGGTGCCGCACCGCGAGCACCAGAATGAGAGGGGAGGCGGCGCCTCAGCAGCAACGGGGCCGCACACGCCCGTACAGGGGAAACCGTGGAACGAGGTGTCCGATGGAAATCGAAGGGTCGGTCGCGTTGGTGACCGGCGCGAACCGGGGAATCGGCCGGGCGTTCACCCGCGCTCTGCTGGCACGGGGCGCCGCCAAGGTGTACGCGGGCGTCCGCAGGCCCGAGGACTTCGAAGAGCCCGGACTTGAGCCACTGCGCCTGGACGTCACCGCCCCGGACCAGATCGCGGCCGCGGCGTCGGCGGCGTCCGACGCGACCATCGTGATCAACAACGCCGGCATCATAGCCGGGCCGGGCCTGCTGGAGGGCTCTTTGGAGGGCGCGCGGCAGGAGCTGGAGGTGAACTATCTGGGCACCTGGGCGGTCTCGCGGGCTTTCGCGCCCGTCCTCGCCGCCAACGGTGGCGGAGTCCTGGTGAACATGCTGTCGGTGGCCTCCTGGCGGGCGAACAACCGGTTCCCCGGCTACGCGGCGTCGAAGGCCGCCCAATGGTCGCTCACCAACGCGCTGCGCGTGGGACTTCGGGAGCAGGGGACGCTGGTCGTCGGTGTGCATGTGGGCTATGTGGACACCGATGCCACCGTGGAGGTCGACGCTCCGAAGGTGGAGGCCGCGGAAGTGGCGGCACGGACCATGGACGCGATCAGCCGCGACGAGCCGGAGGTACTCGTCGACGAGACCGCCCGGCGGGTGCGCGCCGCACTGTCCGGGCCCCTGGAACTCCTCTACCCGACCGTGTGAACGAGAGAGGTCAGTCCCTGGGGCGCACGAACAGTTCGAGATGCGAGCAGCGGGTGCAGCGGAAGGCCTCGATGATCCAGACGGCTCTCCCCATGCGCTTGGCCCCGCCGAACAGCCCGCGCTCCAGCGCACCCTGGATCCATCGCCCGTAGCCCTGGGATCCTTCGCCCTGGTCGTCGATGAAGCCCGGCTCCAGGTCCGTTCCTTCGCACTGAGTGCACATCATGATCCGTATTGTGCCAGCGTCCGGGCCCCTGCGGATGTCCTACAGGGGCCCGACGGGGCGGTCTCCGCGCAGGGTGATGCGGTGCATGACGCGGTGGGCGGTGCCGTAGTCGCGGTTGGCGTAGTGAGCGGTGCTGCGGTTGTCCCACATGGCGATGTCGCCGGCACTCCAGCGATGGCGAATGATGTGCTCGGGCTTGGTGAGATGGGCGTAGAGGAGGTCCAGGATGCCACGGCTCTCCGCCTCGGAGACGCCGACGATGTGCGAGGTGAAGCCCGGGTTGACGAAGATGCCCTTGCGGCCGGTCTCCGGGTGCACGCGGACGACGGGGTGCTCCACCGGGTCCAGCCGGGTGACGACGTCGCCGTCCCAGACGCTGCCCTTGCCACCGCGCCGCTGGGCCAGGTAGTAGCCGAACTCCCGGTTGCCGTCGTGCACGGCGGTGAGCCGGTCGGCCAGCTCGCGTACCGGCTCGGACAGGGAGTCGTAGGCGAGCTGGCTGTCGGCCCAGCTCGTGTCGCCGCCGGTCGGGGGCAGGATGACGGCGCGCAGGATCGATCCGAGCGGCGGGCGGGGCATGAAGGTGACGTCGGTGTGCCAGACGTCGGCGAAGCCGTTGTCGGCGCTGTCGAGCGCGTAGATCTCCGGATGCGCCTCGTCCACGCCGCCGACGACCGGATGGGAGGCGGTCAGCTCTCCGAGGCGCCGGCCGAGTGCCACCTGGCCGTCGTCGTCGAGGTGCTGGCCGCGGAAGAAGAGCACTTTCCGCTCGGTGAGCGCGGCTCGTACGGCGACCAGGTCGTCGTCGTGGGCGTTGGCCAGGTCGAGCCCTTCGACCTGGGCGCCGAAGTGCGGTCCGAGCGGGTTCAGGGTGAGCTTGGCTGCGGTTCGGACGGACATGTGGATCACTCTCCTCTGAGGGCGGCGGCGGTGCGTACGGCCTGGCTGACCGTGGCGCGCAGGGCGGCGTATTCGGGCAGGGCGCGGAGCTCGTCCGGCTCCAGCCCCGTACGGGGCAGCGGGATGTCGAGGTCGAGCGCGATCCGGCCCGGTCTCCTGGTGAGCACCACGACGCGGCTGCCCAGGAACACGGCCTCCTCGACGCTGTGCGTGACGAACACCGAGGTGCGGCCGGTCTCGGCGCTCACCTGGCGCAGGTCCTCCTGAAGCCGCTCGCGGGTGAGCGCGTCCAGCGCGGCGAACGGCTCGTCGAGCAGCAGGAGCGGGTTGTCGCCGGCCAGTGCCCTGGCGATGGCGACGCGTTGCTGCTGGCCGCCGGAGATCTGCCAGATCCGGCGGTGCGCGACGTCGTGCAGACCCACTCGCCGCAGGAGTTCCGGTATCTGGCGGGCGCGCTCCTCGCGGGGCACGCCCGCGTACCGCAGCGCCAGCTCGATGTTGCCGCCCACGCTCTTCCAGGGGAACAGCCGGGGTTGCTGGAAGACGATGCCGGCGCCCTTGCCGGGCACGGGCCGGTCGCCGCCGGTCCGTACGGTGCCGGAGGTGGGCTGCTCGAAGCCGGCGATCAGCCGCAGCAGCGTGCTCTTGCCGCAGCCCGAGGCGCCGACGATCACGAGGAACGAGCCCTGCGGGACGTCGAGCGAGAGGGGCCCCAGAGCGGTCACGGCGTCGCGGCCCCTGCCGTACACGTGCTCGACTTCACGCGCGTGTACGGCGGTCGCGCGGTCGAGGTCAGGGGGCGAGGACATCGGGAAGACCCTTGTTGTAGATGGCCCGCTGTACGGTCGCCAGGTCGGGGACGGCGTCGATCTTCTGCTGGTCCTTGAGGAACTGGGCGGCGCCGACCAGGTTCTGCGCCAGGCCGCCGACCTTGTCCGGTGTGCCCAGCCATTCGGCGGCCGCCAGGTCGGCGGGCTTGAGGAAGACTCCCTGGCTGAGCTGGTCTTTGGCGTCGTCTACGGCCAGGTTCAGCTCGGCGGCCACGGACTGGGCCGCCGCGCCGGGGTCGTCGGCGATCAGCTGGAGAGCCTTGGCCTCGACCTTGCGCCAGGCGTCGACCGCATCCGGGTGCGCCTCGACGAACGCGGTGGACACCACGCCGAGGTCCAGCGTGGGCTTGCCGGCCGTGGCCAGTTCGCGGCTGCTGATCAGCGTCTTGCCGGTCTTCTTCAGCTCCTTCAGGCTCGGCAGCCAGGTGTAGGCGGCGTCGATGTCACCGCGGGCCCAGGACGCCACGATGTCCTGCGGTTCGAGGTCGATGAGTTTCACCTCCGACTCGGCCACGCCCGCCTGGCTCAGCGCGGACAGCAGGCTGTAGTGGGCGGTGGAGGCGAAGGGGGTGGCGACCTTCTTGCCGCGCAGGTCCTTCACCGACGAGATGCCACTGCCGTTCCTGGCCACCAGGGCCTCGTTGTCACCGGCCACATCCAGCACGAACGCCACCTGGTACGGGATGTTCAGCGGAGCCGACAGCCCGCGCGCGACCGGGCTGGACCCGATGGCGGCGATGTCGACGCTCTTCGCGACGAAGGCGGTGTTGATGCTGGCACCGGAGTCGAACTTGGTCCATTGGACGGTGTAGCCGGGTAGCGCCTGCTCCAGCCATTTCTTGTTCTTCACGACGAGGTCGCCGCTGGGGAACGCCTGATAGGCGATGCGGATGCTCTTGGCCTTCGTCCCGCCACCGCCTCCCGCGGCCGCGGTCCCGTTGCCGCAGCCGGCCAGAGCCGCGATCAGAACGAGGGAGAGCAGGAGCGTGAGACGCGGTCGTGACATGGCGCGCTTCCTTATGGGACGGTGGATGATGGTCAAGAACGACCCCTCCAGGGGATGAGCCGCTGTTCGGCGACCCGCAGGATGCCGTCGATGAGCAGGCCCGAGATGCCGATGGCGAACAGCCCCACGACCACCACGTCGGTCTGCAGGTAACGCTGGGCGTCCCTGACCATGCCGCCGATGCCCGGCACTCCGTTGACGGTCTCCGCGGCGACCACGGAGGAGTACGCGATGCCGACAGCTAGGCGGACGCCGGTGAAGATCTCCGGCAGCGCGTTGGGCAGCACCACGTCCTGGATGACATGCCGGCGCGAGGCGCCCAGCGCCTTGGCCGCTTCGACCAGGTCCGTCGGCGCGCCGTGTACGGCGGCGGCGGTGGCCACCGCGACCGGCGGCAGCGCCGCGATGGCCAGCAGCCACAGCTTGGGCGTCTCATCGATGCCGAACCAGATGATGAGCAGGCTGAAGTACGCCAGCGGCGGCAGCGCCCGCACGAAGGTGACCACCGGTTCGGCCACGATGCGGATCCAGGGCACCGTCCCGAGGATGACCCCCAGGACGAGCCCGCCCGCCACGCCGATCGCGGAGCCGATGAGAATGCGGCGCAGGCTCACCCCCAGGTGCTCGATGAGCAGGCTGCCGCTGTAGCCGCGGATGCCGTCGTGCGTCGTGGACAGCAGCACGAACCGGTCCCATACCGCTTTCGGAGCCGGGATGAAGGACGGGTTGTCGAGCGCCGTGGCGACCGCCTGCCACAGGCCGAGCAGTACGAGGACGGCGAGCGTACGCACCGCGAACCGCGGGGCCGCCCGTCGGCGCGACAGCGGCTTGTCCGGGGATTTTCGGTACACATGTATTTCCTACCAGTTTAGAGGGGTTTTAGGCAAGCGACTGCTCCCCAGGCGATCCCGGGCCCATCAGCTGACGGTCACCTTGATCTCCGCGAACTGGTTGGCGGAGCTGGTGATCTTCACCCCCCACGTGCCGGTGCCGGCCGCCTTGGCGTCGATCTGGTACCTGCCCATGCCCTTGGTGGTGTCCTTGCGGTTGGTGCCGGATCCGTTGAAGAGCAGCTCGACCTTCTCGTTGTTGAGCTTGGTCCAGGGCGCGTTGACGTTGTCGCGCTTCTGCACCTTCCCGGTGTGCCTGACGTTCGTGTTCTTCGAGACCGACTGGTCGTTGACGGTGTGGGACACCTGGTACAGGCCCGCCTTCTCCACCGTCGAGTGCTGCTGGACGCTGCGCGAGCCGCGCAGTGCCTCGGCGTCGGCGGACAGCCCTCTCCCGGTGCCTCTCGTGCCGGAGCCGGGGAACTCCGCCCGCCAGAAGCCGGAGTTCCGGGCGATCACGACGGCGGTGAACTCCCCCTCCCTCCCGGTGTCCGTACGGGTGATCTCGGTCCACGCGAACTCGTCGTCCTCGCGGAACTCCAGTAGGACGGGCAGGCCGCTGACGTCCGCGTCCGCTTGCAGGACACCGGTGAAGGTCAGCTCGTCGCCCTCGCGCACCGGATCGGGGGAAAGGCCGAACCCGTCGATCCGCGTCTCCACGCCCGACTCGGCCTCGGTCACCACCGTGAAGGTGTCCTCCACGGCGTCACAGCGGGCGCCGATGCGCACCCGCCAGGTCCCCGTGACCTTCACGACGCTCTCCGCCCGCCACAGGTCGCCGAACTCGCCGCTCTCGACGCGTTCGAACACGAGCTTCTCCCGCTCCCCGCCAGGGCCGCGCAGGAAACCTCGCAGGTCGCGTACGCCGGAGGTCGCGACGTCGACGGCCAGCGGCACGCCGGAGATCACGGGGACCGGCGTGATGTCGACCGACTCGATGAGGCCGTCATCGCGCAGCAGCTTCCACAGGATCGTCCGCGGGGTCGTTCTCGGGGTCGCCATGGTCAGCACACCTCTCTGAAGGAGATCTCGGGAATGAACCTGTCCCAGTCGGCCGGGGCCAGGCCGACGCCCGCGCGGGCGCAGATCCGGGCCACGGCCGCGGCGGGATCGACCGGGATATCGTGAATCGTGCCGTCGTCCCCGATGCTGAGCAGGTGCCGGCCGTCGCCGGAGAACCCCAGGGCCAGCACCCCGCCGGCGTGCGCCTTGAACGAATCCCCCAGGGCCGTGCGGGCCGCCACGTCCCACAGCTGGACCTGGCCGCTGCTGCCGCCGGTGGCCAGGATGGCGCCGGCCGGGTGGAAGGCGATCGCCATGACCGTGTCGAACTCGCCGCGTCCGGGCGCCAGCCGTCCCAGCTGACGGCGGCCGAGCCCGTCCCACAGGTCGACGCCGAGCTGCCGGAAGCCGACCGCGATCGTCGAGCCGTCCGGGGAGTAGGCCAGCGACCTGACCCCGTCGACGCTGCCGCCGAACGGCCTGTCGCGGATGACGTTCCCGGCGGCGAGGTCGATGAGGGCGGCGTCGCTGCCGCCGATCACCAAGGTCTTGCCGTCGGGCCGGACGGCCATCGCGTCGAACCCGTCCCGCGGCAGGTCGGGCAGTCGCTGAGCAAGGCGTACGTCCCACCGCTCGGCCCGGCCTCCGGCGGGCGCCACGACCAGGGTCCGTCCGTCGGGGCTGAAGGCCAGGCCGTCGATGTACTGCCGGCCGCCTATCGGCAGCCGCGCGGTCGCGGTCCGGCTCGCCACATCCCACAGGGTGACCGTGGTCGTACCGGCCGATCCGGCCGCCAGCGTCCGCCCATCGGGGCTGAACGCCAGGGCGTACGCGCCGTCGGCGGCGTCATCGGCATCGGTGGTGGTGGCGGAATCCCGGTAGCCGAGAGTGCCCAGCGACCGGGCGGCGGCGACGTCCCACAGCACCAGGCCACGCTCGGTCTGCAGCGCGGCGAACCGTCCCGCGGGGTCGAACGCCGCCGCGCTCGCCGAACCGGCCACGTGGACGCCCATGGTGAGGTCCAGCACCGCCACCGCGCCCCTGCCCAGCAGGTAGCTGAGCCGCGTGTGCCCGGCGTCGAGCCGGGCCGAGGGCATGCCGGAGGTGTCGGTCAGGGGGTAGTGCAGCGTCGGCTCGCCCGTCGCGACGTCCCAGATGGCGATGGCCGCGCGGTCGTAGGAGATGAGCAGCCGCCCGTCGGCGCTGAAGGACAGCCAGGCCGCCGTGATGCCGTCGACGAGCGACTCCCGGCGGAACCGCCCGGCCGCCAGGTCCCACAGCCGGATCTGGCCGCCCGTGGCGATCGCGGCCGTCCCGGGCCCGAAGGCGACCGCGCTGCCCGACCCCCGGATCCGGCGCCGCGAACCCAGCTCCCACAGCTCGTAGCGGCCGTCGGTGAAGGTGGCGGCGGCGTACCGGTCGTCGTCGGAGATCGTGATCCGGTCGATCCGCTCGTCCCGCGTGCCCATGACCCGTTCGCCGGTACGGACGTCCCTGACCTCGCCCCTGCCGTCGGTCGTCGCCAGGCCCAGCAGCCGGCCGTCACGGCTGAGTGTCGCGCCGAGCGCGGTTCCGGCGATCCGCGGCCCGGGGCGGCCCGTCGCCACGTCCCACACGCGTACCGTGTCGGGGCCGCAGACCACGACCTTCGCCTGGTCGCCGCTCAGGGCGATCGCGCGCACATCCGTACCCACTCCGGCGACCGTACGGACCGGGCGGCCGGCCGCTCGCAGCGTCACCCGGCCCGCGTCGGCGACGGCCAGCACGCGGCCGTCGGCGCTGAGGTCGAAACGCGCGTCCGCCCCGGCGGCCGGCGGCGGCAGCACGGTCAGCTCACGCTGCGCGAGAGCGCTGTACAGGACGGCCCGCGCCTCCTGGACTGGGGCGATCCGCCAGGCCGCCACGCTCAGCAGCATGGCTCTGACGGGGTCGGAGGTCTGGAGCGTCTCGGCGAGCATCGCGGTCTTGCGGGCCACCGCGATGTCCCGTTCGCGTACGGCCGCCGCCCGCTGCCCGGCGGCCACGCCCGTGGCGGCCAGCGCGATGACCAGCATGGTGGCCAGCGCCGCCATGACCTGCCGCCGGCGGCGGGCCCGGACCCGGCTGTAGGCCAGGCCGGCCTCCAGGAAGGCGTTCTCGACGAGGTTCAGGGTCACGTGCTGGCGGCCCGTCGCGGCCCAGCTCAGCGCGGCCTCAAGGGAGCCGCCCTGGTAGAGGTCGCCGAGACGGCGCCCGTGCGCGTCCCATCGCTGGGCGGCTTCGCCGAGCCTGCGGTGGATCCGCAGCCCGGCCCGGTCGGCGTCGATCCACCCGCGCATCCGCGGCCAGGCGCGCAGCAGCGCCGCGTTGGCCAGCGACACCGTGTCGTCGTCGCGGACCACCAGCTCGGCCCGGGTGAACCCGAGCAGCACCCGGTTCAGCATGGGCGGGTCGACGACGCCGTCGTCGAGTTCGCCTGCCGGCACCTTGCGCAGCATGTCCTCGGCGCCCTCGCCGGGCATCACCAGGCGCAGCATGATCTGCGGCACGACCGCCTGGTCGGTGCCGCGCAGCCGCCGGTAGATCTGCTCGGCCACCAGTTCCAGGGGCGGCTGCGCGAGCCGGGCGGGCGGCCGGATCACCTCGGCCGCCCTGCTGCCCTCGGTCAGTAGCGCCTGGGTGCCGCCGTCTTCACGCGGGGTGACATCCTGGCCGCCGACCAGGGCCAGCAGCAGACCGCGCGAGCTGGGCCGGTCGGCCGGGTCCTTCGCGAGGGCAGCCGTCACCAGGGTGCGCAGCGGCTCGGCCAGCCCGGACACGTCCGGGACCGCGGCGAGGATCTGGTGCAGCAGCCCCGCCAGGTTCTCGCCGGTGAACGGGTCCCGGCCGGTCGCCGCGTACAGGACGACCGCGCCCCACGCCCAGATGTCGACGGCCGGGCCCGCGCGCTCGCCGATGATGCTCTCGGGGGCCATGAACGCCGGAGTCCCGGCGTTCTGCCCGGTGGGGGTGAGCGACATCTCCGACGTTCTGGCGATCCCGAAGTCGATCACCCGTGGCCCGTCGGGGCCGATCAGGACGTTGTCCGGCTTCAGGTCGCGGTGGATCACCCCGGCCTCGTGGATCGCGGTCAGCGCGGTGGCGATGCCGGTGGCCAGCCGGTGCAGGTCGTCCGGCCGGTACGGCCCGGCGGTCTCGACGGCCCGGCGCAGGCTGGGACCGCCGACGTACTCGCTGACGATGTACGGCCGGGGGTCGTCGAGCCGGACCGACAACACCCGGGCCGTACAGAACGCCGACACCTGCCGGGTCGCCGCGGCCTCCTTGGCGAACCGGAGACGCAGCTCCGCCCCGGCCCCGGGGTGCAGCACCTTGATCGCCACGCGCTGCCCGGCCGGGTCGTACGCCTCGTAGACCACACCCTGCCCGCCCTCCCCCAGCCGTCCCGCCAGCCAGTACTCACCGAGCTGGCGAGGGTCGCCGGGGACGAGGGCACGCATGTCCACGATGGTGCAACGGCATCACCCGATCGAGAAGGGGTTGCCGCGCCTGTCACTTCTCCCGAGCGGCCAGGGAGGTGTAGACGATCACCTCGTCGGGACGGATGAGGCCGTCCTGGATGGCGCAGATGAGCAGTTTCTCCTTGGTGGGCGCGGGTCGTCCGGCCGCCGCGTACTTGACCCGGGCCCGGTCGATGTACTGGCGTACGGTCCGCTCCTTGATCCCCATCCGGGCCGCCACGGACGCCTTCGACATCGACTGGAACCAGAACAGCAGCGCGGCCCGCTCCTTGTCCGACAGCTGCGGCCGGTACGGGCTCTCGTCCGTCGCGATCGCCTGCGCCATCGGCGGCGTCATGCTCGGCTTGTCGGCGGCCACCTCCAGGATGGTCTCGAGGCAGGACTCCCGGGTGGCCCGGCCCTTGCCGATGAACGCCGACGCCCCCGCGTCCAGCACGGCGCGTACCGTCTCCGGCTCCTCGTGCTCGGAGAAGACGATGACCCGCTGCCCGCCGCCGCACAGCTCGGCGACGCGGTCGATGACCAGGGTGCCGTTGAGGTTGAGATCGAGCATCAGCACGTCGGCGGCCGTGCCGCGGACGGACTCGATGGTGGACCCCTGGGCGACCAGCTCCACCGGGCTCGGCGGGCCGAACCACGATCGGACGCCGTCCACCACGACCTGGTGGTCCTCCACCAAGGCGACCGTCACGGGCCCTGCCAGATGCTGTTGACCCATACCTCCCCTCCCTGCCGCTGATAGGTGACGACGACGCCGCTGGGCTCGCGGATCGGGGTCGGGCTGATGGGCAGGTCGTCGTTGTCGGCCACGACGGCCACGCTCATCATGGTGGACATCGCGGACACGGTCACCCTGGCCCGCGATCTGGCGCCGTCCAGTGCCAGGATCGGCGCTCTGAGCAGGTCCTCTCGTACGCCTTCCGGCAGGTCGGGCAGGTTGTCGCCGAACGGCGGCGCCGTCACCAGGACCTTGCGCCGCTCGGCCGCGTCGATGCGTTCGCGCAGCGCCGACACCAGTTCGTCGGGCACATCCTCCCGTTCGGTGATGAGGCGGCGCAAGCGCATGGCCCCGGCCGTGCAGTCCGCGCGTACGCGGGGATCACCGGGATCGGCGCCGTCGGCGAGCTGCTTCAGCAGCGACTCCGCCACGTCGCGGATGGCGTCGTACCTGCGCAGCCGGTCGGCGTGGATGCGCCGGGCGGACTCCCGCCAGGCGTCGTCGGCCGCCAGCCGGCGGGCCAGCAGCACGGCGTCCTCGGCGCGGACGCGGAGGGTATGACAGCCTGCCAGGTAACCGAGCTGCAGGGTGATGCTGCCGACCTCGACCATCAGGTACTTGGCGATGGAGACGCGGTCGAGCGTCCCGGTCACGGCCATCGCCGCCAGCATGATGCCGGCGTTGGCTGTGAGGAAGGCGAGCAGCTCGCCCCGGCCGCGCGGCCGGTTCCACAGGAGCAGGACGCCGAGCCAGCCGACCGAACCCCAGCCCCAGTCGATGGGGGCGATGAGGTCCTTCGGGTAGCAGGCCACGATCACCGCGATGGCCAGGGCCAGCGCGGGGATGGCGAGCTCGCGCCCCCTGCGCGGTCCGCTGGAGTAACGCAGCAGCGCCGACGCGGCCACCACCGCGATCACGGTGTACAGGATCCAGGACACCGCCGCCACCACCGGCCAGCGGAAGTCGTCCCAGCCGGTGATCGTGACCGTCAGGTCGTAGCCGGTGTGCCAGAGCAGGGCGATCATCACCGCGCCGATCGCGGTGTAGCGGGCATAGCGCTGCGCGACCTGCTCGATCTCCTCGGTCACGGCCGCCACCACAGTCTCACCCGGGTGCCCTGGCCGCCTGAGGAGATCTCGGCGCCGCCGTTCGGCAGGGACCGCATCGTGTCGAGGATCGATCCGCGAACGCCGAACCGGTCGGCCGGCAGCCGGTCCTGGTCGAACCCGCGGCCCTCGTCGGCGACCTCCACGCGGATCTCGCCGTCGTGCCTGCTCGACAGCAGCTCCGCTTCGCGTACGCCGGCGTGCAGCGCGACGTTCGCCAGGGCCTCGGTGACGGCGCGGGCGAAACTCTCCGCGACGTCCCCGGGCACGGTCTCCGGCACCAGGCTCCGGTGGACGTCCAGGCCCGTCATCCGCCCTGCCACCTCGTCCAGCAGGGTGTCCAGGGCTATGGAGGCGGAGCCGGCGCGCGGCGTGTCACGGAGTTTCTCCAGCGCCGACAGGTCGGTCGCCGCCTGGTCGCGCAGGGTCGGCGAGGGCCCGTCGTAGGTGCCCAGCCCGACCATCGTCAGCGTGTGCAGTGACGTCTCGTGGATGCTGCCGACCTGCCGCAGCTCGTCCTCGCGGCGCAGCCGCTCCACCATGAGCGCGATCTCGGCGCGCGCGCTCTCCTTCAGGAAGGCGTCCGCCGAGGCCGAGGAGCGGCGCAGCAGCATCATCAGCACCACGATCGAGAGAATCTGGACGAAGTGGGTCCCCGTCGTGATGATCACGTCCGGGGAAGGGGACGCGAGCCGCGCCCCGGCCAGATAGGCCCCCGAGATGACCAGGCCGGTGGGGATGGCCACCTTGGGCGGCCAGGCGACCCCGGCGACGACGATGGTCATCGTGACCAGCCCCGCGATCCAGCTCGCGCCGGCCTCCAGCGCCGCCCTCGCCACGAGGTCGCGCTGCGCGAGGCATAACGCGACTGTGATGGCCACATCACCGGCCGCCAGCCAGGTGGGCAGCAACTCCCTGCGCCACACCAGGCGGGCGAACAGCAGCGTCCACCCGAGTTCGACCACCAGCATGGGCACCAGCCACCGGGCGGAGACCGGCGGGACGGCGCCGATCGTCGCGGTGATGACCGCCACCAGGCCCACCGCGACCCGCGCTCCCGCGGCCGTACGCGCGACGGCCTTCTCCAATTGCCTGGCCGCCGAGTCGTACCTCGTGGAACCGGGGTGAGCCATGCGCCGTCCGCTCGCGATGAGAGCACAAAACGGGTCTCACGATAACGCACCCGGTAGGGACGAGCGGGGTGTCGCATGGCTGTTTTCCTCGGGCCGGCTCTCCTGCGGTATGCACCGCGTCTTCGCACCCTGGACCACCGGCGGCCGGGCCGCATGACGGCTGATCGGCCGTCAGTCGCCGTCGTCTCGCGCGGGCGTGTACTGGGCGCGTGTCGCGATGACCGCGACGAGAGGGGACCTCATGACCTTCATCGTGATCACGATTCTGCTCTCCTGTCTGTCTGTGATGGCGGTTCGTGGTCAGCGCGGCACCTGGCCGGCCGGCATGCCCATGGCGCGGCCGCGGCTGTCGGCGGTGGGCGGTACGTACGAGGGCTCGCACCGCCGGCCGTCCGACGCGTACGTCATCCAGGAACGGCTGATCGCGGCGGCCAGCGGCGCGGACGACGCCGCGGACGGTCCCGCGGATGGTCCCGCGGACGACGGCCCGGCCGACCGCCTGGCCGACGGCGCGAACGACGGCGCGGCCAACGGAACGGGCGGCGGAACGGGCGGCCAGGCCTCTGCCGCCTTGGTCCTGGGTGCCATGGTCGCCGCCCGGCCCCACTACACGGGGACGCGGGAGGCGGACATGGACGACTGGGCCCAGGCGGTGCATCACTCAGTGCGTACCGCCTACCTGCGCGATCCCGCCACGTCCGGCCTGGTCAGCACGTTGGATCTGATCATCCTCGACCCGGAAGACGGCCCGTGCCTGCGCTTCGCGCACGTCGGCGACGGCGCGATCTGGCACTGCGCGAAGAGCGAGCCGCCTCAGCAGATCACCACGCCGCACTCCGTGGCGGACGGCTCGCCGCCGCGCTGGATCGGCCTGGCGTCCGACCCCGATCCGCAGGTCGGCACCGTGTCCCTCCGTCCGGGTGACCGCGTCGTCATCGTCACGAACGGCGCGATCCGCGCCCTCGGCGTGCCCCGCATGAGGGAGCTGTTCGCCGGTGGGCAGTCCCCCGCCGCCTGCCTGGACAGGGTGTTCGACGAGATGGCCGCCGTGGAGCCGAAGGACGACGCGACCGTGGTCATCGCGGACTTCGTCACCACCTGAGGCGTCCCGTGCCGTCGCCCTTGGGGACCTGGCAGGATCTTCCTATGGACGTCCGGGATCGAGTTCGAGGCTGCCTGCTCGGCGGGGCGATCGGCGACGCGTTGGGGGCGCCGATCGAGTTCCAGTCGCTCAGGGAGATCCGCAAGCACTGGGGCAATGACGGCATTTCCGAATATGTCACCGATTGGCGGGGCAAGACCGGGTTGATCACGGATGACACGCAGATGACGCTCTTCACGGTGGAGGGGCTCACCCGCGCCGAGACCGTGGACGATGCCGTGGAGTCAGTGCGGCAGGCGTACCAGCGCTGGCTCGACACCCAGGACCATCCGGCACCTCCGCCACCGGACCGCCCGCATCGTACGGGCCGGCTGCGCGAGGAGGGCTGGCTGTACTCCCGGCGGGCACCGGGCAACGCCTGCCTGTCGGGGCTGCATCGGCACTTTCCCGGCCCGGCCCCGCTCGGCGAGCCAGGCCCGGTGAACCCCGATTCCAAGGGATGCGGCACGGTCATGCGCTCGGCACCGTTCGGCCTGGCCGTCAGGGACCCGCGGGCCGCCTTCGAACTGTCCGCCGCCTGCGCGCAGATCACCCACGGACATCCGACCGGCTCCCTGGCCGCCGGGGCGTTCGCCGCGATCGTCGCGCTTCTGGTGGCGGGGAAGCCCCTGGCGCAGGCCGTACAGGACACTCTGGATCTGCTGGCAACGTACCCGCGGCATGAGGAGACGGCCGGCGCGCTCCGCGCGGCGGCCGAGCTGGCCCGCGGCGGCGCGCACACGCCGGAGGCGGTCGAGTCGCTCGGCGGGGCGTGGGTCGCCGAGGAGGCGCTGGCGATCGGGGTCTACTGCGCGCTGGTGGAGCCGTCGGTGGAACGGGCGATGCTGCTGTCGGTCAACCATTCGGGAGACAGCGACTCCACGGGCTCGGTCTGCGGCAACCTCCTGGGGGTCGCGCACGGCGCCGCCGTGTTCCCGGCCGAGTGGTCGCGTCCGCTGGAGGGGCGGGAGACGATCGAGCGGCTCGCCGACGAACTCTCGGCCGCGTACGGCTAGATCCGGCCGGCCTGGGAACAGCGGCGCCCTGATCACCAAGGCTTTGGGCAGCCTGCCCATGCCTAGTGGGAGAGACCGCGGGCCGCTGCCAGCAGTGCCTGGTTCACCGTCGCTTCCAGCAGACCCGCCTCCTCCGCGGCGGCCGGGTCGGTGTGGAAGGCGTAGTGCTCCACCGCTGTCCGCAGCGCGGTGTTGATCATGGCGGCCTGCACGGTGACGACCAGGTCGGGGCTGGACATCCCGGCACGCTGGGCGAGCGCGGCCGCGAAGACCGGTTCGGCCTCCCGGTGCGCCTCCAGCCACACCGCGCGTAGTCCCGGCTCGCTGCCGGTCAGCCGTACCAGGTTGATCAGCGCCGTTCTGTCGGCGGCGAGCTCACCGGCACTGGCCCGCATGGCGTCGAGCAGCTCCGTCACGCCCTGGTCGGGGCGCCATGAGCGCAGGCAGCGCCGGGTGACTTCGATCCCGCCGGTCAGCAGGGGCAGGACGCAGCTCTCCTTGTTCGGGAAGTAGCGCCACAGCGTGCGAGCGGAGATTCCGGCCGCCGCGGCGATCTCCTCGGCGGAGGTGCCGCCGACGCCGTTGGTGGTGAACAGGCGGACCGCCTCTCGGGCGATCTCCAGACGGGTCGCGGCCTTGCGCCGTTCGGTCAGGGGCGGGCGCCCCATCCGCGCGGTGGAGCGAGCCGTGGTCACCCCAACCGGCGCCCATGCGTCGCGAGACACCTCTACCTCCCGGACCTGTCGTGCGCACGACCCTGGGGACGCTACCACTTTTTGTCACCTCCTGACTATCTGGCGCTTAGCGACAAAAAGTCGTACGGTCTCCTGACCAGGTCTTATCGGCGGGCCTGAGGAGAACTCCATGACGTACGACCGCGAGGAGCGGAACATGAGCAGCAGTGGCCTGGAAGACAGCAGCGTCATCGTGACCGGCGCTGGATCGGGTATCGGGCGGGCCGCCGCTCTGCGTTTCGCCCAGGAGGGCGCCAAGGTGGTGGTGGCCGATCTCAACGGTGAGGCCGCCAAGGCCGTCGTGGCGGAGATTCAGCAGGCGGGTGGCACCGCGGTCGTGGTGACCGGTGACCTGAGCGACCCCGCGGTGGTCGACCAGGTCGTCGCCACCGCAATGGACACCTTCGGCGGGCTGGACGTCCTGGTCAACAACGCCGGCATCATGGACCAGATGTCCGGCACGGCCGACGTCTCCGACGCCGAATGGGAACGCGTCATCCGGGTCAACCTGACCGCGCCGTTCCTGCTCACCCGGGCCGCACTGCCGCACATGCTCGCCAAGGGCAAGGGCGCGATCGTCAACACCGCGTCCGAGGCGGCCCTGCGCGGCAGCGCGGCCGGCACCGCGTACACCGTCTCCAAGCACGGCATCGTCGGACTCACCCGGTCGGTCGCCGTCATGTACCGCAACTCCGGCATCCGGGCCAACGCCATCGCCCCGGGTGGCACCAAGACCGGCATCGTCGTCAACGCCGACCCCGCCACGCACGGCCCGCAGACCATCGGCGCGTACATGCACAACGTCGGCCGCCCCGCCGAGGCGGACGAACAGGCCGCCGCCATCGTGTTCCTCGCCTCCGACGCCGCCAGCAACATCAACGGCGTCGTCCTCCCCGTCGACAACGGCTGGGCCGCGGTCTAGCCAGGCGCCTTGCGGGACGGTCCCTCCACCATGGCGGCGAAACCGTCGAGGGGGCGGGCGAGGCTGTACTCGAACAGGCCGTCCACCCGATGTGGGCGGCCGGGCGGCTGGCGGCGATGGACTCCAAGCGGGCGGCCGAACTGCTGGCGGCGATGGCCCCGAAGCGGGCGGCCGGGCTACGGCCTTCGGCATGAAACGGGCAACGTTATGGTCAGCTACGCGATGTAATCGCGGCGCAACGGTGCCGTGTCCGCTTGAAACCTGTAACGACGGACTCGCGCTTCCCGCCCGGACGGGCCGAAGCAGCCGCGATAACAGATGACGTCCGGGGCTATGGCGCTGGGATTTCGCGCACGAGGTTGGAAGTCCAGGGGCACCAGACGAGGCCGGGCAGGAACGGCCCGCCGGCCTCGTCCAGGTGATCCTCGACGTAGGGGATGGTCGCGTCGCAGACCTCGATGGCGAAGTCGAAGAAGTCGACCGTTTCGGGCCTCAGATGGTAACTCCAGCGCCAGTTGTAGGGAGCGGGTCTCTTGTCGATGCGTCCGATGACGTGTGGTTCGTTGGTGGTGGTGCCGCTGAGCAGGTCGCGGGCGTGCTGGATCTTGCGAGGGTCGGTGAGTTTGACGACGAACTCCGCGCGGGTGACGTCGGTCATCACGAAGTAGGCCGAGTCCGCTGCATGGGCGGGTGCTGGGGCGACGAGGCCGATTGTCGCGACGGCGGTGAGAAGCGTGAGGGTCTTGGTCAGGATGCGGCGCATGGAGATCCTTTCACTACGCGCGATAACTTTGAGTTACTGTCGCATGCTCTAAGTAATCACGCGAAGATGAGAAACGGTCCCTGACGTCACGGTGACAACGCAGTCACCGCCTGCACGTGTGCCCGACTGGCCCGACGCTGGGCGCCCGCTGTGGCGCTGTTCGCGAGTGCCGTCGGCGACGCTGCCATGACGCGCGCCGATTGGGTGATGGTGCACGACCACCGCGGGGCGGACCGTCGTCGGTGTCGCCCACCTCTTGTCGCCGCGCCCCAGGGGCAGGCGAATGTGACTATAAGTAATCTACCAATCACTCTCAGCTATGAGCTGGTGCTTGGGTCCTGATCATCCTTCCCGAGGAGACCCCCCATGCTGCATGCCCCGCCACCTTGACGACGGTTGGCAGGCTCCACAGCGCCGATCCCCAGCCTTGGGACTGCATGATCTGGGACAAGTCCGGCCACCATGATGGGGATGAGCAGGCTCCAGGTGCGCATCTCGGTGCTCAGGATCCAGCACGCCATGAGCCAGAGCAGGTGCGACAGAACCATGTGGGGGCTGGAACAGGCGCGTCAGCCTCGCAGGGCGAGCAACGCCTCTTGCGCTGCCGTGAGTGCCTCTTCGTCGGAGGCTCCGGTGTGCAGGGCGGCTCTGGCGAACTCTTCGGCCGCTGCGGCGAGCCGGAGCCGGAACTGGTCGGCCGTCTCGGTGATCACGGCCGCTCGGCCGCGGCGTAGCTCCACCAGCCCCTCGTCGCGCAACTGCTGGTAGCCCCGCAGCACGGTGTGCAGGTTGATGCCGAGGGTGGCGGCCACGTTGCGGGCCGAGGGGAGCCGGTCCCCGGGCGCTGCCGTGCCGTTGGCCAGCGCGGCGCGTACCGAGCCGGCCACCTGGTCGGCGAGCGGCTGGGACGATGCCGGATCCACTGTGATCAGCACTACGCCGTCTCTCCCTGTCGTTGCCTGCTCAGCCATCCGTTGACCAGGGCAGCCGCGGTCTCGGCCGCGCGGGTGGAATAGACGAACCGCCGGTCGTCGGTCAACGACAAAACGAGGACCGGCCCTTTGCCGGTGACGACGCCCCAGCCCGCCTCACCGTCGTCCAGCTTGTAACGCCCGGGAGGAGGTTCGCTCCTGGCCTCGGCGAACCGTACCGAGGAGTACGGCACCGTACGCCGCAGGACGGGCAGCCAGGAGGGCCTCACTGTGATCCCTGAGGCGTCGATCTGCAGGCGGGTGCGTGTCTGCGCCGCCTCGAAAATCGTCCACAGTGCCAGCAACGCTGTTCCTTGCCATGCGTCGGAAAAGTTGTCCACGCTCAGCGCGGTGACCGCGCCCAGTACCGCGGCGACCACCAGCCTGCGCGCCGACCAGGACGAGGTCACGAACATGATCCGCTGGGACGGGCCGAGCTCCATGGCGGGCGTGTGCGGCGGTGGCGCGGCGGTCGCCTCGGGCGGCGATGGCAGCCGGCCCGCCGCCAGGTAGCCCAGCACGGCCGCCGCAACGGTCGCGGCGATCTCCACCGCCAGGTGCCAGGCGGGCCGGGGCATGGGACCTGGGGCGTCGAGCAGCGTCATCAGCCACAGTGCGCCGGACACCGATACGGACACGCCGACGACGAAGCTGAGGATCACCATGGCGCGTTGGGCCTGCGGCAGGCGCCAGCAGCGCAGGAACGGGACGAGGAGCGCCGCTTCGAACAACACCAGTGAGAAGCGATGTTGCGACACCCAGTCTTCCCAGGTGGGCGCGTATTCGGTGGTGGTGGCCCAGCTGTCGACGTAGGCGCGGTCGGGGAGGCGTCCCCCGTAAATGCCCACCAAGACCGTGGGGACAATCAGCATGAGTAACGGGGGAACGGCCGTCAAGATCAGGCGATGGAGCCGTCCCGGTGCGGCGAGGTCCGTGAAACGGGACACTGCCACCTCCAACTGTTTGCTTTTGACTATAACACTGCAAACAGTTCTGGCCAGGGTCTCAGACTCAGCTTGTCTTTAACCTCTGATCTTCGCATTTGCCCCGCTCAGCACCGATGGTGATCTACCGCGCATAGCGGGCTGTGGCGGTGAGGCCATGTCAATTCGGGAGACGAGAAGCGGCCACCGGCTCATCGTCGAGATGTGAAGGACTTGAGGAGAGGCGGTGGCCGTGGCCTCCATGCTGGCACGCGCGTTGACCGATGACACCGAACCATTGGGCGACAGTGCCGAGACCGGCGCGCGGGCTGTCCTGACTGATTTTCGTGCCGAGTGGTTCGCCTGCCTGACCGGTCGCGGCGAGGAGTTGTTCGAGCTGACCGACGCGGTGCTGTGCGCGGACGGACCGGTCAAGACGCTGGTCGGGCTGGCGCTGACCTCGGAGCACCGGCGCGGGCACGGGGCCTTATACGACGGGCTGAACCACGGCCGCCTCAACATCGCGCGGGTGCGCATGGCTCTGGCCGCGCTGCCGCTGCCGCGAGCCGCTGATGGGCGGCTCGTGCTGGCCGTCGACGTCTCACCCTGGCTGCGCCCGGATGCGGCCACCGCGCCGAGGCGCTCGTTCTGTCACACCTATGGCCGGGGCAGGAACGAGCACCGGATGATTCCGGGTTGGCCGTACTCGATCGTGGCCGCCCTGGAGCCGGGCCGCACCTCCTGGACCGCCCTGCTGGACGCGATCCGCCTGGAGCCGGGTGCCGACGTCTTGGCCATCACCGCCGTGCAACTCCGCCAGGTCATCCAACGGCTGATCGAGGCCGGGCAGTGGCAGGATGGCGACCTGTCGATCCTCATCGTGGCCGATGCCGGCTATGACCTGCACCGGCTGACGTTCCTGCTGGCCGACCTGCCGGTCGAGGTGCTGGGAAGGCTGCGCTCAGATCGCGTGATGCGCCGTCCGACTCCGCCGCGCGTCTACCAGCCCGAGGGTGGCAGACCGCTCAAGCACGGCGGCGAGTTCGTCTTCGGCCAGCCAGACACCTGGGGCGAACCCGATCAGCAGACCACCACCGCCACCACCCGCTACGGCACCACAATCGCGATGGCCTGGGATCGGCTGCACCCCAAGCTGACCCGCCGGGCAGCCTGGATCGCCCACGACATGGAACTGCCGCTCATCGAGGGCACCATCATCCGGCTGACCGTCGAGCACCTGCCCGGCGGCGGAGAACCCAAGCCCGTCTGGCTGTAGTGGTCGGGCACCGGCGCAGACGCTGGCGACGTCGACCGGCTCTGGCAGGTATTCCTGCGCAGATTCGATCTTGAACACACCTTCCGCCTGTTCAAGCAGACCCTCGGCTGGACCACTCCCAAGATCCGCAATCCCGAGGCGGCCGACCGGTGGACCTGGCTCATCGTGGCCGCGCACGCTCAGCTGCGCCTGGCCCGGCCGCTGGCCCCCGACCTGCGTCGCCCCTGGGAGAAACCCGCACCGCCCGAACGGCTGACCCCAGCCAGGGTCCGGCGCGGGTTTCGCAACTTGCGCTGGAAAATGCCGTGTCCAGCCGGTGCGCCCAAACCTGGCAAGCCCGGCCCGGGACGCCCGCCCGGCTCACCGAACCAGCACCGCGCCCCACGTCACGACGTCGGACGCATCCTGGCCACCGGCGAGGCCTTCGCACGTCCCGCCCACCACAAGAAGGGCACCAAGCCCCGTCGAAGCACCTGACCTGTCACGCCCGGCAACCGCCCGTTTGATTCCGCTGTGCCGAGAACGCGAAGATCAGAGGTTAAAAGACAAGCTCAGAGCTTGTTCCTGACCGTGTCGGCGGCCTGGTGGTCGAGGCTGTCGTAGATGGCGAGCGCCTCGGGTGTCGCCGAGGGCGTCGAGCGCGTCAGCTTCGCAAGGCCGGTCGCCCAGGGCGTGGTTAAGGTCGACGGCCCGCTGGTAGCAGGACGCGGAGTGGACGAAGTCGCCCAGGTGACGATGGATGTAGCCGAGGCTGTCCCACGTTCCGGCCTCGGCGGGCGGATCGGCTTGGCCCCTCTGCAGCCGGAGGGCCTCCTCGCGGTGGACGAGCGCTTCCCGGTGCTTGCCGAGGAGGGCCTGGCACCAGCCGAGCGCGTTGAGCGCCCTGGCCAGCTGCACCGTATCGCTGGTCTTTCTGATCAGCTCACATGCCTGAAGGCAGTGGTCGAGCGCGTCCCGCAGGCGGCCCTGCCGCTGGTGGAGCACCGCCAGTCCCCGATGGCATCGGGCCTGTCCGGCGTCGTCCCCGATAGCGGCGAAGTCCGCACGGGCCCGCTCATACTGCGTGTGAGCCTCGTCGGAGCGGCCGGGCCTTGGCCAGGGAGCGGCACGCGTGCGCTCGGGCGTACGGGTCGTTCTGCCGGGTTGGTCGTGTCGAGGCGACCGACCCTGTCATGGATCTCGGCGACCACGGTCTCGACGACGCCGTCGAGCAGGGCCTCCTTGCCCGGCAGATGGTAGTAGAGCGACATGGCCTCGACGTCGAGGTCGGCGGCGAGGCGGCGCATCGTCAGCGCCTTGACCCCCTCCGCATCCGCCAGGACGACCGCCGCCAGCACGCGCTCGCGGCCGAGCGGCTCGCGGAATGCCTTCGCTGCCATCGGTCTTCCACCCCTTGTCGGCACCTTACATCGTAAGTTACCTTACGAGGTAAGGCACACAGTCAATCTCTCGCGGCCGCCGCGCCGGCACAGCCCTCAAGGAGAGCCACCATGCACGCGCTGATCCGCACCGCCCGCACGACCGGGCTGCTCTACCTCGGCCTCGCCGTCACCGGCGCACTGGGCTTCCTGCTCATCCGGCCGCGGCTCTTCACGGCCGGCGACCCCGGTGCGACGCTCGCCCACCTGGTCGACCACCAATCGCTCGCCCGCGCCGGGGTCGCCTTAGAGCTGCTCATCGTCGTCACCAAAGCCCTCACAGCGACATGGTTCTACCGCCTGTTCCGCACCGCACACCCGCTTGCCGCCAGCGGTATCGTCGCCTTCGGCCTCGTCAACGCGGTCGCGATTCTCTCCAGCGCGGCGCTGCTCGCCACAGCGGTCCAGGTCGCGGTCGCCCCGATCGGCGACGCAGCGGCCGTCGTCCAGGTCCTGTACCTGGTCAGCGGCAACCTGTGGGGCGTGGGAGCAGTGTTCTTCGGCCTGTGGCTCATCCCCATGGGCTCGTGCGTGCTCCGCTCGGGCTGGATGCCCCGCCCGCTCGGCTGGATTCTCATCGGCGGCGGCATCGGCTACCTGCTCAGCGCGTTCGTCGGATACCTCGCCCCCGACGCACAGGGCATCGCAGACGCTCTCACCGTCCCCGCGACCGTAGGGGAGCTCTGGATGGTCGGCTACCTGCTGATCCGCGGCGTCCGCCGTCACGCGCTCGACCAAGCCCCGTCAGGTGCGCCCACGGCGGCACCCGCAGCGGGTTGACAGGTCCCAGGGACCGAGGAACGTCCCGAGCCAGCGGACGGTCACCAGCTGGAGGGCGAACCCGAGCTTCATATCGGCGTGACCCAGGAGGAGCCAGGAGGCGGCCGCCGGTGCCGAGCCCGGGCGCGGCCTGACGTGGATCGGCGACGGGCTGCGCGAGTTCGGCATCGAGCCCGGCACCCCGTTGACACCCGAGGACCACCAGGCCGCCCGGCGGCTCATGGCCGGCCGCGATCCCGGCACGGGCAAGCGGCTCGTCAAGCCGAAGCTGGCCATGCACCCGCGGGCGATGCTGCCCGGCCACGTGCTGCTGCAGGCGCTGCAGCAGTTCATCGCTGTCATGCTGCTGTTCCAGCGGGTCGGTGACCCGGCACTCACCTGGGCGCCGCGCGCCGGGATCGGGCTGTCCGTCATCGGCATGGCGCTGGCGTCCTTCATCCGCGGGTGGGCCTCGACCGGACCCAGGACGGTCGAGGACGCCTACGGGAACCCGGTCTCCCTGCTGGGGCAGCACGGGGTGGGGGCGCCGGACGGCTACGGCATGCCGATCACGAACTGGAGCACCACGGGTGGCGACCTGCGCCCTCCGCACTTCATCGGCTTGCACTCCATCCAGGTGTTCGTGCTCGCGGTGCTGATTCTCACCGCCCTCGCGGCCCGGGTCAGCTGGCTGCGCGGCGAACGCGTGCACGCCCACCTGACGGGGGTCGTCATCCTGGGGTACACCGCGTTGTTCGCCATCACGGCGTGGCAGGCGATGCGCGGTCAGTCGCTGATCCACCCCGACGCGGCCACGTGGACGGCGCTCGCGGTGACGGTCGTCGTGACCGGGCTGCTGGCAGCTCTGACCATCGCAGCGGCCCGCCGCAACGAGGTGGCATCCGCCGGCGACGGGCACTCGCCCGACGTGTTGCCGATGCGCGGGCTTGTCGGGTCTGTGGGCCGGGACGATACCGGGATTCTGTGAGAACGCTGACAATCTGAAAATTTCCGTCATATCAGCATCGCCGAATGACGGAAGTCGCCATCATATGTCCCGATCTTGCGGTGTCGTCTGACGGATAGGAGCCGACGAGTGTTACGTACCGTTCTGGGGACCGAGGTCACCCGTAGAACCCTGCTCAGCGCGGGGGCGCTCGGCCTCACCGCCTTGTGCGGCGCCCCGGCCAACGCAGCCGCACGCGCGGCGAGCCGCTTCCAGTTGACCTCCTCCCCGGCGGCGCTGATGACCGGAAAGGCGCTGCACGACGAGACGGTGCTGCAGTCCTTCGCCTTCGACAACGTCAACGGCCACCTCTACACCGTGCAGGTACGTAACGGCTCCGGCTCCGCCGCCGCGGGAAACCTGTGCGTCACCAAGCTCAGCCTGACCGGTGCGATCCTCGGCCACATGTACCTCACGGGATTCGGCCACGGCGTCCAGATCGGGGTGGAGCCGTCCGGCACGTCGGCGTACCTCTGGACCGAAACCGACGGGGTGGCCGACGGCACCAACTCCTGGGGCGGCAAGCTGGCCCGGTTCAAGTTCGTGAACGGCCAGACGCTCACCACAGCGTCCACCGCCCTGACGAAGTACGCGCCGGTCGCCGGCGCCGACAGCACGACCTGCGCGATCGACCCCTCCACCAACCGCCTCATCATGCGCTACCGCCTCAACGGCCAGCGCCACTTCGCCGCCTTCCCGCTCTCGGCGGTCAAGGCGGGCGGCCACCCCACTCCCCTGTACGACATCACTCAGCCTGCCGGGCTGGGCACCTTCCAGGGGTACACGGCTTACGGGCAGTATCTGTACCTGCTCGACGGCGACGCGTACAGCACCGGCAACCCCTCCCCCGGCAACACCTACCTCACCTCCGTGGACCTGGCTAACGGCAAAGTGATGCAGCGGTCCTTCTCCCAGGCGTGGAAGTCACTGACCTACCGCGAGCCGGAGGGCATGGCGATCCAGCTCACGGCCGCCGCACCGCGCCTGTGCTTCGGCTTCGCCACCGGCGCGGCCGGCGCCCGCCAGGCCGCCATCATCTACAAGAACACCTTGGTCTAGAGGGCGTAGTTGCGGAGGACCGCGAGCGCCTTGCGGCCATGCGGGCCCGTTGCCTTCAGCGCCGAGTCCGCGGGCGCCAGGCGGCGGGCGCCGACGCGGCAGAAGTCGGCGGCGGGGCCCGTGACGGTGGAGGGGGCGGCGGGGTCGCCGAAGCGCCAGAGGTCGCCGTCGGGTGAGGTGAGCTCACAGTAGACGGGGCCGCCCTCGACACCCTCGACGTCGAACGCGTACGGCAAGGTGCGATGGCCGAGCCAGGCGATGTGGCGCAGGCGCGCGGTGTCGGGGTAGGCGATGCCGAGAGGGGCGGTGATGTCGTAGGCGTGGGCCCAGTGCTCGGCCAGCCGGGTGGTGGCGAGGGTCGCCGGGGACAGCGGGATGGCCACCCAGGACAGACGGGTGCCCCTGGGCTGGGCGCGCAGGGCGGTGGGGGTGGCGAAGGCGGCCGCGCGCCAGCGGGCCAGGAGGTCGGCGGGGGTGATGTCGCGCTGGGCGGCCACGAGGGCGTCCGCCACGGCGTCGACGCCGTCGCCACGGACCGCGACGTCGTCACCCGCCACCGTGGCGGCGACGAGTTCCTCGCTCTGGGTCAGGTGGAGGACCACGTCGGAGACGGTCCAGCCCGCCGCGGCCGAAGGGTGGGACCACTGGGCGGGAGTGAGGGCGGTGAGGACGGCGTCCAACTGCTCGTACTCGGCTTTGAGGTCGTCAAAGATGTCCGTCATAGGTCACCACACTACCGAACAATATTCTGCTTCAGAGTAGGTCCGCCAGAACCCTGCGCTGGTAGGAGGTGAGGGGCGGCCGGGTGGCGTCGCGGGCGATCTGGGCGGCGCGGGCGCGGTCGCCCATCCGGGACAGGGCCCGCGCGCACAGGTACGCCACCAGGCCGTGATCACGCCCTCCGACCAGGGCCGCCTCCACCTCGACCGACGCCTCCTCGACGCGGTCCAGCTCGGCCAGCGCCAGGGCGCGGGCGGCGATGGTGGCGGGCTCGGCGGGCTCGCGTACCCGGTCGAGGTCGCGTAACGCCTGTACGGGCTTGCCCAGGTCGGCCAGGATCTCGCCACGCGCCCGCAGCGCGATGGGGGTGTCACCGTCCACCGACAGCACGCCGTGCAGGATGGGCAGCGCCGCCTGCGGGGTGCCCGTGTGCCACACCGTGATGGCCAGCTCGACCTGGACGGTGAGGTCGCTCGGCACCCGGCTCACGGCGGATCGCAGTTCGTCCACGGCCTCGTCCGGGCGGCCCTGATGCAGGATCACCCGGCCGGCCGCGGCCAGCGAGCGGCCCACGGCCGGGGTGTCCCGCAGCCGCTCGTACACCTGGCTGGCCTGCTTGTAGCAGCGCTCGGCAGCCGCCCAGTCGCCGCGCGTGTACGCGAGGTTGCCGAGAAAGGACTCGATCTCCGCGCGCGTGCGCAACTCGTCCCCGCCGCAGGTCCGCCTGGCCTTCTCGCCGTGCGTCTCGGCCAGCGCGAGGTCGCCGTCCGCCAGCACCTGCTCGGCCACGCGCAGGTGCTCGGCGGCGCTCACCGGCGCCTGGCCGGAGCCGGGTTGGGGGCGCGCGCCGCCGAGCGCGTACAGCACCGGCTGGAGCAGCCGGTCGTGCTGGAGTTCGCACCAGCGCGAGCCCGAACGCATCTCCGCCTGGAGCACGTGCCGGTCGATCAGCGCCTTGACCACGCTGTTCGGCATGCCGGCGGTCTGGGTCTCGCCCTCGTACGCGGTGCCGCGGGTGCCGAGCGTGGTGATGAAGGTCTCCCGCAGCCAGGCGCTGAGCCGCTCGACGGGGATCTCGTGGTCGTGCGCGATCTCCGCGAGCGCCTGGTCGAGGAAGTCGCCGAGGGAGCGGTCGACGTCTGCGTGCCGTTCCACGTACTCCGGCGTGATGACCGTCAGGTCGGGCGGGCAGGAGTTCCACAGCGCCGAGCAGACGATCTGCAGCTGCACCGGCTCGACCGTGTCCACGATGTAGGAGGCGGGGGCGCCGGTGCCGTGCAGCCGCACCGTGCGCAGCTCCTTGACCAGGGTCTCGGCGGCTTGGGGGGCGTAGGAGCGCTCTGTTCCGGCGAGCGGTTCCTTGATCGCGGCCAGCGCCTCCTCCTCCTGGAACGGGGTCAGCACCACGGACGCCGACGGCCCGCTGCTGCGCAGCGGCTCCCCGTGGGCCATGAGCCTGGCCAGGTAGTCCTCCCTGATCGACAGGAGCAGGCGCAGGTCCTCGTTGTCGTCCAGGGCCTCGGCGAGCTGGGCGATGAACGGGTCGCGGAAGCCCTGGCGGTAAGGGAAGTCGAAGAAGAGCTCTTCGGCCTGGTCGATGGCCACCAGGATGGGGATGGGGTCGCCGTACTTGTCGATCCTGGGCCCGCGACGCCGCAGGAACTGCTGGACGGTGAGCCCCGACAGCCGGGTGAGCGACTCGCCCGGCGCCCACGACGACAGCAGCGCCACCGTGAACGGATTGCGCTCGGGCAGCGCCGCCATCGGGAAGGCGGAGCCGTGGGAGAGCCGCCCGATCGGCAGCACGTCCACCCGCTTGTCCGCCAGCTCCGGCAGCACTCCCGCCTCCAGCACGGAGGTCTTGCCCACTCCGGACGGCCCGTGCAGCATCGTGAGCCGGTGCGCCTGCCACATCACGGAGATCTCGTACGCCTTGGCGTCCCGCCCGAAGAAGCGCTCCTGGTCGTCCTTGGTGTAGGAACGCAGGCCCACGTACGGCTCGGCCTCGAAGGCGCCGGTCGGCGGCTCGGCGATCACGACCGCTTCCCCATTCGCTCGTCCAGTTCCGCGCAGAACTGGCGGGGGGTGCCCCAGAAGATGGAGACCTCCCATCCGTCGAAATACCGGTCGAGATATTCCTTGGCGCGCAGGGCGGCTCCGGGTTTGACGTTCTCGTTCTCGGGTGTGAGCTGAACGCTGACGTGACGTCGGCGGCGGATGGCCGGGTACCGTCTGATCAGTCCATGGAACAGCACCCGAAATGTCCATTCCTGAAGTGTGTAGCCGAGAAGGAGCAGGGGCCGGTTCGCCAGGGCGTCGAGAATGATCGGCGGAATCACGTGCCGGTTGTTCTGCGCTCGCGCGGTCGTCAGGTGGACCAGGAAGTCGATGTAGTCGTCTTCGGTCAGCACCATGGAGGACGGGAGGCTCGTGCTTCCGTGGAGATGGTAGACCATCGGCCGGTTGGCGTCGGGGCGTATTCCAGCGCCGCGCTCGAACAGGTTTCTGTCATACGGCACGCCCTCGTGCCACGGGCAAATCGCCGCGCTGGGCTCCTTCCCGGAACCGCGGAGCGCCCGTACGAGGAAGTCGTCGTAATTGGTGGTCAGGAACACCGGGATGGGAAAGCCGGCCATGGACGAGTGGATTTCGCCCGGAGCCGTGAAGTCGGGCGGGCCGATCGCCGTGAGGCGGCGGCTGAGTTCGTGCTTGAGCCCGGAATCGCCAACGACACTTCGGACATACTGCATAACCCTGGCTAAATCGCCGTCGTCGGCGAAGGGATAGTCGAAACGAGCCGCCCACTCACGGCTCAGCTCCCCGCTGGACGGGAGGTTGCCGTCGCTGGCCCCCGCACCGATGAACGGGGTGCAGTCACCGGTACGGAGCTGATCGATCAGCCGGGCCCAGTCGGAGTCCTTCATCCGGGACGACCTGCTCTCCTGGCACGATGAGGGCGTGGAGCACGAGGTACGTCCCTATTTTTAGCCCGTGGCGGCGGGCCCGTCGATGCTCTGGCTGAACCCCGCGATCGGTCCCATCGCGTCTTCGCCCGCGCGCAGCAACATGCGCAGGGCGTGGGCGAGTGCTGACTCATCCACCTTGTCGAGGTCGGCGAGCGACAAACCACTCACATCGACGAGGGCGGGCGGCTCGGCCAGCTCATCGCTCATTAAAGCTCCTACGTTCCGGAACTCGGGACACAGAAATCACGCCAACCCTATCCGTAAGGGAGGCGTAAATGTTCGAGCGACGCGAAACCCTCTACGATAGGCGGGATGCGGTCGTCAGCGACCCCGGAGGCGTGACGTGACAGGTTCGCAGCCAGAGTCCGTCCGGACGTCGGGACGGGTTCCCGAGGTCTGGGGCAAGGTCCCCGCCCGCAACGTCAACTTCACCGGCCGGTCCGTCCTGCTCGAACGCTTGCACGCGGGCCTGTCCACCGAGGTGACCGCGGTCGTCCCGCACGCCCTGCACGGCCTGGGCGGGGTGGGCAAGACCCAGCTCGCGGTCGAGTACGCACACCGGTTCAGGTCCGAATACGACGTGGTGTGGTGGATCCCCGCCGACCAGCCCGTCCTGGTCAAGTCGTCGCTGGCCGGTCTGGCGCCGCATCTCGGCCTGCAGGCCGCCACCCGGAGCGGGGCCGAGGACGCGGCGGACGCGGTGCTCGACGCCCTGCGCCGCGGCGAACCGTACGACCGCTGGCTCCTGGTCTTCGACAACGCCGACCAGCCGGAGGAGATCAGCGAGCTCATCCCTCAGGGGCCGGGGCAGGTGATCGTCACCTCGCGCAACCACCGCTGGCAGGGCATCGTCGACACCGTCGCGGTGGACGTCTTCGACCGCCAGGAGAGTGTGGAGTTCCTCTCCAGACGCGCGGCACTGTCCAGCACCGACGCCGACCGGCTCGCCGAGCAGCTCGGTGACCTCCCGCTGGCGCTGGAGCAGGCCGGCGCGCTGCACGTGGAGACCGGCATCTCGGTGGACGACTACCTCCGGCTGCTCAAGGAGCAGACCAGCGCACTGCTCTCGGAGAGCAAGCCGTCCGAATACCCGATGCCCATGACCGCCGCCTGGGCGCTGTCGGTCGCGCAACTACGCAGCAAGCTGCCCGAGGCCGTCGACGTGCTGCGCTGCTGCGCCTTCTTCGGCCCGGAGCCGATTCCCCGCGACGTCTTCCGCCGGGCCGGCCATCAGGCGTCCGACGCCAGGTTGAGCAGCATCTTCGGTGACACGATCCTGCTCACCAGGGCGATCAGGGAGCTGGGCAGGTTCGCGCTGGCGACCATCGACTCGCAGGCGCGCACGATCCAGGTGCACCGGCTGGTCCAGGCGCTGCTGCGGGACGAGCTGGACGAGGACGAGCGCCGCCGCTTCCGGCACGAGGTGCACCTCCTGCTCGCCGGCGCGGCGCCGAAGGTGCCCGACGAGACGGCCAGCTGGGGGCGTTACAACGAGCTGATCGCGCACATCCTGCCCTCGCAGGTGGCCGACTGCGCCGAACCGGCGGTCCGCACCATGGTCCGCGACGTCCTCTACTACCTCTATCGATCAGGCAACTACCAGTCCGCGCGGATCTTCGCGGAGCGGTTCGTGGAGAGCTGGACCGAGAGGTCGGGGCCCGAGCACCCCGACGTGCTGATTGCCCAGCGCCACCTCGGCGGCATCATCCGCGAGCTGGGCGAATACCGGGCCGCCTACGATCTCGACAGCGCCACGCTGGCCAAGATGACCGAGGTGCTCGGCCCGGAGGACCGCGAGACCCTGGTGCTCAGCAGCGGGTTCGCGGCCGACCTCCGGGCCGCCGGCGACTGGTCGGCGGCCAGGGAGCTGGACGAGCGGCTGCAGACCCAGCACACGACCGTGTTCGGCGAGCAGGCGCCGGCGACCCTGCAGATCATGAACAACCTGGCCATCGACTACGGCCTCAACAGCGACTACACGGCGGCCAGGGCGCTGCATGACGTCGTGCACCGCAAGCAGAACGAGAGCGAGGAGCGGATCGGCGAGGCCGACGTGCTCAACAACTGGAACGGCCTGGCCAGGTCCGTCCGGCTGAGCGGCGACTCGCGGGAGGCGGTCGACCTCGGTGAGGACGCCTACGCCTACGGCGTCCAGGAACTCGGCGCCGAGCACCTGTGGACCCTGAAGACGGCCCGCGACCTGTCGATCGCCAAGCGCAGGGCCGGCGACTTCGACGGGTCGCTCGAACTCGCCAAGGACGTGCACGCGCGCCTGCAGCGCATCATGGGCGACCACCATCCCGAGACGGTCGCCGCGGCCAGCAACCTGTCCAACGCCCTGCGCGCGACCGGCGACATCAACGCCGCCTACGACATCGCCGAGCAGGCGGTGGCGAGATACCAGGCCATCTACGGCGACACCCACCCCTATGTGTACGGCTGCGCGACCAATCTGGCGGTCCTGCAGCGGCTGCGCGGCGACGCCGACGTGGCCATGCACACCGACGAGCGGGCGCTGACCGGCCTCGACGACCGGCTCGGACGTGACCATCACTACGCCCTGACCTGCGCCGTCAACCTCGCCAGCGACCATGCCGCCCTGGACGACCACGAGGAGGCGATGCGGCTGGGCCGCGAGACGCTCGACCGGCTGCGCGGGATCTTCAGCGCCGAATACCCGCTGCTGCTCGCCTGCCTGGCCAACCTGGTCCTCGACACCCGCGCGTGCGGCCGGCAGGAGGAGGCCGACGCGCTGTACGCCGAGGCCAAGCGCGGTTACGCCGGAGCCATGGGCCTCGATCATCCCGACGCGCGGCTCGCCTTGGACGAGGGCGCGCGCATGGACTGCGACTTCGACCCGCCCCCCATCTGATCCGGCCCCGGTTGGGCGCCTCTCATCGCCATCGCGAAGTCGTGATATAAGACCGCGTGATCGCACTGGCGCGCCTTGCGCAGCGTAAGTCGAAGCCCCAGGAACAGGATCAGGAAACGCAGCGCGCCCAGCAGAAAAGTGGCGGCCGAGAAAAGCAGCACGGTTTCGGGCCACATTGTGCCTCCCTTGCGATATGTCCTGTATTCAGGGAAGCCGGGGGTTGGGGTGTCCCGCAATGATCCGGGTCAATGCTGGACGAGCTGGTACATCTCCTTGGTGGAACGCTCCGATAAAGCGGATAATCCTGAATGACTTCGTACGAAATCCGACAGGGGGGACGATGCCCGAAGAATCCCTCCAGGCTTTCCTCGCCGCTCTCAGCGAACTACGCGGGCGGGCCGGCGGCCCCTCCTACCGCGAACTGCGGCGGCTCAATCCCGAGCGGCTGGCTCCCAGCACGGTGCAGAGCCTGCTGGAGGGCGACCGCAAGCGACCGCCCTCCTGGCCGCTCGTCGACGCGTTCGTCCGCGCCTGCCTGGCCTTCGGGCGGGAGAACGGGCTGCGTCTGGAGGACGATGAGGAGGCCTACGTCCGCGAGTGGCTGGACCGGCACCGGAGCGTTTCCGCGAGCATGAGTCAGGCGGCCGAGCCGGCACCGGACGACCGGGACGATTCGCTGCCGCGGATCCTGGGCGGCGGCACGCCGCCGGTCCGGGGCCACTTCTCCGGCCGCCGGAGACTGCTCGCCGAACTCGACACCGCGATGCTCGCGCAGACGGACTGGCCGGTGTGCCTGGTCGGGCCCGGCGGGCACGGGAAGACCCAGCTCGCCTCCGAGTACATCAGCCAGCATGCGTCCAGGTACGTGGCCGTCTGGTGGATCAGGGCCGAGCAACCGAGCCTGATCCGGACCGATCTGGCCTCGCTCGGCAGGCGGCTGAACGCGGACATCGGCGAGGCCGAGATCGTCGCGGAGACGCTGAAGCTGCTGCGGGAGGACTCCCGCTGGGCGCCGTGGATGATGGTGTTCGACAACGCCGGGCAGCCGGAGACCGTGGGGGCGTTCCTGCCGCGCGGCCGGTCGGGGCACGTGCTCATCACCTCCCGCGAGCCCGCGTGGGACGAGGTCGCCGTCCCCATCGAGGTCGGTGCGTTCGAGCGCGGGGACAGTGTCGAGCTGCTCACCCGGCGGGTGCCCGGGATGTCCGTCGACGAGGCCGGGCAGGTGGCCGAGGAACTGGAGGACATGCCGCTCGGCGTCGTGCAGGCGGTCGCCTACATCAAGGGCTCCGGTCTGGCCCCCGCGGCCTACCTCGCGCGGCTGCGCGAGCAGCCCGGCCGGATGCTGGACAAGCATCCGCCGGTCGACTACGGGCGCGGCCTGGCGTCGGCGTGGGACCTGGGCTTCGAGACGCTCAGGCAGACCTGCCCGGAGGCCCTGTACCTGCTGCAGCGCTGCGCGTTCCTGCGGCCGGAGTCGATCTCGCACGGGCTGCTGCGCCAGGGCAGCCTGCCGTTGCCGGGCGAGTCGGCCGCCGTGTTCCAGGATCCCGTGCTGGCCGACAACGCGATCCGGGCGCTCACCCGCTACGGGTTCGTCCGTCTGGCCGGGCGGGGCACGGTCCAGGTGCACCGCCTGCTCCAGTCGACGGTCAAGGAACGCATGACCGGCGAGGAACAGGAGCGGGCCCGGCGCGACGTCCACCGGCTGCTGGCCGGATCCGACTGCGGCGATCCGGAGGACCGGGCGAACTTCCCCCGCTACGCCGAACTGGCCGGCCACGCCGAGGCGTCGTCCCTGGCCGACTCCGCGGACGAGGACGTGCGGGGCTTCGTCGCCCGGCTGGTCACGTACTTCCGGGCGATCAACGACGGGGAGGGCGCCGAGCGCTACAGCGGCGTCGCGCCCGAAGCCGGGGCCCGCACGGCCGTCTACGACAGCGCGGTCCCCCGGCCATCCCCCGCGCCCGCCGTGCCGCGCAGGGCGCTCATGGCGCGGGAGATGGAAGGTGACGACTGGGCGCGGCTGATCTACCAGGTGACCACGGGCGACTGCACCCCGATCGTCGGCAGCGACATCTCCCGGGAGAAGGCGGCCAGGGTACGGGCGATGAGCTGGGAGTGGGCCGGCCGGCTCGGCTACCCGTTCGCGGACCCGTGGAACTTCGAGTCCGTGCTCGACTACGCGGTGACGCTGCCCGACCAGTCGGCCATGGCCGAGGAGATCCTCGAAGGGCTGAAGCGGGAATGGGAGCAGCAGGACACGGAGGACCCGCACGCCTTTCTCGCGAACGTGCCCGCCACCTCCTTCCTGACCACCAGTTACCACGGCCAGCTCACGCAGTCGCTGCTGCGCGCAGGCAGGGAGCCCGTGATGAAGGTGCTGCCGTGGCGGCCGGAGCTCGCGGCGGCGGAGCCGGTGGTCGCGCCCACTCCCGAGCGGCCCCTGGTGTGCCATCTGGCCGGCTCGTACGACCTGCCGGGCTCGCTGGTGCTGTCCGAGAGCGACCGCCTGAGGTGCCTGCGGGTCGAGCACCGCAGATGGTCGGCGGACATCGTCGGGGCGCTGGTGACGTACCCGTTCCTGATGATCGGGTACAACCCGCGGTCGTCGTCGTTCGACCTGCTGATGTCCCTCCTGTCGGGTGTCTCCACCCCCAGGAGGAACATCATGGTGCTGTACGATCCGGGCCCCGGCGGGATGGAGGAGGCCGCCAGGAAATATCACCTGGCCCGGATCGCCCGGCTGAACATGCGCGCGGCCGTCTTCTGGGGAGACGCCCGCGACTTCATCCAGGAACTGTCACGCCGCCTGGAGACGACGGCGTGACCCCGTTGCGCTCCTCCCACATCGCGCGGTGGGCCGCGGCGTCCCGGTGCGCCTTCTCGATGGCCTCGCCGGAGACCTCCTCGTCCCGCCAGGCCCGCAGGGTCGCGGCCATCCGGGCGACGAAGCGCTCGCCGGGCGAGGTGAGGAACCCGCTCTCGGCGATCACCCGGGTCGCCCCCACCGCGGCCTCCCACCACCGGTAGAACTCGGCGCTCGCGGCGAGCGCGGCCTCGCCCTGCTCGTGCCGCCGCTGCCTGCGCCAGAACCCGCTGACCCCGACGTAGGCGTACGCGCCCTGGAACAGGCCGCCCAGCGGGCGGGGATCATCGCGCCACGGCGCGTAGTAGCGCCTGTCGCCGGACGGCCGCAGCAAGGGGATCACGTCGAGCAGCGCCGACAGCTTCCCGTGCTGGACCTCGTGCGCGAACGTCAGCGCCAGCGTCGTCGCGTCGGGCGGCGTGGACAGCGCGACGCAGCCGAAGGCCTCACGGGAACTGCCGCTGATCTGGTCGCCCGGGACGTCGGTCAGCGGCGTCAGCACGCTCGTGGCCACGGACACCTCTTCGGCGACGGTCGGGTGATGGGCGAGCAGCAGCTCCCACGCGCTCCGCAGCGCCGCCCGCCAGACGGCCAGCTCGTCCTCGGACAGCCGGTCCGCGGCCAGCCGGGCGCCGGGCATCCGGTACGGGTCGAGGTCGTCGACGCAGAGCGTGAGGGTCCTGCCCTGGGCCGTGACCTCCAGGTGCCGCAGCGCCTGCCAGCCGGGGGCGTCCTGGTGGGGGTCGTCGGGGAGGCGTACCGTCTCGTCGCCGATCACCTCCACCGGGCCGCCCGCGCGGCGCACCCTCGCCGACGGACCGGCGAGTACGGCGCGGCCGAGCGACGGCAGCGTGATGCCGCCTTCGTCGGCGGGCACCTCGATCTCGAAGTCCATGCCCGAACGGACGGCGGCCGCGGCGGCGACGGCCGCGAGCCGGGCGGGCGAGTGCCCGCCGGCCCCGGTCGCCAGTGCGTGGTAGGTGCGCCAGGCCCAGGCGCCGACGGCGGGATGGCGGAGCACGGCGTCCACCGCGCGCGGCCGATGCCCCTGGGCCGCGCTCAGCAGCCGGTACGCCTCCGGGGCCGCCCGGCCCACCCCGTGGAGGAGCAGGACGTGCTTGCTGTGCTGGGCGCCGAGCAGGAGGCGAGCCGCCTCCGCGCCCCCGCCGCCCGAGCCGAGCGCCTGGAAGTGCTCGTCCGGGATGATGTGGTGCTTGAGGCTCATCGGCGCCCTTCCAGCAGGGTGGCGACGTCGCGCTGGACTTCGCCGCGGATGTGGTCGATCAGGCGGAACAGGTCGTCGCAGTAGACCGAGCGATTGCCGAAGCCGTTGTCCGGGTCGTAGCGGTGCGCGTACAGGCCACCGCCACAGACGGACAGGACTGGGCAGTCCCGGCATTCCTTCGCGAGGGTCTCGGCGCCGAGCTGGCGGGTCATGACGGCCGGATGCCGCAGCACCGCGTCGAAGGTGTCGCGGGCGACGTGGAATCCGGTGACCGGCGCGCCGGGATAGGCGGACTTCAAGGTGTCGGACTGCTGGATGCCGCCGTCGGCCTCGATCACCACCATCCGGGCCGGCCCCAGTCCCAGGGTCTCGCTCGACGACGTGCCGCCCATGAGGAGGTGCAGGATATCGGCGAACAGCCGCACCTCGGTCTCCCTGTGCGCCGCGCCGTACCACCGGTCGAAGATCGGGATCAGCCAGTCCGCGTACGGCGTCGCGCCGTCCGCGGCGGGCAGGCCGGGCGGCGGCTCGGCCCAGTTGCCGTGCGGCAGCAGGAAGTCGATCCGGGGCGGCCCGGACGCGAGCAGCGCCTCGTAGGTGGTGAGGGGATCATTGTCGAGGTCGACGGTGCAGAGCAGCCCGCCGTACAGGTGGAGATAGCGCTCGGTGAGCAGGTCGAGCGCGGCGGAGACGGTGGCGTGGCTACCGCTCCCGTCGGCCCGCCGCCGATGCCGGTCGTGATCGTCGGCGCCGCCGTCCATGCTGACGCCGACGCGGATCCCGAGATCATCGAACAGCTTCAGGTACGTCTCGTCGAGGCGCATCCCGTTGGTCTGCAGGCTGACGTCGAGCCGGACGCCCGGCCCCAGGGCCTGCCGGACGGCACGGACGGTATGGGCGATGTGGTCGGCACCGGCGAGGAGCGGCTCCCCGCCATGCAGGATCAGGTGGACGGAAGGCATCCGGTGCGCGTGAGCATGCTCAGCGATCCGGAAGGCGGTGTGTGCGATGACGGCCTTTGAAACCCGACGCGGCTGCTCTTTCCAGCTTTGATCGGCCATTTCATAGACATAACAATAATCGCACCTCAGGTCGCATCTACTGTGTATTTTTAGGATGAACTGGCACAAAGGCCACGGCTGCCATCCTTCATTCGAGCGTGACACGTGGCGGAACCTTACGCTTATTCATTCGGCAGTGGCCACTTGACGCACACGGAAGCCCTCGGACCTGAAAGTTTCACTCTGGGCAAAGGGCTCTGTCATGCCCTGGCCAGCCACGACGCCTTCTTGCCGAAGGCCGGCTCCAAGGTCCACATTGACCGCCGGAAAGCGCTTTCCTAGATTGACGGTCATGTGGACGAGCATCCGCAGGGAGGCAACGGTGAGAAGCACGATCCTGGCCATGACAGCAGCAGCACTGGCCCTGGCCTGCACCGTCGGAAGCGGGCCGGTGGCATCCGCCGCCACCTGGCCGACGCCGAGCGGCCAGCAGCCGGTCAGCGCGACGATCAGCGTGTCGGGCACGCGCGACGGCAACATGGTCCGCTACTACGGCACCGGGCCCCTGGGCAGCGGCGGGCAGGAAGAGGGACAGAGCCCGATCTTCAAGCTGGCCAACGGCGCGGTGCTGAAGAACGTCATCATCGGCGCCCCGGCGGCCGACGGCATCCACTGCACGGGCACCTGCACGCTCCAGAACGTCTGGTGGGAGGACGTCGGCGAGGACGCCGCCACCTTCAAGGGAACCTCGTCGTCCCAGACGATGACGATCGACGGCGGCGGGGCCAGGGCGGCCAGCGACAAGGTCTTCCAGCACAACGGCCCCGGCACCATGTACATCAGGAACTTCCAGGTGGAGACTTTCGGCAAGCTCTACCGTTCCTGCGGAAACTGCTCCAGCCAGTACGCGCGGCACGTCGTGATCTCCAACGTCACCGCCACGTACCCGGGCAAGACGCTGGCCGGCATCAACACCAACTACGGCGACACCGCCAGGTTCTCCGGCATCACGATCGTCGGCGACTCCGGCAAGAAGATCGTGATCTGCGAGAAGTACAAGGGCGTGACCAGCGGCGAACCCACCAAGATCGGCAGCGGCGCCGACGGCGTCAACTGCTTCTACGCCGCCTCGGACATCACCTACCGGTGACCCACCGGCGGGCGCGGCTCCCCGAAGCCGCGCCCGCCGCCGCGTCAGGTGACCACGGGCCGCCCGGAAGGGACGGACGGGGTGGCCGGCGCGGAAGGCTTGGCGCCGCGGCCGCTCAGCGTGATCATGACCGAGCCGAAGACCGCGGTGATGGCGAACACGGTGAAGCCCCAGCTCTGCGCGTGGTTGGCCAGCAGGACGCCGCCCAGCCAGGGGCCGAAGACCGCGCCGAAACGGCCCATGCCGGCGGTCCAGCCCAGGGCGGTGGCCCGGCTCTCGGTGGCGAAGCGCCCGGCGACCGCCGCGTACACCATCGTCTGGGCGCTGAACAACCACACACCGGTGAGGAAGACGACGATGTAGGTGATCGGCAGAGGCATGCGGATGCCCAGCAGGAAGGTGCCGACGGCGGTGAGCGCGAACCACAGCGCGGAGACGCGGGTGGCGCCGAAGCGGTCGGCGATCCGCCCCGCGACGAGCATGCCCACGATGCCGCCCAGGTTGATGACGAGCAGGAAGCCCAGTGCGGAGCCGAGTTCGTAGCCGTTGGCGCGCATCATGGTCGGCAGCCAGGTGTTCACGCCGTAGACCAGCAGCAGGCCGCCGAAGGAGGCGAACCAGAACAGCAGGGTGGGCAGCCACAGGGAGTTCTGGAACAGGCCGCGCAGGCCGGCCCAGCGGTCGGCGCGGGCGGCCGAGGCGTCCTGAGTGGCGGGGAACTCGGCCAGATCGACGCCGTGCCTGCGGGCGAGCGCCTCTGCTTCGTCGCGGCGGCCACGGGTCACCAGGAAGCCCAGCGACTCAGGGAGGAACCGCGCGACGAGCGGCACCGCGATGATCAGCGGCACGACCCCCACCCAGTACAGCGAGCGCCAGCCGAAGGGCGCCACCAGCCACAGGCTCAGCGCTGAGGCGAGGATGCCGCCCGCGTGGTGGGCGGTCATGAGCACGCCGATCATGAGGTTGCCGCGGCCGCGCGGGGCGTACTCGACGACCATGGCGATCGCGATGGGCAGCAGGCCGCCGAGACCGAGACCGGCCAGGAGGCGGCCGAAGCCGAACACGCCGAGCGACGGCGCGGCGGCGCACACGGCCGAGGCGATCGAGAACAGCGCGCAGCAGCCGGCGATGACCTTCTTACGGCCCGCCAAGTCGGTGACGGTGCCCGCGGCGAGCGCCCCGATGAGCATGCCGAAGGTGGCGTAGCTGCCGATCTCGCCGCCCTTCGCGGCGGTCAGGCCCAGGGTGGGGTCGTCGAGCATCTTCGGCAGTACGGCTCCGTACATGAACATGTCGAGCCCGTCGAAGAGCACGACCATCCAGCACAAGGCGATCACCAGGACGACGAGCCTGGTGGGCCGTCCCGAGGCGACGGCGGGTGGGGTGGAGGACATCCTGATTCCTCTCGGAGGGGTTTCCTGGGGGGCTGGAATCGCGATCAGGTGGGGCGGCGGTGGGTGCGGGCCGGCCCGGTGCCGCCGACCGTAACTTGCCATAATCCTGTTGGCAATATGACGAACAAGATTGTTGACATTTTTGTTGCCCTAGATTTAGCCTCGACACGCACGTACAGAGGAAGGGCGGCCGATGCCGTACGAAGACGGCCCGATCAGCGGTGAACAGGCGAAACAGCACGCACTCACCGGCCTGCGTGAAGCCATCACGCGGGGCGAGATGGCGCCCGCCCAGCGCCTGGTCGAGGGCGAGCTCGCGGAGCGGTTCGGGGTGACCCGAGGGAGCATCCGGGCGGCGCTGATCGACCTGACCGCCGAGGGGCTGGTGGAGCGCATTCACAACCGGGGCGCCCGGGTGCGGGTCGTCTCCGTCGAGGAGGCGGTCGCCATCACCGAGTGCCGGATGGTCCTCGAAGGGCTGTGCGCGGCCAAGGCGGCGGTGCGGGCCACCGACGAGCAGCTGTCCGAGCTCGCCGCCCTGGGCCAGGCGATGGTCAAGGCGGTCGCCGCCGGCGAGCCGCTGACGTACTCGGCGCTCAACCACGAGCTGCACGCCTACATCCGCGACATCTCCGGGCAGCAAGTCGCGGTCGAGTTGTTGCGACGGCTCAACGCCCAGCTGGTCCGGCACCGCTTCCAGCTCGCCCTGCGCCCCGGGCGTCCGCAGAAGTCACTCAACGAGCACCTGGCGCTGATCGAGGCGATCCGTGCCCACGACCCGGAGGCGGCCCAGGTGGCCGCGCACGCCCACCTGGCCAGCGTCATCGCAGCCCTGCGCGAATGACGCCGTCCGCCAGCCACCGACCGCCGCCGCGACCCCCACACACCGAGGAGAACGACAATGACCGACGACGGGAAGCCGGCAGCTCCCGCGCAGTCCACCCTGGTCATCAGCGCGCACGCCGGCGACTTCGTCTGGCGCGCGGGCGGGGCGATCGCCCTGGCCGCCGCGCGGGGCGAGAAGGTGACCATCGTCTGCCTGTCCTTCGGCGAACGCGGCGAGTCCGCGAAGGCCTGGCGCGAAGGCAGATCCCTCGACGAGATCAAACAACTGCGACGGGCCGAGGCCGAGCAGGCCGCCGCGACCCTGGGGGCCGGCATCCGCTTCCTGGACGCCGGTGACTACCCGCTGCGGGAGACGCCGGAGCTCACGGACGCGCTCGTAGGCGTCTACCGCGAGGTGGTGCCGACCGTGGTGCTCACGCATCCGCTGGAGGATCCGTACAACGGCGACCACCCGGCGGCCGCCCGGATGGCGCTGCAGGCCCGCGTCCTGGCCCAGGCGATCGGCTACCCGGCATCGGGTGAGCCGCTCGGCGCCCCGCCGGTGTTCTTCTTCGAGCCCCACCAGCCGGAGATGTGCGGCTTCACCCCGCAGGTGCTGCTCGACATCACCGAGGTCTTCGACACCAAGCGCAAGGCGATGGAGTGCCTGCCCGCCCAGCGGCACATGTGGGACTACTACACCGACCTGGCCACGCGTCGCGGGGTGCAGCTCAAGCGCAATGCCGGCCCGAATCTGGGGCTGCCCCACACGACGTACGGCGAGGCGTACATGCGGCCTTACCCCCAGGTGACGGCGGTGCTGGCATGACCGGAGTGATCGTCACCGGCCCGCCCAGGGCCGATGCCGCCGAGGTGGCCGCGCTGGCGGGGTTCGGGGTGGCCACCGTGCACGAGGCCCTGGGCCGGGCGGGAAGTCTCGGTCCCGGGCTGCGGCCCATCCAGCAGGGCGTGCGCGTCGGCGGCACCGCGGTCACCGTCCTGTGCTGGCCCGGTGACAACCTGATGATCCACGCGGCGGTCGAGCAGTGCCGTGAGGGGGACGTGCTGGTCGTCACCACCACCTCGCCGTCCACGGACGGGATGTTCGGGGAGCTGTTCGCCACGGCGCTGGGGCGGCGCGGCGTGCGCGGGCTGGTGATCGACGCCGGCGTGCGGGACACCGCGGAGCTGCGTGCGATGGGGTTCCCCGTCTGGTCGGCGGCCGTCTGCGCGCAGGGCACGGTCAAGGCGACCGCGGGCTCGGTCAACGTGCCGGTGGTGGTCGGCGGGCAGGTGATCAGGCCCGGCGACGCGGTGCTCGCCGACGACGACGGGGTGATGTGCGTCCCGCGTGACCTCGTCGCCACGGCCGTGAAGGCGGCCGAGGCCAGGGCGGCCAAGGAGGAGGCCGCCCGAGCGGCGTTCGCCGCCGGCGAGCTCGGCCTCGACCGCTACGGCCTGCGCGAGACGCTGGCGCGCCTGGGCGTGCGCTACGTGACGGCGGAGGAGTACGACCGCGAGGGGACGACGACGTGACGACCGAGAAGCGCGACCGCGAGAGGACCGCGACGTGAGCTCCGGTGAGCGCGGCGTGCGCTGCATGCTGATGCGCGGCGGCACCTCCAAGGGGGCTTATTTCCTCGCCGAGGACCTGCCGGCCGACCGGGCGGCACGCGACGACCTGCTGCTGCGCGTCATGGGCAGCCCCGATCCGCGCCAGATCGACGGCCTGGGCGGCGCGCACCCGCTGACCAGCAAGGTGGCCGTCGTCTCCCGCTCCGGCGACGACGCCGCGGACGTCGACTACCTCTTCCTGCAGACGGGCGTCGAGACCGCCGAGGTCACCGACCGGCAGAACTGCGGCAACCTCCTCGCCGGAGTGGGCCCGTTCGCCGTCGAACGCGGACTGGTCCCGGCCGCCGACGGCGAGACCACCGTGCGGATCCGGATGCTCAACACCGGCGAACTGGCCACGGCGACCTTCCCGAGCCCCGGCCGGGTGGTGAGCTACGACGGTTCGACGGAGATCTCCGGCGTGCCGGGGACCGCCGCCGCCATCGTGATCGAGTTCCCCGGCGGCGCGGACCGGCAGCCGCTGCTGCCGACCGGAAACGCCCGCGACGACGTGGCCGGCGTCGAGGTGACGTGCGTGGACAACGGCATGCCGGTGGTCCTCATCCGGGCGGCCGACCTCGGCGTCACGGGGTACGAGAGCCCGGCCGAGCTGGAGGGCGATACCGCGCTCGCCGCCCGGCTGGGCGAGATACGCCTCGCGGCGGGCAAGCTGATGGGTCTCGGCGACGTCCGGGACACGACCGTGCCCAAACTGTCCCTGCTCGCGCCGCCCCGTGACGGTGGCGCCGTCTGCACGCGTACGTTCATCCCGATCCGCTGCCACACCTCCATCGGCGTGCTGGGCGCGGCGAGCGTCGCCGCCGGCCTGCTCGTCCCCGGCGGCACCGGCCGCGACCTCGCCGTGCTCCCCGGCGCCGGGGAGCGGCTGCGCGTCGAGCATCCGACGGGGTTCCTCGACGTCGAGACCGCCGTCGCGGAGGGGCCGTCCGGCTCCCTTCACGCGGCCCGTACGGCCGTCGTCCGCACCGCCCGCAAGATCTTCGACGGCACGGTCCACCCGCGCCCGTCCGACACCTAGAAAGGCTCCTCATGGCCCCGCCGCTGGGGGACATCGCCCATCTCGGCCATGTCCAGCTCCTCACCCCCGACCCCGACCGCAGCCTGTGGTTCTTCACGCAGATGCTCGGCATGACCGAGAGCGGGCGCTCGGGCGACTCGGTCTATCTGCGTACCTGGGACGACTACGAACACCACAGCCTCACGCTCATCGCTCACGACACGTCCGGCATCGGCCGCACGGCGCTGCGGACGTCGAGCGAGGAGGCGCTGAACGCGCGGGTCAAGGCTCTGGAGAACGCCGGCCTGACCGGCGCGTGGGTGGACGACGAGCCCGGGATCGGCCCCCTGTACGTAACCCGCGACCCCGACGGGCACGAGATCGCCCTCTACTGGGAGAGCGAGTGGTATCAGGCGCCGCCCGAGCTGCGCCCCGGGCTGAAGAACCAGCCGCAGGCCAAGCCCGGCCAGGGCGTCGGCGTACGGCGGCTCGACCACGTCAACTTCCTGGCCGCCGAGGTCGCCCCCAACGCCGACTTCACGCACCGGCTGCTCGGGGCCAGGCCCACCGAGCAGATCGTGCTCAACTCCGGCAAGGTCAGCGCGCAGTGGCTGACCTTCACCAACAAGTCGTACGACGTCGTCTACACCGAGGACCGGTCGGGCACGCGGGGACGCCTGCACCACATCGCGTTCGCCACCGACAGTCGCGAGGACATCCTCCGCGCCGCCGACCTGTGCCTCGACAACGGCGTCCACATCGAGACCGGACCGCACAAGCACGCGATCCAGCAGACGTTCTTCCTGTACGTCTACGAGCCCGGCGGCAACCGCATCGAGCTGTGCAACCCGCTCACCCGCCTGGTGCTCGCCCCCGACTGGCCGCTGATCACCTGGACGGAGGAGGAACGCGCCAAGGGACAGGCCTGGGGACTGAAGACCATCGAGTCCTTCCACACACACGGCACCCCTCCGCTCGGCTGAGGTGCCGCGAGATCAAGTCAACCCGTGAATCGGGCATTAACCGGCCCCGGTGATGCGCTACGTATCGTGAGATGCGCGAGTGAACGCATGGTGGAGGTGTGATGCCCGAGATGACGATCGATGTCGCGGCGCTGAAGCGGCGCATGGGCCGAGTAGGGGTCTGGAACAGCACGCTGGGCGGCGAGCCGGCGTCGTTCGAGCGGGAAGCGGCCGCCGAGCTGGAGAGCCTGGGCTTCGGGACGCTGTGGGTGGGCGAGAGCCCGAAGGGCAAGGAAGCGCTGGCCCATTCGGCGATCCTGCTCGGCGCGACGCAACGGATGCTGATCGCCACCGGCATCGCCAACATCTGGGTCCGCGACGCCACCGCCGCCTCGAACGGGGCCAACGCTCTCGGGGAGGCGTTCGACGGCCGCTTCGTGCTCGGCCTGGGCGTGAGCCACGCGCCCTTGGTGTCGTCGAGAGGCCATGATTACCGCAAGCCCGTGTCAGCGATGCGTGCCTACCTCGACGCCATGGACGCGACGGAGTACGACGGCCCGCGGCCGGCCCCGGTCCCGCGGCTGCTGGGCGCCCTTCGCGGCAAGATGCTGGACCTGGCCGCGACGCGTACCCAGGGCGCGCACCCCTATTTCGTCACCCCCGAGCACACCGCGCGCGCCCGCGCGGTCCTCGGCCCCGATCCCGTGCTGGCCCCGGAACAGACGGTCGTGCTCGACACCGACCCGGACCGGGCGCGGCGGACCGCCCGTCGTTTCATGTCCCTCTACCTCGCCCTGCCGAACTACACGAACAACCTGCGCGAGCTGGGCTGGGATGACAAGGATCTCGCCAACGGGGGCAGCGACGCGCTGGTCGACGCCATCGTGGCGTGGGGCGACCCGGAGACGATCATCGGCCGGGTACGGGCTCACCTCGACGCCGGCGCGGACCACGTCTGCGTCCAGCCGCTCGCCGAGACCGCCGGCGACCTGCTGGAGCACCTGCGCGTCCTGGCCCGGAGCGATCTGACCTCGACCTGATCTCGCTAGTCGCCAGGGTTCTCGTAGGTGAACGGGACGAAGCTGAGGGAGTCGAGACGTCCCTTGTACTCGGTGGAGAGCCCAGCCAGGATCATGGTCGCGCCCGGCGTGGCGGCGACGTTCGCCTGCGAGGTGACCAGGGCGGTGATGCCGGTGGAGTCCCAGAACGTCATGCCGCTCAGGTCCAGGACGAGCCGGAGGGAGGTCGTGGTCGAGATCAGGGTCTGGACGGCGGCGATGACGTCGGAGGCGGTCCGCTGGTCGAGGTTCCCCGCCAGGCTCAGGGTGGTGCGGCCGTCGTGGTCGTGCCGGGTCAGCTGGAAGTCCGTATGGACGGGATGGGGAAGGGTGAAGCCGGCGGTGACGACGGTGCCGTCCGGGCCGCGGGTCACGGCGTGGAGGTCGCTCAGGCAGCGGGCCATCCACAGCCCGTGCCCGAACTCGTACGGCCATCCGGGAGTCTCTCGCTCCGGGGACGTGGCGTCGCCGTCGATGACCTCGCAGCGCAGCATGTCGTCCACGACACTCAGGCGCACCCATCCCCTGCCGGAGCCGTACAGGATGACGTTGCTGGCCAGCTCGTGCCCGATGAGCACCAGGTCCGCGCTCCGGCCCTCGGGCAGGCCGGCCCGGATCGCGTGCGCCTCCAGCGTCGCGCGCAGCGCGTACATCGACTCGCGGTCGAAGGGCTGCTCCAGGAGGGTCGCCGGCTCAACAGGCCGCTTCATGTCCCGCTGACCGTCCAGCCCGCCGGACGACGACGGCGGACGGCTAGCCATCATGAGCGGTCACCAAGCTGATCCCGGGCATCGCGGAAGCACCGAGCAGGAGGAATCGCGTGTGGGTCGCAGGGCTGCAGCGGAGTACGGCTCTGCGAGGTGTGGGCAGGCTACGGGCGGCATCTATGATCATACGAGCGCAATACAGGTCAATGAACGACAATTCCGTCATGTTAACGGTGATGTCGCCGTCAACCCGGATGCTTTCGCTCAAGGCCAGCCTGAGCGCGCCTTCGGCCGACCGATCGATCTGCCCGGCCAGCCGGATTCCCGGCGGCGCGTACTGGCGGCAGATACGCAGCAGCGCGTCGTGATGGTAGGTGGCCGCGGCGACCGTGCGGGTGTGATAGCCGGAGACCGAGGCGAGCGTGACCGGGTCGAAGCGTTCGCGGTCGTACTGGCACAGGACCGCGGCGCTGCCACCCGACAGCGTGGCCGCGATCTCCTCCTCGAAGGCCGGCAACTGCTCGATGCCGCTCACGGGCTGTAATGCCCAACTCATGTCGAGCGCCACGCGCAGTCCCGGATAGCCTTCGCGCGCCGTACGCGCTATCTGACCGTGCAGCCACCGCGTGGCGTGCTCCACCGTGAACGCCTGCCCGTCCAGCAGCCCGTCCTGGCAGGCCATGACCTTCATGCGCCCGGCCGTCGTGGCCTCCTGCGCGACCACGCCCCGCCGTCCCAGCTCCGCCAGGCCGCGCGCCGGCTCCTCTGTCAGCCAGACGACGCGCTGACCCTCGGCCAGCCCATCCCGTACGAAGGCCGTGGTGAGGTCGAGCAGCTCCTCGTGCTCGCCGAACGTCAGGCAGGCATGATCGTTGATCGTCAGATCCGTGATCTGCGTTTCAGCTCCGACCGTCACCCATGCCACCTTCCCGATCGCGGCCACCTCCCGGAGCCCGCATCGCTGCGGAACTTAGAGTAGTGATCAACAGGCCGCGGGGCATCCCGACCCCGTGACCCGCCCTACAGGTGTGCCATCTGCCCAAGGGACACCGAGCCACACGTGATACGACGCCGCAGCTCAGCCAGGCCGTCCATGCCGAAGCGGCCGGCGGGTTAATGTCGGCCCGTGCATTCACTGTGTGAGAACGGGCGACCCAAGGGGGCGCTGTGAACACTTCCGCCGGCGACGGCTCAAGGGGGCAGGCGGCCTACCGGCGGTCGGCGGGGTCGCCGCGGGGCGAGGCCAGGCGCCGGGAACTCCTGGACCGCATCACCGATGACCTGGCGATCAACGGGCTCGTGGACTTCTCGCTGCGGCGTGCCGCGCGGGCGGCCGGGACCACGCACAAGGTCCTGCTCTACCACTTCGACGGAGCCGACGACCTGCTCAGACAGGCGATCATCAAGCTGCGCGAAAGACGCATCGGCAACGCGCTGGCCGCCACCACCCGCGAACCCGGCCGCCAGACGCTGGGGACTTGGGTGCGTACCGTGTGGCCCATCCTCATGACGGCGGAGTCGGGACTGCGAGTCCTCGATCAGGCCATCGGCCTGGCGATGTACGACCCCGGCCGCTATGGCTGGCTCGGCAGGGAGGCCTCACGGCAGTACCTGCCCACCCTGGTGTCCATCTGCCCGGCGGGCTGGCCGGAACAGCGCAAGATCGAGATCGCCGAGATGATCCTCGCGACGCTCCGGGGCTTCCTGGTGGAGTGGTCGACCAGCGGGGACACCTCGGGGATCTCCGCGGGGCTGGAGGCCCTGATCCGCGCGCTGGATCGGGAGGAGGCTGCCGGCGCATAGCCGCGCGTGGACAATTTGCGAACCAGGTGGTTCACTTTGCTCGAAGAGGGACGTCAACCACCTGGAGGTCGGCATGCGCATGTCCACGGAGCGGGAGAAGGTCCGCTTCACCAGCGGCGGCACCGAGTGCGTCGCCTGGCACTATCCGGGCGTCAACGGCGCCTGCGTGATCATGGCCGGTGGCGGCGGGGTGACCAAGGAGCCGGGCACCGACCCGTTCGCCAGGCGATTCCACGAAGCCGGCTACACGGTCCTCGCCTTCGACTACCGGCACCTCGGAGAGAGTGGCGGGCGGCCGCGCCAGATCGTGTCCGTCGGCCGGCAACTCGCCGACTGGCAGGCCGCGATCGCCTTCGCCGCGACCCTGCCGGGAGTCGACCCGGCCAGGCTCGCGATCTGGGGCTTCTCCCTGTCCGGCGGTCACGTCTTCCGCGTCGCCGCGCGCAACCCGCACCTGGCGGCGGCGATCGCCCAGACGCCGAACGCCGACGGGCCCGCCGCCGCGCGCGGCGCGGGGCGCCACCAGAGGCCGCTCACGCTGCTGCGCCTCACCGCCCTGAGCCTCCTCGACGCCATGGGCGCTTTGCTCGGCCGCCCGCCCCTGCTGGTGCCGCTCGCCGGCCGGCCGGGGACCCTGGCGCTCCTCACCACGCCGGACTCCGTCGACGGCGACCGGGCCCTCAACCCGGGCAACAGGTATCCCGGCTGGCGGCAGGCGATCGCCACCCGCTCCATGCTGGGTATCGCCTTGTACCGGCCCGGCCGCTTCGCCTCCCGGACCCGGAGTCCGCTGCTGGTCCTCGTGTGTGACCAGGATCAGAGCGCCCTTGCCGAGCCCGCCGCCGCGGCGGCGCGTCGAGCGCCCCGCGGCGAGCTCGTCCGGATGCCCGGTGGCCACTACGAGCCCTTCCTGGACGGGCACGAGCAGGCCGTCGACGCCGAGCTGTCCTTCCTGCGCCGCCACCTGCTCGATCATCGACCGGCGAACGGTCCCGCCGCCGCCACGTCCGCACGGCCCCGACCATGACGGAGATCGAGCTGTCGGAGTTCGTCCGGTGAGCTCGCGCCACTCCGATCCGGAGCACCCTGAGTGACGATCTACGACTCAGGGTAAGGGGCGGATCGACCAGTCCCCCCTGCCATGGAGTTCGCATGGAACGAACGGTCCTCGCCGCGGTCGCGGAACGCCCCGACGCCGACACGGCACTCGCCGAGCAGATCCGCCGCGTCAGCGCGGCCATGGACGACCTCGGCGTCCAGCTGCGCTGGACGCACCGCACGCAGGACGCGCTGGCGGTGATCGGCTCGGACGCCTCACTGGCCGGGATGCTGGCCGACTGGGACGCGCCGGGCGCCGATCAGGTGCTGGGCGCGGTCACCCAGCGCTTCCACGGCCTGCCGGTCTTCCTCATGACCGCCGAGCAGGAACTCCCCCTGTGGGTGTACGAGGTCATCCAGGGCTACGTGTTCCCCCTTGAGGACACCCCTGACTTCATCGCCGGCCGCATCGCGCACGCGACCGAGGCCTACACCGAGCGGATCCTGCCGCCGTTCTTCCGCGCGCTGCGCAAGCTGCAGGACCACCATCAGTACTCCTGGCACACCCCGGCGCACGCCGGCGGCGTCGCGTTCCTGAAGTCACCGGTCGGGCGGGCGTTCTTCGACTTCTACGGCGAGCGGCTGCTGCGCACCGACCTGTCCATCTCCGTGCCCGAGCTGGGCTCGCCGCTGGACCACACCGGACCGATCGGCGACGCCGAACGCAACGCCGCCCGCGTCTTCGGCGCCGACCGCACGTTCTTCGTGATGAACGGCAACGCCACCGCCAACCGCATCGTCGGCCACCACGCCATCGCCCGCGACGAGACCGCTCTGGTGGATCGCAACTGCCACAAGTCACTCCAGCACGCGCTGACCATCAGCGGCGCCCGCCCGGTCTACCTGGTGCCCGAACGCAACGGCCTCGGCCTGGCCGGTCCCATCCCGCCCGCCGAGCTGCGGGCCGACACCCTGCGCGCCCGCCTGTCCGGCCACCCTCTCGCGCGGACCGACCCGGCCTACGCCGTGATCACCAACTCCACCTATGACGGGCTCTGCTACGACGCCGTACGGGTCGCCGAGCTGCTGAGCGAGAGCGTTCCGCGCGTGCATTTCGACGAGGCGTGGTTCGCCTACGCCCGCTTCAACCCGCTGTACGCCCGCCGCTACGGCATGGCCGTGGACGAGCGGACGCTGCCGGGACCGGAGCGTCCCACCGTGTTCGCCACCCAGTCGACGCACAAGCTCCTGGCGGCCCTGTCGCAGTCGGCGATGCTGCACGTCCGGTCGGCCGGGCGTGCTCCGGTGGACTACGAGCGGCTCAATGAGACGTACCTGATGCACTGCTCCACCTCGCCGCTCTACCCGATGATCGCCTCGCTGGACGTGGCGGCGGGGATGATGGACGGCGCGTCCGGAGCGCACCTGACGGGCGAGGCCGTCATCGAGGCGGTCCGGTTCCGCCAGGCCATGGTCCGGCTGGCCGCCCGCATCCGGGAGGACGGCCGGCGGCCGGACTGGTACTTCGGCGTCTGGCAGCCCACGCGCGTCACGGACCCCGGCACCGGCCTGCCCGTCTCCTTCGCCGACGCCGACCCCGTCCTGCTGAGCACCCATGCGGAGTGCTGGACGCTGGAGCCCGGCGCCGCCTGGCACGGCTTCCAGGGCCTGACCGACGGCTACTGCCTGCTCGACCCCATCAAGGTGACGATCACCTGCCCGGGGGCCGACGCCGCCGAAGGCACGCTCGACTGGGGCATCCCCGCCCGGATCGTCGCCACCTACCTGCGGCAGCGCGGCATCGTCGTGGAGAAGACCGGGGACCACACGCTGCTGGTGCTGTTCTCCATGGGCATCACCAAGGGCAAGTGGGGCACGCTGATCGACGCGCTCACCGACTTCAAGCGCGCCTATGACGACGACCTGCCCCTGGCCGAGGTGCTGCCGGGCTTCGGGCCGCCGGACACCACGCTGCGCCGCTTCTGCACCGACGTACACGACAAGCTCCGTGCCCTCGGGCTCGGCGCGCTCCTCGACCAGATCTTCACCACCCTGCCCGAACCGGTCCGCACCCCGGCCGACAGCTACCAGGCCCTGATCCGCTCACGCACGGAACGCGTCCCGCTCGCCGACCTGCCCGGCCGCGTCTCCGCCACCACCGTCGTCGTCACCCCGCCGGGCATCCCCATGCTGATGCCCGGAGAGGCGACCGGGCCCGCCGACGGCCCGCTGATGGCGTACCTGCACGCCTTGGAGGAGTTCGACCGCTCTTATCCCGACCTGGCCACCGACATCCACGGCGCGCACCGCGATGACGGCGGTCGCTACCACGTCGAGGTCGAACGCTGATCAAGGGACGAGCTGCTTGTCGGCCTCCCGCTGGATCAGGTCCTTGTCGGTGATGACCACGCCGTCGGGGATCGCGTCGGGCAGCTCGTCCTCCAGGTAGCGGACCGGCCGGTAGCGGAAGGCCGCCAGGCCGATCAGCACGGTCACCGCGCCCGCGACCAGGGTGAGCAGCGCGATCCCCCGGCCCTGCGCGGCGCCGGCGATGGGGTTGAAGACCTGCTCGACCAGCGGTCCGGCCAGCAGGAAGCCCACCGGGACCAGGGCCCAGCTGAGCATCAGGTTGGTGGCGATGACCCGGCCCTGCAGGTCGAGCCCGACCTTCTGCTGCACGATGGCGAACCAGTGCGCGTTCAGCAGCGCGGTGAGCAGCCCGATGAAGAACAGCCCGATGGCGGGCAGCGCCGGGTGGGGGGCGATCCCGATGACGGCGAAGGCGACGCCCAGTGCCATGAAGCAGCCGAGGATGCCGTTGGTGCGGCGCGCCAGGCCGCCGGTGACCGTCATGATCACGCTGCCGACGACGAGCCCGATGCCGCTCATCGAGAGCGCTATGCCCAGGCCCCGGCTGTCGGTGAGGCTGAGCAGCAGCGGCGTGGCCAGAACCTCGACCATGGCGAAGGGGAGGTTCAGGAACGAGGTGAACAGGATGATCGCCAGCAGCCCGTGCCTGCGGGTGATGTAGCGCCAGCCGCCGGTCACCTCCTGCCAGAACGGCTCCTCCCGCTTCTTGAAGAGCGTGTCCGGGAAGCGGACCGCCAAGGTCACGGTGACCGCGAAGGCGAAGGTGGTCAGGTCGATCACGATGATGCCGGGCAGTCCGATGGCGGCCACGAGCGCGCCGCCCAGCAGCGGCGCCAGCACGGTCCCCGCCGCCGGTCCCAACTGGGCCAGGCCGCCGGCTCTGCCGTAATAGCGTTTGGGCACCAGCTGGGCGATGGCCGCCATGTAGGCGGGCTGGTGGAAGGCCGTCGACACCGCGCCGACGGCGACGATGACATAGACGTGCCAGAGCTGGAGCCCGCCCGTCCAGAGCAGGGCGGCCAGCGAGGCGGAGGCGCAACCCGCCGCCGAGTCGGCGGTGATCATGACGAGCCGGCGGTTCCAGCGATCCGCCACCGCTCCGGCGATCGGCGCCAGGACGACGGCGGGCAGCAGCGCCATGACCGAGACGATGGCGAACATCGAGATCGAACGCGTCTGCTGGTAGACCCACAGGCCCAGGCCGAACGTGGTCAGCCCGGTGCCGATCAGCGACACCAGCTGGCCGAGGGCCACCAGGAGGAACGTCTTCAGGCTGGCCTGCTGGTAGCGGGGTGGCAGCGGCGCCGCCGGCCGGTCGCCACCGCCGAGGATCTCGGCCAGTTCGGGCGCCTGGTGCTTCTGGAAGTAGTGCCCGGCCCTGGGGATGACCTCCAGCGACACCGTGTCGGAGAAGGCCTCCCATTCGCGGAAGCGCTCCTCGTGCAGCTCGGTGGCGCGGTCGTTCTCGCCGACCACGCATACCAGCGGCGCCGCCAGCTTCTTGATGGGCGCCTGGTAGAGGTCGGTGTAGTAGTCCTCGCCCTCCTGGGTGTCATGGAGGAAGACGCCCATGAGGAAGTCGCGCTCGTGAGGGTCCAGCGCTTCGGTGAAGAAGCCCATGGCCCGCAGGAACTCCAGCGCCTGCCGCTTGGAGGTCCACCGCTCCATCGGGAAGACCTTGCGGATCCAGGCGAAGGCCTTGCCCGGCAGCCGGGGCGCCGGGAAGTGCCCGCCGATGACCACCTTCTCCAGGCTGACGCCTTCCTCCTCCAGCCTGCGCGCCAGCTGGACGGTGAGCGCGCCGCCCATGCAGTGGCCGTAGAGCGCGAGGGGTCCGTCGACCTTCTCCTTGATCTCCTTGACGCAGCCCTCGACGAGCTCGTGGAAGGGCAGCACGGGCTCGCCGGGATTGCCGATCTCGTGGCCCGGCGGCTCCAGCGCGAGCATGGTGAGCTGCTCGGGCAGGGCCGCGGCCAACTGCTGGTACGTGATCGCGCCGCCGCCCGCGAACGGCACGCAGACCACGGTCAGCGAGGCCGCGGAGCGCGGCGGCGTCAGTTCATGCAAGAGACCGAAATTTCGGGATGATCCGTCGAGTGCGGCGAATGCTCGGATCGTCGGGTTCTTGAAGAGGTCCATCACGGTCGCCTGGATCCCCGAGTCCCGTACGGCACGCACGGCCTTGAAGGAGTCGCCGCCCAGCGCGAAGAAGTCGTCGTCGATCCCGATCCCCCGCACGCCCAGGATCGCCGACCAGAGCTCGGCCAGCTTGACCTCGGCGGGGTTCCGCGGTGCCGTGCCCTCAGCGCGTACCTGGCCGACCGGCTCGGGCAGCGCCTTGCGGTCCACCTTGCCGTTGGGGGTGAGCGGCAGCGCGTCCAGTGTCACGAACGCCGAGGGGATCATGTAGTCGGGCAGTTTGCGCCGGAGGTATTCGCGCCAGTCGTGCTCGGCATCATGGACCAGGTAGGCGGCGATGCTCTTGGCCTCGTCCGAGCCGCGCACCACCACGGCCGCCTCGCGGACCGCCGGATGTGCCAGCAGGAGCGACTCGATCTCGCCCAGCTCGATCCGGTAACCGCGGACCTTCACCTGCTTGTCGGCCCGGCCGAGGAACTCGATCGAGCCGTCGGCCCGGCGGCGGGCCAGGTCACCGGTCCGGTACAGCCGGCGCCCGTCCCGCCAGGTGATGAAGCGCTCGGCCGTCAGTTCGGGCCGGCCGAGGTAGTCGCGGGCCAGTCCCGCCCCGCCGATGTAGAGCTCGCCGACCACGCCGGTGGGAACCAGCTGCATCGTGGCATCGAGCAGGTGGATCCGGGTGTTGGCGATCGGGTGGCCGATCGTGATCGGCCCGTCGGTGACCCGGGTGAGGGTGGACCAGATCGTGGTCTCGGTCGGTCCGTACAGGTTCCACAGTTCGGCCACCCGGCCGCGCAGGTCGGTGGCCAGGTCGGCGGGGAGTGCCTCGCCGCCGCAGAGCGCCTTCAGCTCCGGCTTGCCCTGCCATCCCGACGACAGCAGCAGCCGCCAGGTCGCCGGAGTGGCCTGCATGACCGTCGCGCCGTCCAGCAGGGCGGCCAGCCGTAGCGGGTCGTAGGCCGCCTCGCGGCTCGCGATCAGCACGTGGCCGCCGACCGTGAGCGGCAGGAACAGCTCCAGCACCGAGATGTCGAAGGCGAACGTGGTGACGGCCAGGAGCGTGTCCTGGCCGGTCAGGCCGGGCTCGCGGCTCATCGAGGTGAGGAAGTTGACCACTGAGGAGTGCTGGACGCGCACGCCCTTGGGCCGGCCGGTGGAGCCGGAGGTGTACAGGACGTAGCAGGGGTTCTCCGGCGCGGGTCGCCGTTCGGGGCTCTCGCCGGGGACGTGCCTGTCGCTCTCGTCGTCGGCGAGGATGAGTTCGCCCTGGTAGCCGGTGTAGCGGCCGGCCAGCTCGCGCTCGGTGACCAGGACGCCGAGGCCGGAGTCGTCCAGGATGTGGTCCTGGCGCTCCTGCGGGTACATCGGGTCGAGCGGCACGTACGCGCCGCCCGCCTTCAGCACGCCGAGCAGGGTGACCAGCATCGTGGCCGACCGCTCCATCGCGACGCCCACCAGCGTCTCGGGCCCCACCCCCGCCGCCCGCAGGCGCCGGGCGACCCGGCCGGCCCGCTCGTCCAGCTCCCGGTACGTCAGCGAGACGCCCTCGAACGTGAGGGCCACGGCGTCGGGCGTCCGGTCGACCTGGGCTTCCACCAGCTCGTGGATGCACAGGTCTGGCACCTCGACGTCCTGGACGTCCAGCTGCTCGGCCAGTTCTTCCCCGGTGAGGAAGCCCAGGTCGGACAGCGGGGTCTCGGGCGCCGCGACGATGGCGGAGAGCAGGCTCTCGTAGTGCCGCAGCAGCCGCCGGGCGGTGCCGGCGTCATAGAGCGCGGTGTTGTACTCCAGCCTGCACAGCAGCTCGTCGCCCTGCTCGTCGACGTAGAGCACCAGGTCCACCTGGGCGGTGCCGGTCTCCACGGCCCGTTCCGTCACGGCCAGGCCGGTCAGGTCCAGGTCGCTCTTGGGCAGGTTGAGCAGGTTGAACAGCACCTGGAAGAGCGGATTGCGCGACAGGTCCCTGGGCGGGTTGAGCTCCTCCACCAGGCGTTCGAACGGCACGTCCTGATGGGCGTACGCGCCCAGGGCGTACGCGCGAACCTGCGCCAGGAGCTCCGTGTACGGCAGGGCGCCGTCCATCGTGGCCCGCATGACCAGGGTGTTGATGAAGCAGCCCGCGATGCCTTCGAGCTCGGGACGCGTGCGCCCGGCCACCGGCGAGCCGACGCAGATGTCCTCCTGGCCGCTGTAGCGGTACAGCAGCGTGTGGAGCGCGGCCAGCAGGGTCATGTAGAGCGTGGCGCCGCGCTCCTGACTCAGCTTCCGCACCCCCGAGGCCAGCTCCATGGGGAGTACGTGGGTGGCGACGGCGCCCTCGAAGGTCTGCGTCGGCGGGCGCGGCCGATCCGTGGGCAGGTCCAGGCTGTGCGGGATGCCGTGCAGCCGTTCCTTCCAGAAATCGAGGTCGGCGGCCTGCTCCCGCTGCCAGCGCGCGTAGTCGCGGTACCTGACCCGCGGCTCGGGGAGCGTCTCGCCGTTGTACAGCGCGGCCAGCTCGCTCCGCAGCAAGGTGATCGACCAGCCGTCCACGACGATGTGGTGGAAGGCGAGCGACAGGACGTGGTGGTCCGGGCCGAGCCGTAACAGCCGGGCTCGGAACAGCGGGCCGTGCGCCAGGTCGAAGGGCTGGGCCGCGGCCTCGCTCAGCGCCCGTTCGACGTCGTCGCAGTCCTCGATCGGCAGCGGCGTCTCCCCCGCGGGCAGCACCACCTGTACCGGCTCGCCGTCCGGGGCGTGGAAGACGGTCCGCAGCGATTCGTGCCGGCGCACCAGCTCGCGCAGGGCGCCGTGCAGCCGCTCCACGTCCAGCTCGCCCCGCAGGTCCAACGCCGTGGCCACGGCGTAGGCGGCCGAGCCGTGCACCTGGTCGATGAACCACATGCGCCGCTGGATGAACGAGACGGGAGCCGGACCGGGCTCCTCGACGACCATGATCACCTCGCGGGCGACCGCCGAAGCGATGGCCGGGGCGATGTCCGGGGAAACCGCCGAGGCAATGGCCGGGATCGCCTCGTGCCGGCCTGCCGAGGCGACGAGCGCCTGCTGGCCGGCCAGGGTGGGGTGGTCGAAGACCGCCTCGATGGGCAGGCCCAGGCGGGAGGCGAGCTGGGTGGCCACGAGGGAGTCGCCGCCCAGGTCGAAGAAGTCGTCCCGAGGGCCGGTGGGCGTGATGCCGAGCACATCCCGCCAGGCGGCGGCGACCACGTCGAGCGCCTGAACCGCGTCGGCCGTGTAAGCGCCCTGAACCGTGCCGGCCGCGTGGCTCGTCTGAACCCCCTGAGCTGTGTCGACCGCCACCGGCGCGATCTCGAAGCGCCGGGCGCGCGGCTCGATCCAGTAGCGGCGCCGCTCGAACGGATACGTGGGCAGGGAAACCCGCCTGCCCGGCGGCCCGAACGCCGCCCAGTCGACGACGGCACCATTCACCCACAGCCGCCCGATGCCCTCCAGCAGGCCGGCCTGTCCGCTCTCCGGCTCGGCGAGCGGCGCGATCGTCGCCTGGCCGCCCTGACGGCGCACCAGCGTGCTCAGCGTCCGGCCCGGCCCCACCTCCACCACCGCGGCGTCGGCCGTCACCAACGCGCGGGCGCAGTCGGCGAACCGTACGGTTTCCCGCAGATGGCGTACCCAGTAGGCGGGGTCCTTGGTCTCGGCGCCGGACACCCAGCCGCCCGTGACGTTGGAGAGGTACGGCAGGCCGGGGGTGCCCAGCCGCACGGAGGCGACCTCGGCGGCGAAGGCGTCGAGCACCGGATCCAGCATGGCGGAGTGGAAGGCGTGTGAGGTGCGCAGCGTGCGGCAGGCGACGTCCTGGCGTACCAGCCGCTGCTCCAGTTCGGCGATGGCCTGCTCCGGGCCGGCCAGGACGCACAGCTCGGGGGTGTTGACCGCCGCCAGGGAGATGTCCTCGCCGAGCAGGTCGCGTACCTCGGACTCGGGCAGCGGCACGGCCAGCATCGAACCGGGGGGCAGGCTCTGCACCAGGCGGCCGCGCGCGGCGACCAGGCGCAGGGCGTCCTCCAGGGTGAGGACGCCGGCCAGGCAGGCGGCGACGTACTCGCCGATGCTGTGCCCGGCCATCATCGCCGGGCGGACCCCGCGCTCGATCAGCGTGCGGGCGAGCGCGTACTCCGTGACGAAGAGCGCGGGCTGGGTGAGCCAGGTCTGGTCGAGATCGCCGGCCTCGCCGTACATGACCTGGCGCAGGTCGAGGTCGAGGTACGACGTGAGGATGGTGGAGCAGTCGTCGACGGCGGCGCGGAAGGCGCCCTCCGACCGGTACAGGCCCGCGCCCATCCCCCGGCGTTGCGCGCCCTGGCCGGGGAAGACGAAGGCGACCTCGCGGGGGCGTGACTCGTCGCCCGTGATGAACTCGGCGTCCGGTGCCGACCGGCTGTCCTCGGCGACCAGGATGCCGCGGTGCCGCAACTGGCGGCGGCCGTGCCGGAGGGTGGCGGCGACGTCGTCCAGGTCCGTACCCGGACGCGCGCGCAGGTGGGCGCGGAGCCGGACGGCCATGTCCGCCAGCGCCGGCTCACTGGCGGCCGACAGGATGAGCAGGTGCGGGCCGGTCACCGGTGGGGCTGAGAGCTGTCCGGTCGCCGATGGGACAGCGGACTGGCCGGCCGTCAGTGGAGCGAGAACCTGGCCGGGCGCCGGTGGGGCGGCGGGGGGTTCGGGTGCTTCCTCCAGGATGACGTGGGCGTTGGTGCCGCCCATTCCGAAGGCGCTGACGCCCGCCCTTCGCGGTTCCGGGCCTTGGGGCCAGTCCGCGCCGGTCGTGGGGACGTAGAACGGGCTGAAGTCGATGCGCGGGTTGGGCGTCGTGAAGTTGGCCGAAGGCGGCAGGGTGCGGTGCTTGAGCGCCAGCACGGTCTTGATCAGCCCGGACATCCCGGCGGCGGCGTCGGCGTGGCCGATGTTGGACTTGACCGAGCCCAGCGCGATCCGCCGGTTCCCGGTGAAGACCTGGGAGAGCGCCGCGACCTCGATGGGATCGCCGAGCGCGGTGCCCGTGCCGTGCGCCTCGATGTAGCCGATCGTGCCGGGGTCGACGCCGGCCGAGGCCAGGGCCGCGGTGATGACCTCGGCCTGGCCGTCCACGGCGGGCGCGGTGTAGCCGACCTTCCTGGTGCCGTCGTTGTTGACCGCGGAGCCGCGTACGACGGCGTGGATGGTGTCGCCCGCGGCGATGGCGTCCTCCAGCCGCTTGAGCACGACGATGCCGACGCCGCTGGCGCCGATCGTGCCCCGGGCCTCGGCGTCGAAGGGACGGCAGTGGCCGTCCGGCGAGCCGATGCCGCCGCTCTGGTAGAGGTAGCCGCGGCGGGTCCAGGCGTTGACCCGCACGGCGCCGGCCAGCGCGAGGTCGCAGTCGCCGGCGAGCAGGCTCTGCCTGGCCAGGTGGAGCGCGACCAGCGAGGTGGAGCAGGCGGTGTTGACGCTGACGCTCGGCCCGCGCAGGTCGAGCTTGTAGGAGGTCCGGGTGGGCAGGGAGTCCTTGTCGTTGCCGAGCATGACCTGGTACTCGCCCACCGCCTTGAGCACGTCGGGCGCGGCCAGCAGGTTCTCGATGAGGTAACTGCTCATCGCCGAGCCGGCGAAGACACCGATCTGCCCCGGATGGCGGGCGGGGTCGCAGCCCGCGTCCTCCAGCGCCTCCCAGGCGGTCTCCAGGAACAGGCGCTGCTGCGGGTCGAGGATCTCGGCCTCGCGCGGGGTGAACTCGAACAGCGTGGCGTCGAACAGGTCGATGCCGTCCAGCACGGTCCCCGACCTGACATAGGCGGGGTCGGCCAGCAGTTCGGGGTTCTCGCCGTCGGCGAGCAGTTCCTCGTCGGTGAAGTCCTGGACGGCTTCCACGCCGTCGCGGATCGCCGTCCAGAACTCCTCGGGCCCCGTGGCGCCGGGGAAGCGGCAGGCCATGCCGACGATGGCGAGCGCGCCGCCGGCGGCGGGCGCGGTGGCCGGGACCGCCTTCGGCACCGGACCGTCGGAGGTGAGGCCGTCGGAGCTGAGGAAGGCCGTCAGCGAGGCGATCGTCGGGTACCTGAACAGGTCGGTGACCGTCAGGCTGAACCGCTTGCGCAGTCGCTCGTGCACCTGCAGGACCAGCAGCGAGTGGCCGCCGACCTCGAAGAAGTTGTCGCCGGGGCCGAAGGCGCCGGTGCCCAGCGCCTCGCGCCAGGCCCGGGTGACAATCTGGGAGATCTCGTGGCGCGGCAACTCCCCGGACGCCTCGTCCCCGCCGACCGCCGCGGCCAGCACCTGCTGGAGGTCGGCCACCAGGCCGCGGATCGTCTCCGCGTGGAACAGGTCCGTGTTGTACTCGACGAGCCCGTCCAGGCTCTCGCGGACGCCCACGGTCAGGTCGAACTTGGCCGTACGCTCGGGGATCTCCACGGGGGTGACCGTCAGGCCGGCCAGCTCCAACGTCCCTGTGGCCGCGGGCAGCATGGCGAACATCGTCTGGAACACCGGGCTACGGTCCAGGCGACGCTCCGGGTTGAGCTCCTCCACCAGCCGTTCGAACGGCATCCCCTGGTGGTCGTGGGCGTCGAGCACCGCCTCCTTGACCCGCTCGACAACCTCGGACAACGACGGCTCGCCCGACAGGTCGGCGCGGATGGCCAGGGTGTTGGTGAAGAACCCGATCAGGCCCTCGAACTCGATCCGGTCCCGGTTGGCGATGGGCGTGCCCACCACCAGGTCCCGCCGGCCGGAGCGCCGGGCGAGCACCACCAGGTAGGCCGCGAACAGCACCATGTACGGCGTGGCGCCCAGGCTCCGGCAGTACGCCTGGAAGTCCGCGCGCGGGAGGCCGAGGGTGAAGGGCAGCTCGGCGCCCGCGTACGTCTGGACGGCCGGCCGGGGCAGATCCGTCGGCAGCTCGGTGAACGGCGGTGCCCCCGCCAGTTTCTCGCGCCAGTAGTCCAGATCCTGGCCGTAGTCGTTCTCCCGCTGCCAGATCGCGTAGTCGGGGTACTGCTGGGACAGCGCCGGCAGCTCCTGGCCGTGGTAGAGCGCGCTCAGTTCCCGGCGCAGCACATCCAGCGACCAGGCGTCGGCGACGATGTGGTGGAGCGTGAGGTGCAGGACGTGCCGCTCCGCGTCTTCGCGCAGCAGGCAGGCGCGGATGAGCGGGCCGGTGGTCAGGTCCATCGGCGCGTCGTCCTCGGCGTCCGCCAGGTCGAGCGTCAGCGAGTCGGCCACGATCTGGTACGGGCCGTCCTCGTCCATGGCGAACGTGGTGCGCAGGCTCTCATGCCTGGCCACCAGGGCGTTCAGCGCACGGTGCAGCGCTTCGCGGTCGAGCGGGCCCTCGATGCGGAAGGCGAGCGGTATCAGGTAGTGCGCGGCGCCTGGCGCGATCTTGTCCAGGTACCAGGCGCGATGCTGGGCGAAGGACATCGGCAGCCGGTCGGGCCTGGAGCGCCCGGCCTGCTGTTTCTTCTTGCGTAACGCGTCCAGGAGCTGGCGCTGCTGGGCTGACAGGCTCATTGCCCGCCCTCCATCGACCGCAGCAGAGCCTCGGCCTCTTCGTCGGAATATGCTGCGACCATCAGATAGATCTCGGCGGCCGCCTCCACGTCCGGTGACGTGAGCCGCGCGCCCAGCTCGGCGACGGTCGGGTGGGCGAAGAGCGTCCGCAGGGGCACGGGCACCTCCAGCGCCTCGCGTAGTCGGGAGGCGATCTGGGTCGCGTTGAGCGAGTTGCCACCCAGCTCGAAGAGGTTGTCGTGCCGCCCGACCGGGCTGCCCAGCACCTCCTGCCAGATGACGGCGATGGCCTGCTCCACCGGGGTGGCCGGGGCCGTGACGGTCCGCGCGCTCCGGCCGGGGGCCGGCAGGGCCTGCCGGTCCACCTTGCCCGAAGGGTTCACCGGCAAGGATTCCAGCGCGACGAACGTGCTCGGCACCATGTACTCGGGCAGCCGCTCGGCCAGGTAGGCGCGCAGAACCGGGGTCCAGTCGGTGGCGCTGTCGGCGGCCACGTAGGCCACCAGCCCGCCGTCCCTGGCCATGACGAACGCCTCACGCACGGCGGGATGCCCGGACAGCACCGCGGCGATCTCGCCGGGCTCGACCCGGTAACCGCGGATCTTGACCTGATCGTCCACGCGGCCCAGGAACTCGATCTCCCCCGCTTCGTTGCGGCGGGCCAGGTCCCCGGTCCGGTAGAGCCTGCGCCCGTCCCGCCAGGTGATGAACCGTTCCCGCGTCAGCTCGGGCTGGCCGTGGTAGCCCCTGGCCAGGCAGGCGCCGCCGAGGTGGAGCTCGCCGGGGACGCCGTCGGGCGCCTCGTGGCCCAGACGGTTGAGTATCGGCGTCTGGATGCCGGTGACCGGCTTGCCGATGGGTGGCAGCCGCGGCCAGTCCGCCGGTGGGCCGGTGAGCGTGTGGGCGAGGTCGATGATCGCGCCCTCGGTCGGCCCGTACTGGTTGTGGAGCGTCATCCACGGCTTGATGAACCGTTCGAGCTGCGGGGTGACCTGGAGCTGCTCGCCCGCGGTGATCACCTCGCGCAGCGTGGCGGGCGGTTCGAGCCCGGCGCCGGCCAGCGACTGCAGCGCCACGAAGGGGAGGAAGATCCGCTCCACCCGGTTCCGGGCGATGTGGTCGAGCAGGGCGGCCGGGTCGCGCCGCACCTCGTCGCTGACCATGACCAGCGTCCCGCCGTACGCCCAGGTGCTGAACATCTCCTGCACGGAGACGTCGAAGCCGAGCGCGGTGAACTGCAGGCTCCGGTAGGCGCCGCTGTGCCAGGCGATGAGGTTGGCGACCGGGCGGTGCGGCATCGCCACGCCCTTGGGCCGGCCGGTCGAGCCCGAGGTGAACAGGATGTAGGCCAGGTTGTCGGCCGTGACGCCGCTGTCCGGGTGGTGTTCCGGCCGGCCGTCGAGGTCGGTGTCGACGTGGACGGGCCGCTCGTGCGGCAGGCTGCCGGCCAGCGCCCGGTGCGTCACCAGGACCGGGGTGTCGACCCGGTCGAGCACCTGGGTGAGGCGTCCCTGGGGGTAGGAGGGGTCGAGCGGCACGTAGGCGCCGCCCGACTTCAGGATCCCCAGCAGCGCCACGGGCAGGTCGAGTGAGCGCCGCACGTGCAGGGCGACCGGCACCTCCGGGCCCACCCCCAGCTCGCGCAGCAGGTGAGCCAGCCTGTTGGCCCGCCGGTCGAGCTCGGCGTAGGTGAGGGCGGCGCCGTCGAACTCGACGGCGACCGCGTCCGGTGTTCTGTCCGCCTGCTGTTCGAAGAGCCGGTGAAGGCACTGGTCGGGACCGTGACCGGCGGGCTCGTGCCGCTGGGCGAGCAGTGTGGAGATCGGCGCGGCCGGGTCGGCCGCCACCTGCTCCAGGACGCGCACGTAGTGTCCCAGCAGCCGCTCCGCGCCGGCGCGCTCGAACAGGTCGGTGGCGAACTCCAGGCTCATCTCCTGCCCTTCGGCGTAGAGCACCAGGTCGGCCTTGGCGCCGCCGTTCTCCACCTCCTCGAGCATCCGGAAGGTCACGCCATCGCCCCGCTTGGCGTCCGGCGGCTCCTGCATCGCGAACATCACGTCGAAGGGCGGCCGCCCGTCGGGACAGAGCTCCCGCACGATCTCCTCAAGCGGCACGTCGGTAGGCGTGGCCAGGACCGTCGCCCGCACCTGTGAGAGCAGGCGCTCGAAGGAGGGGTCGCCCGCCAGGCTGGTCCTGATCGGCAGCGTCTCCACGAAAAAGCCGATCATGGAGTCGGCGCCCGGCGCCTCCCTGCCGGAGAACGGCACGCCGGTCACGATGTCGTCCTGGCCGCTGTAGCGGTGCAACAGCGCCTGGAAGGCGGCGAACAGCACCATGAACGGGCTCGCCTGAGCGCGCCTGCCCAGCGTCTCCACCTCGGCGAGCAGCCCGTCCGGCAGCGTGGCCCGGACCCGGGAACCGCGCCGGAGCGGCCCCGTCGATCCGGGGCGGTCGGCGGGCAGCCCCAGCCGTTCGGGCGGCGCCTCCAGGGCCTGCTTCCAGTACGGCAGGCGGTCGAGATCCAGCGTGCGCCGGTACGCCCCGACCGGCGAGGGCAGGTTCTCCCCCGCGTAGAGCCGCGCCAGCTCGTCCAGGAAGACCCCGGCCGACCAGCCGTCGAAGGCGATGTGGTGGACGGTCACCAGCAGCCGGTGCCGGTCGTCGGCGAGCCGGAGCAGCAGCGCCCGCAGCACAGGACCGTTGCGCAGGTCGAAGGGGTCGCGGGCGGCGTGCTTGGCCAGCGCGTCCGCGCCACGCGGGGTGGCGTCCACGACCTTCAGCCGTACGAGCCGCGTCGGCTCGACCACGGGCACCGGCTCGCCGTCGTGCTCTTCGTAGCGGGTACGCAAGGGTGGGTGCCTGCGGACGATCTCGTTGATCGCGTTCTCCAGCCGCCCGGCGTCGAGGGGGCCGTCGAGGGCGAACAGGATGGGCACGTTGTACTGCGCGCCGGGCGCCACCTGGTCGATGAACCAGAGCCGGCGCTGCGCCGGCGTCAGGCCGCCCTCGGCCGGGGTCGCCGCCGTCGCCTCCGGCAGGCCGTCGATCGCACGGGCGAGCGCGGCGAGCGTGGGGTGTTCGAACAGCATCCGGGGCTCGACCGGCTTGCCCAGCCTTTCGCAGGCGCGGGCGGCGATACGCATCGCCAGCAGCGACTGGCCGCCCAGTGCCAGGAAGTCGTCGTCGGCGCCGATCGGCCCGGCATCGAGGACGTCCTGCCAGAGCTCGGCGAGCAGCAGCTCGGTGGCGGTGCCGGGCGGCGTGATCGAGCGGGGCTCGCGGACCGGGTCGGGCAGGGCGGCACGATCCACCTTGCCGTTGCCGGTCAGCGGTAACTCGTCCAGGAAGACCCAGGCGGTGGGGATCATGTAGTCGGGCAGGAACCTGCGGAGGTGGGCGTGCGCTTCCTGCTCGGTCGCCGTGCCCACGATGTAAGCGACCAGTTCGTGGCCGCGCAGCGCGGTGGTGGCGGCCCGGACCCGCGGGTGACGGCCGAGCACGGTCTCGATCTCGCCGAGCTCCACCCGGTTGCCGCGGATCTTGACCTGGTCGTCGAGCCGCCCCAGGAACTCGATGAGCCCGTCGGACCGCCGCCTGGCCAGGTCACCTGTGCGGTAGAGCAGCCGCCCGTCCTGGTCGCGGACGAAGCGCTCGGCCGTCAGGTCGGGCCGGTCGAGGTAGCCCAGGCCGACGCACACGCCGCCGAGGTACATCTCGCCCTCCTCGACCGGCCGCATCGCCTCGTCCAGGAGGTGGACGGTGACGCCGGGCAGCGGCGTGCCGAGCGCGGGCGGGCGGCTCTGGCCGTCGTAGACCGGCACCTCGCCGGCGATCGCGTTGACGGCGCATTCCGCCGGGCCGTACAGGTTGATCAGCCGGAAGGGCAGCTCGGGTCTCGGGTAGGTGGTGAGCCGGTCGCCGCCGGTGCTCAGTGTCGCGAGCTTGGTCTCCGCCGGCCAGGACAGGCCGAGCAGGCCCTCGGCGATGGGAGTGGGCGCGTAGCAGGTGGTCAGCTCCTGCTCCACGATCCAGTCGCGTAAGGCGGGCAGGGAGAGCCTGGTCCGCTCGCTGGGGATGACCATCGTGGTGCCCGCGGTCAGGTACGTCCAGATCTCCCACACCGACGGGTCGAAGTTGGGGCTGGTGACCAGCGGGGCACGGCCGCCCAGCCCGAAGGTCTCGTGCGACCAGCTGATCAGGTTGGTCAGCGCGCGGTGCGGGACGAGCACGCCCTTGGGCGTCCCCGTGGAGCCGGAGGTGTGGATGAGGTAGGCGGGCTCGCCGGGCTCGACGTGGGGCGGGGGTGACGCATCCGCCTCGGCGGGCGTGTCGATCACCGGGATGCCGTCGGGGACCAGGGATCTCCACTCCGGCGCCGTGACGACGGCCGTGGCTCCCGCCAGCATGGCGTGGATCCGCTCCGCGGGCGTGGCCGGGTCGATCGGGGCGAAGGCGAGGCCCGCCTTCATGGCACCGAGCTGACCCGCGACCAGCCGGATCGAGCGGCCCGCGAGCACGGCCACCCAGCGCTGCTCGTTCATCGGGAGATGACGCAGCTCAGCGGCGATGCCGTTCGCGAGGCGATCCAGCTCCCGGTAGGTGAGTTGATCTTGGCCGGCCGCGACGGCGACCCTTTCTGGGGCCGCGCTCAGCTGATCTTGATAGAGGTGCAGAACAGATTCCAGGGGTGATCCACCCGCTGCCATTGCCGCCCCCGCCGATTGAGTTTTTTCGCACGTTTTGCGCGCGCCGCGGATCAGAATGACCTGGTCTCCAGATGTGTGTCAAATCCCGGCCAGCGCGGCGTTCGCGACGTTGTTGATCTACCCTTCAGACGGGTCCGGGTGGTGTCAGGCGGGCAGGCCCCAGCGGGGCTGACTCGGCGCCGTCACCGGCCGGATCACCGCGTCGCCCCGGGCCTGGATCAGCACTTCCTCGCCGCGGCGTAGGTCGAGCTCGAGATCGCCGCCGGGCAGCGTCCGCCAGGGCACCTTCCTGCCGTTGGATCGTACGGTGAACGGGCCGTCGATGCCGGTGCGGACGCGGCACGGCGCACCCGCCAGCGAGACCAGCCGGACGAAGTCGGTGCGACCGCCGCGCCGGGCGGCCGAGAGCAGGAACGCGCCCTGCGTCAGGAAGTCGTGCACGGTCACGTCGGGCCAGGCGGCCGGTACGGCGGGCAGCACCCTGATGACGCCGTCCCAGCTCTGGCAGATCATGTCGTGCATGGACTGGGCGGCCGACAGCGGCGTCTCGATGACGGGGCCGCTCTCCTTGTACATCGTGTTGGGCTGGACGAAGCGGCGCAGCAGCTCGTCGAGGTAGAAGCGGGCGTCGTCGCCACGCAGCATCTGCGCGGAGATCGAGGCCGCGCCAGTGAAGCTGTAGCCCTGCAGGGCGCCTTCAAAGCTGATCCAGTGCTTGAGCGACTTCTCGATCAGCTCGCGCTGGTCCTGCTGCTCCCAGGTGAGCAGGTACAGGGGGTAGATCATCAGGAGGTGGGAGTAATGCCGGTGTGACTTGGCGAACGGCGCGCCCGCTCCGATCATGAAACCGTTCTCGTCGACCGGGTAGGCGGCCAGGTTCGCCAGCACGTCCTGCCACTTCGGCAGCAGCGGGTCCCGCACGCCCAGCAGGCGCGCGGACTCGACCAGCGTCCGGCAGCCCCAGCGGATCAGCGCCAGGTCGTAGTTCGTGTCCGGCGCGTTGACCCCGTACTCGGGAGAGAACGTGGCGGGCAGGTGCAGTTTGCCGTCCGCGCCGGGGGCCAGGAAGCGCAGGTAGTAGTTGATCGCCCGGCGCAGCAGCGGGAACAGCACGTCCCGGACGATTCGAACATCCATCGTGTGCCGGTAGGACAGCCAGACGTTGTGCAGCGCCCAGGTCAGGTTGCCGACCTCGGGGACGGGAGTGTCCCGGCCGGGGATGCCCACCGGGAAACCGCTGTTGCCGATTCCGGCGCCGTTGTCGAGGGTCATGTCCGTGGTGCGCGGAATGCCCGCGGAGTCCTCGGGGAACGTCACCTGGTCGATGAGGCGCTGCCGGTACTGCGACAGGCTCCTGGTGACCGCGTCCAGCTCCAGGTGGTTCGACCCGTGGATCAGCCAGTATTCGAGCTGCACGTTGAGGTTCCACCAGGTCGCCGGCCACGGCGTCGGTTCCAGCCACGGCCCGGAGGTCGCCATGGGCGGCGCGTCCCGGCGCGCGGCGGCGGCCACCTTGTAGAGCTGGATCCAGTAGAAGCTCTGCGTCCGCTGGTCCGGCACCGACAGGAAGCTCTTGCGGTAGTAGCGGTGCCACCAGTGCCGGTGGTCGACGGCCAGCGCCTCGATGGGCAGCCGCGCGGCCGAGCGCACCGATCTGACCGCCTCGTCGGCGGCCGTGTCGCCCGGGAAGGACCAGGCGACCGCGGCGTAGAGCGTGCGGCGCCGGCCACGCCGTACCTCCTGCCAGGCCGTCGCGTGCCCACCACCGGCCACCAGCGGCTGGGTGATCAGCTCCAGGTCGGCGTGGCGGGTCACGGCCGGGGCGGGGTTGGTGGTGTAGCCGGGCGGGGGCGGCTTGTTGAAGATCGGGTTGGCGCGGGGGCTGATGGCCTCCTCGGGGTGGAAGGTCCAGCGGAAGTCCCGCTCGCCGTCGCTCGGGACGACGTCGACGGCCAGCACGGAGCGGTCGTTGTGGATCAGCGCGCTGATCGTCAGGCTGCCGGAGGCGGTGGTGATGGTGCCGGTCAGCTCGGCGTTCCACAGGTCGAGCCGCCAGTCGACGCCCGTGATCGCGCCGACGGGCTCCAGCGTGAGGTGGCCGATGGGCAGGCGGGCCAGGCCGAACAGCGCGCCGTACTCGGGACGGTGGTCCTGGACCTCGCTGTGCTGCACGTTGAAGCGCACCGCGTTGGCGTCCTGCTGGGCGTAGATGCCGGAGCCGAGGAAACCGTTGCCCAGGAACGGCCCCTCGTACCAGGTCCGCGGCATCCGCTGCCACACCAGGTCGGCGTCGGCCAGGAAGCCCTTCCAGTCGATCTCGTCGCGGAGCAGCGGGGAACCACCCAGGGCGCCGAGCGCGGGGGCGGCCAGCGCGGAGCCGAGCAGTGCGCGCCTGGACAGAACGCCTCCGGCCATGGGTGCCCCTCATCGTAGATAGATCGGATGTGTTAGGCACCCATGACGGTATTTCTGCACCGGATCGCGGTCAAGGGCCATGAAAGATCCGAGGGTCTCGAAGCTGCAACCGTTTGCCGGGGGGCGTTGACGTAATGTTACGTCCCAATTAACGTCCTGAGTTAAGTATTTTGCCCGGTTCATGGACGGACACCCCCGCATGAGTACTCTCAGCAGACGAGGATTCCTCCAAGTCGGCGCGGCCGCCGCGACTCTCGCGCTGGCCGGCTGCGCCGGAGGGGGAAGCTCGGGTGCCAGCCTCCAGTTCGCCTGGTGGGGCAGCACGGCACGCCATACCGCGACGCAGAAGGCCATCGACGCCTTCAAGAAGAAGAAACCCGGTGTCCAGATCAAGACCCAGTTCTCCGGCTGGGACGGGTACTGGGAGAAGCTGGCCACGCAGACCGCGGGCGGCAACGCCCCCGACGTGATCCAGATGGACTACTCCTACCTCGGCGAGTACGCCAGGCGCGGCAGCCTGCTGGACCTTGGCCCGTACGTCGGCAAGGGCCTGGACCTGTCCGGCTTCGAGCCCGACGTGGTGAACGCGGGGAAGATCAACGGCAAGCAGTACGCCGTGAACTTCGGCATCAACTCCATGGCCCTCATCGTCAACAAGAGCCTGGCGGCCGAACGCGGGGTGGAGATCCCCGACACCTTCACCTGGCCCGAGTACGGCGAGCTGGCCAAGAAGCTGGCGGGCAAGGGCGTCTTCGGCACCGAGGACGGCGCCCAGGACGGCGGCGCGCTGGAGAACTGGCTGCTGGAGCGGGGCAAGATGTTCTTCACCCCCGACGGCAAGCTGGCCTACGACGAGAACGACCTCAAGGAGTGGTTCACCTTCTGGGACGGCCTGCGCAAGGCCGGCGCGGCCACACCGCCGGACGTCCAGGCCACCGCGCTGGGCGACGTGCAGAACAGCCTGGTCGCCACCCGCAAGGCGGTCATGGACTTCGCCTGGTCGAACCAGCTCACCGCCTACATGTCGCTCACCAAGGACGAGATCGGCATCCACGCCTTCCCGACGGGTGACAAGCCGGGCCAGTACTACAAGCCGTCCATGCTCCTGACCGTCAGCGCCGGGAGCAAGGCCAAGGACGACGCGGTGGCGCTGGTCAACGCGCTCGTCTCGGACGTGGACGTGGCCGCCCAACTCGGCTCCGAGCGCGGCATCCCGCCCGCGGCCGCGATCCGCACCGCGCTGCGGCCCAAGACGTCGCCGTCCGAGCAACTGGTCTACGGCTACATCGACTCGATCAAGGACAAGGTCGGCCCGCTCCCCCCACCGCAGCCGCTCGGCGCCGGTGAGCTGCACAACAAGGTGCTCATGAACATCAACCAGCAGATCGGCTTCGGCAAGCTGACGATCGATCAGGGGGTGTCCCGATTCTTCGAAGAAGCCGGACGAGTGCTCAAGTAGAGGGACGTTCGGCCTACCTGTTCCTGCTGCCGTGGTTCGCCGGTCTGCTGCTGCTGACCGGCGGGCCCATCCTGGCCTCGCTGGCGCTGTCGTTCACCGACTTCGACCTGCTCACCCCTCCGTCCTTCGTGGGGCTGGACAACTACGCCAGGATGCTCACCGACGACCCGCACTTCGTCAACGCCGTGCGGGTCACACTGATCTATGTCGTCTTCTCCGTGCCGCTGACCGGCGCGTTCGCGCTGCTGGTGGCGGTGCTGCTGAACCGGCCCATGCGGGCCACCGGGGTGTACCGCGCCGCCTACTACCTGCCGTCGCTGCTGGGCGGCAGTGTCGCGGTCGCGATCCTCTGGCGGCAGATCTTCGGGGCGGACGGCCTGATCAACGACGGGCTGCGATATTTCGGGATCGTGGGGCCGAGCTGGATCTCCACTCCCCAGTACGCGATCTACACGCTGATCGTGCTGCACGTCTGGCAGTTCGGCTCGCCCATGCTGATCTTCCTGGCCGGGTTGAAGCAGATCCCCGCCGAGCTCTACGACGCCGCGGCGGTGGACGGCGCCGGGCGGGTACGCGCGTTCTTCCGCATCACGCTGCCCATGCTCAGCCCGATCATCTTCTTCAACCTGGTCCTGCAGACGGTGAACTCCTTCAAGGCGTTCACCCCCGCGTTCATCATCAGCGGGGGCACCGGGGGACCGGCCGACTCCACGCTGTTCTACACACTGTTCATCTACCAGGAGGGTTTCGGGAACTTCCGGATGGGCTACGCCTCCGCGCTGGCCTGGGTGCTCCTCCTGGTGACCGCGGCCTTCACCGGGCTGGCCTTCCGTTCCGCGAGGTACTGGGTGCACTATGCCGACTAGCCGTCGCTGGGCCGTCCACCTGCTGGTCGTGGTGGGCGCGCTCGTCATGCTCTACCCGCTGTTCTGGCTGATCAGCTCCTCGTTCAAGCCCAACGACGAGATCTTCAGCAATCCCGGGCTGGTGCCGCAGACCGTGGTCGCGGACAACTACGCCACCGGGTGGACCGCCCTGGGCGTGCCCTTCAGCGGGTTCTTCGCGAACTCGTTCCTCATCGCCGCGGCGGCCGTGGTGGGGAACGTGATGTCGTGCTCGATGGCGGCCTATGCCTTCGCCCGGCTGAGTTTCCGGTTCAGGAAGCTCTGGTTCGCGATCATGATGATGTCGATCATGCTGCCGATCCACGTGCTGATCGTGCCGCAGTACACGCTGTTCAAGTATCTCGGGTGGGTGGACACGTTCCTGCCGCTGATCGTGCCGAAGTTCCTGGCCGTGGACGGGTTCTTCATCTTCCTGATGGTGCAGTTCATCCGGTCGCTGCCGCGCGAGCTGGACGACGCGGCCCGCATCGACGGGTGCGGGCCCGTCCTGGTGTACTGGCGGATCATCCTGCCGCTGTCGCGGCCGGCGCTGATCACCACCGCCATCTTCACCTTCATCTGGACGTGGGATGACTTCTTCAGCCAGCTCGTCTATTTGAGCGATGTGTCGACCTATACGGTGCCGCTCGCGCTCCGGGCGTTCCTCGATTCCAGCGGCGGCTCCTCCTGGGGTCCGATGCTCGCGATGGCGGTGCTGTCGCTGGTCCCGATCCTGGGCTTCTTCCTGATCTTCCAACGTCGCATCACCGAGGGCATCTCGACCACGGGCCTCAAGGGCTGAGGTGTGGGGGGGGGGGGGGGGCGGGCCCGGGGGCGCCGGGCGGGGGGGGGCGGGGGGCGGCCGTCCGCACGGCGACCCAGGCGCTGCCGCGCCGCCGGCTGACCAGGCCGCC
>NZ_JBICSO010000012.1:413064-419689 GCF_043197155.1 Nonomuraea sp. NPDC049269
CGCCCCCCCCTCTCGGGGCCCCCCCCCCCCCCCCCCCCCCCCCCCCCCCCCCCCCCCCCCGCCGCCGCGGGCGGGGGGGGGGGCGGCGCCCCCCCCCCCCCCCCCCCCCCCCCCCCCACACCGGCGTTTCTCAGCGGGCGCGGGCCATCAGGCCGGCGTTCTCAGCGGGCGCAGGTCGTCAGGCCGGGGCGCCAGCGGCAGGCGATGGCGGCGAAACCGCCCTCGGCGGGGACCTCAACCGCCAGCGTGCCGCCCTGCACCACGTGCGGCTCGCGCACAAGAGCGTCGGCGCCGTCCCTGGTCACCTCGACGAGCCAGCGCCCCCGCAGGAAGCCCGTCGGCACCTGGAGCGTACGGGCCGCCCCGGAGACCCCGGCGCCGATGAACCAGCGGTCGCCGCTGCGTCTGGCCATCACCGTGTGGTCGGCGGGCTTCCCGGACAGCAGCCGCGTCTCATCCCACACGGTGGGCACCTGGTCGAGGAAGCGTTCGGCCTCGGGCCGCGCCCGGTAGGCCTCCAGCGACCCGGCCAGATTCTCCAGCCCCGACTCGAACACCACCGACAGCGCCAGCTCGTGAGCGTCGGAGGTGGGCCGGCTCTCCCGCTGGAAGGCCATCGGCGTGTAGTCCATCGAGCCGATCTCGTTCCTGGTGTACGGCAGGGCCGCCAGGTGGCTGGTGTTCAGGTTCGACGACTTCTCCGCGCCGTGCACCCCTTCCATGCTCATCACGTGGGGCCACGTCCGGTTGATCCCCTTGGGCACGGTGGAGCCGTGGAAGTTGACCATGAGCTGGTTGTCGGCCAGGTCCCGCAGTGTCCCGTCGTACCACTGCAGCCGCTCCTGCGCCTCGGAGTCGATGAAGTCCAGCTTGACGCCCTTCACACCCCATTGGTGCAGCAGGCCGAAGCGCTGGACGCGCTCGTCGTGGGTGTCGAAGTCGGAGAAGCGCAGCCACGTCATGATGCCGACTCCGTGCGCCTTGCCGTACTCGACGAGCTGCGGCATCCAGGTGAAGTCGGCTGTCCGATCCGTCCAGGCCCGCTCGCCGGTGACCGGATCGTCGTACCAGCCGGCGTCGACCAGCACGTACGGCCAGCGGTGCTGCGCGGCGTAGTCGACGAACTCCTTCTGACGATCCAGGCTCTGCTGCACGGGCCGGCCACCGGCCAGCCAGCTCCACAGCACCTTGCCCGGCTTGATCCACGAGGTGTCGGTGAGCCGGGAGCCAGGAGCGAGGTCGTCGACGAGGGTGGACTCGGTGACGGTCGCGAGGTCGCCCGTGACCATGACCCGCCACGGCGTGGTCAGGCCGGCGTCGTAGGGCACCCGCGCGTCCCAGAGGGCGATCTTGTAGGTGCCCTGGTCGCTGACCAGGTGGGGGCCGGTATAGGAGCCGTTCAGCGCCGATTCGGCCAGCAGGAGGTAGTTCTGGCCCACCCCGAACAGGGCGGGCATCTGGTATTCGGCCGGGGGGACGTCGGCGTACTGGATGAACGGGTTCTCGTAGTCGCGGCGATGCCCGGCCAGCCACGCGGTCGACCCGGCCGGAATCGTGAACGCCGAGGCCTCGCCGAGGACGGCGCCCGCGCCGGGCAGCTCGTAGCGGTAGGCGACGCCGTCGCGGGCGGCCCTGACGACCAGGTCGAGCTTGGCATCGCCGCGAGTGAAGCGGAAACGGGTCTCGTTCATCACGGACAGGCGATCGAGGCGCTTGCCCGCCGTGGTGGTGTACTTCTCGACGACCGCGCGGCTGGAGCGGCCGGTCAGGCTCAGGCCGGTGGTGAGGTCGGCCTGTTCGGTGGTGACGCCGAGCGGGCTGGGGGCCAGCACGGCCGCTCCGTCCCGCGCCACGGCCACGGAGGGGCGGCCCTGCGGGTCGAGGTGGACGGTGGCGACGGGGCCGCCCGCAGGGGCCTTGACGGTCCAGGTATCGGTGGGCTTGGGGGTGGCGGGGGCTGTCATCAGTCCGGCCAGCAACGCGCCGGTGAGTAGCCAGTTCAACAGGTGCCTCCCGAAGGCTGGGGGTTGCAACCGATTGTAGCCGTAATTAACTTCTTCAAGAATTGAATTCGCCCGACGCCTCCGCGATCACGGTCAAGGCGCTTGACAGAGGCGGTCATCAAAATCCCACCGCACGGCGCACATTTCCTCGGAGGTATCGCCTCAGGCGGTGCCGCTGTGGTCGCGGCCTCCCCCGCGTGGGCGCAGGCCGCGCCGGAGTCGACGAACGTCTACGGCGACGTCCTGCGTGACGCCGCCATGATCTGGAAGCGGCTGCCCAGCGACAGGGCAGAACGGGCCCGTTCGAGGTACGCGACGAACGCGGCAACCGCCTCCCCTAGCCGGACGGGAAATTCGGCCTCATTGTCGTGTCGGCCTGCTGCGCGTGTCACGCTCGCGGCGGACGGTCGGTCTCCGCCCCTTGATCGTGGCCTGCCGGAGGGCCGCGATCACCTCGTTGGCCGCGGCCTGCGGCACCTCCACCAGCGAGAACCGGTCGGCGATCTCGATCGCGCCGATGTCGCGGCCGCTCAGGCTCGACTCGCCGGCTATCGCGCCGACCAGGTCCTGTGGCCGGATGCCCGCGCTGCGTCCCACGCTGAAGAACAGGCGGACCATCCCACCCGCCGGGGCGCGGCCGTATCGCGCGCCGTCCTGGCCGCCGTCCCGGTGGTCACGCCGCTTCTCCACGGCCCGCGGGGCCACCTCGGGAATCTCCTGCTCGTCCAGCGCGGCCCCGCTGGCCTGGTGCGCCAGCTTGACGGCGGCGAGCGCCACTTCCATGAGGTCGAACTCGTCGGTGAGCGACTCGACCACGACGTGGAAGGGCTCCAGGTCGTCCTGGAGCAGGCATTCCTCCAGCGCGGAACGGGTCAGCTCCATCCGGCGCGCCTGGAGGTCGGCGACGGTCGGCAGCCGCTCCACCGTGATCCGCTGCTTGGTCACCCGCTCGATCGCCTTGAGCATGCGGTGCTCACGTGGCTCCACCAGGGTCAGCGCCACCCCCTCGCGGCCGGCGCGGCCCACCCTGCCGATGCGGTGTACGTACGCCTCGGGCGCGGACGGGACGTTGTAGTTGACGACGTGCGTGAGCTGTTCGACGTCCAGGCCGCGCGCGGCCACGTCGGTCGCGATGAGCAGGTCGGCGGTCCCGGCCCGCAGCCGTGACATCACGCGATCGCGTTGCTCCTGCTCCATCCCGCCGTGCAGCGCCTCGGCACGGTGTCCGCGCCCGTTCATGGTCTCGGTGAGCTGGTCGACCTCGTCACGGGTACGGCAGAAAATGATCGCGGCCGTCGGCGCCTCGATGTCGAGGAGGCGGCCCAGCGCCGCCGGTTTGTGCGCCCTGGCGACCAGGTACGCGCTCTGCTCCACCAGCGGTGTCGCCTGGCGCCCCTCCGCGGCCGCATGCCCCATCTCCAGCCGGACCGGGTCGTGCAGGTGGCGGCGGGCGATCCCGTCGATGCGCGGCGGAAGCGTGGCCGAGAACAGCACGGTCTGGCGATCCTCCGGAGTCTCCGCCAGAATCGCCTCGATGTCGTCGGCGAACCCCATGTCGAGCATCTCGTCCGCCTCGTCCAGCACGACCGTGCGCAGACCCCGCAGGTCGAGCGCTCCCCGGCCGATGAGGTCGAGGGCCCGTCCCGGTGTCGCGACCACGACGTCCACGCCACGCTTGAGCGCCTGCAACTGCCGGACGATGGGCGCTCCGCCGTAGACCGGCAGAACGCGGGTCCCGAGCGTGCGGCCATACCGATGGAACGCCTCCGAGACCTGAACGGCCAGCTCACGCGTGGGCACGAGCACCACTGTCACCGGCCCGTCACCATCACCGGGGTGGGACATGCGCTGCAGCACGGGCAACGCGAACGCCGCGGTCTTCCCCGTGCCCGTCGCCGCCTGCCCGAGCAGATCACGCCCCTGCACCAACGGGGGGATCGCCTCTGCCTGGATCGGAGTGGGCTCCTCGTACCCCAGAGCGGACAGCACATCCAGGAGCTCAGATCGGAGCCCCAGATCGGCGAAGGTTGCCTCGCCGCCGGTTGCGTTCATGGTCATCGCCGACTCCTCACAAACTTCCACACCTTACTTCGACATCCCTGCTGCCGGTCAGCTCCTGGGAAGGGCGTCGATGCGCCCAAATCCTCGCCCTCGCCGACGACAGGCCTGTTCGGGAGCATAAGGGGTGCAGACTCGTCCCCGTCCAGCACGGCAGCCGTCGCGATCCCCCTGCGGGCGATACCGCTGCTCTATCCTCGCAAAGAGCCGGGAAACATCTCGAGGCGGCCGTCGGAAGTGAGGCGCGCGAGGCTGAATCGCCCGGTCAGGACGGACAGCTGGTGGTACCGGACTGTCCATGCCGCCCCGGGCCGGCGAGACCGGCCAGCGAGAGCAGCAGCGCCTTGACGTCGGTGGCCGCGTAGACATCCCGGTCGAGTGGTTCCGAGCACAGCAGTATCGGCCCGTCGGCGGGATCGGCGGGGAGCCGCCCGTGGCTGCCGCGGACCAGCCGCGGGTCGAGGGGAACGACGTTCATCGCATAGCGAAGGCCCAGGTGCCTGCGCGCAAGCGCCGCCGCGGCACGGGCCTTCACCAGCGGATCCGCCGGATCGAAGAACAGCTCCGCCGGGTCGTAGCCGGGTTTGCGATGGATCTCCACCTGGCGGGCGAAATCCAGGGCACGGGCGGCATCGAGCCAGTAGTAGTACGTGAACCACGCGTCAGGCTCGGCCACCGCGATGAATTCTCCTGCCCTGGGGTGGTCAAGGCCGTACGAGCTCTTTCCGGAGGAATCGAGAAGTTCTTCGACGCCGGGCAGTTCCTTCAACACGGCGTGGACGGTCTGCCGGTCCGCGGGGTCGCGGACGTACACGTGTGCGATCTGGTGGTCCGCGACCGCGAACGCCCGTGACCTCCATGGATCGAGGTATTCCATGCCGGCCTGCCGGTGAACGGACAGCAGTCCGGCCCGGCGCAGCGCCCGGTTGATGTCGACCGGGCGGGAGACGCCCGTGATGCCGTACTCGGAGAGCACGACCGTGATCATGCCGGCCCTGGCGGCATCGGCGAGCAACGGGGCGAGGATCTCGTCGACGTCCCTGGCCGCCGCCATCGCCTCCGGGCCGTCTGGGCCGAAGCGCTGAAGGTCGTAGTCGAGGTGGGGTACGTACACGAGAGTGAGATCCGGGCTTTCTCGTTCGAGCAGCAGGCGTGCGGCGTCGACGATCCACTGGCTGGAGGCCAGGCCGGCCTTGGGACCCCAGTAGGAGAAGAGCGGGAATCTGCCGAGCTCCCGGGTGAGGTCCACCCGTAAGGAAGGCGGCACCGTGTAGCAGTCGGGTGACTTGCGGCCGTCCGCGTGGTAGATGGGCCGTGGGGTGACGCAGAAGTCCGTCGCGGCACCCATGGCATACCACCAGCAGACGTTGGCGACCCGATAGCCGGGCTTGACGCGCCGCGCGTCGTCCCAGATCTTGTCACCCCCGACGAGGCCGTTGTGCTGGCGCCACAGCAACACCTCACCGAGTTCCCGGAAGTACCACCCGTTGCCCACGATGCCATGCGTGCTCGGCGGCGCGCCGGTCAGGAAGGTGGACTGCACGGAGCACGTGACGGCCGGAAGCGCTTGAGATCGACGACGACGAGACCGCCGCGGGTCTCGCCGGCCTGCTGACTCACGAGTCTCCGCAACGCGCCGGCCGCCACATCGAGAACGGTGGCCGCATCCGCTATTTCGGCCATGCCTGCCTCGTGCTGCAGTCGCCGGAAGCGACCATCATCACCGATCCGTTCATCAGCGGGGACAGCACAGCGACGGGCCGGTACACCTACGACGACCTGCCCGACCACATCGACGTCTGCCTGATCACCCATGGTCATCAGGACCACATCGTGCTCGAATCGCTGCTCCAGCTGCGTGGCCGCATCGGCACGGTCGTCGTGCCGCGTTCCTCGGGTGGCAACCTCTCGGATCCCTCGCTCGCCCTCTACCTGTCGGCGCTGGGCATGGATGTGACCGAGGCCGACATCTTCGAGGAGGTGCCCTTCCCGGGCGGAAGACTGGTGGCCACGCCGTTCCTCGGCGAACACGCGGACCTGGACATCCGGGCGAAGTCGACTTACTGGGTGCAGCTGGCCGGGCGGTCGATATTCATCGGAGCGGATTCGTCCGGCGTCGATCCGGCCCTTTACCGTCATGTTCGCTCGCATCTGGGCGCGACGGACATGGCCTTCCTGGGCATGGAATGCGACGGCGCTCCGCTGACCTGGCTCTACCAGGCTCTGCTGACTCGGCCGATCCCCAAGCGCATGAGCGACTCGCGGAAGCTTTCCGGTTCGAACGCCGTACAGGCGGCCGACATCGTCACCGAACTCGGTGCCCGCGAAGCGTATGTGTACGCGATGGGCGAAGAGAGCTGGCTGGGTCACGTCATGGCGACCAGCTATGACGAGAGCTCGTACCAGTTGCAGCAGATCGAGGAGTTCCTCGGCTGGTGCAAGGTCCACGACGTCGAGGCCGGGCACCTGGGTCGCGTCCTCGGAGCGGTGTAAAAGGCTCAACGAGGTAGGTGCCGCGGGTTGATCTTAGGCGGCGGCCGTTTCGGGTGTCGAGTCGGACGCCG
>NZ_JBICSO010000013.1:0-226241 GCF_043197155.1 Nonomuraea sp. NPDC049269
GCGTCCGACTCGACACCCGAAACGGCCGCCGCCTAAGATCAACCCGCGGCACCTACCTCGTTGAGCCTTTTACACCGCTCCGAGGACGCGACCCACCGGCACCGGTGAGGCGCGATACCTGCTGGCGTGGGGCGATGCGGAAGGAGAACGGTGGGGATTCCTGCTCTGGCCCCCGCAGACGGTGAACACCGACGACGGCAGCGAGCACATGGGCCAGGCCCACTGGGTGCGCTGGCAGGACATCCGCCCAGTAGCCGGCGAGGACTACAGCACCGTGCCGCTGTGCGATCCGATGTGAACGACCCCCTGCCGCTCCACCGAGGACATGCGGGCAGACCTGTCCGGACATCGCGTGTCGATCACATGGGTATTCGCACGCGCGCGAGCCTGGACACGTAGGTCGGATCGGGCCGCGCAGGACGAGCAGCTAGGCGCGGCGGCGAAGGCGGGACACACGGGCTCGCCTTCGCCGCCGCGTGGCCGCATCTAGCGTGTCCCCGCTCAAAAGGGGCATCCGCGTACGTCGATCGCCTGCAGATTGAGGCCCCCAGTCCCGATTCCCGCCTTAGCGGGGTCACCCACGTTCAGAATCGGCCCCGCCCGCGTCAGCGCGCTCGCTTGAGGCGTCCCGCTTGTCTCCTGTCGGTTTGGCGTCGGCATGTTCGCGCATGCTTGGAAAGGATCGCTCCGCCTTTGCCGATTTGTCATGGTCATGCACGTTCGGGAGATTTGGCCTTGCGTGCGTCGATAGGTTCGCGAACGCTTGGAGCGTCCCGCTTGCCTTCTTGCCGACTTGGCGTGATCATGCACGTTCGGGACGTTCGCGTACATCGGTGTATTCGCGCACGCCTGGAACGGATCGCTCTGCCGGTTTGGCGTGGTCGTACTTGGTCGGAGTGTTCGGGGATCCCTCGCCCGCGTCGGCGTGTTCGCTCGTGTTGGAGTCGTCCGGCTGCCCACTCACCGCCGATGCCGGCGGCGCGAGCGGTGTGGTCAGCCGGCCAGGGGGACCTCGACCGGGAGTTGGGGTTGAGCGGGGACGCCCAGGATGTCCTGCACCACGGCGACGAAGGTGTCCGCCTCGGCCAGGAGCTCGTCCGCGTCGGCCGCGCTGACGCCACGGACCATGCCGGCCTCGGCGGCGGCGCGCTTGGCGGCGCTCACCGAGAAGTAGGCGGCCCACTCCGCGAGCCTGGGCTCCGCCTCTGGGAGCAGCTCCCACGCGCTGCGCAGGCGGCGCCTGCGGCCTTCCATGGGGCGGGGACGGGCGGCCAGGATCGCCGCCGCCGCTCGCAGAGCTGCCAGATGTGCTGCCACATATCGGGATGCCGGGGTGCGAGCGGTCGCCGCCTCCGCCAGGCAGGAACGTGAATCCGTCAGGTGTGCCCGCACTGCGGGCGACAGCCGGGGCCCCTGCGTATCGCCGAGCCGTTGTGCCATCTTGCGCGCCTCCTTGGAGTCGTGGCGGCTCCCGGCGTCTCCGCCGGTGGAGTCAACGTTCGCAGACCCCACCGACAATTCCGCCGGGCTGGCTGGACGAGGAGCTTCCCCACTCCCCGTCCAGCCAGGACGCGCCCACTCGTCTCCGCCGACGACGAGGACACGCCCTTCGCCCTGGAGCCTGATCGCGGGTCTCGCTTGGGGGAAGCGAACGGCCCGCGACCAGGTCCTACGACGTGAGCCGCGAGCCTCACGCCACTAGGTCGAACATAATTTCGATCACGCTCGGTGTCAACCTGTTCTACGAACACAGATTCGATCAACTTGGAGGACGAAAGAGCCTATGCCCTTCGACGTGCGAATCCGCCCTGGGAGAGGTCTCCGCCCTGGGTCGGGGCCGCCTGGGGGTGGGGGTCCGCTCTGGAGGGGCAGGCCTGGCTCGGGGCTACCGGGGGTCCGCTCTGGAGGGGCCGCCTGGGGGTGGGGCCGCCTGGGGGTGGGGGTCCGCTCGGGAGGGGCCCGCCCTGGAGGGAAACCGCCGCGCGTGGGGAAACCGCCGCGCGTTGGGGAAACCGCCGTGTCGGGGCGCGCCGCCGAGAGGCCGCATGGGGCCGAAAGCGGGCAGAAGGGCCGCAGGGACCGAGGGCGCGAGGGCGCGAGGGCGTGGAAGAGACGGGCTCGGGGCGCGCGGCCGAAGGGCCACAAGGGCCGAGAGTGTGAGCCTCTGGAGCTACGGCCCGAGAGCCCAGGGGGTGTGTGCCAGGGCAGGAGAGGCCGTGGAGTGTGGCGTGAAGCGTCAGGGAGCCGCGTCGACGGCGGTGTGTCCCGGCCTGGCCGGATCGTAAGGCAATGCGTCCGGTCAGAACGTAGGACAAAAGAGAGCCCGCCGTCGGCGCGGTAATAGCCGGCAAATCGTGAAAAACGCGTGGAATCAGACCACCGAGATGGCCCCGGACGGGCACAGTGTCACGGCGCGGCGGACGGCGTCCTCCAGCTCGGCCGGTGGGGTGGAGTCAAGGACCACCACCGTCCCCTCGTCCTCGCTCTGGTCGAATATCGCCGGCACCGTCAGCGCGCACATGCCCGCACCGATGCACACCGTCGTGTCTGCCTTGATCTCCATCATTGACCTACCAGGTGACAGGGAGGCGGTGCACTCCATAGATGCTCATGTCCGAGCGCATCGGCACCTCCTCCGGTGATACAGCCAAGCGTAGGCCGGGGAAGCGCCGCAGCAGCGCGGGGTAGCCGATGCGCATCTCGGCCCGGGCCAGTTGCTGGCCGAGGCACTGGTGGATGCCGTGGCCGAACGTCAGGTGGCCGGTGGCGGGCCTGGCGAGGTCGAGGTGTTCGCCGTCCGGGAAGCGGGACGGGTCGCGGTTGATCACCGGCAGGTGGAGCATGACCGATTCGCCGGCCTTGATGACCTGGCCCTCGATCTCGACGTCGGTCAGTGCGCTCCTGATCGGGCCGAGGTGGATGATCGTGAGGTAGCGCAGCAGTTCCTCGACGCCATTCTCGACCGCGGACGGGTCGTCGCGCATGACGGCGAGCTGGGCGGGGTTGGTGAGCAGCGCGTAGGTGCCGAGGCCGAGCATGTTGGCGGTGGTCTCGTGGCCTGCCACCAGCAGCAGGAACGCGACGCCGGTGAGCTCCTCGTCGTTCAGCTCGCCGCTCTCGACGAGGCCGCTGAGCAGGTCGTCCGTCGGCTTGGCGCGCTTGCGCTGGATCAGCCCGTAGAGGTACGCGGAGATCCGGGTCATCGCGCCGATGGCGTCCTCAGCTTTGACCTCCAGGTTGACGAGCACCTTGGTGTCTTCCTGGAACTGCGCCCGATCCTCGTACGGCACGCCGAGCAGCTCGCAGATCACCAGCGACGGGATGGGCAGCGCGAACTCCTGCACCAGGTCCACCGGCTTGCCCGCGGACTCCATGGCGTCGAGGCAGGCCTCGGCGATCTCGGCGATCCTCGGCTCCAGTTCCTTCATCCGGCGCACGGTGAACTGGCCGGTGAGGAGTTTGCGGTAGCGGGTGTGCTCGGGCGCGTCCATCCGCAGGAAGAACCCGGGCGGAACGCGGAAGCCCCCCTCCTGGGCGAGCGCCATCCGGGCCGGGATCGGCGGGTGCATGCGCTCGGGGCGGTTGCTGAAGCGCGCGTCGGCGAGCACGGCGCGCGCGGCGGAGTATCCGGTCACGAGCCAGCCGAGGTGCCCGTCGGCGTAGGTCATGCGGTGGAGGGCCGCTTTTGGCCGTAGCTCGGCGATTTCGTCGGGCGGGTCGAAGGGGCGTTGGCGGGTGGTGGTGAGGGTCAGATCAGACATGCTGCGGTTCCCTTTCTCATCGTCAACCTCTCCAGAAAACCTCATCCGTTGCAAAATTTCAATGGATGCAACAAACGGAGATTGACGGTAAAGTTCGCGACATGGTGGGACTGCGGGAGCGTAAGAAACAGCGCACGCGCCGGGCGCTGATCGAGGCCGCGCTCCGGCTGTTCGACGAGAAGGGCTTCGAGGAGACCACGCTGGCCGAGATCGCGGCCGAGGCCGAGGTGTCGACGCGGACGTTCTTCAGCTACTTCGCCAGCAAGGAGGACGTGCTGTTCTACGACGGCGAGTCGCGCATGGCGCTGGCCATGGAGCTGATCGCGTCCAGGATGCCCGGCGAGCACCTGGCGGACCTGCTGCTGCGGCTCGTACGGGCGAGCGTGGACTGGACCTCCGGCGACCCGAGCTTCTCGGTGGAGGAGGTGCCCCTGCGGATGCGGCTCGTGATGACCGTCCCCTCGTTGCAGGCGCGGGCGCTGCACCTGCTGTTCGACAGCCAGCTCCGGCTGGCGCGGGCGCTGGAGGACGCCTTCCCCGACGAGCTCGACCACGTGGACGCGGCGGCGGCCGTGGGCGCGCTGATCGGCGCCACCAAGCTCGCGGTCATCTCCAGCATCAACCGGGGCGGATCGCTGGAGCAGGCGCAGGAGGCGGCCATGCGCGCCGCCCAGCTCACCCTGCGCGGCCTGTCGTCAATCGGATGAGCCAGGACCGAGCGCGCGCAGGCGGATCAGCGTGCTGGCGTAGTCACCCGCGGGCAGGTCCGGCAGCAGGCCCGGCGCCATGAGCAGGGCCCCGTGGTGCAGCGCCCCGGTGTCCTCGTCGCGGTAGCGGCCGAGCGGGTCGACCCCGGCCAGGCGGAGCGGCACGAGCGGCGTGCCGTGCGCGACAGGGCCCCGCCAGGCCAGTACGACCACCTGGTCGCCGTAGGTGTACTGCACGCCGTACTCGAGCCTGTCCTGTCGCCCGAGCTGGACGACGGGCCTGATCTCCTTGTAGCGGCCGACCAGCGCGGCGGCCTCGGCCAGCTCGGCGGGGGTCCACTTCAGCAGGTCGCCGCCGAGGCCCAGCGCGCCGGCCATCGCGACGTGGAAGCGGAAGCTCAGCGGGGTGACCCGGCGGGTGAGGGGGTTCGGGCTGTCGGTGACCCAGGCGGCCATCACGCGGGCCGGGTAGATCTGGCTGAAGCCGTGCTGGATGGCGATGCGATCGTGGGCGTCGGTGTTGTCGGAGGTCCACACCTGGTCGGTACGGGCGAGGATGCCCAGGTCGGTACGGCCGCCGCCACCCGCGCACGCCTCGATGCGCAGGTGCGGATGGTCGGCGCGGAGCCGGTCCATGATCGAGTAGACGGCTCTGACGTGGTCGATCCAGAGCCGGTCCTGGTCGGCGGCGCCGGGCTGGCCCGCCTCGGTGAAGGCCCGGTTGAAGTCCCACTTCAGGAAGTCGACGCCGTGCTCGCCGACCAGCCGGTGGAGCCACTTGTGCGCCCAGTCCGCGACGTCGGGCCGGGCGAAGTTGAGGACGAGCTGGTTGCGCAGCAGCGTGCGCGGGCGGCCGGGCATGTGCAGCACCCAGTCCGGGTGCGCTCGGTAGAGGTCGCTGTCGGGGTTGACCATCTCGGGTTCGACCCACAGGCCGAACCGCATGCCCAGGCCGTGCACCTCGTCGATAAGCGGAGCTAGCCCGTTGGGGAAGCGGTCCGGGTTCGGCCACCAGTCGCCCAGTCCGGCGCTGTCGCCGGTGCGCCCGCCGAACCAGGCGTCGTCCATGACGAACAGCTCCACACCGGCACGGGCCGCGAGCACGGCGAGCTCCTTCTGGTTCGACTCTGCCACGTCGAACCCGACGGCCTCCCAGGCGTTGTAGACCACCGGGCGCAGCTCGTCCGGCTCGGGCAGCACGTTCTGGGTGACGTGGTCGTGCCAGCGGCGGCTGGCCCCGCCGAACCCGTCAGGGGCGTAGACACCGGCGAACACCGGCGTGACCCACTCCTCCCCCGGCTCCAGCCGCCAGGTGAGGCCCTCGTGGCCGAACCCGCCCGTCCACCCCGTACTCCCCGAGGGGGTGCGGGTGACCGTGACGCGCCAGCTACCGCTCCAGGCGAGCGCGCAGCTCCACACCTCGCCGTGCCGCTCACCGGCGTCGCCGCCGTCGACGGCGAGCCAGGGGTTGGCGTGGTGGCTGGTCACCCCGCGCCTGCTGGTCAGCGTCGTCTCGCCCACGGTGAGGTCGGTACGGCGCAGCTGATGCTCGGCGCTCCACCCGCCGGTGGCGTGGCTGAGCCGGTAGCCGGACAGCGACGGAACGCTCCACGCGGCGGAGTCGCAACGCAGGATCGTCACGGGCACCTCGGACCGCAGCCCGATCCACCGTTCCAGGACGTCGCCGCGCACCCGGTAGTGCAGGTCCACCTCGAACGGCTGGACGGCGTCCCGGAAGCGGACTGTCAGGTGTCCCTCGTCGATCGTGTGACCGAGATGACGCCAGTCGACGCCCCGGGCACCGTCGGGGAAGGCGATCTGCAGCGACGGCGTGCCGAAGCGGGCACCCGCCTCGGTGCCGAGCTCCTCGGCCGGTCCCACGCCGTCGAAGCTGCTCGCGCGGGGCGCCGCCGGCCGGGGCAGCGAGGCGGCCTGCTCCTGGGTCAGAACGGGCCCCCAGTGCAGGTGGACGGGCGTATCCTCGGCGTCGAGGCCGAAGACGTAGCTGGTGGTGGAGGTACGCAGCAGGTACGTACGGCTGGCGGCGTCGAAGGTCACCGAAGGCATGTCCGGAGCCTAGATCGACGTGCCCTTCGAATCAATTCTTAACGAAGTTAATTAGTGTTACGATGCCCATCATGCCTGCACCGCTCACCACTCCCGCGGCGGCCACCGTGTTCACCATGGTGCTGACGCAGGGGCCGGTCTCCCGGGTCGAGATCGCCAGGCGGACGGGGCTGTCGTCCGCCGCAGTCACCAAGGCGGCCCGCCCGTTCATCGAGGCGGGCTATCTGGAAGAGCTGGAGGCCACCGACCGGCCGGGCCCCGGCGCGGGCCGCCCGGCCAGCCCGTTGGCCATCAAGCCGGACCGGGAGTTCTTCGCCGGCGTGAAGATCACCGACGACGAGCTCATCGGCGTCGTCACCGACCTGCGCGCCCAGGTGCTCGTCGGCGCGCATCGCCCGCTGACGGCGACCTCGCCCGAGGGCGTGGTGGCCACACTGGCCGATCTCGTGGCCGAGCTGCTCGCCGCCGACCCGGCGTACCGGCAGCGCTGTCACGCGCTGGGCCTGGCCGTGTCGGGCGACGTCGACAAGGCGCACGGCATGGTGCGCTACTCCCCCTTCCTCGGCTGGCGGCAGGTGCCGCTGGCCAAACTGGCCGCCGCGGCGACGGGCCTGCGGGTCACGGTCGAGAACGACGTCAAGTCCCTCACCGTCGCCGAGCAGTGGTTCGGCGAGGGCATCGGCGCGTCGTCGTTCGCCCTGGTCACGGTGGGGGTGGGGATCGGCTGCGGACTGGTGGTGAACGACCGGATCGTCGCCGGTTCGCACGGCGTCGCCGGAGAGATCGGGCACATCCCGGTCGGCGGCGAGGCGCCCGAGTGCCACTGCGGAGGGCGCGGCTGCGTCGAGGCGATCGCCGGGACCGCGCCCATCGTGACCGCGGTCCGCGAGGCCCTCGGTGACGCGGAGCTGACCATCGACGCGGCCATCGACGCCGCGCACGCGGGCGACGTGGCGGCGCGCGAGGTGTTCGCCAGGGCCGGGCACGCGATCGGGCTGGCCATGGCCGCCATGGCGAACCTGATCGGGCCCGAGCGCATCATCGTGACCGGCGACGTGCAGGGGCTGGCGGCCTACGACCTGTTCGAGGAGCAGATCAGCCGGTCGTTCGCGAGCCAGGCGTTCGGGGCGGCGGCGGACTGCCGGATCTTCCTGCGCCCCCGGCCGTTCGAGCAGTGGGCGCGCGGCGCGGCCTCGGTCGCCATCCAGACCTTCTTCACCCTCCAGGAGCGCTGATGACCACGGCGACCGGGATCTGGCAGCCGCACGACCGGGCTCCGGCGGAGACCCGCGAGGTACGCATCGTCGCGGGCGGGACGGAGCTGACGGCGACGGCCGCGGCCGAGCTCGCCTGGACCGTGACCGAGGACGCCGAGGGCGTCCACGAGGTGCGGATCACGCCGGACCGGCCCGCGGCCGTCCGCGTGGCGTGGCGGGTGCCGTGCGTGGCCGCGACCGCGTTCTGGGCGCCCGACGGCGGCGAGCACCGAGGGCTGCCGCCGTTCTGGCGCAAGCCACGGGTCGCCGCCCTGGAGAAGAACGCTCCCGTGGGGTGCCTGGTGGGCGCCGGGGACGTGTCGCTGTGCACCTACGCCGTCGGCGAGGTGATCCGGCCGGTCCACCTCCGCACCGGGGTGGTGGAGGAGACCGGCGACTTCGGCTTCTGGGCCGAGCACGACGCCGACCCCGGCACCGGCCTGGTGCTGCGGCTGGATCTCACCGGACGGCACTTCGCCCGCACGCTCGCGGACGTGGCCGCGTGGTGGCGGGGCTCGGTGGCGGACGTTCCCGAGGTGGCGCGGATGCCCGCCTACTCGACCTGGTACGCCATGCAGCAGCACGTCGACGCCGCCGGCGTCGAACGGCAGGCCGCTCCGGCGGCCGAGCTGGGCTGCGAGGCGATCATCGTGGACGACGGCTGGCACAGCGACGACCGCGGGCGCGGCTACGGCCACGTCGGCGAGTGGGAGCCGTCCGCCACGTCTTTTCCCGATATTTCTGGACACGTGGCGGCGGTCAAGCAGGCGGGGCTCGCCTACCTGCTCTGGTACGCGCTGCCGTTCGTCGGCCGCCACACCGCGCTCTGGGACCGCGTACAGCCGTACTCGCTGGCCTACAAGGAGCACATGAACGCGGTCATCGTCGACCCGCGCTACCCGTACATCCGCGAGCTCCTCGCCGGCCACCTGACCCGGGCGGTCCGGGAGTGGGGGCATGGACGGCCTGAAGATCGACTTCATCGACCAGTTCGCCGTGGAGGACCCGCCCGAGCCGGGGCCCGAGGCCGACTGCGCGACGGTCAACGAGGGCGTGCGGCGGCTGCTGGCCCTGTTACCCACGGACTGCCTGGTGGAGCTCCGCCAGCCGTACGTGAGCCCGGGGCTGTGGCCGTACGCGACGATGGTCCGCGCCTCGGACTGCCCGCTCAGCCCCGCGCACAACCGCCAGCGCACCGTGGACCTGCGCCTGATCGCCGGGCCGCTGGCCGTGCACGCCGACATGCTGATGTGGCACCCCGAGGAGACTCCCGAGCGGGTGGCGGCGCAGCTGGTCAACGTGCTGTTCGCGGTGCCGCAGATCTCGGTGGACCTCACCACGCAGACGCCGGCGCAGCTGGAGGTGCTGCGGTTCTGGCTGGGCTTCGTCAAGGAGCACGCCGAGGTGCTGCAGCGCGGCGCGTTCGAGCCGGCCCGGCCCGACCTGGTCTACCCGCAGGTGACGGCCCGCTCGGCGGACACGGTGATCACGGCCCGCTACGCACCGCTGCCGGTGGCGGTCCCGGAGGCGGGCACGTTGTGGCTGGCCAACGCCGACGACTCGGCCGACGTGCTGCTCCAGGCGGGCCACTCCGGTACGGCCCGCGCCAGGGTCCAGACCTGCCGGGGCCGTACGGTGAACGACCTGACGCTGGAACTGTCCCCTGGCATACACACGATCACGGTGCCCACGGGCGGGCTGCTCCGGCTCGACCTGGGCTCAGAAGCCGCCCCGTAGCCGGTCGAGGAACTGCGCCTCGTACAGCGAGGGCGGGAGGAGCCCCTGCTGTCCGGTGCCTTCGATGTACCCGGCGGGCTGCTGGAAGGGGCCGTCTCCGGTGACCGTGCCCAGGCAGCCGATCGCGTAGTTCTGGGCGGTCGGGGGCTTCTGGACGATGAGCCTGCTGGTCGACACGTCGCACCGCCAGGCCACCGAGTGCGCCGCCGACCAGCCGTGCGAGGTGCCGTAGCGGCCCCGGTTGTACAGGCCCAGCGTGTAGTCGTAGTGCGGGTCGATGTCGCGGTGACCGTCGTACAGCAGGCCCTGGGACCAGCGGCGGTGGCCTTCGCTGGAGTTGAGCGCGTACTCGGCCGTCCCGCGCAGGAACACCACGCCCGACACCGTGCTGTGCCCGTTGGAGACGAAGGCGTGCCGCGACTTGTAGGCGTAGCAGTCACGGAAGAGCACCTGCTGCGAGTACACGTAGGTGTTGAAGTTGTAGCGCCTGCTGCCGGTGACGATGCTGACGGGGTCGATGGCGCGGCAGTTCTCGACGGTGGCGCGCGTGGTCTCCTGCGTGGCCACCCCGGACTGGGTGAAGTGCAGCATCGTGCAGTCGCGCACCCACGAGTCCTCGGTACGCAGCAGCACGATCGCGTTGTAGGCGTGGTCCTCGTCCTGCTCGGGATCGCCGTGGTACTCGATGTCCACGCGCAACCGCTCCACGCCTGCCTGGGTGACGAGTCCGGCCCGGTCCCACTTGTAGACCGACGACTGGGACAGCGCCCGGTTCAGGTGGTTGTACACGGGCACGTCGATCTTCAGTCTGTTGCCGGAGATCTCGCGGATGTAGCGGTTGTAGATGATCGGGTGCTCGCCCACCTGCCACGCCGGGCCCACGTCGTGGCCGCCGTAGTCGATGGCCTTGAGCCACTCCTCCGAGCACGGGTGGTGGATCACGATGTTGTCGCCGGGCCGCAGCGACCCGGCGTTCGCCACCTCGAACTCGCGCGCGCCCACCTGCACGAAGTCCGTGGTGATGTCGGTACGGGTGCCCGGCACCTCCCCCTTCCAGCCGCCCGCCGCGGTGCCGCCGACCACGATGACGTCGCGGTCCTTGGGGTTGTTGCCGGTGGCCTTGATGATCGTGTTGCCCGCCGGGTCCTCGCCGTCACCGACGCCCCGCAGGACCATGCCGTCGGCGCGTACGTACAGGGTGCCGGCGACCGAGTAGAGGCCGGGCAGCAGGAGCAGCGCGCCGCGCCGCTCGCGGGGCAGCGCCGCGATCTCGTCGAGGGCGGCCTGGACGTGCGCGGTGTTGTCGCCCTCGACCGGCCGGATGGCCTTGACCACCCGCGCGTACGGGATCGGCCGCTCGCCGTTGCGGTATCCGGCATGGCTGAAGTCGGGGATGCGGTTGCCTTCGGCGTCCTGCGCGTATGCCAGCCGCCCGCGTCTGTCGTACGAGACGAGCTTGGACTGCCAGAGCGTGGTGGCGCTCGCGGGCGTGGCACCGGCGGCCGCGGCGATCGCCAGCGTGCCTCCGGCCACGAGTAATCCGCGTCTGCTGAGATCGTGTGCCATGGCCTCTCCTCAGGGGGTACGGCCCGCACCCGAGCAGGGCGCGGGCCGTTCGTACGGGCTCAGCTGATGACGATCTTGTCGAGCTCGGGACCCCTGGCCGTGAGGCTGAAGAACCGGATCGTGTTGACCCCGGCCACCAGGTCCACCGGAACGGTCGTGGTCGTCACCGTGTCCTTGGTCCCGGTCATCGGCACCTGGATCGAGTCGGCCCCGTTGACGCTGACCGCGAACGTCTGCGCGCCGTCCACCAGCGCGTGCACGGTCATCCGCCGGGTGCCGGTGGTCTCCGACAGCACGCCCTTGACCACGGCGTAGTCGTAGACGTTGCCGCCGATGAGGATCACCTTCCGGCCGCCCGAGCAGACCGCGCAGTAGGCGGGCTCGGCCGCGCCCTCCCAGACGTTGCCCACCCGCTCGGCCTCATAGGCACCCGGGCTCCGGTCCGGCGCCGGCAGCTTGACCGGCGGCGTCGCCGGGCCGAGCTGCCACGCCTTGAGGTCCTTGACCAGCAGGTACGTCTCCTGCAGCCCGGCGCTCTTGATGCTGCGGTAGATGCCCCACTTGGGGCGGTTGTACTGCTCCTGGGTCCACCACAGGTCGATGTGCTCGATCTTCTGGTCGGCGATCGTCCGGCTGCCGTCCGCCAGCGTCCAGCGCATGTAGCCGTCGTCGCTCGACTTGAACTCCAGCGTGGTGGTGACCCACTTGTTCTGGATCGGCTCCAGGTCGGCGGTGGCGAAGTCGTGCGAGGCGTTGTCCGGGAGCGTCCAGTAGCGGGCCGCGATCTTCTGGACTCCCCCGATGACCGGCAGCGAGATCTGCGCGATCGGGGTGCCGACGTCGGAGTTCTTCAACTGCCAGATATGGGTGAAGGAGGTGGTCGCGTCGAGGGTGTCCGGGATGTACATGCGGTAGCTGATCCGCCAGGTCTCGTCCTTGCGGATCTCCAGCGGGGCGCCGTCGTGGTCGCGCATGCCGCGTACCTCGTTGCGCATGCGGTCCGAGCCGTCGCGGTCCTCCAGGTGGGCGGTGAACTTCCAGGCGTCCCTGTCCGTGGAGACGTGCGGCTGGCCCTCGGGGTGGGAGCCGCGCCGGTCGTCCTCCAGCGCCTCGAACGCCTTGACACCGTCCTTCCTGACGCTCGGATCCCATCGGAGCTCCCAGCGCGGCCGACCCGACGGGGACGGCGTGGGCGCGGCGGTGGCGGGGGTGGCGGTCGCGATCAGCGCGAGTGTGGCGAGCGCGCCCGCCAGTCGAGTGAGCTTCACGGGCCCTCCGCCGCGTCGGTGTCGGCCGCGGCGGCCGTCTGCTGCTCGGCTCGCAGGTTCCTGATCAGCAGGTACGTGTTCTGCAGACCGGAGCTGTTGATGCTGCGGTAGATGCCCCACTTGGGCCGGAGGTAGTCGGTGTCGGCGCGCCAGAGATCGGTGTTGTCGAGGCGTTTGTCGACCAGCGTCGTCGAACCGTCCTTGAGCGTCCAGCGCAGGTAACCGGTGTCCGAGGCCTTGAACTCGAAGGTGGTGTCGAGCCACTTGCCCTGGATCGGGGTCAGGTTCGTGTTGCCGACCTCGTGCGTCTGCTCGTCCTCGTCCCAGTAGCGGACATTGATCTTCGGCGTGCCGCCCGAGATGGGCAGCGACATCGTGTAGAGGGGCGCGCCGGAGCCGGGCACCTTCATCTGCGCGATGTGAGTGAAGGAGCTGGTCGCGTCGAGCGAGGTCGGGATGTACAGCTGGTAGGAGATGCGCCAGACCTGGTTCTTGAGGATCTTGATGTACGCGCTGCCGCTCGTACGCATGCCCTTGACCTCGTTGCGCTGCCGGTCGTCGCCGTCGCGGTCCTGGGTGTGCATGTCGAAGCGGTAGGCGTCGCCGGAGACGTAGATGTGGGTGACGCCGGAGTGGGAGTCGGAGCGGTCGTCCTCGATGCCCTCGAAGGCCTGCGCGACCGTCTGATTGGCCGGGCTCGGGTTCCAGCGCTGTGTCCAGACGGCCGCCGTGGCCGAGGCGGGCGAGGTGGGTAACGCGATGAGGGTGAGGGCGGCGAGGGTGCCGCTCAGGCGCTTGATCATGAGGTCTGTCTCCTCAGATGGAGGGTGAACCCGCCGTTGGGGGATACGGCGAGGTCGAGCTTGCCCCCGGCGGAGACGGTCGCCGTCTCGGCGAGGATGCCGTCATCGGGGGCGTCCCGGTAGATCTCGGCCGCCCACTCCCCCGCGTCCAGGAAGTCGAGCGGCACGGTGAGCGTGCGGGCCTCGCCCGACACGCCCGCACCGACGTACCATTCGTCGCCGCTCCTCCTGGCCAGCAGGATGTGGTCGGCGGGGTCGCCGGAGAGCAGCCGCGTGTCGTCCCATGCGGTGGGGACGCCGGAGAGCAGCCGCAACGCCTCGGGCCTGGCCCGGTAGGACTCGATGCTGTCGGCGAAGTGCTGGACGCCCGATTCGAAGATCACCGACAGCGCGAGCTCGAATCCGGCGGAGATGGTGCGGACCGCGGTGAACGTGCACGGGGTGAAGTCCATCGGGCCCTGCACGTTGCGGGTGAACGCGAGCGACAGGTAGTGCGCGGGCGGATAGAGCGGCAGCTTGCCGGGCTTCGGCTTGATCCACTCGGCGCCCTTGACCGCCTCCGCGGTCATGAACTGCGGCCAGGTCCGCTCGGTGCCGCGCGGGATCGTGCCGCCGTGGAAGACGACCATGAGCTTCAGCCGGGCGGTGGCGGCCAGGATGGAGTCGAACCAGCGCATCCGGTCCTGGCCGTCGGACTCGGTGAAGTCGATCTTGACGCCGACGGCGCCCCATTCCTTCCAGAGCGCGAGCTTCTCGCGGTGTTCCAGCTCGGTGTCGACGTGCTGCCAGTGCGACCAGAGCCAGACGCCGACGTTCCTGGCCGCGGCGTAGGCGATCAGCTCGGGCATCCACTCCTTGTTCCATCCGGCGTCGGCCAGCACGTACGGCCAGCCGTGCTCGGCGGCGAAGTCGACCCAGCGCTTCTGCGCCTCCAGGTCACGTGTGGACGGCCCGTCGGACCACCACGACCAGGCCGCGGCGCCGGGCCGGATCCATGAGGTGTCGGCCACCGCCGAAGGCGCGGCCAGGCTGGTCACCAGGTCGCTGGCCACGATCGTGTCCAGCTCGCCGATGATCATCGTGCGCCACGGCGTGACGAGCGGGCTGGCCGCCGTCACGTACGGGTCGGGCAGGTCGAGCCGGAAGGCGTGGCCGTCGAAGCGGAGCCGGGTTCCGGCGTAGCCGCTGTCCAGGTTCGACTCGGTGACGAACAGCCAGGTCTCGCCGATCTGGAAGAGCGACGGGTAGCCGTACAGGATGGGCTCGGCGTCGGCGACCTGACCGTGCCGGTGGATCTCCTCGTAGTCGCAGCGCCCGTTCTCGTACGGCAGGAGCACCGCCCGAGCCTCCCCCGGCACCACATACTCCGAAATTTCGTCAATTACGGTCACTGGGCCGGTCCACGGAACCACGTACCGATATGCCACGCCGTGGCCGCCGATCCGCACCTCCAGGTCGAGCCGGTGCGCGCCCTTGGTGAACGACAGCGTCCACTCCCTGGCCGTGTACCGGTGCTCGCGCCGCTTGCCGGTCACCGTGTCATAGGTCTCCGTCACCTGCCTGGACGACAGCCCGTCGAAGGCCAGGCCCGTGCTCAGGTCCTCGTGCGCGGCCCGCAGGCCCAGCCTGGAGGGCCGCACCACCACGCGACCGCCGCGCCGCACCTCCAGGGTCGGCTCGCCGTCGGCCGAGAGCGCGACCGCGACTTCCAGGTCTTCATCACTGAGCGTCCACTTCGGCACAGGGCCCTCCAGAACAGAGATAGGAGGACTCATCGGCAACCCGCTCGGGTGCGCCGGCTCGGACGAGCGGCGCGCGCCGGCCCCGCTGAGCTCCTCACAACGTGCCTGAGCCTAGGTTGCAAGCGCTTGCAATTCAATTCTTGACGAAGTTAATTACCAGGTCTACGGTACGGCCATGCCTCACGCATCGGATGCCGACGGATCAACACATCGGATCTCTCCTGCCCGGCTGGCCGAGTTCAGGGAGCAACGCTTCGGCTTGTTCATCCACTGGGGCCTGTACGCGCTCGCCGCTCGCCACGAGTGGGTCAAGCAGCGCGAGGGGCTCACGGACGAGCAGTACCAGCCCTACTTCGAGCACTTCGATCCCGATCTGTTCGACCCGGACGCCTGGGCCGAGGCCGCCGCCGGAGCGGGGATGCGGTACATGGTGCTCACGACCAAGCACCACGACGGCTTCTGCCTGTGGGACTCCGCGCTCACCGACTACTCGGTGGCGGGCACGCCGCACGGCAAGGACCTGGTCGGCCCGATAGTCGAGGCCTTCCGCGGCCGAGGGCTCGGCGTGGGTTTCTACCACTCGCTGCTCGATTGGCATCACCCTGACTTTCCCATTGACGGACTGCATCCCGCATGGCGTGAAGGTCTGACCAATAATGACCGAGACATCACGAAATATCAGGCCTATCTGCATGGGCAGGTCGAGGAGCTGCTGACGCGCTACGGCCGCATCGACACCATGTGGTTTGACTTCTCCTACACCAACCGGCGGCGCAACGGGAAGCTCACACCGGGCGCGAAGGGCGCGGCCGACTGGCGCTCGGAAGAACTGGCCGCGCTGGTCAGGAGGCTCCAGCCGGACATCATGATCAACAATCGGCTGGAGATCCCCGGCGACTTCACCACTCCGGAGCAGTTCCAGCCCGCCGCGGCCCCCGCCGAGGTGTGGGAGGCGTGCCAGACGCTCAACGGAAGCTGGGGCTACGACCGCGACAACCTGGACTACAAGTCGGTCGACCTGCTCGTGCGCATGCTGGTCGACAGCGTCTCCAAGAACGGCAACCTGCTGCTCAACGTCGGCCCCGACGGGCGCGGCGCGTTCGACCCCCGGGCGCTGGAGACGCTGCGGGGCATCGGGGACTGGATGCGGCTGCACGGCCGCTCCATCTACGGCGCGGGCCCGAGCACCTTCGAGGCGCCGCCGGACTGCCGTTACACGCAGCGTGGCGACCGGCTCTACGTGCACCTGCTCGCCTGGCCGTACCGGCATCTGCACCTGCCGGGGCTGGCGGGCAAGGTCCGCTACGCGCAGCTGCTCAACGACGCCTCGGAGATCCGCACGCTGGTCCCCGACCCGGCCGTCGACAGCGGCAACTCCCAACTGGGGACGCTGCCGCCTGAGACCCTCACCCTCCAACTCCCGGTCCAGCGCCCGGACGTGGCCGTGCCGGTGATCGAGCTCTTCCTGTGAAAGGCCCACCCCCATGGAGATGAACCGTCGGCAGATGCTGGCCCTCGCGGTGGCGGCGGCGACCGCGCCCATACTGTCCGCCTGCGGCGACAACCGTCAGGCGAAGCAGGCGGCGGCCCCGGTCAAGTCGGGCGCCCAAGTGATCGACCCGAACCGACCGGCCAGCGATGACTGGCCCTTCGAGGAGGCCGAGCAGCTCAACAACTCGCTGACCTGGCCGAAGACGGACGTGCCCGACCCGGCGTCCAAGGTCGTGATCACGCTGGCGTTCACCACGGACGCCGTCACCGAGGTACGCAACGCGCAGTTCGACTTCTTCTTCAAAAAGCGCCACCCGAACATCGAGATCAAGCGCGAGTCGGCGCCGTTCGACCAGTTCCTCACCAAGTACATGGCGCAGGCCGCCGGCGGCTCGCTGCCCGACGTGCTCTACAACCACTACTCCTGGACGCAGAACCTCATCGCCAACAAGGTCCTGCAACCGCTGGACGACTACATCGCCAAGACGCCCGAGTTCGACATGAAGGACATCCCGCAGCGCGGGCTCGGCTACTTCAAGCGGGACGGCGCGCTGTACGGGCTGCCCACCGACATGGCGCCCAAGCTGCTCTTCTACAACAAGGACCTGTTCGACAAGGCCGGGCTGGACTACCCGGACGAGAGCTGGACGTGGGACAAGCTCTTCGAGACGGCCAAGAAGCTGACCAGCGGGTCGGGGGCGGAGAAGATCTACGGCGTCTCGCCGATGCCCAAGCCGGCGCCGGACCTGAGCTCGGTGTACCTGATGCCGTTCGGCGGGCGCTTCCTGGACGCGGCCGAGTCCAAGGTGATGATCACCGATCCGAAGGCCAGGGACGTCATGGCTCGCTGGATGGACCTGCTGCTCAAGGACAAGGCGGTGCCCAGCCTGGCCGAGCTGCAGCTGCTGGAGAAGGTCGATCCGTTCAAGTCCGGGCACGCGGCCCTGTTCCTCAACGGCGCGTGGGTCATGCTGGAGCTGTCCAAGCAGAAGGCGTTCAAGTGGGGCGCCACGCAGATGCCCAAGGGGCCGGAGGGCCGCACCACGCCGGCCGTCGGCAGCGCGCTGGTGATGGCGGCCTCGGCGCAGAACAAGGACGCCGCCTGGATCTACATGCACGAGTACCTGTCGGCCTCCGGCTACAAGTTCCGCCGGATCGCCGCGCCGGCCCGCCAGTCCGCGTGGGAGGACAACGCCAAGGCGCTCGGCATCCCGGCGGAGGAGGCGGAGCTGGTCAAGAAGATCATGGCCGACTACGCCTCGGACGACGGCGTGCTGCGGCTGCCGGCCAACAAGAAGGTCGTGGACACCGCCATACCGATCTGGGAGCGGGCGCAGCTCGGCAAGATCGGCGTGGACGACGCGTTGAAGGAGATGGCCGGCAAGGTCACGCCGGTCCTCAGCGAGAACAAGATCGCATGACCGCGGTGAGCGCCCGCGGCACTCTGGCCCGCAGGGAGGCGCGGCGCTTCTACCTGTTCACCTCTCCGTGGACGATCGGGTTCGTGCTCTTCAGCGTGGGCCCGATCCTGGCCGCGATCGTGCTCAGCTTCATGAAGTGGAACCTGCTCCAGTCGCCGACCTGGGTGGGCCTGGCCAACTACGAGCGCATGGTCAACGACCCCGAGTTCTGGGAGTCGATCGGGAACACCGTGGAGTACGGCCTGGGCGCGGTGACGCTCGGTGTGACGTTCACTTTCCTGCTGGCGCTGCTGCTCAACCAGCCGCTGCGCTTCCAGGGCCTGTTCCGTACCGTGATGTACCTGCCCTCGGTGGTGTCGGGCCTGGCCACCGCGCTGCTGTGGCTGAACATCCTGCACCCCGACTACGGCCTGATCAACAAGGTGCTGGCCTCGATCGGCATCCAGGGCCCCGGGTGGCTGGCCTCGCAGGAGTGGGCCATCCCCGGGCTCGTGCTGATGAGCGTGTGGGGCGCGGGCAACACGATCGTCATCTACCTGGCCGGCCTGCAGGGCATCCCGAAGACGCTCTACGAGGCGGCCGAGATCGACGGCGCCGGGTGGTGGCGCAGGTTCTGGAGCGTCACGGTGCCGATGATGTCGCCGGTCATCTTCTTCAACGTGGTGACCGGGTTCATCGCCGCGCTGCAGAGCTACGTGCTCATCCTCGTCATGACCGAGGGCGGCCCCGGCAACGCCACGATGGTGCTGGGCCTCTACATCTACCGGCACGCCTTCGTCTACTTCGACATGGGGTACGCGGCGACGCTGTCGTGGGCGATGTTCGTGCTGGTCATCGCCGTGACCGCGATCCAGTTCAGCCTGGCCAGGCGCTGGGTGCACTACGAGTTCAAGTGAGGTACGCCGATGCTCGTCGAGACCGCGGCCAGGCCCGCGCGCACCAGGCCGGGGCCGCCCCTGACCGTGGAGCAGGCCGATCGGATCAGGCGGATCCGGCGCACCGGCGCCTATGTCCTGCTCGCCGTCAGCTCGGCGGTGTTCCTGCTGCCGTTCCTGTGGATGCTGACGACCTCGCTGAAGTCCGACGCGGACAACCTGGCCTTCCCGCCGCAGTGGCTGCCTGACTCCTTCCACTTCGAGAACTACGTCAAGGGCTGGTCGGGCTCGTTGCCGTTCACGAGGTTCCTGGTGAACACCATCGTGATCACCGGGCTGTCCATGGCCGGCAACCTCCTCTCGTGCGTGCTGCCCGCCTACGCCTTCGCCAGGATGCGGGCACCGGCGGCCACCATCATGTTCGGCGCGCTGATGGCGACCATGATGATCCCCCGTGAGATCACCCTGGTGCCGAAGTTCATCATGTTCTCCAAGCTCGGCTGGGTGGACACCTATCTGCCGCTGATCGTGCCGGAGTTCTTCGGCGTGGCGCTCTACATCTTCCTGCTGCGGCAGTTCTTCACCACGATCCCGCAGGAGCTCATCGACGCCGCCCGCATCGACGGCGCCTCGGAGCTGCGCATCCTGTGGAGCGTCATGCTGCCGCTGGCCAGACCGGCGATCGCGGCGATCTGCCTGTTCTCCTTCGTCGGGAACTGGAACCAGTATCTGGAGAACTCCATCTACCTCCGGTCGGTGGACAAGATCACCCTCGCGCAGGGGCTGGGCATGTTCAGCGGCCAGTACGTCACCCAGTACAACCAGATGATGGCCGTCTCGATCATCTCTATGATGCCCATACTCATCGTCTTTTTCCTGGCACAGAAAACGTTCATCCGGGGCGTCACGCTCACCGGAATCGCTGGAAGGTAAGTTTTGAATTACGAACGTCAGCCGTACAGAAGGTGTGGCCGCAGCGGCCTGCAGCTCCCCGCGGTCTCGCTGGGCCTGTGGCACAACTTCGGCGGCGGCAAGCCGCTCGACAGCCAGCGCGCGATCCTGCACAAGGCGCTCGACCTCGGCATCACCCACTTCGACATCGCCGACAGGTATGGCCCGCCGCTCGGGGCCGCCGAGTCGACGTTCGGCACGATCTTCCGCCAGGACCTGCGCGGGCACCGTGACGAGATCGTCGTCACCACCAAGGGCAGCAACCCCATGTGGGACGGCCCCTACGGCAAGGGCAACTCGCGCAAGCACCTGCTCGCCACGCTCGACCGCTCGCTGGACCGGCTCGGCCTCGACTTCGTGGACATCTTCTACCTGCACCGCGACGACGACGCCACGCCGCTGGAAGAGCAGGTGAGCACCCTCGACCACATGGTGCGCACCGGCCGCGTCCTCTATGTCGGGGTCTCCAACTTCTCCCCCGAACGTACGGCGGAGGCCGCCCGGCTGCTGCGCGACCTCGGCACCCCGCTGGTGGTGCACCAGCCGGTGTATTCGATGATCAAGCGAGGCATCGAGGAGTCGCTGCTGGGCGTGCTGGAGCGCGAGGGCATGGGCTGCGTCGTGTACTCGCCGCTGGCCCAGGGCCTGCTGACCGACCGCTACCTGAACGGCATCCCGGCCGACTCGCGGGCGGCCGAGGGCCGTTTCCTCACCGCCGACCGGGTCACGCCCGAGGTGCTGACGTTCGTCCGCGCGCTGGGCGAGCTCGCCTCGGCCCGCGGGCAGTCGGTGGCCCAGCTGGCGCTGGCGTGGGCGCTGCGGGACCCGCGCATCACGTCGGTACTGGTGGGCGCGTCGAGCCCCGAGCAGCTCGCGGCGAACGTCGCGGCCGTCGACCGGCTCGACTTCACCACTGACGAACTGGCCCAGATCGACCGGGCCATCAAGGAGGCGGGTGTCGATGCGTAGCAGCACACGGTGACTCCCTCACTCGCCCTCCCCCGGGTGGGCCTGGGCGGCGGACCCCTGGGGAACTACCTCCAGCCCATCTCCGACGCCCAGGCCCAGGCCGTGATCGACACGGCCTGGGCGGCCGGCATCCGCTACTTCGACACCGCCCCCTTCTACGGCCTCGGCCTGGCGGAGCGGCGCCTGGGCCGGGCGCTGCGCTCCCGCCCCCGGTCCGAATACCTCCTGTCCACCAAGGTCGGCCGGCTGGTCAAGCCCGGCTCCAACGGGTCGCGTGAGGCGAGCATCTTCGCGGTCCCCGACGATCACCATGTCGAGTGGGACTTCACCCGCGACGGCGTCCTGCGCAGCGTCGCGGACTCCCTGGACCGCCTCGGCCTGGACCGGATCGACATCCTGCTCATCCACGACCCCGACCGCCACTGGCCGCAGGCGCTGGACGAGGCCTACCCCGCCCTGGCGGACCTGCGCGCCCAGGGCGTGGTGCGGGCGATCGGCGTCGGCATGAACCAGTCGCGGATGCTCGTCGACTTCGTCAAGCACGCCGACCCCGACCTCCTGCTCGCCGCCAACCAGTGCACGCTGCTGCGCCGGTCGGCGTTCGAGAAGCTGTTACCCCTGTGCCAGGAGCGGGCCATCCCCGTCGTCGCGGCCAGCCTCCTGCACCGCGGTCAACTGACCGGCCCGCCCCCGGACGACGCCGCACCGGAGGTCCAGCGGATCGCCGCGGCGTGCCAGGAGCACGACGTCCCGCTGACGGCCGCGGCCCTGCGGTTCCCCCTCCAGCACCCGGCGGTCCACTCCATCCTGGTGGGCGCCCACGAACCAGCCCAGATCACCACCAACCTCGCCGCCCTGGACCACCCCATCCCCGACGCCCTCTGGCCGGCCCTCAGCCTCGATACACGAGCAGGTAGCGCCAGAACAGGAGACGGCGGATCACGGCTCCGGGCAGCAGCGTCGCCGCCTCCGCCTTGATCTCCGGCAAGGTCATCATCGCCTTGGCGACCACCATCTCTTCCTCTTTCGCACCAGTCCTCGACAGCAGGCGCGCGACCACGTTCACCGGCACCGCGCACAAGCTCGTCGCGTAGTCCGCCGGCGTGCTCTCCCGATAGCAGCCGAGGATCGCCAGCACCCCACCGGGGGCGAGCGATCCACGCAACAGGCTCACCGTCTCGAACGGCACGTGGTGGATGCTCGCCAGACACGAGACGAAGTCGTACCGGCCGCTCGGCAGTTCGGCCAACGCGATGTCGGCCTGCTCGTACCGTACGGAACCCGGGATCGAGCGGGCCACCTCGATGGCTTCCAGGGACGAATCGATCGCGTCGACCTCGAGCCCCCGCCCGGCCAGGCGCCGAGCGAACCGGCCGGACCCACAACCCACATCCAGGGCGGTGCCTGCCCCTTCCGGAATCTGCTTGAGCAGAAGCGGATGATAGTGATCATTGTGATTGAACGCCATGACACGCGAAGCTATCGCCCAGGTCCGCCCGGCCGCAGCGTGATCCTGATCGCGGCGTACCGTTCCACCTGGGCGCGGCTGTACAGGAGCGGGAAGTACTCGCCCGACCTCCAGCGTTCCGCCAGATCCCGGTAGTGCGGGCTCCGCGGATCGCCGGACTGGCCGGGAGCGTTGACCGCGCGGGAGTTGTCCCACTGGCCGACGTCGAGCACCATCTTGAACGACGCTCCGGACGACTGCCGGTACGTGGCCGGGTCGTAGGTGGAGGCGTCCACCGTGTACGCCGAGCCGCCCCGGGGGAAGGGGCCCACGTTCGCGCCGACAGGGCCGGCGAACTCGGTGTACTGCAGCGCGCCCCACTTCCACACCCGCGGGTCGGCACCGAGCCGCCCGGCGACTTCGCGGTAGGCGGCGGCCAGTGTCATGGCCAGCAGTTCGTCCCGCGTGGCCGTCCCTCCGGACCCGAACCAGCGTTCCGGGTTCTCCAGCGCGTCGACCAGCAGGCGGGCATCGGTGACCGGGATGAAGTCCGCCACCGTCGGCGGCAGCACCGCTCGGCGGAAGGCCGGCACGAGATGGCGCGAGAACCACGGCTCGAACAGGGCCGCCGCCGGCGAGTCCGCCTCCGCCGCCCCGTCGTAGGACCGGAGCAGCTCCAGCGCCCGCGTGGTGTCCGGATCCGTGCTGGTCAGGCCGGCGAGCACGCGTACGATCCGCTGGGCGGGCTTGGACACCTTGTCGGACTGGAGACGGATCGAGTCCGCGACCGAACTGCGCGGGGTTGACGCGAGCACCTCGTCGATCCGCTGTTTACGGTAGGGAGGATCCCACTCGAACCCCACCTGCACGGGATGATTCGCGGGCAGGTCGAACTCGTTCGCCGAGGTGACCAGTCCCCGGCGCGGATTGTAGGAGCGGGGCAGGCGGGCGCCGTCGTAGAAGCCGTCCCATTCGTAGCGGCCGTCGCCCGGGACGGGCAACAGGCCGTCGTAGCCGGTGCGCTTGGGAGTGAGGCCGCCAGGCACCCAACCAACATTGCCCGATTTATCGGCATAAACCTGGTTCTCCGGTGGCCCGCCCCAGGTGCTCATGGCCGTGGCGAACTCCGTGAAGTCGCGGGCGCCCATGTACGTCAGGCTGCCGAAGTACGGCGACGTGCCGGGCTCCAGCCAGGTGGTGCGCAGGGCGTACGCGAGGTTGCGCTGCCGGTCGATCTTGAGCAAGGGCCCGTGCCTGGTGAAGGGCAGCTCCACCTCGACCGGCGCGCTGCCCGCGACCGGCACCTGCTCGGTGGTCGTCTTGAAGCGCTCCCAGCCGTCGCCGTACCGGTACCTGCCCGGGTCGTCGGGGTCGAGCTGGTAGACGTAGAGGTCTTCCTGGTCGGTGCCGAAGATGGTCAGGCCGAACGCGACGGTGCCGTTGTGCCCGATCGATATCCCCGGAAGCGCGGGTTCACCGGCCCCGATGACATCGAGTCCGGGCGCCGACAGATGGGCCAGGTAGCGCAGAGAGGGCGCGGTCAGCGACCGGTGCGGGTCGCTGGCCAGGATGGGCCGGCCCGTGGCGGACCGGCCCGGCGAGATGGCCCAGGCGTTGCTGCCTTCGGCGCCCGCGGGGTCGGCGGGGGCCAGGCGTAACGCGCCGTTCTCGACGACCACGCCCCGGGTGGCCAGGTCGTACGTCCGCAACACGTCTACGGGCACGTCGCAGGGGTCGAGTCCCTTGGGCAGGGCGACGGTCCGTTCGGGTTCCAGCTGCCACAGGGATCCGGCGGCCTTGATTCCTCCCGCGCAGACAAGGAGCGATCGGAGGACCTCGCTGAAGACGTTCTTGGAGATGCCGTGGCTTCTGATCCGCACCACATCCTCCGGCCGCCAGAGCGCGGGCGCGTACCCGAGCTGCCGGAACTCGGGCGGCATGCTCTCCGGATTCGCCGCGAGCCACCGCACGTAGGCGTTGATGCCGTCGGTGAACCGGGTCGCGGCCTGTTTCGCTCCGGGGCCGTAGCTCGACCATTCCCGGTCCATGTCTCCGCGATAGAGGAACATCCTCGTCGCTTTGTCCTGCTCCACGTAGGCGGGGCCGAATACCGCCGACAGTTCGCCCAGGCCGCGGCGCCGCCAGAGGTCGATCTGGAACAGCCGGTCCCTGGCGGCGTTGAATCCCTGGGCGAGGAAGAGGTCGTCGGTGTTCCGCGCGTAGATGTGCGGCACACCCCACTGGTCCACCAGCAGCTCAACCGGCTGCCTGAGCCCCGGGACGTACTGCTCCGTGGCCTGCCGTGACTGCGCCGAGACAGACGGCGCCGTCAGGCTCACCACCAGTCCGGCGACCAGCGCCACCCCGGCACGCAGGCGTCTCCGCATGGCACAGCACCTCTCGTTCCCCTCGTCGGCTTCCATGACAGGACGCCTGCGGTGATTTCGGCCAGCGAATTCGGGATATTCAGGGGGCGCGGAGGGGTCGGTTAGGGGGCTAAGCGCACGTCTTCTGCTCGACGTCACACAGCTTGACCGCGGGGAAACGCGAAGACGGCCCATTGAGCAGCGGCTGCGGCTTCCCGCGCAGGTGCTGGTCGAAGAACGCCGCCACGTACGTGCGGGTGATCTCCATGGAACGGGCAGGGGGCAGGGCGGTGTTCCGGTAGATGCCGATCTGTTCGCCCAGCACGGCGATGTCGGTGAACGAGACGTGCTCCGCCCCCGCCACCACGAGCCAGCGCTTCCACCCCGTCAGGTTCGGCCAGGCCTTGTCCCACGTGACGTCTCCGCCCGGGCTGTGCTTCGCCTGCGTGCCGAGGAAGAGGAACGGCCGCGACAACCCGCTCTCCGGAACGGGGACGAACGCGGTGCCGTCGATGTCGATCCCGGCGCGTACCCTCGAGTCCTTGAGCATGGCCCCCACAGCGCTCGCGCCGCCCGCCGAGTGACCGGCCATCGCGATCCTGGCCGGGTCGATCAGCTCGGCGCTCTTCCATTTGGAGTGTGCGCGCGTCAGTTCGTCCAGCACGAAGGAGACGTCTGCCGCTCTGGTCGCCCCCACCTTGTCCCAGAATGTCTGGTCCTTCTTCTTGACCTCGCATGCCACACAGGTGGTGATCCGTCCGCCGGGGAGACTCGTCTCGGTCTCGTACGTGTGGCCGATGGAGACCACCGCGTACCCTCTGCTCGCCAGGTCCTCGGCCAGTGCGGTGAGCGAGCTCCGGGGCTCGGTGAAGCCGGTGGAGAGCACCACCAGCGGCAGGCTGCGCCTTTGACCTGCGGGTTTCGCGTCGGTGATCGCGTTGGTCCGCGTCTTGCTGAGCAGGTCGAGCGGGAGATCGGTTATTTCCCCGTCTTTCATGAGAAGTTCTGATTCTTTGGCCGTCATGTACGGGGCCGTCTTCCCACCGCGGGACTTCGCCGGGTACCACAGGGAGACCATGAGCTCCCTCGCCTTCACGCTGGGAACCCAGGGGTCGGCGCGGGAGGTGTCCTTGAGGTACAGGGACGTGGTGCCGACCGGCTGGGAGCCGGTCGGTTTGGGGAGGTACGGCGCGCCGTTCCGGAGGGACGCCAGACCGGCGGCGGCGGGCCTGGCGGAGTCGGGCCCGGCGGAGGTGGACGACGGCGTGCGCGAGGGGCTGGCGGACCGGTCCGGCCCGGCTGCCGACGCGGGGGCGCAGGAGGTGGCGGCCACGAAGGCGAGCAGCGCCGCGACGGCGGTGGCGCCCCGGTGCGTTGTTCTCCGCGCGATCACATGACCCATGAACTGTCGTCCTTCCTGATCGGAGCGGCCGCCTCGATGGAGTCTCCACGGAGTCTCGACGGGCGGCCGATGGCAGCAAGCAAGCTATGCGCGCGGGAGATTCGCCCGCGTCGGCTGTCCTGTTGATATCGGCCCCTTCTTGAGGACGACCGCCGGCCGTGTCATCCCTGCGATGTACTCCTGGGGGACGCCGGGCCCGGTCACCGAGGCTGACGCGGGACGTACCGTGCAGTCGGGACAATGCATCAGTGACAGTGAGCGAACGACGTGGATGGTGGCAGGTTGGGCTGGATGCGCTGCGCCCTGAGCGGGAACCCGCCCGGCCCTCGCGCCGGTCCCTCCTCGCCGACCTGCTGCTCGCGATCGTCCTGACGGTGGTCGCGGTGGCCGCGACGGCGAGCACGACAGACGGTGGTCCCGGCCGCGTCGACGTGCGGCAACACCCCTTGATGGAGCCCTTGCGACTGCGGCCCGCTCCTCAGCCACGAAGCAGCGAGGTCCGGCCTGGCAGGCTGGTACGGCCGGTCAATCCCTCCGCCGACGACTCGGAAGGTTCGGGCCCGTTTCCGCTCCTGGTGGTCCTGACCGCGTTGCCGCTGGCGGTACGGCGGCTGTATCCGCTGACCACCTTCTGGGTGGTGCTGGTCGCGGCGTTGGCCACCTCCGACGACGCGACCTGGATCACCGTGCTGACGTTCGCCATCGCCGCCTATGGCGCCGTGGCCCACAGCCGTCACCGGGCGCTGGCGATGGGCGGCCTCGTCCTCGCGACCGTCCTGGCCGGCGCGGCCTTCCAGGACTCCGTACCACCGTTGCCGAGCTGGCTGGGGCCGTTGGTGGTGGTGCTGAGCGCTGGAGTCGCCGCGAGTTCCGGCCGGTTCTGGAGGCAGCGGCTCGACGCCGGCCGTCACCGGTTCGCCGCACTCCAGCAGGCTCAGGAGGAGGCCATGCGCAAGGCCGTCGAGGTGGAGCGCGCCCGGATCGCCGCCGAACTCCACGACGTCGTCACCCACAATGTGAACGTGATGGTGATCCAGGCCGGAGCGGCGCGCAAGGTGATGGACACGGCCCCGGCCCAGTCGAAGCAGGCCATGCTGGCGGTCGAAGCCGGCGGCCGGGCCGCCATGGCCGAACTACGCCACGTCATGGGCCTGCTCGCCGGTCCGGAAAGCGCGCGGGCGGGCGCGGACGGACTCGAACCCCAACCAGGGCTCGACCAGCTTGACTCCTTGATCAAACGGGTTCGCGCAGCCGGAGTTCCGGTCAGCGTCGAGGTCGCTCCACCGCCCGGCCCGCTGCCGCCGGGGGTGGATTTGGCCGCGTACCGCGTCGTACAGGAGGCCTTGACCAACACGATCAAGCACGCGGCCGGCGCGACGGCGTCCGTCACGATCGGCCACAGCGGCAACTGGCTGGAGATCGAGGTCACCGACACCGGCGGCGGGCAGGCGATCGAACTCGCCGACACCGGCGGCCAGCAGACGATCGGGGTCACCGACAGCGGCGGTCGGCAGGTGACGCGCGCCGGAGACGGCCAGGGCAGGGGCCTGATCGGGCTACGCGAGCGGCTCGCGCTCTACGGCGGCACCCTGCGGGCGGGACCGAGGAGCGGCGGCGGCTACCAGATCAAGGCAAGGGTTCCATGGACGTGAGCAGGCCGCTGCGCGTGGTCATCGCCGACGACCAGGCGCTGGTACGCAGCGGCTTCGGGATGATCCTCGCCGCCGACGGCATCGAGGTGGCGGCCGAGGCGGCCAACGGCGCCGAAGCTGTCGCCGCCGTCCGGCGCACCCGGCCCGACGTCGTGCTCATGGACATCCGGATGCCGGAGATGGACGGCCTCGAAGCCACCCGGCAGATCATGGCAGGCGCCACGGACGAGACCCGCGTCCTCATCCTGACCACCTACGACCTCGATCACTACGTCTACGCCGCGCTCACCATGGGGGCCAGTGCGTTCCTGCTCAAGGACGTCACGCCCGAGCACCTGGTAGCCGCGGTACGCCTGGTCCGCGCGGGCGACGCCCTGCTCGCCCCGACGATCACCCGCCGCCTGGTCGAACGGTTCGCCCGCCGCGACGAGGCCAGGGCGGCCGTCCACCGCGACCTGTCGGAGCTGACGCCCCGGGAACTGGAGGTGCTGCGCCTGCTCGCCGCCGGACTGAGCAACGCCGAACTCGCCGAACGACTGAGCCTCAGCCAGACGACGGTGAAGACCCACGTCGCTCGCATCCTGTCCAAGCTCGGCCTCAGGGACCGGGTTCAGGCGGTCGTGCTCGCGTACGAGACCGGGTTGATCACCCCGGGCTCGGAACGCCCCTCAACTCCTCAAGCATGACGGACGAATCGAACTGCCCACCCCGCACACCATCCAGGAAAGCGTCCCATTCCGGGATCGTGAACACCTGCGGCTCACGATCCCGATTCTTGGTGTCACGAACGAGAACGACGAACTCCTCGCCGGCCTTGTTGGTGACTCCTGCGTCGCGGCCACGCACGACGGCGACCTCTACGCAGTCGCCGCCGTTGTTACCGCTCCGAGTGCTCTTGCGCCAGATTGCGGCGTTTAGGTCCACGATGGGCTTTCCCTCACTGCAGTCCTCACGCTAACCCTGCCCGCACTGCGTGGAGCACGGCGATCGTCTCACCAGGACCGAGCGCGCGGGCGCGAAGATCATCGAGCATCAGGCGATATCGCTCCACTTCGTGCGTCTTCTGTCGGAAACTTCAAGAGGTTGAACGAGCCGTGCATGGCACTGTGCTCGCCACTCGTGAACGGGAGGACCTGCAGGGTCACGTTGCGGAGTTGCGCGACCTTGATCAGGTGCTCGACCTGTTCACGCATGACATTGGGCCCACCTACCGTGCGGCGGATAACAGCCTCATTCAGCACAAGCCAGACATTGAGCGGGTTCTTCTCGGTGAGTCGGGCTTGGCGGTTCACTCGAACCTGGACCTGGCTGTCGACCTCGACGTCGGAGTCGGGCTCGGGCGCAGTGGACATGATCGATCGCGCGTAGCCTTCGGTCTGCGGATTCCGGGAACGAGTTCCGACTGGTAGCCGAAGACATGCGAGGCAGATGCCTCCAGCACCACGTAGACCTGGAACCACTCCGGGATGGCTCCCGAATATTGATGCCACCAGTCCGGCTCGCCCGCGAGGCGACCAAGCTCGGCGATCACCTCCGCCTGCTTCTCCTCAGTCTCATAAAGCTTGAGAAGGCGTTTGACGTCGCGCTGCAAGACGCGGCTTTTGTCGTTCTCGATCCGATATAGCTTGCTTTCCGCCCAGCCCATCTCCTCGGCGACGGCCTCTTGACTCATGCCCGCATTGTCACGCTGAGCCCGAAGCTCCCTGGCCAGATGCGTGCTGGCAACGGTGGGGATGTGAGCGGGCAGTTCCTGGGCGAGATCGTGTTGCCGGGGGTGGAGCGTTCGGTGTCGCTTGCCCTTCGGTGTGTCGCAGAGATCCTGACGGCCGCCGGGCACATGGACACCGACGATGTGCGGCTGGTGATCAGCGAGCTCGTCAGGTGCGAGAAGCCGAGGTCGGTGACTGCGGCGGGCGCGGGTTGTGGTTGGTCGAGGCGTTCGCGGCCCGGTGGGGCGTACGGGATGAGGGCTCGGGCCGGCAGGTGGTGTGGGTGGAGATACCCGCGAAGGACGGCATCCAGGGAATTCGTCAATCGCGGGCGCCTCGCCGCACAGGCTGACCCCTCTGATCACGCCGTCGAGGTACGGCCCGCGTTCTCGCCGGGCAGATCCGCCAGCCGGTCGCGCAGCAGCGCATGCCTGAACTGGTAAAACGGGCCGAACCGGCGCAGTACCCCGCGGTCGTGGGCGTCGTCGAGAAACTTCATGAGCCGTAGCGGCAGCCCGTGACGGTACAGCCACAGTCTGGTCTGAGCGAAGCGACCCGCCGCGCTGCCGAACCAGCCGGTGAGCCCGAGGGCGAGCCCCATAGTGGCCGCGCCCGCCGCGCCGCCGATCTCGGGAAACGACCGCATGATGGCCCAGCCCACCACCGCGCTCAACCCGCCGGCTTCCACGGCGTGGACAAAGGCGGCCCGCCGGTCGTCACGCAGCGCCCTGCGCGGCGTTACCACGTCGATCGCGGCGCCGCCGTTGAGGCTGAGTGTGTTGGTGACCGGACCGCCCAGGGCCACGCACACACCCAGGACCAGCGCGGTCCCTAGGTCGGCCAGCGCCCAGAACAGCAGCGTCACGGGCACGGCGAACACGATCGTGCTCATGCACTGCGCGACCGTGGGCCGCTGGAGCCCGAGGCGACGCGGCTCACCGTCGGCCAACGCCCGTTCAGTGCCGAATATCAGCCCACCCGCCACCAGCCCGACGGCGCCGCACGCCAGGCCGTACCAGAGGCTGCCGGTGATCGGCGTGACCGCCGCGGTGATCGAGGCGGCGATAACGAGCTTGTCGATGGCGGTCAAGCCCGGCACGATGCGGTAGAGCCGCCACCAGGCCAGGTCGTTGCTCTGGCGCCCGGCCAGGTAACCGGCCAGGCAGCGCAGTGTGCGCTCGGCGCTGACCGGATCCCAATGATGGCCGCGCCGCACCCCTGAAGCACGCCCGTGGCTGCGATAGGCGGCGGTGAGGTAACTGTCCAGAAGGTGGTTCTCGATCTCGGCTGGACTGGAGAAGCCAAGCAACCTGGCTGGGTCAGGTGGCGGAGCATCGCGGCTGGTCGTCCTGGGCGGGTTGTAGTACTCGCGGGCCAGAGACACCATGATCGGCGTACACAGTGCCTCAGTCAGCGGGGTGTGCCGACTGGACAGCAGCGTGTCTGTGACTCGGTCCCAGCGTGCCGGGTCGCCCGTGGTCTGGGTCAGGTATTCGGCCGCCACGGCTGGGTCCACGTCGGCCATCTCCACGACGGCGCAGCCGTGCAGGCGTACGGCGCCTGCCTGCGCCGAGGTCATGGCCCGGTAGTCGGCGCTCCGGCAGGTGACCACGTACGGCTGGCCGGGCCCGAGCCTGTTCACCCGGTCGACCGCCACACCTATGGCTGCGGCGGGGATCTCGTCGAGGCCGTCCAGCACGAGCACCAGCAGCCCCGCGTCGAGTAGCGCTTTGGCCCTGCTCGGCCCACCATCGGCGACGGGGGCGCGCAGGCCCGCGTAGGTGAGCTCAAGCCGGCGGACGGCCCAGTCGGCGCAGTCAAGGGCCTCAGGATCCCACGAGGCCACCGACAGCAGCACCGGCAGCGGCCCGCCCGGCCGCCTGCGGGTCAGCAGACTCTGCACGAGATGAACGGCCAGCACGGTCTTGCCCGACCCGCCCCTGCCTAAGATCACCAGCTTGCCGGTGGGCACCCGGGAGAAGACGCGCGCGATGTCACCCGCGTCGCCGGCCAGGTCGGCGAAGCCTCTGCCCCAGTGGCGCGAGGAGGCCTCAGCCGCCGCCTTCACCAGGCCGGTCCACGAGCCGCTCAGTTCGGCAACCGGGTGGTAGGACGGATGCAGCGGCTCGCCGACCGACCAGTGCTCGGCCTCCAGCCGCCACTGGGCGCGCACGATACCGGCCAGCGCGTCGGCCACCTGGGCGAGTGTGAGTGGGGAACCGGCCTTGGCCACGCGGTAGGAGCGCACGGTGTACAGAGCCGAGACCACGGCCGCCACGAAGGTGACGACGAATACCACGGCGTTCATGGGCTTGTCCCACGCGGTGCCGAGCACCCCGAGGACGACGGACGCGGCTACGAGAGCCGCTGTGACGAGGATCCCCAGAAGCCCGCGCCCTGACATGCGTCCATGGTGACAGCCCTGGTCGCACCGTGGGAGCGAGTCAAAGTAACAAGCGGAGTGGCAACCGAGTTCCGCGGGTCATGCCGAAAGGTCCGCGAACTCCGGGACGAGAATCTCCCGAAGCGCACGGACCCATCACCGGCGAGGCTAGCGTCGCACGTGCACCGGTACGCCCTTGCCGAGCAGGCCGGGCAGCTCGACCGCCACGTTCATCGGCATCCGCACGCACCCGTGAGACGCCGGGTACAGCGGCACCGACAGCGCGCCGTGGAACGCGATGCCGCCGTTGAAGAAGATCGGGTTGTACAGCTGGCCCAGGTACGACCGGTGCCAGCCCTTCGCGCGCCACGTGGTCTTGAAGTCGCCCGTGGGCGTGCTGGCCGAGCCGCAGAAGCGCTGTTTCTTGCCCTGCCACGTCGCCGTCTCGCAGTAGGGGACGCCGCTGCCGGAGGAGATGTGGGTGATCAGCTTCACCTGGCCGCCGACGTACAGGACCATGATCTGCTTGGTCAGGTTGACCTCGGCGCGGGTCGGCTGGCCGTTCTTTACCAGGATCTTGGGGGTCCTGGGGTTCTCCAGCGCGGTCCACGTGCGCTTGGCGATCGTGCTGGTCGGCCTGATGCCGTTGACCTTCTGGAACGCCCACACGGCCGTCAGCGTCGAACCGCCGTAGCGACCGTCGGCCTTGCCCGGGCGGTAACCGAGCCCCTTGAGCCGGTTCTGCAGCCACATGACCGCTTCGCCCTTGGCACCCAGCTTGAGCTGCTTCTTCGGCGCGGCGACGGCACTTGGTCCCGCCGTGGCGGCCGCCACTGGAGGCGTCGCACTGGGTGTTGCCGCAGCGGGCGTGGCCGCGGTGGGTGTTGTCGTGATGGACGTGATGGCGGGCGCGGCGGCCAGCCGCACCTGGGTCGCGGACGTGCCGCACCCCGTCAGGAGTACCGCACCAGTCGTCAAGAGAGCAGCCACGCCGGGCAGCCGTCGGTCCCCCACCCCGTACCACCTCTCATACCATGAACATTCGAATCAAAGGACCCTACACCACCACCATGTCCAGGTAATGCAATGGTCAATCTGTTTAGAGTGTGCCCATGTCTGAGAAGTTGCCGGCTAACGCCGTTCTGGTGGAAACCGCCCTCCGCGCGCTGGACGCCAAGGGAGAAATCATCGTCTTGCCGGAAAAGGCGCCCACTGCGGCCACCGCCGCCGCGCAGGTCGGCTGCGAGGTCGGCGCCATCGCCAACAGCCTCATCTTCGACGCCGACGGCGCGCCGCTCCTCGTGCTGACCAGCGGTGCGCACCGCGTCGACGTCGAGTTGATCGCCCGTACGGCGGGGGTCCAGAAGGTACGGCGGGCGACACCGGAGTTCGTCAGGGCCGCGACGGGCCAGCCGATCGGCGGCGTCGCGCCCGTGGGGCATCCTGCCCCGGTGCGGACTCTCGTGGACAACTGGCTGGACAAGCACGAGGTCGTGTGGGCGGCGGGCGGGCACCCGCTCACTGTCTTTCCCACCACATTCGATGAGCTGGTGCGTATCACCGGTGGTACCCCCGTCGACGTCGAGTAGTGTGCGACGCGTGATCGAGTTTCGCGGGGCGGGCCAGGCGGAGTTCACCGAACGTCTGGACACGGTGATCGACATCTATACCGCCGCCATGCGTCCGCCCACGGACCAGATCACCGGCCGCAAGGCCATCATGCGAAATCACGGCACATATCCCTACTTCCAGTGCTACTTCGCTGAATTGCGCGGGGGCCCGGAGACTCCGGACTTGGCCGAGGTTCCGACGCTGAGTGAGCGCAGGCGGTGGTTCACGGCCTCGATGCCGGGCGCCTCACCGAGCAGCCTGATCGCCACGGAGCCGAACACCACGCGGGGCGCCGCTGGAACGCGACACCCCGGCGGCGCGTCCAGCCCGAAGATCGTCGGCTTCGCCTACGGCTTCCGGGGCGCCCCGGGTCAGTGGTGGCACGACGTCGTGTTCCGCGCGCTGGAGAGCCGTGCGGGCAGGGAGGCCGCCGAAGCCTGGCTGGGCAACGCCTTCGAACTGGCCGAGATCCACATGCACCCCGACTACCAGGGCAAGGGCATCGGCCGGGCCATGATCACCACCCTGTGCGCGGGCCGCCCCGAGCGTTCGGCGGTCCTGTCCACGCACGACCGCCCCACCATGGCCCGCCACCTGTACGCCAGCATGGGCTTCACCGACCTGCTGAGCCCGTTCCTCTTCCCTGGCGGTTACGAGCAGTACGCGATCTTGGGCAGACGCCTCCCGCTGACCTGATCGGCCCGCGTGGCATGCGCGCCAGGCCGACCGTCCAAGAACAGCGGAACGTACCAGCGCGGCTCCCCTCCCGTCCGCGACACGATCGCCATAATTGAGCTGATCAGGCTGGTCAGGCGGGATACTCGTGGCCATCGTCCGGGTCATCCCGAGCACCTCCCCCTTCACCGACACCCGTGACACGCCACTCGGCGAGCATGCCGCCGCCCGGGCGTCCGGCAGGAGGAACACATGCGTCTCGTCGCACAGATCGGACTGGCCGCCACCCTCATGGTGAGCCCAGGCGCCCCGGCCGAGCAGGTCACCACGCTTGCCGCTACATCGGGAGATACGAAAGGCGGCAAGAACCACATTCCCAAGGCGCTGAAGAAGGTCCCGTGGCTCCGTATCCTCCCTTGGAACCCGCGCCAGGCCAGCCATGTCCGGATATTCGTGCACTGCCCCAAGAAGGCCAATCACGCGATCATCGGCTCCACCGCGTTCCAGTTGAAGGGGTCGAGACGTATCTACCGGGAGGTGGGGATGGGATTCTCCGACCGGGGCCTGGGGCACCGCGGCGTGTCCATCTCCTACTACGCCCTGCCGGGGTGGCACAAGGCGCTCCTGAAGTGCGTCAAGGTCACGATGAACAAGAAGACCCGCATCAGCCGGACCCGGGTGCTCGGCCGGGACGCCATCCCCCTCTACGTGCGCAGGTTCAGCATCTGGCAGTACTTCAACTAGGCCGGAGCGTTCACGTTCAGGCAACCGACAGCGGTCTGCATGCGGACGTAAGCCCGCTGTAAGCACGTTACAGGCGACCTGCGCATCAATGGTGACGCAAGCCTTCAACGGGCCCGCACGGTTCACGCCATCACATAGGAGATCCCGATGAACCGCACCATCCGCAGCCTGCTCGGAGTCACCGCCACCGCCGGCCTCCTCGCCCTGGGCGTCCCGGCCCTCAGCGCCGCCGCGAACGCGTCGACCACATCCACCGCGGGCATCACCAGCGCGACCTTCAAGGGTCTCCGGCAGGTCCAGCCCTTCCTGTTCACTTACACCTTCAACGGCCATCTCAAGGTCGCCGGCGGCAATTTCACCGTCAACCGCCGGGTCTACCTGGCCGTCAAGTTCACCACCGGCCGGGTGGCGTTCGCCAGGTGGGAGATCGCCCGGCCGCACCCCATCACCCCCGGCGGGGCCATCTATGTGGAGACGACGATCGCCGCTCCCTGCTCCGGGTTCAAGAACGGCTACGCCCGCGCGTACGACGAGGCCACCAAGACGTGGTCTCCTCAGCTTCCGGTGGAGATCTGCCAGCGGATCGACTGAGCCCTAGTACGACGGTTGGCGGGACGCCGTCGGCGGCCCGCCGCTGCCTGGCAGCTGAACCACCGCCGACCAGGCTTGCCCCTCCCCGAAACGCCATCCCGCGACCACCGGATAGGGAAGAGCGTCGGCATCGGACCCGAAATAGAACGCGCCGTCGGCACGGGCGGTGTCCTCGTCTCGGCACAGGTGCCGCAGATGCTCGCTCAGCCCAGGATGGGCGATGGAGGACAGCGGGCCGTCCCAGCGGGGATCCACCCCGTACGCCGGCTCCAGCGGGAAGAGGTGGCCGGGGCCGCGCAGGGTGCCGGTGGCGGCCCGCATCGCGTCCATCACTGAGCCGTCGGTGTGCGCGCGGAACATGACCGTCATGTAGGCCTGTTTCAGGTCCGCCGGTTTCATGCCGCGCTCGACGAGGATCCGCCCCAGCTCCGCACCCGGTAGCCCGTCCTCCAGGCCGTCGATGCCGTGCCCGGAGTCCTCGCCATAGAAGAGCGAGCGGCCCAGGTCGATGGTCCAGTGAGGCGCGATCAGGTCCCAACCCTCCAGCAGCTTGCCCAGAACCGGAATGGTGGGAAACGGCGCCCGGACGAGCTCTCCCCGGGCCAGCGGGCCGATGTCGAACCCCTTCTTGAACAGCTCGAACGATAGATCGTCGCAGCAGTAGTAGACGCCGTAGGAGGCGCTCGGGTCGTGCTCGTCCACCGGCTTGCCGAGCAGGACAGCGAAGGCGCGGGCCAGGATGTCGTCCCAGGCATCCCGGGGTGTGGCGGTCATCACGGCTCCGATCGACGCGTCAAGGTGGGCGCCACTCTAGACGCCGGCCCCGACATCCCCGCCGCGTCCGGCATGTACGTAGACGGCCAACGACACGCACGTCACGGCGGCAAGCCGGGGAACCCCGTAACCGTTCCCCTGGACAGGCCCCAGCCCCGGTCGGCGGTTGGGGCCCACCGGGCTCAGCCGTACAGAAAACTGCTTTTCATGTGAACGAGCATCACGCGGACAGCGCCTCCACCACGGAGAGCCGCTCGAACACCTCGCGCGTCGCGCTCGACCGGTTGAAGGTGATGAAGTGGATGCCCGGCGCGCCCTCATTGAGCAGCCGCTGGCAGAGCTCCACCCCGTGGTCGATCCCCAGCCGCCGCACGGCCGCCGGGTCGTCGGCCACCTCCTCGAAGCGGGCCGCCAGCTCCGCCGGGAACGGCGCCCCCGACAGCTGCTCCGACCTGGCGATCGTGCTCATCTGCGTGACCGGCATGATGCACGGGATGATCGGCGTGTCGCAGCCCTGCGCCGCCACCCGGTCGCGCAGCCGCAGATAGTCGTCCGCCTGGAAGAACATCTGGGTGATCGCGTAGTCGGCCCCCGCCCGGCACTTGCGGACGAAGAAGTCGGTGTCGGACTCGATCGACGGCGAGCGCGGGTGTTTGTACGGGAACGCCGCCACGCCCACGCAGAAGTCGCCCACCTGCCGGATCAGCCGCACGAGCTCCTCGGCGTAGAGGACGCCCTCGGGATGCTGGACCCACTCCCCCGTCGGGTCGCCCGGAGGGTCGCCCCGTACGGCGAGGATGTTGCGCACGCCCGCGTCCGCGAAGCGGCCGATCAGGTGGCGCAGCTCGCGGATCGAGTGGTTGACGGCGGTGAAATGCGCCACAGGAGTGAGTGTGGTGTCGTGGGCCAGCCGTTCGACGATGTCCACCGTGCGGTCACGGCTGGAGCCGCCCGCGCCGTACGTCACGGACACGAACGTCGGCCGCAGCGACTCCAGCTCCCTGATCGCCCGCCACAGCTGCCGCTCCCCCTCGTCGGTCTTCGGCGGGAAGAACTCGAAGGAGAACGACCGTGCACCGGAGGCGAGAAGCTCGCGGACGGTGGGGACACGATCGGGCAGGATGGAGGGTCGACCAAGCGCCATGTGGACCAGGCTACCGCCACATGCCCCGTCCCTGGAGATCCGCCGCCACTGCCTGGCCACTAGTCTCAGTGCTATGACCACTGACGCCGCGAGCCTGGACGCCCTGCGTACCGAGGTGGACGCCGCGCTGCGGAAGTTCGTCGAACGGCAGCTGCCCGCTCCCGGCGACACCGAACTCGAACCGCTCCGCGCGGCCGCCGACGACCTGTTGTCCGGCGGCAAGCGGCTGCGCCCGGCCTTCTGCTACTGGGGCTGGCGTGGCGCGGGCGGCACCGACGTGCCCGAGATCTTCACCGCCGCCGCGTCCCTGGAGCTCCTCCAGGCCAGCGCCCTGGTGCACGACGACGTGATGGACAAGAGCGACCTGCGCAGGGGCATGCCGTCCGCGCACCGCCGCTTCCAGGCCATCCACGAGAAGTCGGCCTGGCACGGCTCGGCGGAGCAGTTCGGCGAGGGCGCGGCGATCCTGCTGGGCAACCTGCTGCTGATCTGGTCCGGCGAGATGTGGCGCAGCAGCGGCCTGCCGCCCGAGTCACTCGCGGCGGCGCAGCCGGTGCACGACCACATGCGTACCGAGCTGATGTGCGGCCAATACCTCGACCTGCTGGAGCAGGCGCACGGCGAGAACACCTTCGAGTCCGCCCTGCGCGTCGCCCTCTACAAGAGCGGCAAATACTCCGTCGAACAACCGCTCCGCCTCGGCCTGGTGCTCGCCACCGGCGGGCTGGCGCCGTGGATGGACGAGCTCTGCATGGAGTACGGCCGGCGCGTGGGCATCGCGTTCCAGCTGCGCGACGACATCCTGGGCGTGTTCGGAGATCCGGCGCAGACCGGCAAACCGGCGGGCGACGACCTGCGCGAGGGCAAGCGGACGATGCTGGTCGCCAGGACGCTGGCCGCGGCCTCGCCCGGCGACGCCGAGACCGTGCGAGCCCTGCTCGGCGACCCTGGGCTCGACGAGCACGGGGTGAGCGTGCTGCGGGGCATCATCGAGGGCACGGGGGCGCTGCGGGCGTGTGAGGACATGATCGGCGACTACCTCGCCGAGGCACTGACGTTCCTCGGCAAGGCGCCCATCACGCCGGAGGCCCGCGCGGCCCTGTCGAGCCTGGCGGTGGCCGCCACCTCACGCACCACCTGACCCCGGCGACCGCACGCACGACGCACCGTCCAACGCACCACACGGCACGCACGACGCACCGTACGCACGACGTATCGCAGGGGCCAGGCGCCGCACCCGTCAGCCGGCGAGGCGCTTGGCGAACTCCGCTGCCGCGGCGCCCGGATCGTCGGCGTCCGTGATGGCGCGTACCACCACGACCCGTTCGACCCCGTACGACCTGACCTGGTCGAGATTGGCAAGGTCGATCCCGCCGATCCCGAACCACGGCCGCCCGCCACCCAGCGACGCCGCGTGCCGGAGCAGCGACGGCCCCGGCGCGTGGCGGCCCGGCTTGGTCGGCGTGGGCCAGACAGGACCGCAGCAGAAGTAGTCGACGCCCTCCTCCACAGCTGCGGCGGACGCCTCGGCGGTGGAGTGGGTGGACCGTCCGATGAAGACGTCGTCGCCGAGTATCTCTCGCGCGACCTTCACCGGAAGATCGTCCTGCCCCAGGTGGAGCACGTCGGGCCGGGCGGCGTAGGCGATGTCGGCCCGGTCATTGACCGCCAGCAGCCTGCCGTGCCGGTCGCAGGCGTCGCGGAAGACCTCGAGGAGCGCGAGCTCTTCGCGCGCCTCAAGCCCCTTCTCCCGCAGCTGGACGATGTCCACGCCGGCGGCCAGCACCGCGTCGAGGAAGTCCGCCAGATCACCGCGTTCGCGGCGGCCGTCTGTGCAGAGGTAGAGGCGGGCGTCAGAAAGCGAGGGCTTGGGCACGCCGCTTGACCTCGGTATGACGACCGGCCCTGATGGCGTCGACAGGCGAGCCAGGCAGGGAGTCGTCGGGGGTGAAGAGCCACCGGAGCGACTCGACATCGTCGTAACCGGAGTCCCGCAGCACCGAGAGGGTGCCAGGCAGGCCCTTCATCACGTCCTTTCCGTCAAGGAACACCGCGGGCACTTGTGGCCCGCCACCACCCCGGCGTACACCCAGCAGCTTGCGGTCCTTGAGGAGTTGCTTGGCCCGCCCCAGTGAGAGGTCGAGGCGCGCGGCCACTTCGGGGAGAGTGAGCCACTCGGCGACGAGTTGGTCGGTCTCCCGGTCGATCTGCGCAACAGAAAGCGTCACGAAACCACAACTACCACATGCCGTGCTTGCTCAAACAACACAATCCCGTAGGGAGACGTCGGGATCTACCAGGCGTTCGGCGTCGACGCGGTGGCCGCCTTCGATGATTCTGCGGCCCTGTACGAGATCCCGTGGCCGATCCACGGCGAGTACCGCGGCCAGGGTGTCGTCCGAATTGAGCCAGCAGGCCGACCATTTGCCTTCGAGCTCGCCCCGGTAGAGGAGGCGGTCTCCGGCCGGGTGGTGGCCCGCGTACTGGACCATGTGGCCGAATTGCTCGGACCAGAAATAGGGCACCGGGTCGTACACCGAGTCCCCGCCCAGCAGCGAGACGGCGGCCACCTCGGGTGAGTTGAGCGCGGCGTCCCAGTGCTCGACCCTGAGCCGGGTCTCGAAACGGCGCGACCACCAGGCGGCGCAGTCGCCCACCGCCACGACGTTCGGCAGGGAGGTGCGCATGTGCTCGTCGGTGACGACGCCGTTGTCCAGGTCGATGCCGGAGCCCGCCAGCCAGCCGACGGTCGGGCGCACCCCGACGCCGGTGACGACGACGTGCGCCTCGATGAAGCGGCCGTCGGCCAGCGTGACGCCGCCCTCGTCCACGGAGCCGACCAGAGTGTCGAGCCGCAGGTCGATGTCCTCGTACCAGCCCTGGGTGCGGGCGCCGATCTCGGGCCCGACCGCCTGGGCGAGCGGGGTGGGGCCGGCCTCGATCACGGTCACCGCGCAGCCGGCCCGGCGGGCGGCGGTGGCCACCTCGGCGCCGATCCAGCCGGCGCCGATGATCACCACGCGGGCGCCCTTGACGAGCCGGGCGCGCAGTTCCAGAGCGTCGTCCAGGGTGCGCAGCACGTGCTGCTGGCCGTCGCCGGGCAGCGTGATCGGCTCGGCTCCGGTGGCGATGACCAGACCGTCATAGCCGAGCTCGCCCTCGGAGGTCTCGACGACGCCAGGCCGCAGCGACTTGGCCGAGACGCCCGGCCAGAAGTCCACCTCCAGCACCGCGAGGTCGGCGTCGACGAAGCTGGAGTCACTGCTGCCGGACAGCACCGCCTTCGACAGGGGCGGGCGATCGTAGGGCCGGTGCCGTTCCTGCCCGATGAGGGTGATCCTGCCGTCGAACCCTCTCGCGCGGAGCGCCTCGACACTACGTACGCCCGCCAGTCCGGCGCCTGCCACCACGACATGATTCACGTTCAAGACCATAACGGGGGCCGTGCCGGATCGTCGCGCCGAGGCCGTAGGCTGGGGGCGTAAGACGCGCGGGAGTCCGGCCGTTTACCGGGCTGAGAGGAAGGCTGCACCGGGCCTTCGACCGCAAGACACCTGATCCGGATCATGCCGGCGAAGGGAGCGGATGTGGACATCGTCGTAGGCGGCGGGATCGTCGGGCTGTCCATCGCCTGGCGCCTGGCCCGCTCCGGACGGCCGGTCACCGTGGTCGACCCGGCTCCGGCCTCGGGGGCCTCGCACGCGGCGGCAGGCATGCTGGCCCCGGTGAGTGAGGTCACCTACACAGAGGAACCACTGCTCCGGCTGGGCCTCGCCAGCCTGCGCCGCTGGCCGTCCTTCGCCTCCGAACTCGCCGCCGACGCCGGCCTTGAGGCTGGTACGGGCTTTGGCGCTGGTACGGGGCTTGAGGCTGACGGAAGTGAGCCCAGCGGGCCTGGGGCGTCTGACGAGGCTATGAGGGGGCTCAGCGACGCGGCGCGGGCCGGGCTGGACTTCCGGGTCGATGGGACGCTCGCTGTGGCGTTCGGGACCGACGATCTGGCGGCGCTCGGGGAACTGGCCGCGTTCATGGAGAAGTTGGGGCTACCGGTCGAACGGCTGACCGGGCGCGAGTGCCGCCGGCTGGAGCCCATGCTGGCGCCCTCCGTCCGTGGCGGGCTGCTGGCCCGGGGTGACGCGTGGGTGGACCCGCGCCGCGTCACCACCGCGCTCCTGGCCGCCCTCGATCGCCTGGGCGTCCCGCTCGTACGGGCTCGCGTGAGCGAACTGCTCCGCGACGGCGACAAGGTCGTAGGTGTACGCCTCACACCCGCGGACCCGTCGCCCGCCCCGGACAGGCCGCTCACCCTGGACCGGTCGCCGGCCCCGGACGGGCCACCCGCTCAGGACCCGGCACGACGCACGCCTCATGCCCACCAGCTCTCGGGCGAGGACCCCGTGCGGCCTGCGCCTCCGGTCGGCGAGGACGCCATACCCGCGAGCGACCCCACCCAGGCGAACGTGCCCGACGAGTTCCGGGGCGAGCGGGTCGTTCTGGCGGCGGGGGCGTGGAGTGCCGGGTTGGCCGATGTTCCGGTGCGGCCGGTCAAGGGGCAGATCATGCGGCTGCGTTCCCCCCAGCCGCTGCTCGGCAGGTGCGTGCGCGGGACGGTGCACGGGGCCTCCGTCTATCTGGTGCCGAGGGGTGATGGCGAGTTGGTGGTCGGGGCGACGCAGGAGGAGCTGGGGTTCGACACGAGGGTGACGGCGGGCGGGCTGTACGAGCTGCTGCGGGACGCCCGCGAGCTGGTGCCGGGCGTCACCGAGTTGGGGGTGGCCGACGTGGAGGCGGGGTTGCGGCCGGGCACGCCGGACAACGTTCCGCTCATCGGGCCCAGCGGCACACCGGGGCTGGTGCTGGCCACCGGGCATCACCGGGGCGGGGTGCTGCTGGCCCCGCTCACGGCGGCCATTGTGCTGGGCGAGGAGGGCGAGATGGCGGAGCTGTGCTCGCCATTGAGGTATCGGGATATTTCATGAATGTGACCATCAACGGGGCCGCGCATGAGGTGCCCGACGGCACCACTGTGGCGCAGGCCGTACTCACGCTGACGGCGGCCACGACCGGCGTGGCCGTGGCCGTGAACGACGAGGTGGTGACGCGGAGCGCCTGGGAGACGACGGCGCTCGGCGACCGCGACCGCGTGGAGGTTCTGACGGCGGTGCAAGGTGGATGATCTGCTGATCGCCGGGGAGAAGTTCTCCTCCCGGCTCATCATGGGCACCGGCGGCGCGCCGTCGCTGGAGGTGCTCGACCACGCGCTGGTCGCGTCCGGCACCGAGCTGACGACCGTCGCCATGCGGCGGCTCGACCCCGGTGCGCCCGGCTCGGTGCTCGACGTACTGCGCGAGCGCGGCATCAAGGTCCTCCCCAACACCGCCGGCTGCTTCACCGCCGGCGACGCCGTGCTGACCGCCCGGCTGGCCAGGGAGGCGCTCGGCACGAACTGGGTCAAGCTCGAAGTCATCGCCGACGAGCGGACGCTGCTGCCGGATCCGATCGAGACGTTCGACGCGGCGGAACGGCTGGTGGCCGACGGGTTCGTGGTGCTGCCGTACATCGGGGACGACCCGGCGCTGGCGCGCCGCCTGGAGCTGGCCGGGTGTGCGGCGGTGATGCCGCTCGGCGCGCCGATCGGCTCGGGCCTCGGCATCCGCAACCCGCACAACATCGAGCTCATCGTGGAGGCGGCCTCGGTGCCGGTGATCCTCGACGCGGGCATCGGTACGGCCAGCGACGCCGCCCTGGCCATGGAACTGGGCTGCGACGCCGTACTCCTGGCCACGGCCGTCACCAGGGCACAGCGGCCGGACCTGATGGCGACGGCCATGAGAGCGGCGGTCCAGGCGGGCCGGCTCGCCCGTCAGGCGGGCCGCATCCCCCGCCGCCGCTACGCGGAGGCCTCCTCCCCGACGAGCCCGTAGCCCCGGTCCGCGCCCTTCCGCGCAGCCTGCACCCGCACCTCGGCGCGGCCGCCGACGGGCGCGGCACCAGACCGGCACTCGACGGTGTCCGGCCGGGCCACGGTCTTCCGTCCGGATGGGGTGGTGCTCGAGCGCCCAGCAGCGCCCGCGCACAGCACGCCTGCGGACCCCAGTCCAGCAGACCCCGGGCCGGCAGACAGCACGCCTGCAGATCCCCCAGACCCCAACCCCCCGCAGCCCGATGCCCGCGTGGGAGTGGCGGGACGTCGGTGGCTTATGTCCGATTAAGCGGAAAATGGGGGCATTCCAACGAGCACGGCTCGGCATCGGTTTCGGATGGTCAGGCCTTGCCAGTGGCAAAACGCCCGTAAACTCAGCGGGGTGGACACGACGACTGCGGACCCCCTGGTCGGCCGGCTGCTCGATGGGCGCTATCGCATCGAGTCCCGGATCGCGCGGGGCGGTATGGCGACCGTCTACCTGGCGCTAGACGTCCGGCTTGACCGCACGGTCGCGCTGAAGGTCATGCATCGCTCGCTCGCCGAGGACCCGGCGTTCGTGCGGCGATTCATCGGCGAGGCCAAGTCTGTGGCCAGCCTCTCCCACCCCAACGTGGTGCACGTCTTCGACCAGGGCACCGACACCGACGTGGTCTATCTGTCGATGGAGTACGTCCCTGGCAAGACGCTCCGCGACACCCTGCGCGACCGGGGCAGGCTGCCCGCCCGCGAAGCGCTGGAGATCATGATACCGGTGCTCGCGGCATTGGGCGCGGCCCATCAGGCCGGGATGGTGCACCGCGACGTCAAGCCCGAGAACGTGCTGCTCACCGACGACGGCCGGGTCAAGGTGGTGGACTTCGGCCTGGCGCGGGCGATCGAGGCCACCAACCAGACCCGTACCGGCGTGATGATCGGCACGATCGGCTACATGTCGCCCGAGCAGGTCATGACGGGCGGCGCCGACGTGCGGAGCGACGTCTACGCGGCGGGCATCATGCTGTTCGAGCTGGTGACCGGCCAGCAGCCCTACGACGGCGAGACGCCGATGTCGGTGGCCTACCGGCACGTCCATGACACCGTGCCGCCGCCGTCGTCGGTGGTGCCGGAGGTGCCGCCGCTGATCGACACGCTGGTGACGCACGCCACGGCGCGCTCTCCCGACGACCGTCCCGCCGACGCGACCGCGATGCTGGTGGCGGCCGTGGACGCGCACCGCATGCTGCCCCGTATGACGACGCCGCCGGCGCACACGCGGACGTCCCAGGCGCACTCGATGCCGTACTCTGCGCCGGGTTCCAGACCCGGCACCGCGCCGCTCCAGATGCCGCAGGCGGCGCCGAACCACACGTTGATCCAGCCGCGCGAGGAGGTGCCCGCGCGGCGCGCCGGTTTCCGGCCCAACTGGTTCCTGGTCGTGCTCGCCGTCGTCATGGTGGTGGCGGTGGCGTTGACGGGCTGGTACTTCTCGCAGGCCACGTACGTACCGGTGCCCGACCTGGTCGGCACGGACCTGGCGGTCGCCCAGAAGGCCGCCACCACCAGTGGCTTCAAGGTGAAGACGGCCGCTGGCGAGAACGACGAGAAGATCGCCGAGGGCCTCGTCCTCCGCACCGACCCGGGACGGAACGTCGAGCTCAAGCGCGGCTCGGTCCTCACGCTGGTGCCCTCGCTGGGGCCGAAGCGGGTGCTGGTGCCCAACGTCGAGGGCATGTCCGAGCCCGAGGCCCGCACCGCGGTCGCCAAGGCCGGGCTCGACGTCAATCGCGTCAGCCGGCTGGCCAACCAGGGGGTCGAGCGCGGCAAGGTGATCCGCACCTCCCCCGAGGTGGGCGAGAAGGTCAAGGAAGGCTCGAAGGTCAACATCTACGTCAGCGCGGGGCTGGTGATGCCCGACGTCTCCGGCATGCCCAAGGACGAGGCGGCCAACTACCTCACCACCCAGGGCTTCGGGGTGCAGGTCAACGAGGTTGATGACGACGCCGAGCCGTGCACGGTGATCGCGCAGGCGCCGAAGGCCAAGTCCGAGGTCGACAAGGGCGCACAGGCCATGATCACGGTGGCCCGGTGCCAGACCGACTTCTGGGAATGGTTCAAGGGCGACAACGAGGCGCGTGACGACCAGGAGTTCCAGCTCGTCCCGTCGGTGGTGGGGAAGAACACCAACGACGCCCGCAACGAGTTACAGGGGCTCGGCTTCAAGGTGCAGGTCCGCAAGCTCACGAAGGATGGAGTCGTCCGGTTCCAGCGCCCGGCGGGCAACAGCGAGCGCCCGCCCGGCGCGACGGTCGTCCTCTGGCAGTGACCTCGGCGGCCGGTCAGGCGAGGTTGCCGTGGAGCCGGACCCTCGCCAGCCCGCCGTCGGGGTAGATGTCGACGCGCACCCGTGTGACCGGCTCGTCGCCCTCCAGCCGGAACCGGTGCGGGGTGTCGGGCTGCAACCGCGTCCTGGCCAGCAGCCCGACCTCACGGTCACCGTCGTACCCGGTCAGTGACACCCACCCGGGCGCGTTGAACAGCAGGTTCGTCGTGTCGATCTCGGCGAGCCGGATGACGCTCCGGGCGGCGAGCCGGATGACCAGCCACTCGTTCCCCTCCTCGCGCCGCCGCGCGGTCTCCCAGCCCTCCGCCTGGTGGCGGGCCAGCCCGGGGGCGAGGACGTTGTCGGGGGCCGAGTAGAACTCGTTGGAGCAGGCGATGACGCGGCCCCCGTTCGCCAGGGCGGCCAGGTCGAGGCTGAGCCCGTCGTACAGGGACAGATCCGGCCGGACCTCACCGTGCACGCGCAGCCGCGCGATGCCGCCGTCGGGGTACATGTTCAGCCGGACGTGCGTATAACGGGATTCGTCGGTCACCTCGAAAGGGTGCTCGGTGTCGCCTTTGAGGTCGTTTCTCGGCACGATCTCCACCCACGGGGCGTCGGCGAGCTCGGCGGGCGACGGGTAGCCGTCCACGGCCACGGCCTCGACCGACGCGTGGGGCGGGTAGTTGCCCTTGAACCAGGCCGTGTCGATCACCACGCCGCGCACGACACCCGGCAGGCCGAGCCGGACGATCGCCCAGTCGTGACCGGGCTCGCGACGGCGGCGGGTCTCCCAGCCGTCGTAGACCTGGCCCTTGTTGCCGAACGTCTCCGCCTGGAAGCCGGGCCGTCCCGGCCGGATCAGGCTCTCCTTCTCGGCGAACGACTCGTCGCTGGCGGCGACGACCGACCCGCCGAGGGTACGGAGCGCGAGGTCGGGCAGCGCGGTGAAGCGGGGCATCTACTGCTCTCCCAACAGGAAGGCTCCGTGCGGTACGCCGTCGGCGGGCCGGCCGCGGAGCCAGGTGGTGAGGACGGCGCCCTTGAGGAGGTGGCCGTGGTACGGGGTCACCGGGTTCTTGTGGTGCAGCCGGGCCGCGTCGACCGCGTTGACCCCGGTGGGATCAAAAGCCACCAGATCGGCATCATTGCCCACCTTTATCGCGCCTTTTCGGGAAATATGGGCCATTGCCGCTGGTTGGGTGGACATCCAGCGCACCACGTCCGCCAGCCCGTGCCCCCGACGCGACGCCTCCGTCCACACGGCCGGCAGGCCGAGCTGGAGCGAGGCGATGCCGCCCCAGGCCGCCGCGAACGAGGGCACCTTGAGATCCGCCGGAGAGGGCGAGTGGTCGGAGACCACGCAGCTCAGCACGCCGCTCGCCAGCCCGTCCCAGAGCCGGTCACGATTGGCGGCGGAGCGGATCGGCGGGCAGCACTTGAAGGCGGTGTCGCCCTCGGGCACCTGTTCGGCGGCCAGCGTCAGGTAGTGGGGACAGGTCTCGGCCGTGACGCGCACCCCTTCGGCCTGGGCGGCCGCCAGCGGCTCCAGGCAGTCGGCGCTGGAGACGTGCAGGATGTGCACCCTGGCGCCGGTCTCCCTGGCCAGCCGGATCACCTGCTCGACCGCGCTGCGCTCGGCAGCGCCCGGCCGGGAGTCCACGAACTCCCGGTAGGTCGGACCCGTCGGCTCGGCGAGCAGCGCCGGGTCTTCGGCGTGCACGACCATGAGGCCGTCGAACCCGGCGAGCTCCGTGAGCGCCGACCGTACCTCCGAGGGACTCAACGGCGGGAACTCCTCCACGCCCGACGGCGACAGGAAGCACTTGAAGCCGTGGACACCACGGTCGTGCAGCGGGCGCAGGTCCTTGAGGTTGCCCGGGATCGCCCCGCCCCAGAAGCCGACGTCCACGTGGCACTGCCCGGCGGCGGCGCGCAGCTTGGCGTCGAGCGCGTCCACCGTGACGGTGGGCGGGAGCGAGTTGAGCGGCATGTCCACGATCGTGGTGACCCCGCCCGCCGCGGCCGCCCTGGTCGCCGAGGCGAACCCCTCCCAGTGGGTGCGGCCCGGTTCGTTGACGTGCACGTGGGTGTCGACCAGGCCGGGCAGCAGCGCGAGATCGCGCAGGTCGATGTCCTCGGCCGCCCCGAGCGCGTCGCCGTACGCGCCGATCGCGACGATCCGGCCGTCGCGAACGGCCACCGAAGCGGCCCGCTCTCCGTCGGGGGTGACGGTCCTGCGCGATCGGACCACGAGGTCGTAGCCGGTCATGTTCGCCCCTTCCTGGTCAAAGCCCCTGGCCCACAGCGGTCACAGGCGGTCGGCGGCGAGCTTGGCGGCCAGGCGTTCGAGGAGCGCGCCGGCGTCGGCCATGCAGCGGACCGGGTCGGGTTCCAGGTCGGTGAGCGCGTAGGCGGCCTCGATGCCCGCCGCCTGGAGCTCGGCGTCGGACAGGGTACGGCGGCCACAGACGGCGACCACGGGCACCCCCGCCCGGGCGGCCGCCTGGGCGACGCCGATGGGGGCCTTGCCCCGCAGCGACTGCTCGTCCAGCGAGCCCTCACCGGTGACCACCAGACGGGCACCCTTGACGTGCTCCCCGAACCCGAGCAGGTCGAGGAGGTAGTCGATGCCCGGCTGAACCTCCGCGTGCAGGAACGCCAGCGCGGCGAACCCCACGCCGCCCGCGGCCCCCGCGCCGGGCGCCCCGGCGACGCCCATCGGGCGGGGCACGTCGTCGTGCTCGACGGCGCCCGCGAGCCCGTGCGTCCGCGTGGCAACGGCGGCGAGGCGGGAGAGCGCGCGCTCCAGGACCGGCACGTCCTCCAGCGTCGCCCCCTTCTGGGGACCGTAGACGGCCGCGGCGCCGTGCGGGCCGAGGAGCGGGTTGTCGACGTCGCTGGCCACCACCACCTCGACGCCCGACATATCCGTGAAACTGGTGATGTCGATGCGGTCGAGCCTGCTCAGGGCCGCTCCGCCGTACTCCAGCTCGTCGCCCTGAGCATCGAGGAAACGGGCGCCGAGCGCCTGCGCCATGCCCGCGCCCCCGTCGGTGCAGGCGCTGCCGCCCAGGCCCAGGACGACGCGCTTGGCGCCCTGGCGGATCGCGTCGGCGACGAGTTCGCCGGTGCCGTAGCTCGTGGCGGTGAGCGGTTCGTGGCCGCCGGGGAGGCGGCGCAGCCCGGACGCCTCGGCGAGCTCGACGACGGCCGTGTCCCCGCGCCGCGCGTACGAGGCCTGGACCGGCTCGCCCGTCGGCCCGGTGACCTGGCGGGAGACCCGGGTGAAGCCGCAGGCCACGACGGCGTCCACGGTGCCGTCGCCCCCGTCGGCGACGGGCAGCTCGATCGTCGGGACGCCGAGCCCCGCCGACACGTGGGCCGCCACCTCGGCGGCGGTCAGCGACCCCTTGAACTTGTCGGGGGCAACGAGCACATGCTCAACCACTACGAACTCCCAAACGGTGACGAACGGCGAACGGTCCCGCATCCATGGAGACGGGACGATTCATCATCACATCCCGGTAGGCGGCGACTCGAACTGGCGTCCGGCGCGATCGTCCGAGGTCGTCACGAGTGAACCTCCTTGGCCGCGGTGATGCCGCGTTCCTCGGCCAGCCGGGTCAGGCGGCGGTGTGCCCGCGCGCCCGCGCGGCCGGTGGCGTCGTGGGCGACGGTCCGGAGCTCGTCGTCCTCCACGACCGTCTCGCCGCCGACCAGCAGGCGGGCCAGCGGCGGTTGGCGGGTGGCGAAGACCAGGCGGCAGACCGGGTCGGTCACGGCCGCGGCGAACGGTTCGTCCACCCGCCACAGCGCGATGTCGGCGAGTTTGCCTGCTTCGAGCGTGCCCAGTTCGTCCTGGCGGCCGAGGTTGCGCGCCCCGCCGAGTGTGGCCAGTTCGAGCGCCTGCCTGGCCGTCAGCGCGCCGGGGCCGTGCACGGCCCGCTGGAACAGCAGGGCCTGCCGCATTTCGCCGGACAGCGTGGTCAGCTCGGAGGAGGCGCTGCCGTCGACGCCGAGGCCGACGTTCGCGCCGCGGCGCAGCATCTCCGACACCCTGGCGATTCCGGCGCCGAGCCGCCCGTTGGACGAGGGGCAGTGCGCGGAGCCGGTGCCGGTGGCGGCGAACTTGCCGATGTCCGCGTCACTGAGGTGCACCGCGTGCGCGAACCACACGTCGGGGCCGAGCCAGCCGAGCTTCTCCATGTACTCGACGGGCCGCATGCCGAACTGCTCGCGGCAGTGTTCCTCCTCGTCCAGGGTCTCGGCCAGGTGGGTGTGCAGGCGCACTCCCCGGTCCCTGGCGAGGGCGGCGGCCTCGGTCATCAGCTCGCCGCTGACCGAGAACGGCGAGCAGGGCGCCACCGCGATCCGCAGCTTCGAGGAGAACGACGGGTCGTGGTAGGCGTCGACGGCCTCGGCGGTGGCGGCGAGGATCTCGTCGAGCCGCTCGACCACGACGTCCGGGGGCAGGCCGCCCTGCGACTCGCCCCGGTCCATGGAGCCGCGTGCCGGGTGGAAGCGGATGCCCAGCTCGCGCGCCGCCTCGATCTCGGCGGCGAACAGGTCGCCGCGGCCCTTCGGGAAGACGTAGTGGTGATCGCTTGAGGTGGTGCAGCCGGACAGGGCCAGGTGGCCGAGTCCCGCGCTCGCGGCGCCCCTGACGACCTCGGCGTCCATGGCGGCCCACACCGGGTAGAGGGCCGTCAGCCACTCGAACAGCGTCGCGTCCTGGGCCAGGCCCTGCGAGGCCCACTGGTAGAGGTGGTGGTGGGTGTTCACCAGGCCGGGGGTGGCCAGGCAGCCGGTGCCGTCGATCCGGGTGGCCGCCGGGGTGGCGGGCGCCTCGGCCATCGGGCCGAGGCCTGCGATCCGATCACCCTCGATCCGGATATATCCGGATTGGATCTCGGGCCCTGCGACGGGCGCGATGTAGACGTTGTCGATCTGCACCGACCTGGTCTGCGCGGGACCGGTCTGCCCGGGGGTGGGCTGCGTCGGCGGCGTCACCTGGTCGCCGCCTTTCGCTCGGCCGCGAGCCGTACCGCGTCCAAGATCTTCTCGTAGCCGGTGCAGCGGCACAGGTTGCCCGCGAGGGCCTCGCGGATCTCCGCGTCGGACGGCCGGTCGACGCGTTCCAGCAGGTCGTGGGTCTGCACGATCAGGCCGGGCGTGCAGAAGCCGCACTGCACGGCGCCGCTCTCGACGAACGCCTCCTGCACCGGGTCGAGCCGGTCGCCGTCGGCCAGGCCCTCGACGGTACGCACCTGGCGGCCCTCGGCCTGACCGGCGGCGACCAGGCAGGCGCAGACCGGCGTGCCGTCGAGGTAGACCGTGCATGATCCGCATTCGCCCTGCTCGCAGGCGTTCTTGGAGCCGGGCAGGCCGACCCGCTCGCGCAGCACGTACAGGAGGCTCTCGCCCTCCCACACGTCGTCGGCGCACTCCTCGCGGCCGTTGACGGTGAAGGTGACGCGCATCAGGCGGCCCTCTTTCCTCGGTAGTCGTTCCAGGCCCAGGTCAGCGTGCGGCGGGCCATCACGGCGATCGCGTGCCTGCGGTAGTCGGCGGTGCCGCGCACGTCGTCGATCGGCGAGGCGGCCTGGGCGCACAGCTCGCCGAACCGCGCCAGCACGGCGGGGTCGAGCCTGGCGCTCCAGTCGAGTTCGCGGCGCAGGAACTCCTCGGCCGCGAGCGCCCGGCGCGGCGTGGGCGCGGCCGAACCGAGGCCGGTGCCGACCCGGCCCTCGCCGGGATGCAGCGCGACCGCGAACGAGCACACCGCGATGACCATGGCGTTGCGGGTGCCGACCTTGGAGAAGTACTGGGGGCCAGCGGCGGGTTCGAGGTGGACGGCTCTGATCAGCTCGTCCGGCTCCAGCGCGGACCGCTTGACGCCCAGATAGAACTCGTGCGCGGGGATCATCCTGACCCCGCGGTCGCGCGACTCCACCTCGATCACCGCTCCGGCGGCGAGCAGCGGCGGGTGGCTGTCGCCCGCCGGCGAGGCCGCGCCGAGGTTCCCGCCGACCGAGCCGCGGTTGCGGATCTGCGGCGAGCCGACCGTCCGCGACGCCTGCGCCAGGCCCGGCAGCGGGCCGCCGAGCTCCTCGATGATCGTGGTGTACGGCACGGCGGCCCCCACCCGGTAGCGGCCGTCCTCCAGGGACCAGGTCCGCAGCTCGGCCACCCGGGTCAGGTCCAGCAACGCCACCGGCCGGCGCACGTCGAAGTTGATCTCCACCATCACGTCGGTGCCGCCCTGGATGGGCACCGCCTCGGGCTGGTCCGCCTTGGCGGCCAGCGCCTCGTCCCATGTCGTGGGGCGCAAGAAATCCATCGCTCTACTCCCAGGCGAATGCGGCGTCGGGGGCGTCCTCGCGGAGTACGCCGCCCTCGATCAGGCCATAGGGGCGGTCGGCCGCGAAGTAGACCTCGTTGTCGTTGTCCAGGCCGAACGGCGACAGGTCCACCAGGAAGTGGTGCTTGTTCGGCATCGCGAACCTGATCTCGCAGACCTCGCCACGGGTGTCCAGTACCCGTTTTCCCATCGCGTACAGCGTCTGCTGCAGCGACAGGCTGTGCGTGTCGGCGAACGCTTCGAGCAGGCAGCGCCGTACCTCCTCGTAGGACTTGCCGTACGCGGACCCTTCGGCGCCGTGGCGCCAGCGGGCGGCGACGGCGGTGGCGAGGACGCGGTCGGTGGTCGGCGGGAGCGTGGTGTACTCGTCCTGGATGTAGCCGTGGAACTCCGAGCCCGTCGAGTTGAGCACGACCAGGTCCTTCAGGCCGGAGACCACGGTGGTGCGGCCGTCCCGGTCGTGGTGGACGACGCAGGTGCGCACCTCGCCGCCTTTGCGGGCGAACGAGTGCGGCCGGTCGCCGGAGATCCGCTCCCAGGCGTACTCCTCGATCTCCACCCTGGCGTGGTGGATCGGCGGCTGCGACGCGACGAAGTGCCGGGCCAGCAGCAGCGCGAAGTCCTCGATCTGGTCGACGCCGTGCTTCTTGGCGAAGGCGTAGACGGTGTTCTTCTGCGAGTCGGTCGGCAGGACGGTGGCGTTGTCGCCGGTCAGGTGGACGGCCTCCATGTCGCCGGAGAGCGAGGAGCTGACGTTGACGTCCTTGAGGTGGTGAACGCCGCCCTCCCGGACGACGCGGACGAGCCTGGTCTCCGCCTTGCCGTAGCGGTTGGGACCCAGGATGACGTCGGGCACGTTTAGCTCCCTCGGTAGGTGGAGTACGCGAACGGGCTGAGCAGCAGCGGCACGTGATAGTGCGCGGCCGGGTCCGTCACGGTGAAGGTGATGACGACCTCGGGGTAGAAGGTGTCGGCCAGGTAGGCGCCGGTGTCGAAGACCACTCGGTTGACGCCGGGTGGGGGGTTCCAGCCCTTGATCCGGCCGTCGGCGTCGGTACGGCCGTCGGCCACGACCTCGCCCTCGTGCTCCAGCCGTACGGCGACTCCTTCGGCGGGGCGGCCGGTGACGGCGTTCAGGACATGCGTCGAGAAGCTCATCAGGACCCCTCCAGCAGCTTGACCAGCCGCAACTTGGTGATCTTGGCCAGTTCGTCGCGGACGGTCTCGCGTTCGGTCTCCTCGTCGTGGAGGAGGCGTTCGCGCAGCCTGGCGAGCATCTCGACGCCCGTCAGGCCGGTGGCGCAGATCAGGTAGACGTGGCCGAAACGGTCCTCGTACGCCCGGTTGCCCTCGGCCAGCTCGGCGCGCGTGTCGTCCGCCACCCCCGACTGCTCCTGCCTGGACCAGGCACTGGCGGCGCGCTCCCCGATCCTGGGGTGCGCGCTGAGTGCTTCGAGGACGTCGGGCCAGGCCAGGCCGCGCACGGCCGCGTCGGCGGCGGCGGCGAGCTGATCCGGGTCGCGGTAGGGGCGCTGGGCCGCGACGGACCCGGCGAAGGCGCGGGAGGCGCAGCAGGCGAGCAGCTCCGCCGCGACGTCGTCCCGGGCGTTGAACTCGGCCAGGCCGGTGAGCGTCTTGGGCATATCAGCAGTACACACATCCGCGTGCTGCCCGGTCCATCCGCAAGAACTCTGAACCGGTCCAGCGATTGGCTATGACTTTTCGTGTCATGCTCCAACTCCGGCCCGGCCCGGCCTGCTGCGCACCCCGCCTAAACTGATAGGCATCATGACCCCAACCTCTCTCATCGGCGGACACGTCTCCGTCACCGGCGGCCTGGCGACGGGCGGTCTGGCGTACATGGCCGAGATCGGCGCCGAGATGATCCAGGTGTTCGTCACCAACCCGCGCGCCTGGGCGCTCGCGGCGGGCAAGCCCGACCAGGACGCCGCGCTGGCGGAGTCGGGTGTCGACACCTTCGTTCACGTCCCTTACCTGGCCAACTTCGGCTCGCCCAACCCCGAGACGCTGGCCGGTTCCGTGGCGCTGGTCCGCTACACGCTGCGACGCGGCGTCGAGATCGGCGCCAAGGGGGTCGTGGTGCACACGGGCTCGGCGGTGACGCAGCCGCGCGACGACGCGCTGCGCCAGTTGCGCGAGCACCTGCTGCCGCTGCTCGACGAGATCCCCGACGGCGGCCCCGACCTGCTGCTGGAGCCGATGGCGGGCCAGGGGGCCATGCTCTGCGCCACGGTGCAGGATCTGGAGCCCTACCTGGAGACACTCGACTGGCACCCGCGGGCCGGCATCTGCCTCGACACGTGCCACGCGTTCTCGGCCGGGCACGACCTGGTCGCGGAGGGCGGGGTGAAGGAGACGTTCGACGCGCTGCACGAGATCGCGCCGGGGCGGCTGAAGCTGATCCACGCCAACGACTCCAAGGACGCGTGCGGCTCGAAGAAGGACCGCCACGAGAACATCGGCGCCGGGCAGATCGGCGCCCAGCCGTTCGCCGACCTCATGCGCCACCCGGCCGTGGCGGGCGTCCCGATCTGCATCGAGACCCCGGGCAAAGCTGACAAGCACCGCGAGGACATCGCAACCCTCAAAAAACTCCGCGACGGTTGACAACCGCCCTCTGCGGCTTTCCTGCACGTGTCGGGACGCCCGCTCTCGCGATCCGGCCGCCCCCGTTAGCCGGATCGCGGTCCTTCCGCGGCCACAGCGGGCGTCCCACACGTGCTCGGCAGGCGGGCCCTGCCCCCCGGTAGAGGGCCCGACAGCCGTGGTGACCAGAGAGGTCACCGTGGATCCGGCGCATCAGTCCAAAGCAGTGAGCCTTGCGGCTCGTCCCCCCGATGCGCCGGGTGGCTTCCGATGCGCAAACACTACGGTCGCGATCTTGCGGGCGAACCCCAGTTTACGGACAGCTCGTCGAACGGTATGTAGTCATCGCCATACGGAGCGTGGCGCTACGATGAACGGCCGATCCGACACGACGAGCGGTCGATTCCGGAGCCCCCGCGAACTCGGGCACGCGGGCAGTCCGGACCGCCACAGAGACATTCAACCCGGTTGACCAGGGAACTCGCGCCCAGCACGAAGAAACACCCCGCGCCGCGAACGGCGCGGGGGGCCGTTCACACTCCCCGCGTTCACGCCCACCCCCGTCCGTCTGCCCGCCCGGAAAGACGGGCGGGAAGACGGACGGCGGGACGGTCAGGAGATGGCGCCGCGGTGCTGGCGGACCAGCTGCTCGCGCACCTGGCGGCTGTGCCGCCGGCTCACCTGGAGCGTCTCGGTGCCGACGGTCAGCATCACCCTGCCGCCCTCGAATCTGAGCTCGCTCACGTGCCGCGCGGAGACGAGAGTGCTCCTGTGCACCCTGATGAACCCGGCGTCCGCCCAGCGACGTTCCAGCGCCGCCAGGGACATGCGTACGAGGTAGCTGCCGTCCACCGTATGGAGGCGCACGTAGTCGCCCTTGGCCTCGGCGAACCAGACCGCCTGCTGCGGTATGAACCGGGTGATCCCGCTCAGCTCAACCGGGATCACATCGTCGAGGCCCGGCTCGGGGGGCGGCGAAACGGCCACCTCCAGCCGGCGCACCGCCTCGGCCAGCCGTTCGGCCCGGACCGGTTTCAGCAGATAGTCGACGGCCTCCAGCTCGAACGCCCGCACCGCGCACTCCTCGTGCGCAGTGACGAACACCAGCCTGGGCGGGCTGGGGAAGCCGCCGACGAGCCTGGCCAGGTCGAGCCCGTCCATGCCCGGCATCCTGATGTCGAGGAACACCCCGTCGAGCCGCTCGCCGGTCCCGATCATCTGCACCATCCCCTGCAAGGCGGCGACACCGTCGCTCGCGGTCGTGACCTGCTCCACCCTGGAGTCCTTGCGGAGCAGGTAGGCCAGCTCTTCCAGGGCGGGCACCTCATCGTCGACGGCCAGCACACGCAGCATGACCTCAACGCTGCCTTAATAACGCTGAGGTCACAAGCGACTTGCGAACGCAGCGCGAATAATTGACTACAGAGGGCTAAGGCGCGTCTTGGGCACGCGGAGCCGCACCGTGGTGCCCGAGCCCAGCGCCGTCTCCACCACCAGCCCGTAGCCGTCGCCGTAGATCTGGCGCATCCGCACGTCCACGTTGGCCAGGCCGATGCCGTTGCCCTCGCGCCTCGGGTCGTCGTCGAGCACCCTTCTGGCGTGCTCGGGATCCATGCCGGTGCCGTCGTCCTCGACCGTGATGTGCGCCTCCGGCCCGGCGTCGCGGGCCACGACGCGTACCTCGCCGGTGCCGCCGCGGCTGCCCATGCCGTGCTTGATCGCGTTCTCGACCAGCGGTTGCAGGCACAGGAACGGCACGGGCACCGGCAGCACCTCGGGCGCCACCTGCACGCTGAAGCGCAGCCGGTCGCCGAAGCGCGCCCGCTCCAGCAGCAGGTAGCGGTCGACGCAGGTCAGCTCGTCGGCCAGGGTGGTGAAGTCGTGCGCTCTGCGCAGCGCGTATCGGGCGAAGTCCGCGAAGTCCAGCAGCAGTTCGCGGGCGCGCGCCGGATCGGTGCGGACGAACGAGGCGATCGTGGTCAGCGCGTTGTAGATGAAGTGCGGCGAGATCTGCGCGCGCAGGGCCCGCATCTCCGCCTCCAGCGCGCGCCGCCGCGAGGTGTCGAGCTCGGCCAGCTCAAGCTGACCCGACACCCACCGGCCGACCTCGGCGACGGTCCGCACCAGCGCCGCGCTCACCTCCTGGTCGAAGGCCGCCAGCGTGCCGACGAGCTTGCCCTCGACGAGCAGCGGCACGACGACCGCGCCGTACGGCTCGCCGGCGAACACCTGTGCCCGCCCGGACGCCAGCACGGTCCTGGCGTAGGTGAGCACCTCGTCGGTGCACGGCCCGTCCCAGGCCAGCGCCGCCTCGGTCGAGGTGATCGCGACGGCGTACGTGCCGAGCAGGGCGTGCAGATGGCGTACGGCCTTGCGGGCCGAGTCGCGGTTCAGCCCGGCGCGCAGCGAGGGGGCCGCCAGCGCGGCGATGTGCAGCGCGGTGAACGTCGCCTCGTCCTTCCAGTCGCCCGCGGGAGGCTCAGCCGGCTCGGGCGGCTCCGGGCGGCTGCGCGACAGCCGGGCGACCGCATAGCCGAGGAAGAAGGTCAGGGAGGAGAGCACCACGCACGCGGTGGTCGACATGCGGGCAACCGTAGCCAACAACGGACCGTGTTCGGGGGAAAACCCTACGGAGGGCCTTCACCGGGTTCTTCCTGGTAGGAGTAGCGTTGCTCGCGCCAGGGATCGGCCACGTTGTGGTAGCCGCGTTCCTCCCAGAAGCCTCGGCGATCTTCGAGGAGATACTCGACGGCCCGCACCCATTTGACACTCTTCCAGGCGTACAGATGGGGCACGACGGCGCGCACGGGGAAGCCGCGGTCGGCGCTGATCGGCTTGTCGTCCAGTTCCATGGCGAACAGCGTGCCCGGGGCGGTGAAGTCGGACATCCGGATGTTGGCGCTGTAGCCGTACTCGGCCCAGATCATCACATGCCGCACACCCGGGTCGGGCGGCGCCGCCGCGACGATGGTCGCCGGGCTCACGCCCCGCCATTCGTTGCCCATGATCGAGAACTTGGTCACGCAGTGGAAATCCGCGATGACGCCGGTGCGCGGCAGGCTCTCGAACTCCGGCCAGGTGAAACGGTGCTCCTCGCCCGAGGCGGTGGCTCCGAGGACGCGGAAGTCCCAGCTGTCGGGCCGGAACTGAGGCACCCTGCCGTAGTGGATCACCGGCCGGCCGCGCGGGACGTACTGGCCCGGAGGCAGGCGCGATTCCTCCACGTACACTCCCCTCGCCGGTTTCCGTGGTCTTGGGCCATCCTGCCACCGGCCCGTGCGTGCCTCGCGCGCGGGTGCGGTGCGGTAGCATCGGGTCCATGCGTAACGCGTTCCTGTTTTGGTATGGCGACGGACCCGAGTCCGTTCGCCAGCTGATGCTGCGTTAGCACACAGGCGAACGAAAGGCCCCGGGTCCACAAGGACCCGGGGCCTTTTGGCGTTTCAGGGCTATGTCGTTCTATCAAAGGAGCAGCAGATGGTGATCGTGATGGGCCAGGAGGCCACCGGGGATGATCTCGCGTCGATCGTCGCGGTCGTCCAGGCGGCCGGGGTCGAGGCATTCGTGAGCAGGGGTGTGCGGCGCACGATCGTCGGGCTGGTGGGCGATGTGGCCCAGCTCGACGAGGCGAGCCTGCGCGGCATGCCGGGGGTGCGCGACGTGATGCGGGTGAGCACCCCGTACAAGCTGGTGAGCAGGGAGAACCACCCCGAACGGTCCACGGTCCACGTGGGCGGCGTGCCGATCGGCCCCGGCACCGTGACACTGATCGCGGGGCCGTGCGCGGTGGAGACGCTCCAGCAGACGCTGGAGGCGGCCAGGATGGCCATGGCGGCGGGCGCGACGCTGCTGCGCGGCGGCGCCTTCAAGCCGCGCACCTCGCCGTACGCCTTCCAGGGGCTGGGCGAGCAGGGCCTGCGCATCCTCGCCGACGTGCGGGAGGAGACGGGGTTGCCGATCGTCACCGAGGTGGTCGACGCGCAGGACGTCGAACTGGTCGCCTCGTACGCGGACATGCTGCAGGTCGGCACCCGCAACGCGCAGAACTTCGCGCTGCTGCAGGCGGTCGGCGCGGCGGGCCGGCCGGTCATGCTCAAGCGCGGCATGAGCGCCACGATCGAGGAGTGGCTGATGTCCGCCGAGTACATCGCGCAGCGCGGCAACCTCGACATCGTGCTGTGCGAGCGCGGCGTCAGGACGTTCGAGACGGGCACGCGCAACACGCTCGACATCTCGGCCGTGCCGGTGGCGCAGCGGCTGTCGCACCTGCCGGTCATCGTCGACCCGTCGCACTCGGGCGGCCGGCGCGATCTGGTGCTGCCGCTGACCCGCGCGGCGATCGGCGTGGGCGCCGACGGCGTCATCATCGACGTGCACCCGCATCCCGAGCAGGCGCTCGTCGACGGGCCGCAGGCGCTGGTCGACACGGATCTGGGCGAGCTGGCCCAGGTCATGCGGGACTTCCCACCGCTGCTCGGCAAGACCGCCGCCGCCGCGATGGTGGTCTGACCCGCTCCTGACGGGTACGGCCGGCACGGCGCCAGGTCGGCCGTACTCATCAGTAACTTGAGTATGTGACCCCATGCGCCGACCTCGCGCCCGGCGTGACGATGGTCGGCATGACGAAGCCCATCCAACCCACCCAGACCACCGCCTATTACGTCCAGGCGATCCTGTCGTTCGCCGTCTCCGTGTCGTCAGTGGTGATCGCTCTGGTCTATCTCCCGGCCTCCGGGTGGATCAGGGCCTTCCTCGCACTGGGCGTCCTTTACGTCATCACCTCGACCATCACGCTCAGCAAGGTCGTACGCGACCGCCAGGAGCTGTCGGGGGTCAGCACCCGCGTCGACCAGGCCCGCCTGGACAAGCTGCTGGCCGAGCACGACCCGTTCAGGGTCGACTCGGCCTGATAGAAGCCTGAGGCCGGGCCCGCCCGGCTGGATGGCCCCCTACGGGCGGCCCGGCCTCAGCTCAGAGTTTGTACTCCTGGATCGAGTCGGCGAGCTGGACGGCGAGCTCTTCGGCGTCCAGCCGCTTCTCGATCTGCTTGAGGTCCTCGATCTTCGCGCGCGTCTCGGCCCGCTTGGGCGCCAGCAGCGAGCAGCAGTCCTCGTCGGGCAGCTCGGAGATCTCCAGCGTGCCGATGCGCCGGGCCTCGGCCATGATCTCCGTCTTGTCCCAGCCCACCAGCGGGCGCAGGATCGGCAGCTCGACCGCGTGGTCCTGGGCGGTGATGTTGGTCAGCGTCTGGGAGGACACCTGGCCGAGGGCGTCACCGGTGATCAGCGCGGCGGCGTGGATGCGGTGCGCGACCTCCTCGGCCGTCTTGAGCATGAGCCGCCGCTGGGCGATCACCGCGAGCCGGTCCTGCCCCGAGGTGCGGATCGACTGCTGGGCCTTGCCGAACGGCACCACCCACAACCGCGACCGGCCCTGGAACCGGTCGAGCTTCCTGACCAGCGCGTACGCCTTGTAGATCGACTCGGACGTGGTGAACGGGATGCCCGAGAAGTGCAGGAAGTCGACGTGCAGCCCGCGACGCATCATCCGGTAGGCCGCCACCGGCGAGTCGATGCCGCCCGACATGAGCACCAGCGCCCGGCCGCTGCTGCCGACCGGCAGACCGCCCTGGCCGGGGATGCCGTCGGTGAAGACGAACACCTCGTCCCTGTCGACCTCGATGTGCACGGTCAGCTCGGGGTCTTTCAGCCTGACCGGCAGGCCGTAGGCGTCGTTGATGGCGCCGCCGACGAGCCGGTCGAGCTCGTTGGAGCGCAGCGGGAAGCGCTTGTCACGGCGGCGCGAGCGCACCGCGAACGTCGCCCCGCGCTTGACCTCCTCGCGCTCGGACACGAGCTCCAGGCTCGCCTTGAGCACGGCGTCGGGGTCCTTGGCGACCCGCCAGGCCGAGTGGATCCAGACCAGCCCGGGCACGTCGGCGACCCGCCGGGCCACCGTCTCCGCCTGCTCGGCCGTGGCGCCCTCGGGCAGGAAGATCGCGATGACGCCGTGCCGCTTGCGTACGTCGAGCTTGAGGCCGAGCTCTTTGACGGCTTCGCGGATGTTGTCGACCAGCCGGCGTTCGAACAGATCACGGTTCTTGCCCTTGAGGACGATCTCGCCCAGCTTGAGCAGAACGCAGGGCTCGCCCAGGGCGGACATCGACATGGCAGAACCTCCGGGAGTAATGGGGACGCGCCGAAGCCAACGCCTCGACCCACCGATTTTAGTCCGCGTCGAGCCCTTGCTCGATCGCATATCGCACCAGTTCCACCCGGTTGTGCAGCTGGAGCTTCTGGAGCGTGTTCTGGACGTGGTTCTGCACGGTCCGGTGCGAGAGCACGAGCCGGTCGGCGATCTGCCGGTAGGACAGGCCCTTGGCGACCAGCCGCAGCACCTCGGTCTCCCGGTCGGTCAGCCGCGGCCCCTCGGCCGGCGCGGGCTGGGCGGCGAGTCGCCGGTACTCCCCCAGCACGAGCCCGGCCAGGCCGGGCGTGAACACCGCGTCGCCGTCCGCGGTCCGCCGGACAGCGTCGAGGAACTCCTCCCGGCTCGCCGACTTCACCAGATATCCGGAAGCTCCGGCCTTGACCGCGTCGAGCACGTCGTCCGGCTCGGCACTCGCCGACAGCACCAGCACCCTCGGCGACGGCGACATCCCGGCCAGCCCCTTGGCCACCTCCGCCCCCGACATGTCGGGCAACCGCAGGTCGAGCACGACCACCTCGGGCAGCACGGCTCCGGCCACGCGGAGCGCCTGCCGTCCCTCGCCGACGACGGCGACCACCTCGTAGCCCGCCTCGGCCAGATCCCTGGCGACCCCGTCGCGCCACATCGGATGGTCGTCCACCACCATCACCCGCACCATGGCCGCCACTCTAGGGTCACGAAGCGTCAGGCAGGGACCGTGAGCTCGATCTCGGTACCCTCTCCCGGGACGCCGGTGATCAGGACGTGGCCGCCGAGGCCCTCGATGCGGCCGCGGATGGACTGGGAGACGCCCAGGCGGCCGTCCGCGGCGGCCTCCGCCAGACGGCCGGCCGCGATCCCCGGGCCTTCGTCGCGGACGCTGACCGTCACCGTGCCGTCCCCCGACTCGGCGAACACCCACGCCCGCGCCGCGGGCCCGCAGTGCGCGCGGACGTTGTCCAGCGCCGCCCCGACGGCCGCCGCCACCTCCTCGGCCACCGGTCCTGGCAGCGCCAAGGGCGTCGCCGGGGCCGAGATCGTCACCTGCTCGGAGCCGTACCGCATGAGCAGCGGACGCAGATCCATCACCCCCGTCGGCGGGGGCGCGGGCCGGATGAAGAGCGCGCGCAGGGCCGATTCCTGCTGACCGGCGAGACGGCCCAGCTCCGCGGCCTCGCCGCCGAGTTCCTGGCCGCGGCGCTGGACCAGCGCCAGGACCTGGAGGACCGAGTCGTGGACGTCGCGCGCCAGCCGGTCGCGTTCGCGCTGCGCCGCCTCCATCTCGACGGCCCGCTGCATGCGTTCCTCCGCCTGTTTGGCCAGCCGCGCCACGTGACCCACCACCACGCCCGTCATGAACAGCAGCACCGCGCCGTTGATCAGGACGGGCGCGTCGGGCCCGCGGACCCGCAGCCACAGGTCCGCCGCCGCGACGACGGCCGCGGCCACCGTGCCGAGCCGCCGCCCGCCGTGCACCGCCCAGGCCAGCACCGGGCCGGCGATCCAGGTGGCCGGGACCGGCATGGTGCCCTCTCCGGGCGGCCGGGCGCCTTCCACGTACGGCGAGGCGAGCAGGCAGGCCACGGCCACCAGGAGGTCGAGCACGAGCAGCGGCCACCGGCGCAGCGCCTCGACGGAGTAGGCGAAGATCGCCGCGGCGGTCCACAACCCCATGACGCCGATCACCAGCCACCCGGTGAGCGGCTCGGCGTACCCCCGGTGCTGCGCCAGCAACACGGCGGCGTACAGCAGCGAGGCGACGCGGAACACCGCTATCGCTCGCCAGAACGGCCTTTCGATGCCCATGAGCCCTTCTCATGTTCCGACATGACAAGTTGACAGATAGTCGAGATATCCATGTGAATGGGACAGGTCAACTGGCAGAATCCGGTGCACCCTAATGCAAGGAAACTGACTAAATGTCCGCTGTTAACCATTTCGTCCACGGCCCGCTCACGCCAGTCCTCGCCTACGTGATGTCGTGCATGGGGTCGATGCTCGGACTGCGGCTGACCGCCCAGGCGCACGCCTCCCGAGGCGCCTCGCGGATGCGCTGGCTGCTCGGAGCGGCCATCTCCATCGGTGGCACCGGCATCTGGGTCATGCACTTCGTCGCCATGATGGGTTTCGAGGTCGAGGGCACCCAGATCAAGTACGACGTGCCGCTCACCGTCGCCTCCGCCGTGGTGGCCATCGTGGTCGTCGGCACCGGCCTGTTCCTGGTCTCGTACGGCGGTGGCCGCGTGCTCGCCCTGCTCGGCGGCGGCCTGCTGACCGGCCTGGGCGTGGCCAGCATGCACTATCTCGGCATGTACGCGATGAACATGTCCGCGCACGTCTCCTATGACCGCAAGATCGTGGCCGCCTCCGTCCTCATCGCCGTGGTCGCCGCGACCGTGGCCCTGTGGTTCACGCTGCGGGTCAAGCGCGCCGTCTGGATCACCGGCGCGGCGCTGGTCATGGGCGTGGCCGTCTCGGGCATGCACTACACCGGCATGTACGCGATGCTGGTCACGGTCGACGCCGAACCCTCCCCCGTGCCCGGCGCCGACGCCCTCGACTTCCTCGTGCCGCTCATGACCGTGATCAGCCTGATCACGCTGACCATGCTGCTCATGGTCATCCTGTCGCCGTCGGAGGAGGAGCTGCACGAGGACGCCGAGCTCGTGGCCCGGCTGGAGCTGCGCAGGCGCGCCACCCACCAGCAACAGACCCTCCCCGCTCCCCCGCGGCCCGTCCAGCAGCGGCCCGTTCGCCCGCAGCCCGTCCGGACGCAGCCGATCTTCGGCGCACCCGTTCCGGAGCCGCAGCCGATCTTCGAAACGCCTGGATCCCCGACACAGCAGGGGTTCCCGCAACAGCCGACTCGTCCCCAGACACGCCGGAGATAGTTGCAAATCCACTTGAGCCCTGCTCATACTCCCTTATTCACATTTAAGGGACGTGTGGGCTTATGTCACCGATTGACCACTTCTCTCATGGGCCGCTGACCCTCCTCCTGGCCTATGCCATGTCCAGTGTGGGCTCCATGCTCGGCCTGCTGCTGACCTCGCGGGCCCGGCTGGCCGGCGGCAGGGATGCCCGGTTCTGGCTGGCCGGCGCGGCGGTCGCCATCGGTGGCACCGGCATCTGGACCATGCACTTCATCGCCATGATGGGCTTCTCGGTGCAGGGCACGATGATCCGCTACGACATGCCGCTCACCGCGGCCTCCGCGGTGCTCGCGGTCGTGGTGGTGGGCGCCGGGCTGTTCGTGGTGTGGCGGGGCGGCGAGCGCGCCCCGTACCTGCTCAGCGGCGGCGTCCTGACCGGTGTCGGCGTGGCCGGCATGCACTACCTGGGCATGTACGCGATGAACATGGCGGGGGACGTGAGCTACGACCCGCTGCTCGTCGCACTGTCCGTGCTCATCGCGATCGCCGCGGCCACCGTCGCGCTCTGGTTCACCCTGCGGGTCCGCGGCGCGGTCAAGATCGGTGGCGCGGCCCTGGTCATGGGTGTCGCGGTGACGGGCATGCACTACACGGGCATGTACGGGATGTCGGTGCGCGCGCACAGCCCGTCGGCGCCGATCCCCGGCGCGCCGGCCATCGACTTCCTGCTGCCGTTGATCGTCGGGATCAGCGTGATCACCATGGGGCTGCTGCTCGCCGTCATGCTCTCGCCCTCGGAGAAGGAGATGCGCGGGGAGGCGGAGTTCCTCGCCCGGCTGGAGGGCCGCGGCGGGCCGGAGACAGCCGCCGGGCCGAAGGAACGCGGCGGGGGCGCGCCGGATGTGGATCTCTTCGGCACGCCCCGCTCTTGATCTATGTCCTAGGTACGGCCTGCGGCGCGTAGGTGGGCCGCCGACTCGTCGCGGCGCAAGCCGTACCTCGAGGGGGTTGTAGCGGAAACCCCGCTGATTCAGAAGGTACGGCCGCCCGCTTGCAGGCCGCTTTCAATCAGCCGAAGAACACCTCGGCCTCCGCGTAGCGGGACACCGGCACCGTCTTGAGCTCGGCCGTCGCCACGTCGAGCCCGACGCGGACCATGTCGGTGCCGCGCAGCGCCACCATCTTGCCGTAGTCGCCCTCGTGCACCGCGTCGATCGCCTGCAGCCCGAACCTGGTGGCCAGGACCCGGTCGTAGGCGGTCGGGGTGCCGCCGCGCTGGATGTGGCCGAGCACGGTGGTGCGGGCCTCCTTGCCGGTGCGCTTCTCGATCTCCTTGGCCAGCACCTCGCCGATGCCGCCGAGCCGCACGTGGCCGAACGAGTCGAGCTCGCCGGCCTGCAGCGCCATCTGGCCCTCGACCGGGTGCGCGCCCTCGGCGACCACGAGGATCGGCGAGTAGCGGGTGCGGAAGCGCGACTCGACGTATTCGCAGACGCGGTCGATGTCGAACGGCCGCTCGGGGATGAGGATGACGTTGGCGCCACCCGCCATGCCCGCGTGCAGCGCGATCCAGCCCGCGTGCCGGCCCATGACCTCGCAGATGAGCGCCCGGTGGTGGGACTCGGCGGTGGTGTGCAGGCGGTCGATGGCTTCCGTCGCGATGTTGACCGCGGTGTCGAAGCCGAAGGTGTAGTCGGTGCCCGACAGGTCGTTGTCGATCGTCTTGGGCACGCCGACGACCTTGACGTCGCGGTCGTAGAGCTGCTTGGCCACGCCGAGGGTGTCCTCGCCGCCGATGGCGATCAGCGCGTCGACGCCGGTGGCCGCCAGGTTCTCCTTGATGCGGTCGACGCCCCCCTCGATCTTGATGGGGTTGGTCCGCGAGGAGCCGAGAATGGTGCCGCCGCGCGGGAGGATGCCCCGGACGGCCTGAATGTCCAGCGGCATCGTGTCGCCTTCGAGCGGGCCGCGCCAGCCGTCACGGAACCCGACGAACTCGTGACCGTAGACGCTCACCCCCTTGCGCACGACCGCCCTGATCACCGCGTTGAGACCGGGACAGTCGCCGCCTCCGGTGAGCACTCCGATTCGCATGACGGGTTCCTCCTATGGGTTTCTTGCCATTAGTGAAAACATCAGTCCTTCTCAGCTTTGTCTGAGATGGTCGATACGTGAAGCTCTCGGAGTGGGCGCGGCGGAACGGGGTGCATTACCAGACCGCCTGGCAGTGGGCGCGGGACGGGAAGATGCCGGTCCCGGTGGTCAAGACCGCGACCGGTAGGTACATGGTCCTGGATCGGACGGCGGAGGTCACGGGACGGACGGTGGCGTACTGCCGTGTCTCCGGCACCGACCAGCTGGCCGAGCTCGACCGGCAGGCGGGACGGGTGGTCGCCGCGGCTACCGGGATGGGCCTGACGGTCACCGAGGTCGTCGGCGAGGTCGGCTCGGGCATGGACGGCGACCGGCCGAAGCTCGCCCGGCTGCTGCGCGACGCGTCGGTGGGCGTGATCGTGGTCGAGCGCCGCGACCGGCTCGCCCGGTTCGGGCTGGAGCAGCTGTCGGCCGCGCTGGAGGCCACCGGCCGTCGCATCGTGGTCATCGACGACACCGAAGGCGGCGAGGGCGCCATCCCCGGCGCCCGGGTCGATGACGAGCTGCTGCGGGACATGGCCGAGGTCCTCACCTCGCTCTGCGCCCGCCTGTACGGCCGGCGCTCGGCCGCCCGCAGGGCCAGAGCCGCCCTCCGGGCCGCCTTCGAGGCAGCGTGAGGCGGCGCATGTCCCCGGACGACCGGGGCGCATGCCGATGGGGCCGGCACGAGGATCAACAAGATTCTCCGAACGCTTTCACAACCAGCATCGCATTCTGCCCGCCCGCGCGGGCAGTGGTCTAGACCAAATCGCGAGCGTAGCGAGCGAAACCCCTTCCGGGAGGCGATTTCGTGAGTGTGTTGGCCATCGACGCCGGGACGACAGGGGTGACGGCGCTCGTCGTGACCGAGGACGGCCGGATCGAGTCCAAGGGCTACGAGGAGTTCGCCCAGCACTTCCCCGAACCCGGCTGGGTCGAACACAACCCCGAGGACATCTGGCAGGCCACACTGAGCGCCTGCGCGGCGGCTCTGCGCGCGGCCACGTCCAGGCCGGCCTGCCTCGGCATCACCAACCAGCGGGAGACCGCGGTCCTGTGGGACCGGCGCACGCTGGCCGCGCCACGCCGCGCGATCGTCTGGCAGGACCGGCGCACCGCGGGCATCTGCGAGCGGCTGCGCTCGGCCGGCCACGAGCCGCGCGTCTCGGAGCTGACCGGCCTGCGGCTCGACCCCTACTTCACCGCCTCGAAGCTGTCCTGGCTGGCCGAGCACGACCAGGGCTCCTGGGAGGGCGTGCTGTCGGGCGACGTGGTGGTGGGCACCGTCGACTCCTACCTGATCGCCCGGCTCACCGCGGGCGCGCGCCACGTGACCGACTCCTCCAACGCCTCGCGCACCCTGCTGTACGGCCTGGCGTCCGGATCGTGGGAGCCCGAGCTGTGCGAACTGTTCGGGGTGCCCGAGTCCGCCCTGCCGGAGATCGTGCCCAGTTACGGCCCGATCGGCCGTACCGACCCCGGCGTGTTCCTCGGGCTCGACCTGCCGATCAGCGGCGTGGCGGGCGACCAGCAGGCGGCGCTGTTCGGGCAGACGTGCTTCCGGGTGGGCGAGGTGAAGTGCACCTATGGCACCGGCTCGTTCATCCTGACCAACACCGGCGAGGAGATCGTCCGCTCCGACGCGGGTCTGCTCACCACCGTCGCCTGGCAGACGCCGTCGGGAGACATCACGTACGCGCTGGAGGGCTCGGTCTTCGTGACCGGCGCGGCCGTGCAGTGGCTGCGCGACGGGCTGGGGCTGATCGGCACCGCGCCGGAGTCGGAGGCGGTGGCCCGCACGGTGCCCGACAGCGGCGGCGTGGTGTTCGTGCCCGCCCTGACCGGGCTCGGCGCGCCGTACTGGGACCCGGAGGCGCGCGGCCTGATCACCGGCATCACCCGCGGTACCACCAGGGCCCACCTGGTCAGGGCGACACTGGAGGCGATCGCCTTCGAGGTGCGCGACGTGGTCGAGGTGATGACGAGCGGGTCCGCACTGACGTCCCATGGCGCCGGCGCGCCGGTGCTCAAGGCCGACGGCGGGGCCAGCGGCAACGACCTGCTCATGCAGGTGCAGGCGGACCAGCTCGGCACGGTCGTGGAGCGGCCGGTGGTCCAGGAGACGACCGGGCTGGGAGCGGCGTTCCTGGCGGGTCTCGGCTCGGGCGTCTGGGGGTCGGCGGACGAACTGCGCGAGACGTGGCGGCTGGACCGCCGTTTCGAGCCGGGAACCCGCGACGACGCCGCGTACGAGCGATGGCGGGCGGCCGTCGCACTGGCATCTGACTCCCGGCGATGCTCACGAACCGGGTCGGGATAGGCCTGTCCCCTGCCGGCCACTACGTCGTGACCAGACGCAACGAACTCCACCAGGTGCTGAACTCCGTCACCGCGCAGGCGCACACCCTGCCCGCGGGGCAGTACCCGATGAGCTTCAGCCCGGACAACGAATATCTCCTCGTCCGGCAGCAGGATGGCACGTCCGCCGTCTATTCGACCGAAACCTGGGGCGTGGTCCGGACGGGGCCACGAGCCGCGTACTTCCCCGCGCTCCACGCGAATGGGACGACGATCGCCTACCTCGCCTCGGACCCTTTCGGCAAGGAACCTGACTACATCCGCTTCCTGGACCTGGCCGGCGGACCGGTCAGCTCTCCCATCAAGCTTCCCGCCGGCGAAGACGGCAACGGGCTGCTCTGGGACCGGGCGAACCACCTCGACATCCTGACCAGAGACCATTCCGGACACGACCTCGTCTGGCGCTGGCGCAGGGCGAACGACGGCATGCGGGTGCTCGACACCTTCGTGCAGCCGCCGAGCGAGTTCAGCATCGATGACGAACTCGATGTCTTCAGCGGGGTGCTCGACTACTGAGATTCATGGCGTCAACCTAGGGTTGACGATCCATAATCGTCAACCTATGGTTGACCCATGGATCAGACCGTACGTCTCGACGACCTCATCAACGCGATCAAGAGCCGTCACCCCGACGATGACCCCCTGGGCCAGCTCTCCGACGCCGTGACGCTGGGCGAGCACCTCGGCGAGGTGGCCGACCACCTCATCGGCCACTTCGTCGACAGGGCCCGGCACTCCGGCGCCTCCTGGACCGAGATCGGCCGCAGCATGGGCGTGACCAAGCAGGCCGCTCAGAAGCGGTTCGTGGCCAAGGAGGGCGGCTTGGCCGAAGACATCATCGCCCGCGCCTACGGCCGCTACACCAACAAGGCCCGCAACGTCATCGTGGAGTCCGAGAAGGCGGCCCAGAGCTCGGGCAGCGACCACATCGAGCCCGAGCACCTCGTCCTCGGGCTGCTGCGCGAGCCGGATGCGCTGGCGGCCAAGACCATGGTGACGCTCGGCGCGCCGCTGGAGCGGGTCGAGGAGGTCATGAAGGCCTTGCTCCCCCCGGCGAGCGAGAACGCGCCCGGCAAGCCGCCCTTCGCACCGCAGACCAAGAAGGCCCTGGAGCTGACGCTGCGCGAGGCGCTGCGGCTCGGCCACAACTTCATCGGCACCGAGCACATGCTGCTCGGCGTGCTGTCGCTCGGCGAGGGGACGGCCGCGATCGCGCTCGACGGGCTCGGCGTGACCAAGGAGGCCGCCGAGTCCGAGATCAAGCGACTGCTCGCCGAGCTCCTCCTCGGGCGCGACAAGAAGTCCTAGGGTGCCCCCGCCGGGCCCTGGGCGAACCTGGTCAGGATGTTGCGCGTCGCGTGGCGGGTGAAGGGGGCGGCGGCCTTGGTCACTCCGTGGCCGCACCGCCTTCCCCGCATCCCGCACACCCAGCGCATCGTGCCCGAGGCGAACACCCCGGCTCCTCCCGGGGCCGTGTAGTAGGTGCTGTCGGAGGTCGTCGCCCGGCCGCCGCAGTCGACCGGCGAATGGGCGAGCACCTTGACGTTCCGCGGCGAATCGGTGGACACCTTGTCCGTCTCGACGCCCGCCAGGCCGGGGAAGCTCCTGCCCCGGGTCCCCTCGAAGATCCAGTGGCCCGGCCTGCGCACCACGTAGGTCGCTTCGGCGGGGAAGCAGTCGTACTGCTGCCCCACCAACGTGCTCTCCGGCGCGGACGCGCGCCAGAGCGGGCACTGGGTCTCCTTGTCGCACATGATCATCCGGCCGTACAGCCCGATCCGCCAGTAGACGGCGTTGGCACCGAGGAAGGCCAGGTTCGTGCCGGCGTCGCGGGCGCGGGTGACGGCGGCACGCATGCCGGGCGACCAGTACTCGTCATGCCCCAGAGACACCACGGCCCTGGCCCCGTCCAGCACGCCGGGCCGCAGGTCCAGGCTGGTCAGGTAGGCCAGCGGCACCCCGCTCCGCTCGGCCACCGCGATCGCGGACCGCTCGAAGTCGAGGAAGAGCCGCGCGCCGGAGGTGTCGTAGGGCCGGTCGAAGGTCACCTTGCGCGAGCGTGTGTCGAACCCGCCCGGGCCCTGGTAGAGGCTGCGACCGCCCCACAGGTTGTACGCCTGCCAGGTCGTCACCGCGTTGACCAGCACCACCCGCCCCCGCGTCGAGGCCGAGCGCACGGTGATCGGGACGTAGCGCTGGCCGCCGGTGGAGGCGTCGAGGCGTACCAGGTAGGCGCCCTCCCGCCAGCCGGTGGTGTCGACGGTGAGCGAGGGCTTCCAGTGGGCGGCCGTGACCATGCCCTCCACCGTCTGGGGCGGCGCCTGGCGTACCCCTGGGAGACGGCCGGAGCGCCACACCTCGGCCGGGCGGGCGCCCATGCGGAAGGCGTACGCGGTGAAGTGCGGCGCGGTCGTGGAGACGCGCATCCGGAACCGCTCGCCGGGCAGCACGCTGACGCGGTCGGCGTATCCCTCGATCTCGTGCTCCGCGCCGCGCTCGGTGATGCGCCAGCGTGCCGGCCGGGCGGCGGGCGGGTCGGCGGGCGGGCTGACTTGCGGAGCCGTGACCGGAGGCGACGGGTGAGCCGGGGCGGCGGGGACTCCGCCGCACGCGGTCACCAGCAGGATCAGGACGACGAGGGACTTTCGCACAGCGCACCATGATCACGACCGGCCGCCCTCCGGGCCGGCGACTTGGCGAAGTCCTTACGCCGGCAGCACGCAAGAAGGGCTGTCGACCTCCAGCACCTGCCCGGTCGGCTCGGGCACGCCGTCCTTCAGCGCGAACTCGGTGACCACTCCCGAGTGCTGGTTGGCCACGTACAGGCGGTCGCCGTCGATGGCGAAGTGCCGCGGCCACTCGCCGCCCGACGGCACCTCGGCCACCAGCGACAGGTCGTCGGCCCGCAGCACGGTGATCGTGTCGGGGCCGCGGTTGGCCACGTACAGGAAGTCCCCGTCGAGATCGAGGTGGGAGGGATGGTTGACGCCCTCGGCCCGTGAGGCGAGGGTGCCCGCCGACTTCTCGCCGTCGATGAGCGTGACGATGCCGTCGAGCTCGCCCACGACGTACAGGCGCGAGCCGGAGAAGACCATGTGGCGCGGCCCGGTGCCCGGGGTCAGGCGCAGCGGCTCCAGCGCCTCGCCGTCGGGCCGGTAGCGGCGGATCTGGTCGGTGCCCAGGTCGGAGACGTACAGCAGGCCGTCGTGGAAGACCGTCTGGTGGGCGTGCGGGCCCTGCTGGCGCTCGGGGTGCGGTCCGGAGCCCTCGTGGCTCAGCACGATCGGGCGGCCCTCGAACGCGCCGCGGGAGTCGAGGTGATGCAGGCTCACCACACCGTCGCCGTAGTTGGCGACGGCGAGCAGCGTGCCCTCCGGATCGACCGCCACGTGGCAGGGGCTGTCGCCCATGCTGGGCCGCTCGTCCAGCGGGAGGAGCGCTCCCTCTTCGACGCTGAACGCGGTCAGCCAGCCCTGGGCCAGCTCGCCCACCGCGTACAGCACCGGCAGCTTCGGGTGCGCTGCCAGGAACGAGGACGAGGTGAGTCGGGTCAGCTCTCCGCCGGGGGTGACGATGCCAGGCCCATATCCGCCTATATACAGGTGCTTCACAGAAGGCATCTTCTCATGGTTGACTGCGGCAATGAGTTCGTTGACAAAGGCAAGGGTTTCCGAGATCAGGGCCTTCAACCGGTTCTATACGAAGGTCATCGGCGTTCTGCAAGCCGGAATGCTCGACTCTCCGTACTCGCTGACCGAGTGCAGGGTGCTGTTCGAGCTCGGGCACGCGGGCCGGCTGGAGACGGGCGAGCTGCGCGCCCTCCTCGGCCTCGACGCGGGCTACCTGAGCAGGATCCTGACCCGTCTCGAGGGCGACGGGCTGATCTCCAGGGAGCGCTCGGCCGCGGACGCCCGCAAGCAGCTGGTCCGGCTCAGCGCGGCGGGCGCCGAGTCGTACGGCCAATTGGACGTGCGGTCGGACGAGGAGGCCGAGCGGCTGCTGACCTCGCTGCCGGAGCAGGGACAGGAGCGCCTGATCGCCGGCATGGCCACGATCAGGGCGCTGCTGGAGGGCACCGGCGAGCGCGAGCCGTACGTGATCAGGCCCCTGCGGACCGGCGACCTGAGCTGGGTCGTCTACCGGCACGGCGTCCTCTACAGCCAGGAGCAAGGCTGGGGCATGGACTTCGAGCGGCTGGTCGCCAGGATCATCGGCGCGTACGACCCGGCGCGCGACATGGGCTGGATCGCCGAGGTGGGCGGGGAGCCCGCCGGGTGCGTGTTCTGCGTCCGCGAGGACGACACCACCGCGCGGCTCCGGCTGCTGCTCGTCGAGCCGTCGGCCCGCGGGCTGGGCCTGGGTGGACGGCTCGTCGGCGAGTGCCTGCGCCACGCCAAGGCCGAGGGCTACAAGCGGATCACGCTGATGACCCGCGACTGCCTGGTCAGCGCGCGGCGCATCTACCAGGCCGCCGGGTTCGAGCTGGAGTCGGAGCACAAGGGGACCGAGAACGGGATCGAGTTCACCGAGCAGGAGTGGAGCCGCGACCTCTAGGCCACCAGTTGAGCGGTCCGGCCAGGCGCATCAGGCTGGGCACCAGCACGGCCCTGATCACGGTGGCGTCGACGAGCACGGCGGCGGCCATGCCGACCCCGAGCATCTGCACGAACGCGACCTGGGCGGTTGCGTAGGCGGCGAACGACAGCGCCAGGATGCCGCCCGCCGCCGTGATCAGCGGCGCCCCGCGCTGGAGCCCGGCGGCCACCGCCTCGTTCGTGTCACCTGTCCGGTCGTACTCCTCCTTGATCCGCGACAGCAGGAACACCTCGTAGTCCATCGACAGCCCGTAGGCGACGCAGAGCATGAGGACGGGGATGCTCGCGTCGAGCGTGCCCGTCGGGGTGAAGCCGAGCAGGCCCGACAGGTGGCCCTGCTGGAAGACCCAGACGATCGCCCCGAACATGACGCCCAGGCTGAGCACGTTGAGGACGGTCGCCTTGAGCGGCAGGATCAGGCTGCGCGTCATGAACAGCAGCAGCACGAACGTCACACCCAGCATCAGCGCGATCACCAGCGGCAGCCGGTCGACCACCGAGGCGCGGTAGTCGGCCAGCTCGGCCGGATAGCCGCCGACCAGCACCTCGAACGGCGCGTCGACCGCCCGTACGGCCTCCACCAACTCCACCGGGTCGCCGGACAGCGACGCGGCCGACGGCACCACCGACAGCCAGGTGCCCGCGCTCCCGGCGAACCGGACCGGATCGCCGTCGCCCGTCCGCGCCCCGCCCGTGAAGGACCCGGCGGCGGAGTCGACCTGGGCGACGCCGGGCAGCCTCGACAGCCGCACCGCGTAGCCCGCCACGTCCGTGGCGGCTCCCCGGGACACGATCTGGATCGCGTCGGTCTCCTCGGCGGGGAAGCCCTGGCGGATCACCTCCTGCACCTGCCGCGCGGGCGCCTCGGCCGGCAGGATCCGGTCGTCGGCGGCGCCGAAGCGCAGGCTCAGGAACGGCGAGGCCAGCACGAGCAGCAGCACCGTGGCCGCGCCCCCGAAGATCAACGGCCTACGCATCACCCGTGTGGCGAGCCCGTGCCAGAACCCGTCCGGCCGCTCGGCCCGTTCCCGCCGCGGCAGCATCCCGCCGCCCGCCGAGGCGAGGACGGCCGGCAGCACCAGCACCGCCACGACCAGGCCACCGGCGACCACGGCGATGCCCGCATAGGCGAACGAGCGCAGGAAGCCGAAGGGCAGCGCGAACAGTACGGCCAGAGAGGCCGCCACAGTGAGACCGCTGAAGATCACCGTACGGCCGGCGTGCTCGACGGCTCCGGCCACGGCTTCGGCCCGGCCCGCGCCGCGCCGTACCTCTTCACGGAAGCGCGAGATCACGAACAGGCAGTAGTCGATCCCCAGACCCAGGCCCATCGCCAAGGTGAGGTTCAGAGCAAACGTCGATATATCCGCAAATATCAGGACGCCGCGCAGCAGCGCGAGCCCGATCACCATCGCGAACACCCCGGCCAGGATCGGCACCAGCGCGGCCAGCGCCCGGCGCAGGTAGAGCCAGAGCAGCACGAACGCCAGCGGGAAGATGACCAGCTCGGCCCGGACGAAGTCCTGCCTGGCCAGCGGCACGGTCTGCCGGAACACCTCCTCCCCGCCCCCGGCCCGCACCTGGAACGGCCCATTCCCGCCCCCCACCTCGAACGGCTCGCCATCGCCGGTGATGCGTGGCACGAGCTCAGGAAGCACCCGTGTCCGCACGTGGTCGGCGTCGCCGGGCACGCGGACCAAGATCAGCGCCTGCCTTCCGTCCGCGCTGCGCAGCGTCGCGGGCCTGCCCCGCGACCAGTAGGACGCGGCCTCCGCCACGCCGCCGGAGCGGGCGACGCGCGCGGTCAGCTCCTGCCCGGCGGCCGCGTTGGCCGGGTCGTCGACGGTGCCGGTCTTCGCGGTCAGCAGGAAGACCAGGTCCGGGCTGCCGGTGCGGAAACGCTCGGCCAGCTCGGCCTGGGCCCGGTCGGACTCCGAGCCGGGCGCGTCGAACCTGGACAGCGACAGCCGCGGCACCGCCCCCGCGGCCAAGGCTCCGGCGATCACGAACGCGACGAGGGCCAGCGACAGCACCAGCCGGCGCCGCCGTACCAGGAGGAACCCGAGCCTGCGGAGCGGCGGCCCGGTCGAGCGCGGCCCTGCCTGTGCCATGGTTTCGGTCTTCATAGGTTCTCCCCGACGAAATTCGGTAAACTACTCGTGTTTTTTCCGCCTCATCAGAAATACAAGTAGATGCTCGCATTTGTCAAAGTGGTGTGCCATGACTGAGCGCACGGTGCGCCGGCAGGCGCGCGGGCTCAAGCGCATGGCGGAGATCCTCGACGCGGCCGAGGTGGTGATCGCCGATGCCGGCTACCCCGCCATGACGACGAACCAGGTCGCCGCCCAGGCCGGGCTGTCACCCGGGTCGCTCTATCAGTTCTTCCGCAACAAGGAGGAGATCCTCGACGGGCTGGTGTCCCGCTACACCGACGAACGGGCGGAGTTCTGGGCCGAGCGGCTGTCGGCCGTCACGCCGGACCTGCCGCTGGAGACGCTGGTCGGGCAGGTCGTGGACCAGAGCGTGGCGTTCAAGGCGCACTCGCCCGCCTACTGGGCCGTGATGCACGGCTCGGCGACGGGCGACAATCTGGCCGAGGCGGCCAACCGCCTGCAGGAGGCGGTCGGCGAACAGGTGGCCGCCATGCTGCTGCGGCGCGCCCCGGACCTGGATCCCGCGCGGGCGCGCCTCATGGCCGCGATGGCGGTGGCGATGGTCTCGACCGTCATGGCGCTGATCTCCACGGCCGAGCCCACACGGGCGGCGCAGCTGATCGAGGAGCTGAAGGTCGCGCTGGTGCGGTACCTGAGGTAGTTGTTCTGTCTTGTGCAGTTGGTGACGCGGCCAGCGGGTGGTCGGCCGCTCAGCGCGGCGTATCGGCCAGTGCGGAGCCTCCCGGTCAGCCGGGGTGGAGAGGCTCAGGCCGGCGATCGGGCCGTCAAGGCCCAGGACCGCGGCGATGTCAGCCCGGCAGCCAGGGTCGTGATACCCGGTGGTGGACTTGTCCCCCGCGACACGTTTCCAGCCCCGGAAGCCGTCCGGGGGTCACGCGCTGAGGTCCCTCAGGCGCGGAAGGGGCCGACCACTTCGAAGGTGCGGCCGTCGTCGCGGCCCTGTCTGGCCGAGAAGTAGAGTCGGCCGCCGCCGGGAGCGAACGCCAGTCCCGTGAGCTCGGCCCCGCTCGGGCCACCGAGCTTGAGGAACGGCGTGACCTCCCGGTCGGGCGTGATGAGGTCGATCTGCGTCGACTGCCTGGCGACGTACAGGTCGCCCGACGGTGCCGCGGTGATGGCGCGTACGCCGTCGCAGATCCGGTCGAGTGTGGAGGTCTCGGCGTCGTAGGCCCACAGGCCGCTGTCGCCCTCGGTGGTGAAGTAGCAGACGCCGCCCGCGTAGTGGCAGCCCTCGCCGCCGTCGAAGTGGCGGGCGTCCTCTATCTGATGGCGCGTGGCCTTGAGCAGGGCGGCGGGCGAGGGCACCGGCTTCCAGTCGCCGCCGTCGCAGAGCACCTCCAGGGTGCCCTCGGTGAGATCGCCCCAATCGCCCGGCCTGAACCGGTAGAAGCACCCGTCGGGCTCTCCCTCCGTCAGGTAGACGACCTGCCGGTCGGGGTCGCAGGCGGCGGCCTCATGCTTGAAGCGGCCCATGGCCAGGCGGGGGCGCCCGGCGCGGGTGCCGTACGGGTCGCATTCGAAGACCCGGCCGCGGTGGCCGAGCTCGCACGAGAGCCAGCTGTCCCACGGCGTCGCGCCGCCCGCGCGGTTGAGGTCGGTGCCGGACAGGATGCGGTACGCGTCCGCGATCGAACCGTCGGCACGGAAGCGGAGCGCGGACGCGCCGCCGAGCAGCGGCAGCTCGGAGTTGGACACATAGATCCAGCCGGTGTCATCGGGGAAGCACGCGCCACCGTCGGGTGCCGCGTGCCAGGTCAGCCCGGCCACCTTCTGGCCCGAGCGGGCCACGATCCGGCCGCTGAACCCCCCGGGCAAGGCCAGATCGTCGCCGCCGGGCGGCTCCAGGGGGCCATATGGGCTCATCCCGCCCTGCCGAAGCGGACCCGTGCGGAGGAGCGTCTTGCTGGACATCGTGGAGCCTCCCTCTAAGTGCCACGCTAGTCGACCTCACCGACATGAATGCCAGGGATGTGCGAGATCAAACTCTGCGCGAACCTCAGGCGTGATCCAGCGACATCGGCACGGTTGCCACCAGTACCGCCCACTTCAGCACCGCTCACTTCAGCACGGCGAACCAGCGGTCGGCCTCACTGTGGCAGCCGGGACCTCCGCAGTGTCCGCCGCGCAGAAACCTCTGCCCCGCATCGGCCACCGTCTCCGCGATCCCCGCGCACGCGGGTGGGGATCGCGGAGGGCAGGGGGTTGTCGAGCGCGACGGCGGCCCGTCCGGCCGTCGCGGTGAGGCTGAAGGCCGGGTCAGAGCGGGCGGGCTCCCGGGCCGGTGCATGGTGCCGAGGTCAGCTCTGGGCCTGGAACATCCAGTGCTGTTTGTCGATGTCCTGAGCCACGGCGATGAGCCGGTCCTGGGAGACGGGGTCCGGCTCGTCGGTCGCGGCGATGCGCTCGCGCATCCGGTTGCCGATGCTCTCCAGGATGTCCGTCATCGTCGCCACGACCTTGCCGTCCTCGATCCAGCCGTTCTCCGGCTGCGAGAGCTTGGTGGACTTGGCGACGGTGGCCGCGCGGCCGTCCGGGCTGAGTCCCAGGGCGACGGCGCGTTCGGCGATGGTGTCGGCGTGCTCGCGGGCCAGGGCGGTGAGCTCGTCGAGCTGGAGGTGGATCTGCCGGAAGTGCGGGCCGGTCAGGTTCCAGTGCATCTGCTTGGCGAGCAGTGAGAGATCGATGAGATCGACCAGTGCTCCCTGGAGGGCCGTCGCGACCGTGTTCTTCGCGTCGCCCGAGAGCGGACCGGTGATCGTAGCCATGATGTGTTCCTCCCCGTGGTTCGACATCAGGGTCTTTTGCGTAGAACACCCCACTTACCCGCAGCCTTCCGATTGACACTGCAATAATGACAGTGTAATTGTGAAGGTATGAGCGACACCTGGACCATCCGCGAGCTGGCGGAGCGCGCCGCCGACGCGTTGCGCGCCCATGCGCAGCCGCTCAACGGCCGGGTCCGCGACGTGCCCGGGGAGCGCTTGATCAGGTGGTACACCACGATCGGCCTCGTCGACCCGCCGCTGACCAGGCGCGGCAGGATCGCCCAGTACGGCAAGCGGCACCTGCTGCAGCTCGTGGCGATCAAGCGGCTCCAGGCCGCCGGGCGGTCGATCGCGGAGATCCAGACCGCCCTGACCGGCGCGACGGACACCACCTTGGAGCGGACGGCCCACCCCGAAGGGCCGACCTCGGACGAGGACATTGCCGCAGTGGGGGCCGGCCTGATCCTCAGCGAGGAGGCTCGGGGTGCGGCGGGTCACCCGAACGGTGAGGCGTCCGAGACGGAGATGCCCCAGACGGAGACGCCCGAGGCGGCGGACCTCCTCGACGACTCGGCGGCCGGGTCCAGGAGCCCGCGTGGCCGCTTCTGGGCCGAACGTCCCACCGACGGCACCGGCACCGCCCTTCCGCATCCGCGCCCCGCCGACGCTCCCCATCCCTCCAGCGCCGCCCTGCCCCCTGGCGCCACCGCTCCCGCCGATACTCTCCCGTCCCCCAATGCGGCCATGCCCGCCGGCGTTGTCTGGTCTGCCGGCCCTCCCCCGCCCAGCGGTGCCGGCCGACCCGCGCGTGCCACCCAGCCCAGTGGGGCGCTGGTGCGTGGGGTCAGGCTCGCCGACGGGGTCACGCTCGTGCTCGACGGCGCCGGCCGTACCCCGGCTGAAGACGACATCCAGGCGGTACTCGCCGCGGCGGCGCCGCTGCTGGCGCTGCTCGAAGAGAGGAAGCTGATATGAAGATCACTTCGCTGGAGCCCACCCGGTGCCTGCCGGTGCCGGACGCCGGGTTCGGCGCGCTGCGGACCGCGCGCGGGAACCTGCCCCTGGAGAGCGTGGACGTGTCCGCCGACATTTCCGGATTGGTGGCCGGGGTCGAGGTGACGCAGGGCTTCCGCAATCCGTACGACGTCACGCTGGAGGCCACGTACGTCTTCCCGCTGCCTGACCGCGCGGCGGTGACGGGGTTCAGGATGGAGGCCGACGACCGGGTGATCGAGGGCGTGCTCAAGGAGCGCGGCCAGGCCAGGGCCGACTACGACCAGGCGCTGCGCGAGGGGAAGCGGGCCGCGATCGCCGAGGAGGACCGGCCCGACGTGTTCACGATCAGGGTGGGCAACCTGCTGCCCGGCGAGCGGGTGACGGTCAGGCTCACGCTGAGCCAGCCGCTGCCGTACGAGGACGGCGCGGCCACGTTCCGCTTCCCGCTGGTCGTCGCCCCCCGCTACATTCCGGGCACCCCGCTCGACGGCCCCGGCTCCGGTGACGGCACCGCGCCCGACACCGACGCGGTGCCCGACGCCTCGCGGATCACGCCGCCGGTACTGCTGCCCGGCTTCCCCGACCCCGTACGCCTGTCGCTGACCGCGACGATCGACGCCGCCGGGCTGGACCTGCGCGAAATGGCCTCCAGCCTGCACGTGGTCGAGGAAGAGGTCCACGAAAAAGAGGGCCACGAAAAAGAGGGCCGCACGGTACGGCTGCGGCCCGGCGAGCGGCTGGACCGCGACTTCATCCTGCGGCTGTCGTTCGACGCCTCGACGGCGCTGCAACTGGACGGCGAGGGCGCGTTCTCGCTGACCGTGCTGCCCCCGGCGCTGGAGTCCCCGCGCGCGCCGCGTGACCTCGTACTGCTGCTGGACCGCTCGGGCAGCATGGGCGGCTGGAAGATGGTCGCCGCGCGCCGGGCCGCCGCGCGGATCGTCGACACGCTGACCGAGCAGGACCGGTTCGCGGTGCTGACGTTCGACTCGGTGGTGGAGCAGGCGTTCGAGGGGCTCGTGACGGCCTCGGACCGCAACCGCTACCGCGCTGTCGAACACCTCTCGCGAGTGGACGCCCGCGGCGGCACCGAGCTGCTGGAGCCGCTCCGCCAGGCCATCTCCCTGCTCCACGACCAGGCCGGGCGGGAACGCGTCCTCGTGCTGGTCACCGACGGGCAGGTGGGCCACGAGGACCAGATTCTGGAGCAGACCGGCGGCGCGCTGTCGTCGATGCGGGTGCACACCGTCGGCATCGACCGGGCGGTGAACGCCGGGTTCCTGGGCCGGCTGGCCGGCCTGGGCGCGGGCCGCTGCGAGCTGGTCGAGTCGGAGGACCGCCTGGACGCCGCAATGGAACAGATCCACCGGCGTATCGGTGCGCCCCTGGTGACCGACCTGTCGCTCAAGGACCTCGACGTGGAGCCCGGCACGGTCACCCACCTGGGCTCCATCTTCCCCGGCGTCCCGCTGCGGGTATACGGCCGCTACCGGAACGGCTCGTCGGTGACCGTACGCGGGCTGGCCTCGGGCACCCCGTGGGAGCAGCAGGTGACGGGCACCGTGGCCGACAACCCGGCGATCCGCGCCGTCTGGGCCCGCGCGTACCTGCGCGAGCTGGAGGACCGCTACGCCATGGGCGAGCACGAGCTGGAGGCGCAGATTGTCCGGGTCTCGTTGGAGAACGGCGTCCTGTGCCGCTTCACCGCCTATGTGGCGGTCGACACCAGGAAGGTGGCGGAAGGCGAGCCGGAGCACCGCGTCATCCAGCCTGTGGAGCCCCCGAGCGGCTGGGAACTGCCGCAGAACCCGCCGATGATGCCCTTCATGGCCCAGGCCGCGGTGATGGCCGCGCCGTCGTTCCGCGCCATGTCGGTCCCCGACCCGGGCTTCGCCCCCGGCCAGGGCCACGGCTTCGCGGGCGGCGCCCAGGAGACGGGCGCTTCAGACATAGCCGCTCCGGGCGCTCCGGGCGCTCCGGGCGGTGGCGCGGGCCGCGGCTTTGGTGGCGGCTCGGCCGGTGGGCGGATGAGCCCGCCGCCGCCGTTCGCCCCGCCTCCGGCTCCGCGTCCGGGCGCATCCGGGCTGGAGTCGGTCAGGACGCAGCTGGTCGTCGAGCTCGACCGGCTCAAGGCGCTGGTCGGCGGTCCCGACCCGCTCTACCTGGCGGACCTGGGCTCCCGGCTCTCGGCGCTGGCCGCCTTCCTGGGCGGGCACTCGGAGCTGTCCGCCCTGGCCCAGGAGCTGCAGGCGGCGGAGCTGCCGGGCACCGACGCCGAAGCTCTGAGAACGCGCGCCATCGAGGTGCTCACCACACTCACCAGCGGATCGCCCTCTCCGAGCCCGTCCTCACCAAGTACGCCCCGCCGCCCGTTCTGGAAGCGCACCTGACAGGACCGGCGATCGACCCGTGGCGGTGTCCGGAAATTTCCGGACACCGCCACTAGTGAGCATCGGACCGGACGCGGCTACAAGATCGGCGTCCACTCCTTGAGCAGCACCACCTCATACCCGTTCACCGCCGTATACGGATCGCGCCGGAGGATCTCCCCCAGCTCCCCCTCATCGCCCACCTCGTACACGTGCAACGCTCCACTGTCATCCGCCCACGGCCCCGCCGTCACCAACCGCCCCTCATCGCGAAGCACCCGCAGATGCTCCCGATGCGCGGGCCGGGCCGCCAGCCGCCTGGGGTCGCCGTCGAACGCCAGCTGCACCACGTATCTCGCCATACCCGCACGTTAGGCCCGCCATCGAGACGGCCGCCGCATCACCGGGCACAGCCGTGGTGTATCACCTGATACATGACGCACACGCTGGCCGCCCTCCCGATGTTCCGCGAGCTGGGCCAGGAGGGGCTGCGCAGGCTGGAGGCCGTGGCACGGCTGCGGCGCTATCCGGCGGGGCAGGTGCTCTGCACCGAGGGCGACCCGGCTGACCAGCTGATCGTCCTGCTCGACGGCCGGGTCAAGGCGGGGCGGGTGAGCGTGGACGGCCGGGAGGTGGTGCTGGCCGTGGACGCCGCGCCCGTGGCGTTCGACAAGACGACGCTCCTGGTGGAGGGCACGCACCGGGCCACGGTGACAGCCGTCACGCCGGTGGAGGTGGCCTACCTGCCGCGCGTGGCCGTACTGGAGGCGATCGCCACCGAGCCGTCGGTGGCGGCCCGGCTGATGCGTACGCTGGCCGAGACCGTGCGCGACCTCGACGAGCGGCTCACCGACGCGGTGGTGCTGGACGTCTCCGCGCGGGTGGCCAAGTGGCTGGTACGGCACAGCGAGGGCGGCCGGGTGCGGCTGCATGCCGGGCAGGCGGGGCTGGGTGCCGAGATCGGCGCGACCAGGGTGAGCGTCAACCGGGCCCTGCGCTCCTTCGAGCGCCGCGAGCTCGTCGAGATCGGCGACGGCGAGGTGACGGTGAAGGACGCAGAAGCGCTCGCCCGCATCGCGAAGACCACCCCGGCCGACACCGGCGGTAAAGTTCGCCGGAAATACGAATAGGCGTCTTTCGGAGTCCGGCGGCCTGTTCTATCGTCACCGTACATGGCGACCTCTCGCGCACCGCTGCGCTTCGCCGAGGCGGTCTCCGCCACTGTTTCCGCGGCCCGGGAATCGGGTTTCTTCTTCGATTTCGACGGCACTGTCGCCCCCATCATGAACGACCCGGACGCGGTACTCCCCGTTCCCGGGGCGGTGGAACGGCTGGGCGCGCTGTCGGAGCTGTTCGCGCGCGTCGCCGTCGTCTCCGCGCGCCCCGCCGCGTTCCTGCGCGAACGCTTCTCGGCCGCCCCTGGCGTGCGACTCTTCGGCCTGTACGGCCTGCAGACGGTGGTCGGCGGCGAGATCAGGAACGCCGGGGAGGCCGAGCCGTGGGCGCCGGTGATCCGCCACCTGATCGCCGACGCCGCCCGCGAACTGCCGGGCAAGGTGCTGGTGGAGGACAAGGCGCTGATGGTGGCGCTGCACTACAGAGCGGATCCGGCGCTGCGTGGCGTGGTGGAGAGGTGGTCGTCGGCGAAGGCCGCCGAGCTGGGCCTGGCCGAGCAGCTGGGCCGGATGGTGGTCGAGCTGAAGCCACCCGTGCCCGGCGACAAGGGCACGGTCGTCGCGACGGAGACCGCCGACCTGACCAGGGCCTGGTACTTCGGCGACGACCTGTCCGACATCCGCGCCTTCGAGGCACTGCGTACGCGCGAGGAAGGCGATCCTGAGTTCATCGGGGTCAGAGTGGCGGTGGCCAACACGGAAACAGGAGACGACCTGGCGCGGCAGGCGGATTTCACTGTCTCCGGCCCGGCGGACGTGCCGGCCATGCTCGACGAGATAATCCGCGCTTTCCATGACAAGCGGGATTCCCCATAAAAGTTATGTGATTAATTCGAGCCGTTCACCGGGCGGCCACCAACCGGGAAAGTCCTGCCCGGTGCGCGGGGCACCATACTCTGGACGGGTGAGCACCCTTGTCCTGGACGGCGGCCTGGCCACCCGTCTCGAAATGCTCGGCGCCGACCTGAGCGACGAGCTGTGGTCCGCGCGGCTGCTGCTGGAGGATCCGGCGCTGATCCGGCGCGCGCACGCCGACTACTACGCCGCGGGCGCCGACGTGGCCACGACCGCGAGCTATCAGGCGTCGTTCCCGGGGTTCGTCCGGCGCGGGCTCGACGTGGCGCAGGCCGAGCGGCTGATGAGGCTCTCGGTCGAGCTGGCGGCCCAGGCCCGCGACGAAGCCGGGGGCGGGCTGGTGGCCGCCTCGATCGGCCCTTACGGGGCCTACCTGGCCAACGGCGCCGAATACACCGGCGACTACGACCTCGACGAGCTGGGTCTGCTCTCCTGGCACCGGCCGCGCTGGGAGATCCTCGCCTCGGTCGGCCCCGACCTGCTCGCCTGCGAGACCATCCCGTCCTACCCGGAGGCGCGGGCGCTGGCCAGGCTGCTCGCCGAGACGCCGTCGGTCAAGGCGTGGGTGAGCTTCTCCTGCCGCGACGCCGCGCACCTCAACGACGGCACTCCGATCGGCGAGGCCGCCGCTCTGTTCGCCGGCAGCTCGCAGGTGGTGGCCGTCGGGGTCAACTGCACCGCGCCGCGCCACATCTCCGGCCTCATCGGCGCGCTCTCCGGCGGCCTGCCGGTGGTCGTCTACCCCAACTCCGGCGAACGCTGGGACTCCGGGCAGGGCCGGTGGCTCGGCACCGCCGACCCCGTCGAGTACGGCCAGGCGGCCGAGGAGTGGCAACGGGCCGGCGCCTCGCTCATCGGCGGCTGCTGCCGTACCACTCCCGAGCACATCAAGCAGATCCGCGCCCACGTCTCCTGAGCGTCCCGCCGCAGCGAGCGCCGGCGCGGCAGAACGGGGACCGCAGCACGCCGCGCCGGTCACGCTGCGCTGGTCAGGCCGTGACGCTCTCAGGCGTGCGGCGGCGGGACAGCAGGCGGTCGAGGGCGAGCGCGCCGCCGCCGCTGAAGCCGATGGCCAGCGCGCCCGCCGCCAGCGACAGGACGAACTCGTAGCCGCCCTTGTCGGCCCCGAACCCGTTGGCCCCGTGCACGAACACGATCGCGCCCACCATGTCGAGCGCCAGCAGGGCCCCCACCACGGGCAGCGCCACGCCGAGGATCAGCGCCAGGCCGCCCGCGACCTCCAGCACCGCCACCGCCGGAGCGGCGGCCGCGGCCAGCGGGATCCCGGCCGACTCGAAGAACTTGGTGGTCCCGGCGATCCCCATCGTGGCGAACTTCTGGTAGCCGTGCACCAGGAAGATCCCCCCGACGGCCACCCGGGCGATCAGGAGCGCTACGGAACGTGACTGGTCAAGCATGCGAACTCCAATGACAGTTGTTCAGATTTGAACCAGCACTCTAGCGGGAAGTTCAAATCTGAACAACAAGTACACTGGACGGTGTGACCGACCCCCGCTGGCTCGACGAGACGGAGATGGCCGCCTGGCGCGCCTTCCTGTCCACCTCCCACCTGCTTGAGCGACGCATCGAAGAGCAGCTCAAGGCCACGGCCGGGTTGACGCACCCGCAGTACGAGATCCTGGTACGCCTGGCAGACGCCCCCGGCCGCCAGATGCGCATGACGGAGCTGGCCAGGGGCGTCGTGGTGTCGAAGTCCGCGCTGACGTACCAGATCGGGCAACTGGAGCGGGCGGGCCTGGTCGAGCGCACCACCTGCCCTTCCGACGAGCGGGGTGTGCTGGCCGTGCTGACCGAGGCGGGCGTCAGCTGCCTGGAACGCGTCGCGCCCGGCCATCTGGAGGTCGTGCGGGCCTACCTCATCGACCGGCTGACCCGCGGTGAGCTGGAGACGATGACCACCGCCATGTGCAAGACGGAGCAGGCACTGCGGCAGTGACTGGTCAACCCTTGGCGGCCCGGGCCGCGCGCTCCATCTCGACCTTGGCGCTGGCGGCGTACTTGTCGACGTACTCCTGCTCCGACAGCTCCATGAGCGCGTACATGATCTCGTCGGTCACGGCGCGCAGCACGAGCCGGTCCTCCTCCATCCCGTAGTAGCGGGAGAAGTCGAGCGGCTTGCCGAACCGCACCCCGGGCCGGATCCCGAGCTTGGGCAGCGGGTGGCCGGGCGGCATCATCTCGAAGGTGTTGACCATGGCCCACGGGATCACCGGCACCCGCGACATGAGGGCCAGCCGGGCGACGCCCGTCTTGCCCTTGTACAGGCGGCCGTCAGGTGAGCGGGTGCCCTCCGGGTAGATGCCGAGGATGCTGCCCTCGCTCAGCACCCGCATGCCGGTGCGCAGCGCGGCCTCGCTGGCCTTGCCGCCCGAACGGTCGATGGGCACGGTGCCGACGCCGCTGAAGAACAGCCGGCTGAAGAAGCCCTTGATGCCGCGCCCGGTGAAGTAGTCGGATTTGCCGAGCGAGATGACCTTGCGGCGCAGGTGCAGCGGCCCGAAGAAATGGTCGGCGAACGACAGGTGGTTTCCGGCCAGGATGGCCGGCCCCTGCCTGGGTACGTTCTCCACACCTTCTGCCCACGGCCGGAAGACGACGCGGAGGAACGGCCCCAAGATGGCCTTGACCACCCAGTAGAACACCCGGCCACCTCTTCTCGAGAGCGCTGTCAGCAAGCAAAGTCATCTTCGCATCTCACGACGGATGCTCCTACCTCACCTCTCGCACAATCCCCCTCGATCGTGCGACGATCGGGCAATTCCGGGATGAAATCCCTTCGAGGAGCTGTTATGCCGCTCATGCCAGGCGCGGAGCCCTATCACCATGAAGCAGGTCAGGTCGGTGTACTGCTGTGCCACGGCTTCACCGGCACGCCGCAGTCACTGCGGCCCTGGGGCGAGTATCTGGCCGGGCACGGGGTGAGCGTCTCCCTCCCCCGCCTGCCCGGACATGGCACCACCTGGCAGGAGATGAACCGTACCCGCTGGGAGGACTGGTACGCCGAGGTGGAGAAGGCGTTCGAGGACCTCCAGGGTCGCTGCGCGGAGGTGTTCGTGGCGGGCCTGTCGCTGGGCGGCTGCCTGGCGCTGCGGCTGGCCGAGGTGCACGGCGAGGCGATCAGGGGCGTCGTGGTGGTCAACCCGTCGATCACCAGGGACGCACCGCTGCTGATGCTGGCGCCGGTGCTCAAGTGGTTCCTGCCGTCGGTGCCGGGGGTGGGGAACGACGTCAAGAAGCCGGGCGTGACCGAGCTGGCCTACGCGCGCACGCCCGTGAAGGCGGCCGCCTCGCTGCCCGGCCTGTGGTCGCTCGTCCAGGGCGACCTGGTGAAGGTGACCCAGCCGCTGCTGGTCTTCCACAGCACGGAGGACCATGTAGTGAAACCGACAAGTGTGGCGATCATTCGCCAGAACGTACCGCAGGCCACGATCGAGGAGCTTACCGATAGCTACCATGTTGCGACGCTGGACAACGATGCCCACAGGATCTTTGCCGGTAGCCTCGACTTCATCCGGACACATGCCTCGGTACCCTTGCAGAGGGACTGATCGCACCCAGGGGGAAGTCGCGATCGCTGCGGAGAGGCCGATCTAGGTGACGCCCCAGAGTGACGAGGACGAGGTCTGGCGGCAGATCGTCGCGTCCTTCAACGACACAGCCGAGCCCGACTCGGCCCACCAGCCATGGCCGGACAGCGAGAACGTCCCGGTCGAGCCCGCCCACCGGGTGGTGAAACCAGCGGCCGACGAGGACGCCGACCTGGAGGCGGAGCAGGGCGACGAGGACGATGACCTCGACGAGGACGGTGAGGGGCGCTTCGAGCCACCGGTGCCGCCGCCCCTGCCCAAGCTCGACCTGCCGACCAAGCTGGCCTGGGTGGCGCTGTTCGGCGGCCCGGCCTATCTCCTGGTCGCCGCGATGGCCAACTGGCAGATGGAGGGCTGGGCGCTCTTCACCGCCGTGGCCGCGTTCATCGGCGGCTTCGTGGCGCTGGTGGTGCGGATGGGCGACGGCCCGCCCAACGACTCCGGGTGGGACGACGGCGCCGTGCTTTAGGGCCGGCCTCCAGGAGGCCGGCTAGGAGTTCAGCGACGGGTCCCTGGGCCCGAACGACTCCACCACGTCGGTGTAGCGCTCACGGGCGTCCACGGCATGGCCGACCGCCCAGACCGTGCCCTTGCCCGCGAGGTAGGTGGCGGCCTGCAACCGCACACTGTCCTTGCCCTTCGCGGCGTCGCCCCGGATGATCTCGCACTCACTCTTCTCGCAGCGCATCATGAACGGCTCGGCGGCCCGTGACGGGTCGAAACCGGAGATCCAGAAGCGGCCCTTGCCGTCGCCGGTGACGCCGTAGAGACGCGACTCGGTCACGGGCAGCTGCTCCCGCTGCCAGCGCTTGCCGTTCCACGACAGGACGAGCGGGTCCACCTCGCCGTCGCTGCGGTAGACGCCGCCCACGGCCAGCGCCCGTTTGGGGCCGTCGACCTGGATGTCGCGCAGGTAGCCGCCGGGGAGGTCGGGCACGCGCATGGGCTTCCAGGTGTTGCCCGACAGGTGCATGATCAGCGGTGCCCGGCCGGTGTCGCCGACGGCGAACCCGTTGGACACACCGTAGAGCGCGCCCGGCTCCAGGACCTTTCCGTCGTCGTCCCTGGGGGATTCCTGGGTGGTCCACTCGCCGCCCTGGCCGGTGAGGATGAGCCAGGAGTTGTCGCGGCTGCCGACGGCCACGACCCGCCCCGGCCGGGCGTCGATGCCGCCGAGCCAGTCGCCCCCGCGCATCCCCTGCGCCCTGACCCGGTCGAAGCCGCCCGCGTCGCCGTGGGCGAGGTAGGGCAGGCCGTCGTGGCCGTCGCCCACGGCCCACACGTCGGACGGCGAGGTGGCGGCCACGCCGCGCAGGTTGCCGGCGCCGGTGGCGTCGCGCAGGGTCACCTCGGACCAGCTGGTGCCGTTCCAGTGGCGGACCGTGCCGCGGTTCTTCCACACATCCCAGATCTCCTGCTGTCCGACGGCCCAGACATCACCCGAAGAGAGCGCGGTCACGTCGGAGAGCGAGCCGTCGGCGTCCAGGCGGACGCTCGTCGACTGCTGCCACGCCTCAAGCGTGGCGGGGTGAGGATCGGCATGCGCGGCGGGCGTGACCTGCGACAAGGCCACGGACGTCGCCAAGATCAGGGTGAGCGCACGCCGCTGAAAGCGACGGGTCATGAGCAAATGCTACGGGTTCGCGACCCACCCCTGCTCCGTTAGGGTCCTACTCGCAGCTCGGCGAGCACCGGCAGGTGGTCGGTGGCGGCCCCGAGGTCGGTCTCGGAGGCGTCCGCGCCGCCGCATGAGACGACCGTCAGAGAGCGCGCGGCGAACACCGCGTCGATGCGCTCGCGCGGCTGCCGGGCCGGGAAGGTCAGCCCGTCGCCGCGGGGCGCCGCCGGATGGCAGTCGGCCAGTTGCCCGGCCAGATAACGCCAGGTGGGCTCGGTCTCCTGCTCGTTGAGGTCGCCGCCGATCACGATGGCGGCGCCGTACGCGCCCGCCGCCCGCCGCATCAGCGTCATCGCCTCGTACGCGTGCCGCAGCCTGGCCGCGCGGTGGAGGTCGAGGTGGATCGAGCCGACGGCCAGCGGCACCCCCGCGACGCGCAGGATCGCGACGGCCAGCCCGCGGATCTCCAGGCCGAGGAACACCTTCAGCGCGTGGTGCTCGGCCGCCAGCACCTCGATCCCGGGGCGGACGAGCACGGCCACGCCGCCGAGCCTGCCTCCGGCCGCCACCCGCAGGCCGCACGTCTGGGCCAGCTCGCGCCGCCGGCCGCGCCAGTTGAGGAAGCGCGGCGCCTCCTGGAGGCACAGGACGTCGGCGCGCATCGACTCGATCACGCGGACCAGCGCGGGCACGCTGTCACGCAGCCCGCGGACGTTGTACGTGGCCACGCGGAGCATCGCGCGGGAACCGGTCAGCGCAGCCTGGCGAGGTCGGCCGCGCCGACGAGTCCCGCTGAGGCGCCCAGCTCGGCCAGCCTGATCTCGGCGAGCGGCCGGTGCCCCCTGCCCGTGAGCCGGCGGGCGAACGTCTCGCGGGTCCGGTCGAGGAAGAACTCGGCCGCGCGCGAGACCCCGCCGCCCACGATGAAGCAGCCCGGGTCGAGGACCGCGGCCAGGTCGGCCATGCCCTGGCCGAGCCAGTCGGCGATGCTGTCGAACGCGAGCAGGGACGCCTCGTCACCCAGCTTGGCCGCCTCGGTGACCTCCTCGCCCTCGATCGTGCCGCCCGCCAGGCCGAGCAGGATCTCGGCCCGCCGCGGCTGCACGGCGGCGATGTGCCTGGCCTCGGCGACCAGGGCGTTGCCGCTGGCGTACTGCTCCCAGCAGCCGATCTGACCGCACCCGCACAGTCGCCCGTGGGGCACCACCTGCATGTGGCCGAGCTCGGCTCCCATGCCCCAGTGGCCCCTGAACAGCTTGCCGTCGAAGACGAAGCCGCCTCCGATGCCGGTGCCGACCGTGATGCAGACGATGTGCGACTGGCCGCGTCCCGCGCCGAACTTCGCCTCGCCCCAGGCCATGGCGTTGGCGTCGTTCTCGATGACGACCGGCAGCCCGATCAGCCCGCTGATCTTCTTCTGCAGCGGCTCCTCGCGCCAGGCGAGGTTGGGGGCGAACCGTACGATCGACCGGGTCTCGTCGACGAACCCTGCCGCGCCCACGCCGACGGCCTCGATCTCCCTGTCCTGGGCGAGCTCGCGCACGACCTCGGCCACCGTCGCGGCGACCTGGTCGGGCCGGTCGGCCGGAGTGGGCTTGAGCGCCTGGGCGACGATCGTGCCGTCGTCATCGACCACGCCCGCGGCGACCTTCGTGCCGCCGATGTCCACACCGATCGTGAGCATGCCCCTGTATCCCCTCTATCCCAAATCAATGTGTTCTACGTTGTCGCGGCGCTGATCGCCGCTCTGATCGTCGCGCGGCCTGCGAGGGGCCGGCCTGCTCAGCGCGTCGATCGTCTGGCGGAAGGCGGCGAACAGCTCGCCACCGGCCGCCACCAGGTGCCCGGCGACGTCGTTGCCGGACTCCCGCTGTGCCGCTATCGCCCGGCAGACCGGGCAGGCGCGGCAGATGTACTCCTCGTGGGGCTCGGACACCGCCTCGCTCCACACGTCCTTTTCCCTGCTGCCGCCACCGCTTCCGCCTCCGGTGAACGAGTTGAGGACGGTCCTGCCGACCTGGCGGGTGGCCCGCCCCTGGATGGTGTCGAACAGCTTGCGTGCCTCGTCCGTGACGGTGCCGATCGGGTCTCTGTCGTTGCGCTCAGTCATCTGGCCCTCCTGCTGTGAACCGTACCCGGAGGACGCCGTCGCGGAGCGCCGCGCCGCTGATCCTCCTGCGTGCCAGCGCTGCCGGCAGGGCCAGGATCCGCCGGTACGGTCCGGCGGTGATGATCAGCTCGTCACCCTTGCGGGCCAGGTCCACGTCGGCCCGGTCGGCGCCCGGCAGCGCCAGGGCCAGCTCGTCGGCGGACAGCCGCAGCGGCGGCTCCACGCCGGGGTCGGCGAACGGATCCGCCTCGCCGTACATCGCCGCGCCCATCTCGGCCAGCGCGTCCTTGCCGACCGGCTCGGCCGGTAGGTACGGCACGACGTGGATGGGCAGCGGCGCGAACGACTCCTCGGCCTCGGCGAGCAGTCTCGACTGGGCCGCCACCCACTGGGCGCGCCACTGGTCGGCGCCCTCCGCGGGGAAGACCCGGTTGGCGATCACCGCGTCGACGCGGTAGCCGTACAGGTTGAGCGAGGTGAGGGTGCGCCTGGCCTCGGCGAGCACCACCGACTCCGGTGTCAGCACGAGGCGCACCGAGGCGTGCTCGCCGGTGAGCAGCTCGCGTACCTCCAGCAGGCCCCGGTGGAGTCGCTCCCCCGCGCTCATGACCTCCTCGCCGGGCGCGCTGACGTGGGCGACGCTGCGCACGAACGGCGAGACGATCTTCATGATCTTGCGGCCGACCGGCATCAGCCTGGTCATGTGCCAGTCGAGCGCCTCGGGCAGGGCCAGCAGGCGCAGGGTCTCGGCGGTGGGCGCGCAGTCGACGACGATGACGTCCCAGCGTCCTTCGCGGGCGTGCTCACGCAGCTCCAGGAGCGCGATGATCTCCTCGGCGCCGGGCAGGATGGTGATCTCCTCGGAGGTGATCTCGTCCAGGCCCAGCTCGGTGAGCACCCCTCTGGCGTACTCCTGCAGCTCGCCCCAGTGGCGCTCCAGCGTCTTCTGGGTGTCGACCTGGTGCAGGTGCAGCCCCGGCGCGATCTCGCCCGGCTCGACGCCGAGCGCGTCGGCCAGCGAGTGGGCGGTGTCGGTGGACACGATCAGCGTCTTCAGCCCGCGCTTGGCGGCGAGCGTGGCGGTCGCCGCGGCGGCCGTGGTCTTGCCCACGCCGCCCTTTCCGGTGAAGAGCAGAACCCGCGGGCTCACTTCAGCGCCCTTCGACGCGCTTCTTGAGGCCCTTGAGCGCGGTCTCCACGATGACCTTCTCCGCCTTGCGCTTGATCATGCCGAGCATGGGGACCTTGAGGTCGGCGGCGAGCTCGTACGTCACTTCCGTACCATTGCCCGTGTCGGCCAGCAGATAACTCCCCGCCAGCTCGGAGACCATCTTGCCCGGCTCGACGATCTTCCAGCGGACGCTCTCGTCGTCCTGCCAGGTGTAGCCGAGGGTGTAGGTGTCGCTGATCACTCCGGCGTCCAGGACGAACCGCACCGTCTCCGGCCGGCCGTCGGCCCCGGTGCTCAGTATCTCGGCGTTCTTCACCTGCCCGGCCCATTCGGGGTAGGCCGTGAAGTCGGCGATGACGGCCATCACAGCGGCGCGGTCCGCGCCGATGGTGATGCTCGAAGTGGTGCGATCAGCCATGCGACCACCGTACCGGTCTGGTCACCATTCGAGGATGAACGGAACCCCCTTTCCCCGGAAATGACCCACGTTCACACACTCGGTGCGCCCGATCCGGGTGCGCTGGTGAAGTGGCTGGTGCACGTGCCCGAAGAGGGCGTAGCGCGGCTGCGTCCGCTTGATCGCCGCCAGCGTCGCCTCGCTGCCGCGCTCGAAGCGCCTGGCCACCACGTCGTAGAGCAGCTCGGGCACCGCGGGCGGGATGTGGCAGCACAGCACGTCGACCTCGCCGACCGCCTCGACCTTGGCGGCGAACTCCTCGTCGCTGATCTCGTACGGCGTGCGGTAGGCGGTCTTGAGCCCGCCGCCGACGAAGCCGAACCGCCAGCCGCCGATCTCCACGCTCTGACCGTCGAGCACCTGGTGGCCGTCCTGGAGGTAGTCGGGCCACAGGCGCGGGATGTCGACGTTGCCGTAGGTGAGGTAGGCGGGCTCGGGCATGGCCGCGAAGAGCTGCTCGTACTGGGCGCGTACGTTGCGTTCGATGTGCTCGCGCGGGTCGCCGTCGAGGGTGGACCACAGCCGCGCCGACATGGCTCTGGCCTCGTCGAACCGCTTGGCCGTACGGAGCCGGATGAACTCCGCGGCCCGTTCGGCGCCGAACAGGTCGGGGAAGATGCCCTGCGCGTGGTCGTCGTAGTCGATGAAGAGGATCAGGTCCCCCAGGCAGATCAGCGCGTCGGCGCCCGCGCCCGCGCGGGCCAGGGCGTCGGCCCTGCCGTGCACGTCGCTGATGACATGGACCCTCATGCGGGAAATCCTATGAGAGCGGCTGCTAGCGTGAGAATCACCCCTACCCGTGGGTAATTCCACGCGATAGCGGCCATGGCGGTCCACGAAGAGGAGTTGATCCGTGCGCGAGTACAGCGTCCCGGTGCTGGTCGACGTACCTGCCTCCGCGAGCCTGCCCGACACGGTGTTCAGGCGGGCCGAGCAGGAGCCCGGCGCGGTCGTCATGCGGCGCAAGTCCGGCGGCGGCTGGCCGGCCGTCACCGCGGCCGAGTTCCGCGACCAGGTGGTCGAGCTGGCCAAGGGGCTGATCGCGGCGGGCGTCGAGCACGGCGACCGGGTCGCGCTGATGTCGCGGACCCGCTACGAGTGGACGCTGATCGACTACGCGATCTGGTCCGTCGGCGCGGTCACCGTGCCGATCTACGAGACGTCGGCGGTCGAGCAGGTCAGGTGGATCCTGTCCGACAGCGAGCCCAAGGCGGTGTTCGTCGAGCTCGACACGCACGAGGAGACGGTACGCGAGGCCGCGCCCGGCCTGAAGCCCGTCTGGCGCGTGGATGAGACGCTCGACGGTTCCGGAGTGGACGATGCCGCCTTCGAGGAGCGGCGCGCCCGGGTCGGCTCGGCCGACCTGGCCACGGTCGTCTACACCTCGGGCACCACCGGCCGGCCCAAGGGCTGCCAGATCACGCACGACAACCTGCTGTTCACCGCCCGCAACGTGGTGGCCGGCCCCCTGGAGCAGCTCTTCACCGGACAGGGGACGGCAGCCGCCCTGCTGTTCCTGCCGCTCGCGCACATCTTCGCCCGCATGATCCAGGTCGCCATCATCGAGGCGGGCGCGATCCTGGCCCACACCCCGAACATGAAGAACGTGGCCCCGGACCTGGCCGAGTTCCAGCCGACGTTCCTGCTCGGCGTGCCCCGCGTGTTCGAGAAGGTCTACAACGGCGCCGAGCAGAAGGCCATCGCGGGCGGCAAGGGCGCGATCTTCGCCCGCGCCGTCGACACGGCCGTCGCGTGGAGCAAGGCCGAGAGCTCCGGCGGCGCGGGCCTGGGCCTGCGCCTGCGGCACGCCCTGTTCGACCGGCTCGTGTACGGCAAGCTCCGCACGGCCACGGGCGGCCGCCTGTCGGCGGCGGTGTGCGGCGGCTCGGCGCTCGGCGACCGGCTCGGCCACTTCTTCAGGGGCGTCGGCATCGAGGTGTTCGAGGGCTACGGCCTGACCGAGACCTCGGCCCCCTGCTCGGTCAACATGCCGGGGGCCAACAAGATCGGCACGGTCGGCAAGCCGCTGCCCGGCGTGTCGATCCGCATCGCCGACGACGGCGAGATCCTGGCCAAGGGCCGCCACGTCTTCCACGGCTACTGGCACAACGACCAGGCGACGGCCGACGCGATCGACGCCGATGGCTGGTACCACACGGGCGACGTGGGCGAACTCGACGCCGACGGCTACCTGCGCATCACCGGCCGCAAGAAGGAGATCCTGGTGACGGCGGCGGGCAAGAACGTCGCCCCCGGCCCGCTGGAGGACGCGCTCCGGGCGCACCCGCTGATCTCCCAGGCCATGATCGTCGGCGACGGGCAGCCGTTCGTGGCGACTCTGATCACCTTGGACCCGGAGGCGCTGGACCAGTGGAAGACAGCCAACGGTCTGCCGTCGGCCACGCTGAGTGAGCTGCGGGCGGATCCGCGCGTCCTGGCGGAGGTCCAGAAGGCCGTGGACACGGCCAATCGGGCGGTGTCGAAGGCGGAGCAGATCAAGAAGTTCGCGGTGCTGGAGGTGGACATCACCGAGGACAGCGGCCATCTGACGCCGACCCTGAAGATCAAGCGCAGCGTGGTGATGCGGGACTTCGCCGAGGATGTGGACGCTCTGTATAAATGACTACGCTGGGTATAGAAATCGCCACACGCTGTGCCACATTCACTGGCCACTCTTGACTTCCCTGGGCTAGCCTGAGAAGGCAATCGGGACCGGAGATCCTTTACATCCCCGGTCCCTACCTTCGAAGGTAGGGGAGATGACAGTGAGCATCAAGGACTCCGCGCTTCAGTTCGGCCTCGACATCGAGAACGAGCTGATCAAGATCCGCGCCGACCAGGTCGAGGTGGCGCAGGATCTGACGGAGCGCATCAACGGCGTCGCAGACCGGGTCAAGCGGCTGGACGACAAGGTCACCACTAAGTTCGCCCAGATCGACGCCAGGTTCGACCAGATGGACGCCAAGGTCGACCAGATGGGTGCCAAGGTCGACCAGATGGGCGCCACGGTCGACCAGATGGTCGGGAGGGTCGACCAGATGGGCACCACGGTCGACCAGATGCAGTCGACTCAGACGGAGATGACCCACATCCTGCTCGCCATCCAGCGCAAGCTCGACGTCAACTAAGCACCACCCGAACGGCCCCCGGCAGCGCAGACCGGGGGCTGTTCGCTGTGCGGCGTCAGCCCTTCGTCGCGCCCCCCGTGAGCCCCTTGACGAACTGTTTCTGCAGCAGCAGGTAGAACACCAGGATCGGCAGCGTGGCCAGGAACATCAGCGCGAACATGCCGCCGAAGTCCGCCGCGTACTGCCCGAGCGACTTGTAGATCCCCGTCATGATCGTGGTCCCCTCGCGCGGCCCGTAGATGATCAGCGGGTTGAGGAAGTCGTTCCAGATCCACACGCCGAGGAAGATCAGCACGCTGGCCGTCGCCGGCCGCAGCAGCGGGAAGACGATCTTCCAGAACGTCTGCCACCGCGTGGCCCCGTCGATGGCCGCGGCCTCCTCCAGCTCCCGGGGCACGCCCTTCATGAAGCCGGAGAAGACGAAGACCCCGAACGGCACGTAATACCCGACGTTGAAGAGCACGAGGCCCTGCAGCGTCGACATCAGCCCGAGCGCCTTGAGCACCTGCGTGATGGGGATCAGGATCACCTGCGGCGGGATCATCAGCCCGCACAGCAGCAGCACCATGATGACCCGGGACCACCAGGTGTTCTGCCGGGCCAGGTAGTGGCCGAGCATGGCCGACAGCAGCGTCAGGATGATGATCGACAGCGAGGTGACCAGGACGCTCGTACGCAGCGACGACCAGAAGAGGCTGTCCGGGCTGGTCAGCACCCGGATCAGGTTGTCGAAGGTGGGTGGGATCGGCAGCGACATCGCCCCGCTGGCGACCTGCCTGCTCTCCTTGAAGACGTTGATCAGCGCGATGTACAGGGGGATGAAGAACACCCCGCCGACGACCAGCGCGACCAGCGGGCGCAGCCATGGCACGGTGGAGCGCATCAGAGCTGCACCTCCCTGCGCTGCAGCACGCGCAGCGTGATCACGCACAGCAGCGCGATGACGATCAGCATGACGACCGCCTCCGCCGAGGCGTAACCGGTGCGGTTCTCCACGAACCCCTCATTCAGGATGACGAGCGCCACGCTCGCGGTGGTCCCCGTCCCAGGGCCGCCGTTGGTGATCACCTTCACGTGGTCGAAGATCTTGAACGCGGAGATCAGCAGGACCACGGTGTTGATGGTGAGCGCGGGGGCGAGCAGCGGCCAGGTGACGCTCCAGAATCTGCGCACCGGCCCCGCGCCGTCGATCGCCGCCGCCTCGGCCAGCTCCTGGGGTACGCCCTGGAGCCCGGCGAGATAGACGACCACGCAGAACCCGAGCATCTGCCAGCAGACGATCGACGACAGCGAGTAGAGCGCGATGTCCGGGTCGGACAGCCAGCCCGGCGGCTCACTGACGCCCAGCGCCCTGAGCGCCTGGTTGATCGGCCCGTCGTCGGCGAGGATCCGCGTCCAGATGACGCTGATGACCACGGAGCTGATCACCATCGGGGTGAAGAACACGCTGCGCAGCGCGTTGTAGAGCCAGCCGCGGCGGTCGAGGAGCACCGCGATGGCGACACCCAGGACGTTCGGCACGATGACGACGATCAGCGTGAGGATCGTGGTCACCCGCAGCGACTGCAGGAACGTGTCGTCCCGCAGGAGCAGCTCGTAGTTGCGCAGGCCGACGAAGTGCGTCTTGGGCCGCAGCAGCGCCTGGTCGGTCAGGCTGTAGCCGAAGCTGAGCGTGATCGGCAGCACGACGAGGCAGAAGTAGATGAGCGTGCCCGGCGCCGCGAAGGACAGGAAATGCCATAACCCCGCCCGTTTGCCGCCCGATCGTCGCCGGCGCGCTCGGGCCTGCGCGTGGCCGGACTTGTGATGGTGGATGGTGGTGCCAGCGGCCATCAGGCCAGACCCCTCCTAGTCAGGGTGAAGGGGCGGGCGCGCTCGGCGGCCCGCCCCGCCGGATCAGCCGGACTTCTCCCACTCGGTGTCGAGGAAGGACAATGCCTGGTCGACCGTCTTCTTGCCGCTGACCAGGTCCTGGGCCGTGGACCAGAACTTGCCCTGCATGCCGGGCAGCATGGCCGTGTCCCCGGCCTCCCAGCTGAACGCCGGGACGGTCGCCTTCTCGTTCTGCGCCTTCTGCCACAGGTCGTAGACGGCCTTGAACACCGGGCCCGTGTCCGACGGAGGCGTGTAGCCCTTGATCGCCGGGAAGAGCGCGTCGGCCTTGACCGAGGCGTCCAGGTTGGCCTTGGTGAGCTGGAAGGCCAGCGCGAACTTCTTGGCGGCGGCCATGTTCTTGGCGGTCGCGCTGACGGACAGCCCGCCGCCGGTGAACGTCGGCATGTGCAGGCTGCCGTCGTCGCCGGGCCAGGCGAAGACCCCGATGTCGTCCTTCATGTCCGAGGCGTCGGCCGCGGCGGCGAACCAGCTGCCCATCGGGTACATCGCGCCCTTGCCGCCGAGGAACGCCTCCTGCGTCTTGGGATAGTCCTGTCCGATCTGCCGCTTGTCGAGGTAGCCCTTGGCGGCCAGGTCGGCGAACTTCTGCGTGGCGGCCTTCATGGCCGGGTCGGTCGCGAACTTCACCTCGCCGTTGCGCCGCTTGGTCATCCAGTCGGGCGTCTTGGCGTACAGGTCCGTGGCCAGGATGGCGGTCCACGGCTGGGAGGTGACGAACACGCCGCCGGACACGAACGGGGTGATGCCCTTGGCCTTCAGCTTCTCGGCGTCGGCCAGCAGGTCGGCGTAGGTCTTCGGCGGCTCGGCGATGCCGGCCTTCTGGAACAGCTTCTTGCTGTAGTAGACGTTCGGGATCGTCTGCGTGTTGGTCGGCAACTGGAGGACCTTGCCGTTGACCGCGCCGCAGGTCGGGCAGAGGAAGTCCTTGAGCTCATCCGGCGTCCACGTCGCCAGGCTCGGCTCCAGGGCGATCAGGTCCTGCATGCCGATCTGTACGTCGGGCAGCTGCCCCGAGGCGGCCAGCTGCTTGGCGTAGTCGTTGCGCTCGGACTCCGAGGGCGCGGCGACCAGCTCGACTTCCAGGTCGGGGTTGGCCTTGGTCACCAGATCGACCTGGGCCTTCCAGTACGACTCCGGCAGGTTCGGCGAAGGGAATACCAGGAAGGAGACCTTCTGCTTGCCGCCGGACGCCGGCGCCGAGGATTGGCCTCCACTGGGCGTACTGCTTGAGCAGGCACTCAGTGCGAGAGCGACGGCGAGTGTCATCGCCCCAGCCGCGAACAGCTTGTTCACTGTGCCACCCTTCTCACTCATCCGATCATTCGGTGGGGCGCGAAAACTGATGCGTGCGATAGGTAGGACCACTACTACGGGTAACAGCTAAGCCCTGTCAAGATAAGGCTTGATGCCGCAGAAAGGTAGGATCACTCAAGCCCAACGCATGCCATGTGATCGGATTGGTATCTCACCGGGTGAGATCAAACGATGACCAGCTCGCCCGCCTGCTCGGCCAGCGCCGCCCTGGCCGTCTCGGGCAGGCCGCCGTCGGAGATCACCATGTCGGCCTCGCTGAGCCGGGCGATCGTGCTGATGCCCACGGTCCCCCACTTGGTGTGATCGGCCAGCACGACCAGGCTGCTCGCGGCCTCGACCAGGGCGCGGTCGGTCTCGGCCTCCATCATGTTCGGGGTGGTGAAGCCGGCCCGGGTGGTCATTCCGTGCACGCCCAGGAACAGCACGTCCACGTTGAGCAGCCGGATCGCGGCCACCGCCACGGGGCCGACGAGCGCGTCCGAGGGCGTGCGTACGCCACCCGTCAGCACCACCGTCTGGTCCGGCCGGCCCCCGTGCTGGAAGACGTCGGCGATCCGCACCGAGTTGGTCACCACGGTCAGGCCGGGCAGGTTCACCAACTGCTGGGCGAGCGTCCAGGTCGTGGTCCCGGCCGAGAGCGCCACGGCGGTGCCCGGCAGCACCATCCCGGCCGCGCGGCGGGCGATGACCAGCTTCTCGTTCTCCTGCCGGACCGACTTGACGGCGAAGCCCGGCTCATCGGTCGAGCCCGCGCCGATGACGGTCGCGCCTCCGTGCACCTTGGCCAGCAGCCCCCGCTCGGCCAGCAGCTCCAGATCGCGGCGGATCGTGATGTCCGAGACCCCGAACTCGCGCACCAGGTCGACCACCTTGACGGCGCCGTTCAGCCGTACGAGCTCCAGAATTGTCTGCTGTCGCTGGACGGCGAGCATCGCATCACCCAGTTCTCAACAGTTTCCGACATGGCATTCGGACGCATCATGACACGCCACCTGCGGAGTTCAAGGGCCCGTGCTCGGTTGTGATGGTTCAGGAGGACGCCGACATCAAATCGTGCGTTGACAGCTGGATAAGTGTGCTCTTCTCTGAAGGAAATCGAGCGAATTCGGGGGAATGTGAGGGTCCGGGCAAGGAGGAACCACCATGGTCCAACGTCTGCCGATCTCCCGTCGCCATCTACTTCTCGGCGCGGCAGCCACCTTCGGCGTCCCCGCCGTGCTGGCGGGCTGCGGCTCCAGCGAGCCCACCGTCGCGCCGCCGGGTGGTAAGTCCGCCGGAAACCTGGGCACGGTCACGCTCGGCTCCAACTACTCCGACGAGGTCCCGAAGAAATCTCTCGCCTCGGTGATCAAGGGCTTCACCCAGGGTCAGGTGAAGATCAACACCGTGGACCACAACACGTTCCAGGAGAACATCAACCGCTATCTCAAGGGCACGCCGGACGACGTGTTCACCTGGTTCGCCGGCTATCGCATGCAGTTCTTCGCCGAGCAGGGGCTCGCGACGGACATCTCGGACGTGTGGCGGGAGATCGGAGGCGACTACACGCCCGCCATGAAGGCCGCCTCGACGGGGTCCGACGGCAAGCAGTACTTCGTGCCGTTCACCTACTACCCATGGGCCGTCTTCTACCGCAAGAGCGTCTGGCAGGAGAAGGGCTACGAGGTGCCCAAGACGCTGGACGAGTTCACCGCGCTGGCCAAGAAGATGAAGACCGACGGGCTGATCCCGATCGCGTTCGCCGACAAGGACGGCTGGCCCGCGATGGGCACGTTCGACATCCTCAACATGCGGATGAACGGCTACGACTTCCACATCTCGCTCATGGCCGGCAAGGAGTCGTGGACCGACCCCAAGGTCAAGCAGGTCTTCGACACCTGGCGGGGCCTGATGGAGTATCACCAGCCCGCGGCGCTGGGGCGTACCTGGGAGGAGGCCGGGCAGTCACTGCAGCAGAAGAAGAGCGGCATGTACCTGCTCGGCATGTTCGTCGCCCAGCAGTTCCCGGAGAACGAACGTGACGACATCGACTTCTTCACCTTCCCCGAGATCAATCCGACCTACGGCACCGACTCCATCGACGCGCCCATCGACGGCTACATGATCTCGGCCAAGGCCAAGAACGTCGACGGCGCCAAGGCGCTGCTGAAGCACTTCGCCCAGGGCTCGTCGCAGAACATCGCCACCAAGCTGGACCCCGGCACGCTGGCCTCCAGCTCCAAGGCCGACACCAGCGGCTACAGCGCGCTGCAGAAGCGTGGCGCCGAGCTGGTGTCCAAGGCGACGCACATCGCCCAGTTCCTCGACCGGGACACCCGGCCCGACTTCGCCTCCACCGTGATGATCCCGTCGCTGCAGACGTTCGTCGGCAAGCCGAACGAGATCGACCCCTTATTGGCCGGCATCGAGAAGCAGAAGGCCAACATCTTCCGCTGATGGCCGCCAAGACCCGTCGCTACTCCGCCCGCGACGTGACCATCCTGGTCATCGGGCTGGGGGTGGCCATCATCGTCAACGTGGGCCTCATCTGGGGGCCCACGCTGGCCTCCATCGGGCTGTCGGGCACCAGCTGGAACGGCATCGGGCCGATGGAGTGGGTGGGCGGCCGCAACTACGCCGACCTGGTCAACGACTATCCGCCGTTCTGGTCGGCCATCCGCAACAACGTGCTCTGGCTCGGCTTCCTCGGCCTGGTCGCGACGCCGTTCGGGCTGTTCTGCGCGGTGCTGCTCGACCGGCGGCTGAAGCTGTCGCGGGTCTACCAGAGCGCCCTGTACACGCCGGTCGTGCTGTCGCTGGCCGTGGTGGGGTTCATCGCGCAGCTCGTGTACTCCTCCGACTACGGCGTGCTGAACGCGGTGACCGGGCTGAAGGTGGACTGGCTGGGCGACCGGTCGATCAACATCTGGGTGGTCATGGTGGCGGCGGCGTGGCGGCACGTCGGGTACGTCATGATCATCTATCTGGCGGGGCTCAAGGCGGTCGATCCCGCGCTGAAGGAGGCGGCCGCGATCGACGGGGCCAACGAGGCGCAGGCGTTCTTCCGGGTGGTGTTCCCGACGCTGCGCCCGGTCAACGTGATCGTGCTGGTGATCACGGTGATCGAGGCGTTGCGCGCGTTCGACATCGTCTATGCCATCAACAAGGGCAGGAACGGACTCGAACTGCTGTCGGTGCTGGTGACCGAGAACATCGTGGGCGAGGCGAGCCGGATCGGGTTCGGCTCGGCCATCGCGGTGATCCTGCTGGTGATCACGCTCGGGTTCATCGTGGTCTACCTCTCGCAGCTGTTCAAGGAGGACCGATGACGCTCACCGCGCCCGTCACGACGCGCGAGCTCCAGGACGGGCGCCCTCCGGTGCGCCGCCCGGTGCGGCCCCTGCGGATCCTGCTGTACGCGTTCCTGAGCCTGGTGGCGCTGGGCTGGGTGCTGCCGCTCGCCCTGGCCGTCTACGCCTCGCTGCGGCCGTACGACGAGACGTCGCGGCTGGGCTACTTCTCGCTGCCCGAACACCTGACGCTCGACTACTACGGGGAGGCGTGGAGCCAGGCCGACCTGCCGCGCTACTACCTCAACACGTTCATCGTGGTGATCCCCGGCGTGCTCATCACGCTGTTCATGGCGTCGTTCACGGCGTTCGCGATCGCGCGGCTGCGCATCCCTGGGCGCAAGGTGCTGCTGATCACCTTCACGGCGGGCAACCTGCTGCCGCCGCAGGTGCTGATCACCCCGCTCTACACCCTCTACACGCTGGTGCCGCTGCCGTCGTGGCTGTCGGACTCCCAGTCGCTGTACGACTCCTACCTCGGGCTGATCCTGGTGCATGTGGGGTTCCAGTTCGGCTTCTGCGTGTTCGTCATGTCGAACTTCATGCGCACGATCCCGGAGGAGATCACCGAGGCGGCGCTGGTCGACGGGGCCAGTGTGTGGCGCCGCTACTGGCAGCTCACCCTGCCGCTGTGCCGCCCGGTGCTGGCGGCGCTGGCCACGCTGGAGTTCACCTTCATGTACAACGACTTCCTGTGGGCGCTGGTGCTGATGTCGTCGGGCGACAAACTGCCCGTCACCTCGGCCCTGAACAACCTGCGCGGCCAGTTCTTCACCGACTACAACCTGCTGGCCGCCGGGTCGATGCTGGTGGCGCTGCCGACGCTGATCGTCTTCCAGATGCTGCACAAGCAGTTCGTCGCCGGGCTCACGCTGGGGGCCACCAAGGGTTAGAGGAGCGCGCTGAAGCGGGCGGCCACCAGATCCCAGGCCCACTCGCCGACGATCCAGTCACGGCCGCGGGCGCCCATCTTGCGGGCCCGTTCCGGGTCGCCGAGCAGCTCGATGAGGGCTCCGGCCACCTCGTTCACGTCGGTGCCGTCGACGACGAGGCCGGTCTCGCCGTTTCGTACCGCGTCCGGGGCGCCACCGGACGCGCCCGCGACGACCGGCAGGCCGCTCGCCGACGCCTCCAGGAACACGATGCCCAGCCCCTCGACGTCGACGCCGCCCAGCCTGGTCCGGCACGGCATCGCGAACACGTCCGCGGCTGCGTAGTAACCGGCCAGGCTCCCCGCCGGGACCGTGCCGGTGAACCGGACGGACTCGTGTCCCCGCGCCAGCTTCTCCAGCCTCTCGCGGTACGGCCCACCGCCCACGAGCAGCAGCACCGCCTCCGGCACCGCCCGCAGCACCAGAGGCCAGGCCCTGATGAGCTGGTCCTGGCCCTTGCGCGGCACCAGCCTGGACACGCAGACCACCACCGGCCGGCCGTCCAGCCCGAGCTCGGCCCTGACCGCGTCCGGATGGAACTGGCCGGCGTCCACGCCCGGCGCCAGCCGTACCAGCTTGGCCGCCGGGATCGCGGCGGCCAGCCGGGCGCGCGTGTACTCGCCGAGGTAGGTCACCACGTCGGCGTGCGCCCCGATCCTGCGCAGCACCGTCCGGAACACCGGCGCGCTCGCCCACGACGCCTCATGGCCGTGGGTGAGCATCACCACGCGCCGCGCGCCCGCCTTCCTCAACCCCGGCGCGAGCAGGCCCAGCGGGGCCGCCGCGCCGAACACCACGGTGTCCGCCCCCTCCTCGGCCAGCAGCCGGGCCGCCCGGCGGGCGACCGCCCGGGTCGGCAGCATCAGCGAGGTGGGATGACGGACGATCCGGTACGGCTGGCGACGGTCGAACTCCGCGCACCCCGGCCAGGCCGGAGCGTAGACGGTCACGCCGGGGGTGCGCAGGGCCAGCCCGTGCACGAACGACTGGATGCCACCGGGCCTGGGCGGAAAGTCGTTCGTGACGATGAGCACACCGGTCACGGCTGCGGCTGACCGTTCAGCGCGGCCCACTCCCGGGCCATGGCGATGCGCTCGGGAGCGGAGGGGTGCGAGACATAGAGCACATATTCCACCGGATCCGGCGACAAGTCGGAAATATTGGTGATTGCCAGGCGTTTCTGCATCGAGAGGAACGTGCCCGGATCTTTCGTGAGGTTCAGGGCGTGGAGGTCGGCGCGGGCCTCGATGTGGCGACTGATCACGTTCTGGGCCGGGCCCGCGATGACCGTGGCCAGGCTCAGCAGGCCCATGATCACGCCCACCGCCCGCGGGTCGGCCGCCGAGACGATGCCCGTGCGCCGCCGTACCACTCCCAGGAGCAGGTACAGCAGGATCACGCCGAACGCGGCGCCCAGCCCGCCCACCAGCGTGCCGGCGAGCACGTCGCCGTACTTGGCGTGGCCCAGCTCGTGTGCCACGACCAGCTCGACCTCGGACTGCGGGGCCCGGAGCAGCGTGTCGTACACGACGATCCGGCGCGTGGCGCCGAAGCCGGAGACGTAGGCGTTGAGCGCGTTCGTCCGGCGGGAGGCGTCGGCGATCAGCACGTCCTCGACCGGGACGTGGGCGCGCTCGGCCAGCGTCATCAGGTTCACCCTGAGCGCGCCCTGCGGCATCGGGCGGAAGTCGTTGAACAGCGGCTCGAACACGACCGGATACACGAACGACCCCAGCAGGGTCAGCGCGAACGCCCCCACGGCGGCCGGAATCCACCAGCGCCGCACCTTCCTGGCCAGCGCCACCACGACCAGCACCATGATCGACTGCAGCACCACGCCCACGGCCAGCCCCTTGAGCCGGTCCATGGTCCAGCCGGCCCAGTCCTGCGTGGACAGGCCGTAGTCACGCAGCACCATCTCGTACCAGACGCCCAGCGGCCACCTGACCGCCTCCACGATCGCGCTCAGCACCACGACTCCGAGCACCACCCGCACCCACCAAGGCCCGCGCAGCCCGCCCAGCACCTTGGCCCCGAACGGCGTGAGCACCAGCAGCCCCGCGAACAGCACGGTCAGCCCGAGCGACAGGTACCCGGGGACGCTGGTGGCGGCGTCGAACGCGGCGGCCCTGGCGATCTCACCGGCGCTGAAGTCACGCGCCGCGTCCGGCGGCACGGTGGGAGTGCCGGGTGGCATCACCCGCCACGGCGTGCTGAACCCCACCACGACCAGGATCACCACCCCGAGCAGCACCAAGGCCCAACCGGCACCACCCCGCCCAGACATATCGGGGCCACCTGGCCCGACGTTCCCGCCAGGCGTTGCCTGCCCTCCTGGTGTGGCCTGCCCTCCTGGCGCGGCGTTCCCGCCGGATGTGGGCTGCCCGACTGAGGCGGAGCGCTCATCTGACGCGGCCTGCCCGCTTGGTGCGGAGTTCCCGTCCGGCGCAGCCCAACCACCCAGTGCGGCCTGCCCAGTGCCCGGGGCGGTATCTGACCCCGCCGACCCGGCATCCACCCCGAACGGCGGGTCTCCATCGGGCCGCCCAGTCGATGCGGCGCCCTCACCAGGCCGTCCAGACGGTGCGGCGTCATCACCGGGCCGTGAGCCTGGGTGTCGGGCAGCGGGGTCCGCGTCGTCGTCAGGCGGCATGTCGTTGGTGCTCTGCAGATCGTCCATCCGCGTTCCCCTTACGCAAGCTGGTCCCGCACGTAGTCGCGCCATCGTGCCGTCAACGTCCCCGCCGAGAGCCCGAGCCTGGCGAGCCCCCGGTCGACGCCACCCGTCTGGGCATCACGGTAGAGCCTCACCAGAGTCCCCTCACCGAACCGCTCGGCGATGAAGCGACACGCCAACCACGCCTCCTGGTACGCCCGTGCCAGCCGTACAGGGTCCCGAGATGAGGGCGCGAATGCCTCAGGCCCGGGCAACCCACTCGGCAAGCGCCCGGCCCGCACCTCGGCGGCCAGTTCGGCGGCGGCGACCCGAACCGGCAGCCCCGCGTCGCGATAGCCCACGTAGTCGGCGAACCCCTCATAGAGCCACACAGGCAGCCGCTCCGTCCCGGCGGCGACATGGGTGAGCTCGTGGGTGAGCACAACGTCCCGCCCGGTCGGGGTCAGTCGCCCGAAGTATTCGGGCACCACGACGACCCGCCCCCCATCGGCCACCGCTGCCAGCCCGGCGACACTCCCCACCCCGGCCACCCGGGCGGCCTCGGCCGTCGAACCAGGCACGAGCACCACGGGCCGCACCGGCCGTTCGAGCACGGCGGACACGCGCGTCCCGGCGGCGTCGGCCCGGCGCGCCAGGTCTCGGAGCAGTTCGGTGTCCGCGTGGTGCCCGACCACGACCGACCGCGCACCCCGTACGACATCCACCCCGTCACCCCAGAGGCCCCGCGCCTCCGCCGGAACCTCGCGATCACCGGGCGTCGCTACCGGCTGCTCACGACTACCGGACGGCAGGTCACGAACCTCCACAGATTGATCGCGATCAGCGGGCGGAGGGTTGCCATCCGTCGCACGTTGATCGCGACTGCCAGACAACAGGTCGCCAAGGGTCGCACGTTGATCGCCACCACCGGACAACGGGCCGCCAAGCGTCGCCCGTTGATGGCCACCACCAAGCGGCAGGTCACGAACCGTCGCCGAGAGGTCAGCCGGCCCGGCGGCCTGGTGCGGGACGGCACTGGCCGAGGCGAGGGCCAGGAGCAGCACCCCCGCCACCACGACTCGGCGGCTCACCTGCACGGACACGTTCCCCGATCGTAGTCGCCCACAACAGGAGCCCGGCCGTCACGGGCAGTCCCGGCACGCATGAGGGACACCCCAGCGAGACGGACCCGCACACATGAGAGGACGTTCCGGCGAACAGGACGCGCACGCATAAGGGGACACCTCGGCAAGACGGACCCGCACGCCTGAGGGGACTCCCCGGCAGGACGGACCGGCACTTGCCACAGGTCCATCCGGTGAAGTGGGCCGAGACGCGCGAAGGTCCCGTCCCCAGCGGGACGGGACCTTCGTGACGGTCTTACAGGCAGATACGCACCGCCTTACAGGCCGGGACGCACCGCACCCGCGAACGACGCCTTGCGCCATCCACTGAGCTTCTCGATGCGCACCGTCTGACCCGTTCTCGGCGAATGAATCATCTTGCCGTTGCCGACGAACATGCCAACGTGCCCGAGCCCATGGAAGAACAGCAGATCGCCTGGCTTCAGATTCTTCCAGGAGACCTTCTTCTTGATACGCGCGAACTGGCTGTTCGTCACGCGTGGGATCTTGACGCCGGCCTTCTTCCAGGCGTACTGGACGAGACCGGAGCAGTCGAAGGAGCCAGGTCCTGTGGCCCCGTAACGGTACGGGTCACCGAGCTGGTCCTTGGCCACGGATACGGCCGTGCGGGCCCTAGCTTGTTGCCGAGCGACCGCCGTCTGGCGCGCGGCCTTCTTCACGGACTTGACGGTCTTACCCGCCGTGGTGGTCGTCCGGGAAATACCGGCCGGTTCGCGCGCTGTCGTCGCCTGCGCCGTCGGGGCGTGGAGGACCACACCTCCGGCCGTCACGGTCATCGTGAGTGCTGCGCCACTCAGGGCAAGGCGGGACAGACGGGGGTTATGCGGGGAGGTAGACAGGATTTCTCCTTGGATCTTCCACGAACGCCTACCGGGTTAGCTGACGGATTCGGGCCTGGAAGTCGCCCTACGGCGCGATAAGCGCCGATTCACCCCTGATCCCTGGGACGGGATCGCTGGGTCCCCGGCTCCGTGCCTCCTGACTGCACGGACTCGGCAGATCACCGCCCAAATCGATGACATGGGGAACGGCGGTGACCAAACGGTTTTTTATCTGTCCACATCGGAGACCCGATGAGAGCCGCGACGCCATGGCTTGTTCGCCGCGAGGCCAGAAGCTACGCCCTCAGTAACGAACTGGCAAAGGCGTCATGGGGTTGTCAGGATCAGGCAGGACCCTCAGTCAGGACCGCAATCCCAGATGGAACAGCGGTTTATGTTACGCAAATGTGACCCTTCTCACACTTGACGAAACCCCGATCTGTCAGGTCCCATTCGTCACTTCTGCACCACTAATCCCGTTAGCAACAGGCCCTCGACGATCTCCAGGCGCCTAAGGGATCTTGCCGCCGAGACCCCAGGACAGGTACGACTCCCGTCGAACGTCGCGGATCAGCAAGTATGCGGAAATCACGCCGAGCACGGCCCTGCCGCCGGTATGGTCGATACGAGCCGCCCGCCGAAACTCCGCCTCCCGCACGTGGAGCTCGCGCTGACGGCCCAGGCGACGCCGACCCAACTACGGGCGTTGTCGTCGGCCGAGGTCACTCGCACGCCGAAAAGGCCAGGCAAGCCACACCGGGAACACAGACACCGAGGTGGCATTTCTCACTTCTAGGCATGACACCGGCCGCCGAAATCCACGGACCGGGGCCAAGAATGCGCACGTCACGGCGCCCAGCCGGCTCCACCGGAGAAGCGTGCCCCTGGACAGGTCCCAGCCACGTAGGGCGGGTGGGGCTCACCGGGCTGGCCGTACAAGAGCAAAAAAGAAACGCCCAGCCCTCCACCGGAGAAGCGCGCCCCGTACAAAAAATAACGCTCATAAAAAGAGAGCTACGGACGGATAGCCCCAACCAGCGTGCCGCCATATGAGGAGAGGGTGACGACTTTGACCACGTCGCCGGTCTGGGGCGCATGGACGATCTGCCCGTTGCCCGCATAAATGCTCACATGCCCCAGCCCCGAGCTGAAGATGAGATCGCCCGGCTGCAGATCCTTCAGATCCACCTTGCGAGAGGACCCCCAGGCCCACTGCTGCCAGGTGGTGCGGGGCAGAGAGACGCCTCCCGCGCGCCACGACGCCTGTGTGAGCCCCGAGCAGTCCCAGCCGCGCGGCCCCGTACCGCCGAACACGTACGGCTTGCCCACCTGCGCGTACGCGAACCTGAGCACCGCGGCGGCGTTACCGGAGGCCGCGCCCGTGTACTTGATGCCGGTGCTGTTCGGGTCGCCGGTCTTGTAGGCGCCGAGCTTCTCGAGCAGCTTCTTCTGCTGCGCGATGAGCTTGCGGACCTCCGAGCGCTCCTTCTCGACCCCGTCGCGCTCCTTGTCGGCCGCCTGCAGCGCCGTCTCGGCCTTGTCGCGCTCGTCCTTGAGCCCGCGGTTCTCCCGGTCGAAGGCGGCCAGCCGCGCTACCTTCTCCTGCGACAACTGGTCCGCGAGCGCCAGGCCGCCCAGCATGCCCGTGGGGTCCGGCTGGCCGACCATCGTGGGCCAGGAGCCGGCGTCGGGGCCGAGCTTGTAGGTGTCGACGGCCATCGCGACCACCTGGGCGCGCAGCGTGGCGACCGTCTCCAGCTTGCGCTTGTAGCTCGCGTTCAGCTTGCCGTACTCGCCCTGGGCCGCCTTGTACTTCTCGGTCGCCGTGTTGTAGCGGTCGACGACCTTGTCGGCCTTGTCGTTCAGCTTTCTGAGCTTGGCTTTCGCCTGCTTGATCGTGGGCTTCGGCGCGGCCAGTGCCTCGCTCGTTGGGGACAGCAGCAGCCCGATCGCGAGACCCGCAGCCAGTGGCACCCGGCCAAACCTCACAGTGTCGCCTCCCAGGGAATACATCTGGGGCGAAATGGTACAGAAGTGGCGGGTGCGCTTTGAACTGAACGGCAGATTCGTAATCTAGGCGCGGCCCAGCCGGCGCAGCAGCAGACCTGACGGAACCGGTCTGGCTCCCATGCGGCGGACGGACTCGGCCACCTCGCGATCGGAGGAGACCACCGCCATGGCCCGGCCGGGCGGCTCGGCCCGTACGAGCTGGCGGATCAGGTCGTCGGCGATCTCGCCGGGCGCGCTGAACAGCACCCGCACGCCGCGCGGCGCCACCACCTGGACGGGCGCGTTGAGCTCGGCGCCGTCGAAGACCACGGTCACCTCGACCCTGGTCTGCGCGACCAGCCCGCCGAGGCCGGTCATCAGCCGGGTGCGCTGATCGGCCAGGGTCAGCGTGCCGTAGCCGGTCTTGGTCACGTTGTAGCCGTCGATGATCAGGTGCACCTGCGGCAGCGCGAGCAGTTGGTCGAGCAGCTGCGGATCGTCGTCGGCCAGGGCGCGCGCGGGCACGCCTCTGACGCCGGGGCGCTCGCCCGTGAGCGCGGCGACCGAGTCGGCGGGCCTGCTGATCATGGTGGGCAGGGCCAGCTCCCTGCGCAGCCCGGCGGAGGCGTCCTGCAGCGCGTCGAGCAGCACTCTGACGCGGGCGTCCTCGATGCTCCTGCCCTCGCGCGCGGCCCGGCGCGAGGCTTCGAGCTGTTTCTCCACGTCGGCCAGCCGCTCGCGGAGCCTGCGCAGCTCCGACTCGCCCGCGCTGCCCGCCGCCGAGGCGGCGGACTTGGCGTCGTCGGCCGCGTGCTCCATCTCCTCCGCGCGGCGCACGGCGGCCTTGCTCCGCTCGCGGGCGTCGTGGAGCTTGCGACGCAGGTCGGAGTTCTCGGCGCGGGCCAGCCTGAGCTGCTCGCGCAGCCGGTCGGACTCCTCCTTGGCGGCGCTCTTCTGGGTGGCGAGCTGCTCCCGCAGCCGGTTGACCGCCTCTTCACGCTCGGAGCCCTCGGCCGCGACCGCCGACTGCTCCAGGTCGGCCCGGGCGGCCTCGACCATCTCCGCCCAGCCGACCGGGCGCGTCAGGTAGGCCGCGGCGGCCACCAGCACGGGGTCGGCGGCGGGCGGCACGTTGCCCTCGACCAGCGAGGCGACGAGCTCGGGCCATCCGGCGGCCACCGACTCGGCGACCACCTCGCGGAACTCCTTGTCGTTCTCCAACTGGGCGGCGATGGGCGCGCTGCCGAGTTTGGCGCGCTTGCGCGGGTCGAATTTGGCGATCCCGCGCAGCGGCGGCGGAATCGTGGCAGCGGGCATGGACCCGAGGACCGTCGCCGCCAGATCGACGACATTCAGTCTCACCTGCTCGGGAAGCGGGCGAGACAGGCCTTCACCCGCTGAACTCATCCCACGGTCCCTTCGTGACATGCCCTTTCAGACAAGGGTACGGCTGCCGTGTACCTGACCGTAACGGCCGGTCGCGTATGGACAAGCGCTTGCTAGGGGTATACGACTGTGCCGAGGCCCGCGTTCACCCGGTGTTCACCCTGGAGGCCGACCGTGACGGACCAGATGCGTACCTCCACCCGTGACCTGGATGAACTGCGTGATCGAGTGGGAACGTGGCTCAGCGGACGCGTCGACCGGCCGGTGACGGTCTCCGAACTGTCGCGGCCTACGGGAAACGGCATGTCGAGCGAGACCCTCTTCTTCACCGCGTCCTGGTCCGGCGAGCGTACCCGGTGCGTGGCCAGGATGGCGCCCGCCCAGGAGGCCGTGCCGGTTTTCCCTTCGTACGATTTGCGGGCCCAGTTCGAGATCATGCGTTCTGCCAGGGAAAAAGCTGGAATCCCAGCACCGAGGGCCCTCTGGTTCGAGCCCGACCCCGCCCCACTGGGCAGCCCGTTTTTCGTGATGGAACGGGAGGACGGGGACGTACCACCCGACGTCCTGCCGTACACCTTCGAGGGCTGGCTGCTCGACGCGGCGCCGCACGATCGGCGCCGGCTGCAGGACGCGACGGTGGCGATCCTGGGCGCGCTGCACGACGCGCCGTTCACCGCGCATGACCTGGCCGTGCTTCCCGAGGGCGGGCTGCGCCGCCACGTGGACGAGCAGTACGCCTATTACGAGTGGGCGCACGGCGCCACGCGCATCCCGCTGCTGGAGCGGGGCTTCGACTGGCTGGAGGCGCACTGGCCGGCCGACCCGGGGCCCGACGTCCTCTGCTGGGGTGACGCCCGCATCGGGAACGTGATGTATCGCGACTTCACGCCGGTGGCGGTGTTCGACTGGGAGATGGCGGCGGTGGGGCCGCGCGAGCTCGATCTGGGGTGGATGATCTTCCTGCACCGTTTCTTCCAGGACCTCACGGAGTCCGTGGGTATGCCCGGGATTCCGGACTTCATGCGACGCGCCGACGTTTGCGGGAAATATCGGGAGCTGACGGGTTATCAGGCGCGGGACATGGAGTTCTACGAGATGTACGCGGCGCTGCGGCACGGCGTCATCATGGCCAGGGTGTGGCAGCGCCGGATCCACTTCGGCGAGCAGCCCAGACCGGACGACCCCGACGACCTGGTGCTGCACCGGGCCACGATCGAGCGGATGCTCAAAGGCTGGCGTCGTACACCATGAGCGCGATCTGCACCCGGTTGTTGAGGTCCAGTTTGGTGAGGATCCGCGAGACGTGCGCCTTGACCGTGGCCACGCTCATGTAGAGCTCGCCGCCGATGGCGGCGTTCGACTTGCCTTGGCCGACAGCCAGCGCCACCTCCCGCTCGCGCTCGCTGAGCCGGTCGAGCAGCCCGCGGGCCCGGTCCGTACGCCGGTCCGCGCCGCCGTCGGAGACGTGCGCGATGAGCTGGCGGGTCACGGCGGGCGACAGGATCGGCTCACCCGCCGCCACCTTCCTGATCGCCTCGACCAGCTCGCGCGGCGGGATGTCCTTGAGCAGGAAACCCGCCGCCCCCGCCCGCAGCGCCCGCACCACCTGGGCGTCGGCGTGGAAGGTGGTCAGCACCACCACCTCGGGCGGCGACTTGGCCGTACGCAGGGTCTCGGTCGCGGTGAGCCCGTCGACGTCGGGCATCCGGATGTCCATCAGCACCACGTCGGGCCGGTGCTCGGCGACCAGCGGCGGCACCTCGGAGCCGTCACCCGCCTCGGCCACGATCCGGATGTCGCCGGTCCCGCCCAGAATCATCGACAGCCCGGCCCGCACCAGGGCGTCGTCGTCGACGATCAGTACGCGGATCGGCGCGGTCATGTGTCCTCCCGGGAAGTCTCCACCGGCCACGGTAACCAGGCGCGCACCAGGAAGTCGCCTTCCCGGGTCGCGCCGTGCTCGAGTCGCCCGCCCGCGAGCTGGGCCCGCTCGGTCAGGCCGATGAGCCCGGCGCCGGCTCCGGGGATGCGGGTGATCTGCCGTACTCGGAGCGGGTTGCGCACCTCAGCCGTCAGGCCCGTGCCCGGACCGCCGGCGACGGTGACCGTCACGGGAGCGCCGCTCGCGTGCTTGCGCGCGTTCGTGAGCGCCTCCTGGACGATGCGGTAGACGTTGCGGCCCAGCCCCTCGGGCGCGTCACCGGCGTCCAGGGCGAGGTCCACCTCCATGCCCGCCTCGTGGCACTCCTCGATCAGCGGGTGCAGGTCGGCCAGCGTGGGCTGCGGCCGGTCGGGGACGGGGTCGCCGGCCGAGGGCGCCGAGTGGCGCAGCACGCCGATCACCTCGCGCAGGTCCTGCAGCGCGTGGTGGGCGCTGTTCCTGATCGCCCCGGCGGCCCTGGCGATCTCCTCGGCGGGCGCGTCGGGCCGGAACTCCAGCGCGCCCGCGTGCAGGCTGAGCATGGAGATGCGGTGCGCGAGCACGTCGTGCATCTCCCTGGCGATCCGCTCGCGTTCGAGCCGCTTGGCCTCCTCCGCCGCGATGTCGGCGCGCTGCCTGAGCGACCAGACGAGCTGCCGCCTGGCCCGGATCACGATGCCCCAGGCGAACACCGTCAGCGCGATGGCCGTCCCGATGATGGCCGGCCCCAGCACGCCCAGCTCCGCGTCGGGCCTGAGGAAGGAGAACGGGATCAGCGTCAGGAGGCTGAGCAGCACGAGCGGGCCGGAGATCTTGAACGGCCGGTGCACCGCCACGGTGAACAGGGCGACGACCGCGGCCCCGCCCACCAGCGCCAGGTACACCGACAGCACCGACGTCACCAGCGCCAGCGCGACCGGCCACCTGCGGCGCAGCCACACCGCCGCGCACGCCAGCGCGCCGACCACCTGCTCGATCGCCATCACGGGCGTCGGCTGACCCTCCAGGTCCGGCAGACTCAGCAGGGCCAGCCCGCAGGCGGCCAGGAACATCAGGACGTCGACGATCCAGTCCCGGGTCGAGCGCCGCACCGGACGCCGCTCGTCGCCGTCCCCCAGCAGGACCGAGGGCAGCAGCCAGCGGTATTCCGTCACGTTCCCCGAGGTTAGGCCCTTCCCCCGGCCGAGGGACAGCGACCAAAGTCGATACCCGCCGAGACCTACGGCGGACGCGCCGGAGATGCCGCGCACGGAAGCCTGGGTGACATGAAGGCGATACTCGACGTGTTCGGCTGGCTGCTGGTGCTGCAAGGCGTCGGCGGCGTGGTCAACACCCTGCTGGGCTGGTGGCGCTGGGCCCACGACCTGCTGCTGGTCAACCGCCTGCCGTTCCTCCAAGGCCGCGAGATCTTCGCCGCCATCGTCATCGGCGTGCTCGGGCTGGTGCTGCTGTCGGCCTCGGCGTCGATGAGCGGGAAGGCGGACCGGACGTGAGCACGACACTGCGTCCGCCGCGCAACCAGGCGGACCGGCGGGCGATCTCCTGGTGGACGGCCCAGGCGATGATCCTGGCCGTGCCGGTAGCCGTCGCCGCGATGGCGGCCTACTGGCTGTTCACCGACCGGTCGGTGTGGCTGGGGATCCTGACGGCCGCGTTCGCGACGAGCTGCCTGGTGCTGGCGGTGGCCGCGCCGCGCGCGTACTACCGGGTGGAGCGCTGGGAGGTCACCGGCGAGGCCGTCTACACGCGGAAGGGCTGGCTGACCCACACCTGGCGGGTCGCGCCGATGTCGCGCATCCAGACGGTCGACACCGCGCGGGGGCCGGTGCAGCGACTGTTCGGGCTGGCCGACGTCACGGTCACGACGGCCTCGGCCGCGGGCGCGATCAAGATCGAGGCGCTGGACCATGAGCTCGCCGCCGAGCTGGCGCGGCGGCTCACCGCCATCACTCAGGCGACGCCGGGTGATGCGACGTGAGCTGGCGCAAGCTCTCCTCACGGAGTCTGGGCGCGTCGTCGGTCCTGTCCCTGGCGATCGTGGCGCCCGTGGTGACCGTCCTGGCGCGTACGCTGATCGGGCTCGACTGGCCGGCCGGCGCGACGGTCGCGGCGGGCGCGGGCGCCGCGGCGCTGATCGTGGCCGGTGTGCTGGCCTACGACGTCGCGCGGCTCCGCTCGACGCGGTGGCGGCTCACCGCGGAGCGGCTGGAGCTGCGCTCGGGCATCGCCGTACGGCAGCACCGCTCGATCCCGCGCGACCGTGTGCGCAGCGTCGACCTCAGGGCGGATCCGGTACGACGGGTGTTCGGGCTGACCGTCGTCAAGGTCGGCACCGGAGAGCACGCGGGCGAGGGGACCGAGCTCACCCTGGACCCGCTGCCCAGGCAGGAGGCCGAGGCGCTGCGCCGTACCCTGCTGCGAGCCGGCGCGGTCCCGCTCGGGGACGAGGGCGGCGCGGTGGCGGAGCTGCGGTGGGCCTGGATCAGGTACGCGCCGCTGACGGTGTGGTCGTTCGCGGGCGGCGCGCTGGTGCTGGGAGCGTTGTACAAGCTGCTCGACGCGTTCGGCGTGAACCTGTTCACCACGGGGACGGCCTCGGACGCCTGGGGCTGGGTCATGGAGCGGCCGTGGTCGGCGGTGCCGCTGCTCGTGGCGGTCAACGTGGTGGTCGGGGTGGCGGGCGCGATGCTGCTGTTCGCCGAGTCGTGGGGGCGTTACCGGCTGGAGCGCGAGCCTGGCCGGCTCCGGCTGCGCAGGGGGCTGCTGACCAGCCGGTCGCTGACGCTGGAGGAGCGGCGGCTGCGCGGGGTGGAGCTCAGCGAGCCGCTGCTGTTGCGGCTGGGCGGCGGAGCGCGGGTCAAGGCCGTCGCCACCGGGCTGGGCAAGGCCGCGGAGAACGAGACGGAGGACGTGGCCGCGCTCACCCCACCGCTCCCCCGCGCGCTGGCCGAGCAGATCGCCGAACGCGTCGCGAACCTGGGCCGGTCCGATGCGGCGACGCCCGCCACGGACCCATGGCAGGCCGGAGCGGCTGGTCCATGGCGGGCCGGGCTGGTGGCGCATCCGGCGGCGGCCGGGCGCCGGCGCGTTGTGCGCGCGCTCGTCACCGTCGCGGCGCTGGCGTCTCTGGCCGGGCTGCCACCGCTCCTCTGGGCGTGGCCGGGCGGCTGGATCTGGCCCGCGACCGTGCTCGCGATCGGGTTCCCGGCCGGCCTGTGGCTGGCCGGCGACGCCTACCGGGGACTCGGCCACGCGCTCGGTCCGCGCCATCTGGTGACCAGGAGGGGCTCGGCCGTGCGGCGTACGGTCGCGCTCGACAGGAGCGGCATCGTCGGCTGGACGATCGAGCAGTCGTTCTTCCAGCGCCGCGCCGGTCTGCTCACGCTCTCGGCGACGACCGCGGCGGGAGACGGGCACTATGACGTGGTCGACGTCGGCACGGGCGACGGGCTCGACCTCGCGGCGCGAGCCGTGCCCGGTCTGCTGGAGCCCTTCCTCGCCGGGGAAGAACAGTGAGCCGCGGATCTCCCCCGGCTTGCCCATGCCCCTGTCTTGGACAAGCGAGACCACGCGGCTCATTTGCTGTTCGGGGACAACGTTATGTGCCGCACTTGCAAGCCACTTGCAGCCTTGTTAACCGTTGTCGTCAACATCGTGCCTGGTGAACGACGTACCGGCCACAGGGAGCTGAGCGGCCCCCAGACGTCCGGCACGACGCCGTCCATCCCAGTGACCGCGACCGGCCTCGCCGTCCGCCACAGAGGCCACTGGACGCCCGGACGGGCGGTCAGCTGCCGATCGGCTTCCTGGCCAGCTCGGCCAGATACGTCTTGGCCAGGGAGAGCGCGCCGTCGCGGGCTTCCTTGTCGGCCATCAGCTTGACCTTGGGCGAGTTGGCGGGCTCGTCCTTGGGCCGTTCGGCGCCCGAGTAGTCGACCACGATCACCGTCGCCCCCTGCCGCAGCAGCACCGTGCCCGTGGCGGCGTACGTGTCGCCGTGCATGAGCTGCGCGTACTGGCTGAAGGCGGCCTCACCCAGGCCCTTGACCTCGGACAGCTTGCTCCACGTGATGCCGCCCATGGAAGAGCCCGCGGTGGTACCGCGGCTGCCGCGCTGGCCCGTGTAGAAGGCGCGGGCGGCGGGCGCGTCCTCGACGCCGGCGCGGTTGGTGAAGCGGTGCGTGGTGATCAGCGCGCTGCGGATCCGCTTGACGTCGTCGCCCACGGGGATGTCCACGTTCAGCCACCGGCACTCGGTCTGCGCGTCGCCGCCCGCCTCGGTGCCGCGAGCCCGTGGCGTGGGCGAGGGGACCAGACGGGTGGCCAGTTCGGTCACGCCCTGGCAGGCGGCCGGGAAGACGGCCAGGACGGTGGGCGAGGGCGTCGCCTCGGGCTTGGGCGTGGTGGTGACCGCGGTCTGGTCCGGCTGAGCCAGCACGTTCGGGTGCTGCGCCTTCCACGCGGCGATGCCCTTGGCGATGTGCCCGAGCACGCCGCTGGCCTCGCGGATCGCGTTGTCCTCCGTGACCGACTGGGTGGTCGCGTTGCTGAGGATCTGCGCGTCCTTGCGCTGCTGGTCGGCCTGGTACTTGACCTTGATCGTCATGTCGTCGACGCGGGCGTGGGCCTCGCCGAAGGAGTACCAGAGCAGCTTGCCGGAACGGCGCCAGGTGTACTGGGCGTACGCGGCGTCACCGATGCCCGGCACGTCCTTGATCGGGGAGATGTACTCCTTCTCCCCCTTCTTCGGTGTGGGCTTGGCCGTCTCGGCGTACTTGCCGCTGCCGTAGTCGATGTCGTAGGAGTTCTGGGCCATGGTCCGGCCGGTCTTGGCGCCGTCGCCGCGGTGCTGTTCGACGCGTACGTCGACCTCCCGGCTGCGCCAGTATTCGCCGAACGAGATGCGGCGGTTGACCCAGTTGCAGGTGAAGTTGAGCGTGTAGTCGGAGTCCCGGGAGCCCTTGGCCACCGTCGCCTCCGGCACGAGGCGCTCGGCCTCGCTCTTGGGCAGCATCGAGCACACGTCGAGCGCCGCGGCCGTCGCGGACGCGGGCGGCTTGACCGGCTTGGTCCCCGTCGAGGGCGTGGAGCGGGAGACCTTCCCGTACACGAGGTAGGCACCCGCGCCGCCCGCGATCAGCACGACCACGGCGACGGCCACCACCGGCAGGATCCACGACCTGCGCGGCGGGCGCGGCGGCGGCCCGGACGGGCCCGGTGGCATGGTCGGCTGCTCGAACTGCCTGCCCGGGATCCGATAGGGGTTGGTCGGCGGCTCGAACGCGCTACCGGGTTGCACGAGGGACTCCTGGGGTTGCCCTGACTTAGGGGGAAACATGCTAGTCACACCACTTGCAAGACACTTGCAAGGGCTCAGTTGTTCAGCGCCGCGGAGACCACACGCGCGGACTCGATCGCCGTCTTCCTGTCGGCCGGAGTGTTCGGCGGAACGTCCTCGCGGTGCAGGATGACCTCGCCCACGAGATTACTCGTGCGGAAGAGCAGGGTGCTGTCCGTTCGGCCGGATTCGGTGCTGCTCAAGTAGAACTCGAAGGTGTCCTGGACGAACGCCGCCTCACCCACGCCGGACACGTCGGCCAGGGGACCGGTGGTCTTGCGGAACACCGTGCCCTTCGCCGCGGCGCGGCTGCCGTGCTCGCTGTCGAACCGCAGCCGGGCCACGGCGGGGCCGCTGTAGTCACGGTCGGGCTGCTCGGCCCTGGTCCGCACGATGATCGAGCGGGTGATCTGGGAGCCGTCGCGCACCTGCCACACGCACTCGCCCGCCCTGGTGCGCAGCCGCTGCACCGTGCCCTTCAGCAACTGCCCGGCCCGCGCGTCACCGATCAGCCCGCACGGGTCCGGGGCGGAGGCGAACCTGCCCGTCTCCTTCGGCCCGTTCAGTACGGTCAGGCCGTACCAGCCGCCCGCGCCCACCACGGCGACGGCGGCCAGCGCCGCGGGCACGAGCCACCATCGGCGCCGGCGGGCGGGCGCGCCGCTCAACCGCTCGCGGACCTGCTCGGCCGTCGGCCGGGCCGCGGGGTCCTTGGCCAGCATGGCCATCAGCAGCCCGCCGAGCTCACGCCCCGCCCTGGCCGGGAACGGCGGTTCGTGCAGCAGCACCGCGGCGGCCACGGCGGCGGGCAGGGCGCGCTCGAACGGCGGCCGGCCCTCCACCGCGGTGTAAAGGCTCGCGCCGAGTGACCACAGGTCGGAGGCGGGGCCGGCGGCATGCTCGTTCAGCCGTTCGGGCGCCATGTAACCGGGTGAGCCCGCGGTGCCCTGCCCGTCGGCCCGGCCGCCCATCGGAGTGGCGATGCCGAAGTCGGTGAGCATGGCCGAGCCGTCGGCGTCGAGCATGATGTTGGCCGGCTTGACGTCCTGGTGCAGCATGCCGTGCGCGTGCGCCACCCGCAGCGCCGACAGCACCTGGAGCCCGATCCGGGCCACGGCCTCCGGCGGCAGCGGGCCCCGTTCCTTGATGACCTTGTCGAGTGAGCGGCCGGCGACCAGGTCCATGACGATCCACGGCTGGTCGCCGTCGAGCACCACGTCGTGGACGAGCACGATGGCGGGGTCGCGCAGCCGTCCCGCGGACCTGGCCTCGTGAATCGCCCGGTCGGCGAACTCGGCCCGCTGGCGCGGCGTCAGCTCGGCCGGCAGCCGCATCTGCTTGACCGCGACCTGCCGGTCGAGCGTCTGGTCGAGCGCCCGCCACACGGTGCCCGCGCCGCCTTCGCCGAGCCGCTCCACCAGGCGGTAGCGGCCGGCCAGCAGGTAGAAGTCAGCCTGCACTGCGCAACGCCCGCTCGCTGGCCCGCGCGGCCTTCAGCGCGGACTGCTTGATGTCCTCGTCGGTGGGCTTGGTGGTGAGGGTGGTGTATTCGACGCTCACCACCAGGTTCGCCAGGCGATAGTAGATGTGAGCGGAGTGCACCCGGCCCGAGGGCCCGGTCAGCTCGAAGGTGAACGCCTCCTCACCGACGCCGGTGAGCGTGCGGACCGGAGTGCGCTTGGCCTTGAGCGAGCCCTTCACCCCGATCTCCGGCCAGGTCCAGTCGACCTCGTTGTACTTGGCCCAGTAGCGCTGCTGGTTGCCCAGCAGCGTGTGGGCCGTCACCGGGGTCATCGACCAGGGGTCGGCGGTGTCGGAGTCCTTCTGGAGCTGCAGTCCGACGCCGGTGCCCTGGACCGGCCAGCCGCACTTGGGGCCGATGTCGTCGGAGCCGGGCTGCGGCTTGGGCGGCTGCTGGGTGTGCAGCAGCTCGCCGATCTCCGCCTGGGCGATCAGCGAGCACACGTTCATGGGGACGGTGAAGGCCTCCGGCACCTCATCCTGATTTTTCAGGACATTCAGCACCGCGTACGTACCGCCCGCACCGACCACGAGCACCGCGGCCGCCGCGGCGGCGATCCAGACGATCGCCCTGCCGCGGCGCTTCACCCGGGCGGGCGCGGTGATGTCGTGCTGCGCCGCGAGCCGGGCCGTCCGGCCCGCCGCGACCTCCTCCAGCGCGTGGATCGCGGCCCGCGCGTCAGGACGGGCCGCGGGGTGGCGCGCCATCATGGCGGCGAGCAGCGGCCCGATCGGGCCGCGCGCGAGCGGAGGCGGCTGCGTCAGCGTGGCCTTGATCCGCTCGGCCGGCGAGCCGTCGTAGGCCGGCCTGCCCTCGGCGGCCGCGAACAGCGTGGCCCCCAGCGACCAGATGTCGCTGGCCGGCCCGCCCGGCTCGCCCTCCAGCCGCTCGGGCGCGATGAACCCCGGCGAGCCGATCATCAGCCCCTGCTCCGTCAGCGTCGCCTGCCCCTCCTGCCGGGCGATGCCGAAGTCGGTGAGCACCACCCGGCCGCTGTCGGTGAGGAACACGTTGCCCGGCTTGACGTCGCGATGCTGCAACCCCAGCGCGTGCGCGGTGGCCAGGGCGTCCAGGACCGCCGCGCCGATCCGGGCGGCCTGCTCCTGCGGCATCGCCCCGCGCTCCCGGACCGCGTCGGCGAGCGTACGGCCCCGCAGCAGCTCCATGACCAGCCACGGCCGCTCGTGCTCGACGATGACGTCGTGCAGCGCGACGATGCCCGGATGCCGCAGCCGGGCGGTGGCCTGGGCCTCACGGACGGCCCTGGTGACGAGGTCGCCGCGCTCCTTGGCGGGCAGTCCGTCGGGCAGCGTGAGCTCCTTGACCGCCACCTCGCGGTCAAGCATCTCGTCCCTGGCCAGCCACACCCTGCCCATGCCGCCGCTGCCGAGCGGCCGCAGCAGTGAATAGCGGCTGGCGAGTCTTCCCCCGGACATAAACGGAAGGGTAACTAAGGATCAAGCCGAACAGTTATTCGTCCGCAACAGCTAACTGTCGGTCTTCCTCTCTATGGTCTTGGTTCGTGGATCCGGTTCAAGGCACTCTCGACGAGCTCGGCACGCCGCTGAGCGACGTCACGTTCGTCGTGTTCGACCTCGAGACGACCGGGGGCTCCCCGGCCGATCACATGATCACCGAGATCGGCGCGGTCAAGGTGCGGGCAGGCGAGGTCCTCGGCGAGTTCTCCACGCTGGTCGATCCCGGTGGGCCGATCCCGCCGTTCATCTCCGTGCTGACCGGCATCACCGACGCCATGGTGGTGGCCGCGCCGCGCATCGAGTCGGTGCTGCCGGCCTTCCTCGAGTTCATCCGCGGCACTACCCTGGTCGCCCACAACGCGAGCTTCGACACCCGCTTCGTCAAGGCGGCCTGCGCCGCCCACGGCTATCCCCCGCCGGCCAACCCGGTCGTCGACACCGTCGACCTGGCCCGCCGCGTGCTGACCCGTGACGAGACGCCCAACGCCAAGCTCGCCACGCTGGCCAGGTTCTTCCGCAGCCCGACCGATCCCTGCCACCGCGCCCTGCAGGACGCCCGGGCCACCGTCCACGTGCTCCACGGCCTGATCGAGCGGGCCGGCTCCTTCCAGGTCCACACGCTCGAAGAGCTCAAGTCCTTCGTCCGCGCCCCCACCCCCGAGCAGCAGGCCAAGCGCCACCTGGCCGAGTCGGTGCCGCACTCCCCCGGCGTCTACCTCTTCGAGGACGAACGCGGCGAGGTCCTCTACATCGGCAAGAGCACCAATCTGCGCAACCGCGTCCGTTCCTACTTCACCGCCAGCGAGACCCGCCCGCGCATCCGCGAGATGATCGGCATCGCCGAACGCGTCCGCCACATCGTCTGCACCACCGCCCTCGAAGCCGAGGTACGCGAGCTACGCCTGATCGGCGGCGCCAAGCCCCGCTACAACCGCCGGTCCCGCTTCCCGGAGAAGGTCGTCTGGCTCAAGCTGACCGACGAGCCGTTCCCCCGCCTGTCGATCGTCCGCGAGCTCAAGGACGACGGCGCCGCCTACCTCGGCCCGTTCTCCAGCAGCCGCTCGGCCGACGACGCCCGCATCGCCCTGCACGAGGCGGTGCCGCTGCGCCAGTGCACCCAGCCGATCAGCCTGCGCACCCACCGCGCGGCCTGCGTCCTGTATGAGATGGGCCGCTGCGGGGCGCCGTGCGAGGGCAGGGAGAGCCAGACCGACTACGCGCTCCACGCCCAGGCCGCCCGCCGGGCCATGACCCTCGACGCCTCGACCGTCTTCTCCGCGGTCTCGGCCCGCATGGAACGCCTCTCGGTCGAGCAGCGCTATGAGGAGGCGTCCATCGACCGCGACCGTCTCGCGGCCTTCGTCCGCGCCGCGGCCCGCATGCAGCGCTTGACGGCCATCACCCGCATCCCGCAGTTGGTGGCCGCGAGCCCGGCCTTCGACGGCGGCTGGGACATCCACGTCGTCCGCTACGGCCGGCTCAGCGCGGCCGGCGTCATGCCGCGCGGCGCCCACCCCGTCCCCTACGTGGAGTCCCTCGTGGCCACGGCCGAGAGCGTCATCCCCGGCCCCGGGCCCGTCCACGCGGCCAGCGCCGAGGAGACCGAGTGCATCCTGCGCTGGCTGGAGTCGCCGGGCGTCCGCCTGGTGGAGGTCGAGGGCGAGTGGAGCCTGCCCGCCCACGGCGCCGCCCGCCACAAAGCCCGCATCGACCTCGCCTACCGCGGCCTCGATCAGGGCCGCTAGAGTTGGGCCCATGGTCACGGCTATCGTCCACATCAATGCCGAGGTAGACCGCATCCCGGAGGTCGCCCAGACGATCGCCGAGATCGACGGGGTCAGCGAGGTCTACTCCATCACCGGCGAATACGACCTGCTGGCGATGGTGCGGGTGGCCGCCTACGAGCAGATCGCCGAGGTGATCCCGGGGCGCCTCAACAAGGTGGCCGGCGTGCTCCACACCGAAACCCACATCGCCTTCCGCACCTATTCCAAGCATGACCTTGATGCGGCGTTCTCCATCGGTTTCGGAGAAAGCGACTAAACCCGCCCCACCCAAAAACCCCTTTTTGCTGTTTTACGGCTGGCACGGTGGGCCCCAATGCGGGGGCAGGGCTGGGCTCTGTCCAGGGATACGGTCCTGAGGTGTCCGGGGCTGGGCGCCGTGACGAGACGGTGAGACCGTGGCTCCCGGCGGCTTCTCGCCGTACGTCGCCTGCTCGTCACCCCGCTGTTCCCGGCGTTCCTGCGCCACGGCACCGGCACCGCTTTTCTACGACGGCGAACTCACCGGACGACCTGACCGCCGGACACCAGACACAGGTGTGACTCGCAACCCACCGCCGGTGATCTTTGCCACTGCCGGGTCAATCGGAACGGCGCTGCGGCGGTCGCGGGTGTCCGGCACGCTCCAGGCGGTCGAAGGATCTCAGCCCGCGGCGGACGACAGAGCAAAGGCAAGAAGATCTCCTTGCCACTTCCAACGTATAGCGCACAGGGGGGCTTGCGGCAAGACCCGGGTCTTGCCGCAGAATCGGCGGCCGGACACAGCACCGACGAGGAAACGGGAGGCACGACGTGGGTGTGTTGTCGATGTACGGGGGACACGACGACCTCGGACCGCGGATGAGATCGGCGGTGCGGTTGCGGGCGCTTGACGCGGTGCGACGGAGCATGGCCGCCTCGGAGGTGTCGCGATGATCGAGCAGTACGTGTTGGATCTTCAAGAGGTTGACCAGACGCAGGTCGCGGTCGTTGGCGGCAAGGCCTCGCACCTGGGCTGGCTGTCGCGGATCGACGGCATCCGCGTGCCGGCCGGGTTCTGCGTGACGACGTACGCCTTCCGGCGGATCATGACGGAAGCGCCGTCGATCGACGAACGGCTCGATCAGCTGTCGCGCCTGAACCCGGATGACCGGGAGGCGATCCGCACGCTCAGCGCGGAGATCCGCCGGACCATCGACGGGATCGCCATCCCGGGCGACCTGGCGGCGGCGATCACCCGCGCGCTCGCCCAGCTCGGCGAGCAGGCCGCCTACGCCGTGCGATCCAGCGCGACGGCAGAGGACCTGCCGACGGCATCCTTCGCCGGCCAGCAGGACACGTACCTGAACGTCGTGGGGCCGGCGGCGATCCTCCAGCATGTCAGCCGGTGCTGGGCGTCGCTGTTCACCGAGCGGGCCGTGACTTACCGCCTGCGGAACGGCATCGACCACCGTACGGTCCACATGGCCGTGGTCGTGCAGCAGATGGTCTTCCCGGATGCGTCCGGCATCCTGTTCACGGCCGACCCCGTCACGGGCAGCCGGAAGGTCGCCACCGTGGACGCCGGCTTCGGCCTCGGCGAGGCCCTGGTCTCCGGCCTGGTGAACCCGGACGTCTTCAAGGTGCGCGACGACGAGGTCGTCGCCAGGACGGTCGCCGCCAAACAGCGCGCCGTTCACGCCCTGCCGGCCGGCGGGACGCGGGAAGTGGCGATCGACCGGCAGCGGCAGGAGCAGCCGGCGCTGACGGATGAGCAGGTCGTACGGCTCGTGCGGCTCGGGCGGCGGATCGAAGCGCATTTCGGCCGCCCGCAGGACATCGAATGGTGCCTGGCCGACGATGACTTCCAGATCGTGCAGAGCCGGCCGATCACCACGCTGTTCCCCATCCCCGCGGCCCGCGACCAGGAGAACCACGTCTACCTCTCCGTTGGTCATCAGCAGATGATGACCGACCCCATGAAGCCACTGGGGCTCTCCATGTGGCAGCTGACGGCCATGGCGCCGATGCACGAGGCCGGCGGGAGGCTGTTCGTCGACGCCACCCGGCGTCTGGCCTCGCCCGCGAGCCGCGCCGGCTTCCTGGAGATGGTGGGGAGGTCCGATCCGCTGACCAGGGACGCGCTGGAGACCGTCCTCGACCGCCGCGACTTCGTCCCGACGCTCCCGGAGGCTGGTCCCGGCGGCCCGCCGGCCGGCGGGCCGGCCGCCCCGATCGAGACGGATCCGGCCATCGTCACCGAGCTGATCGAGCGCACCCAGGCCTCCATCACCGCCCTGCGGCGCGACATCCGGACGAAGACCGGACCGGCGCTGTTCGACTTCCTGCTGGAGGCCTTCCAGGAGCACAGGCGAGTCCTCGGTGATCCCTTGAGCATGCAGGCGATCATGGCGGGGATGGAGGCCACCTGGTGGCTCAACGACCAACTGCGGGAATGGCTGGGCGAGAAGAACGCGGCCGACACCCTCACGCTGTCCGCCCCCGACAACATCACGTCGGAGATGGGACTGGCGCTGCTGGACGTCGCCGACGTGATCCGCCCGCATCCGCAGGTGGTGGCGTTCCTGCGGGACGTCGAGGACGACGGTTTCCTGGACGAGCTGCCGAAGCTCGCGGGCGGGACGGAAGCGCGCCACGCCATCGAGGCCTACCTCGACCGCTACGGCATGCGCTGCGTCGGCGAGATCGACATCACGAGGCCGCGTTGGCGCGAACGCCCCACCACGCTCGTGCCCGTGATCCTCGACCACGTCAGGAACTTCGAGCCGGGCGCCGCCGAGCGGCGCTTCGAGCAAGGACGGCAGGCGGCGCAGAAGAAGGCGCAGGAGGTGCTCGAACACCTGCGGGCCCTGCCGGACGGGGAGCACAAGGCCGACGAGACCAAGCGGATGATCGACCGGGTCCGGACCTTCATCGGCTACCGGGAGTACCCGAAGTACGGCATCATCAGCCGCTACTTCGTCTACAAGCAGGCCTTACTGGAAGAGGCCGAGCGCCTCGTGCAGGCCAACGTGCTCTTCGAGAAGGAGGACGTCTTCTACCTCACGTTCCAGGAGTTCCACGACGTCGTGCGCTCGAACCAGGTGGATGACAAGCTCATCCAGGAGCGCAAGGACGCGTTCCGGTCGTACCATGCGCTCACGCCGCCCCGGGTGCTCACCTCTGACGGCGAGGCCCTCTCCGGGGCGTACCGACGCGACGACGTGCCGGCCGGCGCCCTGATCGGCCTACCGGTCTCCGCCGGGACCATCGAAGGGCGCGCCCGCGTCATCCTCGACATGGCCCAGGCCGATCTCGAACCGGGTGACATCCTCGTCACGACCCACACGGACCCGAGCTGGACGCCCCTCTTCGTCGCCATCGCAGGCCTGGTGACGGAGGTCGGAGGATTGATGACACACGGCGCGGTGATCGCACGGGAGTACGGCCTGCCGGCTGTCGTCAGCGTGGTCGATGCCACCCGGCTGATTCCCGATGGGCAGCGGATCCGCGTGCACGGAAGCGACGGGTACGTCGAGATTCTGCCTTGACTGAGCACGCGGATCGGCGGCACGCCGCATTACCCGGGATAACCGGCAAAGCGTCGTGAGTGGTCAGACGGCTCGGCCCAGGAAGGCGAGGAGTTGCCGGTGCAGGGGTGCGTCCTCGGCGGTCTGGGTCTCGGGGCCGAACACGCCGGGGATCCGGTAGGCGTCGATGCCCATGGAGCGCATCGTCACCAGGAGGTCCCCGCACAGTTCCTCGTCGACCAGGGACTCCTGACCGGTGGCGATCGCCAGGTCGAGGCCGTGTACGAGGATCTCCGTCAGGTGGACCACGGCGGCCAGCGGCCCGGGGAGGACGCCGAGGGAGATGTGCACGGTCTGCTCCAGCGCATCTGGACGGCGCCACGCGGCGCGGTCGGCCGCCGCGGCCTTCTCGTACGCGCCCACGGGGTCCGCGCCCAGCCAGTCCGCCTCGTGGTCGGCGCCCGGGTCGGTCCCGTCGAGCTTGGCGGCGAAGATCCGCATGCCGCCCACGACGTGGTTGAGCAGCGTACGGACGTCCCAGCCCGCGCACGGCGTGGGCCGGTCCCACTGATCGGCGGCGATGCCGGCGACTATGCCGGCCGTCATGTCGGCGGCCCGTTCGATCTGGTCGACTACCTGGCTCATGCTCGATCCCCTCATAAGTTAACGAGTGTAAGGTTACATCGCTGAGCTAACGGATGTAAAGTCATGGCATGAGCAGTGAAACGCACCGCACACGGAACAGGCGCGGCGAGGGTTCCCGGCTACGCGGCGAGATCATCGCGGCGGCGACCGCGCTCCTGGAGCAGGCGGGCAGCGAGGACGCGATCACGCTCCGGGGGGTGGCCCGCCAGGCAGGGGTGTCCGCCCCGTCGATCTACGCCCACTTCGCCGACCGCGAGGAGATCATCGGCGCGGTGGTGGCGCGGGCGTTCGCCGAGCTCGATGAGGCGCTCGGCACGACCGTCGAAGGCGAGACCGATCCCGCGCGGCGGTTGTGGAAGCTGTGCGAGGCTTATCTGGACTTCGCCGAGAGCAGGCCGCACCGCTATCGGGTGGCGTTCGGCAGGCACAGCACCGCCGACCCGACCACCACCGGCTCGGCCACGCGGCTGGAGGATCTGTCGGGCGGCCGGGCATTCACCCGCCTGATCGAGGCGGTCGCCGACTACGCGAAGAGCGAGCGCGCAAACGACGGCGACGCGAAAGACGGTAGCGCCGACGCCGGCACCACGCAGAATGGCCCCGCGCAGGACCGTCGCGCGAACGACGTCCCAGCGCGGAACGGCCGCGCGAAGAACGGCTACGCGGCGAGCCGGTCGCCGCAGGTCGCGGCCACCGCCCTGTGGGTGGCTCTGCACGGGTACGCGGCGTTGACCGCGAGCGTCCCGCTGTTCCCATGGCCCGATCGGCGAGAGATGCTCAGCACGCTACTCGCCTCCGTAACCCCGGCCCCATAGAAACCCGGCACGGCAAAAGAGCGGGCCCGGACGGAAGATCCGTCCGGGCCCGGAGATGAAGAGGAAGAACTACCGCGTCAGCGTATGGTCATCGCCGGCGCCGACAGCCGCGTGCTCGTCTTCATGCTCATGCCCATGCCCGTGCCCGTCGTCGAGCGGGATCTTCTCCCCGCCGTACGCCTTGGACATGAGGGCGCGCAGCTTGCCGAGCGGGCCGCGCATCCCCTTCGGCGGGATGCCCGAACTGTCGGGCGCGACCGGCAGCATCAGCACCGGCTCCTTGCCCCGCACGTGCGCCTCGATGTCGTCGTCCGGCGGCGTGTGGAGCTCGATGTACTCGCCGTGCGGCAGCCGCTTGATCACGCCGGACTCGACGCCGTGCGAGACGACGGCCGCGTCGTAGCGCTGCAGGCCGAGACACGTGCGATACGTGATCAGGTACGCCAGCGCGGGCCCCAGGAAGATCAGCCACCGCCCCACGATCGTGGTGACGTTGAGGCTGATCTGGAAGTTCGCCGAGATCTCGTCGTTGGCGCCGAGCAGCCAGAGCACACCGTAGAACGTGATGGCCGTCATGCCGATCGCGGTGCGGTGCGGGTTGTTGCGCGGGCGGTCGGCGATGTGGTGCTCGCGGTGGTCGCCCGTCACCCAGCGTTCGAGGAACGGATAGAGCGCCAGGCCCGTCATGATGATGCCCATCGGCACCAGCGCCGGGATGATCACGTTGAGCGGCAGTGTGCCCGCGTGGGCCGTGCCGAACAGGTTGATCTCCCACGGCACCATGATGCGCAGCGCGCCTTCGAGGAAGCCCATGTAGAAGTCGGGCTGCGAACCCGCCGACACGTCGGCCGGCGTGTAGGGCCCAAACAGCCAGATCGGGTTGATCTGGGCGAACGTCGCGAGCCCCGCCACCACCGCGAACGTGAACAGGAAGTACGCGCCCGCCTTGGCCATGAAGGCCGGGTAGAAGGGCGCTCCCACCACGTTGTGGTTGTTGCGGTTCTTGCCGGGCATCTGGGTGTGCTTCTGCGTCCACATGAGCACCATGTGGGCGGAGACGAGCGCCAGGATGATGCCCGGGATGAGCAGGATGTGCAGCGAGTAGAACCGGGAGATGACATCATCACCCGGATATTCACCGCCGAACAGGAAGAACGTGATGTAGGTGCCGACCAGCGGCAGCGAGATCGCCACGCCCTCGGTGATCCGCAGACCGGCGCCGGACAGCAGGTCGTCAGGCAGGGAGTAGCCGGTCAGACCCTCGGCGAGCGCCAGCGTCAGCAGCCCGACGCCGATCAGCCAGTTGAGCTCGCGCGGCTTGCGGTAGGCGCCGGTGAAGAACACGCGCAGCGCGTGCACCGTCATGCCGGCCACGAACATCAGGGCCGCCCAGTGGTGCATCTGCCGCATGAGCAGTCCACCGCGGACGTCGAAGCTGAGCTCCAGCGACGACGCGTAGGCCTGGGACATCATGACGCCCTTGAGCGGGGCGTACGACCCGTCGTAGGCGATCTCCGCCATGCTGGGCTTGAACCAGAACGTCAGGAACGTCCCGGTCAGCAGCAGGATGACGAAGGAGTAGAGCGCGATCTCCCCCAGCAGGAACGACCAGTGGTCGGGGAAGACCTTGCGGAAATTGCGCTTGAGGAAGTTGGCCGCGCCGAGGCGCTCGTCGAGGAAGTTCGACGGGCCCGCGATGCCCTTCGGAACGGTGGTCAGCTCGCTCATGCCTGGCCTCCCTTGGACCTGGCCTCGGCTTCGGCGTCGCCGCGCTCCCAGTAGCTGGGACCGGGCGGCACGTTGAAGTCCCCCTTGGCGATGAGGAAGCCCTCGCCGTCGACCGTGATCGGCAGCTGCGGCAGCGGCCGGGCGGCCGGGCCGAAGATGACCTTGGCGCCGTCGGCGGCGTCGAAGGTCGACTGGTGGCAGGGGCAGAGGATGTGGTGGGTGGTCTGCTCGTAGAGGGCCGCCGGGCAGCCCACGTGCGTGCAGATCTTGGAGTAGGCGACGATGCCGTCGTGCGTCCAGTTCTGGTTGGTCCCGGACTTGATCTCTTCCGGGCGGAACTTGATCAAGATCAGCGTGGCCTTGGCCAGGGCGTTCAGGTCGTGCTCGTAGCCCTCGGGCACCACCGACAGGATGCCGCCCGGCGAGTTGAAGTCCGCCGCGCGGATCGGCTGGCCGGTGCCCTCGACGACGAGCCTGAGCGGCTTGCCCTCCTTGGTCTTCTCGCCCCAGACCGTGTGCCGCAGCGTCTTGTTGAAGGCGGCGCCGGGCATCTTGGAGTTGTCCAGGTCGCGCAGCAGCACCACCGGGAGCAGGCCCAGCGGCGCGGCCGCGAGCAGCAGCGTGCGGCGCATCATCTTGCGCTTGACGAAGCCGCTCTCGTTGGCGCCCTGCACGAACGTCTCGGCGACGTACTCACGGTCGTCCTCGGCGGAGACCATGGGGTGGCGCTCCTGGACCAGGGAGTACTTGGGCATGATCATGCGGACCCACACCACGATGCCGCAGGCCAGCCCCAGCAGCGCCAGCGTCAGCGTGCTGCCGAGTGCGAGGTTGGAGACGCCTGTGCTCTCCGGGCTGCCGACCTGGAAGTAGACGTAGGAGATGATGAACGCGATGCCCGCGAGGAACGTGACCGCGAAGCAGAGCGTCGCGATCCTCTCGGCCTTGCGCGCCTTCGTCTCGTCCTGCAGCGTGACGCCCGGGACGTCGACCTCGGCTTCCTCGGTTTCGGGGGCGCCGAGCATCGAGGTGCCCGGCACGGGAGTGCCGATGACGCGCTTGGGAACGCGCTCGTCCGGCTGCTCGATCTCGTGCTCGTTGTCTGTCATGACTTCTGTCGCTTCTTCGCGGTGATCCAGATGGCTGCGAGGGCGAGGGCACTGAGGCCCGCTATCCACGCTACGAGACCTTCGGTGACCGGTCCAATACGTCCGAGGCCGAAACCTCCCGGGTCCTTCTGCGCGCGAACCTCGGTGATGTAGGCGATCATGCTGCGCTTCTCTTCAGGCGTGATCGTCGAGTCGTTGAAGACCGGCATCGCCTGCGGGCCGGTGACCATCGCCTCGTAGATCTGCGTGGGAGACGCCTGGTTCAGGTTGGGCGCGTACTTCCCTCGGGTCAGCGCACCGCCCGCGCCGACCCAGTTGTGGCACTGGATGCAGTTGGCGCGGAAGAGCTCGCCACCCTTGCCGGCGTCGCCGAGCTTGGCGTCGACCTGCTCCTTGCCGGGCACCTGCGGGCCGCCGCCGAGCGACTGCACGTAGGCGCCGAGCTTGCTGATCGCGTCCGGGTTGACCCAGTCCGACAGCGGCTTGCGCGGCGCCTGGGCGCCGGAGTCGGCCGCGGGCATGCGGCCCGTGCTCACCTGGAAGTCCACGGCCGCGGCACCGACGCCGATGAGCGTGGGGCCCTTGCCGGTGATGCCCTGCGCGTTGAGCCCGTGGCAGCTGGAGCAGTGTGCCTCGAACAAGGCCTTACCCTCGGCCACGTCGTCGACCCTGCCTGACGCGAGTGCCGCGTCGGCAGGCTTGCCCACCTGGACAAAGGCGGTGTATGCCATCCCGACCAGCGCCAGGGCGAAAATCAGGACGGCGTATCTCGCGAGGGGATGCCGCCGCCAAGCGGTGATCCTAGTCACAGAGATCCCGTTCCTTAACGAATAATGTAGATGGTCGCGAAAAGGCCGATCCAGACGACGTCGACGAAGTGCCAGTAGTAGGACACGACGATCGCGCTGGTGGCCTGCTCATGCGTGAAGCGCTTCGCGGCGTACGTGCGTCCCAGCATGAACAGGAACGCGATCAGGCCACCCGTCACGTGCAGGCCGTGGAAGCCCGTCGTCAGGTAGAACACCGAGGTGAAGGCGTTCGCGGACAGGGTCGCGCCCTCTTTCGCCAGCTCGCCGTACTCGTACAGCTGACCGGCGACGAAGACCGCGCCCATCAGGAAGCTGACGAGGTACCAGAAACGGAGCTTGCCGACCTGCCCCTTCTCCGCGGCCCACACGCCCATCTGGCACGTCACACTCGACAGAACCAGAATGATCGTGTTGGCCGTCGCGAACGGGATGTTCAGGTGAGCGCCTTCGGCTTCCACGCCCTGCATGACGAGCGCGGGGCCCCACTCGAGGCCCTTGCCCTCGCTCACCGACCGGATGGTGAAGTACATCGCGAACAGCGCCGCGAAGAACATGAGCTCGGAGGACAGCCAGACGATCGTACCGACGCTGACCAGATTGGGTCTGCGGTACGGCTGTGCTGTCGTCGTCGAAGTTATTGCGGATGCTGTCGCCACGGGCAGCATTATTGCGGCTTCTGTAGCCGGTCCGACGCACGACCCCCCCGTAGCAGGAACAAACATGCCTACAACCCAAGAAAATAGGGACAAAACGACCGCTAGAGACGGCGGCCTGGGTTTGGGGGCCGGGGCACCGGTACGATTCCAGGTGACCATACCGCTTCGACCGATAGTGAGCGCGACCGTGAGCACCGACGACACGATGAGGGTCCTCGTCTACAGCGACGACGCCGCCACCCGTGAAGAGGTACGGCTGGCGATCGGCCGGCGACCCGCCGCCGATGTCCCCTTCGTGGAGATCGTGGAGTGCGCCACCGAGCCCAAAGTGCACCAATGGCTGGGTTCCGGTGAGATCGACGTGGCCGTCCTCGACGGCGAGACCCAGCCGGCGGGCGGCATGGGCGTCTCGCGCCAGGCCAAGGACGAGGTCTACGACTGCCCTCCCGTCTGCCTGATCATCGCCAGGCGCGACGACCGCTGGCTGGCCGAATGGTCCAAGGCCGACGCCGTGGTCCCGCAGCCGCTGGAGCCCATGGTGCTGGCCGACACCGTCGCCGACCTGATGCGCCGCCGCGCCTCGACCCGACTCAACGCGAAGTAGGTGCCTTCCGTGGATGCCCGGACGACCTGGCCCGCCCTGCTTTCCGCTCTCCTGTCAGGTGAGCATCTGACCGCCGACGAGACGTCCTGGGCGATGCGGGAGATCATGTCCGGCTCCGCGACGTCGGCCCAGATCGCCGGGTTCGCGATCGCGCTGCGGGCCAAGGGCGAGACGGTGGCCGAGGTCGCGGGCCTGGCCCGCACCATGCTGGAGCTGGCCACCCCCCTCCACATCGAGGGCCCGGTCGTCGACGTGGTCGGCACCGGCGGCGACCGCGCCCACACGGTCAACGTCTCGACGATGGCCGCCATCGTGGCCGCCGCCGCGGGCGCCCGCGTGGTCAAGCACGGCAACCGCGCCGCCTCCTCCTCGTGCGGCGCCGCCGACGTCCTGGAGCACCTCGGCATCCACCTCGACCTGACGCCCGAGCAGACGGCCCACGTCGCCCGCGAGGCGGGCATCGCCTTCTGCTTCGCCCCCGTCTACCACCCCGCGCTGCGCTTCGCCGGGCCGCCGCGCAAGGAGATCGGCGTCCCGACGGTCTTCAACTTCCTCGGCCCGCTCACCAACCCGGCCCGCCCCGCGGCCCAGGCCATCGGCGTCTTCGACAAGCGCATGCTGCCGATCCTGGCGGGTGTCTTCGCCGAGCGCGGCGTCTCCGCCCTGGTCTTCCGCGGCGACGACGGCCTCGACGAGCTGACGATCGCGACGACCTCCACGGTCTGGATCGTCAAGGACGGCGCCGCCACCCAGACCGTCTTCGACCCCGCCGTCCTGGGCATCCCCCGGGCCGACGCGGACGCCCTCAGGGGCGGCGACGTCGCCTTCAACGCCCAGGCGGTCCACGACCTCCTGCGCGGCAAGCCAGGCCCGGTGCGCGACGCCGTGCTCCTCAACGCGGCGGCGGCCCTGGTGGCGCTGGACGGGCCCGGCGACGACCTCGACGCGGCCATGATCGACGGCTACGCGCGCGCCGCCCAGGCCGTCGACTCCGGAAACGGCTCGGCCACCCTGGACCGCTGGATAGCGACCAGCCGCGCCCTCCGCCCCGCCTGACACGCCGGCCCGCTTCAGGAGACCGCCGACACCGGCTCGCAGCAGGCCGCCTGACAGGCTGGCTCGCTCAGAGACCGCCTGACAGGTCGGCTCGCTCAGCAGGCCGCCTGGAGAGGCCAGTATGCTCAACAGGCCGCCTGACAGGCTGTCACGCTCAACAGGCCGCTGACGGCGCTGGCTCGCCCAGGAGGCCGCCACAGGGGCCTACGGGAGCCGTCAGTGGATGAGCATCGTCGGTGCCGCCTTGAGTGAGCTCCACTTGAGCCACTCCTTCCAGCTCTCCTGCCAGTGCCCCCACCCGTTGGTCGGCTCCAGCGGGCGGGGTGAGCCCGTGATGATGATCGGATCCCCGATCAGCGTGTTCTTGATGAACCAGGCCGCGTTCTCCGGGCTGACGTTCACGCAGCCGTGGCTCACGTTCGAGTAGCCCTGCGAGCCGACCGACCACGGCGCGCTGTGAATGTACTCGCCGCTGTTCGAGATGCGTACGGTGTTGTAGACGGTCAGCTGGTAGTAGCCCGGCGACCCGGGCCCGATGCCGGGTGAGGTCATGACGGTCACCGGCTCCCTGGACATGGCCAGGTGGACGCCGGAGGTCGTGTAGTACTTCCAGGCCCCGCCCTGGCCGGCGCTCATCGGCATGGTGCGGATCTTCTTGCCGTCACGGCGGACCGTCAGCATGTGGACGTCGGTGCTGCCCTTGGTGATCTGCTCACGGCCGATCTTGAAGTTGAAGGCGAAGTCGCGCTTGCCGTACACGCCTTCCGCACCCCGTACGCCGGCCAGGTGGGCTTCCAGCCGGACGTTGGTGTGGGCGGGCCAGTACTTCGCCGGCCGGAAGTCCACGTGCCGGTCGTCGAACCAGTGCCAGGCGCCCTCGACCGGCTTCGAGCTGCGGATGGTGAGGTTGCGCTCGACCGCCACCCGGTCGGTGATCGGCTGGTCGAACGTGATCATGACCGGCATGCCGACCCCGACCGTCAGGCCGGTGTCGTACCGGTTGGGCGTCACCGTCTCGAGGTCGAAGAACTTCTCCGCCTTGACCGTCGAGAACGTGCTGGTGGTCTCGCTCGTCTTGCCGTCGGGGCCGGCGGCGACCGTGGTGACCGTGTACGTGGTGCCCGGCTTGGCGATCCGGGTGCTGCGCCAGCTGGTGCCGTCGGCGCTGAGCACGCCCGGCAACTGACCCGCCTTGCCCCCCTGGATGCGGACGCTCTTGAGCGTGCCGGACTGGGCGGCGACGAGGACGGTGTGGTCTGTAGGGATATTTGCGGATTTGTCGAGCGGGTTCACCACGACCGTGGCACCCGCAGCCGGCTTCCCCGCCCCGGTCGTGGCCGTACTGGCGACCGCGCTCGCCCCGCCGGTGGCGCCCACCGGGGCGGCGTTTCCAGTAGTGCCGGTCTCGGACCCCGAGCACGACGCCAGCAGAGCCAGGGCCAGCAGTCCGGCCGATCTATGAGCCAAGCGCCCCACGTGCACTCCCCCGTCCGAGATCGCTCCATTCCCCTCACTTATTACCCTGAGTGATCGATTCGTCACATCCGCCCCCCGGCAAAGAACAGCAAAAAGCGGGCGCCCCCTCCCAGAAGAGGACACCCGCCGTAAGCCTCGCCGTCAGTGCGAGAAGTTACCCCGGTAGTACTGGAAGACAAATCCGATCATGGCCATGATGATCAGGAATACGCCGATCAGGAACATCCAGAAGCCGATCACGAACCCAGCGAACGCGAACGCCGCCGCCAGGCACAGGAACAGCGGCCACCAGCTGCTCGGGCTGAAGAAGCCGATCTCACCGGCGCCGTCGCTGATCTCGGCCTGCTTGTTGTCCTCCGGCTGGGCGCCGATGCGCCGCGCCGTGAACATCAGGTAGTAGCCGATCATGAACGCGAAGCCGACCGAGATGGCCATGGCCGTGGTGCCGACCGGCTCTCCGTGACCCGTATCCGCCTTGGTCCAGAACCAGTAGGCGACGTCGACACCGGCGAAGAACAGGCCGCACAGCAGGAACAGCCAACCCTGAACCTTCATCAGGCCTCGACCTCCTGGGGCCTCTTGGCGGACACGTGCGGATAGTGCAGGTCGAACGCGGGACGCTCAGACCGGATCCGCGGCAGCGAGGTGAAGTTGTGCCGCGGCGGCGGGCAGGAGGTCGCCCACTCCAGCGAGTTGCCGTAGCCCCACGGGTCGTCGACCGTGACCTTCTGCCCGCTGCGCGCGGTCTTCCAGACGTTGTAGAAGAACGGCAGCACCGACAGGCCGAGCACGAACGCGCCGACCGACGAGATCATGTTCAGGTCGGTGAAGCCGTCGTCGGGGCTGTAGTCGGCGTAGCGGCGCGGGAAGCCGACGACGCCGAGCCAGTGCTGGATCAGGAACGTGGTGTGGAACCCGATGAACAGCAGCCAGAACTGCAGCTTGCCGAGCTTGTCGTCGAGCATCTTGCCGGTGAACTTGGGCCACCAGAAGTAGAAGCCCGCGAACATCGCGAACACCACGGTGCCGAAGACCACGTAGTGGAAGTGGGCCACGACGAAGTAGGTGTCGCTGATCTGGAAGTCGAGCGGCGGCGAGGCCAGGATGACGCCCGTCAGACCACCCAGCAGGAAGGTGATCAGGAAGCCGACCGAGAACAGCATCGGCGACTCGAACGAGAGATGCCCTCGCCACATCGTGCCGATCCAGTTGAAGAACTTCACGCCCGTCGGCACCGCGATGAGGAACGTCATGAACGAGAAGAACGGCAGCAACACCTGCCCGGTCGGGAACATGTGGTGCGCCCAGACCGTGATCGACAGGCCGGCGATCGAGATCGTCGCGGCCACGAGGCTGATGTAACCGAAGATCGGCTTGCGGCTGAAGACCGGGAAGATCTCACTCACGATGCCGAAGAACGGCAGCGCGATGATGTAGACCTCCGGATGGCCGAAGAACCAGAACAGGTGCTGCCACAGCAGCGCCCCTCCGTTGGCCGCGTCGAAGACGTGGGTGCCGAGCTTGCGGTCGGCCTCCAGGGCCAGCAGCGCGGCGGCCAGCACCGGGAAGGCCATCAGCACGAGCATGCTGGTCAGCAGGATGTTCCAGGTGAAGATCGGCATCCGGAACATGGTCATGCCTGGCGCGCGCATGGTGATGATCGTGGTGATGAAGTTCACCGAGCCGAGGATCGTGCCCAGGCCCGACAGCGCCAGACCCATGATCCACAGGTCACCGCCCATGCCCGGCGAGCTGATCGCGGTCGACAGCGGCGTGTAGGCGAACCAGCCGAAGGAGGCGGCGCCGTTGGGGGTGAAGAAGCCCGACACCGCGATGATGCTGCCGAACAGGTAGAGCCAGTAGCTCACCATGTTCAGCCGCGGGAAGGCCACGTCGGGCGCGCCGATCTGCAGCGGCATCAGCTCGTTGGCGAAGCCGGCGAACAGCGGCGTCGCGAACATCAGCAGCATGATCGTGCCGTGCATGGTGAACAGCTGGTTGAACTGCTCGTTGCTGGTGATCTGCAGCCCCGGCTGCGCCAGCTCGGCCCGCATGATCAGCGCCATGACGCCGCCGATCAGGAAGAAGGCGAACGACGTGATCAGATAGAGGTGACCGATGATCTTGTGGTCGGTGCTGGACAGCCACTTCACGATCACCTGGCCCTTGGTAACGGGCCGGGCGGTCGTCGAGAGTGGCTCTTGGATGGCGGTCACTGGGCACTCCCAGCCTGGGTCGCGATGTACTGGTTCCACTCAGCGTCGGGGACGAGCTTCACCGAGAAGAGCATGCGGCTGTGGTCGACGCCGCACAGCTCGGCACAGCGGCCCGCGTAGACGTTGGGCTTGTTGAGCGTGGTGATCTCGAAGAAGCGGCCCTTGTTGTCCTTGGCCAGCCCCGGGATGACGTCACGCTTGAACAGGAACGCCGGCACCCAGAAGGAGTGGATGACGTCGGGCGACTCCAGCTCGAACTCCACCTTCTTACCCACGGGCAGCACGAGCTGCGGGCCCGACTTGTAGTCGCTCACGGGCTGGCCCACGACCGGCTTCAGCGTCTTGCCGTTGACCGTCGTGGTGAAGCGCCAGCTCCACTGGAACGCCTCCACCTTGACCTTGACGTCAGGGTGGCCGGACAGCACCTGCAGATCCCGGCTGTCGCGCGCGGTGAAGAAGAAGAACACCGAGACCATGACCAGCGGGATCAAGGTGTAGAGCATCTCGATCGGCAGGTTGTAACGGACCTGCGGCGGGAGCTCGGCCTTGGCCTTGCGCTTCACATGGAACACGCAAGCCCAGATGATCAGGACGATGACCACGGCGCCCGTGGCGAGTGCGGCGACCCAGGCCCCGTTCCAAAGATTCTGGACGATGTCGCCCTGGCTGGTGATGTGCTCGGGAAGCAGACCGTCGGACCAATTGGCCTTGGGAATGTCGTTAGCACATGCCGTAGCGGAGGCCAGCAGCAACGCCAAAGCGGCGGCTCGCGGCACTCTGCGCCGGGTCAACGAACGCCGTGGCGAACGGCGGGTCGGACTCACGGATCGCCTACCCCACAGATGAAGCCCAGGAGTCCTCCTGGGCGGTCGTATGTCTAAAAGCACAGCTGATTGGAGACACATTAGCGTGCAAGAGCCCCGCCCTCCCGCGCACCCCCTCGATGGTGCACCGCGAGTGGGACGATGGGTCTCGTGGCGTACTTTGACGCGGCCTCGACCGAGCCGCTCCACCCCCAGGCCCGCGAAGCGCTCCTGGCGGCGATCGATGTCGGCTGGGCCGACCCCGCGAGGTTGTACGGCCAGGCCCGCCGCGCGCACCTGCTGCTGGAACAGGCCCGTACGGAGGTGGCCGAGGCGCTCGGCGCGCGTCCCGACGAGGTGTCGTTCACCTCTTCGGGCACGCAGGCGGTGCATCTCGGCGTGCTCGGCACCCTACACGGCAGACGGCGCGCCGGACGGCACCTGGTGACGAGCGCGGTCGAGCACTCCAGCGTGCTGCACGCCGCCAGCCTGCACGAACGCGGCGGCGGTACGGTGGAGATCGTGGGGGTGGATCTGCGCGGACGCGTCGACCCGGCCGCCTTCAAGGCCGCCGTGTCCAGGCCCGATACGGGCCTGGCCTGCCTGCAGACGGCCAACCACGAGGTCGGCACGCTCCAGCCGGTGGACGAGGTGGCCGCCGCCTGCCGGGAGCACGGCGTCCCGCTGCTGGTCGACGCCGCCCAGACGGCCGGGCGGCTGCCGACCCCGCAGGGCTGGTCGGTCCTGACCGCGAGCGCCCACAAGTGGGGCGGTCCCGCCGGGGTGGGCGTGCTGGCGGTGCGCAAGGGCACGCGGTTCCGGTCGTTCCTGCCGGAGGACGAGCGCGAGCGGCGCCGGGTCCCCGGGTTCGAGAACGTGCCGGCCATCGTCGCCGCCGCGGCCGCCCTGCGGGCGATGACCGCCGAGGCGGCGCGGGAAGGTGCCCGGCTCTCCGCGCTCGTCGACAAGATCAGGCGGACCGTGCCGGAGATCGTGCCCGACGTGGAGGTGATCGGCGACCCCGTCGAGCGGGCGCCCCACATCGTGACCTTCTCCTGCCTCTACGTCGACGGGGAGGTGCTGCTCACCGAACTGGACAAAGCCGGATTCGCGGTATCGTCCGGGAGTTCATGCACCGCTAGTACGCTTCGTCCATCGCACGTTCTGGAAGCGATGGGCGTGCTCACGCATGGGAATGTCCGGGTGTCACTGCCCAGGGGCGCTTCCGCGGCCGAGGTCGACAGATTCCTGGCCGTGCTGCCCGATGTGGTGCACCGAATCCGGCAGGACGCAGGAGTCGCATGACCGAGGTCATTCAGCCGTCATTGACGATCGACGCGCTCGGGAAGAAGTGCCCGATTCCGATCATCATGCTCGCCGAGCAGATCAACTATGTCCCGCTCAACGCCGTGATCGCCGTCCTGGCCGACGATCCGGCCGCGTTCACGGACGTACCGGCGTGGTGCCGCCTGAAGTCCCACCGCCACGTGGGCTCCTACGAGCTGCCGCAGGGCGGCTGGTCCATTCACGTACGCCGCAATTACTGACATCTGGCACGTACGTTAAAAGATCTGCGTAAACCCCATCAAACGGGCAATAACCCCTCGGAGTCAGATCGTCGACTTCCGGGGGGGAAGAGACATGACGGATGGACACCCGCACAAGACCGCCCGTGACCTGATGAGCGAGGGCGCGGAGTGCATCCCCGCGCACGAGACGCTCGACCGGGCCGCGCAGATGATGCGTGACAGCCACGTGGGAGCGCTGCCGGTCTGCGTCGAAGACCGCGTGACCGGGATCATCACCGACCGCGACATCGTGGTCAAGTGCGTGGCCGAAGGGCGTGACCCGGCCCACATGCGGGCCGGCGACCTGGTGGTCGGGCTGGTCTGGGTACCGGTCGACGCCACGGTCGAGGAGGCGCTGCAGCGCATGGAGCAGCACCAGATCAAGCGGCTGCCGGTGATGGAGGGCAACCGGATCGTGGGCATGATCTCCGAGGCCGACCTGGCCAAGCACCTGCCCGACGACCAGCTGGCCGAGTTCGTGCACCGCGTCTACGGGGGCGCCTGACCGCCTGGCCGGGGAGACCACCGCCCCGCCACACTGATCGTGCGGCGGGGCGGCTCGCGTTCGGTCGCGGTGGTGCGGGTCAGGCGTGGTGGCAGTGCACGAGGCCCGCGATCTCCTCGGCGGCGCCGGCCCCGTAGGCGGCGGCGAACCGCTCCACGAATGCCTTCTGCCCCAGCTCGTACTCCTGGCCGCCGACCCGCTCCAGGACGTGCGTGGCGGTCAGGTTGCCGAGCTGGCCGCAGCGCTCCAGCGACAGGTCCCAGGCCAGACCGGACAGGAAGCCGGCCCGGAAGGCGTCGCCGACGCCGGTCGGGTCGGCCTTGCCCACCTCCGGCGCGGGCGCGACCTGGATGGACGGCTCGCCCGCGCGGTCGATGACGGCGCCCTTGGGGCCGAGCGTGGTGACGCGGACGCCCACCCGGTCCAGGATCTCGGCGTCGGACCAGCCGGTCTTCTGCTCGATGAGCCCCTTCTCGTAGTCGTTCGAGAACAGGTAGGCGGCCCCGTCGACGAGGTCGCGGATCTGCTCGTCGCCCATGCGCGCGAGCTGCTGCGAGGGGTCGGCGGCGAACGGGATGCCGCGCTGGCGGCACTCGTCGGTGTGACGCAGCATGGCGTCGGGGTCGTTCGGGCTGATCAGCACCAGGTCGAGCCCGCCCACGCGGTCGGAGACGGGCCGCAGCTCGATGAGCCGCGCCTCTGCCATCGCGCCGGTGTAGAACGAGGCGATCTGGTTGTGGTGCTCGTCCGTGGTGCACAGGAAGCGAGCCGTGTGGTGGTTCTCGGAGACGTGCACGGAGTCGCAGTCCACGCCGTGGCGCTCCAGCCACGAGCGGTAGTCGGCGAAGTCGGAGCCGACCGCGCCCACGAGGATCGGGGTGAGCCCCAGGCACCCCATGCCGAAGGCGATGTTCGCCGCGCACCCACCGCGGCGGATCTGCAGGTCGTCGACCAAGAACGAGAGTGACACCCGATCAAGCTGCTCGGCGATGAGCTGTTCGCCGAAGCTTCCTGGGAAGGTCATCAGATGGTCGGTCGCGATGGAGCCGGTGACGGCGATGCGCACGGGATTCTTCTTCCTCGTTGTCAGCAAGCCAATAAGCCCAAACGAGGATACGCGAGGACGGACGCGAAGGTCCCGCACGCACGAATGCGAGCGGGACCTCACCCACTCCGAACTAGTTGATGACTAGTTGAAGGAGTCGCCACAGGCACAGGAGCCGGTGGCGTTGGGGTTGTCGATGGTGAAGCCCTGCTTCTCGATCGTGTCGACGAAGTCGATGGAGGCGCCCAGCAGGTAGGGGGCGCTCATCCGGTCGGTGACCACGCTGACGCCGCCGAAGTCGGTAACCACGTCGCCGTCCATCGAACGGTCATCGAAGAAGAGCTGGTAACGGAGACCGGAGCAACCACCCGGCTGCACGGCCACGCGCAGCTGCAAGCCCTCTTCGCCCTGCTGCTCGAGCAGAGCCTTGACCTTGGCGGCGGCCGCGTCAGTCAGGATCAGGCCCTGCGTCGTGGTCTCGTTGCTCTCAACCGTCATCTGCTGACTCCCTAACCCGGCTGTCTGTTTACGACGTCCTACTAAGACGCTACCAACACATCCCCGGTGCTACACATTCCCAGCCCCCCGGACCCCCGGAATAAGCGCGACGCCCCATATGTCATGATGAGTATCGTCAGTTCGACGATAAGGGGGTATGGCCATGGCCATCCAGACTGGGCTGCCGCTCTTCGTTCTCGGCCGGGACGCCGATCCACACAGCGAGAAGGGGGTCGACTGTCCTGGTGAGCTGCCGCCCGCCTCCGATCCGGACCTGGTGGAGCGGGCGCGCAAGGCGAAGGAGGCGCTCGGTGACCGGCTGTTCGTGCTGGGCCACCATTACCAGCGTGACGAGGTCATCCAGTTCGCCGACGTCACCGGCGACTCCTTCAAACTGGCGCGGCAGGCCGCGGCCAGGCCGGAGGCGGAGTTCATCGTCTTCTGCGGCGTGCACTTCATGGCCGAGTCCGCCGACATCCTGACCGGTGAGACGCAGAAGGTGATCCTGCCCGACCTGGCGGCGGGCTGCTCGATGGCGGACATGGCCACCTTCGACCAGGTCGAGGAGTGCTGGGAGGCCCTGGAGGACGCCGGTCTCGCCGATCAGGTGATTCCCGTCACGTACATGAACTCCAGCGCCGACATCAAGGCGTTCTGCGGCCGGAACGGCGGCGCGGTCTGCACCTCCTCCAACGCCAGGCGGGCCCTCGACTGGGCCTTCGAGCAGGGTGAGAAGGTGCTGTTCCTGCCCGACCAGCACCTCGGCCGCAACACCGCGGTGCTGGAGATGGGCATGTCCCTGGACGACTGCGTCGTCTGGAACCCCCACCGCCCGAACGGCGGCCTCACGCAGGAGCAGCTCGACCGCGCGCGGATGATCCTGTGGAAGGGCCACTGCTCGGTGCACGGCCGCTTCACGGCCGAGTCCGTCGATGACGTACGGCGCCGCATCCCGGGCGTCAACGTGCTCGTCCACCCGGAGTGCAAGCACGAGGTGGTGCTCAAGGCGGACCACGTCGGCTCGACCGAGCACATCATCAAGACGCTGGAGGCGGCCCCGGCGGGTTCGAGCTGGGCGATCGGCACCGAGCTGAACCTGGTCAAGCGGCTCGCCGTGATGTTCCCCGACAAGAACGTCTCGTTCCTCGACAAGACGGTCTGCTACTGCTCGACCATGAACCGGATCGACCTGCCGCACCTGGTGTGGGCGCTGGAGTCGCTGGCGCTCGGGGAGGTCGTCAACCAGATCACGGTCGACGACGACACCACCCACTGGGCCAGGGTCGCCCTCGACCGCATGCTGGCCCTCCCCTAGCGCGGCTGGTCGCCGAAGGCGTAGACGACCCGGACACCGATCGACAAGGTCTGGTGTCCGGGGCTGATCGACGCGTTCTCGTCCGCCGCGAGCGTGGCGAACGCCAGCGGCTTCGGCCCGCTCCTCAGCTCCTCGGTCACCGAGACGACCCGGCCCAGCGGGCGCCCGGCCAGTTCGGCGTACTGGGCGGCCTTGGCGGCGGCGTCGCGGAACGCCCGTACCCTCGCCTCCGCCAGCGCCCCGGCGGGGTCGGACAGCTCGAACGAGACGCCGTTCAGCCGCGCCTCCTCACCCACCGCCGCCACGGTGTCGATCACCCGGTCGGCCCGCGCCAGGTCGCGGACCAGCGCCTCGACGCCCTGCGCGGCCCTGTAGGCGGCCACCTTGGGGTAGACCTCGTACTCGGGGCCGAGGGACAGCTCGCTGGTGCGCAGGTCCTCAGGGGCGATACCGGCCCCTTTCAGCGCCTCCGTGAGCCGGGCGGCGGCGGCCCGGACGGTCGCGAAGGCTTCGGCGGCCGAGGTCCTGCGTACCTCGACACCCGTGTTCAGTCGCATGACGTCGGGCGCGGCCGAGACCGCGCCCTCGCCGGCGACGGCGATCCGCTCGTGCTCCGTTTCCACGCGTACCCCCTTGGGTCCGTAGGATCGGCGGGTTCGTCAGGGCGTCCCGCGGCTGTAGCGCAGGCCCATGTTGTCGAACTCGGCCCGCTTCGCCGCGGTGGCCAGCACTCTGCTGATCTGCCCCTTCAGATCGATGACAACCGCCTCGTAACCGGCGCCCTTGGTCCGCCACACGGCCAGGTGCTGGTCATCCCACCAGCCGATGAGCCGGTTGGAGGCGAAGGGGATGGTGACGGGCGTGCCGCCGCCCGTCGTGGGCCTGGCGCAGAGGGTGTCACCCGCCGGGCCGCAGTGCGACAGGAACAGCCCGCCCGACGGGGAGACGTCGTCGCCCTCCACCCAGACGGGCGAGCCCGCGCCGGTCAGCGTGCGCAGCACGTTGCCGTCCAGGTCGTAGAACTTCATCCGGCCGCCCACCCACGTGCCGACGGCCTGCCCGTCGGCGTCCCAGAAGAAGCGCCACTCGCCCGCGCCCTTCTCCTTGACCTCGTAGACCTTGCCGGTGCCCCGCTCGACGTCGATGACGCCGTAGCCGTACTCGACGCTCTTGCCACCCGTGTCCTTGAAAAGCGTCACCAGGCCGAGCTTGCCGTCCGGTGACCAGCGCGGCGTCGTCGGGAACACCGGCTTGACGCTGAGCTTCACCGTGCGCCTGGCGCCGGTCCGGTGGTCGATGATCGACACGAGGGCGTAGCCGTCGCTGCTGTAGTCGACGTCGGTGGCGAGCGCCCGGGTGCCGTCGGCGGCCAGCGCGTACTCGAAGTAGCGGCTGTTGAGCGTGAAGTCGTCGGACGCGGCCCGCCTGACGTAGACGCGCTTGCCGCTGTCCAGGCTGTAGGCGGCCAGTTTGATGGGGTCGGAGCCGTTCTCGCGGATCTCGACGGAACTGCCGGGCAGCGCGATCGTCCGGGTGGTCTGGTTCGTGCTGGACGTGGGGGTGGAGCTTGGCGTCGGGGTCGGGCTTGGTGTCGGTGTCGGTGTCGGCGAGTTATCCGTTTTGTTCGTGTTGTCGGGCGTCGACGAGGGGGTGGCGATCGGGTCGGGCAGGGAGGCGAGCCGTACCGCGACGATGGTGCCCACCGTGGCCAGCACGAGCGTGCAGGCGACCGCCGTGGCGACGATCCACCCGGTGCCCCGCCTGCCGCCTGTCCGGGTGGGCGGCAGTGGGAGTCGCTGCTGGTAGAACGGGGGTGGAGGAGGCTGCTGGTACGTCTGCCGCATCGGCCCCGAGCTCCCCGGAGCGTACGCCTGTGGAGGCGTCCAGCCCGGCGGAGGTGCGGAGCCGTACCGAGGAATCGAGCCCATTTCCGGCCCCGAGGGGACGTGGCCCGAGATCACCGGCGGGACCGGACCCGAGGCGGCCACGGCCGTGCCCTGGTGCAGGAGGCCGGGCGAGGCGCCGCCGGGCCCGTGGCCGAGCAGCCGCATCAGCGCCTGGCTCGCCGTCGGCCGCCGCGCCGGATCCTTGGCCAGGCAGTCCGTCACCAGCGAGCGCAGCGCCGGATCCTCGATCGGCGTCACGTCGGCATCGTGGTGAATGATCCGATTGACCACCGCGGCCAGACTGTCCTGCCCGAACGGCGGCTGCCCCGAAGCGGCGAACAGCAGCGTGCACGCCCACGCGAACATGTCCGACTGAGGCCCGGGAGCCGCCTCCGTGAGCTGTTCGGGCGCCATGAACGACGGCGTCCCGATGGCAGCGGCCGTCAACGACGAGGTCAGGTCGAGCGCCCTGGCGATGCCGAAGTCGATCACCCGGGGCCCGTCGGAGGCCAGCACCACGTTCGACGGCTTGAAGTCGCGGTGCACGATGCCCGCCTGGTGGATGGCGACGAGCGCGGTGACCGTACCGATGGCCAGCCGGTGCAGCGACGTCCCCGAGCGCGGCCCGTCCGTGCGCACCACCTCGTCGAGCGTCGGCCCGTCGATGTACTCGCTGACGATATACGGCAGGCGGCCGAACAGCCCCGTCTCGATGACCTGGGCGGTGCAGAAGGGTGCGACCCGCCGCGCCATCGCCACCTCGCGGACGAACCGCTCCGACGCCTCGTGGTCCCCCGCCAGGTCCGCGCGGAGTAACTTCACCGCGACCCGGGCGCCGTTGGCGGCGGTCGCAAGGTAGACGGTCCCCTGGCCGCCCTCGCCCAGCCGCCCCGACAAGGTGTACTCCCCCACCGACGCGGGATCCCCTGGCCGAAGGGCCGCGAGGTCCGGCATTGTGCAACCCCCATATATGGCGTCTTTTCCGCCATTCTGGTGGGTTGCGCCGCCCCCCGTCAGCCCATCAGGGCACGCACCTCCTGAAACACCTCCCCCGGCCACCCGACCGCCCGGACCGGACCAGCGGCTCGGGAAGGGCGACTGGTGGTCGGGGCGGCGGCGAGAGGGTCGGTCGAGCGGGCGATGGCCGAGGGCGGTCAGCCGGCGGAGCCGGGTTCACGATCGCGGCGGACGGCGTCGGCGATCGGGGCGGAGGCGGCGAGGTGGATGCGGCGGGCCGAGGCGGTCAGGTGGACGAGGTCGGCGTTCAGCTCGGCGGCCAGCCGCTTCTGGCCGCGCGCTCTCCCGCGCGAGCTGATCACCGTCACAGGCACGTCGGGGAAGGCGTGCCGGACTCTGACGCGGTGCAGGTCGGCGGCCATGTCGTGCCGGGCGAACCACTCCCCCGCCGCCGCGGCGAGCACCCGCCCGGTGCGGTACGCGCGCCCATGGTCAGGCAAGCCCCTGACCAGCCGATGGACGACCGGACCGGCCAGCAGGGCGAGCGCGGTGGCCCCCCACGCGCCGCCCAGCGCGGGCAGCCACGGACCGACCGCCCGGCCGAACGACGCGGCGCGCCGGCGGCGGTCGGCGCGGCTCGGGTCGACGAGCACCAGCCGGGACACGCACATCGGATGCAGCCGGACGAACGCCTCCGCGTGCCAGGCGGCCACCGAATGGGCGACCACGATGACCTGTCCGGGATGGGCGGGGGCCAGGGCGGCCAGGCGGGCGGCCTCGCCGTACAGGGTGGGCGGGGCCGGCGAGGCGGAGCTGCGGCCGAGACCGGGCCGGTCGAAGCGGACCACCCGATGGCTCCGCGCCAGCTCGGCGGCCACCCGATCCCAGTGGAACCACGCACCGCCCAGCCCCGCGCTGATGAGCACCACCGGCCCCTCCCCCTGAACGACCACGTGCGCCCCCGAACCGCCGAAGAGCAAACCACCCGAACCCGGGCCGCCGTCGACCGGGTCATCGGCCACCAGCAGCCGGAGTGCGACGTACACGAGCCACATCGCCGTGAGCGTCGCCTGCGCGCGCTGCGCCACCCCCGCCAGGTAGCCGCCCGCGATGGCCGCCAGCGTCAGCGCGGTGGCGCCCAGGGCGGCGCCGGTGATGAGCCAGGCGCCGTACGCGTTCCAGCACCGGCTCAGCAGGGCCATCGCGGCCAGCACGGCGACCGTGGCCAGGACGCCGGTCACGACGTGGACGTGGTGGGAGAGGGACAGCGGGATGAGTTCGCAGACCGGATCGCCGAGCGCGGCGCAGTCGAGCGGGAACAGCCCGCCGGCGATCACGAGGACGCCGAAGGCCGCCAGCGCGAGCCAGCCGGACCACTCGCGCCGCACCCGGTACGTCACCGCCACGCCGAGCACGATCGCCAGGCCCGACAGCACGTCGCTGGTCCTGAACAGGCGCGTCGACGGCTGGTCGCGGGCCGCCAGCTCGCCGACAAGGCCGTCGGTCCTGTCGACCAGCGGGCTGGTGAACTGGCCGGGCATCCACGCGCTGTACAGCACGGCCGCCACGACGAACGCGGTGGCCGCGAGCACCAGCAGTCTTCGCTCCACGTGATCATTAGATCACCCGGTGCGATCAGAGCCCGGGGGCGCTCCATACCGGGAACCACCGGCTGAGATCCTGCTCCAGCGGCAGCTCGCCCTCCAGCGCGCCCCTGGCCTGGAGTTCCAGCGCGTTGTCGCGGTGCTGGCCGGACAGTGGTGCGAAGGGGTAGAACGTGCCTCGTTTGTACAGGTAGACGACCGCCAGCCGCCGGCCGTCACGGTCGGCGAACGACACCAGCGAGCAGAGCAGCGAGGGGCCGAACCCGGCGCCCTCCATGGTGGAATTGACCGCGTGGAGCTCGGTGACCAGGTCACTGATGTCGTCGGGCGAACGGCGCACCAGGAGCCAGGTGTAGCCGTAACTGTCGGAGGACTTGTCGACGCGGTCGCCGAGCAGTTCGTGTACGTCGCGTTCGAGCGTGGCGAACGCGCCGCCCTCCGCCGCGCGGAAGCACACCGAGCCGAGACCGGTGGGGCCGAGACCGGTGGCGGCCTGCAGCGTCACCGCCGCGGACGGCAGCGCGAACAGCGCGTCGAGGTTGGGTTGTACCGGCTTCGACCGGCCTAGCAGGGTGTCGAGCCAGCCCATGCGGTTTAGCCCCTTCCGAGCTGGGCGGAGATCCTGGCCAGTTGCTCCAGGCGGCGCTCCAGCGGTGGGTGGGTGGAGAACAAGTTGGCGATGGAGGTGCCCTTGGCCAGCGCGGGGGCGAAGTAGAAGGCGTTGAACGGCTCCGCCTCGCGCAGGTCGCGGCTGGGGATCCTGGCCATGTCGCCGGTGACCTTGGTCAGCGCGCTGGCCAGGGCCGAGGGTCGCTGGGTGAGCAGCGCGCCCGCCCGGTCCGCGGCCAGTTCGCGGTAGCGCGACAGGGCGCGGGTGAGCAGGAAGCTGATCGCGTACACGACGATCGAGACGAGCATGATGATCAGCCCGATCGGCACCCCGCCGTTGTTGTCGCGGCTGCGGCCCAGCCCGGTGTACAGGGCGAATCTGGTCATCAGCCCGGCGACGATGCCGAGGAACGAGGCGATCGTCATGACCGCGACGTCGCGGTGGGCGACGTGCGACAGCTCATGTGCCAGCACGCCTTCCAGCTCCTGGGGCTCCAGGCGGCGCAGGATGCCCGTCGTCACGCAGAGGACGGAATTGCGCTGGTTGCGGCCGGTGGCGAAGGCGTTGGGGACATCGGAATCCGCTATCGCCACCCGCGGCTTGGGCATGTCGGCCATGGCGCACAGCCGGTCGACCATGCCGTGCAGCTCGGGAGCCTCTTGCGGTGAGACCTCGCGGCCGTGCATCGCGAACAGCGCGATGCGATCGGACAGGAAGTACTGCACGAGCAGCAGGCCCCCGGCGAACACCAGCACGACCAGAGCCTGTACGCCCACGGCGATCAGGACGCCCACGAAGGCCACGTAGAGCAGCCCGAGCAGGAACATCGTCACGACCATACGGCTGGTCAGGCCGCGGTCGGGCGCGAACCGCGTGCTGCTCACGGCTAGCCCGGAATGAGACCCTGGTCGCCCAGCATCTCCCGGACCTCCTCGATCGAGGCGTCCGCGGGGGGAAGGATCAGCTCTGACGGCTCAAGGCTGTCGTCGGGAAGCGACTTGCCCACGTGGCGGACCTTGTCGAGCAGGGCGTGCAGCTTGACCCGGAAGCTCGCCTCGTCGCCGGACTCGATGGCCGACTCGAGCTCGCTGTCGAGCTCGTTCAGCACCGAGATGTCCTCGGCCGAGATCTCGACCTGCCCCTCGCCCATGATTCTGACGATCATGCGCCCTCCCCAGGCTGGCGCAACTGCTGCGTCTGCGACTGAGGCTGCTGCTGCGGCGCGGCCTGCTGACCACCCTGACCCGGCTCGATGGCGCTCTTGGGCGCGGGACCCTGGCCGAGCTCGGCCTTCATCCGGGCCAGCTCCAGCTCCACGTCCATGCCGCCGCCCATGCGGTCGAGCTCGGCCTGGATGTCGTCGGTGCGGGAGCCGCTGTAGTCGTCGAGCGCGCCGCTGGCGAGCAGCTCGTCGATGGCGCCGGCGCGGGCCTGCATCTGCGCGGTCTTGTCCTCGGCCCGCTGGATCGCGAGACCGACGTCGCCCATCTCCTCGGAGATGCCGGAGAAGGCCTCGTTGATGCGCGTCTGCGCCTCGGCCGCGGTATAGGTCGCCTTGATCGTCTCCTTCTTCGTACGGAAGGAGTCGACCTTGGCCTGCAGCCGCTGGGAAGCCGTGGTGAGCTTCTCCTCCTCGGCCTGCAGGTTGTCATGCTGGATCTTCAGGTCGGCCATCTGCGACTGCAGATTGGACCGACGCTGCAGGGCCTCACGGGCCAGGTCCTCGCGCCCGACGGACAGCGCCTTGCGGCCCTGCTCCTCGTAACGCCTGGCCTGCTGTTCAAGACCGTTGACCTGCAACTCCACCCGCTTGCGCGAAGTGGCGACGTCCGCCACGCCTCGGCGCACCTTCTGCAGCAACTCAAGTTGCCGCTGATAGGAGTAGTCGAGGGTCTCGCGCGGATCCTCCATTTTGTCCAGGGCCTTGTTGGCCTTGGACTTGAAGATCATCGAAAGTCTCTTCATCACGCTCATGCGCGTCGGCCGTCCCCTTCTTAGGTCGTGCTGGTGTTCACCCAGTGCAGCGCAGCCGCCTTGGGATTACCCTACGCATAACGCACGGGGGCGTCACTAAGTTGCCGTCCAGGTAGGGTTGACGTTGTGTTGCGACGCCGTTCCCAAACCTCCGTGGACGACACCCCCGTCCCCATTGACGATCCTAAGCCCCAGGGCAAGGGTCGTCCCACACCCAAGCGCCGGGACGCGGAAGGTAGACGGCGCCAGCCGGTCACCGCGCCCAAGGACCGCAAAGAGGCCTATAAGCAGGCCCGGGCCAAGCAGAACTCCGAGCGTGAGCGGGCCCGGCAGGGCATGCTCGCGGGCGACGAGCGCTATTTCCCGGCCCGCGACAAGGGCCCGGCGCGTAAGTTCGCGCGCGAGTGGGTCGACTCGCGGCGGCTGCCGAGCCAGTACTTCCTGCCGTTCTCGCTGGTGATCCTGCTGGCGACCTGGATCCCGTGGCCGGCCGACATCAGGCCGCTGGTGCTGAGCTATGTGATCACGATCGGCTGGCCGATCATGATGATCGGCGTGCTCTTCACCTCGATCTTCGTGGCCTGGCGGGTCAAGAAGCTGGTGGCGGAGAAGTATCCCAAGGAGAGCCTGCGTGGCGTCGGCTTCTACGCCGCGATGCGGGCCCTGCAGATCCGCAAGCTGCGCTTCCCGCCGCCCACGGTGCTGCCGGGCGGCAAGCCGGTGCCGCCGAAGAAGTGACGCCGTCTCAGCCGGCCCTCTCCCAGCGCAGTTTCCCGCGCACCACGCGCGGCCGCGTGCCGTCGACCGTCCCGCCCTGCTCCAGGGCGTCGGCGGTGGCGCGCAGCAGCGCGTCATAGGAGGGCAGGGCCGACGTGCTCAACATGCCCTCCTGCGCCACGTCCCACGACAGGGATCCCCCTTCCGAGTCGATCAGGCCGTAGCCCTCGTCATAGCGGTCCTGGAACGGGATCAGCACGCCGGAGAACTCCGCCCCGGGCTCGGGCCCCAGATTGGTGGGATCCTCCTGGCACATCTGCCGCCAGGCGTCGCGGATCTGCCTGGTCGACAGCTGCGCACCGTACCCGAGGCCGAAGCCCTTCGCACCGTTGTGGCGCAGGAGTGAGGCGCGCAGGCTGTCGGGGAAGTCCACACCCATCTGCGACTCGGCGACGGCGATCGTCCCGGCCCGGCCCGGACGGCCCAGCGTCGCGTACGTCTTGGGCGCCTCGGCCTTGAGCCACCGTTCGATGCGCCGCCACTGCCGGTCGACCGACCGTCTCACCTGCGGGTCCAGCGGCCGGACGGTGACCGGGCGCCGCTCGGGGTGACAGGCCGGATCGGGTACGGCGGGCGGAGGCGTCCAGGACACGTAGTCGGGAGTGGCCTCGGGGTCGGCGGCCATGGCCGACTGCCTCACAGAGTCGCGAGCCAGCTGTCCGAGAGCGTCCTCCTCCCGGTCATGGATCGGCATGCCCATGAGGGCGAACACCCCGAAGACGACCGCGGTCAGCGCGCCCACTCCGAACAGCGCCGCCGTCGGCCGCCCCTTCCCGCGTACCGCGTAACGGGCCAGATCCGCCCTGGTCGGGCGGCCCAGGATGGGCTCGGGGCCGGTCGGCTCCGGTTCCGTCTCCGTCCTATGGGCTCTGCGGCGCAGCCGTACCGCTATCGCGGTCAGTATGGCCGCGGTCAGCGCCAACCGTACGAGCTTCAGCACGTCGCGCACCCTATCCCGAAATAGATCACCCCATGAGACCGCCTAAGGTCGGATCTATGGAATTCCGTACCCTTGGTCGCAGCGGTCTCAAGGTCAGCGAGATCAGCTACGGCAACTGGCTCACCCATGGCTCCCAAGTCGAGGAGGACGCCGCCAAGCAGTGTGTGCAGGCGGCGCTCGACGAAGGCATCACCACGTTCGACACTGCCGATGTCTATGCCGGCACCAAGGCCGAATCGGTGCTCGGCAGGGCGCTGAAGGGCGTACGCAGGGAGTCGCTGGAGATCTTCACCAAGGTCTACTGGCCGACCGGCCCCGGACGGAACGACCGCGGCCTGTCCCGCAAGCACATCACCGAGTCCATCCACGGGTCGCTGCGGCGGCTGCAGACCGACTACGTCGATCTGTACCAGGCGCACCGCTTCGACTACGAGACGCCGCTGGAGGAGACGCTCAAGACCTTCGACGATCTCGTACGGCAGGGCAAAGTCCTCTACCTCGGCGTCAGCGAGTGGACGGCCGACCAGATCGCCCAGGCGCTGAAGATCGCCGACGACATGGGCTTCGACCGGATCGTGTCGAACCAGCCGCAATACTCGGCGCTCTGGCGGGTCATCGAGCCGGAGATCGTGCCGCTCAGTGAGCGCGAGGGCGTCAGCCAGATCGTCTGGTCGCCCATCGCGCAGGGCGTACTGACCGGCAAGTACCTGCCCGGCCAGGCCCCGCCGGAGGGCTCCAGGGCGACCGACACCGCCGGCGGCGCCGACATGATCTCCCGCTTCATGAACGACGACGTGCTCGGCCGCGTACAGGAGCTCAAGCCGATCGCCGCCGACCTGGGCCTGACCATGGCGCAGCTGGCGGTCGCCTGGGTGCTGCAGAACCCGAACGTCGCCAGCGCCATCGTCGGCGCCTCCCGCCCCGAGCAGGTGCGCGACAACGTCAAGGCGGTCGGCGTCAAGCTCGACTCCGGCGTGCTGGAGCGGATCGACACCGTTCTCGGCCCGGTGATCGAGCGTGACCCCGCCAAGACGGCAAGCCCGCCGAAGCGCCCATAACACCCCGGGCGGCAAAAACCCCTTGAGCGACAATGACGCTCAAGGGGTTTTTCATTTCTCCTGGACTCACTCCGGACGCAATGACAATCCCGTGTATTCGACCCGGTCCTCGTCGAGCAGCGCCACCTGCTCGACGCCGGATTCCAGCAGCTCACCCCAGTTCTCGCCAAGCCAGGACTCCGCGTCCGCCTGGCTCGGAAAAACTTCGCGCGGCAAAGGGCGATCCGTCACCTCACCACCGTTTGCATTTTCATAACGCCACCGCCATGTCATGCCATACGCTCCTTCTCCGCGGGTTCGCCGACGCACCCTCCGACGGCACTGGAACCCTACTCCCGAGCTTGGAGGTCGATCGATGCCGCGCGCATGTCGTGTGGTGGCGGGCGTCGTCTTTGTACGCTCAACCCGGTGAAACTCTTTCTCGCCGGTACAGCGGCCGGCACCGGCTGGCCGGAGCCGGGCTGCCCGTGCGCCTCGTGCGCCGGTCTCCCCTCCGGCCATCGCCGGCCGTTCGAGCTCGTGGTCGACGGTGTGGTGCGCTTCCCGTTCGACGACGTGCCGCGCGGCTACCGGATCCTCGCCGGCGGTCACGGCCTGGAGGGTCCCGACGGCACCCGCCTGCTGTACGCGGCCCAGGACACGACGGCGGCCCCGGACGCGCCGTACGACGTCGTGCTGGTCGAGCCGCTCGATCGGCCCGAGCGGATCGGGCTCCTCCGGCGGGCGGGGCTGGCAGGCGACCGTACCCAGGTGGTGGCCGTCGGGCTGGATCACCGGGTCAGGTCCCAGGAGGAGCTGGCACGGCGGCTCGCCTTGTGGCGCGTGCGGGCCGTACCGGACGGAACGACGCTCGACACCACCCTCCCCGCGTCCCCCGCTCCGGAACAGCCGAGGCGGGCCCTGCTGCTGGGCGGTTCCCGATCGGGCAAGTCGGCCGAGGCCGAGCTGCGGCTGGCCGCCGACCCGTACGTCACCTATGTCGCCACCGGCTCGCGTGGCGAAGGCGACGGCGAGTGGGCGGCGCGGGTACGGGCCCACCGGGAGCGGCGGCCCGCCCACTGGGCGACGGTGGAGACCACCGACCTGGCGGGGACGATCCGCGCGGCCACGACGCCGCTGCTGATCGACGGGCTGGGTACGTGGCTGGCGGCAGTGTTCGACGAGCACGGCGCCTGGGACGGCGACCGGGCGCCGGTGGATGAGCGCTGCGAGGAGCTGGTGGCGGCGTGGCGGGGAACGAGCCGGCGCCTCGTGGCCGTGTCGGACGAGGTGGGCATGGGGGTGGTGCCCGCGACGGCCAGCGGGCGGGCGTTCAGGGACGCGCTGGGGCGGCTCAACGAACGCCTCGCCGCCGAGTCAGAAGACGTCGCCCTCGTCGTCGCCGGACGCCTCCTGCGCCTGTGACGCCCCCTGCGCCCCGCTGGGCCTAGTGGCGGATGGCTCTGGCGTACCAGCGGCCGTCCATGCGGTCGACGTGCAGGGAGCGGCCGAAGCAGTCGGACAGGTTCGCCGGTGTGAGGACGTCCGTGACCGGGCCGGCCGCCAGGACGCGCGCTTCACGCATGAGCATGGCGTGCGTGGTCGTGGCGGGCACCTCCTCCAGGCGGTGGGTCACCGTCACCGTGGTGAGCACCGGCCTGGTCATCGCCAGGTCCTCCACCGTCTCGATGAGGTCCTCACGGGCCGGCAGGTCGAGGCCGGCGAACGGCTCGTCGAGCAACAGCACCGCCGGGTCCGACATGAGCGACCTGGCCACCCTGATCCTGGCCCGCTCGCCCTGGGAGCACACCCGGAACAGGCGGTCGGCCAGGTCCTTACAGCCCACGTCCCCCAGCAGTCGCAGCGCGCGATCCCGCTCGGCCTCGCCGTAGCGGTCCCAGAGGGGGGCGCTGGTGCCCGTGTGGCCGGTGAGCACCACGGTGAGGGCGGTGGCGCCTTCCTCCTCCAGGAGTTCCTCGTCGATCAGCCGCTGGCTGGAGGCCACCAGGCCGATGTGGCGCCGCAGCGAACGCACGTCGGCCCGGCCGAGCCGGTGGCCGAGGATGCTGGCCGTACCCTCTGTGGGGTGCCGTATCGCGGCGGCCAGCGAGAGCAGCGTCGTCTTGCCCGCACCGTTGGGCCCGAGCACGGCCCAGTGCTCGCCGTACTCCACTCGCCAGTCGACCGCACTCAGCAGCGACTTGCCGGCGACCCGGACTCCTACGCCTTCGAGTTCAACAACGTGCATCCGGCCACCCTAGTGGCCGCCCCCGACCGCGATCAGCCTCCGCTGGTGAGGTGCATTTCTATTTTTTACGGCCAGCCCGGTGAGCCCCACCCGCCATACGGGGCCGGCGTCTGTCCAGGGGCACGCTCCTCCGGTTTACGGGGCTGGGCCCCGTAACGTGCGTCTTCTTGGCCCCGGTCCGTGGGCATGCCGACAACCGTGGGGGGAATTGGAGTGATGGACGGGATGCGGTTCGCGATCGGGACGCTGAGTGTCTTTCCGGTCCGGGTGACACGCGTCGATCGTGTGGTCGCGGGGCGGGCGATGGTGCTGGCTCCGGTCCTTGGACTGGTGCTGGGGCTGGTGAGCGGTTCGCTGTTGCTGCTGCCGGGGCCGCCGTTGCTGGGTGCTGCGCTCGCGGTGGGGCTGCTGGCCGTGCTGACGCGTGGACTGCATCTGGACGGGCTGGCGGATCTCGCGGACGGGCTGGGCAGTGGGAAACCTGCCCCTCAGGCGCTCGACATCATGAAAAAGTCGGATATTGGGCCGTTTGGTGTGATGGCGCTGGTGCTGGTGCTGGTCGTCCAGGTGGCCGCCTTGTCCGGGCTCGGGCCGGCCGCCCTGGTGACCGCCTGCGTGACCGGCCGGTTGGCGCTCACCTGGGCCTGCCGGTCAGCCGTCCCCGCCGCCCGTCCCGACGGGCTCGGGGCGCTGGTCGCGGGCACGGTACGCCCAGGCGCCGCCTGGGCGGCCACCGCCACGGCCCTGGCGGCGGCCGCGGCCCTGGGGTCGGCGGCCGACCACGGACTCGGCTCGGTGGCGGGGCACCGGCTGGTCTATGTGCTCCCTCTCGGTGTGGTCGCCGGGCTCGGGGCGGCGCTGCTCCTGCTCCGCCATGCCAGACGGCGTCTGGGCGGCGTCACGGGTGACGTGCTGGGCGCGCTCGTCGAGACCGCCACGGCCGCCACACTCACCGTCTGCGCCCTGTTCGGCTGACCGGCGCCGCCTGTCGTACCGAAGAACCTCACGCCCCCACGGGAGGCCGCTCGGCGATCAGCGCGTTGATCAGGGCCGCACCCCGCTCGGCGTCGTCGACGCTCACGGCGAGCTGTCCGCCGGAGCGGTAGCGGATGATCAGGCACTCGCCACCCCGGAGCATGATGGTGGCGCTGCCCGGCAGCCCGCGTATGCCCCAGCCCCCGACCTGGCTCGGATACCGCACCTCGGACCACGCCGCCCAGGTCACGCACCACACGCCCACGCTCATGAGGAGATAGGAGGTGAACGACATCTCGCCGTCGGACATGAGGCCCCGCCGCCAGTGCGTGGCCAGCGGTTCGGGCAGCCGGTCGCGCAGCGCCAGCGGAGCCGCGACCAGCGCGGCGCTGACGATCAGCCCCCACGCGGCGACGGCGAATCGGGGGATCATGGCAGTTCCTCCAGCATCGTGATGAGGTCTTCGCGGCGGTAGCCGAGCCTCATGGCCTCTTCCAGGAGTTCGCGGGCCCGCTGCAGGAGCAGTGCCCGCCCGTCGGCGCGGCCCGCGACACTGACGCCGCGCCCCCGCCGGAACTCCAGCAGCCCCTCGTCGCGCAGGTCACGCAGGGCGCGCAGCACCGTATTGGGATTGATGCCGAGCGCCTCGGCCAGGTCGCGGGCGGGTGGCAGCCGGTCGCCCGGCGCGTACGAGCCCTCGCCGATGGCACGGCGGATCGCGCCGGCCACCTGCTCGTGCAGGGGACGCGCATCATTGAGGTCCAGAGTCAGCAACATGGTGCTAATGACACTAGCACCAAGGCTTCATGTTTGGGCATCGGAGATTGGTGGGATGAACCCCTGTTTGTGAGTACCTCGAAACCCTGGATAGCATCGGTTTACGTGACCACTGTGCGGCTGAACTCAGCAGATCCAGTCTCTTTCGACACCGACGCGCTGATCGTCGGGTTCCGGTCCGGCCCCGAAGGCCCTCGCCCTGCTAAGGGCGCCGAGTCTCTCGACGCGGCCTTCGGCGGCAGGCTCGCCGCCTCGCTCACCGCCATCGGCTTCTCCGGCAAGCCCGGAGAGCTCGCCAAGGTGCCCGTGTTCGGCGCTCTCGCCGCTCCGCTGCTGGTCGCGGTGGGTCTCGGTGACTCCGCCGACGCCGAGGCACTGCGCCGCGCCGCGGGTGCCGCCGTACGCTCCCTCGCCGGTACGGCCCGCGCCGCCCTGGTCCTGCCCACCGAATCGGCCGAAGAGGCCGAGGCCGTGGCTCTGGGCGCGCTGCTGGGCGCGTACGGTTTCTCCCGCTACCGCACGAACGGCGAGTCGAAGGAGCCCGTGGGCGACCTCACCGTGCTCTCGAGCGACGGGTCCGACGAGATCGCCGGACGCGCCACCGTGCTGGCAGAGTCGGTCACACTCGTCCGCGACCTGGTCAACACGCCGCCCTCCGACCTGTGGCCGGCCAAGTTCGCCGAGATCGCCGAGCAGCGTGGCGGCGAGGCCGGGCTGACCGTCGAGGTGCTAGACGACAAGCAGCTCAAGGACGGCGGCTACGGCGGCCTCATCGGCGTCGGCCAGGGCTCGGCCAACCCGCCACGCCTGGTCCGCCTCTCCTACAGCCACCCCGAGGCCACCAAGACGCTGGCGTTCGTGGGCAAGGGCATCACGTTCGACTCCGGAGGCCTGTCGCTCAAGCCGTCGGCCTCCATGGACTGGATGAAGTCCGACATGGGCGGCGCGGGCGCGGTCCTGGGCGCCCTGATCGGCATCGCCCGGCTCGCCCCGCAGGTGAACGTCGTCGGCTACCTCTGCCTGGCCGAGAACCTCCCCAGCGGCACCGCGCAGCGCCCCTCCGACGTCATCCACAGCTACAGCGGCAAGACGGTCGAGGTGCTCGACACCGACGCCGAAGGCCGCCTGGTCCTCATGGACGGCATCGCGCGCGCCGCCGAGGACTCCCCCGACCTGATCGTCGACGTGGCCACCCTCACCGGCGCGCAGATCGTCGCGCTCGGCTGGCGCACGGCCGGCGTGATGGCCAACGACGACGCGGTGCGCGAGCTGGTCGTCGAGGTGGCGGGCGCCGCGGGCGAGGGCGCCTGGGGCATGCCACTGCCGGAGGAACTGCGTAAGGGCCTCGACTCCCCGATCGCGGACATCGCCAACCTCCAGCCCGAGCGCTGGGGCAGCATGCTGGCCGCGGGCATTTTCCTCAAGGAGTTCGTGCCGGACGGGGTGCGCTGGGCGCACATCGACATGGCCGGACCCGCGTTCAACAAGGGCGAGCCACACGGCTACACGCCGAAGGGCGGCACGGGGGCCATCACCCGCACGCTCATCGGACTGGCCGAGCGGCACGCGAGCATCTGAAACAAATGAAAAGATGACGGCATCACGAACACCCCGACAAGGAGCCTGACTGTGGCCTACGACATCGTCGTCCTGGGAGGCGGCAGCGGCGGATACGCCTGCGCGCTACGGGCGGCTGAGCTGGGCAAGACGGTCGCCCTGATCGAGAAGGACAAGATCGGCGGCACCTGCCTGCACAGGGGATGCATCCCCACCAAGGCCTTGCTGCACTCGGCCGAGGTCGCCGACGAGACCCGCGAGAGCGAGGCGTTCGGCGTCAAGGCGCGTTTCGACGGCATCGACGTGCCGGGCGTCCACGCGTTCAAGGACAAGATCGTCACCCGTGCCTGGAAGGGCGTGCAGGGCCTGCTCAAGGGCGCCGGCGTGACGATCGTCGAAGGCGAGGGCCACCTGGTCGGATCACACCGGATCCAGGTGGGCTCCGAGGTGTACGAGGGCCGCAACATCGTCCTGGCCACCGGTTCCGCGCCCAAGACGCTGCCCGGGCTGGAGATCGACGGTGAGCGCGTGATCACCAGCGAGCACACCCTGAAGATGGACCGCGTGCCCGCCTCGGTGATCGTGCTGGGCGGCGGCGTCATCGGCGTCGAGCTGGCCAGCGTCTACCGCTCCTTCGGCGCTGAGGTCACGATCGTCGAGGCGCTGCCCCACCTGCTGCCGACCGAGGAGGAGTCGAGCTCCAAGCTGCTGGAGCGCGCCTTCCGCCGCCGCGGCATCAAGTACGAGCTGGGCGTCTTCTTCGAGGGCGTCAAGACCACCGACACCGGCGTGGTCGTCACGCTCGCCAACGGCAAGACCCTCGACGCCGAGCTGCTGCTGGTCGCGGTCGGCCGCGGCGCCGTCTCGGCCGGGATGGGCTTCGAGGAGCAGGGCATCAGGGTCGAGCGCGGCGCGGTCGTGGTCGACGAGCACTGCCAGACCTCGGTCGCCGGCGTCTACGCGATCGGTGACCTGATCCCGACCCTCCAGCTGGCCCACGCCGGGTTCGCCGAGGGCATCATGGTGGCCGAGCACATCGCCGGGCTCAACCCGCCCGCCATCGACTACGCGGGCGTGCCGCGGATCACCTACTCCGACCCCGAGGTCGCCTCGGTCGGCATCACGTCCGCGCAGGCCGCCGAGCGCGGCATCGAGATCGTCGAACAGGTCTACGACCTCGCGGGCAACCCCAAGAGCCAGATCCTCGGCACCGCGGGCGCCGTCAAGGTCATCGCCCAGAAGGACGGACCCGTCGTGGGCGTTCACATGGTGGGCCGCCGCATCGGCGAGCTCGTGACCGAGGGTCAGCTCATCTACAACTGGGAGGCTCTGCCCGCAGAGGTCGCCCAGCTCATCCACGCGCACCCGACCCAGTCCGAGGCAGTCGGTGAGGCGATGCTGGCCCTGGCCGGCAAGCCGTTGCACGTACACAACTAGTCCAAGCCCTCGAGATCAGAACGCGAGAGAAGATAACGATGCCGGTCTCTGTACAGATGCCCCAGCTCGGCGAGAGCGTCACCGAGGGCACGGTAACCCGTTGGCTGAAGAAGGAAGGCGAGCGCGTCGAGGCCGACGAGCCGCTCCTCGAAGTATCGACCGACAAGGTCGACACCGAGATCCCGTCGCCGTCCGCCGGCGTCCTCACCAAGATCGTCGTGGCTGAGGACGAAACCGTCGAGGTCGGCGCGGAGCTCGCCGTCATCGACGAGAACGGCCAGGCCGGCGGCGCCTCGGCGCAGCAGGCCGCCCCGGCCCCCGCCGCGCAGCCCGAGCCGCAGCCGGAGCCCGAGCCCGCCCCGGCTCCCGCCCCGGTCTCCTCGATCCCGCAGCCCGCCCCCGTCCAGGCTCAGGCCCCGGCTCCGGCACCGGCCCCCGCGCCGGCTCCGGCGCAGCAGGCCCCGGCCGCTCCGGCGCCCGCCCAGCAGGTGCCGGCCGTCTCCGAGCCGACCCCGCTGCCGTCCTCGGGCGACAGCCCCTACGTGACACCGCTGGTGCGCAAGCTCGCCAACGAGCACGGGGTCGACCTCGACTCGATCAGTGGCACCGGTGTGGGCGGTCGCATCCGCAAGCAGGACGTCCTGGAGGCCGCCAAGTCGCAGCGCGAGCAGGCCGCCGCCCCGGCGCCCGCCGCCGCTGCCCAGGCTCCCGCCGCCGCACCCGCTCAGACCGCGCCGGCCCCGGCCGCCGCCCCCGAGCCCGTCGAGGTCGACACCACGCTGCGCGGCCGTACGGAGAAGATGTCGCGGCTGCGTCAGACCATGTCCAAGCGACTGGTCGAGTCGCTGCAGACCGCGGCCCAGCTCACCACGGTCGTCGAGGTCGACGTCACCAAGATCTCCCGGCTGCGTGACCAGGCCAAGGCCGACTTCCTGCGCCGCGAGGGCGTCAAGCTGTCGTTCATGCCGTTCTTCGAGATGGCGGCCATCGAGGCGCTCAAGCAGCACCCGAAGCTCAACGCCACCATCAACAACGAGACCATGGAGGTCACCTACTTCGACGTCGAGCACCTGGGCATCGCGGTCGACACCGAGCGCGGCCTGATCGCGGCGGTCATCAAGAACGCCGGCGACCTCAACCTGGCCGGCCTCGCCCGCAAGACCGCCGACCTGGCTGAGCGCACCCGCGCCAACAAGGTGACGCCCGACGAGATCACCGGCGGCACCTTCACGCTGACCAACACCGGCAGCCGCGGCGCCCTGTTCGACACGCCGATCCTGAACCAGCCGCAGGTCGGCATGCTCGGCACCGGCGCGGTCGTGAAGCGTCCCGTCGTGATCGACACCGCTGAGGGTGAGGTCATCGCGGTGCGCTCGATGGTGTACTTGGCGCTGACGTACGACCACCGCCTCGTCGACGGCGCGGACGCGGCCCGCTTCCTGACGACCGTGAAGCGTCGCCTGGAAGAGGGGCGCTTCGAGGCCCAGCTGGGTCTCGCGTAGTTCATGCGCGCCAGGGCCGAGGATTGATCGCCTTCCTCGGCCCTGGCCCACGTGATTGACCGTCTGATGCCCACCCCGCCACAACGGGCTTCGCTTGGCGCTTCGCGCTTTGGAAGCTCAGACGCTGCCCCCAGCCGGGCTAAAGGCCCGACCCCTGAAGGGCCTCGCTCCGCTCGGACGCCCTCTGAAACGCGGCTCCGCCGCGCGCTTCGCCCAAACCCTCGATCGTTTGCCCAGACGCAATGACGTGAGAAGCGGCGACCCTGTCCCACACTTCTTGAGGAAGGCTCGAGATCAGGCGCCCGCTGAACTCGCTACGCAGCCCTTCCCGGCGGCCTTCTGCCATTCGATGGACCCCGCCAGCAGCCTCTTGACGATAGGCACCTCGCAGCAGGCTCCCGTCGCTCAGGCAGGCAGATCCCACGACGGCCCGTCCACGTCCCAGCCACACGAACTGCCAGGTTGGGGTGACGGTCAGCCCGAAAGTGATGGAAGCCCTTCTGGAGTAGCGGGCATGGGAAACGGCTGCAAGGCCGGTCAACGGTGCTTGCTCTGTGCTGTGCGCTCGCGCCGGCGAGTGTCAGCGGGAGGTATCCGATACGGACGCACTTGGTCGGTGCGCCCGCGGTAGGGCGGTGAAACGTCGGGTCGAGGTGGCGACGAGGAGTCCGAGTGCGGCGTAGGCTGCGCCGAGCAGGCTGGCGGCCGACCATCCCATGGCGCTGTAGGCCCAGGTGGTGGTGATCGCACCGAGCGCGGAGCCGAGGGAGTAGAAGGCCATGTAGACGCCGATGACGCTGCTGCTCTGGTCGGGGCGGGCGGTGGTGAGCAGGTGCTGGCTGCTGACGTGAACGGCTTGCACGGCGAAGTCCAGGACGATGACGCCGACGATCAACAGCCACAGCGATGACCCCGCTTGAGCGATCAGCAGCCACGCGGCTATGAGCAGGGCCAGCGACCAGCCGGTGACCGAGGGCGCTAGGCCCCGGTCGGCCCATCGGCCGGCCCGGGCCGCGCCCAGCGCCCCGGTGAGACCGGCGAGTCCGAACAATCCGATCTCGGTAGTGCCGAAGTGCCACGGCGCGTCACCGAGCGGGAGCGCCAGTCCGCTCCACAGCGTGCCAAAGGAGGCGAAGAGGAAGAACGCGACCAGACCACGACTGAGAAAGAGCCGGTCGCCGACGACCAGACGACCCAGCGATGACAGCAGCTGCCCGTATCGGGCTCGGGGGCGGCGGATGTCGGCCTCGAGGGTGAATCGGGCGGCGAGCGCGAGCATCGCGCAAAGCCCAGCGATTACCAGGTAGACCATGCGCCAGTCGGTCAGCTCGCCCAGTGTGCCCGCGACCACCCGCACTCCGAGGATCCCGATGACCACGCCCGAGGTGACCACTCCGATGTTGCGGCCCCTCTCGCCGGTCGGTGAGACGGCGGCGACGTAGGCCACCGTGACCTGGACGACCACGGCGAACAGCCCCGCCAGGGCCAGGCCCGCGATCGCGATGCCACCGCTGGGTGCGGCGGCGGCCACCCCCGCACCCACTGCTGTGAGCAGCAAGTGCACCGTGATGAGTCTGCGGCGGTCGAACAGGTCACCGAGCGGGACCAGCAGCACCACCCCCGCGAGATAGCCGATCTGACCGGCGGCGACCAGCCATCCCAGTGCTCCTTCCCTCAGCCCGAGGTCCTCGCCCGCGGCCTCGAGGACCGGCTGGATGCCGTAAACGGTCGACACCGCCACCGCGCACACCAGCGCGAGCACGGCCCGCTGCCTCCTGGTCAACCCTGATGACATATCGCCTTCCGATAAGTTTCAAAATGCAACTTATCTGAAGCTAGGACATACTGGTTTCATATTGCAACTCATCACGGAGGGGGCCAGTGAACGTCACACTCGCCGCAGGAAGCGCTTGGACCGACCCGGCCTGCCCGGTCGCACGAACCGTCGACCTGATAGGCGACCGGTGGAGCCTGCTGATCATCCGCGACGCGATGGACGGGGCGACGACCTTCACCGAGTTCCATCAGCGACTGGGGATCGCACGCAACATCCTCACCGACCGGCTCCGCAAACTCGTGGAGCACGGCATCCTTGACAAGAGCGCCGCCACCGACGGCAGAAGACACACGTACCGGCTCACCGAAGCCGGGCAGGACCTCTTCACGGCCGTCGTCGCCCTCCGCCAATGGGGCGAGCGCCACGCCTTCGCCCCGGACGAGCCGCACTCCATTCTCGTCGACGACCAAGGGCGGGAGCTTTCCGAACTCCACCCGCTCGGCCAAGACGGCGCACCGCTCTCCGCCGAAGCGTCGCACGTTCGGAAAACCGCCTGAGCCCAGCCGCGCCAGAAACCGTCCCATCGGGCCCCGCACTCGATGCCCCTCTACAAGCGTGGCAGCGAGCAGACACCGTCATTCTGGCAACCGCCTCCGCCGCCCTGGCCCGCTCTTCCGGAACAGCCGCTTGTCAGGAAGCAGGGGACGTACGCGAGTCCGGTCCTGGGGGTGGGCGTGGCGCTCGATCAGGCTGCGCTGCTCCAGCTTGTCGGCGATGAACGTCGCGTTGGACGGCTCGCAGCTCATCCGGTCGGAGAGCTCGCGGAGGGTCATCGGGCCGGTCAGCTCGCGTAGCGCTCCGCGGCGGCGACCTGCTCGACAACCTGGCCGAGCTCGGCCGCGGCCCCGAGGAGATCGAGGCGGTGGCCATCACTCACCTGCACCTCGATCACACCGGCTGGCTGCTGCACGACTCGAGGCCCTTCCGCGGCGCCGAGGTCCTACTGACCGGGCCGGAATGGGCGGCCGACGGCACTCGGAACTGGCTCCTCAGGTCCGTACCGTTGCCGATGGGGAGGAGATCTTCCCCGGCGTGCACGTCGGCCTGGTTCCCGGGCACACCCCCGGCCACGCCGCCTACGTGCTCAGCTCCGGCGGGCGGCGGCTGATCGCCTTCGGCGACGCGCTGCACTCGCCGGTTCAGGTCGCCCATCCCGAGCTCTCAGCCACGAAGCGGCCCGCGCGGCTCGGGTGGGCTGGTCAGCCGAGCTTGAGCAGTAGTTCGGTGAGCTCGGCCGGCATGGTGATCATGCAGTCGTGGCCCGTGTCAAGTTCCCACACCTGTGCCGGGCTGCCGTTGGGCTGTATCGCTGGGACGGCCCGCCGCTTGATGCCCTCCGGTACGCCGGCGACGCAGTGAATGTGCGTTCGCGGAATCGTGCGCACGGCCGGGTTGTCCAGCCGGACCGGTTGCCGGAGGCAGAGCACCGGCTGATCCGACAACATCGTCCGCAGCCACGCCACGTCCGCCGGGTCGGTGACCCCGAACAGGCCTAGGGGCGGTGGCAACTCGGGCATCGGCGGGATCCGCCAGCCGACCTCGGACTCCGCGGCGCGGTCGATGAGGGCCTGGGTCACGGGATGCACATCCACCGCGCTCTCGCCGTCCTCCGGGACCATCGCGTCGAGATAGACCAGATGGGCCATCCGATCCGGGATCCGGTTGGCAGCGGACGAGATGACCAGCCCGGCGTAGCTGTGGCCCACCAGGATCACATCGGTGAAGTCCTCCTCGGTGATCAGCCTGACGATGTCGTCGACGTGCGTGTCCAGCCCTACCTCGGGGCCGAGCAGATGCGCCTTGTCGCCGAAGCCGGTCAGCGACGGCGCGACCACCCGATGCCCGGCCGATGCCAGCAACGGGACCACCCGCTCCCAGCATTGCCCGCTATGCCAGGCCCCGTGTACCAGCAAATATGTTGACATGGTGTAGCTCCTTGCTCGCGAAAGGGACCACCGGCCGATTTCGCCGATGTTCATCCCGGAGGTGAGGTTTCCGTTCACCCGCTGACGGAGCCAGAGCCCCCGCGATCCTGGGGGTGACAGGACCAGGCACGCACGAAGGTGCGCGAATTACGGTGGGGACATGAGCGACGCATTCAACCTTCTGGGCGATTACGTACGCGCGCGCCGGGAGCTCGTTACTCCTGAACAGGCCGGCATCCCCTCCGTGGGCGTACGGCGCGTGTCGGGCCTGCGCCGGGAGGAGGTCGCGATGCTCGCCGGCATCAGCGCCGACTACTACCTGCGCCTGGAGCAGGGCCGGGACCGCAACCCCTCCGCGCAGGTCCTCGAGTCCCTCGCCCGCGTGCTGCTGCTCGACGACGACGCGACGGCCTACCTGCTACGCCTCGGGGTGGGAAAACCGCGGCGGCGGCGACGGCGCCCCCGGAAGGAGACCGTCCCTCCGGGCGTCGCCAAGCTCGTCGTCACGCTTCCGCTCCCCGCGTACGTGGAGGGCCGCTACTTCGACGTCCTCGCCGCCAACACGGCGGCGACCGCTCTGTCGCCGCGACTCGTGGCTGGGGGCAACCGCCTGCGGGAGGTGTTCCTCGACCCCGCCGAGCAGGCCCTCTACCCGGACTGGGAGGACGCCGCGCAGGGCATGGTCGCCGGCTTCCGCAAGTCCGTCGGCACCGACACGGACGACCCCCGGTTCATCGAACTCGTCGGCGAGCTCTCCCTCGCCAGCCCTCGCTTCAGCAGGCTCTGGGCCCGCCACGACGTGAACACGTGCGAAGGCACACCCAAGCACATCGACCACCCCCAGGTCGGTAGCCTGTGGCTGAACCGGGAGAGATTGGGCGTCAGCGGCGCGACAGGCCAGACGCTCGTCGTCCTCCACCCGGACCCGGGCACCGACAGTGCCGACAAGCTGGCGCTCCTCGCGTCCGTCATGCGGACATGACCCCGCCTATGCTCAGCCACTCGCCCGGGGCCTTGGGCAAGCGGGCGGCTGCCCGCCGATCGCGGCAATCCGTGCGCTCGTCAGGCGATCTTCGGGGCCGCCCGCATGCCGAAATACACGTAAGGCGTGCCATCCGGAAGCGTCCCGAACACCAGTGGCAGCCATGGCGCGCTCACGGGACCGATGCCCGGCATCGCGAGCACCGTGTCGGACACCGCCACCAGGTCGGCCTCCATCGGCGGTGAGTAGCCGGCCATCGCGCCGGTCAGCTCCACTCGCAGGCGCGGCACACCGTCCCGCTCGCCGATCATGATGCGCATACCTTCGCGTTCATACGTGCCCGCGAGCGCGGCGACATCGACCGGCCGCCCTTCCTCGGCGGGAGCGAAGACGTCGGGCATCCGCACCCCGGCCAGCTCACCGAGCAGCTCCTGGAACAGGTCGACGAACAGACCGGTCGCGCCGCCGCCATTGGTCAGCAGCGCGGCGACGACGCCACTGCCAGGCACGACACGCAGGTACGAGAACTGCCCGCCCGCTGCGCCGTCGTGACCGTAGCCGGCGACACCGTCCCAGTCGTACAGCGCCCACCCGTGACCCCATCCGTCCGCCATGAACGACCATCCGTCCAGGCAGTCGGCCACGCGCCGCCGCATCGCCGCCGCCGACTCGGCGGACAGCACGCGCCTGCCGTCGGGCGCGGTACCGCCGTCGAGATGCATCCGCGCGAAGCGGACGACGTCGGCGGCGGTGATGAGGACGCGCCCGTACGGCCCGGCCGAGCGCGGCAACATGTCCCACACAGGCGCCGGCTCCGGATCCCGTCCCAGTTCGCCGAGATGGCTCATCGCCACCCGGAACCGCAGCGCCTCCTCCGGCAAGGTCATCGAATGTTCGAGGCCGAGCGGCGTCAGCAACCGGTCGCGCAACGCGTCGTCCCAGGTCTGACCAGTGATCACCTCCACGATTCGGCCGAGAATCGCGTACCCGGTGCTGCTGTAGGAGATAACGGTCCCCGGCGGGCAGTCCTGACCCACACTCGCGCACGCCGCCACGTAGCGGGCGAGGCAGTCGTCCCCGCGACCGCTGTCGTGGGGGAAGTCCCCGGCGATCCCGCTGGTATGGCTGAGCAACCGCCCGATCGTCACGCTCTTCGTGACCTCGTCATCGGCGACCCTGAAGCCCGGCAGAACGTCGGCGACCCTGCTGTCAAGCCGCAGCTCACCGGAGTCGACGAGCTGCATCACCAGCGTCGCCGTGTACACCTTGGCGATCGAACCGGACTGGAATACCGAGTCCGTGGTCACCTCCACGCCGGTCCCCCGGTGCAGCACGCCGCCGGCCAGCTCATGGATTCTCCCGCCGGCCAGCACCGCCAGGGCGGCCCCCGGCACGTGGTGGGCGGCGCGCAGCTCATCAAGCCTCGCCTGCCAGCGGTCGGTGTCGAATGGCGATGACGACATGAAGACGGCTCCTTTTCCCCTGAAGCACCGTACAGTGTGCGGCGCTTCGCACACTGTACGGAGGTCGAACATCGTTGGGCAAGCCGTACACTGTTCGGAGGGATCGTCGTGAGGGAGAACGCATGCCGGCCGACAAACAGCCGTACCCGTCGGTGTGGGCTCGTCCGCAGCGGCGACGACTCGAGCAGCAGCAGCCGCTGAGCCGGGAGCAGATCGTGTCCGCGGCGCTAGAACTGCTGGACACCGAAGGCATCAACGCCCTGAGCATGCGCAAGCTCGGCACCCGCCTGAACGCCGGGGCCACGTCGATGTACACGCACGTGGCCAACAAGGACGAGCTGCTCGAACTGCTCGTCGACCAGGTCTACGGCGAGGTCGAGGCACCGGCCGCCGACGACCCCGCGGGCTGGCGGGCGGCCATCACCCGCTACGCCCACAGCCTGCGGGCCACAGTCCTGCGCCACCCCTGGATCGTCTCCGTGCTCGGCGAGACGGGCGTGGCCTATCTGGGGCCGAACGTGATGCGGCAGAACGAGGCCGTCCTCGCCGCGTTCGAGCAAGGGGGCTTCACCCTGGAAGCGGCCGATCGGGCCCTGAACACGGTCGTGGCCTACGTCATCGGGGTGTCGACCGGCGAGGCCGCCTGGTTGACCACACTCGCCCGCAGCGGCCGAAGCGAGCAGGAATGGGCCGCGAGCCTGTGGCCGGCCGCCGAACAGGCCGTACAGGATTACCCGCGGCTGCGGAAGCTGTACGCCGCCCAGCGAAACCAGAACGTGAGCGCCGCCCGCGACGACGAGTTCGCCGGCGGACTCGCATGTGTCCTCCAAGGTCTGGCCGCTCGCTACTCCCCCGCGGAAGGTTCGGCATAGCCAAGCATCAAGCAGACGGGGTCGATCACACCGAGGTCGTCGGCGAGGTCCCAGGCAGCCCCAGCAGCAGCGGCAGCCACACCTCGTCCACGATCTCGACGATCGACTCCTCCGGCACCGCGCGCATCGTCATGAACATCTCGTGGCGCAACAGGTCCAACGGCAGGTTCACCACGCGGGACGAACGCGGCACATCGGGCAGCTCGCCGCGCTCGACCGCGCGGGCGACGATCATCTCGAAGGCGGTCGCCTGGCCCGGCGTGATGAGGGTGTCGCGTAGCTCTTCGAGGCTGGTTCCGGTGTCGCGGAAGTAGTCCACCAACTGCACGCTCATCAACGTGATCATGCTTGCCCGGTCAGCGTCGGCGTTGCGCAGGAAGCCGACCGCGTCATCGCGGAGGCCGCCGGTGTCGGGCACCGCGATCGGCTGCCAGAACTTGGCGAGAGTGACCAGCAGCAGGTCATCGCGCTGCGGCCAGCGCCGGTAGAGCACGGGCCGACCCTGAACCTGGCGCTGCAAGACGCGGCCAACCTGGCCTGGAAAATCGCCGCCACGCTGCGGGGATGGGCCCCGGAAGGCCTACTGGACACCTACGAGTCAGAACGCCACGCGAGCGGCGAACGCGTGCTCATGCATACCCAGGCCGCGACCGCTCTGACGGCGCCCGGAGGCGACGTCACCGCACTACGCCGGCTCTTCGCCGAACTCCTCGACCGCACCGAGAACGTGCACCTGGTCGCCGCCCTGGTGGCGGGCGCCGATGTCCGCTACGACATGGGTGAGGAACACCCCGCCGCACCCACCGGCTGGTTCGTCCCGCCCATCGACCTGACCACCGACGACGGACGCGAACGGCGCCTCGCCGAGCTCCTGCGCGATGCCCGCCCCCTGCTTCTCGACCTCACCGGCGGGGACGATCTCGCCGCCACCGCGGAGCCCTGGAACGATCAGGTGCACCGCGTGACCGCGACCGCCGACGACGCTCCGGCACCCGCGTTGCTCATCCGGCCCGACGGCTACGTCGCCTGGGCGGGCGCGGACCCCGACAGTCTGAAGACAGCCCTCACCCGCTGGTTCAGCCCCGCCTGAGGCCACGACCCGCAAAGCGGGCCCGCCCCCCGGAGTAGCGGGAGGCGGGCCCGTTCGCATGGCGGAGTGTCAGTAGGGGAAGACCGGGGACCCGTGATAGCCGCCGCCGACGCAGGTGCGTCCGGTCGGGCTCAGCCAGTCAGGAACGACCACGCCACCGGCGAACACGCACGCGGCGACGGTGATGTACTCGCGGGCGGCGGCCTGAGCTGTCGCGGCAAAGCCGAGTGTCAGCGCGCCCGCGGCGGCTACGGAGACGAGGCTGACTACCAGACGACGCATGTGGACTCCCATTGCATAGAGTTACCGAGTCATTACTGATAGTTTCCTCTAGGGTTGCACGCCAAACGCTAGCGGAGCGCGGAGCGCAGGGTGGCTATGGCCATGGTGATGGCGCCCTCGGCGGCGTGGGTCTGGCGCAGGGCGTTGAGCATGGCGAAGTCGTGGATGATGCCCTGGAAGCGTACGGCGGTGACCGGGACGCCCGCCTGACGGAGCTTGGCGGCGTAGGCCTCGCCCTCGTCGCGCAGGACGTCGGCCTCGCCGGTGATGACCAGGGCCGGGGGCAGGCCGGCGAGCTGCTCGACGGTGGCCCGCAGCGGGGAGGCGGTGATCTCGGCGCGCTGGGCCTCGTCGGTCGTGTACTGGTCCCAGAACCACTGCATGCCGTCGCGGCGGAGGAAGTAGCCCGTGGCGAACTGGTGGTAGGAGCCGGTGTCGAAGTTCGCGTCGGTGACCGGGTAGAACATGACCTGCTGGCGCAGCGGGACGTCGCCGCGTTCCTTGGCCATCAGGGTCAGCGCGGCGGTCATGTTGCCGCCGACCGAGTCTCCGGCCACAGCCAGGCGGGAGGCGTCCAGTCCCTTGGCCGCGCCCTGCTGGACGATCCACTGGGCGACGGCGTAGTTCTGCTCGATGGCGACCGGGTAGCGGGCCTCGGGGGAAAGGTCGTACTCGGGGAAGACCACGGCGGCGTCGGCGCCGACGGCGAGCTCGCGTACGAGCCGGTCGTGAGTGTGGGCGTTGCCGAACACCCAGCCCGCGCCGTGGATGTAGAGGATCACCGGCAGCGTGCCCTCGGCCCCGGCCGGTTTGACGATGCGGGCCCGGACGCTGCCCGTCGGACCGCCCGCGACGGTGATCCACTCCTCGTCGATGTCCGGCTTGTCGATCTCGCCGGACTGTACCTCGTCGACCGCCTTGCGGCCCTCGGATGGCGGCAGGTCGAACAGGTACGGCGGATTGGCGGTGGCCTTCGCGAAGGCGGCTGCCGCCGGCTCCAGGACCGGCTGAACAGGCTGGTCGGACATGTGATTCTCCTCAATGGTTTGATGCGCCGGTCTCCCCTGCGGAGGCGACCCCCGGACCATGCGCCATGCGATTTAACCCTTTCCGCTAAACCGGATATAGGCAGCAAACAGGGCATAAAACTCTGCCCTAACAGGGAGTTGGTCAGCTCTGGATGTGTCGGCTTGCTGCCCGATACCGAGTGAATTCTCCGAATATCATCGGCTCGACATCAGTCCACGACGCCCACGAGTTCGCGCGCGGGGGACGGGGGGATGCGTGAGCGCCTGGCGACCGCTGGCGGATTCGCTGAGCCCGGAGATGCGGCATCTCACCGTCGAGTTGCGGGTCATGAAGGACCGGACCGGGCTGAGCCTGGGGCAGCTGGCGAAGAAGACCGCGTGCAGCAAGTCGGCGTGGAGCCGGTACCTCAACGGCCAGGCCCTCGCCCCGTACGCGGTGGTCGCCGCGCTGGGCGCGTTGGCCGACGCCGATCAGGCCCGGCTGCGGGCGCTGTGGGAGTTGGCCGCCGAGGCGGGCGGCCGGGCCGGCGAGGGGTCGTACGCGGCGAGCGGCGACGGCTCTCGGGTGGACGAAGAGCATGACGCGGAGCCGACCAGGCCCCTTGGGGTGGTCAGGGGCCCTTCGCCGATGCGGCGGTGGCTCGCGATATTCGCCATAGGGATCACGGTGGTGGCCATCGGGTTGGTGGTCGCGGTGGTGACCGGTGCGATCTCCCGGCCCGTGGCCTCGCCGGCCGAGCCGCGTACGCCCACCCCTGTGGGAAGCTGCCAGGCGCGCGACTGCACCGGGCGGGCGGCGGAGCCCTTGGGCTGTGATCGCGACGCGGTCGTCACCGCGTCGGTCCAGGTGGACTACGCGCGGCTCGAACTGCGCTACAGCCCGGTGTGCCGGGCCGCGTGGGGCGTGCTGGCCGGCGCGCGCCGCTACGACCGGGTCAACATCACCGGTGACGGCGGCGCGGAGGCCAAGGGCAAGGACCGTACCGGCTCCGCCGCCGCCACGCCCATGGTCGCCGCGGCCGGCCCGGAGGTGGGCTACGCCTGCGCCGAACTCACCAGCGGCGCCAGGAAGTGCGTGGGCGCGGGTCGCTGAAGCGTTCCAGGATTTCCCGGTTCTCCGGGCGTCCCCGCAGGTCGGAGGTGGGGCCGTCCTGCGGTGTCCCGCGTACTGGGTGATCGATGTACTTCCCTCGCCGGGGCGGCGACGATTCACACGCTCGTGAACCGCGACTCCCGACAGGAAGGACTTCCCACGTGTCCAGGTTTCGCTGGCGGCCGGTGGCCGTCTTGGTGGCCGTCTTCGGCTTAGGCATGGTGCCGATCGCATGGGCCGAGGGCCCGTACCTCGCGGTGAACGGGGTTCCGCTGGCCGGCGGCAGCGTGACCGCACCCTTCACCGCGGATCTGGCCGATCCGGGCGTGGTGACCGACGGCGTGAAGTTCCTGCTGGACAACGCCTACCTCGGCAAGGACACGACCGCCCCGTACCAGTGGACGGTGAACACCTCGACCGGCGGCCATGAGCTCAAGGCGAGATGGAGCGCTGCCGGGACCACGGTCTCCACCGAGGCCACGTTCACGGTCACCACACAGCCACCCACCCCGACCCCCACCCCCACTCCGACCCCGACCCCGACCCCGACCGTCACGCCCACACCGCCCGCAGAGGGTGAGGCGCGCACCGGCCTTGATCTGACGGCCGCGAACCGCCGTGCTCCCGTGGCAGGGCTGTACGACTGGTCCAAGGCGGGCTACCGGGAAGGCGCGCCCCTCCCCGGCTCTGAGGACTACACCACCGGCACCGCCTGTCGCCTGACCCCAGCGGTGCTGGCCACCACGTACGGCGTGATCCCCGGCGACGGCGGCGACGACACCGCGGGACTGCAGGCGGCGATCGACTTCGTACGGACACAGTGCTCGCCCACCGCGGCCCCGGACCGGCTCAGCTCCATTCAGCTCCCCCAGGGCGAGCTACTGGTGACCGGCGAGATCAAGGTCGACGCCGACTACCTGGTGATCTCCGGTGCCGGCGCCGACCCGGCCACCGGAACCAAGATCGTCTACCGGCCCGGCCCCGCCACCCTGTACGACACGCTGACCTCCGACGGCTCCGACTGGGACCAGTCCGCGATGGAGTGGGGCAAGGCCAACGGCGGCTGGCTGTGGCCGGGTCGCGGGCTGTTCCGGGTCGAGTCGCGGTGCGTTGCGGCCCAGTACCGGGTCGGCGCGCAGGCCGGATGCCCCGGCGCGGGAACCGCCGACGAGGACGACGAGACCTACGACGACGCCCCGGCCAACCGCAAGGACCTGTTCGAGGGCACGGTCAACGCGCACTGGGTCTCGGGGGTCAAGCTGCGCGCCATGCCCGGTGTGCCGGGATTCGCCGGCAAGACCGGCCAGGACACGGTCTACCTGAGCACGAGCACCTCGGCGGCCCTGATGGCGGGCATCAAGGTGGGCGGCTACGTCAACGTGCGCGCGGCCAACACCCGCGATTTCTACGCGCAGATGACCGTGTCCGCCGGCAGCGGCGACCTGGAGAACCTGCACATGCGGCAGCAGATCTTCAAGGTCAAGGCGCTCGACACCACCGCGAAGACCGTGCGACTCGACAAGCCCCTCGAATTCGATGTGCCGGTCGACTCGACCTCGGACGGCTCCGCGGCCATCGGCAACACGGTGTACGCCTCCAAGGTCGCGCCGCTGATCGACCCGGTGGTGGGTGTCGGCTTCACGAACTTCTTCCTCACCCAGGACCTGCCCGGCCTGGACGAGCAGGCCGCCGTGCACAACTACGGCAACATGGCGCCGGCCGCCGAGATGCACGGCATCGTCGTCAAGCACGCGGCCGACGCCTGGATCAAGGGCGTCCGCATGCACATGACCGGGTCGCACCCGATCGTCACCGAGGAGGCCAAGAACCTGTCGGTGGTCGACAACACGCTCGACGGCGCGTGGAACAAGGGCAAGGGCGGCAACGGCTACCTGCGCGGATCGCGCGTCTGGGACTCGGTCTACGCCGGCAACACCACCACCGGCCTGCGGCACTTCACCTTCCAGTGGTCGGCCTCCGGCAACGTGGCCATCGGCAACAAGTTCGACTCCGACCTCAACCTGCACGGCGGCTGGGAGCGCAACAACCTCTTCGAGCTCAACCGGAGCACGGTGCCTTACGACCACAGGTCCGGCAGCTGCTCCGCGCGCTGCGGAGGCGAGGGCGGCGGAACGGACGACGGCACGTGGTTCCCCGTCTACTGGTCGGCCGGTCCCAAGGCGGTCAAGTGGTCCGGCGCGTCGGGGCCGAACAACGTGCTGTTCAACAACGTGCTGAAGAAGCAGGCCGACGGGCCGGCCGCGGCGTACGAGGACTACTACCCGAGCCCCACGACGATCTACCGCTTCGGCTGGAACGGGAGCGGCTGGCAGCACCTCGACGTCGGCGGCGTCACGATCACCGACTGGGCCGGCAACGAGCGGCGCGACTACACCGGCGGCCACGGCGTGGACGCCACCGGGACCGACACGCGGTCGTCGCTCTTCCTCACCGTCATCCCCTAAGGAGCTGACAGGGTGTTACACCGCTTATCAGCCGTTTTCGCGGTATTACTTGTCATCCTCTCCCTGCTGACCGGCGTGTCAGCGGCCGAGCCCACACCACCTCCCACCACCACTCCCGCCAAGACCACCGACCGCGTTCCCCCGGCCGACAAGGACTGGGACACGCCGCGGGCCGGTTCCCGGCTCAAGGTGCGCGACGGCTGCTCCGCCGCGGCCGCGAAGCTGTTCGGGGAGCCCGAAGACGGCTGTACGAGGCCGAAGACCGCCGCCACGAAGGCGGCGCGCATGGCCACGAGCACGTTTCCCGCCGGGTGCGCGGCCCCGCCGGAGGGCGCCTGGCAGTACATCAGCCGCGTCGAGGTGTGCGCGCGAAGCCCGCTGCAGGCGGCCAAGGTCTACAACCCCGACCGCACCCGTCAGGTGGGCCAGCTCAACTACTTCGTCACGCAGTACTGGCACGCCGACACGAACGCCGACGGCCGCGCCCTGGGCACCTGGACGTACCAGGTCGAGGTCGTCGCGATCCCGCTGGGCAGTTGGGGGGAGGTGGACGGCGCCGGCGTCGCGGCCAAGGCGCTCTACTGCGAGAAGCGCGGCATCAAGCCCTCCTGCCCGAGGGTGCTCGACGACGGAAGCGACGGCGCGGCGTGCCCGGCATGAAGGACGGCGGCCCTGTCCCCGGTGAGCCGGGCGGCGTCCCGCTAACGCGTGGCTCCAAAGACGACGCCAACCGGAACAAGGCCTGCCCAGGCAGCCTGCCGCGTCCGCCGGGTGACCTGGACAGCTGCGACGAATATCCCTTCAACTCCACGGGAGAGGGCGCGGCCTCGGAGAAGGGGTACTCGTGCCGGATGATCAACGACGACCAGAACGGCAAGGGCGGTACCAACCTGAATCTCTTCTACCAGAACCACCACGTCCTGAAGATCGACAATCCGGCTGATCCCACGGAGAAGGGCGACCCGTTCTACATTCAGATCACCGGTAAGTACAACGCGGTGTCGCCCCGTGCCTGGTCCCCCAACGCCGACCACACGTGCGGCTACCCCGACCTGTACATCTCCCCGCCCACGCCGCTGAAGGACCTGGACCTGTCCGCGGGGAACCGCCGCGGCCTCCAGATCGGCCTGCGCGACTGGTCCCAGGCCGGCTACCTGGAGGGCGGCGACCTGCCCGGCGCCGGGGACTTCAACCCGAACGGCGCGTGCGCCGTCACCTCCGCCGCCATGCAGAGCCAGTACGGTGTGCGGCCGAACGACGGGCAGGACGACACCGGCGGCATCCAGAACGCCATCGACCACATCAAGAGCACGTGCTCACCGACAGCCGGCTATCACACACTCAGCCAGATCACCCTTCCGGCGGGCACACTCAACGTGACCCACCAGATCTACGTGGACGCCGACTACACCGTGCTGCGCGGCGAAGGCTCCGATCCCGCCACCGGCACCCGCATCGTCTACACCCCCGACGCCAACACCCGCTACGACAAGCTCACCCCGGACGGATCGGACTGGGACGAGGACGCGATGACCGTCGATCGCGGAGACGGCAACGCGGACCCCGCCCCCGGCGGATGGATCTGGCCGGGGCGCGGCCTGTTCCGGGTGCAGGCCAGGGAGCACCATCCCGACTACGACAACGGCTGGAAGGCGGCGCCGCAGAATCGCAAGGACATCTTCGAAGGCACCGTGAACGTGCACTGGAAGGTCGGCGCGAAGCTGAAGAAGAGCGCGAAGTGGGGGGAGGGACTCGCCGCGCGGACAGGCGACATGGAGATCGCCCTGGACGACAACACCAACAGCAAGATCATGGCGAACTTCAAGGCCGGCGCGTACGTGAACATCCGCGCCGCCAACACGATGAAGTTCTACCAGCAGATGGAGGCCGTCCCGACCGAGCACCCACTGCAGAACCTGCACATGCGGCAGCAGATCTTCAAGATCACGGCGGTCAACGGCAAGACCATCACGCTGGACAAGCCGCTGGAGTTCGACGTGCCGGTCAACTCCACCTCCGATGGTTCGAAGCCCATTCCCGGGCTCGACAAGCCCTTCGACTCCAAGGCGTCGCCGATCGTCGATCCGGTCCTGGGGGTGGGGATCGAGAACCTGTACTTCACCCAGGACCTGCCCTCCGAGGAGCCCGCCTCGGCCAGCCACAACTACGGCAACATGGATCCGGCCGGGGAGATGCATGGCATCGTGCTGAAGTGGGCGATCAACGGGTGGATCAAGGGGGTCCGGTCGTACATGACCGGTTCCCACGCCATCGTGACCGAAGAGGCCAAGAACCTTTCGGTGATCAACAACTACCTGGAAGGCGCCTGGAACAAGGGCAAGGGCGGCAACGGCTACTTCCGCGGCTCCCGCGTCTGGGACTCGGTGTACGCCGGCAACGCCACCCGTAACCTGCGGCACTTCACCTTCCAGTGGTCCTCGTCCGGCAACGTGGCCATCGGCAACGACTTCGACTCCGACCTCAACCTGCACGGCGGCTGGGAGCGCAACAACATCTTCGAGCTCAACCGGGTCAACACGCCCTACGGGCACCGGCCGGGCAGTTGTTACAGCAACTGCGGCGACGAGGGCGGGAGCCCACCGGACGACTCGCAGTGGTACCCGATCTGGTGGGCCGCCGGCAAGAAGGCGGTGAAGTGGTCGGGATCGTCCGGCTACAACAACATCTTCTTCAACAACATCATGAAAAAACAGCTCGATTCGAGCAATAACGCATCCATCACCTACTACCCCGACCGCACGAGGATGTACTCCTTCGGCAGCACGCTCATCGACGGCACGCTGCCGACGTGGAAGCATCTCGCCGGACCGGCCGGCGCCGGACCGATCGCCAACTGGTCCGGCTACGAGCGGGACGACTTCTGCACGGGCGACCGCGGGGTTTGGTGCGAGCCCTTGAGCGGCAAGTCCTTGTTCCTGAACAACGTGCCGTCGTCGTGGCCGGACAACTCCAACTAGCACTTCCGGTGAGGCCATCACGTGACCAAAAATCACGTGGTGGCCTCTTGACGTGGGCCGATGTGCATGAGGTACATTCCTCGGAAATAGTCTGGGAAGTTCCCAGACTAGTAAGGGAGTGTCCCAAGTGGAACAGCGCGGGGGAAGCCCCCAGCTGCTGCGCCGGATCAATGACCGCGCGGCGCTGCTGGCTCTGCTCGATCGAGGGCCGCTGACCCGATTGGAGCTGGAATCACACATCGGCCTGTCGAAACCGGCGACAGCCGACCTCCTGCTCCGGCTGGAGGAGAGCGGTCACGTACGGCGCGCGGGGCTCCGGGAGGGCGGCAAGGGGCCGCGCGCGCAACGCTGGGCGGTCAACGGCGCGCTGGCCCACGTGGCGGCGGTCGACCTCACCCCGCGCACGCTGGACATAGCGGTGTCCGACATCTGCGGGGAGATCGTCGCCGAGCATCGATACCGTCCCGTCGATGAGGCGGACCTCGACGTCGATGATCTGTGCCGCGCGGTCTCCGTCGCCGCCGGCGAGGTGGGCCTGACCACCGGGCAACTCCACCGGGTCGTCGTGGGAGTGCCCGGCTCCGTGGACGCGCGCACCGGGCACCTGCACTTCGCCCCGCACCTGCCGCCGTGGCAGGGCTTCGACGTCCTGGATCGGCTGTCAGGAGGGCTCGCCACGTCGGTGGCCGTCGAGAACGACGTCAACCTGGTCGCCCTCGACGAGATGGCGGTCGGCCAAGCCGTCGGAGTCGACGACTTCGTACTGATCTGGATGGGGCGCGGGATCGGTGCCGCGGTGGTCTCGGGCGGGCGTTTGTTACGGGGCTCCTCCGGCGGCGCCGGCGAGATCGACTGGATGCCCTGCCCGCCCACCGGCGTGACCGGCGGCCGGCGCATCGGTGACGTGCTCGGCACCAGGGCGGTCCTGGAGCTGGCCCACGCGCACGGGCTCGCCGGAGACGATCTGGAGAAGCTGCTCGCGGAGGACCTCGGCACGGACCCTGTCGCCCGGTCGGCCTTCCTCCGGGACCTGGCCCGCCGGGTGGCGCTGGCCGTGGCGGGTGTGGTGTCCGTGGTCGATCCCGCGCTGGTGGTCCTCACCGGCGACATCGGCCGGGCCGGCGGCAGCGTCCTGTGCGGCCTGGTCACCGAGGAACTGGGCGAACTCGTCCTTCCCCGCCCAAAGATTCAACCGAGCCTGCTGACCGGTAACCCGGTTCGCTCAGGCGCGCTGCGGCTGGCATTGGCCGCGGCCCGCGAAGAGGTGTTCACAGTAACCCCGACCCCTTGACCTGACCATGGCGGCGGGTCAGCAGTTCACCCCCCTTGGAGGGTATCAATGCGACGAATCGGTGTCGCGGCGGCGTGTGCGGCATTCGCGCTCCTGGCGAGCGCGTGCGCCCCGGAGACGAGCTCATCGGGTACGGCCAATGCGCCGAGCGCCGGCGAGAAGGTCTCCCTGAGCGTCTGGAGCAAGTTCAGCGGTCGCGAGCTGGGAGTGCTCCAGAAGGTGCTGGACGGTTTCCAGGCCAAGCACCCGAACATCACGGTCAAGAACCAGGGAAGCCAGGACGACGACAAGGTCGCCCAGGCGATCAGAGGAGGAAACCCTCCAGACGTCGCCATCTCCTTCTCCACCGACAACATCGGCCAGTTCTGCTCCGGCGGCGCCTGGCAGGACCTCAAGGACTACATCGCCCGCGACAAGGTGGACCTGAACCAGCTTCCCGCCGCCACCCGCGCGTACACCGAGTTCAAGGGCACGCGCTGCGCGATGCCGCTGCTCGCCGACGTCTACGGCCTCTACTACAACAAGGCGATGTTCGCCAAGGCCGGCATCAGCGCGCCCCCGAAGACGATGTCGGAGCTGTTCGAAGCCGCCAAGAAGCTGACGGTGCGTAACCCCGACGGGTCCATCAAGGTCGCCGGGTTCGTGCCCACGATCGGCTTCTACGCCAACCACGTGCAGATGTGGGCGGCCAGCTGGGGCGCCCAGTGGGCGGGCCAGGACGGAAAGTCCGCCCTCGGCACCGACCCCCAGTGGCAGGCGATGCTGGAGTGGGCGAAGAAGTTCACTGACTTCTACGGGCGCGACAAGCTGGCGAAGTTCACGGCCGGTCTCGGCCAGGAGTACTCCCCGGACCATGCCTTTGAAAAGGGGCAGATCGCCATGGCGATGGACGGCGAGTTCCGCACCGCCTTCATCGAGGCGGAAGCGCCCAAGCTGGACTACGCCACGGCTCCGTTCCCGGTCGCGGACAACAAGCCCGACCTGTACGGCGGTGGCTACACCACCGGAACGATCATCGGGATCCCCAAGGGCGCCAAGAACGCCGGTGCCGGCTGGGAGCTGGTCAAGTATCTGTCGACCGACCCCGGCGCCCTGCAGGAACTGGCCCATGGCCTCAAGAACGTTCCGTCCACGGTCCCCGCGCTGCAGGATCCGACGTTGCAGAAGGACGTCCACTTCAAGACCTTCCTCGACATCTTCGCCAACCCGAACCTGGCCACGAACCCGGCCAGCGCGAACGGCGGCGCCTACCTCAAGTCCGCCGAGGACTTCGCCATCTCCTACCAGAGCGGTGGCGTCCCCGACCTGAAGGCGGGACTGGCCAAGACGGGCACACAGATCGACGCCGACGCGCAACTCGGCAGCTGACCGCTGATGACCGCCGCACCGCACACCACGCACGTGGCCGGATCCCCCTTCACCAGGTGGATCCGGCCGCGGCCGGGACACTGGATACGGCCGCTGGCCTTCATGGCACCGGCGCTGGCCGGGTTGGCGCTGTTCGTCGTCTACCCGCTCGCCGCGCTGGTCTACTACTCCTTCACCCGCTACGACCTGCTCAACGCTCCGGTGTGGGTCGGGCTGCGCAACTACGTCTTCCTGCTCTGGGGCGATCCGCTGGCCCGCAAGGCGGCCTACAACACCGTGTGGCTGGTCGTCGTCATCACCGTGCTCCGCCTGGTCTTCGCCACCGGAGTCGCGGCCGTGCTGGTCCGGGTGAGAAACGGCGCGGGGCTGTTCCGGACGCTGATCTACCTGCCCGCGCTGGCTCCGCCGGTGGCGGCCACCCTGGCCTTCACCTTCCTCTTCAATCCCGGCACCGGGCCGGTCAACACGGTGCTGAGCTGGTTCGGCGTCTCCGGGCCGCTGTGGTTCAGCGACCCGGCGTGGGCCAAACCCGCGCTGACCCTGCTCACCCTGTGGGCCTCGGGCGAGCTGATCATCATCATCATGGCGGGGATGCTGGACGTGCCCGGCGAGCTCTACGAAGCGGCGTCCCTGGACGGCGCGGGCTCGATGCGGCGGTTCTGGCACGTCACGCTTCCGGCGATCGCGCCGGTGCTCGTCTTCGGGGTGATCAACTCCATCATCCTCGGGCTGCAGTACTTCACCCAGGCGGTGGTCGCGGCCTCGGTGGCCTCCGGGTCGGCCGACATCGCCGGCAGCCGGCGGGTCATCGGCTACCCGGACAACTCGACGCTGACCTTCCCCGTCTGGCTGTACCAGCAGGGGTTCCACTACTACAACATGGGCTACGCGTCAGCCATGTCCATCGCCCTGTTCGTGGTCTCGACGGTGTTCACCGTGTTCTTCGTGCACCGTCTACGCCGTGCTTCCCATGCCGAGGAGATGGCGTGATGGCCACGCTCACCACCACCACAGACCTCGCCACCGGCCCGGCGTCCCGGCGCGGACCGGCGCGCCGCCGCCGGTCGAACCGGCGTGGCCTCATGCGCTGGATCGCGGTGCACAGCGTCGCGCTGGCCATCGGGCTGATGTTCGTCCTGCCGCTGGTCTTCGTCGCGCTCACCGCGTTCATGTCGGACCGGCAGGCGCTGACGGCCGATCTGTGGCCGCGGTCCTGGCATCCGGCGAACTTCGCGGCGGTGTTCAACACCGCGCCGCTGCTGAAGTACCTGGGCAACAGCATGATGTACTCGCTGCTCGCCACCGCCGGGATGCTGCTGTCCAGCGTCCCGGCCGCCTACGCGCTGGCCCGGATGCGCTGGCGGGGCCGCCAGGCGGTGTTCCTGGTGATCATCGCCGCCATGATGATACCGCCGCAGGTCCTGTCGGTCCCGCTCTACCTGCTGTGGGCCCGTTTCCACCTCACGGGCACCCTGTGGCCGCTGATCCTGCCGTACTTCCTGATCGACGCGTTCAGCATCTTCCTGCTGCGGCAGTTCTTCCTCACGGTCCCGCAGTCCTACCTCGACGCCGCCCGCGTGGACGGCTGCGGCGACCTGCGGACGCTGCTGCGGGTGCTGCTCCCGATGACCCGGCCCGGCATCGCGGCGATCTCCCTGTTCTGCTTCATGTACACCTGGAACGACTATTTCGGGCCGCTGCTGTACGCCGGGGAGAACCCGGACCAGTGGACCCTGTCGCTGGCCCTGGCCTCGTTCCGGGGCGCGCACCAGGTGCAGTGGAACCTCACCATGGCCGCGACGGTCGTGGTCATGCTCCCGGTCATCCTCCTCTTCGTCCTCGCTCAGAAGTCCTTCGTCCGCGGCATCACCTTCACAGGAGTCAAGGGTTGAAACTCACCATCGTCGGAGGCGGCTCCACCTACACCCCGGAACTGGTCAGCGGGATCGCCCATCAGTACGCCGATCTCGATGTCGAGGAGATCGCGCTGGTCGACCCGGACACCGAGCGGCTGGAGGTGGTGGGCGGGTTCGCGCGCCGCCTCCTCGATCACGCGGGTCATCCGGCCAAGGTGCGCCTCACCGCCGATCTCGAGGCCGGTGCCGACGGGGCCGCCGCCGTGCTGCTCCAGCTACGCGTCGGCGGCCAGGCCGCCCGCGTGACGGACGAGACCGTGCCGCTGGAGTGCGGCTGCGTCGGTCAGGAGACCACGGGTGCGGGGGGCCTGGCCAAGGCGCTGCGCACGGTGCCGGTGGTCCTCGACCTCGCCGAACGGGTGCGGCGGATCGCCGGCGAGAAAGCCTGGATCGTCGACTTCACCAACCCGGTCGGCATCGTCACCCGGGCGCTGCTCGACGCCGGTCACCGTGCGGTGGGGCTCTGCAACGTCGCCATCACCTTCGAGCGCTGGGTGGCCGGGAAACTGGGTGTCGCGCCGGAGACGATCGCGCTGGACCACGCCGGGCTCAACCATCTGACGTGGGTGCGGGCCGTGCGCGTCGACGGCGTGGACGTACTCCCCCGGCTGCTGTCCGAGCATGCCGACGAACTCGCCGAGCACGTCGGGCTCCCCGCCGAGGTGATGCGCCGGCTCGGCGCCGTGCCGTCTTACTACCTGAAGTACTACTACCGTCACGACGCGATCGTGGCCGACCGGCGCGGCCCGTCGCGAGCCGAGGCCGTGAGCGAGATCGAGCATCAGCTTCTTGAGCTGTACCGCGATCCGAGCCTGGTCGCCAAACCGGCGTTGCTGGAGCAACGGGGTGGCGCCTACTACTCGGAGGCGGCGGTGCGGCTGGTGGCGTCCCTGCTGGGCGACAAGGGAGATGTGCAGGTGGTGAACGTCCGCAACGGCTCCACCCTGCCGTTCCTGCCCACCGACGCCGTGGTCGAGGTCCCCGCCCGGATCACCGGCGCCGGCCCGGTCCCCCTGCCGGTGGCTCCGCTGCCGCCGGCCATCTCGGGGCTGGTCGCGCACGTCACCGCGTACGAGAGCCTCGCCCTGGAGGCGGCGCTGCACGGCGGCCGTGACCGGGTGTTCGACGCGCTGCTGGCGCACCCGCTCATCGGCCAGATCGACCAGGCGGAGACCCTGGCCGACCGGCTGGTCGCCGTCAACCGTGACTTCCTGCCCTGGGCGGCGGCGTGATCGACGGAGTGCTGGCGATCGACGGCGGCAACTCGAAGACGGACGTCCTGCTCGTCGCGGCCGACGGCACGGTGCTGTCACGGGTGCGCGGTCCCGGGGCGTCGGCGCAGCAGGTAGGGGTCGCCGCCAGTGCCGCCACCCTCGACGCGCTGGTCCGGCAGGCGGCGCGGCGGTTCGATCCGGCGGCTCGTGCCCCGTACGCCCGGCACACCGCGGCCTACCTCGCCGGAGTCGACTTCCGCCGGGAGCAGGAGGCGCTGACGCGGGAGCTGGCCGTGCTGGGCTGGTCCGAGGAGATCACCGTCGACAACGACATCTTCGCGCTGCTGCGCGCCGGCACCCCCGGGCATGGGGTCGCCGTGGTCTGCGGGGCGGGCATCAACTGCGTCGGTGTGGCGCCGGACGGCCGGACCTTGCGGTTCCCCGCGATCGGCCGGCTGTCGGGCGACTGGGGCGGCGGTTCGTTCCTGGGCGACGAGACGTTGTGGCGGGCGGTACGGGCCGAGGACGGTCGCGGCCCCGACACCGCGTTGCGGGGGGCGGTGGCCGAGCACTTCGCCGTGTCCTCGGTGGCCGACCTCGTCGAGCGACTCCACTTCGGGGAGGTCGGCCGCGTCCGGCTCCAGGAGCTCAATCCGCTGCTGCTGGCGACCGCGAGCGCCGGCGACGCCGTGGCCAGGGAGGTGGTCGACCGGCTGGCCAAGGAGGTGGTCCTGCTCGCGTCGGCGACGCTGCGCCGGTTGGATCTGCTGCACGTTCCGGTGGACATCGTGCTGGGGGGCGGCGTGCTCGCAGGTGGCGATCGGTACCTGCTCGACCGCATCCACGCCGGTTGCGACCGGGCGGCACCGAAGGCGACGGTCCGGGTGGTGGAGGTGCCCCCGGCCGTGGGCGCCGCGCTGCTGGGCCTGGACAAGCTCGGCGCGAGCGCCGACGCGGAACACCGTCTGCGCGGCTCCTACCGGTAGCCGCCTGCCTTCAGGCATCCCGTGAGCGAAACACGGCGAACGCCACGGCCAGCAGCAGTGCGGTGCAGGCGGCCATCAGCCCCAACCCCACCCAGGGAGTCAGCCGGTCGGGGTTCTGCACGGTGGTGGCGACCTGGAGACCGGCCGAGATGGGCCAGTACGTCATCAGCACCTCTCCGGCCTCCTCGGGCAGGAGCCTGGGACCGATGATCGGGATGAGGAAGTTGACCGCCACCAGCACCGTTACCGCGATCATCGTGCCCCGCAGCAGACAGCCCAGCGCCACGCCCACCAACCCGACCAGCCCCCAGATCAGCCCCATCCCGGCGACGGCCCGCAGCACCCCGGGCTGGCCGAGCGTCGCGCTGGGGGCACCGGAGGCGGCGATGGCCGCCTGCCCGAGAAGGAACGCGGCGAAGCTCGCGACCTCTCCCGCGATCAGGGCGATGCCGCCGAACAACCCGGCCTTGGCGGCCAGCAACCGTCCTCGCCGCGGCACCACGCTCAGGCTCGTCCGGATCATCCCGGTGACGTACTCCGAGGTCACCACCAGCACACCCAGCGCACCCACCACCGTCTCGGCGAACAGGAACCCGCCGTACATGCTGATGTTCGTCGCGTCGAACACGCCACTCGCCCCCGACGCCCGGTATCCCTCGCCCGCGCGGTAGGCGGTGAGGCTGCCGAGACCCGCCATGAGCACCACGGCGATCAGCAGGGTGGACAGGTTCGACGGGATCGTGCGGAACTTGGTCCACTCCGAGTGGAACGTGTCCGCGATGCTCGCCCTCATGCCACGACCGCCTGGTACTCGATGCTGTCACGGGTCAGGTTCATGTACGCCTCCTCAAGGGAGAGCCGTTGAGGTGTCAGCTCCGAAAGCGCCACCCCGGCCTCCATCGCGACCTTGCCGATCTCTCCGGCCTCCAGCCCGGTGACGACGAGCGCGGCCTCGGGGCCCGGCTCGACGGAGGCACCCGCGCCGACCAGGCGGCGGGTGAGCAGGTCCTGGTCATCCGCGCGGACCAGCACGCCGGAGCTGTGCCGGACGAACTCCCGCATCCCGACGTCCGCGATCAGCCTGCCCCTGCCGATGACGACGAGGTGATCCGCGGTGAGCGCCATCTCGCTCATCAGATGGCTGGAGACCAGGACCGTACGGCCCTCGTCGGCCAGCCCGCGCATCAGCTCGCGGATCCACTTGATGCCTTCGGGATCCAGCCCGTTGACCGGCTCGTCGAACAGCAGCACCCGCGGATCACCGAGCAGCGCCGCCGCGATGCCGAGCCGCTGGCCCATGCCCAGGGAGAACGTGCCGGACCGCTTGCGCGCCACCGATTCCAACCCGACCAGGCGCAGCACCTCGTCCACCCGTTTCTCCGGGATCGCGTTGGTGTGGGCGAGCCAGCGCAGGTGGTTGCGCGCCGTACGCGTGCCGTGCACCGCGCGGGCGTCCAGGAGAGCGCCCACTTCGCGCATCGGCAGCGGTGCGTTCACATAGTCGCCGCCGTTGACCGTCACGCTGCCCCCGTCCGGCCGGTCAAGGCCGAGGATCATCCGCATGGTCGTGGATTTGCCTGCTCCGTTGGGCCCGAGAAAGCCGGTGACCCGGCCCGGCTCGACGGTGAACGTCAGCCCGTCCACGGCGGTCTTGCCGCCATAACGCTTGGTCAGCCCCTCAAGCGCGATCATCTCTCAGCCCGCTCGCTCGTTGTCATGCTCCGAGGATCACCGGTGCGCGTCGCCGCCGGAATCCACCGATCGGTTGATGCGGTGGCCGTCCCGCCCTCTACGATCACGTGGGTGGGAGATCAACTCAGCGGCGCGCCTGCGCCCCTGTATCTGCTCGCGGGCGCTCCGGGCGCCGGGAAGACGACCTTGCTGCCGTATCTGCTGCGGGCGGCGGACGGGTTGGTGGTGATGGACTCCGATGAGCTGCTGGAGGACGGCGCGCTGCTCGGGGTGCCCATCGCGGTGCCGGAAGCCGCGCCCGTGTGGCCCGCGTACGACCGGATGTGGACGCGCATCGTGACCATGGTGCGGCGGGCCGGGCATCCGGTGCTGCTGCTGTCCCCGATCCCCGATCCCGGGGAGGTCGCCCCGGCGGGACGGTGGCACGAACCGGCTCATTGGGCCCTGCTGGACTGCCCCGACGAGGTGCGGCAGGACCGGCTGCGAGATCGCGGCTCACCGCGGGAGTGGACCGAGGAGGCGCTGGCGGACGCCGCGGAAGGCCGCGCGCTGATCCCGACGGTGTTCCACAGCGGGGACGAGGACGTCGCCGACCTGGCGGCGCGGATCCTCTCGTGGACGCGCGGCACTCAGGGGCGGCCCGGAATCCGGGCTTCGTGAGACGCTGACGGCGTGCGGATCGCGCTTCTTGGTGAGCTGGCGTTACGCGACGACGACGGCGTGCGGCTGCGCAGGCTTGATGTGCTGCCGGGCGCCATCGACGGCTACCTTGCGCTAGCCCGGCGCATTGACGCATCCGCCTGAGCCTGGAGGCTCGGCCAGCGCAGGATGCCGCTCCTATCACCACGGCGATCTACACCAACCGCACCCTGGGCCGGGCGGCTTTGTGCGAGCTACCGATCTTCCCCCTGAACATAGGTGAGCCAGGTGGTGGCCACGGGAAGGACCGCCTGAACGATGGTCGCGGCCGCGTGGATCACCACCATCTCCGGTGCGCTGCGCCAGGTCGGCCCCGCGACCGCGACCAGCTCGCGCGGGCAGGAGCGATCAGCCAGTGGCGGGGGTGAGGACACCGTCCAGCGCGTCGAGCGAGTGACCGGCGGCCAGCACCGTGCGGGTCTCGTCGACCAGGAACACCCGGGGGAAGGCCTTCACCCCGAACGCCTTGGCGAGCGGCCCGCCGTCCACCTCACCGTTGACGATCTTGGCCACCGGGGAGAGCAGGTCGAGCAGGTCGCCCATCTGATCGGGCAACCCCGCGACCACGGCGATCACCCCGTCCCGCCCGGCGGCCAGCTCGGCGAACTTGGGCGCGAGCTCCTTGCAGGGCGCGCACGAGGGAGAGAAGAAGCCGATGAGGGTCCGCTCACCCAGAGAGGCGGCCGTCAGCGTCTCGCCCTCGCTGGTCGTGGTCTCGAACTCGGCCGCCACCTCGCCGGCCTCCAGCCCGAGCCCCGGGTTGCCGGACCGCTCGTACAGGCCGTCGAGCCGCTGCGTGTGATCGCGCAGCCTCCGGATGACGCCGAGCATCAGCACCAGGTTGAGCACGGTCAACAGAGTGAGGACCAGCACTGCCGCCCACAGAGCGAAAACCATCACGATCTCCTCATCACGAACACATCGCTGATGTCACGGCATGCCGCGGTCCCAGCGGAGACTCCGGGCGCGGCGACAGCAGTGAATTTCGCATTTTTCTATGATGAGACCCGGGAATGCCTGAAATGCGTTTTGGCGACATGTAGGCATGAATCCAGAGCGCTATATGCGCTGGTCCGCTACCCCGCGCTGCACCTCGTTCCGGGCCAGAGCGTGGCAAGCGAGCGGCCCCATCACTCCTTTCCGAACGCGGCGGGCTCTTGATCACCACGGAGTCAAGCAGCGGGGCAATCGTCCGTCAAGACCTCCAAAAGGTGAATTATCGGGCCGCCGAAATTTCCCCAGGTCCTTTCGGTGGTACGGCGTTCAACTTCCGCACGCGGGGCCGCGCCGGGCCGCCGAAGCGGGTGGGCGCCAGAGGGTCGACACTCCAGACGGCCGGCCGGTGGGTCGCGGGGAGGCCCCGGCGTAGTGTGGGAGTATGACGATCATCGTTACGGGGGCGTCGGGGCTGCTCGGCGGGCTGTTGGTCGAGGCGCTTCGGGGTCAGGGGCAGCGGGTTGTCCGGATGGTCCGGCGGCCTCCGGAGGGTGATGAGGAGGCCTACTGGGAGCCTCGGGAGGATGTGATCGATCTTTCGGCGCTCGAAGAGGCCGAGGGGGTCGTCCATCTGGCCGGAGCGCCCATCGCCGACCGCCGCTGGAGTGAGGCGTACAAGCGCGAGCTCGTACGGAGCCGGGTCGACGGGACCCGTGTGCTCGTCAACGCGCTGCGGCAGCTCTCGCGGCCGCCCGAGGTGCTGGTGTCGGCCTCCGGGGTGGACTTCTACGGTGACACCGGAGATCGGGTCATCGACGAGTCCCAGGGGAAGGGCACCGGGTTTCTGGCCGACCTGTGCGAGCTCTGGGAAGGTGAGGCCAGGGCCGCCGGGGAGCTCGGGGTCAGGACCGCGCAGGTGCGTACCGGGCTCGTATTGAGCGGGCGGGGTGGGGCGCTCGGGCGAATGCTGCCCATCTTCAAGATGGGGCTCGGCGCGCCCCTGGGAAGTGGGAAGCAGTACTGGTCGTGGATATCCGAGGATGATTGGGTGCAGGCCGTACTGCATATCCTGAAAAATCGGGATTTGGTGGGGGCGGTTAATTTGACCGCGCCGAATCCCGTCACCAATGCCGAGTTCACCACCACGCTCGGGAAAGCCCTGCACAAGGGCACTGTGCCGATGCCGGTCCCGGCCTTCGCGCTGGGCATCGGCCTCGGCGAGTTCGCGCGGGAAGGGCTGTTGCCCAGCCACCGGATTCTGCCCGGGAAACTGTCCGATACCGGCTACAGATTCACCCATAGCCACCTCGACGCGGCGTTCGACGCCATAATCTAAAGTGCGTTCGTCCTTTACCACATGGGAGACATCAACATGACCAGGTCCGGCCAGTCACACATTCTTGCCATCGGCGGTGGATCGTTCCGCCCGACCGATCGTCACGGCTTTCTGGAGGCGAGCCCGCTGCTGCGCTACGGCCTCGACCTGACCGGCCAGGACCGGCCGAAGCTGGGGCTGGTCGCCACCGCGACGGGGGACAGCGCCGACTGGCTGCTGAAGATGTACGGCGCCTTCGCCGGATGGGACGTTGAGCTGAGCCATCTGACCGTGTTCCCGATGCCCAATGTCAGGGATCCCCGTGCGTGGATGCTCGAGCAGGACATGATCTATGTCAGCGGTGGCAGCGTGGCCAACCTGGCGGTTCTCTGGCGGTTGCACGGGCTCGACGAGGCCTTCGAGGAAGCGTGGCGGTCCGGTGTGGTGCTGTCCGGGCAGAGCGCGGGCGCGCTGTGCTGGCACGTCGGCGGCAACACCGACTCCTTCGGCCCCGAGCTGAACGTGTGGGCCGACGGCCTTGCCTTCCTGCCCTACTCGTGCGGCGTCCACTACAACTCCGAGCCGCAACGCCGGCCGCTGCTGCACCAGTCGGTGGCCAGCGGGGAGTTGCCCGAGGGCTACGCGGCCGACGAGGGCGTGGCGCTGCACTACGTGGGCACCGAGTTCATCCAGGCCGTAACCACCGATCCGGCTGGATATGCGTACAGGATCGAGCATGACGGGGCCGAAGGGGCGAAGGAGTTCCGGATCGAGCCCCGGCTGCTGACCTCCTGAATTACCCTTGATGCGTGAGGGAACGGCACAATGGACGCATGCGCCCCAAGCACGGGGTCGACCCCCACGCATTGGCCATCGTTCGCCTCGGTGTCGACGTCCCCTACGAGCAGGCTTGGCAGCTGCAACGCTGGGTGCACGGCAAGCGAGTCGCCCGTGAGCTGACCGACACGGTCCTGCTTCTGGAGCACGCGCCCGTCTACACAGCCGGCAAGCGCACCGCTCCGCACGAACGTCCCTCTGATGGCACCCCCGTGATCGACGTCGACCGCGGGGGCCGCATCACCTGGCACGGCCCCGGCCAGCTCGTCGCCTACCCGATCATCGAGGTCGGCGACGTGACCCGCTACATCTGCCGGCTCGAAGACACGATGATCCAGATCTGCGCCGACTTCGGCGTCACGGCCAGGCGGGTGCCGGGGTGGGCCGGGGTCTGGGCCGCGGGCGACCCCAGCCTCGGACTGCCCGACCGTCAGCTCGGCGCGGTCGCCATCCGCGTCTCGCGCGGCGTCACGATGCACGGCTTCGCGCTCAACTGCGCCAACGACCCGCGCTGGTTCAGCCGGATCGTTCCCTGCGGCATCCCGGACGTGGGCGTCTCCTCGCTGTCCGCCGAGACGGGCAGGCGGATCGTGGTCGAGGAGGTCCTGCCGATCGCCGAGAAACGGCTGGCCGAGGCGCTGGGCCTGGAGCCGTACGACCTCCACGAAGAAGACCTCATGCGGATGACCGGCCGCGGCTAGCCGGCCGGTGACCGAAGCGGTGCGGGAATCACCGTGAAATCTGGCATTTGCCTGTTTACGATCAGGTTGTGAAGCGGCTCGCGGCTCTGGTCCTCGCTCTCGTCGTGCACACACTGACGCTGGCGTTCGTCGTGCTGGGCGGGTGGACGATCGTGGTCAACACCCAGTTCGCCGCGGCGTGGGCGCTCGGCGGCCTGCTGATCGCCATCGGATGGATGCTGCGGCCGCGGCTCGGCCGCCTGCCCGCCGACGCCGAGGTTCTCGATCCCGCCTCGGCCAGGCAGCTGTACGGCATGGCCGACCGGGTGGCCGACCGGATCGGCGTCCGGCGTCCCAAGAAGGTGGCGGTCAGGGATCTGGTCCTGGGCGCCGGCTATTCGCGCAACGGCCTGCTCAGGACGCCGGTGCTGGTCATCGGGCTGCCCTCGTGGCTGGCCCTGTCGCCGAGGCGGCGGGTCGCGCTGCTGGCCGCCGCGTACGCGGAGCTGCCGACCGGCGACGAGCTCATCGTGAACGGCGCGCTATCGACGCTGGGCGAATGGCGGGAGGCCCTCCTCGGAGCGGCACCGCTGCGGGTGCGCGAGGAGGCCCAGACGAAGATCGCCTCATCGCTCGGCGCCCTGGACACCGTGAGCACCGGCTACGAGGTGGCCGGCTTCCTGGGCCGGATCGTCGGGCGGGTGCTCGGTGGCCCGGTGCTGCTCACCGAGTACTGCCTGAAACGGCTGGCCCGCTCCGGCGATGCCCACAGGCGCGAACAGCGCCAGGCGAGGGCCCTGCGTGTCATCACGGCCGGGGAACTGGCCGAGATCGACGGACTGCTGGCCAGCGGCAGCTACGTCGCCCCGATGCAGGCGGCCGCGCTGCGCGGCGAGAGCGTGGCGTCGATCAGGCAGGCCGCCCTGTCCCCCGCGCCGCCGGCCCTCGACGGCTCTCCCGCGCCGCTGACCCCCGACCGCGTCCTCATCGCCGCGCCCGGCTCCGAGCTGCTCGGCTCGGCGGAGTCGGACCGGATCGACGACGAACTGCTCCGCCACTACACCCGCGCGATCCGAGGCTTCGGCCTCATCATCTGAGGCATCCGCCCACAAGCCGCCCTGGGAGTAGGGCAGGGTGCGGCGCGACGTAAGCTGGGGCGGTGACCGTTGCTCCTGAAGGCCGAAAGCTCCTCCGCCTGGAGGTGCGCAACGCCGAAACCCCTATCGAGCGCAAGCCCCCGTGGATCAAGACCAAGCTGAGGACGGGCCCCGAATACACCGAGCTGAAATCGCTCGTGCGCCGGGAGGGCCTGCACACGGTCTGTGAAGAGGCGGGCTGCCCCAATATCTACGAGTGCTGGGAAGACCGCGAGGCGACGTTCCTCATCGGCGGCGACCAGTGCACGCGCCGCTGCGACTTCTGCCAGATCGACACCGGCAAGCCCAAGGAGTACGACCGGGACGAGCCGCGCCGCGTGGCCGAGTCGGTCGAGCAGATGGGCCTGCGCTACGCCACGGTGACCGGCGTGGCCCGCGACGACCTGCCCGACGGCGGCGCCTGGCTCTACGCCGAGACCGCGCGGCAGATCCACGCGCTGCTGCCCGGCTGCGGGGTCGAGCTGCTGGTGCCCGACTTCAACGGCAACCGCGAGCAGCTTGAAGAGGTGTTCTCGGCCAAGCCCGAGGTGTTCGCGCACAATGTCGAGACCGTGCCGCGGATCTTCAAGCGGATCCGGCCCGCGTTCCGCTACGACCGCTCGCTGGGTGTGATCACGATGGCCCGCGAGGCCGGGCTGGTCACCAAGTCCAACCTGATCCTGGGCATGGGCGAGACGCGTGAGGAGATCGTGGAGGCGATGCGCGACCTGCACGCCGCCGGCACCGACCTGCTGACGATCACCCAATACCTGCGCCCGACGCCCCGCCACCACCCGGTGGAGCGCTGGGTCAAGCCGGAGGAGTTCGTCGAGCTCCAGGCAGAGGCCGAGGCGATCGGCTTCGCCGGGGTGCTGTCGGGCCCGCTCGTCCGCTCCTCCTACCGCGCCGGCCGGCTCTACAAGCAGGCCATCGAGGCTCGCCAGAGCGCCTGACGCTCCGGGCCACGTTCAAGACCGTCTCCGCCAGGAGGCGGTCTTCTTCGTATCGCGCGCCGTACGTCATGACCGGGGCGTCCGCTCGTCCTACGATTCGATAACGGCCGATGACACTTCGGTCACGGTGGCGGTGACCGGCACGGGGCCCTGACTCCAGGCTCGCGGCCTTCGACGCGGTGCGGGCCACCTGCTTCTCCTCAGCCCCCGCACCTGGTCACGCTCACGTAGGCCGGGGTCTCACCGTCTCGTCACGGCGCCCGGCCCCGCATCACCGGAGGAGCGTCCCCCTGGACGGAGCCCGGCCCCGGACGGCGACTGGGGCTCACCGTGCTCTGCCGTAAAAGAAAATTGCCCGATTGACCACGGGCGTTTTCGTATCCCGGTCGGTTGGTTTGTATTCTTCGAAGCATGGCAAAGTCCGAGGATCCAGAGAAGCCGGGACGCATCAAGCAGTTCCGCATGATCGCGCAGATCATCAAGCAGGCCAACCCCAAGGGGTTGCCGATCGTCTTCCTTTCGGCGGTCGGCACGCTGGCTGTGGTCGTCGTGATCGGGCTGGTCACGGACTATCTGTGGTACTCGGTGTTCCTCGGCGTGCTCGCCGCGGCTACCGTCGGCCTCGTGGTGTTCGGGCAACTGGCTCAGAAAGCCCAGTATTCGATTCTGCACGGCCAGACCGGCGCCGCCGCCGCGGTGCTGCAGGGGATGCGGGGCAACTGGCAGGTCACCCCGGCCATCGCGGTCAACCGTGACCAGGACCTGATCCACCTCGTGGTCGGGTTCCCGGGTGTCGTGCTGGTGTCCGAGGGGCCCGGCAACCGGGTGGCGAAGATGCTCGCGGCCGAGAAGAAGCGCGTCGCGCGGGTGGTGCTGGGCGTCGAGATCTACGACATCCAGTGCGGCGACGGCGAGGGGCAGATCCCGCTGGGCAAGCTCCAGCGCCACATCATGAAGCTGCCGCGCAACCTGAAGAAGCCCGCGGTCAACGAGGTGAAGGACCGCCTGCGCTCCCTCCCCAAGAACATGCCGATGCCCAAGGGCCCGATGCCCAGGGGCGCCCGCGTGCCGCGCGGCCCCAAGATGCGCTAGTGCCGTTGAGGAGTGCGCCGATGCTGTCGGACTCGTCGCGGGCCAACCGCGGCTGGTGGGACGGCAACGCCGACGACTACCAGGTCGAACACGGCGAGTTCCTGCGTGACTCCGGCTTCGTCTGGTGCCCGGAGGGCGTCGACGAGGCCGAGGCGCGCCTGCTGGGCGAGGTGCGCGGGCGGCGGGTGCTGGAGATGGGCTGCGGCGCGGCACAGTGCGGGCGGTGGCTGGTCGGGCAGGGGGCCGAGGTGGCCGCGTTCGACCTGTCGCACCGGCAATTGCGCCACTCGCAGCGGATCGACCTCGACACCGGCGTGCACGTCCCTGTGGTGCAGGCCGACGCCGAGGCGCTCCCGTTCGCCGGCGGGTCGTTCGATCTGGCGTGCTCGGCGTTCGGGGCGCTGCCGTTCGTGGCCGATCCGCTGGCCGTGTTCCGGGAGGTGGGCCGGGTGCTCAGGCCGGGCGGCCGGTTCGTGTTCTCGGTCAGCCATCCGATCCGGTGGGCGTTCCCCGACGATCCGGGGCCGCGCGGGCTGACGTCCGACCGGTCCTACTTCGACCGTTCGCCCTATGTCGAGATGGACGAGTACGGTACGCCGACCTATGTCGAGCACCATCGGACGATGGGCGACTGGATCGGCCTGATCGTCGCCTCGGGGCTGACCGTGACGGGGCTGCTGGAGCCCGAGTGGCCGGCGGGCCATGACCGGGTGTGGGGCGGCTGGAGCCCGCTACGCGGCAAGCACATACCGGGCACCGCCATCTTCAGCTGCGCACGCGCCTGACCAGCCGACGTCAGCCGTGCCCGTACCTGGCCGCCATCGCGTGGAAGGCCGCCTTGGGCTCCCAGCGGGTCCGGTCGAGCATCCTGACCACGCCGTACGCGCCGAGGTCGGCGTCGCCGGGCCGGTTGTAGGAGGCGAAGGTGAACCACAGCGCCGTGTCGACGCCCTCCCGTTCGAAGACGTCGAGCAGCTCGTTCAGGTAGCGGACCTGCTCGCCCTCGTCGCGCTCCGAGCCGTCGGGCACGACCCACGCCATCCCCCCGCGCTCCCCCGCCCCCTTGTAGGCGCAGGTGCCGAACTCGGTCACCACGACGGGCTTACCGTGCTCGAAGTGGCCGCGCAGCTCCTCCACGAAGCCGCCGGCGTTGTACGCGGCACGGTAGGCGTCCACGCCGACCAGGTCGAACGGCGTCCAGTCGACGAACTCCCACGGCCCGGAGGCATAGGTGACCCGGCCGCCGAACAGCGGCCTGACCGTCTCGGCGGCCTGTCCGAGGAAGCCGTTGAAGCGGCCCATGATCGTGCCCAGCGACTGCCACCACTCCATGTCGGCCGACATCATCGCCCGCATCCGCTCGTGGTAGTCGGCGCCGGGCATGAACCCGTCGCAGAAGGCGCTGGTCTCGCAGCCGGTGACCAGCACCACCTCGGCGCCGCTCCGCCGTACGGCCTCGGCTCGTTCGGCGCAGTCGGCGTAGAGAGGGAGGATCCGTTCCGGCGGCAGGTCGACGGGGAAGGGCGCGAACCAGACCTCCAGCCCGGCCGCGGCGGCCTGCTCGGCCGCCACACTCAGCCGCTCCGGGTCGCCGCCGGAGACGCGTACGACCGCGCAGTGCAGCTCATCGGCTATCACCCGCATCTCGCGCCCGACCGTCTCGGCGTCGAACACCGCGCGGGACAGGCTCTCCCCCGGCAGGAACCCGGTGTCATAGTTGATACCTTTTTTCACGAAATATCTCCCTTAAAGCCGTGCTCGATGAGGTCGAAGGCGAGCTCGACCTCGCCCGCCAGCCGACCGCCCGCCTCCGCGATGGGCGTCCCGGCGACGAGCCGCTGGAAGAACCCCTCCTGCAGCGTCGTGATCACGGCGGTGATCTGCGCGGCCATGAGCTGGTCCCGCAGCTCGCACGCCCCGTCCGGCACGCCCCGCGCGCCCGCCAGCGCGGCGGCCAGCTCGTAGCGCTGCCCCGCCTGGGTCTGGTGCAGCCCCGCCATCAGCGCCGGGCTGGCCGAGATCACCCGGATCCGGGTGAGCAGGCCGTCGACGTCGACCTCCCCCATCCCCTCGGCGGCGAACGCCCGGTAGTGCTCGCGCAGCGCCCCGAGCGGCGTCTGCCCCGGCCTCCGCTCGGTGACGATCTTCGCCGTGTCGTCCTTGACCACGTCGAGGACCAGGCACTCCTTGGTCGGGAAGTAGGTGAACAGCGTCACCTTCGCGACCTCGGCCGCCTCGGCGATCTCGTTGACCGTCACGGCCTCGTAACCCCGCTCGGCGAACATCCGCAGCGCCACTTCGGCGATCCGCCGCCGCGTCTGCTCCTTCTTCTTCTCCCGCAGTCCCGCCATCATGAGGGCAAGCATAAACCGTACCGGGTTAGAAATCTAACCCGGTACGGTTTTTCAGTCCGGCTAGAGACCCTTGCACTGCCCGGCCGACGGCCCGGAGACCGTGTTGGGCAGGCCGTTCCCGGTCGGGGCCGGGGAGTTGCCCGTGCAGGTCAGCGGCCCCTTGACCGTGCTGGCGGCGATCAGTGGCCCGCTGTCGCCGATCAGCGTGACCGGCCCGCCAACCGTCGACTTCTCCAGCGACAGCTCCTTCACCGAGGTCGCCGTGAGCGGTCCGCCCACGGAGGTGTCCACCAGGACCAGCCGGGCGGCGTTCACCGCCGTGACCGGCCCGCCGATGGTGGCGCCCCGCGCGATCAGCGAGGCGCCCTTGCGTACGACGACGGGGCCGGTCACGTTCGCGCCGGCCGTCAGACAGGTCACGCCGGAGCCGGCCGTGAGCGGTCCGCTGTGGGTGCCGGTGACGGTCTGCGTGCAGGCCGGATCCGGTACTGCCAGCAGTTCCAGCTCGGCCAGCGTGCCGGAGGTGGTGAGGCGGTACTGGGCGTACCGGCCGGGGCGGGCGACCTTGAAGGGCCGGGTCTGCTTCGCCTGGTCGAACGCCTGGCCGTCACGCTGGTCGATGACCGTCCAGGTCGTGCCGTCGTAGGAGCCTTCGAGCCGCCACGACAGCGGGCCGGGGGCCGCCGAGGTGAGGGTGTAGAAGTCCACCTTCTCCCGCACTCCCGCCTGGAGGGTGATATTTCCGGAAATGGTGGCTTGGGTCAGCGAGGTGTCATCCGACAGCGCCGCCGGGCCACCGGTGACCGGGATGTCGCGCATCGGCCGGGGCGTCTCGCCGTCAGGCGTGATCGACTCCGGCGGCTCGCCCCACGTGGACGGCGTGGACCCCATCGCGAAGTCCAGAACGGCCCCGCGAGCCAGTACGTCGTGCGGCAGCGCGGTGGACTTCCACGCGCTGCCGTTCACCTTGAGGCCCTGGACGTAGACGTTCTTGGCGCTGTTGGCCGGGGCGTTGATCACCAGGTCCTTCCCGCCGGGCAGGTGCACGGTTGCCTTGGTGAACAGCGGCGAGCCGATCGCGTAGTCCTGGCTGCCGGCCTGCAGCGGGTAGAAGCCGAGGGCGCTGAAGACGTACCAGGCGGACATCTCGCCGTTGTCCTCGTCGCCCGGATAGCCCTGGCCGATCTCGCTGCCCAGGTACAGCCGCGACAGCGCCTCCCTGACCTTGGCCTGCGCCTTCCACGGCTGCCCCGCGTGGTCGTACATGTAGATGATGTGGTGCGAGGGCTGGTTGCTGTGGCCGTACTGGCCCATGCGGACGTCCCTGGCCTCGCGCATCTCGTGGATCACGCCGTTGTACGAGCCGGGGAAGGTGGCCGTCTCCTGGTCGGCGAAGAACGCGTCGAGCTTCTTGGCCAGGCCCGCGCGCCCACCGTAGAGGGCGGCGAGTCCGGTGCCGTCCTGAGGCGCGTGGAAGGCCATGTTCCAGCCGTCGGTCTCGGTGTAGTCGTAACCCCAGACGCGGGGGTCGTAGTCGGCCTTGGTGTGCCGCCACTTGCCCGTGGAGTCGCGGCCCTGGAAGAAGCCGACCTCCGGGTCGAACATGTTGACGTAGTTCAGGGCCCTGTTACGGAAATATTCGGACTCCTCCAGGTAGCGGGTTTTCTCCGGACCGGTGGCGGTCTTCGCCAGGGACGCGGCCATGGTCGAGATGCCGAAGTCGTTGATATATCCGTCCATGGCCCAGGACAGGCCCTCGCCTACCTCGTTCAGCGCGGTGTACCCGCGGAAGATCGAGGTCTGCAGTCCCTTGCGGCCGACGGCCGGGTTCGTCGGCACGACGGTGGCGTTCTTCACCGCCGCCGCGTACGCCGACTTCGCGTCGAAGCCGCGCACGCCCTTGCTGTAGGCGTCGGCGAAGGCCACGTCCGAGCTGGTGCCGACCATGAGGTCGGCGTAGCCGGGCGAGGACCACCGGGCGATCCAGCCCCCGTCACGGTACTGCTGGACGAACCCGTCGATCAGCTCGCCCGCCTCGGGCGCGAGCAGCGAGTAGGCGGGCCAGGTCGTCCGGTAGGTGTCCCAGAAGCCGTTGTTGACGTAGATCTTGCCGTCCACGATCTTGGCCCCGGTCTGGGTGGGGGTGTCGGGTCCGGTCCTGGCCGAGACCGGGCTGGCGTACTTGTAGGCGGGTGTGGCGGCTGTGCCGGTGTTCTCGAAGCCCGAGTTCGGATAGAGGAACAGCCGGTACAGGTTCGAGTAGAGGGTGGTGAGCTGGTCGGGCGTGGCGCCCTCGACCTCGACGGTGCCCAGCGTGTCCTCCCAGGCGCGCTGGGCCCGTGCCTTGACCTCGTCGAACGTGCCGTTCTCCAGCTCCAGGCTGCGCTTGGCCTGCGCCACGCCGAGGAAGGAGGTGGCGATGCGCATCGTGACCTGCTTGGCGGAGAAGGCGAGGTAACCCGTCACGTTGTCGCGGCCCGCCCCGGTCAGCTTGCCGCCGGCGGTGGGCTGCTGGTCGAAGACCGCGTAGACGTACATCCGGGTGGCGCCCGCTGACAGGCCGCTCCGCGTGTCGGTGAAGCCGGTGACGACGCCCTGGTCGATGCTCAGCCCGCCGTTGTTGTTGTAGTTGTCGAAGATCAGGCTGCCGCTGTCGCCGGGGAAGGTGAAGCGGAACACCGCCGCGTGGTCCGCGGGCGCGATCTCCGTACGGATGCCGTTGAGCAGGTCGACGCCGTAGTAGTACGGCTTGGCGGTCTCGCCCGAGTGCAGGAACGGGGTGGCCCTGGCGACCCGGTCAGGGTTCGGTGTGGCCAGCAGCGACGGCATGACCTGGAAGGACTGCCGGTCGCCCATCCAGGGGCTCGGCTCGTGGCTGGCGGCGAACGCCTGGATGGTCGGGACGTTGTCGGCGTTTCCGTTGCGGTGGTACTCGTACAGCCACGAGTTCGACCCGGAGCCGGTCATCGGCGTCCAGAAGTTGAACCCGTGCGGCACGGCCGTGGCCGGGAAGTTGTTGCCCCGCGAGAAGCCGCCGGTCGACTGGGTGCCACGCGTCGTCACCACGTGGTCGGCCAGGCTCTCGACCTGCCGCGGCTTGGCGTTGACGAGCGTGATGTCATCGACCCAGCCCTTGAACGGCAGGGGCCCGGCCGGCGCGTCGAAGGCGACCAGGATGCGCTTGATCCGCTTGCCCTTGGCCACGTCGCCGATGCGGGAGCGCTGGAAGTTCCACTGGTCGGCGTAGAGGGTCTTGGACTCGCCCTGCGCCCGTGGTGTCAGCGTGATGCCGTGCTGGTCCTTGGCGTTCAGGTCGCTCAGGTAGGTGCCGTCGGCGAAGGCCAGGTCCACGCTCGCGTACGTGCTGGGGTAGCTCAGCGAGGCGCCGGTGAACTCGGGGAACAGCACATACGACAGTTCGGTGTCGGCCGTGACCTCGATGTCCGTCTCGAACACCTTGTTGGCCGAGTGGCCGCCGCCGCTGGTGGTCGTGCTGCCCGAATAGCGCAGCGCCTTGAGGCCGGTGTAGCCGGCGCGGGGCTTGGCGGTGTAGCCGCTGCCGGGGCCGGGGCCGATCAGGCTGCGCATGTCGGAGGGCGGTTTCGGGGCGGAGTCGCCGTCCGAGAGCTGGAGCTCGGCGAGCTGGACGATCGTGCCCGAGCCGATCCGCGTGACGTTGAGGCGGTAGTAGAGGTAGGAGCCCGGGTTCGCCACGTCGAACTCGCGGGTCTTGAGCCGGGCGTCGAACACCTCTCCGGCCCGCGTGTCCACGGCCGTCCAGCTCTGCCCGTCCGCCGACCCTTCGAGGGCCCAGTCGCCCGGGTCGCGCTGGGGCGCGTCGTTGGCGGAGGCCATGGCGTACCGGGTGACCGCGATGGGCTTGGACAGCTTCACCGACACCCAGCCCGTACTGGTGAACGCCAGCCACTTGGTGTTGACGTCGCCGTCGAGCAGGTTCTCCTTCACCTCGCCCGAGGGGGTGTTCTCGCCGCTGGCCGCGATGTCGACGACCTCGTCGGTGATGTTGCCCGGGATGCCGCCCGTGGTGCTGCCGGTGATCCCCTCGGCCTTCCTGCCCTCGTCCACCGTGTTGAGCCAGGCCGGCTGCGGGTCGCCGGTTTCGAGGGAGGAGTAGAAGAGCGCCCCCGGCGGGGCGGTGCGCACCGCCCCCCGTCTCGCGTTCGGGGACGGCGTCACCTCCTCGATGGGCGTCGGCTGCGTGGGTGCCGCCGACGGCGCGTCCGACGGCAGGGGTGACGGAGGCGGATCGGCGACCGCCACCCCCGATAACCCGGCGAATCCCAGTGAGGCCACGGCCGCCACGACCGCAAGATGTGCTCTCCGCATGTCGCCTCCTGACAACGTTGTCAACAGCAGATCCCGCGCAGACAACGTTGTCAATGAGGCTCACATACGAACGACCATCGTGTTGGAGGCGCGGTCGTGGACTCCCCTGTGGTCGCGATCCCAGATGAGCGCGGGCACGGTCAGGCAGAGCAGCAACGTGCGTACCAGGACGGGCAGCAGCCGCGGGTTGCCACCGTCCAGCGCGGCGACCCTGATGCCCGCGAGCCGGTGCCCGAACGTCTGCCCCATGAACCCGACGAGCAGCGCGTACTGCAGCGCGAACACCGCCACGACCGCCCACGGCGACTCGGCCGGGTTCATCCTCAGCACCAACTGCACGACCACCCAGGTGCAGATCATCCAGTCGATGACCAGCGCGGCGATGCGCCGCCCCCACCCGGCGATCGCACCGCTCCCCTGCTCGGGCAGGCCCAGGCGTTCGCCCGGGTACCCGAGATCGACCCCGGCCGCCCTGACGCCCCCCAGCCAGGTCTGGGTCCAGCGCGGTTCGTTCCTGCTCATGCCCTCCACGGTATCCGGCAGGGGGGCCGGTCGGGATCGTGACCCATTCGCGGCACAAAGATCACTTTTCTCCCCCATCATGTTCGCCATGACGAACGGGGATGACTTAGACGCGCGCTTCAACGAGCTCGTCGCGCAGATCGACGCGGACGAGCAGCGCAGGATGCGCGCGGCGGCCACCCGGGGGAGCCGGCCGCCGCGCTCGGACAAGGCCATGCGGCCTCTGGGGCGGGCCGGCCGCGGGCTGCTGGCCACCGCCGCGGTGATCACGGTGATCGCCGCCGCGGGCGCGGTCGTCGCCTTCCGCCCCGACCTGCTGATTCCTTCAGGTCGGCCGGCGGGCCCGGTCCCCGAGGAGACCCAGCCGGTGATCGCGGCCCCGGAGGGGGCCGGCGCGGCGACCGCGACCCTGGAGACGACCGGCACCGCCATTCCGGAGGCGACCGGCACGACGGGGACGGCGGCTCCGGGAGGGGAGGCCGCCGCGGATCCCTTCGAGGGCTCCCCCGCCGAGAAGTACGCCGACGGCGCGGCGGGCTTCGTGATGCCGAAGGCGAAGGCGATCGGCGGCGTGTCGAAGAAGGACGTCGCGAAGGCTCTGGACCGTACCCGCGAGCTCATGGCCGCGGCCTATCTCGACCACAAGACGCTCATGGGCGGCAAGCCGACCGCCTTCGTCAAGCTGCTCGACCGCGAGCAGCGCGTCTGGTTCCGGAAGAACCTGGATCCGCGGAAGAAGGGCAAGGACGACCCCGACAGCCGCGGCTGGGTGATCAGCTTCGCCCCGAAGACCGCCCAGCTCTCCACCGACGTCATCAAGGTCAACGGCAGGACCACACTGACCAAGGCCCGGAAATACGGACGCAACGGCGCCCTGGTGAAGCTGAACTACATCATCACCTATGCCGTGCACCGCCCAGGAGCGCCCGCCACGACGATCCGTCTCGTCGCTCACCCCACCGGCAGCGTGTTCGTCTTCCGGGAGGCGGGAGAGCTCGTCCTGTGGCTGGCGAACTGGGGTTACAGCAGCACTCCCGCGCGCTGCGACGTGGACGACGCCTTCATCCACCCCGACTACCCGGACTCGGCTCCGGACGCGGTGGAACCGACCGGCCCGCCGTCGGACCCCTACGATCTGGGCAAGGAGAAGGGTGGCGAAGAAGACCGTAAGGATGGGTGTCGCGCTTCGAACCCGACCTGAGCCCGCTTAACATGTGTGAAACAACCGAGACACCGTTCGGAAACGGCCACGACTTAACGTCGGCCTGATAGCCATGTCCCCAGGGAGGTTCGAGAGTGTTCAACTCCGCCGACGACGTCCTGAAGTACATCAGTGACGAAGGGGTGCAGTTCGTCGATGTCAGGTTCACCGACCTGCCGGGGACGACGCACCACTTCACCTTCCCGGTCGAGAACTTCGGCGCCAGCGTCTTCACCGATGGCCTCATGTTCGACGGCTCGTCGATCCGCGGCTTCCAGGCCATTCACGAGTCGGACATGCTGCTGCTGCCCGACCCGTCCAGCGCCGTGATCGACCCGTTCCGCCAGCACAAGACGCTCAACATCAACTTCTTCGTACACGACCCGCTGACCGGCGAGGCCTACAGCCGCGACCCGCGCAACGTCGCCCGCAAGGCGGAGGAATACCTCAAGGGCACCGGCATCGCCGACACCGTCTATTTCGGTCCCGAGGCGGAGTTCTACATCTTCGACGACGTCCGCTTCGAGACGCGGCAGAACGCCGGCTATTACTACATCGACTCCATCGAGGGCGCCTGGAACACCGGAAAGGCCACCGAAGGCGGCAACCTCGGCTACAAGCCCCGTTACAAGGGCGGATACTTCCCGGTCCCGCCGATGGACCACTTCACGGACCTGCGCTCGGAAATGGTGCGCAACCTCATCGAGGCCGGCATCGACGTCGAGATGCAGCACCACGAGGTCGGCACGGCCGGTCAGGCGGAGATCGACTTCAGGTTCGGCACGCTGCTCAAGACGGCCGACAACCTGATGCTCTACAAGTACGTCATCAAGAGCACGGCCCTGGAGTACGGCCACACGGTCACGTTCATGCCCAAGCCGATCTTCGGCGACAACGGCTCCGGCATGCACTGCCACCAGTCGCTGTGGAAGGACGGCTCGCCCCTCTTCTACGACGAGGTCGGCTACGCGGGCCTGTCCGACACGGCCCGCTACTACATCGGCGGCCTGCTCAGGCACGCTCCGTCGCTGCTGGCGTTCACGAACCCGACGGTCAACTCCTACCACCGCCTGGTCCCCGGCTACGAGGCCCCGGTCAACCTGGTCTACTCGCAGCGCAACCGCTCGGCCTGCGTCCGCATCCCGATCACGGGGTCCAACCCGAAGGCCAAGCGCATCGAGTTCCGCGTGCCGGACCCGTCGTGCAACCCGTACTTCGCCTTCTCGGCCATGCTCATGGCGGGCCTCGACGGCATCCGCAACAAGATCGAGCCCCCGGAGCCCGTCGACAAGGACCTCTACGAGCTACCTCCGGAGGAGGCCCGCCAGGTGCCGCAGGTGCCCGGCTCCCTCCCCGAGGTCCTCGCCGCCCTGGAGGCCGACCACGACTACCTGCTCGAAGGCGGCGTCTTCACGCCCGACCTGATCGAGACGTGGGTGGCCTACAAGCGCGAGAACGAGGTCGACCCGATCCGGCTGCGTCCGCACCCGCACGAGTTCGAGCTCTACTACGACATCTAGTCCGACCAGAACGGCCCGGAACCGACCACACCGTCGATTCCGGGCCGTTTCTGTTCTGGCTCCGCGTGGGCCAGCCGCGCACATCGCGTTCGCCGCCGGAGGATATGCCGGATGGCAGATGCCCGCGCATGCCGGTCAAGGCAATGCTCGAGCGGTGAAGAAGTTGCGTAGAGCGCTGGCCGGTCTTCTCTTCGGCACGACCATGGCCGCCGCCCCGCAAGCTCCGGCCCAGGCTCTGAGGGCTGAGCCCCCCGTTCCGGTCCAGGTCCTGAGATGGGCTGAGTGCGGGGACGGTATGGAATGCGCCAAGCTGGGCGTACCGATCGACTGGAAGCGGCCCGGCGGCCCGAAGACCCAGGTGGACCTCGCGAGGATGCCCGCACGTGACCCCGCACGAAGCCTCGGCTCACTGGTGGTCAACACCGGCGGTGGCGGGGCGACCATTCAGGACGTGCGGTCCATGCCCGCGGTGGTGTCGGAGCTGACCGCCTGGTTCGACGTCGTCCTGATCAATGCGAGGAGCGCGGTCAGCCGGGGCAGCACCTCGATCGTGGAGTGCGCGACGCCGCCGCCCGGCCTCACCGGGCTGATCCTGCGGCCCGACGAGAAGAGCTGGCGCGCACACGCCCGGGCGAACACCGCTTACGACGCCTCTTGCCGCAAATCCATGGGCGCCGCCTACGCGGGACTGACCTCCTGGCAGGTGGCCCATGATCTGGAGGCGCTGCGTGCCGCGCTCGGCGAGCCGAAGCTGCGTTATCTCGGCAACTCCTACGGCACCGTGTTCGGGCAGGCCTACCTGGAGTCGTTCCCCGAGAAGGTCGGCCGGATGGTGCTGGACGGCGTCGCCGACCACACCCAGGCGTCACTAGAGAGATGGCTGTTGGACAACGCGCTCACCGAGGAGCGACAGCTCAGCCGCTTCCGCGACTGGTGCCGGGCCGGGTGCGCGCTGGGCGACGACGACGCGATCGAGGTGTTCGACGGCCTGCTCGCCCGCGCCCGCCATACCCCTCTGCCCGCGGGAGCACGGACGTTGAACGAGCGGGAGTTCCTCGTCGCGGTGCGGGAGGGACTCACCCCGCCCGCCTGGCCGAGGCTGGCCGCAGCACTGCGCAAGGCCTCCGACGGCGACGCCACAGACCTGGCGAACTTGCTGCCTCCTGCCGTCGAAGGCCCCGGATACCCCCATGGTGCCCTGCTGTGCCGCGACTTCATGCCGAAGGTGCCCGGCTACCGCGGTTTCCTGGCGGTCGAGTCGCGCCTGCGCGTGGCCGCGCCGCGGATCGGCTGGATCCAGGGCCGCTACCAGCTCGCCCGCTGTCTCGGCATGGGCAACGCCTCCTCTTATCCGCCGCATCCGCTGCTGACGCGAGGTGTGCCACCGGTGCTGATCTCCATCGGCGACGCCGACGACAACACTCCGAACCTCGCCGCCGAGCACATGGCCGCGCAGCTCCCCGGGGCACGCGTGGTCAGGCACGGTGACGGGCACGCCGCGTACCTCATGCAGAGTGCCTCTGGGCTGGGCGCCACCTGCCTGCGCCAGTACGTCCACGACTACCTGACCGCCGGGGCACTGCCTCCGTCCGGGGCGCGTTGCCCCGGCGACCTGGTGGCTAGGATCCCTCGGGGGTGAACTGACCGTGATCGGAGCCTGGCGGGCGCTGCCCGCGCTCGCCCAGGACGCCGTGCTGGCGGCCGCGACGGCGCTGCTGACGTTGGGGGTCCCCCTGCTGGACGCCACCATGTCCAGCCTGAACGGCTTCACGCCCCTGTGGGGAATGCTGGTCTGCGCGGTGTGCGCGCCGCTGACCGTACGCCGCCGACTGCCGCTCACCGCGGCCCTGACCTCGGGTGCGGCCGTCCTGCTCGCGATCATTCTGAGCCAGCCGCAGGTCGGCGCCTGGGTGACGGTCGCGGCGTTCAGCTCGGCCGCCTACCACCGTGACGGAGGACGGCTGCTGCCCACGATCGCTGCGACCTGCTGGCTCGTCGTGCTCGACCTCATGCTGGTCGGTACTCCGACATACCCCTCCCAGTTGGTCATGGCGGTGGCCGCCGGGCTCGGCCCAGTCGCGCTCGGCCACGCCCTGCGCCTGCAGCACGACCGGTCCCGGCAACTCGCCCTGGTCGAGCAGGTCCAGGAGCGCGCCCGGATCGCCCGGGAGGTGCACGACGTGGTGGGCCATCATCTCAGCGCGATCCGGCTCCAGGCCGTGGGAGCACGGCGGGGCACTCCCGCGGACGCCGAGCGGGCCCTGGAGACGATCGCCGAGATCTCCGGCACCGCGCTCGGGGAAACCCGGCGGCTGCTCGGTTTGCTTCGCGACGAAGACGCGGGCACCGATCTCGGTTCGCTGGCCGCGCGCCTGTCGCGTCAGGGACTGCGTGTGCGGCTGGACGGTGACTCCCTGCGCGAGGGCGTGCCGTTGCGAGTACGGCACGCCGCCTACCGGATCGTGCAGGAGTCACTGACCAACGTGATGCGGCACGCCGGAGTCTCGCAGGCCGCGGTACGGATCGGCAGAGACGGCCAGGTTGTGGCCGTCGTCGTAGAGGACGATGGGCAGGCGGTGCCCGGCCGATCGGCCGCATGGGAGGGGAGCGGAGTGCGCGGCATGCGAGAGCGGGCGGCGATGCTCGGCGGCACGCTGACGGTGGGGCCACGCGCTCCGCGCGGCTGGCGAGTCACTGCCCGTCTGCCCCTGGACGCGCCCCGCGAGACGGGAAACCAGCCGAACGCGATCGACGGCACGCGCGCAGTCGCGGGCCGCCTCCAGCCGGAGACCGCGGACGGCCACGGCACGCGACGGGCCCGCCGGTGAGCATTCGGGTGATCGTCGCCGATGACCAGGCGCCAACCCGGGAGGGCCTGCGCCTGCTCCTGTCCTCCGAACCGGATCTGGAGGTCGTGGCAATGGCTGCGGACGGGCTACAGGTGGTCGAGATGGCCCGGCGGCACCGGCCTGACGTGGTGCTCACCGACATCCGCATGCCGCGCATGGACGGACTGACCGCGATTCGTGATCTTCTGGCCCTCGCCTCCGCACCGGCCGTGGTCGCGCTGACCACGTTCGACCTGGACGACTACCTTTTCGGCGCGCTGCAGGCGGGCGCGGTCGGGTTCTTACTGAAGGAGAGCGACCCTGGCCTGATCATCGATGCGGTACGGGCCGCCCACGAGGGACAGGGGCTGGTGGATCCTCAGGTGACCCCGCGTCTGCTGCACCGCTTCGCGGCCACCTCCCCGCGCCCGGCCACCGACGAGATGGGCGCGCTGACGCCACGCGAGACCGACGTACTGCGCCACCTGGCCGCCGGAAACAGCAACGCCGAGATCGCCCAGGCCCTGGTCATCTCACCCGGCACGGTCAAGATCCACATCGAGCGGATCCTCGCCAAGCTCGGACTACGCACCCGCGTTCAGGCCGCCGTCTACGCCCACCGCCACGGACTCATCACCTGGGCGGACCTACCGTGACCGACGCGATGCCCTCACGCCGACATTAATGATCGACTGCTGCTGGCAGCGTTGATCGATGGCGGTTACCGTGATCTCAGATCACGCAATTGGCCTTGGCATTCGCTCTGGCCTGAAAAGCCCGGTGGATCTGGAGGAACGTCCATGAACATCAAGCGAGGGGTTTTAGCGGCGGTATTGGCTGCCGGCGCGCTCGCTCTCGGCTCGACCCCGGCACTTGCTATTCCTCCTCCCCCGCCAGGGGGCGACAACCTCCTCGTCATCAGCTACTACAGCGGAGACCAGATCGTCGGACAGCGCTGGTCCGGGTGCAGTCAGCCTTCGGGCCAGTGGGGGATTCTGGAGGGCACACAGAAAATCTTCTTCACCCCCTGCTGAGCGAGTGGGAAGAGGCTTTCCTGTCTGGCACTAGAAATCGCTCGGACGGTTAGCGAGACACGCGGCCAGCCCCCGGAGTGGCCTTTGGCGGCTCCGGGGTATCACGGAGGACTCCGCGATTACTTCCCGGCGGGAAGTCCGACGTCCACGGTCGGCACCGTCCGTCGGGCGCGGGCCGCGAGGCCGTAGCAGGCGCACGTCAGTGCGGTCAGAGAGGCGGCCACCGGCAGGGGGTGGGACAGGCCGCCGAGTACGGCCACACCGAGGGTGGCGCCGACCTGGCGGGAGGCGTTGAGGACGCCGCCCGCCGTACCCGCCGTACCGGGCGGCGCGCTGGTGACCACGCCCGCCATCAGCGCGGGCAGCACGAACGACAGCCCGAAGCCCATCACGACCAGCCATGGCGCCAGAACATCGGTGAACGAGACGCCCGCCAGGCCGATCGCGAGCAGGGCGAGGCCGCCGAGGATCGGTGGGCGGGGGCCGTAGCGGGCCACCAGGCGGCCGGTGAGCAGCGGGTTCACCGTCATCGGGAGGGTGAGCGGCAGGAAGGCCAGCCCGGTGGCCAGCGGGGTCAGGTGGCGGCTGTCCTGCAGGAGCAGGGTCAGGACGAACAGGGCGCCGGAGAAGGCGAAGTTCGCCACCGCGCCCGCCAGCAGTTCCGGCCAGGTCACCGCGAGCAGGCCGCCGGGCAGGGCAGGGGCGTGGCTACGGCGCTCCACGAACACCAGCGCGCCCAGGGCCGCCAAGGCCGACAGCCCGGCGATCAACGACGAGTCGATCAGGGCTTCGGCGAGCAGGCCGAGGAGTACGCAGGCCAGCGCCTGCACGCCCCAGTCGATGAGGCGGTGCCCCCGGCCTGAACGGACCTTTCGCATGGCCAGCAGGCTGATCAGGGCGAGGGGCGGGTTGAGGAGGAAGACGGCCCGCCAGCCGTACACGTCGACCAGCAGGCCGCCGAGCAGCGGGCCTGTGACCAGGGCGGTGCCGGTGATGGCGGCCCAGAGGCCGGTGGCGCGGGCGCGGGCGGCCGGGTCGGGGAAGAGCTCGGGCAGGAGGCCGAGCGAGCCGCCCGTGCAGAGCGCGCCCGCCACGCCGAGCAGGGCGCGCAACGCGATCAGTGCGCCGAGATGGGGCGCCGCGGCGCTCAGCAGCGAGATCACCCCGAAAGCCAGCACGCCGATCTTGAAGATCCGCGCGGCGCCGTACCGGTCGGCGATCGCTCCCCCGGTGAGCAGCGACGCGGCGAACGCGACGGTGTAGGCGTTCACCGCCCACTGCTGCCCGGCCAGCGAGCCACCCAGGGAGGCACGCAGATCGGGCAGCGCGATGGTGAGCACGGTCGTGTCGAGGATCACCAAGAAGTAGGCCAGGGAGAAACCGAACATCTTCATGCCCCTCAGCCTGCTAAAAGACGATATTTCCCCTCAACAGGCGCGACCGCAGGGGGCATTCGGGAAAACCGTATGCTGACATCTGTGGATTTGCGTCAGTTGCGGGGGTTCGTGGCGGTGGCAGGGGCGGGCACCGTCACCGGAGCCGCGAACACCCTCGGCCTCGCCCCGGCCTCGGTCTCCGAACAGGTACGCAGGCTGGAGGACAGCCTCGGCGTCACCCTCTTCGAGCGCACACCCCAGGGCATGCGCCTGACCGAACCCGGCACCACCCTGCTCACGCGGGCGCAGGGCCTGCTCGACCACGCGGACGAGGTACGGCGTGCGGTGACCGGCGAGCGTCACCGTGTTCGGATCGGGGCGCTGGAGATGCTGGCCGCGGCCAAACTGCCCGCCATCGTCCGCCACCTGTCCGAACGCCGCCCCGACCTGGAGGTGGATGTACGCTCGCTGACCAGGCAGGCGTTGCTGTCCGAGGTGGCCGGCGGCGGCCTGGACGCGGCGCTCCTGCTCGACTCCGGTCCCCGGATCGGCGGCCTGGGCTTCACCCCTCCGGCCGACCTGGACTTCCTGGACGTGGGCGAGGTCAGGCTGCTGCTGGTCGCGGCTCCGGACGGTGACCGGGAGCCGCTGCTGGTCAGCACGCCGGGTTGCTCGATCCGGCTGGCGGCCGACCAGTTGTTCGGCGCCCGGGTGCCGCGCAGGGAGCTGACCAGCATCGCCACGGCTCGCGAGTGGACCAGGCAGGGCTTCGGGAGAGCGCTGCTCCCCGACTTCGTCCTGGAAGCGGACCTCGCCTCCGGCGCGCTGATCCCGCTCGACTTCGCCCCCGAGACCGATGGTGCGCCGGTCCCGCCCGACTTCACGCCCGAGAAGGACGGCGCGCCGGTCCCGCGCGACGTCCCCCTGGAGACGGGGCCGGACTCCGGCCTACCGGTGGGACCGGACTCCGGCGTACCGGTTCCGCTCGGCTACGAGGCGCCGACGCTGGCCCTGCGGCTGGTCTGGCTGCGCAGCCGCGAGGCCGCCCTGCGCGACGTGCTCTACGCGATGAGCGCCTGACCGCGCTTGGGACGGTAGAGGACGGGATCGCGGTCACATCAGGCCGGACGCCCCCGCTGAGCAATGAGCCGCTGATCAACGGAGGCGTCCTGGGTGGTCCAGGGCGCTGGAACAGAGCACGACCACCAACTCCCCGACGCTCACCGATCCGCGCGGCGACGTCAGCGTTGGCGTTCAGGGCGGCGTCCTGGGTGGCGGCCGGGAGCGCAGCGGGTCAGACTGGAACGACCTTGACCGTGAAGTTTCCGGCGCCGCACGGCTGACTCGAGCGGTCCAGACGCTCCCCGAGGAGCTTTTCCAGGTCGTCCGGGTCGGAGGTGAGAATCCGGGCGGGCTTCTCGGCGGTGGTGATCGCCGTCGCGGCGACCATCGCGTCAATGGCGTACTTGTGACCGTGCAGCCCTGCGGATTTGAGCAGGTCTGACGCCCTCTGGGCGAGGTCCTTGGTGAGCGGTTCCACCGTGAGCCGGGACAGCGTCCAGGCCAGCCGCGCGGGATGGACTCTGTCATGATCGGCCTCGACGATCGTGACGGCGCTGATGACGACACGGATGTCGTCCTCGAGAGCGACGGCAAGCCGGGCGGTCATCTTGCGATCGGCTCGCAAATACCGCGAGAGGGCTTCGCTGTCCAGAACCCAGGTGCCGCTCACGCCACCCCACCGCGGGTACTGAGTCCAAGCATCTCCTCCCGAGCTGCCTGGATCTCCGCCCCGGTGAGCGGGCCATGGATCTCTTCACTGGCTCTGATGAGAGCGGCCAGGTTGTCGCGCTCGATCTGCCGCCGGACTGCCGCCTCCACATACGGAGATACACCACGCTTGCCGACACGCTGGCGCACCGACTCGATCACGCTGGAGTGGAACGAGACCGAAACCGAGACCGTGGGATCCGCCTCGGGCATCTCAGCGACTTCATCCATCCACCGATTCTAGCAAATGTTTTGCCAGAGGCGCTGGCCATGACCGTGCAGCACGGCGGAGGCGAACAAGTGGACGTGCGCCGCCGACTGGTTCCTGCGGTGTAATGGGGAGGAGTCTCCCTTCATGACGTGTGCCCCGGGATGACGCTGACACCCGGCACATCAAGCGGCATGAACGGGAAGCCATGGCAGCGGAGTTCGCGATCGGCGAGTACATCCTGGTGCACGACGGCAGGACCTTAGATGTCTTCCACTGTCTGGCGGAGGCCAAGCGATACCACGTGGCGTTCCTCGGAGTGGACGCGAAACCACACCGGGACGGCTTCAAGGTCACGATCGGCACCAGGTACGACGGCCGGATCGTCAACGGGGTGCCGCTGAAGATGGATCAGCAGCACTTCGCGCGTTTCCAGGAGTTCATGGCCGCCGTGATCGAGGCGCGCGATGGCACGACCGCCCAGTAGCCGCGCAGGACAGCTCCCGAGCCCTATGAGCGGGCGAGGAACCGGCCGCTGAGCTGCGCGATACAGGGTCGGGGTCATGGCGGCGGGCCGCTCATGCGCGGGTGATGTGCCTCTCCACGAGGTCGACGGTGGCGCGGGGGTCGTCGACCTCGACGACCAGGCGGGTGTAGCGTTCGTCGGCCAGTTCGATGACGACGGCTTTGGCCGCGTCGTGGACGTCCCAGAAGACGCGCTCGCCGTCGAGATGGAAGGTGCCCGCGGTGATCACTCCGGGGATGTGGGCGCCGGGTGCGCGGATGCCCTTGGGACTTTTGATCATGCCGGGGTCGGCGGTCGCGCCGCGGATGTTGGCCAGCGGGATCGTCAGGCGGCTCTTCAGCGCCCAGAGCTTGTCGAGTCCTTCGATCTCCACGACCAGCGTGTCGCCGTCGACGTGCAAGTACGCCATGTCAGTACTCCTTAGATGGTGGGTGAACTGTCGAGGTCATCCGGGGCGAGGCGTCGCACCAGAGCCGCCGCCGCACGGTCGGATTCGGTGGCGGCGGTGGTGGCTCTGGCGCGTAGCCGGAGCCCGATCAGCGCCGCGGTGAGCGCCTCGGCCAGCGCCGGCGACGGCTCGGCGGCGCGGCCGGGTGCGGCGCCGGTCAGGACGGTGCCGATGGCCTGGTCGAGAGCGTCCAAGGCGGCGCTGACCTCGGTGCGGACCTCCTGATCCACGGGTGCTCGTTCGGCCGCCGCCATCAGCAGGAGGTCCAGTGCGCCTCCGTCGTCGTGTACGGCCAGCGTGCCGCGCACCGCCTCGGCGAGGTCGCCGGCCGCGCCGACCGCGGAGACCAGCGGGCGCACCTGGTGCTCCACGTGCCATCGCAGTGCGGCCAGGTACAGCCCCCGCTTGCTGCCGAAGGTCTTATACAGGCTGTTGCGGTGTACGCCGAGGTGGGTGACCAGGTCGTCGACGGAGACCCCGTCGTAGGCCCGGTCCGCGAACAGCGCCGCCGCCGCCCGGATCACCTCGGTTTCGTCGAACCCTCTCGGCCGTCCCATGTGCCGACCATACGCGTTAAGGAACGAATGGTCAAGAACGACCATTCCTAAATAACATCGTGAACGCCGCCGGCTACGCCACCGAAGGTGGCAAGCATCGAGGGCGCACTGAACACTAACGAGGGCCGAGCGCCTGACCTCGCTTGAGCCGGTACAGGACGTGCGGGCGGAGCGGGTTGTCCTCCGCGATGCCCGGGAAGTAGAAGTCGTCGGCTATGTCGCGGGTCATGCCCAGGCGTTCCATGACCTTGCGTGAGCGGGTGTTCCGCACGGTCGTCATGGAGACGATCTCGTCCAGCCCCGCCTCTTCGAACCCGTACCGTACGGCCCGCCTGGCCGCCTCGATCGCGTACCCGTGCCCCCAGGCCACCTTCGCCAGCCGCCAGCCGACCTCGACGGCCGGCGTGAACGGCGCCTCGAACGTCTGCAGGACCAGCCCGGTGAACCCGATGAACGCGCCGCTCTCGCGCACCTCCAGCGCCCAGAGCCCGTAGCCGTGAGCCTCGAAGCCCTCCTCGATCCGGTCGACGAAGGTGTCGCTCTGCTCCCTGCTCAACAGGGCTGGGAAGTGCTCCATCACCTCGGCGTCGGCGTTCATCGCCGCGAATGGATCCCGGTCTTCGTCGCGCCATCTGCGCATGATGAGCCGTTCTGTCTCCATCCGATGAACACTAACCCAGATCTAACGCCGGCCGCGGATGCCGGTGAGGCGGCGGAGCAGGTCCCACCAGAACGACGCGCCGAACAGCAGCGCCACGAACGTCAGCAGATAACCGGGCCAGTGGCTGAGCGTGGTGAGGCGGTCCCACCACATGCGGCCGTTCCAGTTGACGCTCGGCTCGCCCTCGGCCGGGATCACGACGTTGACGATCGCGTGGTCGAACACCTTGACCAGCGCGGGCTGGCTCAGCGTGTCGGTGATGCAGGGCACCGGGTTCGACTGCGCGCACTGCGCCTTGAGCTCGCTGTAGGCGTCGGGCCCCGCCTCGGACACGGCCGTGACCGAGGCGCGGAAGGCGTTGTCGCGCAGCAGGGTCTTGCCGTATTCGAGCCCGTCCATCGTGAACAGCAGCACCACCACGACGCCGAGCAGGGCGACGACCCACTTGACGTAGCGCTTGTAGAGCATCGACAGCCGCTGCATCTCGCCGTCGAACCAGGTCTCCACGCCCTGCCGGAAGCGGTCCATGTCGCGCTGCGCGGAGTCCCACACGCCCTTGAGATGGCCGTGCAGCGGGCTGCCCATCGCCTTGAGCTTGGCCAGCAGCCCCTCGACGCCGTCCTTCTCGACGGCCGCCATCTCCATCAGCGCCACCGCGAAGCGTTCCGGCGGGATGTTGGCGATGCTGGTGCGGCCCCTCTTCGGGTGGTCGATCTCCTGGACCCGCTGGTAGAGGAGTTTCGTCATGGCGTCTTCGGCCTTGGTCTCGTGCTCGGGCGCCTGCGCCGCCTCGACCGGGGCCGGCTGGTCGCTGTGGACCGGCCGTGGATCGCGGACGAACGGCAACGACGCGAACACGTCCGCCACCTTGGCGGGCAGCCAGGACTTTCCCTGCGCGTCGCTGCCGTCCATGGTGTCACGGAGGTAGGCCCACAGGAACTTGCTGCGGATGCCGAGCAGCCGTACGAAAGCCTCGTTCAGCCCGCTCACCAGCAGCGAAAGCATGAGGAACGCGAGCACCAGACCTAAGGCCAGGTCAACGTAGATGGAAAGCACAATCGATCACCCCGCGCCTTGATACACCCGCGAGGCACCGTCCGCACGGCTTGTAGCCAAGCTGTGACAGCCGGGGTCAGGAGTCGTAGAAGACCCGGTGGACCACCTGGCGGGCGCGGCGGGTCACCCGGCGGTAGTCGTCGAGGAAGTCCTCCGAGCCGTCGGGAGCGTAGCCGAGCATGCGAGCGATGAGCCTGCGCTCCCTGACGTCGGCCGGGACGCTGTCGCCGGGTCGGCCCTTGACCAGCATGACCGCGTCCCTGATGCGGGAGGCGAAGCGCCAGGCCTCCGCCAGCACCGCCTCATCGGCGCGCGCGAGCAGATCCTCCGCCTCGGCCGCCCGCAGCGCCTCCAAGGTACGGGTGGTCCGCAGCGCGGGGTGCCCGGCCGCGAAGCGGAGCTGCAGCAGTTGCGCCACCCACTCGACGTCCGACAGGCCGCCGGGGCCCAGTTTGGTGTGCAGGGCGGGGTCGGCGCCGCGCGGCAGCCGTTCGGCCTCCATGCGGGCCTTGATCCGCCTGATCTCGCGTACGACGTCGTCGGGCAGGCCGTCAGGCGGATAACGCAGCTCGTCGATCATGGAGATGAACTCGGCGCCGAGCGCGGCGTCACCGGCGGAGAAGCGGGCCCGCAGCAGCGCCTGCGCCTCCCACGGAGACGACCAGCGCGCGTAGTAGGCGCGGTAGGAGGCCAGCGTACGGACGAGCGGGCCCTGCCTGCCCTCGGGGCGCAGGTCGGGGTCGATGAGCAGCGGCGGGTCGGGGGCGGGCAGGGCGAGCAGCCGGCGCAGCTCGTTGGCGACCGCGTACGCGGCGTCGGTGGCGTCGCGTTCGGTGGCGCCGGGCACGGGCGAGTGCACGAACATCACGTCGGCGTCGCTGGCGTAGGAGGACTCCATGCCGCCGAGCCGTCCCATGGCGATCACCGCGAACCTGGTCGGCAGCTCCGCCCGCCGCTCTACCTCGACCTTGCCGATCGCCACGTCCAGCGCGGCCTGAATGGTCACGTCGTTCAGCGACGACAGCGCCACCCCGACGTGCTCAATGCTCATAAGTCCGGAAATGTCGGCTACGGCCGTACGGAACAGCTCCCGCCGCCGCAGCGCGCGCACCGCCGCCACCGCCGACTCCATGTCGGTCCCGTGTCTCGACACGGCGGCCGACGCCTCCTTCAGCAGCGCGTCCGGCGGGCGCGGGGACAGGCCCTCGTCGGAGCCCAGCAGCCCGACGGCGTCGGGCGCGTTCAGGAGCAGGCCGGTCGCGTAGCGGCTGGTGCCGAGCATCCGCGCCATCCGCGCCGCCACGGCCGTCTCATCGCGCAGCAGCCGTAGGTACCACGGCGTGGCACCGAGCTTGTCGCTCACCTGGCGGAACCCGAGCAGCCCCGCGTCCGGGTCGGGCGCGTCGGCGAACCAGCCGAGCATGACCGGCAGCAGCGTCCGCTGGATCGCCGCCCGCCGCGAGACGCCCGTGGTCAGGGCGGCGATGTGGCGCAGGGCGCCGTTGGGGTCGACGTAGCCGAGCGCCTCCAGCCGGGCGGCCGCCGCCGTGGTGGACAGCCGGGCCTCCGACTCGGGCAGCCGGGCCACCGCCTGCAGCAGCGGCCGGTAGAACAGCTTCTCGTGCAGCCGCCGCGCCTCCCGCGCGTGGCGCCGCCACCTGGCGGTGAACTCCCCCACCGGGTCGGCGTGCATGCCGAGCGCGCGGCCCAGCCTGCGCAGGTCGTCGGGGTCCGACGGCAGGATGTGCGTACGGCGCAGCCGGTGCAGTTGCAGCAGGTGCTCCACCTGGCGCAGGAACGTGTACGCCTCGGCCAGCCCGCGCGAGTCCTCGCGCCCCACGTAGCCGCCGCGGGAGAGCGCGGCCAGGGCGGGCAGCGTGGCCTTGCGCCGCAGCAGCGGATCGAGCCGCCCGTGCACGAGCTGCAGCAACTGCACCGCGAACTCGATGTCACGCAGCCCGCCGGGGCCCAGCTTGATCTGGCGCTCGCCCTCGGCCCGTACGTGGGACTCGACGCGGCGGCGCATGGCCTGCACGTCCTCGACGAAGTGCTCCCGGGTCGCCGCCGACCAGACGAACTCGTTGACCGCCTCGACGTAGGCCGCGCCCAGCGCGAGGTCGCCCGCCACCGGCCGCGCCTTGAGCAGCGCCTGGAACTCCCAGGTCTTGGCCCAGCGCCGGTAGTAGGCCAGATGGCTGCCCAGCGTGCGTACCAGCGGTCCCGCCCGGCCTTCCGGCCGCAGCCCGGCGTCGACCTCCCACAGCGAGCCCTCCGGGGTGGTCGTGGTGCAGGCCCGCATCATGGCCTGGGCCAGCCGGGTGGCGCCGCGCAGGGCCGCCGTCTCGTCGGCGCCCTCGCGCGGCTCGGCCACGAAGATCACGTCAACGTCGCTGATGTAGTTGAGCTCCCTGGCGCCCTGCTTGCCCATGCCGACCACCGCCAGCCGTACGTCACTCGCGTCGACCTCGGCCCGCGCGATGGCCAGCGCGGCCTCCAGCGCCGCGCCCGCGAGGTCGGACAGCTCGGCGGTGACGTCGGGCAGCCCGATCTGCCCGGTGAGGTCCCGGGCGGCCAGATGCAGCAGCCGCCCGCGGTAGGCGACCCGCAGCGTCACCAGCGCGTCGGGATCCGACGCGCGCGGCTCGTCCTCCTCCGGCTCGGCGCCGACCGCGCGCAGCAGCTCCGTCCGCGCGTCTCCGAGCTCGGGCACGGCCATCAGCCCGAGCTGCTCGGGATGGCGTACGAGATGCTCCCCCAACGCGGCGCTCACCCCGAGCACCGCGAGCACCCGGGCCTGGAGGTCTTCGTCCGCGCGCAGGGTGTCGAGCACGGTGGGCTCGCGCTCGGCGAGCCGGGTCAGGGAGGCGAGCGCCAGATCGGGGTCGGCCACGGCTACCAGTCCTTTGAGCAGGTCGTCCAGCTCGGTCCCCGACTGTCGTACCAGGGTCGCGGCCCGTGCGCCGTCGGCGAAGCCGAGCTTTGCCAGGCGGGCGGCGGTGGACTCGATCCTTGGCACACCCCCATCTTGACAGCCCTCTGGTTCCAGAGCCTAAAGTTAAACGCAACGTTGCGTTGCATTTTGGGCAGGGAGGTTCCTGGATGGACGGCGTGCCGGCGGCGGTGACGTGGGGTCTGCTCGCGGCCTGGGCGGTGCACGACGCGGAGGAGCTGGCCACGATGGCCCGCTGGACCCGCGAGGCCCGGCCGGAGCTGGAGCGGCGCTACCCGCGTGTTCCGTGGCGGCGGCTGGAGCTGTCGCAGCGGCAGGTCACCGTGGCGATCGGGCTGATGGGCGGCGTCATGGCCGGGGCGTCGGCCGCGGGGGCGCGCACCGGAGGGCGTAGCCCGGTGTTCCAGGCGGTGCTGGCCGGGTTCGGCCTGCATGGGGTGGGCCATCTGGCGCAGTCGGCGGTCGCGCGTGGCTACACGCCTGGCGTGGTGACGGCGCCGGTGGTGGTGATCCCGTTCACGGTGTGGGCGTGGCGGCGGCTCAGGGCGGCCGGCGTGCCGGCGGCGAGCGGCCGGTCGGCCCTGGCCGGGCTGGCCGCCCTGCCGCTCGTCCTGGGCGGCGTCCACGCACTCGCCCACGCGCTCACCGAACAGCGCGTCCGATCACTCACCCCGCCCCGCGCCCGCCGCCGGTAACCCGCCGAGCACCGCGTGCCGCGCGGCCGCCGGAAGCGCGCCCGGCGCCCGGCGTGTCAGTCGACGCAGACCAGGAACTGGTCCGTGTCCCAGGGGCCGGCCAGGCCGGTCTCGTCCTCGGCCGCCCGCGTGGTCGCCTCGTTCAGCGCGGCCGACGGGAAGACGGCCGTCGGGATGACCTGGTTCTGCTGGCCGCCGTTGCCGACGCCCGTTCCGACGATGCGCTGGGCGGGGTTCGGGCAGGCGACGAGGGAGCTCTTGGGGCTGGCGGAGTTGCCCTGGAGCTGGGCGGGCATCTCCACCGCGTAGCCCGGCGGCTGGTCACCGCACACGGCGAAGGCCGTCACCCGCCACCTTCCCGCGAACCCGCCCTCGGCCTCGTAGGCGTTGGCGAAGGTGAAGGCGTCCTGGAGGCCGATCTCCGTCAGGAAGACCTTCCCGTCGCCGCCGTCGATCCGGCCACCGGTGCCCAGCGCGACCTTGCCCGCCGGGCAGTTGACGGTCTGCGCGTCGCTGGGCGGCGAGCCCGGCGTTCCTGGCTGCCTGAGATAGACGAGCCCGGGAAGTTTCCCGCACACCGCGTACACCTTCAGCCGCCACTGTCCGCCGAAGCCGTTGAAGTCCTCGTGCGCGGCGGCCTCGAAGTAATGCCCGGAGCCGTGGGCCACCGGCTCCAGCCGGGTGAGCACCACCTGCGCGGTGGCGTTCGGCGCCTGCCCCGCCGTACCCCCCTCGATGGAGGCGCCGCCGCTGATCACCCGCGTTCCGTGCGGGCAGCGGGCGCGGGCCGATTTCGCTTTCGCGGAGTCCTTGCCGGTCTGCGCCGAGACCCTGACGACCTGCGGGGCCGAACGCGCCGCCGCGTCCGCCACCGGCCCCGCCAAGGTCAGACCGATCGTCGCGCACACCGCCAGGGCCGCGCGCACTGCCGTGCGTCGTTTCATGACCGTCCTACCCCCCTCGATCGATGAGGCAGCGTAGGACGGCCCGGGAGCCGATCGCGTCAGGGAAGGACCTAGTGCATCCCCTGAATCGGCTCCCGATCACGATCCAGGACCACGCGCCCGAACGCCTCCGCCATCGGCCGCCAGGTGGCGACCAGCGCCTCCTCGGCCGCGGCGACCGCCGCGTTGAGCTCGCGGGCCGAGTCGAGGCCCGAGGCCGTGGTCCACGAGGCGAAGATCTCCGGCGTGGCCTCCGGGTGGAACTGCACCGCCCAGGCCGCCTCGCCGAGCCGGTACGCCTGGTTCGGGTACCGCTCACCGGTCATCAGCGGCACCGCCCCCTCAGGCAGCCGGGCCATCACGTCCTGGTGGTACTGGACGGCCACGGCCGTGCCGGCACCCGACAGCAGCGGATCGGCGGCCGCGGCGGGCAGCGCGGCCACCTCGCAGAGGCCCACCTCCAGCCCGGCGCCGCCCCGCTCCACCGTGCCGCCGCAGGCCAGGGTCATCAGCTGCGCGCCGAGGCAGATGGCCAGCGTGGGCGTCCCCTCCTCGACGGAGCGGGCCAGCAGGTCACGGGTGGCGGGCAGCCACGGGCAGCGCTCGTCCTCCCACGCGGCCGACTCCCCGCCGAGCACGATCAGCCCGCCGGCGGCCCGCTCGGGAACCTCCTCGCCCAAGTACGGACGGACGACGTCGCAGACCGGCCCCAGCCAGCCGCCCAAGTAGCCGAGCGGCGCGTCCGCCTCATGCTCGATAACCGTGATGCGCATAAGGAGTAATTTATCCGCCCAAAACTTTCACCACACCATTCGCATCAAACAGCCCGTGAGCGAACTGATCGACGGAGACCCTCAGCGGCTGGGCGGTTACTGGCTGGCCGGACGTCTCGGCACGGGCGGCCAGGGCGTGGTCTACGAGGGCTACGCCGAGGACGGCCGCCGCGTGGCGATCAAGGTGCTGTACGGCGACCAGCCGGCGCAACTGGCCAGGGAGGCGGCCGCGGCACGGCGGGTGGCCGGGTTCTGCACCGCCAGCGTCCTGGAGGCCGAGCTGGAGGGGCCCAGGCCGTACATCGTCAGCGAGTACGTCCAGGGCCCCAGCCTGCGCAAGGCCGTCATGGAGGGACGCCGCTTCGGCGGCGGCGACCTGCACCGGCTCGCCACGGCCGTGGCCACCGCGCTGACCGCCATCCACGACGCCGGCGTGATCCACCGCGATCTGAAACCCGACAACGTGCTGCTCGGCCCGGACGGCCCGCGAGTGATCGACTTCGGCATCGCGCGGACCGCGGAGATGTCGCTCACCGCGACGGGCATGGTGACGGGCACGCCCACGTACATGGCGCCCGAGGTGTTCGGCGGGCAGCGGGCCGGGACGCCCGCCGACGTGTTCGCCTGGGGCGCGATCATGGTGTACGCGGCCACCGGCGCCGACCCGTTCGAGGCCGAGAACCTGGGCGCGGTCATGCACCGGGTGCTGTCGGCCCGTCCCGACCTGAGCGCGCTGCCCGCGACGCTGCGGCCGCTGGTGGCCGCGGCGCTCAGCAAGGACCCGCTGGAGCGCCCGTCCGCTCGCGAGCTGCTGCTGGCCCTGGTGAGCGCGGAAGGCGGCCTCGACACCGGCCTGTTGCTCGCCGCAGGCGGCAAGGAGGCCGCGCGGGCGGGCGTCCCCGCCCACGATCCCGCGCTGGGCACCCTGGCCGAGGAGGCGTTCGCGCTGCTCGCCCCGGACGAGCGCGAACTCGCGCCCGAGGTCTTCCTCCGGCTGGTCACGCTGAGCGAACAGGGTGGCCTCGTGGTACGGCGGGCCCAGCTGGCCGAGCTCGTCGAGGGCCGGCCGCTGCCCGAGGTCTCGTCGGTCACCCGGATCCTGGAGGTGTTCGGCTACCTGCTGTCCAAGGAAGGCGAGGAGGTCTGGCTGGCCCGCCCCGCCCTGCCACTCGCCTGGCCGCGCTTTCGCCGCTGGGTCGACGCCAACCGGGACGGCCTGGCCGTCCACAGGGAGATCCTGAGCGCCGCGCAGCGGTGGAACCGGGCCGGGCGCCGGGACGGCGACCTGTTCCAGGGCAGCAGCCTGGAGAACGCGCTGCGGTGGGCGGCCACGGCCCGCCGGAACATCACCCTGTCCACCGCCGAACGCGACTTCCTCGACGCGGGCGCCGATCTGTCCAGGCGCAGGAGCAGGCGGACCAGGCTCGTCTCCGTCAGCCTGGCGGCCCTGCTGCTGATCTCGCTGGTGGCGACCGGCGTGGCCGTCCAGCAGAGCGCGGTCGCCGATGAGCGGGCCGACCGGATCGCCGCGCAGCGCGACCAGGCGGAGGCGGCGCGGCTGGCGCAGTTCGCGGGCACGCTGCGCAAGAGCGACCCGAGGGCGGCGATGCTGCTGAGCGTGGCCGCCTGGCGGCTGGACCGGACCCCGCAGACCAGGGCCGCGCTGACCGCTTCACTGGCGCAGCGCGAGGTCGCCGTGTTCAAGGATCCCGTCGCCTCCGGTGACGCGCTGCGGCTGCTGAGCGGCGGCGGCAGGACGCTGGCCAGCGTGAGCGACGGCGCGGTGCGGCTGTGGGACGTACGCACCGGCGGACGGACCGGCGGCATCGCCCGGCTGGGCATGGCGGGCGAGCGGCCCCTGGCCGCCGCCCTCTCCCCCACCGGCCAGAACCTGCTGGTCGCCACCGGCAAGCGGGTGCGGGTCTGGGACCTGCGTACCGGCAAGACCATCGGGATGTGGACGTTCGGCCATGACGTGGGCGACGACACGGGCACACCGGTCGGCGTCCGGTACGGGACGACCGACCGCTACGCGCTGATCCGCCTCGACCAGCACGAATACACCTGGGACCTGCGGACCGGCACCCGGACGAAGGACCCACTCACCGCGCACCCGGTCGTCTCACCCGACGGCAGGTCGACGGTGCGGCGGGTGGGCGGAAAACTGCGGATCACGGACCGCGCGGGCGGACCGGCGGCGACCCTCGGGAACGAGACGGACAGCTGGAACGGCGGCGAGGTGACCTTCAGCGCCGACGGGCGGCTGCTCGCCTCGGCGAGCGGGCAGAACATCCAGGTCTGGCGGGCGTACGACCGGCTGCTCACCACGCTGACGCTGCCCGGTGGCACGGAGGACGATTCCGTGCCACTGCCTCAGGTCGGCTTCGACGGCCACACGCTGCGCTATCTCAGCGAGGACCGCGTCTTCACCGTGGACCTGAGCGACCTCGCGGCGCGCGCGCCGAAACAGGCGCCCTCGTGGTCGTGGGCGAAGTTCGGTCCCGGCGGGCGGCAGGTCCTGAGCTCCGCGGACGGCTACCAGGTCTCCCTCGCCGATCCGCGCGGGCCACTCGGCGCCCCGGTGCTGAAGAGGCCCGATTCCGACCCGGCGGAGGCCGCGGCGATCAGCCCCGACGGGCGGCTGGCCGCGGTGGGCGGCATCAGCGGGTTCACGGTCCTCGACACCGGCACGCGGCGCACGCTCGCGAAGGCGGCGCCCCGCGGTGACCTGGCGGAATACGAGACCTCCTTCCTGGCCTTCAGCCCCGACGGCACGAAAGTGGCCACCGGGCTGCGCTACGTCGACGGGGGCGTGTCCACCCGCTACGCGGTGAGCGTCTGGGACTGGAAGTCGAAGCGCCAGCTGTGGTCGGCCACGGTGGGCGAGGTGCACGACGCCGACTTCTCTCCCGACGGCAAGGTGCTGGCGGTGGGGTCCGGCGAGCAGCACCTGTTCGACGCGGCGTCGGGCCGGCGGCTGGGCAAGCCGTTCGGGGGCACCGGCCAGGGCACGACCGTCACCGACGTGGTCTTCACCCACGACGGCAGGTCGCTGGCGGTCGTGGACTCCCGCGGTCGGATGAGCATCTACGACACCGCCACCAGGCAGCGGGTACGCCAGGCCGCGCTCGGCCCGCTCGCGGGCGGGGACGTCGCGGCCAGGTCACCCCGCGAGGACGTGGTCGCGCTGGTCACGCACGACCATCGGGTACGGCTCGTCGACCTGGCCGCCGGCGCGGACCTGGGCACGCTCGGCGACGGCGCCGACCACGGCGACCTGTACGGCCCGGCGTTCACCGCCGACGGCTCGGGGGTGAACATCCTGGACGACGAGGGGACCGTGCGCGAGCAGCCGGTCGAGCCGGGCAAGGTGGTGGCCGCGATCTGCGCCCGCGCCGGCCGGTCGCTGAGCCCCGGGGAGTGGCGAAGCTTCGTGCCAGGAGTGCCGTACCAGAAGGTTTGTCCATAAGATCCGGCTATGAGACTCGACGAGGTCGACGGCATGCGGGTCGCCACGTTCGGCACGGGATCGCGCCTGATCATCGCGGTGCACGGGATCACCGGCTCGCTGATGGCCTGGGCCACGGTGGCGCGGCGGCTGCCCGGGGACTGGTCTCTGGTGGCGATGGACCTGCGGGGCCGTGGGCACAGCGCGACGCTGCCCGGCCCGTACGGACTGGCCAGGCACGCCGAGGACGTGCTGCGCGTGGCCGACCACGTGGGCGCGGGACCCGAGACCGTGCTGACCGGGCACTCCATGGGCGCCTACATCGCGGCGCTGGCCGGCGCCGGACGCGAGTTCGCGCGGGTGGTGCTGGTCGACGGCGGGCTCCCGCTGCCCATGCCCGAGGGCGCCGATCCCGACGCGGTCCTGGAGGCCACCCTGGGACCGGCCGTGGAGCGGCTGCGCCGGACGTTCCCGTCACCGGAGGCGTACGTCGGCTTCTTCAAGGCGCACCCGGCCTTCCGCCACGGCTGGACCGCCGACGCCGAGGCGTACGTGCGTTACGACCTGACCGGGGACGAGGGCGCGCTGCGCTCGCGCGTGGCCGGTGACGCGGTGCGCGAGGACGGGCGCTGGATGTTCACCGAGTCGGAGCGCATCGGCGCGGCGCTGACCGCGATCCGGGCGCCGCTCTCACTGATCAGGGCGCCGCGCGGGCTGCTCGACCAGGACACCGGCATGCTGCCCGACGCGCTGGCGGCCACGTGGACGGCGCGCCTGCCCGGCCTCGCCGACGAGGTGATCCCGGACTGCAACCACTACACGATCATGTTCGACGACCGCTGCGCCTCGATCGTCGCCGACCGGCTGACGTCCGGCTCCCGCTGAACAGGCGGACGGCCCGGCACGATTCCGTGCCGGGCCGTCATGCCTTTCTCACGCTTCGCGTGGAGCGATCCAGGTGGCGCGCGCGGCCGCCACCAGCGTGCCGTCCACCTCGTAGATCGCGCTCTCGCCGAACAGCTTGCGGCCCTCACGGCCGGTCGCGCGGGCCACGACGGAGTAGGCCCCGCCCGCGTACAGCCGCCGATGGATCTGTACGGCCAGCCGCCCGAGCAGCGCCGACTCGCCGGGCTGGAAGTGGGCCCAGCCCGTGATGCAGTCGAGCGCCGCGCCCACGACGGAGGCGGGCACGCCGTCCTCATCGGCCACCGTGTACGGCACCACCCACCCGGCGGCCACCAGGTCGGTGCCCTCCACCGGGCCCGGGAAGATCCGCAGCCCGTCACCCGGCTCGCGCAGCCCGCAGGCGAAGCACTCGGGGAAGGCGTGGCCCCGCCAGCCGGCGAACCCGGCCTCGGCGCGGGCGGCGTCGTTGAACGGCACGAACTCGGGCGCCGTCAGGTCCTCGGCCACCGGGATGGCCTCGACCAGGAGCCTGTCACCCTCGTGGAGGTACACCGTGTTGGCGACGTGCTCCAGGCACAGGTCGGTCTCCAGAGGGGTGGGCGCGTGCAGCGTGACCTCGACCGCTGATCGATTGCCGCCCATCGCCTCCGCCATGGTCCCGGCTATCCAGCCGCCATTGGCGACTCCCGCCGGCCCCCTGAAGCGCTCAGGAACGGTCAACACGGTCTGCAGGGCAGCCGTCGTCATGCCACACCCTCCAACATCGCCCTATATGGCGAAATATCCGAAAAGTCTCTTTGGAACGGACCGATTTTAGCGGACGATCAGTTTCCTCACGCCCTCAGGAGGCTCTCGCCCCACCTCGTAACACTCCACAGGGGAGCAAAACTTCCCAGCGGCGACCCGGGCTGCGCCGGGTTCTCCATGTCCGTAAGATACGACGCCTACTTTGCACGGACGTTACCTAGGAGCCAGAAGTGACGATGCTCACTCGCAGGAGTCTGCTCAAGGCGGGGGCCGTCGCCGTACCCGCCGCCGCGATGACCGCTCGGCCGGCGCTCGCCGCGCCCGTCCCAGTGGTGGAGACCTCGGGGACCGCTCCCGCGTCGTTGGCCGGGTTCGACAATGTGATCAAGACCTTCGTGAAGGAACGCGAGATCTCCTGCGCCCAGTTGGCCGTCATGAAGAGCGGCAAGATCGTCCTGGCCCGCGGCTATCGCTACAACACCGGTGCCCAGGCGCTGCCCACCGTGACACCGACGTCGCTGTTCCGCATCGCCAGCCTGAGCAAGAACATCACCTCCGCCGCCATCATGCGGCTGGTGCAGGACGGCAAGCTGAGCCTTTCCGCCAAGGTGACCACGCTGCTCGGCCTCACCCCGGCCGACACCCGGATGAACCAGGTCACCGTGCTCAGGCTGATGCAGCACCTGGGCGGCTGGGACCGTGACACCTCCAAGCAGGACCAGCTCTGGCTGGACCACACGATCTCGGCCGCGCTGGACGTGCCGCTGCCGATCAGCCACGCCGACATCATCAAGTACGCCACGGGCCGGCAGCTCGACTTCGCCCCCGGGTCGAAGATGGTCTACAGCAACTACGGCTACATGCTGCTGGGCCGGATCATCGAGAAGGTGTCGGGCCTGTCGTACGAGACGTACGTCAAGACGAAGCTGCTCAAGCCGCTCGGCATCACGCGGATGCGGCTCGGCAGGAGCCTCAGGACCGAGGCCGCGTCCGGCGAGGTGATCTACCAGTCCCAGTACACCAACAAGACGGTCATGGACGAGTCGGGCACCGTCGTGCCGTACCCGTACGGCGGCTTCAACATGCCCAACCAGGACGCCAACGGCGGCTGGCTGGCCTCGGCCGTGGACCTCGTCCGGTGGACGCTGGCCTTCGACAGGCCGGGCACGGTGCTGAGCTCGGCGTCGATCGCCAAGCTGTTCGCCAAGCCGGAGATCGGCGTCAACTCCTCCGGCGCCTGGTACGGCGGCGGCTGGTGGGTCAGGCAGGTGACCGGGCACCTCAACACCTGGCACAACGGCTCGATGCCGGGCACGTTCTCCTACCTGGCGCGGCTGCAGAACGGCTGGAGCTACGCGGCGGTGTTCAACCGGCGCGAGGAGACCGGGACCCCGGACTTCGACGTGATCGACGACCAGATGAACAACGTCAAGATCACCACCTGGCCGACGACGGACCTCACCTCGAAGTACTTCTGACCTGACGACGCGGCGGCCGAGCCGGCCCGGCACCGGGCGATCGCTTCCGCACGTACGGCGGAGCTGGTCGTACGCAGGATCAGGGCGGCCATCGGCCGGCCGCCGCCGCCGAACCGGGTGCCGACCTCCCCGCTTTCTGGGACCGCGTCGCCAGGAACGCCCGCACGCTCTGAGGACCCGGCCCGCGACAGCCAGCCACCATCAGGCCACGACCTGCGACTGAAGTATCCTGACAGGGGTAGCTGATGTGGACTACGACTTCTCCCCGCCAGTACTTCACGTGTGTTGGAGGGAAGCCCATGAAAATCATCATCGCCGCCGCCGGATTGTCGCTGATCCCCATGTTCGGAATGGCCTCCACCTGGGATGGTAGCGACCGGCACGAGGTGAGCAGGTCCCAATATCAGGTCCTGATCGGGCAATGCCGTTATGCCGACTCCTCGCACGCACGGTTGAGGTGCCGCACCGCGGTCAGGGCGAACTACCGCGTGGGAAGTCGTGACCCCATGCTGGATTGCCGGACCTATTCCAGCGTGACCGTGTGCGGCACGTTGAACCTGAGCAGTGGCGAACGCGCCTGTGTGCGCGACTCCGTGGCCAAGCACCTGTCTTTCCGCCGGGCCGAGGTCGAGTGCTACGCGTTCCAATGATCGCCGCGTTGCGGACATAGTCGTGGGGGGGGGGGGGGGGGGGGGGGGGGCGACCGGGGGCGCGGGCGCGGCGGTCGGCGAGGATGTGGGGAGGGGGCGGGG
>NZ_JBICSO010000013.1:226251-387795 GCF_043197155.1 Nonomuraea sp. NPDC049269
GCTGTCTGGCGTCTGCGTCCCCGCCCCCCCCCCCCCCCCCCGCCGCCGCCCCCCCCCCCCCCCCCCCCCCCCCCCCCCCCCCCCCCCCCCCCCCACCCGAGCTGCGGACGTCTCACGTCTTCTTTCTGCTGCTGGCCCCCCTGGCTGTGGCGGTGGTCGTCCTCGCGGGCTTCGCGCCGCCGGCCTTGGCGTTGACGGTGTACTGATCCAGGACCTTCATGATCTCGGGAGTCAGCGCCTCTGCCAGTGCGGGCGCGAGGGCGTCCGCCAGAGCGGAGGCCAGAACCTGTGCGAGCAGGACCCTTTCGATGGCCGAGGACTTCAGCATCGCGCGCGGCGCTGAAGTAAGGGCCGTTTCGATCAGGGTGGCCATGGAATCCCCGCCGCGGGCCAGAACCTTGGTGGACTGGCTGGCCTCGTTGAGGATGTCGCGAATGACGTCGTCGATCAGCGACTCCACCGGATCATGTCCGGTCGGTCCGGCGGCTTCCTCTGACGCCATGAGTTGCTCCTCTGCGGTCGATGTGATCTGTCTTTCTGCCGGTGATCGGGAGTCGCGCCATTACCGGTTCGCGAGGGCGGCGAGCAGCAGCGGGTGGTCGATACCGCCCTCCTCCTCACCCTCCCCGCGGCGGCGCATCAGCATCGCGAGCAGCAGCGGGTGATTGATACCGCTCTCCTCGCCTCCCCTGCGACGACGCATGAGCATGGCGAGCAGCAGCGGGTGGTCGATACCGCCCTCCTCCTCACCCTCCCTACGGCGGCGCATCAGCATCGCGAGCAGCAGCGGGTGGCTGATACCGCTCTCCTCGCCTCCCCTGCGACGACGCATGAGCGCGGCGAGCAGAAGCGGGTGGTCGATACCCATCTCCTCCTCACCCTCCCCGCGACGACGCATCAGCATCGCGAGCAGCAGCGGGTGTTCGATACCGCTCTCCTCGCCTTGTTCGCGGCGTGCGGCCAGCGCGGCGAGCAGCAGGGCTTCCAGAGGGCGTCCTTCGCCCTCGGTCGTCTCGGTACGCTGAGCCTCTGCGGTAGCGGTCATGGAATGTCCTTTCATGCGCCGATATAGCGCATCAGGTTGGTGTGCGGGATACATCGTCCCGATACCCGAGGCCCATGAAATGTATTCACAAAGAAAGCTTCAAGAAACCCTTGTCCATATAAAGACATGAGCCTTTCGACCCTCACCTACCTGCCATGATTCCGGTCCAATAGATCGCAGCCGGTCGGCAACAAGCCGCCAGAGGCGCAATGATGACCGTCCCTTGCCGCTTTTGCGGTCGACGGCGGGCACCCGAATAGAATTCCCAATAATCATCGAATTCAAGGGCTGCGCATGGGAATTTCTTGATATGCAAAAAGGCGCCCCGCCACTGAGTGGAATCTCAGCGGCAGGGCGCCTTGAACGGGTCAGAGCACGGGCAAGTAGCGGCCCAGTTCGAACTCGGTCACCTGGCGGCGGAACTCGCGCCACTCCGACCGCTTGTTGCGCAGGAAGAAGTCGAAGACGTGCTCGCCCAGCGTCTCGGCCACCAGCTCGCTCCGCTCCATGACCGCGATGGCCTCGTCCAGCGACTGCGGCAGCGGCTGGATGCCCAGGGCGCGGCGCTCGGCGCTGGTGAGGGTCCACACGTTGTCCTCGGCCGCGGCCGGGAGCTCGTAGCCCTCCTCGATGCCCTTCAGGCCGGCCGCGAGGATCAGCGCGAAGGCCAGGTAGGGGTTGCAGGCCGAGTCGAGCGAGCGGAACTCGATGCGCGTCGAGCCGCCCTTGTGCGGCTTGTACATCGGCACCCGCACCAGCGCGGACCGGTTGTTGTGCCCCCAGCAGACGTAGGACGGCGCCTCGCCGCCCTGGCCCGCGATGGCCTCCGCGCCGCCCCAGAGCCGCTTGTAGGAGTTGACCCACTGGTTGGTGATGGCCGTGATCTCGGCGGCGTGCTTGAGCAGCCCGGCGATGAACGAGCGGCCGATCTTGGAGAGCTGGTAGTCGGCGCCGGCCTCGTAGAAGGCGTTGCGGTCGCCCTCGAACAGCGACATGTGGGTGTGCATGCCGGAGCCGGGGTGCTCGGTGAACGGCTTGGGCATGAAGGACGCCCAGATGCCCTGCTCCAGCGCGACCTCCTTCATCACCAGCCGGAAGGTCATGATGTTGTCGGCCGTGGTGAGCGCGTCGGCGTAGCGCAGGTCGATCTCCTGCTGACCGGGCGCGCCCTCGTGGTGGCTGAACTCGACCGAGATGCCCATCGACTCCAGCATCATGATCGCCTGGCGCCTGAAGTCGTGGCCCGAGCTGTGCGGGGTGTGGTCGAAGTAGCCGCCGGAGTCGATCGGCTCCGGGCGCTGGCCCGGCTCGGGCCGGTTCTTCAGCAGGAAGAACTCGATCTCCGGGTGCGTGTAGAAGGTGAAGCCCATGTCGGCGCACTTGGCGAGCGTGCGCTTGAGCACCCAGCGCGGGTCTGCGTGCGACGGCGAGCCGTCCGGCATGAGGATGTCGCAGAAGATGCGGCCCGCCCCCGGCGTCTCACTGCGCCACGGCAGGATCTGGAACGTCGCCGGATCCGGCTTGGCGAGCATGTCGGCCTCGTAGACCCGGGCGAAACCCTCGATGGCCGAGCCGTCGAACCCGATGCCCTCGGCGAAGGCGCCTTCGAGCTCGGCCGGGGCTATGGCCACCGACTTGAGGAAGCCGAGAACGTCGGTGAACCAGAGCCGGATGAACCGGATGTCGCGTTCCTCGAGCGTGCGGAGCACGAACTCCTGCTGGCGGTCCAAAGCATCCCCTAGCGAAGACAGTACTGAGTTCCCTATCAGGATGCCGTGTCCGTGTTTCGCACACGTTACGTGGGGCGTCGGTGCGAGCCTCGCTGACAAAGAGCCCGGCCCGACCTATCGTGATCACGCAGTCAGTCTCGGGGGAGGCATTGGTGGCTATCGACCTGCTCAATCACAAGTTTGATCGGGCTTTCGACCACATCGACGCGGGCGGTGAGGGCGTCATCGAGCGTGAGGACCTGCTGGGGTTGGGTGCACGACTCCTGGTGGGATTCGGCGAGTCCCCAACCTCGGTCACCGGCAGCAGTCTTGTCGACGGCTTCGACGGGATCTGGTCGGCCCTGTCCGGCGCGCTCGGCCGGGACGCCGACTCCCGGATCTCGCGGGAGGAGTTCCGTTCCGGCATGACGGCGGCGTTCGTCGAGGGCGACCACTACGACACGGTGTTCCGGCCCGCCACGGTGGCCGTGGCCGACCTCTGCGACGACGACGGTGACGGGCTGATCGGGCCCCGCGAGTTCCGTACGCTGCTGAGCGCCTTCGGCACCGCCTATGACGACGTGGACGAGGCGTTCGACCGGCTCGACCGGGCCGCCAGGGGCGCGCTGACCGTGGACGAGCTGATCGTGGCCGCCTGGCAGTACTACGTCAGCGACGATCCGAGCGCCGCGGGCAACTGGCTCTTTGGGCCCCTATGAGTACCGATGTGATCACCTCGGTGCGGACGGCGCTGCGGTCCATGCTCCAGTGGAAACCGCTGGCGCCCGGGCCGCGCAGAGGGGCGCCCGCCGCCGCCACGCTGATGGTGCTCACCGAGCGGGTGCCCGCCATGGCGGCGCCGTGCCGCATGCATCCGGCCGTGTACGCGATCGAGGCGGCGGTCATCGACTGGGCGCGGCGAACGGAGCTCCGCGCCGACCCCGGTGCGGGGTTCCACCGCATGGCGGGCCGCGCGTTCGCCGAGTTCGACGCGGCCGCGGCGGCGCTGTTCGCGCAGTGGCTGACCTGGCTGTTCAACCTCGACGACGAGCTCGACGAGGGGCCGGGCCGGTTGGAGGTCTTCCAGGGCCTGCTGGCGGGCGGGGCGGCCCACCCGCTGGAGGCCGCCTTCGCCGACCTGTGGCGGGTGACCAGTGCCCGGATGAGCGACCTGTGGCGGACCAGGTTCGCGGCCAACCTGCGGCGCCAGCACGACGCCTGCCGCATCGAGGCCGAGAACCGCGCCACCGGCCGCATCCCGACCCTGGAGCAGTATCCGGCGCTCCGCAGGGGGACCGTCGGCCCGTACCTCTACGACCTCGTCGAGCCGTGCCTGCGGGTGGAGGTGCCCGCGTGGGTGCACGGCTGCGAGCCGTGGCAGCAGCTCGTCGACGCCTGCATCGACGTCACCGCCTGGTGCAACGACGTGGCGTCCCTGCCCAAGGAGCGTGGCGACGGGCACAATCTCGTCGTGGTCGTGATGCACCAGCTCGGCCTGGACCAGCCGGAGGCCACGGCCTGGGTGCTCGACCGGATCGCCGAGCGCTGCCAGGACATGCACGAGGCCGCCCGGCTCCTGCCGCTCGACACGCTCACGCCCAAGCTGGCGCGCGATGTGAGCAAGGTGGCGTGCGCCTACCTCGCCGCGCCACGCGCCCACCTCGACTGGCTCCTGGAGTCCACCCGCTACACCTGACGCCGACCGGCGGCGACTCCCGAGGGCTACCGGGCGGGCGTGCTCGCGGCCAGGGTGTCGCCCGCCGGCGTGCGGCGGTACACGACCTGCTTGCCGACGCGCATCCCGACCGTCAGCCCGCCGCCGCTGAGCACGCCGAGGTGCTGGCTGACCGCGCCGGGCGTGAGCGCCATGCGCCCGGCCAGCGCCGAGGTCGTGCTGGGCTCGGCCAGCGCGAGCAGGATCCGCGCCCGGCTGCGCCCGATGAGCGCCGCCAGCGCCTCGGGCGCGGGCGGCGGACCCTGCTCCCACAGCGTCCCGACGCCCAGCACCGGATAGACCAGCATCGACTGGTACGGGGCCGACATCACGGCCACCGACGGCCAGTAGAACGCGCTCGGCACCAGCACCAGCCCGTCGCCGTGCAGCCCGCCGTGCGAGCGCCACGGCCGGTTGATGTGCAGCCGCTCCCCCGTCCACACCACCGCCGGATCGAGCCCGGCGAACAGCTCGCGGGCGCCCCCCTGGGCCAGTTGCCGTGACCTGCGCAGCACGTCGCGCTCCAGCAGCCCGTACACGCGGGGCCAGAACTCGGCGAAACACGTCTCCCAGTAGGCCCGCAGCGCGTCGGCCACCCGGGCCACGCCCGCCGCCGGATCGGCCATGAACCGTTCGATCACCGCCGGGTCCGCTCCGCGCACCATGGCCGCCTCGGCGTGGGCCCGCTCCGGCGAGGTGAGCCGTACGCGATCGAGCTCGGCCGCGAAGTCCGGCAGCGGCGTGTCGGGCGGCGGGGTGATGAAGTCCGCCAGATACCCGCTCGGCGGGACCAGGGCCAGCAACTCGGTCATGTCCAGCCCCGCCAGCCGGGGGCGTACACACTTGATCCACGGCAGGTGGATCGACTGCCTGGCCGGGTCCTGCAGCGTACGCAGGCTGGCCACCAGCTCCCACATCGGGGAGAACGCGAACCTGATCCGCGCGACGTCCTCCGGCCGCATCACCCAAGTCACCGGCATACCTTTTAGTGTGCCCTAAATCGTTCGCCCTCACCAAAGGTGCAATATCACTCTTTGTCTGTGACTAGCAGCGTCGTTGAGAAGCCGTCGTTCCTGAAATCCAAGGTGGGCGGGCTGCCCCGGCCGTTCTGGGCCCTGTGGAGCGGCACACTGGTGAACCGCCTGGGCACCATGGTGATGCCGTTCACCGGCGTCTACCTGACGCAGGCCAGAGGCGTGTCGGTGGCGGGCGCGGGGCTCGTGATGGCCGTGTACGGCGCGGGGTCGCTGATCTCGCAGCTGCTCGGCGGGTGGCTGACCGACAGGATCGGACGACGGGCCACACTGTCCGGCGGCATGCTCGCCACCGCGGGCGCGATGCTGGCGCTGGGATACAGCACGTCCCTGGCCGCGATCATCGGCTCGATGTTCGTGCTCGGGCTGGTGATCGACGTCTACCGGCCCGCGTCCAACGCCCTGGTGGCGGACCTGGTCTCGCCGGTGGAGCGGCCCAGGGCGTACGGGCTGCTGTTCTGGGCCATCAACCTCGGCTACGCGGTCGGGATGACGGTGGGCGGGTGGCTGGCCCAGCTCGGGTTCGGCTGGCTGTTCTGGATCGACGCCGTCAGCAGCGTGGTCTTCGCCGTACTGGTCTGGCGGGCGGTCCCCGAGACCCGCGCGCCCGAGAGGACGTCGGCGGGCGGGTTCGGCGTGGTGCTGCGCGACCGGGTGATGGTCGCCTTCACCCTCGTCGTCCTGGGGCAGGCGCTGGTCTACCTGCAGACGGTCACCATGCTGCCGGTCGCGATGGTCAAGCAGGCGGGGCTGTCCACCGGCGAGTTCGGGGCGGCGATGGCGCTGAACGGGGTGCTGATCGTCGTGGTGCAGCCGCTGGTGTCCGACTGGTTCGGCCGTCTGGACGCGGCCAGGACGTTCGCGCTCGGCCTGGCCGTCACGGGGGCCGGGTTCGCGCTCACCGCCTTCGTCACCGACGCGGTCTGGCTGGGCGTCACCATCGCCGTCTGGACGGCGGGCGAGATCGTCACGGCCGGCATCGCGGGCACTCTCGTCGCCGCGCTGGCGCCCGCGCACCTGCGGGGGCGGTACTCGGGGCTGTTCGGGTTCGCGTGGTCGGCCGCCGCGGTGCTCGCGCCGCTGGCCGGCGGGGCGCTGCTGGACGTCGGCCCCAAAGCCCTGTGGTTCACGGTGGGCGGCATCGGGCTGCTGTCGGCGGTGGCCATGCTGGCGCTCGGCCCGGCGATCAGGCGGCGCGCCCTCGAACCGGCCCTGTGACAGAACGCACTTTTCATCACTTGGACGATAAAAACGCCGTCGTACTAGGCTGACCATGTGGCCCAACTGCGCATTGCCTTGGCACAGACAAACCCAACCGTAGGCGACCTCTCCGCCAACGCCGACCGGCTGCTCACGTGGACGCGCGACGCCGCCGAGCGCGGCGCGCACCTGGTCGTCTTCACCGAGATGTTCCTCACCGGCTATCCGGTGGAGGACCTGGTGCTGCGTACGTCCTTCGTGGACGCCAGCATCAGGACGCTGGGGGAGGTCGCGGTCCGGCTGCGGGAAGAGGGGCTGGGCGACCTGCCCGTGGTCGTCGGCTACGTCGACCGGACGGGGCTCGCGCCGCGCGCCGGCCAGCCCAAGGGCGCCTCGCTCGACGCCGCCGCCGTGCTCTACCAGGGCGAGGTGGTCATCCGCACGGCCAAGCACCACCTGCCCAACTACGGCGTGTTCGACGAATACCGCTACTTCGTGCGCGGCGACCGGCTGCCGATCTTCCGGCTGCACGGGGTGGACGTGGCGATCGCGGTCTGCGAGGACCTGTGGCAGGAGGGCGGCCCGGTGGCCGTGGTGGGCCAGGCGGGAGCCGGTCTGCTGGTGGTGCCGAACGCCTCGCCGTACGAGAAGGAGAAAGACGACGTACGCCTGGAGCTGTGCGCGCGCAGGGCGCGTGAGGCCGGGTGCGCGCTCGTCTACGTGAACCAGGTCGGCGGGCAGGACGAGCTGGTCTTCGACGGCGACTCGATCGTGGTGGACGCGGCGGGCGAGCTGGTGGCGCGGGCCGGGCAGTTCCGCGAGGAGCTGCTCGTGGTGGACCTGGACCTCCCTGTCTCCACCGCCGAGACCGGGGCGTTCCCGCACGACGTCGGCGACGGCTCCACGATCACCGTGGACCGCCTGGTGCTGTCGTCCGAACCGGTCGAGCCGCGCGAGCCGCTGCCCGCGCCGGTGGCGGAGCGACTCGACCTGCACGCGGAGGTCTACGCGGCGCTGGTGCTCGCGGTACGCGACTACGTGGCCAAGAACGGCTTCCAGTCGGTGATCCTGGGCCTGTCCGGCGGCATCGACTCGGCGCTGACCGCGACCATCGCCTCCGACGCGATCGGGCCCGAGCGGGTGCACGTGGTGCTGATGCCCTCGCGCTACTCCTCGGACCACTCCCTCGGCGACGCCGAGGACCTCGTGCGCAGGCAGGGCGTCAACGCCCAGGTGGTGCCGATCGCCGACATCGTCGACGCCTTCGAGAAGGAGATCAGCCTGTCCGGGCTGGCCGCCGAGAACCTCCAGGCCCGCGTCCGCGGCATGATCCTCATGGGCCTGTCGAACGAGCACGGCCACCTGGTGCTGACGACCGGTAACAAGAGCGAGCTGGCGACCGGCTACTCCACGCTGTACGGCGACTCGGCGGGCGGCTTCGCGCCGATCAAGGACGTACCGAAGACGATGGTGTGGGAGCTGTCCCGCTGGCGCAACGCCCACGGCGACCCGTCGTTCCGCCTCGACGCCGAGCGGCCCATCCCGGAGAACTCGATCACCAAGGAGCCGAGCGCCGAGCTGCGGCCCGGCCAGCGCGACACCGACTCGCTGCCGCCGTACGAGGTGCTGGACCGGCTGCTCGACGACTATGTCGAGAAGGACCTGGGCTCGCAGGAGCTCATCGCGGCCGGCCACGACCCGGAGCTGGTGGCGCGCATCATCCGGCTGGTCGACCTGGCCGAGTACAAGCGCCGCCAGTACCCGCCCGGCCCGAAGATCACCCCGAAGAACTTCGGCCGGGACCGGCGCCTCCCGATCACCAGCCGGTGGCGCGAGACGACCACCTGACGATGTCGACCGGCACCGGCGTCCGCCACCGAAAGCGTCGGTGCCGTCATCTAACCTGAGGCCCTGCGATTGCTTCAGGAGGTTCGGGCGATGACATCCACCGCCGTCCAGCAGCTCGTCGAGATCTGCGACGCCACCGAGCGGCTGATCGCGGAGGTGCGGGACGAGCAGTGGGCCGCCCCCACCCCGTGCACCGAGTGGAACGTCCGCGACCTGGTCAACCACCTCGTCGTCGGCAACCGCCGGTTCACCGGCGTCCTGCGCGGCGCGGCTCCCCCGAGCAGCGGGCCGCGCCCACCGGTCACCGACGTGCTCGGCGACGATCCCTTGGCCGCCTTCCGTGACTCCAGCCGCGACATGCTCGCGGCGTTCGAGGAGCCCGGCGTGCTGGACAAGAAGATCAGCATGCCGATCGGCACCGTCCCCGGCATCGTGGCGCTCCAGCTGCGCATCGTCGAAGGGCTCGTGCACGGCTGGGATCTCGCTCGCGCGACGGGCCAGACCGTGCGGTTCCCGGACGATCTCGTCGAGCAGGCGTTGGCGTTCACCCGCGACAGGCTCGCGGACGTCCCCCCGGACCGGAGCCCGTTCGGGGCCCCGACACCGGTGCCGGACGACGCTCCGGCGCTCGACCGGCTCGCCGCCTTCCTCGGCCGTCCGGTGACCACCGCCACGGACTAGCTCGGCGGGCCGGCGCCGCAGATCAGCCCGGCGGGCCAGCGCCACGGACCAGCCCGGCGGGCAGGATGCTCGTCAGGCCGGCGGGCCGGATGCTCGTCAGGCCGTCAGGCGAAGAGCAGGGTAAGGCCGCCGATCGTGTAGCAGATCATCAGGACGAACAGCGGGATCTGCCCCGCCACCGCCCGGTCGGGCCGCAGCAGGCGGACCGACCGGTCATGGGCGGCCACCACGCCCGCCACGTGCCCGATCACGATGGCCAGCACCTGGACGGTGGCGATCGTCGCCGGGCTGACGGCGTTCTGGTCCACCGTGGCGTCGAGGCCGAGCGACAGGATGATCGCGCGCTGACCCTCGATGACGAGCAGTGAGAAGTAGTGCGCGATCAGATAGCCGATCGCGATCGGCACCAGCGAGTGGGCGAAGCGCGGCGCCAGGCCCTTGGTCCCGCCGATCAGCCCGGCCAGCCCCAGGCAGACGCCGTACAACACCGCCACCCCGGCGATGGCGGCCAGCAGGCCCAGCGTGCCCAGCCCGGCCCTGCCCAGGGGCCCGGACTGCAGGGCGTTCACCCAGGCGGGTGCCGAGGAGAAGCCGTCGTAGCCGGTGCCGCCGAGCAGCACGCAGACGGTGGCCACCAGGCCGGGGGCCGGTTCGAGCGCGTCGAGGCCGTCGAACGGGTTGCGCAGCACCAGTCGTCCGTCGGCCCGCCTGCCGAGGGGTGACAGGCGGCCGATCAGCGTCGAGTACACCTCGAACGGGTCGCCTCTGGACAACCACGCGTGGCCGTACACCAGGGTTCCGGCCAACTGTGCCGTGCCGTACAGGACGCAGAAGACCAGCAGCGTGGCCGGCGCGGCGGGCTCGGGCGCGACCAGCTCCATCCAGGTGAAGGCGAGCAGGCCGATGGCGGCGGGCCAGTAGCCGAGCCGGAGCGGCAGCGGCCCGCGCGGCCGGTCGGGCAGCAGCCGAAACGGGTTCAGCACCCGCCAGACCGGCCCGAACAGCAGCGAAGCAGGCACCAGGCCCACCCAGAAGAGCACGTACACCAGGTACGGCCCGGCGTTCCCGTCGGCGGGGCCGGCCACGAGCCAGCCCAGCGTGTACGCGACTGCCAGCAGCGTGAGCGCCCGCAACGGCCGGGCGGGCAACCGCAACGGGATCACCCGTCCCGCCCGATCGCCCCGGAACCGGGAGTCCGCCCAGAGCAGGCCGAGCGCCAGAAAGGACACCACAAGCGCCGCGAACGCCCCGGCATAGGCGTAGAAAAGCGGAATCGGCAGATCACTACGGCTCCCAACCCCATGCGCGAGCACGCCGCTCACCGGCGCGAACGCCGACGAAGCCACATTCGCCGGCTGAGCCACGCCTGTCATCGCACCGCCACCTGGGTAAGCACGAGCTTGCTCCGGTGTGTCTCCACCTCGAACACGCCGGTCAGGTCCGCGGTGAACCGCACGGTCACCGGCACGCCGGGCCGCAACTCGGCCTCGATGTCGTAGCCGTGCACATGCACCTCGTCAGCGACGTCGCTGGTCACCGTGATGCTCACCGGCCGCCCCTTGGCCACCTCCAGCCACCCCGACGGCGGGCTCACCTTGCCCCCGGCGATGGTGATCTCCGCGTTCGGCCGCGCGCTGGGCGATCCCGTGGACACTTCGTGGCTGTTGCCGGGAACGTGGTGGGTCTGCGACAGCGGCCCACACCCCGCAACCAGCGCGCAGGCCACCACGACCGCTGCCCGTCTCACGCGCGCCACCACACCCACCGCTCGCCCCACAGGCGCCACCACACCCACCGCTCGCCTCACGCGGGCACCTCGGCCTGGAGCGGTGTCTCATCCACCGTACGGCGGCGCCGGGGCGCGAGGACGACCACCGCGCACAGCACCCAGAACCCGGTGAGCAGCCCACGACTCCAGCCGGGCCCCAACGGGATCCCCGGGATCAGATAGACCACCCGGTCGAACGCGTCCACCCCGGCCAGCAACCCCAGCACGATCGTGAACCAGCCGAAAACCGCCCGCCCCCGCCGCAGCGCCGCGCCGAGACAGAGCCACCAGGCCGCCATGAGCAGCAACGCGAGCGCCGCCAGCAACGTGCTCTCGGCGGCGGCGGCGACCACGTCGAGCGCCAGCCCCACGAACCCGCACAGGCTCCCGGCCACGATCAGCCGCTGCCGGTGCTCACTGCGCGCGGCCACCGCCGGGGCCACCCCGTTGCTCGACGGATCGCCCTTGCGCAGCCGTACGGCCTGACCGGCCCGCCGGCAGAACAGGGCCGCGATCAGCCCGAGCACCACCGAGCCGCCCAGGGCGAGCTGGGTCTCCACCTTGCCGAAGCCACTGGCGCCGAACCAGTCGCAGCCCGCGGGCAGCCGCGCCTGCGCGGCGCTGTAGTCGGCGCACAGGTAGAGCTTGGTGAGCTTCACGGGCTCGGCCAGCCAGCGACTGGAGCCACCGGACAGTTCGGGCGCCTTGGCCGCGCAGACCGGCAGCGTCGCGGGCGAGGACCTGCTCACGTCGGCCTGCCAGCAGTTGCCGGTCCCCTGGCCGTCCCACCAGACGTCCAAAGCGTTGGGCCGCCGTTCGCCTGTGGGGCTCACCCCGAAGACATTGCCCTCGTAGCGGTTGTAGTTGGACGTGTCGGCCTGCTTGGCCAGGTCGTTCTCGCCCCTGATGAACGCGGGGACGCCGAAGAGCCCGAAGGCCGCGCGGTTGTGGCCCCAGATCTGGTTGTTCCGGAAGACGTTGTAGTTGCCGCCGGCGACCAGGACGCCGGTGCCGGGCGGGGCGCCCGTCTGGGAGCAGACCACGCCCTGCTCGTAGCCGCGCTGCGCCGGCGGCTTGGCGCAGGTGCCGTTGCGCGTGTACTCGTAGTAGTCCTTGTTGTTGTCGTGGATCTTGTTCTGCTCGAACTTGGCGTGGTTCTGCGGCAGGCCGGGGTGGCTGGGCCAGAGGCTGTCCATCGTGGCGCCGACCATGTTGTCGTAGAACTCGTTGTCGTGCACCCACATCGAGTCGCCCGCGGTGCCCGAGTAGCCGAGCGCGTTGTCGTGGCTCTTGCACCGGCGGATCTCGATGGCGTAGCGCGGGACCTCGTGCCCTCGGCCGTCGTTGATGTTGGACGCGCTGCCGGGATAGAGGCCGCCGTCGCCGTTGCCGTACGCCTCGCAGTCGGTGTAGAGGCCGTGGTCGCTGGCGAAGGTCAGGAAGCCGTACTCGTCGTTCCAGCGGGTGAGCACCTGGTCGATGACGAAGCCGTCGGTCTCCAGGATGTACAGGGAGTTGAACGTCGTGCGCTGGGCGGTGAGGTTCCTGAAGTAGACGCCGTCGGTGCGGTCGGCGCGGATGGCGTTCAGCTTGCGGTACTGGGCGTCGACGATCACGTCGAGGGGAGACGCTCCGGTGCCCTCGATCTGGAGGTTCTTCTTGCCGAGGATGGCGACCAGGTTCTGGTTGTGCGGGCAGCGTTGCTGCTGTTCGAAGGAGAGGATCTGGTAGCCCCAGGTGGACCAGCGGGCCGGGAGGTGGGCGCAGTCGCCGGTCGGGGCGGCCTGGCTGGGCTCTTCCTGGTAGAGGCCGGGGAGCAGGGCGATGGTCATGCCCGGCCGGTCGACCTTGTCGACGGCCTCCTGCAGATCCCTCACCCCTTTTTGCTGACATTTCGCGAAAAGGGAGAGGTTGCGCTGCTTGAGGGGGTCCGGGAAGGCTGCGATTCTTCGGGCGAAGTCGTCCGCGTCTGTTTTGCAGACCAGCAGATCGGGCTCCGCCCCGCGTAAGACGGGTAAGCTGCCCGAACCGTCGGGCAGCGTGATCGGACGCTCCTCGTGCGCCAGCGCGGGGGCGGCGAGCAGGAGCAACAGGGACGAGCTCAGGGCGACGACGGCGGCGAACCTGCGCATGGGGGGCATGGCCGCGAGGCTAGAACACCACTCATGTTCTGCCTAGGGTCAAGATCGAAATGGCCGGGAGAATCTCCCGGCCATCCGCGTCTCAGCCTTGCGGCCCTATCCCGGTCATGGCCGCGTCGACGATCCGTTCGGCCAGGTCGGCGGGCAGATCGCCGGCGGGTGCCCACTTGGTGTTGTGCATCATGGTCCCGGACAGCATCGCCATCGCCAGGTCGATGTCGAGGTCCGGCCGCAGCTCCCCCGAGACGACGCCCCGCTCCAGCGTGCTGCGCATGGCCTGCTTGCGCGGCTCGACGGCGCGCTTCATGAAGCGCTCCATCAGCCGCGGGTAGCGGTCGGCATCACTCATCGCGATGTTCATCACGCACCGGGAGCGGGACTGGCCCGCCTCGGTGCGCATCACGTCGAGCAGGACGATCAGGTCGTCGCGCACCGACTCTCCGGCCAGCGGCGGCAGCGGCGCCTTGAGCGTGGCCAGCGCGTCGACGACCAGGTCCTCCTTGTTGGACCAGCGCCGGTAGATGGTCGTCTTGCCGACGCCCGCCTTCGACGCGATCGCCTCGATGGTCAGCTCCGACACGCCCATGCCCTCGGCGATCAGGTCGAGCGTCGCCTCGATGATCGCCTTCTCGGCTTTTTCGCTGCGCGGACGGCCCGCCGGACGGGCCGTCGTGGATTCCTGGATGGTCATCGCGGACTCACACTACCGCTGGTTCTTTCTTTTCCGCCTGCTGCACCGGGCGTACCTTGCCCGGCATCCACTTCAGCACCACCAGCACGCCCAGCAGCGCGATCACCGCGGAGACCAGGGCCGTGATGTGCATGCCGTGGAGGAAGGCGTCGTAAGCGGGCTGGAGCAGCGCCTGCCCCCGCTCGCCGAGCGCGTGCGCGGCGCCGACCGTCGCCATGATCGACTCACCGGCGGCGTGCTGGGCGCCGGCCGGGAGACCGGACAGAGCGGGCGCGATCTCGCCCCGGTAGCTGGAGGACAGCACCGAGCCGAGCACGGCCACGCCGAGCGCGCCGGCGATCTGGCGGACGGTGTTGCTCATGGCCGAGCCGACACCGGCCTTCTCCCTGGGCAGCGCCTCCATGATGGCGGTGGTCGCCGGCGGCATGATGTTGGCCATCGCCGCACCCTGCACGAAGAAGATGATCTCGATCATGATGATCGGCGTGCTCTGGTCCAGGAAGGCATAGCTGGTGAGCGCCGCGGTGACCACCAGCATGCTGACGGCGGAGGAGACCTTGGCCCCGAACCGCTGGTTCACCCGCTGGCTGAGCGGCGCGAAGATGAGCTGCGCCGCGGCGAACGGGATCATCAGCGCGCCTGCCTGGATCGGGCTGAAGCCCAGCACGATCTGCATGTAGAAGGTCAGGAAGAACATCCCGCCCATCATCGCGAAGAAGACGATGCCCATCATGCCGATGGCGGAGGAGAACCGGACGTTGCCGAAGTTACGCACGTCGAAGGCGGGGTGGTCGGTACGCCGCTCCCACCAGACGAAGGCCGCCAGCACCGCCACACCGAACAGCGTGGGCACGAGCACCTCGGCGGAGGCCACGGTGGCCAGCTCGCCGCCGCGGATGATGCCGTAGACGATGGAGACCAGGCCGATGATGGACAGCAGCACGCCGATCGGGTCGAGCTTCGACGGCTTGGGGTCACGCGACTCCGGCACGATCGTGCCGATGAGGATCATGCTGACGATCACGATCGGCACGTTGACCAGGAAGACCGAGCCCCACCAGAAGTGCTCGATCAGCAGACCTCCGGTGATCGGGCCGATCGCCACCGCCAAGCCCACGCCACCGGCCCAGACGCCGATGGCCTTGCCACGCTCACTCGGCGGGAAGACGTTGGAGATGATGGCCAAGGTCGCGGGCATGATGGCCGCGCCGCCGATGCCCATCGCCGCCCTGGCCAGGATCAGCTGCATCGGATCTTGGGCGTAGGCACTGGCCAGCGAGGCCAGGCCGAACATCAACATGCCGATGAACAGCATTCGCTTGCGGCCCGTGCGGTCACCGATCACACCGAAGGTGAACAGCAACCCGGCGAACACCAGCGTGTAGGAGTTGATCGCCCACTCCAGCTCGCTCTGCGTCGCGCCCAGACCCAGATTGGGGTCGGCGATGGTCTTCATCGCCACGTTGAGGATCGTGTTGTCGAGCACGACCGCCAGCAGGCTGAACACCAGCACGCCGAGGATGCCCCAGCGGCGTGGATGCCCTGTGTTCGCTTCCATGAAAGCACCTTAATTTCGATACGGACGAGTTTCGCAACGCTACCGTATCGCAAGCTTATTCCGATACGCAACGGTTTCGTTTCGTAAAGGTTAACTCGTGGCGACGACTGTCTCCGTCGGCGCGACCGGCGCGTCGTCAGCCACCGCCGGCTGTGGCCGCCGCCGCCAGAACGGCAGCGCGACCAGGACCATCACCACGCCCGCGAGCCCGGCCACCACGAACGCCCAGGCGGGCCCGTGCGCGTCGATGATCGCCCCGGCGATCGGCGCGGAGATCGCGCCGCCGACCAGCAGGGCGGTGCCGTGGAAGCCCATCGCCTCACCCCTGGCGCCGGCGGGCACCCAGCGGCTGACGGTGTCGACGGTGGAGGACAGTGAGGGGGCGCAGAGCACCCCGGCGGGCAGCAGGGCCAGCATGAGCCACCGCCAGTCGCCACCGGCCAGCGAGGCCAGCGTGGTCAGCAGGCCCATGCCCGCGATGAGGGCCAGGGGCGAGAAGCCGCGCGACAGCCCACCGTACACGAAGCCGCCCAGCAGCGAGTAAACGCACCAGATGCCGACCGCGACCCCGATCCACGCGGTCTGCCCGGTGTGCTCCATGGTGCCGACCAGGGCGAGCTCGGTCGCGGTGAGCACGAACGTGGCCGAGGCCACCGTGCCCAGCAGCGCAACGAAGGCGGGCGTGAGCCACCGCCGCCGCGGCACTTTCGCCGCAGGCGCCCGCAACTCCTCGGCCGACCGGGTCGGCGGATTGAGCACGACCAGCGCCACACCCGAGCCGGTCAGGCCGACCGCGATGATCGTCAGTGTCGGCCCGCTGCCGAGCGTCGTCATCCCGGCCACGGCCAGCGCCGGGCCGACCATGTAGGAGAGCTCGACCAGCATCGAGTCGAGCGAGAAGCCGGCCCTGCGGTGCTCGACGGGCACGATGGCCGCCAGGCACTGCCTGATCACGCTGAACACCGGCAGCGCCAGCAGCCCCGCCACCACCGCCGCCACGACCAGCGCCGCGTAGGGCAGCGCCCACGCGCTCGCCCAGAACGCGGCCTGCGCGCAGGTGGTGACGGTCAGGACCGGCCGCAGACCGTGCTTGTCGACGAACCGGCCGGTCAGCGGCGACCCGATGGCCATGCCGACCGTGCTGGCCATGGTGACCAGCCCCGCCCTTCCGAAGCCGAGCTCCAGGCCGTTGACGACGTGCAACGTCAACGCCATCCCCGTCGCGGTGGTCGGGATGCGGGCGATCAGGCCCACCAGGAGTAACGTCCGCACGCCGGGGAGCCGGAACAGCTGTTTGTAAGGGTCGAGTGCCATGTTTATTGCTTACCTCCAGATCCATTGTGGCAAGCGGCACCGACAGTTCCGCCACCGGTTTGCCGCGCGTGCCATCATCGGAGGAGTCCGGGTACGCCACTGGGGCGACTCGAGACTTCACCGGAGGGTTTGTCATGTCCTCTTCCACCACGCTGTACGGCGGTGCCGCCGGGCGCAGGGTCACCGTCCGCGACCTGATCGCGGCCAAGGAGCGCGGAGAGCGGTGGCCCATGATCACCGCCTACGACGCGATGACCGCCCGGGTGTTCGACCAGGCGGGCATCCCGGTCCTGCTGGTCGGCGACTCGGCGGCCATGGTCGTCTACGGCTACGATTCCACGCTGCCCGTCACGGTCGATGACCTGCTGCCGCTGACGGCCGCCGTCGTCCGCGGGTCCGCGCGCGCCCTCGTGGTCGCCGACCTGCCGTTCGGCTCCTACCAGGGCTCACCCCAGCAGGCACTGGAGTCGGCGGCGCGCTTCATGAAGGAGGCGGGCGCGCACGCGGTCAAGCTGGAGGGCGGCCGCCGCGTCCTGCCGCAGGTCGAGCTGCTGGTCTCGGCGGGCATCCCGGTCATGGCCCACCTCGGCCTCACCCCGCAGTCGGTGAACGTCCTCGGCGGCTACCGCGTCCAGGGCCGCGGGCAGTCGGGCGACGAGCTCATGTCGGACGCCAAGGACCTCGAACGGGCGGGGGCCTTCTCGGTGGTGCTCGAATGCGTGCCCGCCGAGCTGGCCGAACGGGTGACCGCCTCGATCGCCATCCCGACGATCGGCATCGGAGCGGGCCCGGCCACGGACGCGCAGGTGCTGGTCTGGCAGGACCTCATGGGGCTCACCCAGCGCCCGGCCAGGTTCGTCAAGCAGTACGCGGATCTGGCCACGGAGATGGACCGCGCCGTGCGCGCCTACGCGGCAGACGTGGTCTCGGGGGCCTTCCCGGAAGCCGGCCACACGTATGAATGAGTATGGACACATCCCGACATATGGTGAAAACTTTATCAACAGCTTATAGTCGGGCCGACTGAGGTGCGTCATGCCTTTCGTGGGACGAGAGCGCGAACTCCGGCAACTGGCAGACACACTGAGCCGCCCTCCTCTCGTGCTCCTGATCGAGGGCGAGGCGGGTGTCGGCAAGACCCGGCTGCTGCATGAGCTCACCGGCCACCCGATGCTCGTCGGGAGCTGCCATCCCATGCGGTTCCCGTACGGGCCGGTCGTGGAGGCGTTGCGTGACGTCCGCCCCATGCGCGACCTCAACCCGATCACCGGGGCGTTACGCCCGTTCCTGCCGGAGTGCGGCCACCTGCTGCCGCCCACCCCTCCCCCGCTCCAGGACGCGATGGTGGAGCGGCACCGGCTGTTCAGGGCGGTGCTGTCGCTCCTGGGCTCGCTGCGGCCGATCACGCTGGCGGTCGAGGACGTGCACTGGGTCGATCCGGGCACCAGGGAGCTGCTGGCGTTCCTGGCGCGCTGTCTTCCGGACGGGGTCAACCTGGTCGTCACGTACCGCGCGGAGGACCTGAGCCATCCCGTGACCGAGCTGCTCGGGCACCTGCCACCGCGCATCGACCACGCCGAGATCGCGCTCGGCCCGCTCACCGCCGAGGAGACCGCGCTCCTGGTCAAGCACCTGCTGCCGGGCTCGGCCGACCTGTGGCCGCTCACCGGGGGCGTGCCGCGCGCCGTCGAGGAGCTGACCCGCATGCTGGCCGACGGCCAGGAGCCGGGCACGCCGCCCGCGCTGCGCGACGCCGTGCTGGTGAAGCTGGCCGCGCTGCCGCGCGCGGCGCGCCACATCGTGCAGGCGGCCTCCCAGGTCGAGCATCCGGTGTGCGAGGACGTGCTGACGGGCGTCGCGGGCGTACCTCCCGAGCAGGGCGAACGCGGGCTCTCCGAGGCGGTGCGGTGCGGCCTGCTGCGCGAGTGGACACCCGGCAGGTACGGCCTGCGCCAGCCGCTGACCAGGCAGGCCGTCTCCGAGACGATCACCCCGGCGGCAGGTCGCCGGCTACGCCGCAGGATCGCCGGCCCGGCCGAACCCCAGGGCACGCTGTCGCCTCGGGAGGAGGAGGTGGCCAGGCTGGCCGCCGACGGCCTCACCAACAAGGAGATCGCCGAGAGCCTGTTCCTGTCACCGCGCACGGTCGAGGTGCACATCGCCAACGCGCTGCGCAAGCTGGGTCTCACCTCGCGCAGGCAGCTCAGCATCGGGACGACCTAAATCACCCTACGTAGTCGCATTACGTGTGCTCCACGTATGGCCGCGAGCCCGATTCTGTCTCATGTTTCAGTGATCCCCGTCCAATACCCCAGGAAGGGCTCACACCTGTCATGCGACCACGCACCCTGATGCTCGCATCACTCGTCGGCGCGCTGGCTCTGTCGGCCGCGCCCCTCCCCGTCTCGGCCGCGGCGCCGGAGACCAGCACGTACATCGTCCAGCTCAACCCCAACATCCGCGCCGCCACGAGCGCCGCCGAGGAACAGGTCAGCAAGTACGGCGGCCACCTGATCGGCGTCTACGAGTCCGCCTTCAAGGGCTACACCGCCACCCTGACCGCGGAGGCGGCCGAGAAGCTGAGGCAGACCCCGAACGTGCTCACCGTCGAGCCGGACGCCGTCGTCACGGCGTTCGCGCAGACGGTCCCGACGGGCGTCAGGCGGATCTTCGGCCCGTCCAACCCGAACCTGGACATCGACGGCGTGGACGACGTGCAGATCAACACGGACGTGGCCGTCGTGGACACCGGGGTGGACAACACCCATCCCGACCTGAACGTGGTGGCCCGCGCCAACTGCGTGACCGGCGTCTGCGTCAACAACTCGGGCACCGACGACAACGGCCACGGCTCGCATGTCGCGGGCATCATCGGCGCGCGTGACAACACGATCGGCTCCGTCGGCGTGGCCCCGGCCGCCCGCATCCACGGCGTGAAGGTGCTCAACTCGGCCGGCTCGGGCACCCTGGCGGGCATCGCCGCCGGACTCAACTGGGTCGTGGCCCGTGCCTCCACCATCGAGGTCATCAACCTGAGCCTCGGCTGCAACGGATGTACGAGCAGTGCGATCAGCACCGCGATCACGAACGCCACCAACGCCGGCATCGTGGTCGTCGTCGCGGCGGGCAACAACCACTCGAACGCCTCGACGTTCTTCCCGGCCAACCACCCTGACGTGGTCACCGTCTCGGCGCTGACCGACAACGACGGGCTGGCGGGCGGCCTCGGCGGCAGCACGCTGTCGTGCCGCAGCGAGACCGACGCGGACGACACCTCGGCGTTCTACTCGAACTTCGGCTCGACGATCGAGATCACCGCACCCGGCACCTGCATCTACTCGACGTGGATGGGCGGCGGCTACAACACGATCAGCGGCACCTCGATGGCCAGTCCGCACGTGGCGGGCGCGGCGGGCATCCTCACCGCGGGCACCCGCAAGCCGACGACCCGAGCCGGGGCGCTGGCCGTACGGACCAAGCTGATCTCCACCGGCAACTCCGGCTGGACCGACGACTCGGGCGACGGCGTCAAGGAGCCGCTGCTCGACGTACACGACGCGACGCAGTACTAAGCCCTATGTCCGGGTGCCCGGCGTGCCGGGCACCCGGACCGGCCTGTCAGGCCAGCGTGGCGGGGTCGGTGTTCGAGCCGCACACCACCACCGCGACCCGCTCGCCGTCCGCCGGGACGTACGCCCCCGACAGCAGCGCGGCGTACGCGGCCGCGCCCGCGTGTTCGGTGACCATTCGGTGCTCCGTCCAGAGGGCGCGGCGGGCGGCCACGATCGCGTCGTCGGCCACCAGCACGCTCTGGACGTCCGCCCGGGAGAGGATGTCGTAGGCGATGCCGCCGAGCCGGCTGGCACCCAGCGCGTCCGCTCCCACGCCGCTCACCCGCACCGGCACCGGGTGGCCCGCCCGCAGCGCCTCATGCAGGGTCGGGCACAGCAGGGGTTCGACGGCGACGATCCGCGGCCCGTTCCCGCCGGCGGTTCCGGCGCCCACCGTGATGCCCGCGGCGAACCCGCCGCCGCCGACGGCCACCACCACCGTGTCCACGCCTCCGGTCTGCGCCATCAGCTCCAGCCCCGTGGTCCCCTGTCCCGCCACGACCTCCGGCTGGTCATAGGCGTGCACCTGAAGCGCTCCGGTCTCCGCCGCCCGCTTGCCCGCCGCCTCGGCCGCCTCCGCGTAGATGGCCCCGACCTGGTTGACCTCCGCGCCCAGTGTCCGCAGCCCCGCCACCTTCACCGGGCTGCTCACCTCCGGTACGAAGATCTCCGCCCGGACGCCCAGCGCCTTCGCGGCGTAGGCGACGGCGAGTCCGTGGTTGCCGCCACTGGCCGCGATCACCCCGCTCGGCGGCAGCGCACCGGCCGCCAGGATGCGGTTGAACGCCCCCCGCACCTTGAACGACCCTGAGTGCTGCAGCTGCTCCAGCTTGAGGAACAGCCCGGGAGAGACCTCGAGCACCGGCGTACGCAGCACGTGCCCGCCGATCCGCTCGGCCGCGCTCGCCACGTCATCGTAGGTCACCGTAATCGTAGGCATTTAGGAAGTTTCCTAAATGCCTAATCACTCTGTCAACGCCTGCGAGATGTCCGCCCACAGGTCCTCGGGGTGCTCGATGCCCACGGCGATGCGTACGGTGCCCTCGCCGATCCCATGCCTGGCCAGTTCGTCGGCACTGAGCGCGCGGTGCGACGTGGACGCCGGGTGCAGGACGAGGGTCTCGACACCGCCCAGCGAGGGAGCCAGCAGCGCCAGCCGGATCGAGCTCATGAACTTCTCCCCCGCGGCGCGGCCACCGGCCAGGTCGAAGGAGAACACGCCGCCGAAGTCGGGCAGGAGCTTGGCCGCGAGCTCGTACGAGGGATGCGACGGCAGCCCCGGCCAGTGCACGGCGGCGACCGCCGGATGCTCGGCGAGCCGGGTGGCGAGCAGCCGGGCGTTGGCGCAGTGGCGTTCCATGCGTAGCGCCAGCGTCTGGATTCCGCGCAGCGTGAGCCAGGCGGCGAACGGGTCCGCGGAGGCGCCCAGCTCGATCGCGAAGTGCCACGCCTTCTTGTACAGCTCGTCGTCGGCGAAGACCGCCATGCCGCCCACCACATCCGTGTGCCCGGACAGGTACTTGGTCGTGGAGTGGACGACGATGTCGGCGCCGTGTTCGAGGGGGCGGCACAGCATGGGCGTGGCGAAGGTGTTGTCCACGACCGACACGAGGCCGAGCTCCCGGGCGACGGCGCACATTCCGGGCAGGTCGGCGACCTGGGCGATCGGGTTGGCGATGGTCTCCAGGTAGACCAGCTTGGTCTCGGGGCGTACGGCGGCGCGCAGGGCCTCGGGGTCGTCCTCGGGCACGTAGCTGACCTCGATGCCGAACCTGCCGACCAGGTCGTTGATCATCGCGGCCGTGCCGCCGTACAGGGCCTTCTGGGCGATCAGGTGGTCGCCCGGCTTGAGCAGGCCGAGCAGGACGGTGTTGATGGCGCCCATGCCGGAGCCGGTGGCCAGGGCGGCGACCCCGCCTTCGAGGCCGGAGACGGCCATTTCCAGCGAGCGGACGGTGGGGTTGGTGTAGCGCCCGTACACGAACGGGCCGTCGGGGCGGCCCATCGCGTCGGCCATCACCGCCGGGTCGTCGAAGACGAAGCCGGAGGTCTGGTAGATGGGCATGGTGATCGGACGGCTGCCCTCGATGGACGGCTGGGGCAGATGCACGGCTCGGGTCTCGGGGTGCAGTTCGCTCATGTCCCTCAGGATGTACCGAGAGCTGGCTCATTGTCAGATCCAATGGTGGAGAATTGGTCCATGAATGGGGCCAATCTCGATGATCTCGTTGACCTGCTGGGCCGCTGGGCGTCCGGACGCGGGCCCCTCTACCTGCTGCTCACCGGCCGCCTGCGGGCGCTCATCGACGACGGCGTGCTGCCGCCCGGTGAGCAGTTGCCGCCCGACCGGGTGCTGGCCGGCCGGCTGGCGGTCGGCCGGGGCACCGTGGTCGCCGCCTACGACCTGCTCCAGCAGGAGGGCCGGGTGGTGCGCCGCCAGGGCAGCGGCACCCGCGTCGCGCACTGCGACCTGCCTTCCACCCGTTCCACGGACGGCGTCGTCGCGAACCCGCTGCTCATGCACATCCTCAATCCCCCGGACGGCGTGCAACTGCTGACCTGCGCCGCCCCCGACCTCCCGCCGTACGAGCTGGTCGAGGCGTACCAGGAGGCGGCCACCCGCCTCGTCGGCCTGCGCGACCTGGGCTACCAGCCGGCCGGGAGCCCCGTCCTGCGCGAGGCCGTCGCCGCCTACTACCGCGAACGCGGCGTGCCCACCACCGCCGCGGAGATCCTGGTGACGAACGGCGCCCAGCAGGCGCTGACGCTGCTGGCCGGGCTGCTGGTGGCGCCGGGCGACACCGTGCTGACGGAGTCGCCGACGTACCCGGGCGCGGTGGAGGTGTTCAGGCACGCCGCCGCGGCCGTCCGGCCGGTGCAGCTGGACCCGGTCCCGGCCGAGGCGATGCGCGAACGGCCGGCCCTCGTGTACGCCGTGCCGACCGCCAGCAACCCGAGCGGCTCGATCATGGAATCGGCCGATCGGCGGCGCCTGGCCGAGCTCGCCGCCGAGCACGACGTGCCGGTGATCGACGACGAGGTCTGCGCCGAGCTCTGCTTCTCGGGCGTGACCCCGCCACCGCTGGCCGCCTACCGCTCCGCCGAACAGGTGATCACGATCGCCTCGCTGAGCAAGCTGGTCTGGGGCGGGCTGCGGGTGGGCTGGATCCGGGCGGCCGCGCCGCTGGTGTCGCGGCTGGCCCGGCTGCGGGCCGTACACGATCTGGGGGGTGAGGTCCTCGGGCAGCTCGCCGCCGCCACGCTGCTCGGGCGGCTCGACGAGATCAGGCGGGCGCGCGTACGGACGCTGCGGGCGCGTCACGACCACCTCTGCGCCGAACTGCGCGAACACCTGCCCACGTGGGAGTTCGAACCCGCACTCGGCGGCCAGACGATCTGGGTACGGCTGCCACGCGGCGAGGCCGACTCGTTCGCCCAGGTGGCGCTCAGACACGGCGTCGCGGTGCCGCCGGGGCGCTCGTTCGACCCGCTCGGCGGGCACGCCGAGTACATGCGGCTGCACTTCCTGTTCCCCGAGGAGGAGCTGTCGCAGGCGGTCGCCGCTCTGGCGCGGGCCTGGCGTTCCTATGACGGCGTCCGCGAGCCCTCCGCCCGCCACACGCTGATCGTCTGAGTCCGCCATCAGCTGACAACGGGGTGACCGGGCCGCCGCCTGCGGGAAAGTAGACGTATGAACGTGACGTTCGTGCTCGTGCACAGCCCGTCAGTGGGGCCTTCGACCTGGACGCCGGTGGCCCGGGCCCTGGAGCGCCGGGGATACGCCGCCGTGGTGCCCGACCTGACCGAGGTGGCGCGGCGCGGCGCGCCGTACTGGCCGCGGGTGGTGGAGGCGGTGCGCGCGGCGGCGCCCGAGACGCCGATCGTGCTGGTCCCGCACAGCAACGCGGGCCTCTTCGTGCCGGTGATCAAGGAGGGGCTGGGCGATCGGGTGGTGTCGTGCGTGTTCGCCGACGCGCATCTGCCGCCCCGTGACGGGCTGGTGCGGGCGGCGCAGGAGGAGTTCCTGCCGTTCCTGCGTGATCTGGCGGACGCGGACGGCGTGCTGCCGCGCTGGACCGACTGGTGGAGCGACGACGACGTGGCCGCCCTACTGCCCGATCCGCGGGTCCGGGCCGTGGTGGTCGAGGAGCAGCCGCGCCTGCCGCTCGGCTACTACACCGACCCCATTCCCGTCCCCGCCGGTTGGGACGAGGTCAGATGCGCCTACCTCTGGTACTGCCCGCCCTACGACAAGATCGCCGAGGAGGCGCATGGCCGGGGCTGGCCCGTGCTACGGACCCCCGGCGAGCACCTTCAGCAGGTCGTCGATCCCGAGGGGGTGACCGACGCGCTGCTGAAGCTCTCCCGGAAGTCGTGAATTCTTCACTGGGGCCCATCCTCATATCCCGAAATAGTCGTAGGCATGACAGCGATTCGGGTGGAAGAGCTCAGGAAGAGCTACGGGGACTTCGCGGCGGTGAAGGGCATCTCGTTCGAGGTGGCCGACGGGGAGATCTTCGCGCTCCTGGGCAGGAACGGCGCGGGCAAGACCACGACGATCGAGCTGCTGGCCGGGTTCCAGCAGCCGGACGGGGGCGCCTGCCGGGTGCTCGGCCTCGACCCGGCCCGGGACCGGGCGGCCGTCAGGCGGCGCACCGGCATCATGCTGCAGGAGGCCGGGTTCTTCCAGGACCTGACGGTGGCGCGGACCGTCGACACCTGGCGTGACTTCACCGCCGCGCCACGGCCCCGCGACGAGGCGCTGGAGCTGGCGGGCCTGCTGCCGAAGGCGGGCACCCGGGTGCGCCAGCTCTCCGGCGGCGAGAAGCGGCGGCTCGACCTGGCGCTGGCCCTGCTGGGCCGTCCCGACGTCCTGTTCCTGGACGAGCCGACCACCGGGATGGATCCCGAGGCCCGCAGGAACACCTGGGACGTCGTACGCGAGTTGGCCGGGCAGGGCACCACGATCCTGCTGACCACCCACTACCTGGACGAGGCGCAGCGGCTGGCCGGCTCGATGGCCGTCATGGACGAAGGCGAGATCGTCGCGTCCGGCGGGATGGCGGAGACGCTCGCCGCGCGGAGCGGGCGGGTGGCGTTCCGGCTGCCTCCGGGGACCTCACCGGCTGACCTGCCGCTCCCGGTGACCCTGGAGGGCGAGACGGCCGTGTGCCGGGCGGCCGACCCCGACCTGGCCGCGCAGACGCTGCTGAGCTGGGCCGCCGAACGCGGCCTGCGGCTGGCGGGCCTGGAGGTCCGCACCGCCACCCTCGAAGACCTCTTCCTCGACCTGTCCGGGAGCCACCGATGAGCTACGCCGCCACCTACCGGCTCGGTACCAGCCTGTTCTGGCGGGACCGGGCGATGCTGTTCGCCTCGGTGATCACGCCCGTGGGGCTGAGCGTCGGCCTGCCGGTGCTCATGCGGCACGTGACGGCCGACGGGGTGGCCGACGCCACCCAGCTGTCCCAGGGCACGACCTCGATCCTGCTGTCGATCACCGCGTTCATGAACGTCGCCGTGGCGCTGACGACCCGCCGCGACCAGCTGGTGCTCAAGCGGCTGCGCGCCACCGGCCTGACCGACGGGCAGATCCTCGCCGGCCAGATCGCCAGCACCGCCACGCAGACCATGATTCTGATCGCGGTGTGCACGGTGGCGGTGCGCCTGCTCGCCGACGTGCCGTTCCCGGCGAACCCGCTGGTCTTCGCGGGCGCCGTCGTCGCGGGCTCCGTCGTCCTGGCCACGCTCGGCGTCGCCTACACCGCCGTGATCCCGCGCACCGAACTGGCGGCCGCCGCCACGATGCCCGTCTTCCTGCTGGCCGCGATCGCCACCGGCGTGATGGGTCCGATCCGCGACGTCCTGCCCGCCTGGGTGGGCTCCGCACTCGACCTGCTGCCCACCTCCGCCGTGGTGCACGCCATCAGGACCGGCGAGGCGGCGCTGCCCGCGCTGAACCTGGCCGTGTGGGCGGTGGTCGGCGTCGTGGCGATCCGGCTCTGGTTCCGGTGGGAACCCCGGCGGTCATAATGAGCCGGTCATGAACTCGTCCTCCGCGCAGCGGCTCGCCCGTGTCCTGATCACGACCGTCTCGGTCGCGTACTCGCTGATCGGGCTCATCTACTTCACCAGCGGCCCGCGTAACGGGTTCGTGGCGAGCGCGGCCGTGATCGGCGTCGTCGTGACCCATTACCTGAACATGCGGGCGGGGTTGCGGGGCGAGCGGCCACCTCTGTTCCCGCTCACGCTGGTGCTGCAGGCGGTCGCCACGTACGTGCCCGACTTCCTGCTGCCGTCCGGCTGGTCGGCCGTGTCGGCGCCGATGCTGGCCGGGAGCCTGCTGGTCTTCCTGCCGCTGCGCTGGAGCGGTCCGCTGGTCGGCGCGATGACACTGTGGACCGGCGGCTCGATCTTCGTCTGGTCCGCCAACCCGGTGATCGCCCTGTTCTACGGCCTGTCCGTGGCCACCACCGGCACGATGATCTACGCCATGGTCCGGTTCGTCCGCGTGACCGTCGACCTCGAACACGCCCGCGCCGAACTCGCCGAGGCCGCCGTCCTGAAGGAACGGCTCCGCATCTCCCGTGACCTGCACGACGGGCTCGGCCGCAGCCTGACGGCGATCGCCCTCAAGGGCGACCTGGCCGGCCGCCTGATGGACCGCGACCCCGCCGCGGCGCGTGGCGAGGTGGGCGAACTGGTGCAGGTGGCCAGGGAGGCGGCGCAGGACGTACGGCAGGTGGCGCGGGGCTATCGGGAGTTGTCGCTGGTGAGCGAGGTGGATCGGGCGGTGGCGCTGCTGGAGACGTCGGGGGTCGGTTGCCAGGCGCACCTGGCAGACGCCGCGCTGCCGAGGCAGTCGGAGGCGGCGCTGGCGTGGGGCGTGCGGGAGGCGGTCACCAACGTCCTGCGGCACAGTCGCGCCACCACCTGCACGATCAGTACGTCCTTGAAAGAGGGCCGACTCCGGCTGGAAGTGGTCAACGACGGCGCCCCAGCCGCCTACGACCCCGGCGGTGGACTGACGGGGCTGGCGGGGCGGGCTGCCCAGGCGGGCGGGACGGCCGAAGCGTCCGCGACCGGCACCGGCGGGTTCCGCCTGACGATGGAGGTGCCCGCGTGATCCGGGTCCTGCTGGCCGAGGACATGCACATGATCAGGGCGGCCCTCACCGCCCTGCTCCGCCTGGAGCCGGACATCGAGGTGGCGGCCGAGGTGACGCGCGGCGACGAGATCGTACCCGCCGCGCTGAAGACCCGCCCCGACGTGGCGATCGTGGACATCGACCTGCCGGTGATCGACGGCATCACCGCCGCCGCCGAGCTACGCGAACGGCTCCCGTCGTGCCGTGTCCTGATCCTCACGGCGATGGGCCAGCCCGGCCAGGTACGCCGGGCGCTCGCCGCGGGCATCGAGGCGTTCCTGGTCAAGGACGCGCCCGGCGACCGCCTCGCCGACGCCATCAGACGCACCGCCGCCGGACTCCGCGTGCTGGACGCGGAGCTGGTGGCATCGGCGATGGAGTACGGCGAGAGCCCCCTCACCCAGCGGGAGACCACCGTGCTGAGGCAGGCCGCCAGGGGCGCGTCGGCCGAGGAGATCGCCGCCCGCCTCCACCTGTCGGCGGGCACCGTCCGCAACTACCTCACGGGGGCGATCACGAAGACGGGCGCCCGCAACAAGATCGACGCCATCCGCATCGCCGAAGACGCGGGCTGGCTCCTCTGACGGTCAGACGTCGGTGACGCGTACTCCGGCGTGGGCCTTGTAGCGGCGGTTGATGGAGATCAGGTTCGCCGTCAGCGCCTCGACCTGGAAGGCGTTGCGCAGCCGGCCACCATAGACACCGCGCACCCCGGGGATGACCGCCGCGAGCGCCTGTACCGTATCGGTGGCCTCGCGGTCGTCACCGAGCACCAGAACGTCCAGATCGACCTTGTCCACCGCCGGGTCCAGCAACACCACGGCCGACACGTGGTGGAACGCCGCCACCACCCGGCTGTCCGGCAGCACCGCCGCGGCCTGCTGGGCGGCACTCCCCTCCTCGACGGGCAGCGCGTAGGCGCCCTGCTTGTCGAACCCCAGCGGATTGACGCAGTCGACCACGATCTTGCCGGCCAGCTCGGTACGCAGCGACTCCAGCAGCGCCTTGTGCCCGTCGTACGGCACCGCGACGATCACCAGGTCGGCCTCGGTGGCGACCACCGCGTTCTCGGCCCCCCGAGCGCCGGAGCCGATCGACTCGGCCGCCTCCTGAGCCCGCCCCGCGCTCCGCGAACCGATCAGCACCGGGTGCCCGGCCAGCGCGAACCGCCGCGCGAGCCCCTTCCCCTGGTCTCCGGTCCCGCCGAGGATCCCGATCGAAACACCGTTCACAGTCATTCCGCATTCTTATCAGCCCGTTTCACGGCTGAGAACGCCGGGGCTGGTGCGTGGACTCGCTTCGTGGTACGGATCCGGCGAGATCACTTCCGTACCAGGGAGGTCTTCCTTGCGTTTATCCATCGCCCTCTTGAGCATCGCCATTCTCCTCACTCCCACGGCCGCGACGGCCCACGCCGTCGAGCCGCCCCCGCCGGCCGTACGGGACTTCGGCAACGGTCCCGAGCGGAACGAGCAGGCGGCAGACGACTCCGCCGAGACCCTCCGCGCCCCCGCTGAGGAGCTGTTCCACGAGCGGGACCGCGGCTACCCCAGGCAGAACCAGCTCCCGATCCCCGCCGAGAACCCCGCCGACGCCTCCATCAAGCTGGGCCTCGTGCCGTACCACGGCATCGCACCCAGGCTGAACGACCTGCAGAAGCGGAGCAAACGGGTGAGCGCCGAGATCATCGGCCGCTCGTACCAGGGCCGCGACCTCTACCTCGTCACCGTCACCGCACCGGAGAGCCGCGACGAGGCGCGCGAGCAGAGCAGGATCCGTGACCGCATCCAGCACGATGCGGCAGCGGCGGCCCGCGACCGGGGGCTGCCCAGGAAGTACAAGGCGCCGCTGTTCGTCAACAACAACATCCACGGCAACGAGTGGGAGGGCACCGACGCCGCTCTGCGCGTGATCGAGGAGCTCGCCACCAGCACGGATCCCCAGGTCGCCGACCTGCTCAGCCACACTCGGCTGTACTTCAACGTGACCGCAAACCCCGACGGCCGCGTCAACGGGGTACGCGTCAACGGCGCGGGCTTCGACCTCAACCGCGACTTCGTCACCGCCTCGCAGCCCGAGGTGCGCGCGATGCGCCAGGTGATGATCGACACCCAGCCGGTCACCATGATCGACCTGCACGGCTACGTCAACGGCACGCTCATCGAGCCCACCACGCCGCCGCACGGAGCCAACTACGAGTACGACCTGTTCATCAAGAACACCTACGCCAACGGGCTCGGCATGGAGGCCGCCATCAAGGCCCTGGGTCACACGCCCGAGGCCGACGGCGTGTACCCGCCGCAGATCCCGTTCCGCGACTCCGCGGAGGGCTGGGACGACTGGCCGCCGATCTTCAGCCCGCAGTACGCGCCGTTCCATGGCGCGGTGGCCTCGCACACCGTCGAGATCCCGCTGCGCGTCAACGGCTCCGACTACACCAATCTGCCCGTCGACGAGCTGCGCCGCCGTTCCGGGATCAACACCGCCATCGCCGCCGCCGCGATCCGGGCGACGTACGGCTTCGTGCGGGCCAGGCACGACCAGCTGATCGCCGACCAGATCGAGGTCTTCCGCCGAGGCGCCGCGGGCGAGCCATCCCGGACCGTGCCGCTCGGCATCGTGCCCGGCTTCGGCCCCGAGGACGTCTACAACACCACCTTCCCCCGGGCGTACGTGATCCCGGCGGGCGGCGGGCAGCGATCCGCCACGGCCGCGGCCCGGCTGGTGGACCACCTCATCGCGAACGACGTCGAGGTGGGGCAGACCAAGCGCTCGTTCCGGACGGACGGCAGAACGTACCCGGCGGGCTCGTACGTCGTCGACATGCGCCAGCCCAAGCGCGGCCTGGCCAACGTGATGCTGGAGGCGGGCGCCGACATCTCACCCAGGGTGGATGCCATGTACGACATCTCCGGCTGGAGCCACGCCCTGCTCTGGGGCGCCACCGTGGACGGCGTCACCTCCCTCCAGGCGCAGGCGGAGCCGGTCAAGGCCGCAGCCCCGACGGGCTCGGTCCCGAGGGGGCAAGGCCCGCTCGCGCTGAAGGTGATCGACGTCAAGGAGGTCATGGCGCTGAATGCGCTGCTGGCCCAGGGCGTCGCGGTGACCTGGGCGAACGACGGCACCGCGATCATCCCGGCGACCGCGCGGCAGGCCGCGCGCACCATGTCCGACCGGTACGGCGTGACGTTCACCCCAGCAGGTTCTGTAACGAGTACGCCGCTGTCCCAGGTGCGGATCGCGGCGGCCACCTCGGCGGACGAGCTGTTCACGCTGCGTGAGCTGGGCTTCCCCGTCACCCCGATCTCCACGGCCATCCTCAACGGCGGCTTCGACTGGAGCGGGACCGATGTGCTCTTCGTCTCCAGCGGGCTGAGCTACGCGGCACTCAACCCGGCGGCCAAGGCGGCACTCGACGCGTTCCTCGCCTCGGGCGGCGTGGTCACCCGAGGCAGCACCGGCGCCGCCTTCAACACGGCCGCCGGACTGCTCACCGCCACGTCCGTCGCCGGGCGCGGCGATGCCAACGGCGTCGCTCGCGTGGTCTCCTCGACCGGTCCTGTGGGCAGTGGCTCGCCCGGCTACTCGTTCGTGTACTCGCCGCGCTGGTTCACCGGGCTCGGCCCCGAGGTCACGGTCGAGCAGACGTACGCGGCCGAGGGACCGCTCGTCTCCGGCCACTGGCGCCCCAACCCCGCCGGGACCGGCGGCCAGGACGCGGCCAGAGGCCAGGCGGCCGTGGTCAGCGGCCGTGACGAGCGGGGCGCGGCCGTGGTGCTGTTCGGCACCGAGCCGATGTTCCGCAACCACCCCAAGGGCCTGTTCCCGCAGGTGGCCAGGGCGCTGTACTGGTCGGCGTCCGTCACGGGCGCGGCCGTCACCACGCCCTGATCCCTTCAGGTCGCCACGCGAAGCGAGCCCACAGCGACCTGTGGGCTCGCACGCGGCCGGGCCTCCTAGGTTGTCCCGTTCTTCAACGACCGCTTTCCCGGCGTTGTCCGGCCGGTTAGTTTCGATCGGAAACCTAGGCGCGGACCCCTGGCTTCAGCCATGGGGGTAAGCCCTTCTGTCGAATCTTTGAGCGGTAGATAGATCAACGCCTTATCTTGATCCGTGTGGCCGTGACCTTGCGGACGAACAGCAACATCGCCTGCCAGCGCGCCTTTCACGTGGTGTGGTGCCTCACATACCGCAGGCGGTGCTGGGCGAACGGATCGAGACCCGGCTGAAAGAGCTGATCCGCGAGGTGAACGAGGAGAAAGGGGGCGTGGCTGGTGGAGATGGAGGTCATGCCCGACCACGTTCACCTGCTGGTCGAGGTGGGTCCGCGGTTCGGGATCCACAAGCTGGTCAAGGCCGTCAAGGGTCGCTCCTTGCGCATCCTGCGTCAGGAGTTCCCGAGCTTGAGGTCGAAGCTGCCGACGCTGTGGGCCAACTCCTCCTTCGTGGCCACGGTGGGCGGGGCGCCCCTGGACGTCGCCACGTGGTACGTCGAGAAGCAGAGCCGGTGATCGCGGATGCTGACCGGACGTAAGTACCGTCTGAATCTGACTCCCGGCCAGGTGGTGTTCGCCGAGCGGATCGGCGGGGCCTGCCGCAGCGTGTGGAACACCGCGCTAGAGCAGCGCCGCGAGTACCGGCGACGCGGTGCGTTCATCGGCTACCACGAACAGGCCGGCCAGCTCGCCGAAGCCAAGCGGGAATTCGCGTGGCTGTGCGAGGTGCCCGGCCACTGCCTTCAGCAGACGCTCATCGACCTGGACCAGGCGTGTTCCCGGCACGGCACGTGGGGGGTCCGTTGGAAGTCCAAGGTCAAGAATCCGCCGTCCTTCCGGTTTCCTGAGGGCGGGAAGATCGCCATCGAGCGGTTGAACCGGCGCTGGGCGCGGGCGAAACTGCCCAAGCTCGGCTGGGTCCGCTTCCGCGTCACCCGCCCGCTGGGCGGGACGGTCAAGAACGCCACCATCAGGCGGGACGACAAGCACTGGTACATCAGCTTCCTCATCGAGGACAGCCTGATCAAGCCTGAGCGGCATGCCCATCCCGGCGGTGCGGTCGGTATCGACCGGGGCGTGGTCAAGGTCGTCACCCGCTCGGATGGACGTTTCCACCATCAGGTGTTCGCCCGGGACCGGGAGGTCGGGCACACCAAGAAGCTCCAGCGGGACTTCGCCCGGACCACGAAGGGATCGGCCCGGCGAAACAAAGCCGCCGCACGGGTCGCCAACCTGGTGCGGAAGATCCGCCGACGCCGGGAGGACTTCGCCGCCAAGACCGCCTGCGCCCTGGCCACGAGCTTTGAGCTGGTGGTGTTCGAGGCGCTGGCGACCAGGAACATGACCGCCCGTGTCGCACCCCGGCCCGACCCCGAACGGCTGGGCGCGTTCCTGCCTAACGGGGGTGCGGGAAAGTCTGGCTTGAACCGGTCCATCCTGGACAAGGGCTGGCATCGGATCGAGTTGGCCACCCGCAGTAAGGCCCGCTACACGGGCACCTGTGTAATCACTGTCAATCCGGCGTATACGAGTCAGACGTGCAACGTGTGCATGGTGGTGGATCGCAAGTCCCGCGAGAGCCAAGCGGCCTTCCGGTGCACCTCGTGCGGACACACCGAGCACGCCGACGTGAACGCCGCCAAGAACATCCTCACCGCCGGGAGGGCGGAGTTCGTGCAGCCCAGACCGGGTGTACGGACTGGGGCGCGCAAACCACGCAACCGCGTGGGCCGCAAGGCGAACCGCCAAGCAACAGCAGCCCAGGCCACCGCGCAGACGGAGCCCGAGCTGGCTGGAATCCCCCGACTTTAGTCGTGGAGAGCGCTTCAACATTAGATCTGGCATCTGATCGGACCTGCTCACGGGCGCGATTCATCCCGCCCGCGGCGCAGTCCATGCAGCGGAGGAATCCCCCTGATGCGAGTTGTCCCCCTGTTGACCACGACGGTCGCCATCCTGGCCGGGTTGACCGGTTTGATCACCCCGGCCACGGCACAGGCCACACCCGCCGATACCGCCCACACGCGGTCCATCGAGGTCCGCCGCAACCACCCGGACACCCGGGTACCCGTCGTAGTGCGGAAGTCCGGCGAGGCACTCATCGACCTGAACGCATCCGCGCCAGGCACGGACTGGGCGAAGGCGGGCGCCGAATCGGCCGTCGTGTCCATCTCAGTCGACAACCGATATGCCGCCGACCTCGTGGTCTCCGGCGGCCAGCCCCTTCACCGCCAGCTCGCGCTGGGCCGACTCACCGCGGGGGTGCACCAACTGCGCCTGCACTTCGCCGTCGAGCGCTCCGCCGCGACGAGCAGATCCGTCGTGCTGGACACGCTGCGGGTCTCAACCTACGCCAAGGGCAGTCCCGAATACCTCGTGCTGCGGTACGTGCCCGTCGTCTATGGCCGCAACATCGCCACCCTCGGAAACCCGTACCAGAACGCGACCACCGACACCCCGCTCATCGCCTGGCACGAGTCGGCACCGGCCACCACACCCGGCCACACGAAGCTCACGTACTCGGTGGTGTGGAGCAACGAGGACGGCGGCACGAACACGCCCGCGCTGATGGCCCGCTGGGGCCGCACGACCGACATCGAGTGGATCTACAGCGTCGAAGTCGACCAGAACGGCGACCGCGTCGAGGGCAGCGACACCTACCAGGCCCCCACCCACCAGACCCTGCACTTCACCGGCCGCTACGAGAACGACCACGCCCTCCTGCAGACCTGTACGTCGAACAACAACATGTGCGACACCGTGGACGACCCCATGCGGTTCTTCCTGTCGTACCTGCCGACGCTGCCGGCCGACCAGGCCCGCGAATACCTCATGGACGCCAACCCCTGGACGTACGAGATCATGGCCAAGGAGATGCTCCGCGAGGGCAAGATCGAGGCCCCCTCGGCCACCACACCGGCCACGCCTGAGGTGAGCGACCAGCGTAACTACCTGTACGCGGTGGTCAAGAAGACCACGCAGCCGGCCAACGCGGGCTCATCCTGGGTCGGCGTCTCGCTCGGCGTACGCCTGGTCAGCGGCGACACCGTCTATCTGTCCAACCATGTGGATCCGACCTGGTCGATCCAGCGCGACGACCCGGCGGCGACCACGGTCGAACTGCCCGCGGGCACGACGGCTGACGACATCGCCGAGGTGACCGCCCACCGCGTCGTGGTCGGCACCGACACCGGCGCCACCGTGCACGTCACCGCGATCAAGCGCGGCTTCCTCCTCGGCCAGAACTATCTCCCCCAGCAGTCGTTCCTGACCTGGAACGGCGACGTCACCCTCAACAGCACCACCACCTCAGCCGTACTCTGGCACCGCTGACCCCACTTGCGTGGCGGGCGCCGGTCGGCGCCCGCCTGCTGGATCGCACGCTAGATGAAGGCGAGCGTCACCATCCAGCACAGCAGCGCACCGAACGCGGTGACCAACCCGACCCGGATCCAGTGCGTGGCGAGCAGCACGCGCAGCAGCCGGTGGTCATTTCGACGGCTGAGGCGGATCTGGAGCGGCGCCCAGTACGTCGCGGTCGCGGCCAGCATGGCCGCCTCGACGGCGAACGCGAGCCAGACGGCCCAGCCCGGCACGTATGACGGCCGCAGGACGATGAGCAACACCGCGCCCAGGAGGGCGAGGCCGTGCGGGACGAACGCCGTGCCCGGCAGGCGCCGCTTGTGGGCCTCGTGGTAGGCGCTCCAGTCCGATTCACTGACCAGCGCCCAGACGGGATAGACCACGACCTGCGTGAGCCAGATGACCCCGACGTTGAACATCGCCACGGTCAGCGTCCCCAGCAGCACGATTTCGCCCGTGTTCATCCGCGTCTCTCCCATGCTCGAGAAGTACTGTCTTCACTGCGCTGACGAGGCGTGCGCTGCGCAGTGGAACCTGATGTCTCTGCCGGACTCGGCCTCGCGCTGAAGATCCCTGACTCGCCGCCGGCGTGGGCGCGGCAGGTCTCCGGCACCGCCAGGCCGGTCAGAGAATGCTTGCTCGGGAACGCTCACGGAGTTGCCACAGCGCGAGCAGTCCACCGATGGCGGGGATGGCGGCGCACCGGCGGGCGCCGGATGAGGCGGTGGCCGGGGCCAGCAGGGCGGCTGAGATGACGACGAGGTAGGCCGTGCCGTGCAGCGGGCCGACGAGGGAGGTGATCGCTTTGCTGTGCGTGGTGAACAGGTTGACCAGCAGAACCAGCAAGGAGGCGGTCTCAACGCCGGCCGCGATCCGCAGTGTGCGCATGTCAGGTCACGCTCCCGGGGCCGCGCCGGGACGTACGATCATCAAAACGACGACGACCGCCCACAGCAGGTTGTAGATGCCGGCGTGCATGGACAGCGTGCGCAGCCGGTCGGGGTCGCCGGATCCGGCGAGCGCGTCGCGCTGGCGCGGATAGATCTGCAGCGCCAGCAGGACGCCCGCGGCGGCGGTGAGGGCAATGGCGACGGTGATCCAGATCTCGCCACTGCGGCCCTGGACGAAGGCCAGGACGATACCGGCGGCCGGCACGATCAAACCGAACGCGCTATAGCCACGGGTGATGCGGTGCAGCGCGACGGACACAGCGCGATTGCGCTCTTGCGCTGCTTCCGGCACAGGCGCGCCGACTGTGACGTCGGCGACGACCGGGAGATAGCGGGGAAACAGGCTCGTCGCGACCGCCGAGCCTCCGACGAACACGATGCCGGCCAGGACATGCACCGACAGCAACAAATGTTCCATGGGTTGTCTCTCTCTGGTTCAGGGCGCCTGGTGCTCAGCACGCAAGCATCAGGCGCCCTGATCGAGGTCTAGGTAGCGAAGTGCGAGCCTGGTTGCTCGCTCTCCGGAAAATTGTGCAGATCATCTGACATATGACGTATGATAACGTCGATCTGAATCAGCCACATATGTTCATGGGCTCGGACAAGGGGCAGCGGCTCAATGAGCCGTGCTGAGACGCGCCGTCAGTCGTCCCAGCCGCTGGCGTCGAGGAAGCCCTGCCAGGTGATGTACGGAGCCTCGGGATGCCGCTGGTGCAGGATCTCGCCGGGCAGGGTCATGGGCGGCGCCTTGCGCGGATCGGCGAGGCCCTGCGCGATGATGGCGTCGGTCAGGACGCGGGCGCCACCGTGGCGGGGGTAGACGGCGTGTACGCGATCGGCATATCCGGCGGGCAGCTCCTCGGGGCCGCCGGTCAGGTCCAGCCCGATGCCGTTCTGGGCGACCGTGATCTCCGGCGGACGCCGGCGGGCGAACACGGGCGACTGGTGGAACCCGCTGGAGGTGTGCAAAGCGATACCGTCCCAGACGGTGTCGATGCGCCGGTCGGTGATGCCTTGCTCCTCCAGGAACCGGGCGGCGAAGTCGGCACCGTCGATCTCGAACCGCTGGCCGGTGTCGGCGCGTTCGGTCAGTCCCATGTCGTGCAGCACGCAGATGAGGAACATGACTTCGGCGTTGTAGTCGTGGCCCGGCCGAAGACCGGACTGCGCGGCGGCCGCTCGGCCGAACAGGAAGCTGCGCAGGCTGTGATTGCGCAGGTACGGCTCCTGCGCGTCCGTCATCAGCCGGTGGGCCGCCTGGGCGATACGGGTGGCGGGAAAGGACAGGTCAGCGTTCTGATCCCCGGCGTCGGCGGCGGAAGCACCAGGCATACCGACCGTCAGACCCGCCAGGCCGGCGAGACCGGCTCCCAGTAACGTGCGGCGGGGCAGGAAAGAGCTCATACGGTCTCCTTGAGACAGTCATGTCATTTGATGAATGAGATGGCGCGGGAGGTGCGGAAGCGTTGGCGATACTCGGTCGGGGTCGTGCCGAGCACGTGCAGGAACGCCCGGCGCATCGACTCATCGGACCCGAAACCACAGCTACGGGCGACCGAGGCCACCCCGACGGCGCTGGTCTCCAGAAGGACCTGCGCCGCCTCCACCCGGACCCGCTCGACGTACTGACCGGGGGTGAGCCCGACCTCACGACGGAACAACCGGGTCAGATGACGCTCGCTCACCGCGGCACGGGCCGCCATCGCGGCGAGGCTGTGGTTCGCCGCCGGTTCGACCGCGACCGCGTCAAGGAGTCGCCGCAACGCGGGGTGGCGTGGCGTAGCGACAGCCTGACGAACGCTGAACTGCGACTGGCCGCCAGGGCGTTGCAGGAACACGACCATGTATTTCGCCACCGCCCGCGCGATGTCCGAACCGTGGTCCTCCTCGACCAGGGCGAGCGCCAGATCGATCCCGGCGGTGACCCCGGCCGAGGTCACCACGGGCCCATCACGAACGTAGATCGCATCGGGCTCCACGGTGACCTGCGGAAACCGGGACGCCAGATCAGCACAGGCGGCCCAGTGCGTCGTGGCCCGCCGCCCATCGAGCAGCCCCGCCTCCGCCAGCAGCAACGCACCCGTGCACACCGAGGCCACCCGACGCGCGCGATGACCGATCTCCCGCAGCAGACTCAGGTACGCCGCGTCAGGGCGGTCACCGTCGGGGGGCGCGTATCCCGGCACCAGCAACGTGTCGACCGGCCCCTCGACATCGCCCAGAGCTAGGTCCGCCCCCAAAGGCACACCGATGTCCGTGCGTACGGGCCGCCCATCTACGGAAGCAAGCCGTATCTGGTAGCCGCCGGACCCGTGCAGAACTTGCACTGGTCCGGCTACGTCCAGCAGCACCACCCCGTCATAGACGGCCACAACCACATCTCCCACCCCACCAGCCTCGCCGCCCCCGGAAAAGTCCACAAGGACGACTAGCCCACAGATCCGGACATTGCGGGTGCGTTCAAATTATTTATTCTGGAATATCAGGGAGTCATTAAAGTCTCATCCAACGGCTCCCCACACAAATTCACTGACACCGAGTTTCAAGTCTTCGTACAAGCAGTAAACGACCGAGAAGTCGCCGGCCCGACGCCGAAATCCTGTCGACAACGCTGTGGTCGGCCGCCTATGTTGCAGACCATGATAGATAGCTCCAGCATGAGTCAGTGCGACTGCGGTGCGATTGCCGGTCCGCTGGGCGTGTGCGTGGACTATTACCACGGAATCCTGGCCGAAGAGCAGGCCGATCCTCAGATGTACAGGTGGCACGCGCCTGTGGTCTGCGCGTATCTCCTTCAGCATCCTTCCAGAGCTCATGAGAAGTACCTTGACGGTCAGTTCCGCCAACTACAGCTCTACGTGAACAAGGGCATCGACGCGCTGCTTCGCGTGGCGGCTCATCAGGTGGCGCGCAACAGGCACGGGGCGCAGTCGGGCTACGACATGGCGCCGTTGGCGGCGTACGCGCCGCTCCCGCCGGGTCGACCTCCTGGGCATTTCCGCGCTACGTTCTGCGAGTTGCCGTTCAGGGACGGCAGCTTCGTGTCTGATGGGCATCTGGCATACGGACACCGCATCGAAACCATCGCCGAAGCGACTGTGGAGTCCTGGAGATCCGCTCAAGCCTGATGCGCAAAAACTCGCGCGACATTATCCGCGCCTACTGCTCCAGCGGCGCACCTTGTCCGTCTCCGGCACGAGCACCCGCTGGCAACGGCCGTTCATGAAGAAGTGACCAGGTCGTGAGCGGCCTCGGCGAAGGCGCGGACGCGTGCGGTGGCGCCATCGGCCCGCCACAGCAGCCCCCATCGCAGCGGCGGGGCATCGCTGATGCGGACGTAGGCGACGTCAGGGCGCGCGTAGTAGCGCCTGGCCTGGGCTCCGACGGGGAAGGCGCCGTGCCCGGCGCCGATGAGGGTGAGCATCTCGTTGAACGTGGAGGCCGCGGGTCCCGGCTCGATCGGTCGTCCGTTGGGGGTAGTACGCGGGGTACGGTCCTGTCGCAACGAGACAGGCAGGGTGTCCGGCAGTTGGAGCAGCTTCACCCTGGCCAGATCGTCGAGCGAGATCGACGTACGGCGGGCGAACGCATGCTGAGACGGCACAGCCAGCATGCGCGCCTCGGACACCAGCACCGGACCGGTGACGATGCCCGGCTCCTCGATGGGGAACGTCCCCAGCGCAAGGTCGATCTGGCCGTCACGCAGCCAGGGCATGAGATCGACCATCTGCGCTTCACGAAGCTGGACCTCACAGTCCGGCAGTCGCCGGCGGAACAGCTCGGCGGCCCCGGCGAGCAGTTGCCCGCCCGCCGCACCGACGAAGGCCACCCGCAAGGTGCCGGTCAGGCCGCGGCCGGTGTCGATCGCCCGCGCGAATGCGGCGGCGATCTGGTCCCAGGCGGGCCGAACCTCCTCATACAGCTGGCGCCCCGCCCTGGTCAGCTCCACGCGACGGCTGGTACGGGTGAACAACGGCACCCCGGTCCGGCGCTCCAGCTTGGCGATCGTCTGGCTGATCCGGGCGGTCGACACGCGCAGCCGCTCAGCGGTACGGCCGAAGTGCAGCTCCTCGGCCAAGGTCAGGAACGCCTCCAGCTCATGCCGCTCGAGCATCTCACCCCCAGATCGTTAACCGCTGCTTCACGATCCTTCCACAGGGCCGCGTTGATCGGCCCCTCGCGCCAGACGAAAGTGGTCCGCACCAGCCACCTCCTCTCTGAGCCGCATGGGAGCAAGCCATGTACGTCACCGCTGAACAGGCCCTCTCCGCCCTGCCGAACGACGCGAACGCCCTCGTCCGGGAACTGCGGGACCGCGTCGAGATCCTGGACGCGTTGTACCGTTTCGGCCTGGGCCAGGACCTCAAGGACAAGGCACTGTTCGCCTCCGCCTTCGCCGTCGAAGCGGAACTCGACTTCCGCCCCGCCGCCGCCAAGTGGGGCGGCCGGCCACCGGTGATGTCCGGACGGGACACGATCACCGACACCATCCTGGCCATGTTCACCGGCCGGGTGGACACCACCCACCAGGTCACCAACCCCCGCATCGCCATAGACGGGGACACCGCGCGGCTGACCGCCCTGGTGGAGGCCCAGCATCTGCTCGCCGCCGACCACGCTGTCTTCGCCCTGCTGAAGAACCCCTACGACGCCGATCTGGTCCGTGATGGCGACCGCTGGGTCATCCGCCGCCTGCGCATCGACAACGCCTGGTACACCGGCGACCCCACCGCGATCTTCGGCGTCTGACGAGCACCCCTGCCACCGAGTTCGGAGGAAGAATGAGCAACAAGCTGAACGACCTGCGCGCTCTCGTCCGAGGACGCGTCCTGCTCCCCGGAGACGACGGCTTCGACCAGGCCCGGCGCCCCTGGAACCTGGCCATCGAACAGTCGGTTCCCGCCGTGGTGGAAGTGGCCGACGCCGCCGACGTCGCGGCCGTGGTCCGCTTTGCCCACGCCCACGGCCTGGCCGTCGCGGCCCAACCCAACGGTCACGGCGCCACCCCGGACCTCGACGGCGCCATCCTGCTGCGCACCCGGCGGCTGAACACCCTGGAGATCGACCCCACCGCCCGGCATGCCCGCGTCGGCGCGGGCGTGTCCTCGGGTAGCCTCCAAGCCGCCGCCGCGCCGCATGGCCTGACCGGCCTGCCCGGCAGTTCCCCGGTCGTCAGCGTCGCCGGCGTCGCTCTCGGCGGCGGCCTGAGCTGGTTCGGCCGCAAACACGGCTGGGTCGCCGACCACGTCACCGCCTTCGACATCGTGGACGCAGAAGGCCGGCAGCGACGGCTCACCGCCGACACCGACCCCGACCTGTTCTGGGCCCTGCGCGGCGGTGGCGGCTCCTTCGCCATCGTCACCGCCCTCGAACTCGCCCTCCACCCCGCTCCGCACCTGTACGGAGGGCGCATGTCATGGGCCGCCCAGCACGCCCCGGACGTGATGGACGCCTACCGCCAGATCACCGCCACCGCCCCCGACGACCTCACCCTCTGGCTGGACCTGCTGCACTTCCCCGGTTCCGCACCCATGATCGCCATCGACGCCACCTATCTCGGCCACGCCGCCACGGCCCGCGCCCTGCTCAGCCCCCTGGACCACCTGCCCCACCCCCTCACCGACAGCAGACGCCCCATGTCGATCACCGAACTCGGCACCATCACCGCCGAACCCACCGACCCCGGCGCGGGCTCCTCACGCGGCGAACTGCTCACCGACCTGGATGACAGGGTGGCGAAGACCCTGCTGGCCGACCCCATCGCCCCGCTGATGAGCGTGCAGATACGCCACCTCGGCGGTGCTTTCGCCCTCCCGTCCGAGACTCCCCATGGCCCGCTGACCGAGCCCTACGCGCTCTACCTGTTCGGCGTGCCAACCGACCCGACGACCGCCGAGGCCATCACCGCCAGGCAACGCGCACTCACCGACGCCCTCCCCGTCAGCGGACGCAAACCCTTCACCTTCCTCAGCCCTGGCGAGACACCGGCCGACGCCTTCACGCCTGCCGCATTGGATCGCTTGCGCGACCTCAAACGCCACCACGACCCGTACAACACCTTCCGTGCCAACTTCCCCATCCTCAGCTAGCGCATCCATCCATCCAGCGAGACGCCATCGACCGGAGCGGCGACGGGGACAGCCTTCGTCCGCGGACGTTGCCCACTTCTCTCCTACGGCATCAGCAGTTTGAAGCCTCTCCAGTAATTCCGTAAACCACTTGCTCCTGCGGGTCATAAGCGGTTAGCCCATACCTTGCCGCCAAATCAAGTAGAACCGAGGAGGTTTCGCTGGAACGCGACCAGGAGATAGCCGCCATTACACACTCACTGGTGACGTAGAGAGGAGAGGCCCACGGCGACTCATTCACATTATCCTCAGTGAGATTCGGAAATACAGAGATCACGGCCTGGCAGAAATCATCAATAGCTGAACTTTCTTCGACGATACCTGCAAGCCCGTCCGTCAACTGGTCGTAAACCTGAGCCGCCTCCTCTGGGGTCGGAATCGACCTCTGACACCAAAAGGCAAGATCAAAACTCACCGTTACCGCTTTCCGAAATACTCAGCCCGCTCTATCGCGGAATCTCCTAGCGGGGCTTCGTCGATATCTTCGCTTCGGAGGCGGCGTCGGATGTGATGCAGACGCTCGATTCCACCGCTTGTGCGTGCGCCGTGCCAAGCTCGGCCAGCAAAGTTCCCCGACGTCGCCGTCAACGACATACGACGTACATTATCCTTTCTCCATCCGCTCGAGAATTAGATCGAAGTCGGATTCGATTTCTTGATCTGCCGTTAAGTGAATATGAGAACCTTCGTGCACACCTACCTGAGCAAGGGTCAACAGGTGACGTGCCAGCGAGGTTAATCCGGCATGATTTGCCTTGATGACAACCTCCGTCGACCTGACCGTCAATTCAATTTCAAAATTTTCGTCCCAAGCAAAACCTAGCCCTTCGCCAGCCCGGTATTCTGGAACTTCAATGCTTAGATTCATCGCTACTACCGCTCTCCGTGATGACAGTTCAGCGGGGGGAGTAATTGAGGGCTTTTCGCCTTTGATGGTGACATCCCCCTCCAGAGGCGAAGAGCCAGCTTCGCCCTGTTCAAGGGTCGTAGGCGGACCCTCCAGCACATCACCATCAACCCTGGCGGCATCGGCGCTTGTCCTCACCCATTTTGGGCCCGACTACTTACCGGCAACTCGCTCGCATCATCTCAATGACGCAAGTCGCTCTTTTATTTCTCTAGCATCATCGAGGTGATCGCCGATTCGGATGCCCCACTCAGTGCTATCTAAAGCTTCAATCACTACGAGAAGTTCTGGGTTAGAAGCCTGATCGAGGCTTGGGCGCGTAAGGGCAAAGGGGGATCTAGTGGCCGCGATTAGACAGTCATGAACTTGATCCAAGCTGGAAGCAGTGCTTACCAGCTCGCGCCAACCCAATTGATATCCGGCATCAGAGGATGAGACGTAGTCTTCGAATGACTGCATCGTCATTCCCTGGGGCGCGATACCGGTTCCCCATAGCTCCAGCATGCTCCATGCCCACGTATTCTCAGGGAGGGTACCGAGAATCTGAATGAGCCTAACAGTTTCTTCGGAAGATTTATGCATGGGTATCACGACAGTCGACATGTCATCATGCCCATGACTCTGCTGGTCCGCGCTGCTTGTTCCACCGTCGGATTTTCTGTGCATCAATGCTGATGTGGATAACATGGCCCGGAACATCGAGTCGCCCATGATTGGTGAAGTCATAGTCTCGCATCACCTCACCATTATCTCCGAACTCTCGAGCCTGCGGGTAGCTATCGCGCCTCCCCTTCTTCCATCCTAGCTGCGTTTGGGGAGAGTCAGACTCAGGTTTCGGATTGCCATGTTTATCGCGCGGCAGCTTCCGATTCGGGAACCACTTGCCGTCCGTCTTGGGGCGCGGTCCTGCGATCTTCCCCATCGTGGTTGCAGCTTTTACAACCCTCGCTCCCCTTGCCGGAGCCCCTGGTCGCAACTTTCTTTAATATCATTCTACGATGAAACATTTTTAGTTATTGTACTCGTCAAGCCACTCTTGCGCGTTCTCGCGGCACCTGTCGCCATATTGAGGAAGAGAAGCCCGGAGATGATCGATGAATCGATCTTTATCTTCATTCATGAAGCCGATAAAGTCCATCGCCATAAAGATCATGTCTTCATCTGTGCTGACAACATCCTCCCACGCCTGCGGTAGTGCTGCCTTTAGTCGACCATGACAGCCAGAGGCCAGCGGAACCTCAGCGCCGCTTATGTCGTCGATAACCTGCGGTTCCGGCTCGGACGGTTCAGACAGCGCGATCTCTGTCAGAATATGGTAGATTCCTATCCTTATTTCTAGTGTACGAAGTCTCAGCAATTCAAGCAGTGCTGGAATGACGTGATATGCACCTATATAGAGCTGATGCCCCCGGGCGACAGCCTGATCGATTCCGAAACGTGCATTGTCGAGATCTCTTGCTTTACCGGAGGTCTGCAGCGTGTGCAAATATAAGGGCATTTCTTCCACGTACTGTGGATGCGATACCCAGCTATCTCGCCATGAGACGGGCTCCGGGACTCCGGGCATCATTTGCTCCTATTCGACGTCTTGCCGAATATAGTCCCCCAAGGAAAGGGGCCGAATGGATAAGGACGTTTGCCATAGATCGGCTGGCAAACAGTGCAAATTGGTTGCTGTTCGCCCGTGCGAGGACGTATTGCTTTGCTAAAAAGAATGCCCTCCTTGTTGTTGCCGAGTCTTTCAACGACATCGTCCTCTGCGCACTTGCCCTTCGATGAACATCCCCACGCCGACTGGCCGGTCTTCTTATTTTAGCCGCCCGTAACTGCCCCGACCTTGCTTCGCTGAGTCTTTGACAGCTTACCCAGTTCAGCTAACCCCACATCACGCGCAGCACGTGCTTTGCTGAACCCGGCCACTGCACGCGCTCCACGGACAACCCCAGTCACGGCCCCAACGCCGAGCTCTGCTGCTATTGCAGTTTCGATCGTGCCTTCGCCCTCGCCGATGAGACCAGCCCGCTCCGCGGGGCCCGCGTCGCACGGCGGCTCCGAGCAGCCGTGCTTCCTGATATTTTCCCGAATCTTGAATTTTTGTTGTGCAGTCTTCTTGTCGCGAATTTGAGCGTCCCGGCTTCGGTTGCGCTGCTCCCTTATGCGGTCCCGCTCGTACTGCCGCTGCCGCTGCCGCTGCCGGTGAATCGTTCTTTCGCGGGCAGTCTCTTCTTGCCGCTGGCGTGGTGGGTTGCGGCGAATGTGTTGTCGGATTTGGCGTTGCTGTCGACGCGGCGGCCGTCGGGGTCGGATTGGGTGATGGGGTCGTTGGCGGCGTAGGAGTAGGGGTTAGCCCATTCGGGGGTGCGGAGGTCGAGTTCGGGGTCGGTGGAGATGAATTTGGCGATGGCGGGGTCGTAGTAGCGGGCGCCGAGGTAGTCCAGGCCGGTGGAGGTGTCTTCGATCTTGCCGAGGAAGCCGCGGTCGGTAATGGGCAGGTCGTCGCCGCCGCGGCGCTGACCGTACGGCAGGTAGCGTTCGCGGTTGACAGTGCCGGTGGCCGCGTTGATGGCCAGTTGGGTGCTGCCGTGCTGGCCTGCGAGCAGCCAGGTCACGCCGCCTGTCGGGTGTGGAACTTTCATGGTCACGTGAGTCCCGGCGAGAGCGTCTTAGGCAGGTTTGACCAGCTTGAGGCCGCTTAGCGATTAGGGAGCTGGGCCGGGCCTTATGGGCCTTGGCGGGGCGGTGTGGCAGCGGCTGTACGGGTGCAGCGGCTCTGCGTACATTCTGGGTGCGTTTCAGCAGGCCCCTGAGTTGCCGACCGCGAGGAGATTCGCGATGAGATCGATGCCGTGGCTTGTCTCGGTCGGCGCGGCGTTCGTCGCCGTAGCCGTGTCGTTGTGCGCCGTCATGTTCACCGCCATCCAGCCCGCGCACGCGGCGGTGGGGCTCCACGTCAGCGGCACGAGCATCGTCGAGGCCAACGGCCAGAAGTTCATCATGCGCGGGGTCAACCACCCACACGTCTGGTACACGAACCAGACCAGCTCGTTCGCCAACATCAAGGCTCTCGGCGCCAACACCGTGCGGGTGGTGCTGGGCAGTGGCAAGCGGTGGGGCCCGTCCACCGACGTCGCCAACGTTATCTCCCTGTGCAAGCAGAATCGGCTGATCTGTGTCCTGGAGGTGCACGACACCACCGGATACGGAGAGGATGGCGCGGCCGCGACCCTGGACGAGGCGGTCAACTACTGGATCAGCCAGAAGAGCGCGCTCGTGGGCCAGGAGAGCTACGTCGTCATCAACATCGGCAACGAGCCGATCGGCAACACCGACGCCGGCCAGTGGACCAGCGCGACCACCGCCGCTATCCAGAAGATGCGCGGCAATGGTTTCGAGCACCTGCTCATGGTCGACGCGCCGAACTGGGGCCAGGACTGGCAGTACGTCATGCGAGACAACGCCCAGATCATCCTGAACGCTGACAGCCAGCACAACACTGTCCTGTCGATCCACATGTACGCCGTGTTCAACAGCGCCGCGGCGATCACCGACTACCTCAACCGGTTCCAGACCAACGGGTGGCCGCTGGTCATCGGCGAGTTCGGCTGGCGGTTCAGCGCCGGCGAGGTCGATCACGAAACATTGCTGTCCGAGGCGGTCTCCCGAGGCCTCGGCTATCTCGGCTGGTCCTGGAGCGGCAACACCGACCCGATCCTGGACATGGCGACCGGCTTCGACCCCAACCAGCTCACCACTTGGGGCCAGCGGATCTTCAACGGCGCCAACGGCATCAAGGCCACGGCCAAGCAGGCCACCATCTACGGCGGCTCCACTCCAACCGTCACCCCGACGATCACGCCCACACCGTCAGGCTCGTGCCGCGTGGCGTACGTGATGAACACCTGGAACACCGGATTCACCACCAATATCACGATCACCAACACCGGCAGCTCGGCGACCAACGGCTGGCGGCTGGTGTTCAGCCTGCCCAGCGGCCAGACCATCACCAACGGCTGGAGCGCGTCATACGCACCGGCCAGCGGCCAGGTCACCGCCACCAACGCCGCCTGGAACGGCAACCTCGCGCCGGGCGGCTCCACCACCATCGGCTTCCAGGCCACTCACACCGGCAACACCGCCGCCCCCACCTCTTTCACTCTCAACGGAGCCGCCTGCCAGGTGGCATGACCCCTCATCGATCCATGCCGTGCCGCCCAGGTACGAGGTCGGCCTGCACGGATCCTTCTGGGGCCTGCCTGACTGAGGTCTTCGGAGTCAGAGGAAGGCGGCGAGGCCATCGAGGAGCCGGTCCACGTCATCGGTGGTGTTGTACGGGGCCAGACCCACTCGCAGTGCGGGGTCCTTGAGCTTCAGCGCGGTGAAGGGCTCGTGGGCGTAGAACGACCCGGCCATTGCCACCACGTCGCGCGCGGCCAAGTGTGCCTGGGCCTCGCGTGCGTCGCGGTCCTCGAGGGTCATGAGGAGCGTCGGGGTACGGTCGGGGGCGTTCGAGTGCAGGGTGACCGCGTCGCCGAAGGCCCGCAGACCCTCCTGCAGTCTCGTCCGCAGCGACTGCTCGTGCTCATGCATGGAGCCCAGCGATCGCGTCAGCCGCTCCCTGCGCGAGGTCTCCGTACCCGGGTCCATCGCCGCCAGGAAGTCGACGGCGGCGGTGGCGCCTGCCAGGATCTCGTAGGGGAGCGTGCCGAACTCGAAACGTTCCGGCACGGTGTCAGGGGACGGCAGGAGCTTGTCCGGGCGCAGGGTTTCGAGGAACTCAGGTGCTGCCGCAAGTACGCCGCAGTGCGGTCCCAGGAACTTGTACGGCGAGCAGACGAACAGATCGGCTCCGAGAGCGGGCACGTCCACGAGGTGGTGCGCGGCGTAGTGGACCCCGTCCACGTACACCAGGGCGCCGGCTTCGTGGGCCCGGTCGGCGATCCGGCGGACGGGTGGCTTGGTGCCCAGCACGTTGGAGGCCGCCGTGACCGCGACCAGCCGGGTACGCGGTGAGAGGGCCCGATCGTAGGAGCCGAGGTCCAGTTCCGTGGTGTCGGCGTCGATCTCGATCCAGCGGACCGTCACTCCGGCGCGCTCGGCCGCCTGGATCCAGGGGCGGACGTTGGCGTCGTGGTCCAGGCGGCTGAGGATGATCTCGTCGCCCGCTTTCCAGCCCTTGGCCAGGTGGCGGGAGAAGTCGTAGGTGAGCTGGGTGGCGCTGCGGCCGTGGACGATGCCGTTCGCGGGCAGGTGGAGCAGGTCGGCGTAGGCGGCGCGGAAGTCCGCGACGGCGCGCTCGGCGTTGAGCTCCGACGGGCTGATGGTTCCCCGGTTGGACAGGGGGCCGGTCAGCGTCGCGGCGATGGCGTCCGCGACGGGGCGGGGGGTCTGCGTTCCGGCCGGCCCGTCGAAGTAGGCGAGGCCGGTCTCGAGGGAGGGGAAGTGGGCCCGGAGAGCGGTGAGGTCGATGGCCATGGTCTCGGCTTTCTGTCAGGCGGGTGCCTTTACTCTGGTGTCGACCTCGCGACCACGTAAAGCGATGGATCTCGAAGAGAAAGTTCATGATCCATGAAGTCTCAGCCGGATCTGAAGCTCCTGGCCACCTTCCTGGCCGTGGTGCGCCAGGGCTCGATGGCCGAGGCCGCGGCGGCGCTCGGCTACGTGCCCTCGGCGGTGTCCCAGCACATCGCCGCGCTGGAACGCGACATGGGCATCGAACTGATCGTCCGCCGCCCCGGCAGCCGGCTGATCCTCACCGCGGCCGGCCGTTCCCTCGCCCAGGCGACCGAGACGCTTTTCGATGCGACCGCGCGGTTCCAGGACACCGCCAACGGCATCGCGAACCGCGAGATCGCCGAACTGCGCGTCGGGACCTACCCCAGCGCCATGACCTACCTGCTCCCGGAGATCCTGTCCACGCTCAGGGCTCGCCGCCCGGGTCCCCGGATCCGGCTCATCGTCGTGGAGACGAATGAGGGGGTGCCGAGGGTCAAGTCAGGGGACATGGATCTGCTCGTCGCCTACCGCTACCTGCCCGAGGACCCACCGGCCCCGTCCGAGGCGTTGACGATCACCGTTCTGGGGCGCGAACCGCTGGTCCTGGTCACGGGTGCCGAGCCGGGGCGCCGACGCCCGGTGGAACTGGGCGAATGCCTGGAACGGGAGTGGGTCTCCGGCCACGCGCACAATCCCGACCGGCGGCTGCTGCTCCGCTGGGCCGGAGAGCTCGGGATCGCGCCCCAGGTGACACTGGAGACCGAGGACCTGCACAGCATGCTCGCCATGATCCGAGCCGGCCTGGCGGTGGGCCTGATCCCGGCCACGCTCCTCGGCGCGGGACACGACGCCGGAATCGAGAGGGTGCTTCTGCCGCCCGGGGTCGCTCCGCTCCACCGGGAGATCCTCGCCGTCAGCAGACCCGGTGCCCGCCCCCCGATCGTCAACGAGCTGGTCACACTCCTTACCGGTGCCGTGGAAGGGGCACCGGGCCCGGCGCAGGATGGAGGGGTACGCGCCGAGCCCGGTGGGATCTAGCAGTTGCCGAACGCCGGCAGCCCGAGGACCCGGAGCCCGAGCCACTCGATGGCCAACGGCCCACCCTCAATGGCCCCCGTCACATGACTGGGCGCCGGCAGAGACACCCACCGCACGTTGACCCCAGCCCGGCAGTACTCGGAGCGCAACGTGGCGGAGATCGCCTGCGGAATGATCTCGTCCCCCTGAGCGTGGTAGATGAACATCGGCACCCGCGGCGCGACCGAGCCAAGCCGGTTCTCGGCGAGCCGGGCCAGCCACTTGGGCTGGTTCATCAGATCCACGGGACTCAGGTCGGAGAACCGAAGACCGGCCAGCTTGCTCTCCAGGTCGCCCACACAGTCATCGGCGGCGTCCGCGAGCAGCGCGCGCCCGCGGTCGTTGAGGTCGGCCTGAATGTTGAGCTCCGGATAGGCGGCGTCCAGGCCGATCCCGGCCGCGGCGGCCAGGCCGAAGTTGGCATCGCCGTCGAGGTGGGTCGCCACCGCGCGCAGGTCGGCGGGGACTCCGCCCGCGGCCACGCCCTTGAGCTTCAGCTCCGACGCGTACGACGGCTGGAGCTGGGCGGCCCACGCGGCCGACGCGCCGCCCTGCGAGTAGCCCATCACCGCGACCGGCCCGCCGGCGGACAGGCCCGAGCCCGACACCCGTGTGGCGGCCCTGATCGAGTCCAGTACGGCGTGGCCCTGCGAGATCCCGGCCATGTACGTGTGCACGCCGGGCGTGCCGAGGCCCTCGTAGTCGGTGATGGCCACCGCGAACCCCTTGAGCAGGAACAGGCTGACCAGCGCGAGCTCGGCCTCACCGCCCTTGCTCATGCTGACCGAGGGGGCGCACTGGTCGCCGAGGCCGTGGGTGCCGGTCGCGTATCCGATGATCGGGCGCTTGCCCAGCGCGTAGCCCGCTTTGGGTACGAGCAGGGTGCCGGACACGGCGTTCAGCGAGCCGGTGGCGGAGGTCGAGCGGTAGAGCAGGTGCCAGGCGTTCACCGGGACTTCGAGCAGTTTGCCCGGCAGCAGGTAGACGGTGGTGGGCTGGGCGGTGACCACGTCCCCGGCCGCGGCCGCGCGGGCCGGCTGGGTCGCGACGAAGGACGCGATCAGTACGATGATCAGGGACATGCTGGCGCGAACACGTAACCTCATGTGCCACCCCTCTCCGTGGGGTTCACTCATGGGAAGTCGGCGCCGCGAGCCGATCGTTACCCGTCAGTAACCCCATGTCAAGGCCCGAAAAAACGGCTAACCCGAGTCGGGCTCAGACTGCCTCCCACGCCACATAACACTGGCCACCACCGCATCACCGGGCCGCCGGGAAACGGTGAACTCGACCGCGAGCGTCGGGCACCATGGACGGATGGATGCTGGCTCGGTGACCTTTCTGCGCGAACTCCTCGCCGAAACCGGCTGGGTGGAGCGCACCCGCGAGCTCGGCCTGGCACTGCGGACCACGCGCTCGCCCGGCGGTCTGCTGCTGGTGGGCACGCCTGACGACGAGCCGTGGCATCTCACCGCGCACCTCTCCGACGAGGCCCGGTTGTCCGATCTGCCGCAGCTCGCCCCCACGCTGGTCCGCTGGGCGCCGCGCGCCGACGGCCCGGCCCACCTGCGGGTCGGGCTCGACCGGATCCAGCAGGCGGGGCGGGGCGAGACGCTGTTCGTGGTGGCCGAGCAGGACGCGCCCGAGCCGCTGCTCGAACGGGTCGACGACGCCCGCCGTACGGGAGCGACGATCTTGGCGTTGGAGGGGGGTGACACGGCGCTGAAGGGGCTGGCGCACGACGCGATCGCCGTGCCGCGGCTCGGGCCGATCACCTTCGACGGCGCCCAGCACCTGGTCAGCATGGCCGCGGGCGAGCTGCCGCAACGTCCGGGGCTGCGCGAGCGCCTGGCCCGCCTGCTGGAGAGGGTCAACGGCCCGCAGGTCGCCGACTGACGACGGCCGACCGGACCGCTACGGCCAAAGACAAGTCAGCCGACCGGGCCGCTACGGCCGAAGACAAGTCGGCGGCCGAGGTCGCTACGAGTCGAGCGGCTGGGCGGTGCTCTGGAGGTGGCCGACCAGGTTGGCGTCGAGCGCGGCCGTAGCGTCCTCGATCGCGCCGATCACGACCGCCAGCACCGGGTCCGGCTCCCCCGATCTCGTACGGCTGACCCGCGTGACGGCATCCAACCGCCGCGACCCCACATCCCGTATTTCGCTGACCCGCACCTCCCCCTCCGGCAGGTCCAGCAGGGCGAGCGACGGCACGATCGCCACCCCGTACCCGCCCGCCACCAGCGCCAGCGTGGGGTCGTACTCGGTGATGACGTGCACCTTGCGCGGCTCGAACCCATGCAGCCCGGCGAGCCGGTCGAGCGCCTGGCCACACGCCTGCTCGGGCTCGCTCGCCACCCACGGCAACTCCGCCAGGTCGGCGATCGTGCGCGGTTCGGGCCAGTCAGGTGGTATCACGATGCGGTACTCGTCCACGTACAGGGCGCGAGTGGCCAGCGACGGCTGCGCCAGCACCGGCAGGCTCATGTCCTGCTCGGTGATCAGCACGTCCACGGCCCCCAGCCGCAGCTCCTGCAGCGCGGGCGGCCCGAACACCTCGTGGATGACCGGGGCGATCTTGGGGTGGCGGACGGCGAGGTCGCGCATGGCGGGCAGCAGCAGGTGCTTGATCGCCGTCGCGAAGGCGGCGATCCGCACCGGTCCGGCCAGCCGTTCGGTGAAGCGGGTGAGCTCGCGCCGGGCCTCCGCCAGCTCGTCCTCGACGCGTTCGGCGTATCCGGCGAGCACCCGGCCCGCCGGGGTGAGCGAGACGCGGCGCTGCGAGCGGTCGATGAGGGCGAGGCCCACCTCGCGTTCGAGCTGGGCGAGTTGCTGGGAGACGGCCGACGGCGTCAGGAACAGGGCCTCGGCCGCGCGCATGACGCCGCCCCGGCGGGCGACCTCATGCAGGACACGCAGCCGGCGGGGGTCGATGTCCATGCAGATCAGCTTACGCCAACCTTTAGCAATCTTTATTTGCGCTTCAGCGCAATAAATCCGGAGAATTGCGGCATGAGCTTCCTCGTTGACGTGATCGGCTGGCTGGGCGCCGGGTTACTCCTGTTCGGGTACGCCATGATCACCGCGGCCCGGATGTCCAGTGACGGCACCCCCTACCAGCTCGTCAACCTGGCCGGCTCGATCGGCCTGATGGTCAACAGCGCCTGCAACGCCGCCTGGCCCTCGGCCGGCCTGAACCTGGTCTGGGCCCTGATCGGCGCCATGGCCCTCTACAAGCTCGTCAAGATCGGAATAGCCAAATGATCGTCGAACTCAGCCACCGCATCACCGACGGCATGGTGACGTACCCGGGCATCCCTGGGCCGGTGGTCGGCACGCACCTCAGCAGGGAGGCCTCGCGCGAGGTCTACGAGCCGGGCACCGAGTTCCACATCGGGATGATCACGCTGGCCGCCAACACCGGCACCTATCTGGACACCCCGCACCACCGCTACGCCGACGGCCAGGACCTGTCACAGGTCCCGCTGAGCAAGCTCGCCGACCTGCCGGGACTGGTGGTGCGCGCCGAGGGGGTCAGGCAGGTCGTCCTCGACGAGGGGCTGGACGTACGCGGCCGGGCCGTGCTGATCCAGACCGGGTGGGACCGGCACTTCGGCACCGACAAGTATCAGCACCGGCACCCCTATCTCGCGCCCGAGTCGGCGGCCTGGCTGGCCGAGCAGGGCGCGGCGCTGGTCGGCATCGACTCGCTGAACATCGACGACACCCCGTCGCGCGGCCCGCGTCCGGCCCACTCGGTGCTGCTCCGGGCGGGCATCCCGCTGGTCGAGCACCTGACCGGTCTCGCGGCGCTGCCGGATGAGGGCTTCCGCTTCCACGCCGCGCCGCCGATGGTGGCGGGCATGGGGACGTTCCCGGTCAGGGCGTACGCGGTGCTCCCTTAGGGTCCATGGTGATGACGATCTTCCCGGTGGGGTGGCCTTCGGCGAGGTAACGGATCGCGTCCGCGGCGTCGGCGAGGGGGTAGGTGCGGCCGATCACCGGGGTGACCGCGCCGGACTCGATCAGCTGCGCGAGCTCCTCCAGCTCCTGGGCGCGTTCCTTGGAGGCCAGGCCGCGCAGGTGCTGACTGGTGAACATCGAGACCAGGGGCGCGCGCAACTGGCGGGTGTAGCCACCGAGCAGTCCGCCGGCGTCATGCCCGCCGCCGGCCAGCACCAGCGTCCCGCGCGGGGTCAGGGCGCGCCGCAGCAGCGACAGCGAGCGGCACCCGGCGAGGTCGATGATCACGTCGTGGCTCGGCCCGTCGCGGTCGACCTCCTCGCGGGTGTAGTCGATGACCTCGTCGGCGCCGAGCGAGCGCACCAGGTCCACCTTGCCGGCGCCGCACACGCCGGTCACCCTCGCGCCGGCCGCCTTGGCGATCTGCACCGCGAACGACCCGATGCCGCCGGCCGCGCCGATGACCATCACCTTCTGCCCCGCCCGCACCCGGCCGCCGTCGCGGACGCACTCCAGCGCGGTCACCCCGGAGATGGGCACCGCCGCGGCCTGCTCGAACGACAGTCTGGGCGGCTTGGGCGCGAGCCGCCCGCTCACGGCGGCGGCGTATTCGGCGAACGTGCCGGCCGAGCTGGTGCCGTACACCTCGTCACCGGGCTGGAACCGCCGCACGCCGGAGCCGACCGCCACCACCACCCCGGCCAGCGCCCGGCCGCGCACCGCCACCTTGGGCTTGGTCAGCCCGAACGCGACCCGCGCCCCGTAGGGTCGGCCGGTCATGCAGATCCACACGCCTGGGTCCACCCCGGCGGCACGCACCTGGACCAGCACCTGGTCCGCTCCGATCGACGGCTGGTCCACCTCGCGTAACTGGAGGACCTCGGCCGAGCCGTAGACGTCCTGGGCGATCGCCTTCATGATGAAGCCTCCTCGATGTACAGAATCTTTGACATCTCGAAGGTAGCAAATCTTTGACCTTATGTCTAGAAACTTTTACATCGATCGCCTTGGAGGGCCCGCCAACGCAGGGACGGCCACCGCTGAAGATCATGCGGTGGCCGCACGGGGCCTGGACCAACAGGTAGACGCCGAAACGTCTATTAAGAAAGGCTCGGCAATAAAGAATGACCTGAAAAGCAGACTACGGCGAGCCGCCGCCCGGTCAGCGGCCCGCCGTAGCCTTACTATTCTCTGCGCCCCATCACTTCCGGGCTCCCATCCGAGCCCGGTCGTGAGTTATTTGCAGGTGGACGCGATACAGATGTTTATCTTCTTGATGATGACCGTCGGGCTGAACGTGGAGTAGGTGTTGAACACCGAGTCCTTGATGACCGCGAAGTTCACCGTGGTCTTGTTGAGGTTGTTCTGGAGGATGCCGATCTCGTTGCCGTCGAGAGCCCGGTTGCCGGTGATGTTGAGCTTCACTGGGATCCCGGCGACCGTGTTGTTGCAGGTGACGACGTTGGCGAGGCCGTTGGAGCAGGAGTAGCCGCCGGTGGCCTGCGCCATGGAGGCGCCACCCACCAGCGCGGAGCCGAAGAGGCCGAGCATGAGTGCGACCGAGGCCACTCGCGTGTTCGTCTTCATGGAATTAGCCATCCCTCTTTTTGTGGTTTTCACCGCGGTCCATTGCCATCCCCATCTGGAGCTCCGGACCGCCGGCCGGCGATGCGAAAACAATTCAATTTTTACATCGGAGCCGTGCCCCCCTTTCGTTGCCTTGGACTTTATATCTCACGCTCTCCGCCGATGGCCAGTCCAGAATTTTCGGCTAATCGCCGTCGGCGTTTTAAGCCATGGCCTTATGCGGGCTGCATAAGCATTTGTCCGTTAAAGGGCTGGTTTATTTTGGGCGCGTTTGTCCGATGCAAACGAATTGGAGTCACAGGGAATCGGTCTCAGCCGACCGGAAGCGGGCAGCACAAAGCTTGACATCGGCCCTCAGGTCCACCGATGCCAGGAGCTGCGGAGATCGTCAGCCTAGTCGTCGTCCCCGTCGGCCTCGTCCCACGCCTTGTTGCGGTCGGAGGCGCGCTTCAGGGCGCCGGCTGCCTCCTGCTCGCTCTCGTAGGGGCCCATGCGGTCCTTGTTCGGGCAGCCCTGGTCGGGCTCGACGCGCATGTGCTTGAGGCAGAACCACCACTGGCCATCGCTCACAGGATCAATCCTGCCCCGTAGACTTGCCTTTCATGACGACATTGCTCCAGCCAGGGCGAGTTTCGCCCATCCGAAAGGTTCCCGCGCACATCCAGCGGCCGGAGTACGTCGGCAAGAAGCGCCCCCAGACCGGCGAGTCCGACGTCAAGACCCCGGAGACGATCGAGCGGATGAGGGTGGCCGGCCGGATCGCGGCGCAGGCGCTCGAGGAGGTCGGCAAGCACGCTCAGCCCGGTGTCACGACCGACGAGCTGGACCGGATCGGCCACGAGTTCCTCGTCGACCACGGCGCCTACCCGAGCACGCTCGGCTACAAGGGCTACCCCAAGTCACTGTGCACCTCGATCAACGAGGTGATCTGCCACGGCATCCCCGACGACACCGTGCTGCGTGACGGCGACATCGTCAACGTCGACATCACCGCCTACATCGGCGGCGTCCACGGCGACACCGACGCGACCTACCTGGTGGGCGACGTCGACGAGGAGTCGCGGCTGCTGGTCGAGCGCACGCGCGAGGCGATGATGCGGGCGATCAAGGCGGTCGCGCCGGGCCGGCAGCTCAACGTGGTGGGGCGGGTCATCGAAGCGTACGCCAAGCGGTTCGGCTACGGCGTGGTGCGCGACTTCACCGGGCACGGCATCGGCACCACCTTCCACTCGGGCCTGATGGTGCCGCACTACGACGACCCGTCGCTGAAGGTCGAGCTGGTGCCGGGCATGACGTTCACGATCGAGCCGATGCTGACGCTGGGCACGATCGACTACGACATCTGGCCCGACAAGTGGACCGCGGTGACCAAGGACCGCAAGCGCACGGCCCAGTTCGAGCACACGCTCGTGGTGACCGACACGGGCAGCGAGATCCTCACCCTCGCCTAGGCACCACGCCGCTGACGGTGGTGCCCTCCCCCTGCGTGCCGGTGACCGACAGGCTGCCGCCCAGTTCGGTGAACGTGGCCCGCATCCGCGCGATCCCACGACCCGCCCTGAGCGTGGCGAAGCCCTCGCCGTGGTCTCGGATCGTCATCCGCAGGCCGCTCGCGCCCGAGGTCACCGCTACGGAGACGAGTCTCGCGCCGCTGTGGGTCTCGACGTTGCTGAGTGCCTCGCGCGTGGCGGCCAGGACGCCCGCCGCGATGCGCGACGGCACGTCGGTCGAGGGCAGCGCCCAGGTCTCGACGGCGATGCCCGTGCGCTCCGACCACTCCGCCAAGTAGGTCTCCAGCGCCTCCGCCAGGCTTTGCCCCCCGCGCATGCGCGTCTCTTTCGACAACTCTTATCGCCTCTCTGAGCGCATGGGCGCCTCATCGGCCCCCATGCCGATGTCCCATGCGCGTGCGCGCAATCCCCCTCCAGGCTTACGCACACAGCTCATGAGGTTATGCCCGTCTCCCCTGCGAGCAAGGCTACCCGGCGGTTCGGTTACGTGCGGGTGAGGATAGAAGGCCATGGCCGAACGGCTATGAGCCGCTGTCACCACGATTGAGCTTGGCGAGGTAGTCGTTGTAGGAGTCGAGTTCGGGGTCGCCCTTGCCGGTGCGATCGGCCTTGCGGTCGGCCCGCCGCGCCTGCCGCTCGTCGTCCTGGTACCACTGCAGGGCTATCGCCAGCAGCACCATCAGGGTCGGGATCTCGCCGAACCCCCACGCGATCGCGCCGCCGTTCTGCTGATCCTCCAGCAGCGGCCCGCCCCACGTACGGCCGAGCTGGTCGTACCAGCCGGAGGCCATCACGGTGCCGGTCATCATCAGCGCGATGCCGAAGAACGCGTGGAAGGGCATCGTGACGAAGAGCACCAGCAACTTGCCCACGTACGGCAGGCGGTGCGGAGCCGGGTCGACGCCGATGATCGTCCAGAAGAACAGCGAGCCGCTGAGCAGGAAGTGCAGGGTCATGAAGATGTGCCCGAGATGCTCCTCCATGGCCGACTCGAACAGCGGCGTGAAGTACAGCGCGTACGTCGAGGCGATGAAGATGGCCGTCGCGATGGCCGGATGGCCGACCACCTTGACGAACCCGCTGTGCAGAATCGTCGTCAGCCACTCACGCGGCCCCCGGTCGCCGCGCTTGGCGGCCGGCCTGAGCGCGCGCAGCGCCAGCGTGACGGGACCGCCGAGGACCAGCAGGATGGGCACGACCATGGACAGCGTCATGTGCTCGACCATGTGCACGTCGAACATGACCTTGGCGTAGCGGGCCACACCGCTCTGGGTGGCCACGACCAGCAGCGCCACCCCGCTGAACCAGGCGGAGGTGCGGCCCCACGACCAGTGGTCGCCGCGCCGCATCAGCCTGATGACCCCGGCCGCGTAGAGGCCGGCCAGGGCGGCGGCGACCACCGCGAAGAACAGGTCGAGCCACCAGAGCGAGGCCAGGTTGCCGAGCGTGATCGGCGGCGGCATCGGGAAGCCGAGCAGGTCGAAGGCCCGGTCGGCGGGCAGGCTGACCGGCGGCGGCGCGGTGCGCGAGAGCACGACGGCCAGGCCCATGGTGGCGGACATGAGCAGGAGCTCGCCACCGGCCAGCCGGGTGAACGCGCCGTGGCGGCCCGCGGCGAGCCCGCCCAGGGTGCGCTGCCGGTGCCACCAGCCCACGTAGCCGAGCAGGACGAACGCGATGATCTTCGCCACGATGAGCACGCCGTACGCCGACGTCCAGAGGTCGGAGACGGCGGTCAGCCGGGCCAGCACGCTGAACACCCCGGACACGCCGACCCCGATGTAGCACCACAGGGCGAGCCTGGAGAACCTGGCCGCGGCGATCTCCAGCTGCGGCAGCTTCCGTACGGCGTGCAGCGCCACCACGGCGAGGCCGCCCACCCACAGCGACAGCGCGAGCAGGTGCAGCGACAGCCCCGAGGTGGCCAGGTCGTGGTTGGGCGAGGAGGAGGAGTGACCGGTGAGCGCCGGGGGCAGCAGTGTGGCCAGTGCGAGCACCAGCAGGCCCGCCGCGGCCCCGGCGGTGATGGCGCCCCGCGAGAACAGCGCGATGGCCACCCCGAACAGCACCACGAGCGTGAGCGAGATGCCCTGGCTGTACTGGGTGGCGAAGCCGGTCAGGTAGTTGGACTCGAAGACCTCGGTGACCGGGCGGGCGAAGAAGTCGGCCGCCCCGAACACGATCGCGGCGAACGCGGCGGCGGCCCAGGACAGCGCGCTCCAGGAGGCGGCCTTGACGTAGCCGAGCGCGGTCTTGCCGAGCAGGCCCTTGTCGTTGGGCAGCAGCGCGGCCGCGGCCAGCAGCAGGCCGATGGTGACCACGCCCGCCGCGTCCATCCACAGCTTGGAGACCGGCAGCCCCCATCGGGTGATCGGGCCGGCGTCGGGCAGGCCGGGGATGATCCGGGGGAACGCCGCGCCGCCGGCGACCATGGCGATCACCAGGGCGACGAGCGCCGCCCCCACCGCCGCGAGCGCTAGGCGCGCGGCCCTGGTCACGGCTTCTTCTTGTCCGCGGGCGGCTTCTTCCGCGCGCTGAACAGGAAGCCGATGCCGACGCCGACGAGCGCGCCGACCACGATGAGCAGCCACACGGGGAACGACGCCGAGGTCGCGGACTCCACGGCCACCGCACGGTCGGCCGACGCCTGCGAGGCCGGGGCCTGCGAGGCCGCTTGGGAAGGCGCCGCGGAAGCCGGCGCCTGGGTGACGGGCGCCTGCGACTCCGCGCTCGCGGAAGGCGACGGCGCCCCCTTGACCGTGAACGGGATCTCCCCCTCGATCGGGTGACCGTCGGAGGAGACGACGCGGTAGGCGATCGTGTACTTCCCGTTGGGCAGCGTGCCCTTCAGCTCCTGCGTCACCACCTTGCCGCCGGCGTGGGGATCGCCGCTCTGGTACGCGGTGCCGCCGGGGCCGCGCACGATCACGACCGGTATGCGTACGGGGGAGGTGAACTCGAGCCTGACCTTGTCGATGGACTCGACCGTGGCGTCCTTGGCCGGGTCGCTGCTCTTCAGAGCGTCGTGGGCCAGAGCCGGTCCTGCGGTGCCCAGCAGGACCAGGGCGGCGAGAAGCGCGGTAAGAGCCGCGAACGGGGATCTCTTCATGACACCCCCAAGGCTACCGAGGTCGCCGCCCGGTCCCGACCTCGCTACAGGCCGGCGCAGGCCAGGGCTCGCTGGTAGGCCTCCACGGCACCGTCGGAGTCGCCCAGCTGCTCCATGGTCTCGGCGGCGGCGTACCAGGTGGCGGCGACGCTGCGCGAGTCCGGCAGCGGGCTGATCCACCGGCGCACGATGTCGACCTCGTGCCGCGCCTCGCCGAATCTGGCGAGGCCGCCGTAGGTGCGGCTGAGCACGAGGCGCAGCTCGGCGCCGAGGGTCTTGGCGGTCTCGGGCTGCAGTTCGGCACCGGTCCGCGCGTACCTGAGCGCCTGCTCGTAGTTTCCGTCGAGGATCTCGGCGCGGGCCAGCTCCACCAGGCAGCTGGCGCGGTCGGCCGTGCTGGAGGAGGACTGGGCCAGCTCCTGGTCCGCCTTGATGAGCAGTTGGCGGGCCTCCTTGGCGGCCGACGGCCGGGCCCTGAGCATCAGTGCCGCGTACGCCTGGCGCATTCTGGCGAGATTGCGCGGCTGGCCGGTCTCGGACTGGACGGCGAGAGCGCGCTCCGCGAAGCCGAGAGCCTCCTCGCCGTGCCCGGTGGTCTCGGCCACGATGGCGGCGTTCCAGCACGCGGCGACCATCGACCTCGGTGTGCCGAGCAGGTCGGCCGCGTTCAGCAGTTCGGCGGCGAACTGGCGGGCGCGCAGCAGGTCGCCGCGCCCCACGTAGGCACCCAGCAGAGAGGCGCCCAGCTCGATGATCAGATCGGACCAGGCCGGCCGGGTCGGCCCGCTCAGGATGCCTTCCCCGATCTTGACGGCCTCGGTCAGCCTGTCGCTCGTCTTATAGACCCGGCACAGCGCGATGGACACCTCGATGCGACGGTCGGGCGAGATGTCCTCGCCGTTCAGCCGGTCGAGGAGGGCGATGGCCCCGGCGTGGTCGCCGCAGGCCTCGGTGGCCAGGGCCAGTCCGAATTCGGTGTCTTGACGGAGCGACGTGAGACCTGTCAGGTTATTGTTCGCCATAAGCTCGGCGAAGCGTGTACGCGCCTCAGAGACCTCACCGTTCTCCAGGGCCAGCCGGGCATAGCCGAGAGCGAGCTCGATGTCCTCCATCTGTTCGGCGGTCACACCATTGACCAGATAGGAGAGCGAGCAGTCCAGCTTCTGAGCCAGCAGCTCAAGAACGGCGGGAGTCGGGGTACGCTTGCCACTCTCGATCAAGGAGACGTAACTGTCCGATAGCTCAGGGTGCGCGAGCTGCGCCTGTGACAGGCCACGCTGTCGCCGAACTGTCTTAATACGGAGTCCGACCAGGTCCGATGTGGTCACAGTTGCCGCTCCTTGGGATGATGACAAACGCATAACACATATTGGCGAGGGAGCCCTAGATGCGCACGCGTCTTATCTTGTCAGCACTTGCTGCCCTGATTGCGACCGTACTGGTCGCAACCACTAATGCTACGACCGCAGATGCCAGTACGTCTCCTAACAGCCCCTACGGTGTCATCGATTGTTGCTAGGTCGACGCCGACCACGTGATCGCAGCACATCGTCACTGCGCCGCCGCGTCTCACGCCGCTGCCGCTCGTCGTGATCGCCACGTCCGCAGCACCTGGAACTCCCCGCCCGAGCGCGCCCACCCCCCACGCAGGGCGTCCGATCGTCAACCAGCCCTGAGCGCCAGGAAGAAGTCGACCCGGTCTGTCATCGTCGACAGATCGCGGCCGGTCAGGTCCTCCACCCGTCTGATCCGATAGCGCACCGTGTTGACGTGCACGTGCATCCGCTCGGCGCACGCGTTCCACGAGCCCGCGCAGTCGAGGAACGTGCTGAGCGTCCGCACCAGCTCGGACTGGTGCCGCCCGTCATAGTCGAGCAGTGGGGCGAGCAGCCGGTCGGCGAACGAGCGCCGCACATCGCCAGGGGTGGTGGCCAGCAGCAGGGCGTGGGTGTAGATCTCGTCGCTGGTCACCACGCCGCCACCCCGCGCCTCCGCCAGCCGCCTGGCGTGCCCGGCCTCCCCGGCCCCGCCCTTCACGGCCGCCGCACCGGTGAGCGCACCGCTCAATCCGACGCAGACCCGCGTGCCGGGCAGCGCGGAGAGCACCTCCACCCCGGCGCGCAACCGCCCGGCCACCCCGCTCACCGTCGAGCCCCGCAACGGCACCAGCGCCACCGCGCCGTCCGGCCGTACCGCCGCGACGACCTCGCGGCCCAGCAGCTCCTCCACCACCTGCCCGCCCAGCTCCGCCGCGTCCGTCCCGCCCACCGGGTCCGGCTCGCCCGGCCTGCCCGCCGGCAGGACGGTCACGTTCACGATCGCGTACGGCTCGGCGGCGTCCAGCCCGCAGGTGCGGAGCCTGGCGTCCAGCTCGGCCAGCCCCGCCTCCGCCAGCGCGGCCGTGAGAAGCTGCGCGGTCAGCCGCCGTTCGACCCGGCGGCCCTCCTCCATCCGGCTGCGCTCGACCGCGACGCAGTCCGCCAGCTCGTAGCCGAGGTCGGGCCGGTCCAGCAGGTCGCCGTCGCAGACCAGCACCCAGCCCGCGGCCCGGTCGCCGCGCCCGACGCCGAAGATCGTGTGCTCGCCGACGAGACAGGGCAGCCGAGACGCCGTCAAGTACGCACGGGCCGGCCGTACCGGATCCTCGATGGAACCCACGATCACCTGGCCGGCGGCGGAGACGACGGAGCCCGTGACGCCGAGCTCGGCCGCGGTCAGCGCGAACAGCTCCGGCAACGCGGCGCCCTCGGCGACGGCGGCGAGCAGCCGGCGGTGGCGGCCGAGCGCGTCGCGCACGTCGCCGGACAGGCGGGGCACGACGAGCTCCGCGACGGTACGGAAGGAGACCTCGGTGGGCACCTCGATGAGCGTCAGCCCGGCCGCCGCGCACGCCGCCACGACATCGGCCGGAATGTGGCCGAGCCACGCCTGGCCCGCCCCGAGCGCGGCCACCCCGGCCTCGACCAGCGCGGCGACGAAGCGGGCCGCGTCATCCGGTGTGCCACGCCACATCATCCCCGTCAGCACCAGCTCCCCGCCCGACAGGTAACGTCCGGGCTCGGGCAGGTCGGTGATGTGCACGCCGGTGAACTCCGTGGCCGGGTCGCCGGTCAGGAGTCTGAGACGCAGCTCGCCGATGGCCAGCAGGTCACTGATGCGCACTTGGAGGAATATACAAGTCGATCGGGCAAGCTCTGACCTCGATTTAACGTCACACGCATAGGACCGCCCGCACGCCGGTGCTCTACTCGGAGGATGACCGAAACGGACAGCCTGACGCGGCAGCTCGGGTCCCTGGGCGTGGGCGAGAGCGCCCGGCGGCCCGACGCGACGCTGAAGGTGACGGGCGAGTTCGCGTACGCCTCCGACCTGTGGCTCGACGGCATGGTGTGGGGCGCGACACTGCGCAGCCCGCACGCCTCGGCGTGGATCCGGTCGATCGACGTCGGGCCCGCGCTGGCGATCCCCGGGGTGTTCACGGTGCTGACGCACGAGGACGTGCCCGGCGAGAAGTTCTACGGCCTGGAGCTGAAGGACCAGCCCGTGCTCGCCATCGACCAGGTCCGCTACCAGGGCGAACCGGTCGCGCTGGTGGGCGCCGACCACCCCGAGACCGCGCGCAGGGCCGCCGCGGCGATCGTGGTCGAGTACGAGCCCCGCCCCGCCGTGACGGACCCGCGTGAGTCCCGGGATTTCGTCCGGCGCCAGCCGGTGCGGGTGGGTGACACCTTCGAGGCGGACGTCGTGGTGACGGCCGAATACGAGGTCGGCATGCAGGACCAGGCGTTCCTCGGTCCCGAGTCCGGCCTGGCCGTCCCCGCCGAGGACGGCGGCGTGGACCTGTACATCGCCACCCAGTGGCTGCACGTGGACCGCGACCAGCTCGCTCCCTGCCTGGGCCTGCCGCCGGAGAAGGTACGGCTGACGCTGTCGGGCGTCGGCGGCGCGTTCGGCGCCCGCGAGGACCTGTCGATGCAGGCCCACGCCTGCATGCTGGCGCTCCGGCTGAACCGCCCCGTGAAGATCGTCTACAGCCGGGAGGAGTCGTTCTACGGCCACGTACACCGCCACCCCGCCTGGATGCGCTACGAGCACGGCGCCACCCGCGACGGCAAGCTCGTCTACGTCAAGGCCGACATCCTGCTCGACGGCGGCGCGTACTGCTCCTCCTCCCCCGCCGTGGTCGGCAACGCCGCCTCGCTCGGCGCCGGCCCGTACGAGGTGCCGAACGTCCGGATCGACGCCACCGGCGTCTACACCAACAACCCGCCATGCGGGGCGATGCGCGGGTTCGGCGCGGTGCAGGCGTGCTACGCCTACGAATCGCAGATGGATCTCCTGGCCGAGGCCTGCGGCCTGTCACCCATCGAGATCCGGGTACGCAACGCGGTGTCGCAAGGCTCGTCGCTGGTCACCGGCCAGATCATCGACTCGCCCGCACCGCTGGCCGGCATGCTCCGCGAACTCGCCGCGATGCCCCTGCCGCCTTCCCGGGGAACCGATCTGCGCGCACTGCCGGGCGGCGTCTCACAGACCACCCACGGCGAGTCCGTACGACGCGGCGTCGGGTACGGCGTCGGCATCAAGAACATCTGCTTCTCCGAAGGCTTCGACGACTACTCGACGGCCAGGGTCCGGGCCGAGCTGATCGGCGGCGAGCCGCACGTCACCGTGCACACCGCGGCGGCCGAGGTGGGCCAGGGCCTGGTGACGATCCAGGCCCAGATCGCCAGGACCGAGCTGGGCGTCGAGGATGTGACCGTGGCCACGGCCGACACGACGGTGGGCTCGGCGGGCTCGTCCTCGGCCTCGCGGCAGTCGTACGTCACCGGCGGGGCGGTGAAGGCGGCCTGCGAGGCGGTCCGGGCGCGCTTCGAGGGGCTGCCCGCCAGGGAGGCGCTGGAGAAGTACGGGCCGATCGAGGAGACGCGGGAGTACCGGCACCGGCCCACGTTCCCGATGGACCCCGAGACCGGGCAGGGCGACTCGCACACCCAGCTCGCCCTGTGCGTGCACCGGGCCGTGGTGGACGTGGACGTCGAGCTGGGCCTGGTCAAGGTGGTCGAGCTGGCGGCCGTACAGGATGTCGGGCGGATCCTGAACCCGCAGGCGCTGGAGGGGCAGATCCACGGCGGCTCGGCGCAGGGGCTCGGGCTGGCGCTGATGGAGGAGATCCAGCTGCGTGACGGGCGGCTGCTGAACCCGTCGTTCACGGACTACCTGATCCCCACCATCCTCGACATGCCGCCCATGGCGCTGAAAATCCTCGAAAATCCCGACCCCGCCGCGCCATACGGCCTGCGTGGCGCGGGTGAGCCGCCGACGCTCTCGTCCACGCCCGCCATCGCGGCGGCGGTGCGGGCGGCGACCGGGCGGCGGTTGACGCGCGTTCCCATCAGACCCGAAGATATCGCCCTGTAACAGCCGGATTGACTACGGGGAGGAATCCGATGACCAGCGCACATGACGCCGCCCGGGCGGAGTTCGAGCGGTTCGACACCGATGGCGACGGTCTGCTGTCGACCAGCGAGATCAGGCAGGTCAACGCGGCCCTCGGCGGGCACGGCGTCGACGACGGTGAGATCAGCGCGTTCATCGACGCCGCCGACAAGGACGGCGACGGCCGGATCGGCCTGGAGGAGTTCGTCGCCCTGCTGGGCGGCGGCAAGCACGAAGCATGACGTACCGGCGGCCCGAGGCGTGATCACGTTCCGGGCCGGGTAGGGCATCCGGCGATCCCCCTTGATCCCCCCTTGATCGCGAGGGGGGATGGCCGTGCTCGACAGGTTCTTCGAGCTCTCCGGCCGGTCGACGACGGTCGGCCGCGAGGTGCGCGGCGGGGTCACCACGTTCATGGCGATGGCCTACATCATCCTGCTCAACCCGATCATCCTGGCCGGAGCCCATGACATCACCGGCGCCAGGCTCTCCATCGTCCAGCTCACCACCTCGACCGCGCTGGCGGCGGCCATCTCGACGCTGCTCATGGCGTTCATCGGCAACGCGCCGTTCGGGCTGGCGGCCGGGCTCGGCCTGAACGCGGTGGTGGCCTACCAGGCCGCACCGTTCATGACCTGGGCCCAGGCGATGGGCCTGGTCGTCCTCGAAGGTCTCGCGATCATCATCCTGGCCGTGACGGGCCTGCGCACCCTGATCATGAACGCGATCCCGCTGGCGCTCAAACACGCGATCAGCGTGGGGATCGGACTGTTCATCGCGCTGATCGGGCTGGTCGACGCGGGCTTCGTGGCGCCGGGCTCCGGCACTCCCGTGCAGCTCGGCGCGACCGGGCACCTGTCGGGCTGGCCGGTCACGGTGTTCTGCTTCGGGCTGCTCCTGATGATCGTCCTGTACGTCCGCAGGACCCCGGCGGCCATCCTCATCAGCATCGCGGTGACCGCCGTGCTGGCCGTCGTGGTGAACTCGCTGGCCACCATTGACCCCAAGACGTGGGGCGTGGTGGTCCCCCGGATGCCGGCGTCACTGGTCGCCGCGCCCGACTTCGGGCTGGTGGGGCGGTTCGATGTGTTCGGGGGATTCGTGAGCGCGGGGGCGCTGACGGCGAGCGTGGTGCTGTTCACGCTGGTGCTGTCCGGGTTCTTCGACGCGATGGGCACGATCATCGGCGTCAGCGACGAGGCCGGGCTGGTGGACGACCAGGGGCGGGTGCCGCGCCTGGGCGCGATCCTGACCGTGGACGGCGTCGCCGGCATGGTCGGCGGGACGGTCAGCGCGTCGGCGAACACCGTCTTCGTGGAGTCGGCCGCCGGCGTGGGCGAGGGTGCGCGGACCGGGCTGGCCAGCGTGGTGACCGGGGCGCTGCTGGGTCTGGCCCTGCTGTTCACGCCGCTGGCCGGGATGGTGCCCGCGGCCGCGGCGGCGCCCGCGCTGGTGCTGGTCGGGGCGCTGATGATGACGCAGAGCAGGAACGTGCCCTGGGGCGATCCGGAGCTGGCCGTACCCGCGTTCCTGACGATCGCGCTGATGCCGTTCACGTACTCGATCACGAACGGGGTCGGGGCCGGGGTGATCTCCTACACGCTGCTCAAGGCGGCTCGGGGGAAGTTCCACGAGATCCCGTGGCTGCTGTGGGTGGTCTCGCTGATCTTCGTGGCCTATTTCGGGATCACCGCGCTGGAGGAGCTGTTCGGCTAGCCACACGTGAAAACCAGGGCACTAGCGCGAGGGCGCAGGGCGCGTCGTGCTCGCCAGGCGTGATCGGGTACGGGCCGGCGCCGTCGGGGGCAGCGTGGTGAGGATGTCGGCCAGCGAGACCCCGTCGAGGCTGCGCCGCCACGCGTCGTGCGCCTCGCGCATCTTCGCGGAGAGGATGCAGACGCGCTGGCACTCCTCGGGCGACAACGCACCCCATCCCTGCTGGCGGATCTCGCGGCACTCGTACGGTGAGGACGCGCCGTCGACCGCCTCCACGATCTGTAGCAGCGTGATCTCGGAAGCCGGCCGCCCGAGCCGGAACCCGCCACGCGGGCCCGTCGACGCCGACAACACCCCAGCCTTGACGAGCGCCTGCAACTGCTTGGCGAGATAGGGCGCGGGAAGGTCGTAGTAATCCGCGAGCTGCGCGGCCGACGCGGTAGCCCCAGGCTCGAGCTGCGCCAGCGTCGTGGCGCAGTGCAACAGCCATTCGGTGCTCACTGGCAGCTTCACGAGACCCAGCATAACCCGGATATTGAGGATCTGTTTAGTCCGAGATATGGTCGGCGCGTATCGGAATGAAGGAGAGCTCACCATGCGGATCGCAGTCGCCGGCGCGACCGGGAACATCGGTTCCCTGACCGTCGCCGCCCTCGACCGGGAGGGACACGATGTCATACCCATCAGCCGCTCGCTCGGCGTGGACCTCGTAACCGGTGACGGGCTCGACGACACCCTCACCGGGGTGGAGGCGCTCATCGACGTCACCAACGGCCCCGCGGCCGACCGGGACGAAACGGTGGCGTACTTCACCGCCACCACACGCAACCTGCTCGCCGCCGAGGAGCGAGCCGGCGTCCGGCACCACGTGCTGCTCTCGATCGTCGGGATCGACCAGATCGAGGGCAACGCGCACTATGCCGGCAAGCGGGAGCAGGAACGCCTGGTGGCCGCCGGACCGGTGCCGTGGACGATCGTCCCGGCCACGCAGTTCCACGACTTCGCCGCGATGGTGGCGAGCTGGACCGAGCAGGACGGCGTCGCCACCATCGCGCCACTGCTCGTTCAGCCGATCGCGCCGGCGGACGTGGCCGACGTATTGGCCGAGATCACGGTGGGCGCGCCGAGAGGGCGCTATGTGGACGTCGCGGGGCCCGAGCCGCAAGACCTCGTCGACATGGCCCGGCGCACCAACCAGGCGCGCGGGCTGGAGGTGAAACTCGTGCCGACGTGGTCGGGGTTGTTCGGGCCGTCGATGGCGGGCAACATACTGCTGCCCGGCGATGGTGCCCGCATCGCGCCGACCACCTTCGACGAGTGGCTCGTGGGACAGCGCTAGAGCCTTTTCCGCACGTCACCGCAACTGGCTCGCGCTTCTCCCGCACTTGGGTGATGGTCCTATGGAGAGGGGCGCGGCAGGCCGATGGCGGCCGACCTGCTACTTGCGGAATGCAGCGCTAGCGGATGTCGGCGGTGTTGCAGGCCACGTCGTTCTTGTCGACGTCGGGGTACCAGGCGTACTCGGGGTGACGGCCCTTGTAGTAGGGGCCGTCGCCGGCGGCGACGGCCTCCTTGCAGCTGCGGTAGTGCGGGTCCAGGGGTTTCTGGGTGCCGCGGACGGGAGAGGTGGCACGGCCGTCCGTGGCGGAGGAGGTCGAGGTCGGAGCCCCCGCGTTGGGCGAACTCGTAGTGGTGGTGCCCGTGTTCGGCACCCCGGTGCCGGCCGGGTCCGAGGTCGGCGCTCCACCCGTCGGCGCTCCACCCGTCGGCGCTCCACCGGTCGGCGCTCCACCCGTCGGCGCCCCACCGGTCGGCGCCCCATTCGTTGGCGCGGCGGAGGTCGGTGCCCCATCGGCCGGTGCTCCGGCGGTCGGTGAGGTGCTGAGCAGGCTGGCGGCCAGCGCTTCGGCCTCCTCCTTGCCGAAGCCCGCGATGCTCAGGCTGTCACCGTCCATGGGCTGCGTGACGATCGGCGCCGCCAGGACGGTCTTGGGCACCAGGACGACCGCCACCTGCCGCTGGTCGGTCACCAGCTCGTCGATGAGGTCCGACACCTTCTGCTTGAACGCGGGCGCGATCGCGATGCGCACCGAGTAGGTGCCGTCCTTCTCGCGTACCGCCTCGATCCGCTGCACGGCGTTGACCGTGACCCCGTCCTCCAGCAGGTAACAGGTGGTCTGCTCCTTGTCGAGCACGGCCGTGTCACCCGGGCACGGCGCCGGCTTGGTCTCCCTGACCGGCGCGAAGTGGATCGGCGTCGCCAGCCGCTGCGGCGGCACGGCGCCCAGAAACGGCGAGTCGGGACTTTTGGTCATCAGGACGGCGACCGTGCCCAGCACTCCGGCGATGAGCACGAAGACGACCAGCGAGACGATCAACACGATGGTGGTTAATCTGCTGGCCTTGGGTTCTCCGGGCTCTCCGGGCTCCGCGGGTGGCGGCTCTTCCGGCATCTCCATCGTTGGCGACCCCATCCTGACGTTCGGGCTGCGGGTGAGCCTATCGAGGACAGGCGGGAGCGGGGTAATCAGCCGAATAATCCTCAGCTTCCCGCAAAAAGCAGGGAAGATTGAAGGAAGCGTTACAGATTGTCGATGGATCCTCCCGGCCGTCCGGAAGAAGGTGAAATCATGAAGGTCGGCGTTCCCCGCGAAGTCAAGGACAACGAGCACCGCGTCGCACTCACCCCCGCGGGCGTCCACGAGTTGGTACGGCACGGCCACCAGGTCTATATCGAGCACGAGGCGGGCCTCGGCTCCTCGATCCCCGACGCCGACTTCGTATCGGCCGGCGCCGTCATCGTCGCCCGGGCCGACGACGTCTGGGCCGGGTCCGACCTGGTGCTGAAGGTGAAGGAGCCGATCGCCGAGGAATACCACCGGATGCGCAAGGGCCAGATCCTGTTCACCTACCTGCACCTGGCCGCCTCCCGGGCCTGCACCCGGGCGATGCTCGACTCGGGTGTCACCGGGGTCGCCTACGAGACCGTACAGACGCCGAACGGCGCGCTCCCACTGCTCGCCCCCATGTCGGAGGTCGCGGGACGGCTCGCGCCGCAGGTCGGCGCGTACCACCTGATGCGCTCGCAAGGCGGCCGGGGCGTGCTGATGGGCGGCGTGTCGGGCGTGCGCGCGGCCCACGTCGTGGTGATCGGCGCCGGCGTGTCGGGCATGAACGCGGCGGCCATCGCCCTCGGTATGCAGGCCGAGGTAGTCCTCCTCGACCGGAACATCGACAAACTCCGCCAGGCCGACATGATCTACCAGGGCCACTGCCAGACGGTCGCCTCCAACACCCTGGAGATCAACAGGGCCGTACGCGAGGCCGACCTGGTCATCGGCGCGGTCCTGATACCCGGCGCGAAGGCGCCCAAGCTGGTGACCAACCAACTGGTCAGCCGGATGAAGCCCGGCTCCGTACTGGTCGACATCTCGATCGACCAGGGCGGCTGCTTCGAGGACTCCCGCCCCACCACCCACGCGGAGCCGACGTACCGGGTGCACGACTCGATCTTCTACTGCGTGGCCAACATGCCGGGCGCGGTGCCGCACACCTCGACGTTCGCCCTGACCAATGTGACGCTGCCGTACGCACTGGCGATCGCCGACCAGGGCTGGGCGCGGGCCATGCGCGAGGACCGCGCGCTCGCGCTGGGGCTGAGCACACATGAGGGACGCCTGACCAGCGAACCGGTGGCCGAGGCGCACGGGTTCGAGTGGACGCCATTGGACGACGTGCTGGGTCGAGCCTGACAGCTGTCTCGCCTTCCCTTGGCGTTGGCGTTGGCGCGGGCCGGTGACGTGGTCGTTGGCGGGGGCCGGTGGCACGGTCCTCGGCGCGAGCCGGAGACAGGGCCCTTGGCGCGAACGCGCCGGCCGGGAACGAAGCCCCGACCGGCGCATCGCGAACTACGTGGCAGCGGCCCTAACCGAGGTGCCGGGCGAGGAACCGCAGGGAGCTGTCCATCTCGAACCCGGGGATCTCCCCGTGCTTGCCGGGGTTGGCGTGCAGCGTCTTCTCGGCCGACGCCAGAGCGTCGAAAAGCGCCAGCCCCTGGTCCCGCGGCACCAGGTCATCGTCCCACTGGAGCAGGAACCGCACCGGGACCGTGACCCGAGCAGCGGCCTCGGCCAGCCCGTGCACGCCGAGCAGTCCCAGTACCGCGGCGCGGATCCGCGGTTCCGCGGCGAGCAGCGGCACACCGAGCCCGCAGCCCATCGACATGCCCCAATAGCCGACCGGACCGGCCCCGACGTGGTCGAGTTCCTGTACCGCGGTGATGACCGCCTGCCAATCGGCGACAGCTTGGCCGGCGATGAGCTCGTGCAAGGCGGCGACCACCGCGGCTGTGTCCTCACCGGCGCCGATCCGGCCCCGATTCTCGGTCACGAACCGGACGAACTCCTCGTCTTTCGGCCGGTCTCCGTGGTTAGGCGCGTCGATCGCGGCGACAGCGAAACCGCTCTCGCCAACGAGACGGCCCGCGCGAGCCGGGATATCAAGGGCCTTCTTGTGCTGCCCGCCGCCGTGCCCTACCAGAATCAGGGGGCGGGGGCCCGTGGCGTGTTCCGGTGTCCACAGCACACCAGGAATCTCACCGACGGTGAACAGTTCTTCAGTGACGCCGTCCGACGACGTCTGGGAAACGGGAGCGAAGCGCATAGCGTTTCGAAGCCTTTCGGGATGCCTTCCGCGGGCGCTCCCTACCCCATGCGAGGGAGGGAGCCCCGACCTGTCACAACGTTGATCGGTCTCACCTCCTTCAGTACGCAGCTGGCTTCAGCACACAGCTGCTGCATGGCGACAGCGAACGTACCACAGACACTCTGCACCCCAGGCTGGTGATCTCGGCACGGTCGGCCGGCTCTGAGACGACGGGCGTCATGACTGGCCCTCCGTACTGCCGCCGGCGGCGTGCGGAACCATCTTGCGGAGCTGAGCGTGCCGTTGACCGCTACCTCAGCGGGGACGGCGGAACGAGCCCATGGAACGGTATGGCACCGGGAGGAACGCCTATGAGGGTGTCGCCAAATCAGGTTCAAGGAGTGCTAAGGAGACATTCGTGTCATCCGTATTCATGAGAGCGGGTGCTGCCGTCCTGGCCGCCGCCGCGCTGCTCGCCGTCCCATCTCCCGCCCTGGCCCAGGCCGCCGCGGGACCAGTCCTGCCGCCGTCCGGCGGCGTGCTCTACGTCACGAACGCGGGCTCCGGCAACGTTTCCTCCCTGGCGATCGGCCCGGGGGCCGCACTCAAGCTCCTCGGCAAGCCCGTGTCCACTGGCGGCCAGACCCCCCGAGGCATCGCCCTCACCCCGGACGGAGCCACCGCGTACGTCGTCAACAGCGACTCCGACACGCTCTCGGTGTTCCGGGTGGGGGCGCAGGGCGCGCTCCAGCCGGACCCGCGGATCGTCAAGACCGGCGACGAGCCGTGGGGGGCGACCATCTCCCCGAACGGCCGCACCCTGTACGTGACCAACACCGGCGTCGGCGACGCGACGATCTCGGCGTACCGGATCGGCCCGGACGGGACGCCCACCAAAATCGGCGACTTCAAGACCACCTCGGACCATCCCAAGCAGACGGTGCTGTCCCCCGACGGCCGCTTCCTCTACCTGTCGTACGCGGACGCGGACGAGACCGAAGACAGCCCGTCGCGGGTCATCACCAGATACACCGTGCTGCCGGACGGCTCGCTCGGACCCCCGCAGGACGTGGCGAAGGCCGGGCCGGCCAACTACGGGATCACGATGAGCCCGGACGGCGGCCTGTTGTACGTGACCTCGAACGTCGCGCAAAATGTGTGGGGGTTCCGGGTCGGTAAGGATGGCTCGCTGAAACCCGTGCCCGGGTTGCCGGTCTCCGTGCGGGACCCGGTCGGTCTCAAGGTCACGCCCGACGGGCAACACCTGTACGTCTGCGCCAACTTCGACGCCGGCTCGCCCCCCGGCGGGCTGCTCGGCTTCACGATCCACGCGGACGGCTCGCTCACGCCGACCACCGACTCGCCCGCCCCCACTGATGGCACCTCGGCGGTCGCGATCACACCGGACGGCCGGGACATCTTCGCCAACATCCAGGACACGAGCAAGGTGGTCGCGTTCGCGATCGGATCCGGCGGCACGCTGAAGCAGGCCCCCGGATCGCCGTTCCCCACCGGTGGTAAGCACCCGCTGAGCCAGTCACTCGCCGTACGCCCGGTTCCCGCAACCACCCCGCAGTAGGGATCAGCCCGACCGTGATGCGCAGATCGCCGCTAGCGGCGATCTGCGCATCACGGTCGGGCCGCTGAGGCTCGTGCCCGGTCGGGCGACGCATTCCGGGCGACATCCAGCTGTGGTCCGCCGAGAGTCGAAGCCACGCTCGCGGTCGGTGTGCCGTGCGGCGCCCTTTCCAGACCCGCCACAGCATGCCCGGTGAGAGCAGCACCTGCGGTGGGCCAAGGAAGTTCGCCATCTTCAGGAACGTGCCACCCACCACCGTGCCGAGCGTCGCCGCGCGTGGACCCTCGGCAAGTACGCGGCTCTGGTCGTGCACGTGTCAGGTCTGCGCCGCGAACCACCCCCCGGACAGCCCCGCAATCCTTTGTCTCGTCCGAAGCATGCGGATGAGGATTGTCAGTTTCCGAAGTCGTCTGCATGGATGCGCGAAGTGGTCTGCACGCCCGCAGCGTGCAGACCATCTGGTGATGTGCGGCTGAGGTGTGCAGGTGCGGTGGGGGTGATCGCGCTCGTGCTGGACGTCGAGCGGCTGAAGGGGTCGCCCCAGCAGTGTGGCGATGAACGAGAAAGATCAATGCGGTTTAGGGCTCATGACACGCTTCTTATCCAACTGTCCGGCACGAGATGGGAGACAGGACGCGCACCGCGACGGCTACGCCGACCACCTGTACGACACCAACCTGCATGTCGGTTGGCACCGCTACACCCTGGTAGCCGCCACCAGCCAGGGAGGCACCCACGAGCACCGGAACGAGGTGCTTTGGTCCACCCGGCCGCTGAACGCCACCAACGTCCTGTTCGACGCCCGTAACGACACTCCCCCGCCGAAGCTCAGGCGTGTAACGAAACGCCGTGCGAAGGGCCGGAGTGCTCGTCATGCTCGTTACACAGGCGCTGAGGGGGGTCGATGGGTGATGTAGGTGAGGACAGCGAGGACGCGGCGGTGGCGATCTCCGTGCTCGGCGATGTCCAGCTTCTGGAAGATGCTACGCATATGGGTCTCGATGGTGCGTTCGGCCAGGGACAGCCTGGCGGCTATGCCCGCGTTGCTGTGGCCTTCGGCCACCAGTGTGAGCACGTCGTGTTCGCGCTGGGTGAGTGCGGCGAGTGCGCCTTGGTGCCGGGTGGGGGCCAGGATCGCGGCGACAACCTCGGGGTCGAGGGCCGAGCCACCGCCGGCGACCCGGCGGAGCGTGTCGAGGAAGTCGTCGACCCGCAGCACTCTGTCCTTGAGGAGATAGCCGAAGCCTCCGGAGGCGACGAGGGGAACCGTGTGGCGGATTTCGATGTGCTGGGATAGCAGGATCATTGGCAGGTCGGGGTAGGTCTGCCGGAGGCGGCGCGCGGCGCGGGCTCCGTCATCGGTCATCGAGGGCGGCATGCGCACATCGATGACGGCCAGGTCGGGCAGGTGCGCGGCCACCGCGCCATCCAGCGCGTCGCTGTCACCCACACCCGCGACGACCTCGTGCCCGGCTTCGGTGAGCAGCCGGATCAGCCCTTCCCGGAATAGCACCGAGTCATCGGCCACCACGATGCGCATCAGCGATCACCACCTCCAACCGGGTGCCGCCCCCATGCGGGCTGTGCACGTGTATCTCGCCACCGACGGAAGCGACCCGGTCGCGCGCGGAGGTCGGCTCGGTGGCGCCGCCTATTCCGTCGTCGGCTACCTGCACGCGCAGCGTCCCCTCTGCTGTTTCCGCCACGTCGATGGACACCGTGGACGCTTTGGCATGCTTGAGCGCGTTGGCGTAGGCCTCGGCTACCACGAAATACAGCGTCGTCGCCAGGACTTCGGGCACCGCTACGTCGGCGACGGTCAACCGTACGGGAATCGGTGCATCGGCGACCAGAGTCTGGAGTGCGGCGGCCAGGCCGTCGTCGAGCCGGTTGGGCCTGATTCCGTGGGCCAGGCGCCGCAGTTCGGCGATCGCGCCTTCCAAAGTCTCCACCACGGCGTCCAGATCCGCATGCTCGCCGGCCGTGGCGGGCAGGCGGCGCTGTAGGGAGCGCAGGCGCATGCCAGCGGCGACAATGTGCTGCTGGGCGCCATCGTGCAGGTCGCGTTCCAGTTGCCGCCGCTCCTCCACGGCCGCCACGGCCAGGCGGGCGCGGCTCTGGCGGACCTCCTCGAGTGCGGTACGCACCTCCAGTCGTAATCGGGTCACCTCGATCGGCAGCCGGGCCTGCCTGGACACGTCCTTGGCCAGGCGCAGCCGCCGGAGCGACGACGTGCCAAGGACGATCATGCCGACTTCGGTATCGCCAGTACGCAGCGGGACGCGGGCCCCACCCGGCATGGGAACGGCGGAGACGTCGGCCAGGTCGACGTACTCGCCCGGGCCGCTGTTCGGGAGCCTGATCAGGAATTGGAGGCGAGGATCGGCCAGTGCCTCACGCAGCACATCCAGGACGCCCTCGGGTTCGGCCGTACCGTCTCGTACCTGGGCGACGAAGCGCTGGACCCGGGCGTCCACCAAGTATCGCTCTCTGTCGGTTATCCGGCCGACCAGTGCGTTGACGCGGCGGTGCAGCGGCAACAGCACCAGCGCCGTCACGAATGCCGCCGCGGTCGTCCCGAGACCGCTGGCGGCCGCCCCGACCGCCTCGGCCACGCTGTACACGATGGCGGCGAACACGGCCGCCGACAGCAACGATGTGAGCAGCCAGGCCAGGGACGAGCCGAGCAGACGATCGACGTCGAACAGCTCGTGCCGCAGCACCGCCACGGCGACGGCGGCTGGAATGGCGACCAGCATCGCCAGTAAGAACCCTGTGTAGGCGACGATGACCGGCGCGCCGTACGCCTCCGCCACCCAGCCGCCGCCCAGCAGCACCGGCACCGTCGCGGCGCCCAGCAACGGCCACCGCAGCTGCAACCGGGTCATCTCATCGCCTCGCCGGTACCGTACGAACAGACTGGACAGCACCGCGGCCAGGACCGCCAGCAGCACCCCGAACAGCAGCACAGTGACGGCGGTCTGCGCCGGGCCCGGCAGGCCGACCAGCCAGGCGTGTCCGTCGTCGGTACGCAGCCAAGAGATCGCGGCATGAGCCAGCACCCCGGTCGCCACCGCGCCCCACGCCACCCGCCGCCACCACCGTCCGGGAAGCATCCCGGACGGGAAGACCAGGCACAGCGCGGCGAACCCGGCCAGATTCCACACCCAGGCGCCGAGCTGCACCACATACACGACGCCGGCGCCCGGCCACGGGTGCGGCGTCAGCGCGCTTTCCCCCCACATCCCCAATGCGAACACCGCAGCCGGCGCCGCGCCCACCCATGCCAGTGCGGCACCCACGGGCACCTGCGGTGCCCGCCATCCGACCAGGCAGCCGATCAGCACCGGGACCGCCAGCGCCGTCAGCGTCACCGCCAGCTCGCCCAGCCGATCATCCAGCCCTGCCGAGACCGACAACGCCACCTGCAGGGAGGCGGCCGCCGCGAACACGCCTACCGGTGCCACCATCGGCCGGCGCGACGGTTCTTGGACGCTCATCTCGCCATGATGCCGCGACCGGGAGGCGCGGGACATCCGTGCCAGCACGTGCGTGGCCGCCTCCTGACGAATCCGGCGCTGGCCCGGATGTGCCCCACCTCGCCGCCCGGCCACGATCGGTGCACACCAACAACCGGTGCCGGAAAGGACCGACCGTGGAACTCATCGTCATGCTCTTGCTCCCCCTGCCGCTGGGCTACTTCCTCCGGCCGAAGGTGGCTGCATACCTCGCGTACATCGGCGCGCACTCCTTCGTCTTCACCTTCCAGACCATGACGCTCTTCAAGGCCTGGGCCGGTGGGGACTACGACGCCTTCGCCAAGGATCCCAACCAGCCCGAATGGGCCTACGCCGTCGTCAACCTCGTCATCTACGCCACCGGGCTCGGCCTGGTCGCCTTGGGATCCTGGCTGCGCGCACGCCAGGCCCGGCGCTCCGACGGGGTCGACCTCGCTGTCCCCGGCAGGACCTGACCGTCGTCCTGTGGCGCTCGTGTCGTCCTCTTATGGGCCGCAAGCCATCGGACTGGCGGCCTGTTCTCCGCCACCATGCTCCTCGGCATCCCCTTGTGCTCTGGCCGTTCCCATCACCGCCCTCCGCATCGCCGGCTCCACCGCCATCATCACAACGCTCAACCGAAGGTGATCCCATGCACATCATGAACCGCGGTCTGCTCCTCATGGCCACCGCAATCACCCTGGTTACTCCGCTGCCCGCATCCCCGGCCGCGGCGGAGCCCCCGACCTACCACAAGCTCGTCGCCCAACACAGCGGCCTGTGCCTGGACGTCCAGGACGCCAGCCGCGCCCACGGCGCCTACGTCCTGCAGGCCACCTGCTGGAATCCCGGCTACAACCAGCAGTGGACCATCGTGGGAAACATCAACGACTACTTCAAACTCGTCCCCAAGCACAGTAGCGACAAGTGCCTGGACGTCCAGGACGCCAGCCGCGCCCACGGCGCCTACGTCCTGCAGGCCACCTGCTGGAATCCCGGCTACAACCAGCAATGGAAGCTCCGGCAGGTGCCGGGACCGAAGTGGTCTGGCACCGGGTATCCCTTCCAGCTCGTCGCCCGGCACAGCGGCCTGTGCTTGGACGTCCAGGACGCCAGCCGCGCCCACGGCGCTCACGTCCTGCAAGCGACCTGCTCGGACCCGACCCACCCCCGCTCCAACCAGGTCTGGCGCATGCGAACCCCAACCCGGTAACAGCAGGGACCGGGTCCCACCAATCCACCAACGACAACGCCGTCGGCGGCCCGGCTTTACGCGGGGCCACCCGACGGCGTTTCCCACTGTCAATGGCCATTTGGCGCACTCCGCTCGTACCACCGAATCCGCCTGGGCGGTTCACGGCCCGCCCAGGACCGTTCGGTCGGTGGGGTTGGGTTCGGGTGGCACGTGGACCGGGCGCACCACCGATGGACGCGTGTTTCATAGGTCGGTGCAAACAGGTAGTCGGTTGAAACGCTCCTATGAAACACTTCCGGGGTGCGCGACGACGACTACCTCCGTGTGGAAGCCCACGCCTGCCCGATGACCTCCTGCGCCGCCCCGGCCGGCTCGCCCTGCCGGACGGGCAAGGGCAAGGTTGCCGTCCAGTACCACACCGCCCGCTTCCGGCTCGTGCCCGCGCTCGCCAAGGCGCTCACCGTGGCCACCCCGGCCGTCCGCAAGCCAGGCACGGCCTGGATCGAGCTGCCCCGCCCGGCCACGGCGGGCGCCGAACCGGCCGGGCACGTACGCATCGGCTACGCCCGCGCCTCCACCGTCCGCCAGTCCCTGGACACCCAGTTCGACGCGCTCCAGGCCGCCGGCGTCACCCGCGTCTTCGCCGAGAAGATCTCCACCCGCGCCACCACCCGCCCCGAACTCCACAAGGCCGTCACCCTGGCCCGCGAACTGCGATCGGCGGGCATCGCGGTCACCCTCGTGGTGCACGAGCACAAGCGGCTCGGCCGCGGCCTCGACCTGGCCGCCCTCGCCGAGCAGCTGCGCGCCGCCGGCATCGGCCTGGAATTCCTCACCGGCGAGCTGCAAGGCAGCCACGACCCCTCGGGCGTGGTGTTCACCGTGCTCGCGGCCTTGTCAGGAATGGAACGCGAGTACATCCGCGACCGCACCCTGGAAGGCCACGAATCCGCCCGCAGCCGCGGCAAGACCATCGGCGGGGCCGCCGTCACCGACGACGCCATGCTGTCCATGGCCCTGCACCTGCGCGAGCAGGACCTCAGCCTGCGCGATATCGCCGCCCGGCTCGTCATCACCAAGGGCAGGAAGAAGGGCCGGCACCCGTCCCCGGCCACCGTGCTGCGGATGCTGCGCGAACACGACGCCAACGCGGCAGCGGCGCCTGCCACGGGCTGAACCTCCCCACGCGCTGCCTTACCGCCGATATGTAGCGGGGTGCAGCGCCGGGCCGAGCGTGCCGCAGGGCATGATCCTCCCGTCCGCAGCCAGTTGCACCGCGGTGGCCGCCGCCTGCAGCATCGCTTCCTGACACGCTGGGCTCAGCCGCTCGTACGGCCGCCAGAAGGACAGGCCCGCCCGGAACGGCAAGCCCGCGGCGTCCCAGACCTGGTGCAGGACGGCGGCCGAACCGGGACCGGCCCAGGAAGCGACCATGCCGACCTCGTCCAGCAGCGTCCGCAGCAGCCGCAGCCATTCCCGACGTGCACCGTGCGCGAGGGCAGTGTGACGCTCCCGGTGGCGATGCCTTCGAAGGTGAGCCGGTCCAGCGCGGTGACGGCGTCCGGGACCGGGCGGGGGTCATCGGCTCGCCGTAGCGGTGGGCCAGGCGAACCTCATGGATTCTTTCCAGGCGGCATCCGTGTTCCGCGCAGCTGATCATGAGGGTGAGCGCGGCGAGCAGGTGGATGCCACGGTCGGCTGAGCAAGTGGGGCAGACCCGTCGTGCCGTCCGCCACGGGCGGCCGCGCACGGGCAGCCAGGGCACCCAGCGTTTGGCGACGTGATATCCGGCCCGGCCCGGCCCGGCGGCAGTAGCACCGAGTTCTGCCGGACATAGGCAGAGAAGGCCTGCCAGCCGTCGGCGGGATTCAGGGTGTCTGCCAGCCACGGCACGCATCCGGTGATCGTCATCCGGCGCAGCCGGCCCACTTCGATGCCGGTCCGGGCGGCGAGCGCGTGCACGATGATCGGGGGGCGTCTGGTAGTCCAGGTCTGCGCCGCGGTCGAACTGTGCAGACGCCGGGCCGAGGTTGTGAGTCAGCAGCTGCTCGACCGACGGATGGTACAGCCCGGCGAGACGGCCGGATCCAGCGCTTCGATCCGCCGCGCCAGCGTTCTGCGCGCCGACACTGACAGACGGCCGGCCCGGCACCGGCGTACGACCTCCCGGTAGACCGCCGCCGCCACCGATCGCCGCTGCCGGTTCAGATACCGCGCGTCGATGACCTCTCGCAGGACCGCCTCGACCGCCGCCGGCAACCGGCCTCGCCCCCAGCCGCCGCTGGAGCGCCGGGGCAGCAGGTCCTAGACGACGCCCTCACCCGCGCGCCACCGTCCCAGCAGCACGTACACCTGGCGCCGCGAGATCCCCAGCTCGGCCGCCGCCGCGTCCGCGGCCGCCAATCCCACCCGCGGCTCGGCGGCCAGCCGTCCGATCACCTCCGCCTGGCCTACCGCCACGTCCGACGCCTCATCCGGGGCGGTCAGCACGCCCCGCTCAATGATCTGCGCCCGCCCGCCATCCATGCCGGGACCTCACCATCGCGCACGCGAGTAGGGAACAACTGCACCGTAGCGCAGAGAACACGGACAAGCCGGTGCTCCACAGTCCTCTGCACAGACGCCCGAAAGCCCAGGACAGCCGTGCAGACGACTTGGGAAACTGACACTTATCTCGATTGCCGTCCCGAAACGGCATAGGTAACCAGCGGCAATAGCGAAACCCCGTCCTGCCGATTACAACGGGATCGCGTCCGGGGGCGGCGGGGGCCGGCAGGCCCCCGCTCAAAGGCGAAGCCCCCGAGAAGGCAGCCTGAGCGAAAGCGAAGACCATGCTTTTCGAGGGGTCGAAGGGGGCGGAGCCCCCTGGGAAGCGCAGTCCGACCGTCAGGGAGGGCTTTGGGGGTTATTTGTTGGTGGGGCTGGCGCTGGGGCTGATGGTTTCCATCGGGGGCTGGGACTGGGTGCCCTTGGGCTCGGGCGGGAGGGGGGCCTGGTCTGCAGTGGTGGTGATGGCGTCGGCGCCGCCGCAGCTGGCGCCGGCTTCAGGGGTGTCCGGGCCGTTCTGGTACTTCTTGATGAACGCCGCGAGCTTCGGGTCGTCGGCCTTGTCCAGCTTGAGCTGGTGGCCCCAGGATGATGCCACGACCGGGGCGGGCAGGTTCGGGTACGGGCTGACCAGCATGTAGTCCTGCTGGCCCGTCGAGGAGGCCGTCTTCTTCAGCGCGTCGATCTGCGCCTTCGGCAGGTCGGGGCGGTACGTGATCCACAGGGCGCCGTGCTCCAGCGAGTGGACGGCGTGCTCGTTGTGGATGGGCTTGTCATAGATCGCGCACTGCTGCCAGTAGTTGTTGTGCTCGCCACCGACCGGCGGGGTCTCCTTGTACGTGACCGCGTTCCAGACGTGCTGGCCCGCGTCGTACTTGTAATTGGCCACAGCACCAAGTGACGTCTCCTTGGCCTGCTTGACCAAGTAGAAACCGACCACTCCGACGAGCAGCACGATGACGAGTCCGCCTGCCCCCCACATCAGCAGCGCGGCGCGGCGCTCCTTGCTCTTCTGCTGCGCTCGCATCTTCTGCAGATGCTCGCGGCGCGCCTGCGCCTTCTCCTTCGTCATCGTTCCTCCATCGGCGTGCCAACTCCGGGTCACCCTATGCCCTTGGGCAGTATGCGGAGAATAAGAGCGACCTAAGTGCGCGTACCGGCCTCGGCTAAGGGATGGGTACGCTGGACAAGCCATGGAAAAGCCCGCGAAAAATTCGCTGCTCGTCGCTTGCGCCGTGTTGGTCCTCGCCGCAGCGGCGATCTTCCTCGTGTGGGGCCGCGGTGGCACGCCCGGCGACACCTCGGCGGAGGCCGGGTTCGCTCGCGACATGGCCACGCATCACGCGCAGGCCGTCGACATGTCGTTCACGATCAGGGACAAGACGCAGTCCAAGGACGTCCGCAACCTGGCCTACGACATCATCACCACCCAGTCCAACCAGCGGGGCATGTTCATCGGGTGGTTGCAACAGTGGGGGCTCGATCAGGCCACCGACCGGCCGCCGATGGCGTGGATGGCCGAGCATGGTCACGGCGGGACCGGCACGGTGGCTGTCGCCGCCGGCGGGCTGATGCCGGGCATGGCCACGCCGGACGAGCTGACCAAGCTCAAGGAGTTGCAGGGCACGGCGGCCGAAGTGCTCTATCTGCAGCTGATGATCCGCCACCACGAGGGCGGTGTGCAGATGGCCGGGGGGCTGCTGAAGCTGTCCACGCGGGACGAGGTGGTCAGCATGGCCCAGAAGATCATCAGCGGGCAGACCGGCGAGATCAAGCTCATGACCGAGATGCTCAAGCAGCGCGGCGCGCAGCCGTACCCGACGATCCTGAAGTGATCGCGCGACAGCGCGCGACGCGGGCGAGGGCGGGCTGGAATGAGCGCGCGGGGGCAGGACTGCTGTGAGCGCGCGAGGGCGCGCGACGGGTTCAGTGCTGCGGTGAGTGCGACGGCGCGCGAAGCAGGGGCGGGGCCGAGGTGAGTGGCGACGCGGTGGTGGTGGGGTCCGGGCCGAACGGGCTCGTCGCGGCCATTCTGCTGGCGCAGGCGGGGCGCGAGGTGACGCTGCTGGAGGCGGCCGATCAGTTCGGGGGCGGGCTGCGGTCGGCGGAGCTGACACTGCCTGGGCGGGTGCACGACATGGGTGCGACCGTGATGGCGATGGCGCTGGCCTCACCTGCCTTCCGGGAGCTCGGCATCAACGGGTTCGGGGCGGTCGAGTTCGTCCATCCCGAGGTGGTCGCCGCTCATCCGCTCGACGATCGCCCCGCCGTACTCGTGCACCGCGACGCCCGCCGTACCGCGGCCGGGCTGGGCCGGGACGCGGCGGTGTGGCAGGCGACGGTGGGGGCGGCGGCGCGGGCCGGGTTGCCGCTGGTGGATCTGATGCTCAAGCCGCTCGGGCCGTGGGAGCCGCGGCCGCGGGCGTTCGCGCAGGCGGCCAGGTTCGGGGCGGCGGCGGTGCTGCCCGTCACGACGCTCGCCCGGCGGGCGTTCAGGACCGTCGAGGGGCGGGCGGTGCTCGCGGGCATGGCCGCTCATTCGATGCTCGACCTGCGCTCGCCCATCACGAGCGGGTACGGCCTGCTCCTGGGCGCCCTGGCTCATCTGGTGGGGTGGCCGATGGTGAAAGGCGGGTCGCAGGTGCTGGCCGACGCGCTGGTGGCCAGGTTCAGGGCGTTGGGTGGGGAGGCGGTCAGCGGGCACCGGGTACGCCGGCTGAGGGAGCTGGACGCGGAGACGGTGGTGCTGGATGTGACCCCCAGGCAGTTCCTGCGGATGGCGGAGCTGCCGGCGGGGTATCGCAGAGGGCTGGAGCGCTATCGGTACGGGCCAGGGGTGTTCAAGCTGGACTGGGCGCTCGACGGGCCGGTGCCCTGGCGGGATCCGGCGGTGGCGGCGGCCGGCACGGTGCATCTCGGGGGGACGCTGGAGGAGATCGCGCTCAGCGAGGCCGAGATGGCGCGCGGGCGGCACTCGCCGCGCCCGTACGTGCTGCTCGTACAGCCGTATGCGGCCGATGACAGCCGGGGCGGGCATACGTTGTGGGCCTACTGTCATGTGCCGAACGGGTCTCGAGTCGACATGACGGACGCCATCGAGGGGCAGATCGAGCGGTTCGCGCCCGGGTTCCGTGATCGGGTGCTGGCCAGGCACGCGATGGGGCCCGCCGAGTTGGAGGCGGGCAATCCCAACCTGGTGGGTGGCGACATCGGGGGCGGGCTGGCCAGTCTGGGGCAGTTCGTCCGACGGCCGGTGTGGTCGGTGGCGCCCTGGCGGACGCCGCTGCCGGGGGTGTTCCTCTGCTCGTCGTCCACGCCGCCCGGGGCCGCGGTACACGGCATGGGCGGCTGGCAGGCCGCCCGCCTCGCACTCAACCGCTGAGCCCCTCAACCGCTGAGCCCCTCACCTGCTGAGCCCCTCAGGAACAGAGCGCGTCAGGCACAGAGCGCGTCAGCGCATCTCCTCCCGGATGGCGGCCGCGAAGGCGTCCACATCCGCTTCCGTGGTGTCGAAGGCGCACATCCACCGCACCTCCCCCGTCGCCTCGTTCCAGGTGTAGAACCGGAACCGCTTCTGCAGCCGCTCCGTCACCTCACGCGGCAGCACCGCGAACACCGCGTTCGCCTCCACCGGCCGCGGCACCTCGACACCGGGGATGTCGCGGACCGCCGCCGCCAGCCGCCGCCCCATGGCGTTGGCCTGGCGGGCGTTGCGCAGCCACAGGTCGCCGGAGAGCAGCGCCTCGAACTGGGCGGACACGAACCGCATCTTCGACGACAGCTGCATGAACGTCTTGCGGAGGTAGTCGACGCCGGTGGCCGCCTCGGGGTTGAGCACCACGACCGCCTCGCCGTACAGCAGGCCGATCTTGGTGCCGCCGAAGGAGAGGACGTCGACGCCCGCGTCGGTGGTCAGCGCCCGCATCGGGACGTCGAGGGCGGCGGCGGCGTTCGTGAGGCGGGAGCCGTCGAGGTGGACAAGGAGCCCCCGGTCGTGCGCGTGGGCGCAGACGGCCGCGATCTCCTCGGGGGTGTAGAGGGTGCCGAGTTCGGTGGTGTTGGAGATGGACACCACGCGCGGCTGCGCGCGGTGGACGTCGCCGAAGCCCCAGGCCTGGCGGTCGATCAGCTCGGGGGTGAGCTTGCCGTCGGGCGTGGGTACGGTCAGCAGCTTGATGCCGCCCACGACCTCCGGCGCGCCGCCCTCGTCGGTGTGGATGTGGGCGGTCTCGGGGCAGATGACCGCCTCCCATTGGGCGGTCATGGCGCGGAGCGAGACGACGTTCGCGGCGGTGCCGTTGAACACCGGCCACGCCTGCGCCCGCTCGCCGAAGTGCCGCTGGAAGACCTCGCGCAGGGCCTCGGTGTAGACGTCGTCACCGTAGGCGATCTGGTGGCCGCCGTTGGCGTCGGCGATGGCGCGCAGGATCTCCGGGTGCACCCCCGCGTAGTTGTCGCTGGCGAAGCTTCTGAGCTGAGGGTCGTGCCGGGAGATCACTGAGTGAGGTCCAATCGGGTGCCGTTGAGCTGGGCGGCGGGCCGGTCGTAGAGGTCGCCGATCGTCTCAGCCAGCGTATTGACGTCGGTGAACCCGGCAAAACGGGCGTCCGGCTTAGCGGCGCGCATGGCGTCGTTCACCAGGGCCTTGACGACCAGGATGACCGCCGCGCTGCCGGTGTCCTTCAGGGCGTCGGCGAGGGCGAGCGTCCACGCCTCCGAGGCCGCCTTGGCGGCGGCGTAGGGGGCGCCGCCCGCCGTGGGGTGCTGGGCCGCCTTGGCGGAGACGATCACGAACCGGCCGTTCTGGCTCTTGCGCAGCAGCGGCTCGAAGGCCAGCGAGACGTGCTGGAGCGTGCGGATCAGCAGGTCGTGCAGGGCGTCCCAGTCGTCGAGGTCGGTCTCGGCGAACGACTTCGCGCCGCGCCAGCCGCCGACCAGGTGCACCACCCCGTCGACGTGACCGTGCTCGGCGGAGATCCGGTCCGCGAGTGCCTGTACGGCCGCGCGGTCGAGGAGGTCGACGTCGCCCCTGCCGACCCCGATCACAGTGTGCCCATTTTTCCGGAAAAATCCGGAAACGGCCTGGCCGGTGGGCCCGCCGGCACCCGTAACCAGAATGATCATGCCCGGATCCCCCTAGTCGATTCGACCACTTCGCCCAGCTTACGGCGCAGTGCCTCGTAGAACATGCTCAGCGGGAACTCGTCCGCCAGCACCGCGTCCACCTTGGCCTTCTGCTCCTCCGGCAGCGCCTGGATCCCCTTGGCCCAGGTCGATCCGGGGTTCGGCTCGACGTACCCGCTCACCAGCTCGTACGCCGCCAGCCAGTGCGCCAGCTTGGACCGGTCGATGCTGTCCCGGTACAGCTTCTCGACCTCGCCCCGCAGGTCGGCCACGCCGCCCGCCACGCGCGCCCAGTCGATCGTGAGCCGGTTGTCGGTCCACCGCACCACGTCGTTGCGGTGCAGGTACGCGAAGAGCAACTGCCCGCCGAGCCCGTCGTAGTTACGCACCCGCGCCCCGGTGATCGGGAAGCGGAACAACCGGTCGAACAGGATCGCGTGCTGAACGTACCGCGCGTGCGGCACGCCCTTCTCCTCCAGCCGTACGGCCTCACCGAACGCGGTCAGGTCGCAGCGCAGCTCTTCGAGCGAGTACAGCCAGTACGGCATGCGCTGCTTGATCATGAACGGGTCGAACGGCAGGTCACCGTGGCTGTGGGTACGGTCGTGGATCAGGTCCCACATGACGAAGGTGTCCTGGGCCAGCCGCTGCGACTCCAGCAGCCGGGCCGCGTCGGGCGGCAGGTCGAGCTTGAGCGTCGCGGTGGCGGCCGTGGCGACCCGCCGGAACCTGGCCGCCTCCCGGTCGGCGAAGATGCCGCCCCAGGTGAACCGCTCCGGCGCCTGCCGTACGGCGACGGTCTCGGGGAAGAGCACCGCCGAGTGGGTGTCGTAGCCGGAGGTGAAGTCCTCGAAGGCGATCGGCACGAACATCGGGTTGTCGTAGCCGGACGACTCCAGCTCGGCCAGCCAGTCCGGCCAGATCGTGCGGAGCCAGACGGCCTCCAGGTTGCGGTCCGGGTTGCCGTTCTGGGTGTACATGGGGAAGACGACCAGGTGCTCCAGGCCGTCCACCCGCTGGGTGTCGGGGTGGAACAGCTGCAGGGAGTCCAGGAAGTCCGGTACGCCCAGGTCCTGGGCACTCCACTTGGCCAGATCGTCGCGGACCGCGGCCAGGTAGGCGGCGTCCTGGGGGAAGTACGGCGAGATCTCGGCCAGCTTGCCGCCGATCGTGGCCACCAGCTCCTTGGCCCGGGGCTTGTCGGCGGAGGCGGGCACAGAGCCGTCCTTGACCTGGAGCGGCCGCAGTTCCTCGACCGTCGCCTTGAGGTCGGCGAACAGGCTCGCCTTGCGCTCGTCCCGGGAGGCGGCGGCGTTGTCGTCCGGCACGCGGGCCGCCCAGGTCACCACGTTCCCCCACAATGCGCGGTGGTCGTAGTCGTCGATCGAGTCGTCACCGAACAGGTCCGAGTCGGCGAACACCACCACCCGGCCCCGCCCGTGCCGTACCGCGACGGCCAGCGCCGCACCGGCCGGATCCGCGCTCGCCGAGCTGGCGAACAACACGGTGGCATCCCCGCCGTCGGAGGCCGGGGCAGTGAGGGTCAGCACGCCGGAGCGGTAGAAGCAGGCGGCCTTGACGCCCGCCAGCAGCCCGTCGCTCGTGGCCCGCTCGCCGAGCACCCAGGTGGCCACCCCGCGATGCGCGTGGCCGGGGTCCCGCACGGTGGCGTGCTCGACGCCCACCCCGAACCGTCCCAGCAGCTCGGCCAGGTTGTTGCCGTACTTGTCCTGCTCCTCCTCGGCCAGCACCACCAGCCCGCCGCCACCCGCCACGAACGCCTCCACGGCGTCGATCTCGGCGGCCGAGAACATGGGACTCCCCTGGCCCGTGGTGCGCTCCCACCGCTCCCCCGACGGATGCGCGATGACCAGGACGTCCTGCTCCTGGAGCGTTCCCGCGTCGAGCGGGCCCGCCAGCCGGGCCGTCACCGTATGCCCGAGGCGCCGCAGCAGCTCGGCCGCGCGGGCGTAGCTGTTGTCGTCGGGGTGCGCGGGGTTGATGGCCTCCGCGACGTCACGCCGGATGGTCCACGACTCGCTGTGGGCCTCGTCGAAGAGCACCCTGGGGAACGCCTGCATGAAATATCTCCCGCCATAACCGTCTTCTAGCGGAAAATATACATACAGCCCAGCCCAAAACCGACAATCATGTCCGCATGGTGAGATATCAGGAGAGGTGGACGCTCTGCCGGACGCGGCCCTCGGTGGCGTCGTCGCAGCGGTTCTTGGCGCAGAAGTAGAGGACCAGCACCGGCTTGGGCCGGCGATCGATGACGTAGCTGACGAAGCCGAGCCGGTTGCCGCTGTTGCGGTCGCGCAGGGAGCCGTCGTACCGCGTGGCGTCGCTGTCGCCCGCCCGGTCGGGGACGGGCTGGTCCACCACGATCTCGCCGGGCAGCAGCCCTTCGAGCATGGCCTTCATCTGGGCGGCGGTCGCGCTGGCGCTGAGCGCGTCGGAGACCTGCACGTAGACGCCCACGGCGTTGTCGGTGTCGCCGGTGATGACCTGGTTCACCGCGGTCCAGTCCGCGGCCGCGCCGGAGACGAACATCCCCTCGAACTCGGAGGCATGCGGCGAGGCCACCGCGAACAGGTCGCCGTGTGTCTTGACGGTCCAGTCGGCCGGGTACTCGAAGGTGAGCGGGGCGGCGGTCGTGCTCTGGTAGCGGGCCCAGGAGTCGCCCTTCTGGGTCATGACGAGTAAGACGACCAGCGTCAGCGCCGCGATGGCCGCGACCAGCGTGGCCACCACGAGTGGCAGCCGGCTCGGGCCGGTGGAGCCGGCTTTCCGGCTCTTGCGTACGGCCGACGGCTGCGTGGGAAGGGGCACCCCGGGCTGGCCGCTGATCGCGTCGCGCAGCGCGGTGACGAACGCGGTGCACGACGGGTAGCGCTGCTCGGGCGACTTGGCCAACGCCCGCATCATCACGCCGTCGACCTCGACCGGCAGCTCCGGCCTGACCTGCGACAGCGGCGTGGGCTGCTCGGCCAGGTGCGCCCAGAGCAGCGCGATGTCGTTGTCACGCGGGAACGGCAGCCGCCCCGACAGCGCCTCGTAGGCGACGCAGGCCAGCGCGTACTGGTCGCACCTGCCGTCGATGTGCTCCTTGTTGATCTGCTCGGGCGCCATGTAGCGGGGCGTCCCGATGAACTGGTCGGTCTGGGTGAGCCCGGAGATGGACGTACGGTGCTTGGTGATGCCGAAGTCGGTCAGGTAGACGTGGTCGCCGGCCAGCAGGATGTTGGCCGGTTTCACGTCGCGGTGGATCAGGTCGTGCGCGTGCGCGGCGTCGAGCGCGGCGGCCACCTGGGCGACGATCTGGTTCGCCTGCCCGATCGGCAGCGCTCCCCGGTCGTAGATGAGGCGGCGCAGGTCGAGCCCGTCGACGTAACGCATCGCGATGTAGAGCACGCCGTCGACGTCGGCGTTCGCCTCGTAGATCGGGATGATGTTGGGGTGTTCGATGCTGGCGACCGTCCTGGACTCCAGGATGAACCGCTGCCTGAACCGGTCATCGACGCTGAGCACCGGGTTGAGGATCTTCAACGCCACCCGGCGGCTCAGCCTCGGATCGAGCGCCAGGTAGACGACGGCCATGCCGCCCTTACCGACGATGTCCTCGATGTAGTACCCGGCCACCTCCTGGCCCACGAGCGATCTGTCATTCACCGGCATCACGTCTCGATGGGGTGGCCGCAGTAACCGCAGAAGCGATGCGCGGCCCCCAGCCGCATTCCGCACGCGGTGCAGTATTTGACCGACGGCTGGTCCTGCGCGGTGAGCACCTGCTGCTGCTTCGGGATCACCTGGAAGGGCTGCGACCTGCGGACCACGACGGTCTGGTTCGCGCCCTCGTCGAGCGGCAGTGGTGGCGAGGTCGGCGCCGACGATGTGGCCGACGCTGCCGCCGCAGCTGCCGCCGCCGCGACGAGGGGTGGTGGCTGGTCCGGTTTCTCCTCAGGGGTACGGCGGCGCCGCCACAGCAGGAACGCCCCCGCGCCCGCGGCCACGAACAGCACCGCGGCGGTGACGATGAACGGCCAGAGCGGCATGCTCCGGGGCGCCGGCGCCACGGCCTGCTTGCTGCCCGCGTCCTCCGGGCCGCCGCGCTTCTGCAGGGAGGTCTTCAGCAGGTTCGCCGCCACCACGTTGCCCGGGTAGAGCTCCAGGACGCGCTGGAAGCCCGGCGCGGCCTCGGTGTAGTACTTGGTGTGATAGCGGGTCAAAGCCGCCTCGAACGCGGCGTCGATGGCGCCACGGCGCGGCGCGACCCCGGCCTTGGCCAGCGCGGCGAGGATCTCCCTGACGCCGATCATCCTGGCGTCCTTGCCCCCGCCGATGAGCATGCCGATGACGTGGCCGTCCTTGTCACCGATGACCGGCGCGCCGAGCAGGCCGCGGTCGGCCAGAGCGCCGAGCTTCACGGGCTCGTCGACCTTCTTCTCCGGGTCGGAGAACTGCCGGCCGGTGTCCTGGCCGCCGCCGCCCTTGCCCAGGTGCGCGATCTCCACCGTCTCCTTGACGTTCACGCCGGGCCGGTCGGTGAACCCGGCCACGTTGGTGGGCGAGCCCTGCTGGTCGGGCACCTTGTCGGCGAGCGGAGCGGTGGGCATGCCGACGCTGCCGACGACCCGGCCCGAGGGGACCAGCACGGCCGGACTGTCGGGCTGCGAGCCGACCTTGACGATGTCGGCCTTGAGGCCCTTGGGGTCGGCCGGGGAGACGTTCGGAAATATCGTGACGTTGGTGGTGACGTTGATGATGCAGGTCGACACGCTGGTCTTGGGCGGGTAGCACTCTTTCAGGTGATGCTGGAGCAGCGGGTCCTTGAGCTTGTGCCGCTGGTAGTCGAGCGGGATCTTCACCTTGTGGTGCTCGGCGTAGATCTTGTTGGCGGCGTACACCGCCACGTCCTTGTCGGTCTTGACCACGCGGGTGAGCGTGACGACGGCACCCTCGGGGTTGACCACGATGCCCGTACCCACGCCTATGGGGATGTCGTAGGACCGTTCCACATGCAACAGCTCGCCCACGTGATCGAGCAGAGTGATTTCAACGTGAGAGGAGGCTTCCACGCGCACCACTGCCGGAGTCACCAGGTCGGTGATCCCGCTGGGGTGCTCGTGCGCTGCCGCGGGCAGTGCGAGCAGCATGAGTGTCCCCGCGACACCCCCGGCCAGAGCTGTGAGACGCGCCATCTCCGCTCCCATTCCACAGTTATAGAAATAAGGGTCCCAATCACCCACCGGAAGTCAATAGATGAGCTCGTAGACAAGCGCTTGCTTGGACGTCTACGGTACCTGAATGGGCTACGCGATCGGCGTCGACGTGGGCGGAACCTTCACTGACGTGGTCCTGCGCGGTCCTTTGGGCGAGATAACGGTAGCCAAGTGTTTGAGCACCCCCTACGACCCCATCGCCGGAATCACGAACGGTGTTACACGAGTACTCGCGGGCGTGGACCCCGCGCTGGTCACCCGGGTCGTGCACGCCACCACGCTGGCCACCAACGCCGTGCTCGAACGCAAGGGCGTTCGGGTGGCCTATGTCACCACCCAGGGCTTCCGCTCGGTCATCCCGCTGGGCCGGTACGCCCGGGTCGAGGAGGACCGCTACGACCTGCGCTTCACCCCGCCGCCCCCGCCGGTGGCCGCTGGCGACTGCTTCGAGGTGGTGGAGCGGGTGTCGGCGCGCGGGGTCGTACTGACGCCCCTCGACCTCGACTCGGTACGGCGGGCGGCGGCCGAGATCGCGCGGCGGGGCATCACGTCGGCGGCGGTGTGCCTGCTGCATTCCTACGCCAACCCCGCACATGAGCGGCAGGTGGCCGCGATCCTGCGCGAATCCATCGAGAACGTGGTCACCTCCTCCGACGTGTGGCCGGAGATCCGCGAGTACGAGCGGGCCACCACAACCATCATGTCCGCCTATATCGGGCCGATCATGGCCTCGTACCTCTCCAGGCTGAGCGAACGGCTGGCCTCTCTGGGCGTGCGCGCGCCCGTCCACGTCATGGAGTCGAGCGGCGGCGTGATCTCCGCCGAGCTGGCGGCCAGGCGGGCGGTCGCCATGATCGAATCCGGCCCGGCGGCGGGGGTGCTCGCGGCCGCGGGCAGCGGGTTCGCGAACGTCATCTCGTTCGACATGGGCGGGACCACGGCCAAGACCTGCGTGGTGCGGGACGGGCGGCCGGAGATCACGCACGAGTTCCACGTGGGTGGCAAGGGCAGCTTCGGCGGGCGGCGGGCCGGGACCGGGGTGCCGATCAAGACCCCGGCCATCGACCTGGCGGAGGTGGGCGCGGGCGGCGGCAGCATCGCCTGGCTCGACGCCGCGGGCGCGCTGCGCGTCGGCCCGCACTCGGCGGGCTCCGACCCCGGGCCTGCCTGCTATGGCCTGGGCGGCTCCGAGCCGACGGTGACGGACGCGAACCTGGTGCTCGGCTACCTGTCATCGGCCTCGATCCCGCTCTCCGCGCCGCTCGCCGACAAGGCGCTGGACCGGCTGGCGGGGCCGCTCGGGGTGTCCAGGGCAGCGGCGGCGCATGCCGTACACGAGATCGTCAGCGCCTCGATGGCGTCGGCCGTGCACGTGGTGACCGTGCAGCGAGGGATCGATCCGCGTGGGTACGCGCTGGTGGCGTTCGGCGGGGCGGGGCCGATGCACGCGGCGCGGGTGGCGGAGCGGTTCGGGATCGGGACCGTGGTGGTGCCCGCCCACTGCGGGGTCGCGTCGGCGGCCGGGCTGCTGGTGGCCGACCTGTCGACGGACCGGGTGCTGTCGCGGCTGGACGCGACGGATCCCGCGGAGGTGTTCGGGGCGCTGGCCGCGTCGGCGGCGGCGGATCTCGGGGTGTCGCCGTCGGATCCCGGGGTGCGGGTCTCCCGGTCGGTGGACGTGCGGTTCAAGGGGCAGTCGCATGATCTGACCGTGGCGTGGAGTCCGGCGCGCGCGGAGCTGGAGGCGCGGTTCTTCGAGAGGTACGAGCAGGTGTACGGGATCGCGCAGCGGGGCGAGGTGGAGATCGTCAGCTACCGGGTCCGGGTCACCCTGCCCGCCACCGACGGCCCGGCGGTCGCTCAGGTCCCCGCGACCTCCTCCGAGCCGGTCGGGACGCGGCTCGCGTACTTCGCCGAGCTGGGCGGGTATGCCGAGGTGCCGGTGCACACCCGGGACACGCTGGCGGTGCTGTCCGGCCCGGGGATCATCGAGGACGCCGAGTCCACGATCGTGGTGCCACCCGGATGGACCGCCGCGCTCGGCCCGGCGCGGGCCGTCCACCTGACGAACTCGGCCGGCACGGGCCGGACGCCTGACCGAGGAGCCGCATGAGCAGTGACGTGCTGACCGCCGAGGTGCTGCGGAACGCGCTGGTGGTCGCCGCCGAGGAGGCCAGCATCGTCGTGGTGCGGTCGGCGTACTCGACGTTCATCGTCGAGGGGTCCGACGCGTCCGCCGCCGTCCTGGACGCGCGCGGGCGGCTGATCGCGCACTCCATGGCCACCACGCTCATGAACAGCATGGCGCTCAAGGTCGCCCTGCCCGAGCTCATCCGGGACGTGCCCCTGGAGACGATGCGTCCCGGTGACGTGTACGTGCTCAACGACGCCTACCGGGGCGGCGTGCACACCAACGACCTGCTCGTCTATCGGCCCGTCTTCGTCGGGGATCGGCCCGCGTACTTCGCCGCGACCATGATCCACGTGTCGGACCTGGGCGGGCTGTCCGCCGGTGGCATGGCGCCGCTGGCCACCGACATCTTCCTCGAAGGGCTGCAGCTTCCTCCCGTACGGCTGGCGACGTCCGGCGGGCTCGAACCGGCGGTGGAGGCCATTCTCCGGGCCAACAGCCGTACCCCGGACAAGGTCATGGGCGACGTGCGGGCGCTCGTGGCGGGCACGGCGGTGGCGGCCGCCCGGGTCGGCGCGCTGGTCTCGGAGTACGGCGCCGACGGGCTGGCGGCGGGGATCGATGACTACCTCGACTACACGGAGGCCAGGACGCGGACCGCGCTGGCCGACCTGCCCGAGGGCCGCTTCGAGGCGTCCTACCCGATCGACGACGACGGGATCGATCAGGAAAAATCCCACTACATCCGGGTCGCTCTCACCCTCGAAAACCACCCCTCCGATGGCACCGGACGGCACGACTCGGGGGACATCGGACCGCAGGCCCCCGAGGTGATCGCCGGGCTGCCCGAGACGCAAGGTCTCGAGAGTCCCGGGGTTGCCGAAGGTCCCGGGATTGCCCGAGTTCCCGAGACGCGGGTTCCCGGGGATCCCAGGATGCGGGTCCCCCGGGTTCCCGAGGTGGGGGTTGTGGTGGATTTCGCTGGGACCGGGCCGCAGGTGCCGGCGGCGGTCAACGCGTCCGCGTCACAGTCGCTGGCCGCGGCGGTGTTCGCGGTGCGGTGCTTCCTCGATCCGACCATTCCGATGAACGACGGCTGCCTGCGCGCGATCGAGGTTCGGCTGCCGGAGGGGTCGCTGCTCAACGCCCGCTCCCCCTACCCGTGCGGTGGGCGGTACGTGCCGATCTACGCGGCCATGGAGGCCATCTTCCAGGCGCTGTCGGACGCCGTTCCGGAGCGGGCCATCGCGCCCAGCGGCATCCTCCAGCCGTTCTCCATCGCGGCCGTCGGGGCGCCGTACTGGATCCATCTCTCGTACGACTTCGGCGGTGTCGGCGCGCGACAGGGGCTCGACGGGCCGGACGCGACAGGCGTGCACTTCGGCATCGGCCGGAACTCGGTGCCGCAGGTCGAGCCGGTGGAGAGCCGCTGCCCGCTGGTCGTCGAGTCGATCGAGACCATCCCCGACTCCGGCGGCCCCGGGCGGCATCGTGGGGGGCTGGGGTCGCGGACCGTGTACCGGTTCCTGGCGGACTGCCATGTCACGACGCGCGGCGACCGGCTGCGCCTGGCCCCGCCGGGACGCGACGGCGGGCTGCCGGGACGGCTCGGCGGCTTCTTCAAACGGCACCTGGACGGGACGGTCGAGCGGCTCGCGTCGAAGGTGAACAATGTGCGGTTCGCCGCGGGTGAGGCGTTCGTGGTGGAGACGACGGGCGGGGGCGGAATGGGCTCCCCGCACGAGCGAGACCTTGAGGCGGTACTCGCCGACCTCGCCGCAGGCCACGTCACAGAGCGGGGCGCCCAGGAGGACTACGGCCTGACACGCCGGCAAGACCCGGTGAGGTAGGCGCGGTGAGCCAAACCCGGGGAGCTAGGTGCGGGGGTGCCAGGAGGCCGCGCCCCGGTGGACGGCGGAGTGGACGGCGCGGGCCAGGCGGGCGCCCCAGGTCGAGCGTGGGCCGCCGAAGAGTTCCTCCGGACCGTCAGCGCGTACGGCCAGGCAGAGGGCATCCGAGGCGGTGCCGGTGCACGGGAAGCCCGCCTCGATCAGCGCCTGCGATTTGGCCTCCGTCATCGTCATCACGGCGTTGACCAGGGCGGCATCGGTCATCGCGACCGGCACCACGGCCATCAGGTTGATCGTCCCCACGGGCGGCCCGGCGGCGGCAGGCTCGGCGAGCATCGGGGCCAGTTCGGGGTCGGGGGCGCCTTCGGGGGCGGCGGCCCAAGTGGGGACGCGTAATCCGACCGTCGCCACGACCTCCACCTCCCCGTCCACCGCCCGCGTGTACCGCTCCACCGAGGCCGCCGTCATCATGCCCACCCCGAGGCCGTCAGGACCGAGCTCGCGGAGGTGATCAACCGGGTCCATCCGCGAGTAACCTGCCACGACCTGCGCGTTCAGCACCCACGTACGCTCCCCGATCCCCCCGCCCAGGAGCGCCGAGGAGATCATCCGCCACCCAGGCCCGAACTCCCACAGCAGCGACCCGAGCCGCACCCCGTCCTCGACCCGATACGCCAGCTTCACCAGATCCCCCTCACGAGCCGCCTCTGACCAGGTGCACGACGGGCCGCCCGCCGGGACCGAGTGAGATCTCCACCCGGGCGTCGAAGTGCGTGCCGACCAGCGCCTCCGTGAGCACCTGTCCCGGCTGCCCGGCGGCGACGGCCCGGCCGCCGGCGAGCAGCAGGAGCCTATCGGCGTACTGCCCGGCGAGGGTCAGGTCGTGCAGCGTCGTCACCACGGTCAGCTCGTCGGCGAGCCTGAGCCGGTCGACCAGTTCCAGGACCTGCTGCTGGTGTCCGAGGTCGAGCGCGGTCGTGGGCTCGTCGAGCAGGAGCGCGGGCGCCTGCTGGGCCAGCGCCCGGGCCAGGACCACGCGCTGCCGTTCGCCGCCGGACAGCTCCCCCAGCCGGCGTTCGGCGAACTCGGCGAGGTCGAGCCGTTCGAGCACCGACCCGGTGACCTCCCGGTCGTGGCGGCTCTCCCTGCCGAGGTAGGGGATGTACGGGGTGCGGCCGAGCAGGGCGTAGTCGTACACGGTCATGTCGGGCGGCAACGAGGGCGTCTGGGGCGCGTAGGCGACCAGCCTGGCTCTGTCTCTCGGCCGGAGCGTGCGCGCGGCCCGGCCGCCGACTGTGACGTCGCCCCGGTGGGCGACGACGCCCATGACGGCCTTGAGCAGGGTGGACTTTCCGGCGCCGTTCGGGCCGATGATCGCCAGCCATTCGCCGCGCCGGACCGACAGATCGACGTCGGTGAGCACCTCGCGCTCGCCGAGCCGAACCGAGAGAGCGCTGGTCTCGATCATCCGCCCCGGCAGGGCCGCTGCCGAGTCAGTGGCACCGGTCGGGTGACCGTCCGCCTGGTCAGTGGTGCCGGTCGGGTGACCGTCCGCCCGGTCAGTGGTGCCGGTCGGGTGACCATCCGCCCGGTCAGAAGTGCCGGTCATGTGGCGGTCTGCCGGGTCATGCGGAGGATGGCCACGAAGAACGGCGCGCCGACGAACATGGTGACCACCCCGATGGGCAGCTCGGCGGGGGCGATGACGGTGCGCGCGATCAGGTCGGCGAGCACGAGGAAGGCGGCGCCGCCGATCAGCGACAGCGGCAGCACGATCCGGTACGAGCCGCCCGCCAGCCGCCTGACCACATGCGGGATGACAATGCCGACGAACCCGATGAGACCGCTCACCGCCACGGCCGCCGCGGTGGCCAGGGACGCGGCCAGCAGGACCGCCAGCCGGACCCGACCGGCCCGCACGCCCAGGCTGGTGGCCTCCTCGTCCCCCACCGAGAGCACGTCGAGCATCCGCCCGTGCGCGAGCAGCAGCACCGAAGAGACGACGGCGTACGGCAGCACCAGCCAGAACTGGTCCCACCCGCCGCCCACGTCGCCCAGGATCCAGGAGTAGATGCGCTGCAACTCCTCGACCTTGAACTGCTGGATGAACGTCTGGATCGCGGTGAGGAACGAGGTGACGGCCACCCCGGCGAGCACCAGCGTGGCGGTGCCGCCCGCGCGGCCGGCGGTGTTCCCGAGCACGTACGCCAGGAACACCCCGCCCACGGCCCCCACGAAGGCGGCCACCGGGATGCCGACCACGGGGGTCGGCACGAGCACGATGACCACGGTGGTGGTCAGCCCGGCTCCGGCGGCGGCGCCGAGCAGGTACGGGTCGGCCAGCGGGTTGCGGAACACCCCCTGGTAGCCGGCCCCCGCGATGGCCAGCAGCCCGCCGACCACGGCCGCCACCAGCACTCTGGGCAGCCGCAGCTCGAACAGCAGCCCCTGTTCCACGGGCGCCAGCCCCGAGTCCACGTGCACGTACGGCAGCCAGTCGACCGCCTGGAGCACCACCTGCCACGGCGAGATGTCGGCGGCCCCGCCGAGCAGCCCGGCCACCATGGAGACGGCGAGCACGCCCAGCGCACCCACCGTCCACATCAGGCTGGACCTCACTAGCGGGTGGCCGCCTTGGCGACCGCGTCACTGATGGACTGGGCCAGGTCGACGACCCGCGGGCCCCAGCGCGAGGCGAGGTCGTCGTCGAGCTGGATCACCTGGTCGCTCTTGATGGCCGACAGTCCCTTCCAGCCGGGCCGCTTGGCCAGCGTGTCCCTGCTCTGCTGGCAGCACTTCACGTCCGCCAGGAAGATCAGGTCGGGGTCGGCCTGGGCGACGAACTCCGCCGACAGCTTGGGATAACCGCCCGCCGGGTCCGGCGCCTTGTCGGCGATGTTGGTGAGGCCGAACATGCCGTAGATCTGCCCGATGAACGTGCTCGACGTCGCAGCGTAGGGGGTCTGGTCGAGTTCGTGGTAGTAGGTGAGTTTTTTGCCCTTGGGGGCGTTCGCCGCGAGCTTGTCCAGGGCCGTCTTCATGCCTGTCACGACTTGTCCGGCCTTGTCGGTGTTGCCAGTGGCGGCGCCGAGGTCGGTGATCTCGTCGTACGCCTCGTCGAGCTTGGTGGCGGCCGGTTCCAGGAGGACCGGCACGTTCAGCTTGCCCAGCTCGGCGACCACCTTGTCGATGTCGTTGGAGACGACGACCAGGTCGGGCTTCTGGGCGACGATGGCCTCGACGTTCGGCTTGAAGCCGGACAGGTCGGTCTTGGGGACGCCGGCCGGGTAGTTGGACTGGTCGTCCACCGCGATGACCTGGGGGCCCGCGCCGATGGCGAAGAGCGTCTCGGTGTGGCTGGCGGAGAGCGAGACGATCCGCTCCGGCTTCTTGGCGATGGTGACCTTGCCGTTGGCCGCCTCGACCGTTACGGGGTAGGCGGTGGAGCCGGTCGAGCCGGTTGAGCTCGCGGGTGACGGGGTGGTGGTAGTGCTGTTCTGGCCGCATCCGGTCAGAACGAGCGTTCCCAGCAGCGCGCCCGCGAAGGCCGTGCGTACGGGCCTCACGAGAAGTCCTTTCACACTGTCGGAACCGAGAGACCCGCTGAGAGCGACGGATCACCCTTTTCCACGAGGGTTGATGACGTCAGCGCGGAGGCAGGCGACCTGGCTATGACAGTTGCGGGACAGCGCCGGACTCGCACCGGACTTCGCTGCAACTCTGCGCGTCGGACAGACGCTATCAATGCTCCGGATGGAAGCTAAGTCAAGGGGTGGCCAACTGGGTCTCCGCCTCGGCGATGATCCGCTGCAGCCGGAGCCCGTGGGCCGCGTCCAGCGGGTGTCCGCCGCCCTGGCGTACGGTCCGCGCGAACTCCTCGGCGATGGTCGCGAACGGATCGTCGTCGCCGGGCAGCAGCACCGCGTTGCCCGTTCTGCCGTACACCGCGATGCTCGATGGCGGCAGGTCGCCGGCGGCGGCCATGCTCAGCGACGCCTCGCTGACCGCGCCGCCCTCGTGGTCGAGCAGCAGGCCGGTCCAGCCGAGCGGGTTCCCGTGCGCGCGTACGCCGGTCACCGGGCCGAGCGCGGCGTCGAGCAGGTCGATCACGTGCGGCCCGACGTCCAGGAGCGCGCCGCGCTGGAGCCGCCACGGGGTGCCGAAGGGGTGGCCGCCCAGCAGGACGTTGGAGATGTTCGCGGCGTGGCCGCCGAACGCCTCGATGCCGGCGCAGCGCGCCAGGAACTCTCTGACCTGCGTGGTGTAGCGCATGGTGAGGACGAGCTGCGAGGCCACCCCGGCCTCGCGCACGGCGTCCGCGAGGCGCCGCGCGTTCTCCAGTGAGTCGGCGAGCGGCTTCTCCAGCAGCAGCGCCTTCCCGGCCCGCGCGGCGCGCACCCCCAACTCGGCCTGTACGCCCGGCGGCACGCAGAACGCCACGGCCTCGCACGCGTCGAACAGCTCCTCGATCCGCTCGAACACCGGCGCCCCCAGCCCGGCGGCGGCCTCCGGACGGCGCGCCCATACCCCGGCGAAACGGAGATACGGACTCTTGACCAGCATCGGCGCGTGCGCGCGCTCCGCCCACGGCCCCGCTCCGATCAAACCGACCGACACCGGCTCCATACATCCCCCTTTGATCCGCTTGAAGAACCCTAGAGTCATTCAGCGGCGTCGCGCCATTGGCGCAGGGCATGCTCGGGGCGGTGGGCGAGGGTGCCGGAGTCGATGACGATGGTCTGTCCCGTGATGCACCGCGACTCGCCCGAGGTGAGGAAGGCGACGAGGTCGGCCACGTCCTCCGGGGTGCAGGCCCAGGGCAGCAGGCGCTCGGCCGCCTTGTCGGCCAGCCGGTCCCGGCCGAGGGCCTGCGCGGCCACGTCGGTCAGGACCAGGGCGGGGGCGACGGCGTTGCAGCGGATGCCGCGCGAGCCGTACTTGGTGGCCACGTAGCGCACGAAACCGGTCAGCGCCGCCTTGGAGGTGCCGTAGGCGACGTGCGCCACGTCGCCCAGGAGGCCCGAGACCGACGAGGTGAGGACGAAGGCGCCGCCGTCGGCCATCACGGGGGCCGCGTGCTTGACCATGAGCAGGGCGCCGCGCAGGTTCACCGCCATCGTGCGGTCCCAGACCTCCACGTCGAGCGACTCGAGGTCCTGGTCGCGGCCGTAGGTGCCGGGGCCGAGCGCGGCCGCGTTCGAGTGGACGACGTCCAGGCGGCCGAACGAGGCGATCAGGTCGCCGATCGCCCCGGCCACCTGCTTCTCGTCCGACACGTCGCAGGTGAGCGCCGTGGCCGTGCCGCCTCTGGCGCGGATCGTGGTGGCGACCGACTTGGCGCCGGCCGCGTGCACGTCCAGGACGCCCACGCAGGCGCCCTCGGCGGCCAGGCGCGCCGCGCACGCCGCGCCGATGCCCGAACCCGCGCCCGTCACCAGGGCGACCCGCCCGTCGAACCGGCCCGGCGCGGCGCTCACCACGTCACCCTCAGGGCCGTCAGTCCCCGTCCCACGATCGACTTGCGGTAGACGATGGGCTCGTCCGCGAGTCTGAGACCGGGCAGGCGGCGGCCGAGCACGTCGAGCGCGGTGCGGAGTTGCAGCCGGCCGAGCGCGGCGCCCACGCAGAAGTGGATGCCGTAGCCGAACACCATGTGGGCGTCGGCGTTGGGCCGGTCGATGACGAACCGCTCCGGGTCGGGGAAGACGGTCTCGTCGTGGGCGGCGGAGTCGATGGAGAGCAGCACCAACGACTTTTCCGGAATTATCACGTCATGTAGCGAAATATCCGTCGTGGCGTACCGGAACGATCCGAGAGCGGCGCCGTCGATGCGCATGCACTCCTCGACCGCGTTCTGGATCAGCGGCGGCGGGACCGGCCAGGCGTCCTCGCGCAGCAGGCGCAGGACGCTGTTGGCGAGCTGGTTCGGGACGGTGTCGTTGCCGCCGAGCAGGATCGTGGAGATCAGCTCCACCACCTCGCGGTGGCTGAGCTCGGAGCCGATCAGCGAGGTCATGAGCGAGGTGAAGTCGTCGCGCGGCTCCTTGGCACGGGACGCGACCAGCCGATCCACGAAGTCCAGATAGGCCAGGAAACTGTCGGCGAGTTCGAGCTGCCGGTCGGGCGGCTGCGGCGACAGGAAGAGCTGGAACCAGTCCTTCACGTGCGCCTGCACGAACGCCTCGTCCGCCTCGGGCACCCCGATGAACCGGGCGGTCAGCTTGACCGACGGCTCATGCCCGATCTCGGAGACGAAGTCGGCCGCGCCCTTCGGCGCCACGCGGTCGAGCAGGTCCTCGTTGAGTTGCCGGAAGTGCTGCTCCATGGCCGAGACCGCCCGTGGCGTGAACGCCTTCGACACCGAGCGCCGCAGCCTGGTGTGGTCGGGCGGATCGACGTTGGCCACGAAGCTCGACAGGAACGAGCCGTGCTCGCCCAGCTTGTCGCGCGTCTCGCGGGTGAGGCTGCGGGAGATGGTCAGCGAGCCCTCCGAGGAGAACCGCCTCGGGTCGCCGTACGCCGCGCGCACGTCGGCGTGCCGGGTCAGCACGTAGGCGCCGAGGTGCTCGCTGTGGAACACCGGCCGGTCCCGGCGCAGCCCGGCGAGGAACTCGTACGGCGCGGCGACGTGCCAGTCCGAGCCGACGTCGAAGTCCTCGATCATGCCGTTGCTCACGAGAAGATCCTCCGGGGGTTGTCGACGAGCATCTGGTGGATCTGCTCCTCGGTGACGCCCCTCTTGCGCAGTTCGGGCAGGACGTCGCGGGAGATGTGCAGGAGGTGGTAGTTCGGGTGCCGCTGTCGTACGACGTCGGCATCAAACCGGTCGTTAAAGCAGTAGGAATCGTGACTTAGCACCATTTGTCGGGCGTGGCCGCGCTCGCACATCGCCGCCACGATCGACACCCGGTCCTCGAACGGCGAGATCGTCTCGATGCCGAACCGGTCCATGCCCAGGTAGGAGCCGTTGGCGGCGAGTTCCTCCAGGTAGGCGACGTCGGTGGAGTCGCCCGCGTGGCCGATGACGACCTTGGTGAGGTCGACGCCGAGCTCGCCGAGCAGCCGCTGCTGCGCCAGGCCGCCCTGGGAGGCGCTGTGGGAGTGGGTGGTGATGGGCACGCCGGTCTCCAGGTGCGCCTCGGCGACCGCCCGGAACACCCGTTCGGTGCCCTTGGTCATTCCGAGATGGTCGGTGGCGCACTTGAGCATGCCCGCCTTGACCCCGGTCCTGCCGATGCCGTGAACGATGTCCCGGACGAAGAACTCCGCCAGCCGGTCGGGCCCGCCGAACAGCGAGCCCGGACCCCGGTTGCCGAAGTATGGAGGCAGGGCGTCGTAGGTGTAGAGGCCGGTGGCGGCGACGATGTTCACACTGGTCAGCTCGGCCACCCGCTGGACGGCGGGGACGTACCTGCCGAGCCCGATGACGGTCAGGTCCACGATCGTGTCGATGCCCTCGGCCCGCAGGTCGTCCAGTTTGGCCGCCGCCTCCCTCGCCCGCTGCTCAAGGTCCCAGTTCTCCGGGATGTCCGGCCAGTTCCAGAGAATCTCCGGACTGAGCCCGAACACGTGCTCATGCATGAGCGTGGCGCCCAGCTCGCCCACCGGCCCTCTTACGGTCTCAGGCATGGCCCTCTTCCACGGTCACACGCACGGGAACCTCGGGTGGTCGAACGGCCGGTTCACCTCTAGGCCGAGCCCGTCCGTCTGCTGGTACGGGGTGCCGGTGTAAAGGGAGGCGGCGTCGAAGTACGTGACGGTGAACGACAGGCGCGGCTGGTCGCGGTGGTTGGCGGGCGCTCCGTGCACGGTCAGGGTGTGATGCACGGTCGCGTCGCCCGCCACGAGGTCGAGGGGCGGCGACAGCTCCAGTTCCTTGATCCACGGATGCTGGCTGAGCTGGTCGTCGCCCGCCCGGGTGAAGCTCCGCCCAAGAACGCCGTACCGGTGCGAACCATTGAAGAAGCGCAGCGAGCCCATGTCCGCCGGCACGTCCACCAGCGCCAGCCAGACCGTCAGCATCGCCGAGCGGTCCATCGGCATCCAGGGGAAGTCCTGGTGGAACTCGGTCGCCGCGTGCTCCCCCGGCTCCTTGACGAGCAGGTTCGTGACCTGCACGCGCACGGCTTCCACGCCGCGCAGCAGCCGGGTCGCGTTGGCGCCCATGGCCGGGCTCAGCGCCAGCGCGCGGAACGCCTCGTCGCTCTCGGCGATGTCACGCGACTGCCCGAACGCCTGGTCCACCAGTGTCCGCCGCTGCTTCTCGCGCGCCGCGAGGTAGCCGGTCGCCCGCTGCCTGAGCTCGGCCACGGTGTCGGGGGGCACCAGGGCGGGCAGCCGCACCCATCCGTGTTCCTGAAAGAAGCCCGCCTCGTCGTCCGACGCGGCGCGCACGGGGATCTCCATGCCCCCAGTCTGGCATCTTGAGCAAGCGCTTGGTAAGTGCCTTGATTACTTGGCCTTGCAGGACTTCGGCGGGGTGGGGCGGTTCGCGATCCACCCCGTCCCGGGCGCCTGCGCGCTGTAGTAGGTCAGGATGTCGCCTCCGGAACCGCCCCAGCTGGTCTGGGCCAGCGCGGCGCCGGTCGCCATGTCCAGGAAGGTGCGTGCGCGGGGCGACTTCGGTCCCGGAGTCTGAGGCTGCCCGGTGTCACGGGTGAAAGTGACCGACAACGCCGGCCGGCCCAGCGGGTCGGTCGCCGTGCCGTACACCTTGGTACCGGGAAGCTCCGCCAGCAGGCGCAGGATCGCGGCACGGAGCTGCGGTCGGATCGGCATGGACAGAAGATTGCCCGCTTGAGGGACGAAGTCCGCGAACGGCTGCTTGAACCCTCGTCTCTCCCAGATGCGGTGATAGTCGCGGAGCTTGGCGAGCAGGCCGTCGCGGTCGGCGGGGATGGCGGCCAGATCGGCGAGGGTGAGAGCCGCGACGGAGCTGTTCCCTACCTGAGCGTCGTCCCCGTCGCGCCATCCGCAGACATGGAGCTGGTCGGTGACTCGCATCTGTTCGCACTTGGCGGCGGGGGCGCCCTTCTTGGAGCAGGGCAGCTTGATCCGGGTCGGCGCTCCCGCCGCCCGCCATGCGCGTTCGTCGACTGCGGAGGCCGGAAACGCGCTCGACGTGGAGGTCTGCAGTATGGATCTCTCCGCGGTGTCCAGCGGCGCCGTTCGCTCGAGGCGCTGCCGCGCGAACAGGTCGTAGCCGCCCGCGGAAAACCGTGAACCGGTGATGATCACCTCCCGCCAGTAGGCGCCCCTTTGTTCAGGCAGGCGCTCGACCCGGTCGGCCAGCTCGAGCAGCTCGTTGTTCCGTGGCTGCACCAGCACCTGAGCAGGCGCGGAAACCAGGTTGGCCACCAACGTGACCGCTATGACCATCGCGGCGGTGGCCACGCCCGCGCTCAGCGTCCATGCCCACACACGCGGGCGGGAACGGCCGGTGGCGGGGCGGACGCGCGCGCCGTCGGCGACGAACCGGGCGCGAGCCCGCGAGACCGCCTCGGGCGAGAGCGGGGGCGCGTCGGGCAGCGCCCGGGCGAGCAGTTCGAGCTCATCCATCGAGGTCCTCCTTCAGCGCGCCGAGCGCCGCGCGCAGATGCTTGCGTGCCCTGTTAAGCCGGGACGCGACGGTTCCATAGGGAATGTCCAAGGCGGCGGCGACCTCGGCGTGGCTCAGACCGCCGAACACGATCAGCAGCACCACGTCACGGTCGCGCTGCTTCAGCCCGGCCAGCGCCCCCGCGAGCGGGCCGGTGAAGCGCGCGGCGTCCACCCGATCGAGCACCCGATCCAGTGCGGAGTCCTCGTGGCCGTCCCACTCGCGCTCCGCCGCGCGGCTGAGCGCCTTCCACCGCGTGGTCTCGGTACGGCGGTGCCGCGCGACCAGGTTGGTGGCGATGCCGTACAGCCAGGGCCTGACCTCCCCCACGGCCGGGTCGTATCCGCCGCGCAGTGCCGCGACGAAGACCTCGACGGCCAGGTCTTCGGCGTCGTCCACGGGCAGGCGACGGGCGATGTAGCGGTGGATCTCGGCGAAGTAGCGGTCGAAGAGATCGGCCGGAACCGCCGGCTGATCTCTCCCGCTACGCGTCTTGTACACGATCACACCCATTCTTGCCGCGGCGGCGAGAATGCTTTCACGCGCACGGGTTCCCACCACCCGTGAAGCCGGCCCCGTCCTCCGCCCCCAGCTGTGGGCAACCCGCCCGGCTCTGTGGCGCGGGTTGCCCACAGCTGGCGTCTACTTCGCCATGAGCAGGTGTTCCCCACGAGGGACGAGTTCGCCTATCACCGGAAAGCCGGGGATCTCACCCGCGACGAGCAGGCCGCCCGAGGTCTGCGCGTCGGCGAGGAGAAGCCGCTCGTTCTCCGGCAGGTCGCCGAAGTCGCAATGAGGGGCGATCCAGTCGAGGTTCCGGCGGGATCCGCCGCTGATGTATCCATCACGGATGGCCTCTCGGGCTCCCTCCAGGTAAGGCACGGCGGCGCTGTCGACGACGGCGGAGACGCCGCTCGCCCTGACCAGCTTGTAGAGATGGCCAAGGAGGCCGAAACCTGTGACGTCGGTGGCGCAGAGAACCCCCGCGGCCAGCGCCATCCGGGAGGCGTCGCGGTTGAGCGTCGTCATGGCGGCAACCGCCTCGGGGAAGACCTCCCCGGTCGCCTTGTGCCGCGTGTTCAGCACCCCGATGCCGAGAGGTTTGGTCAAGGTGAGGGGGATGCCGGGCTTGCCCGCGTCCACGCGCAGCAGCCGGTCGGGATCGGCGAGGCCGGTGACGGCCAGCCCGTATTTGGGATGGGGGTCATCGATGCTGTGGCCTCCCGCGAGATGACAGCCCGCCGCCTGCGTCATCGCGGAACCGCCGCGCAGCACCTCGCGAGCGAGCTCGAGGGGCAGGACGCCGCGGGGCCAGCCGAGCAGGTTCAGAGCTATGACGGGTCCGCCGCCGACGGCGTAGACGTCGGAGAGGGCGTTGGTGGCGGCGATCCGGCCGAAGTCGTACGGATCGTCGACGACAGGGGTGAAGAAATCCGTCGTCGCGACGATGGCCCGGGTCTCGCCTTCCACCTGGAGCACCGCCGCGTCGTCACCCTGGTCGATACCCAGCAGCAGCCGGCCTGTCGATGGAGAAGAGGTCGGTAAGAGTCCGGCGACCAGCTCCTCCAGCTCGTCTGGAGGGATCTTGCAGCTGCAGCCGCCTCCGTTGCCGTATTGCGTGAGCCTGATGTTGTTCATGGGTCTATGATCCACTTCGGAGGCGTTTAGGTGTCTGGTGGCCCTCCTGGTCTTCAAAACCAGTGGCGCCGAGCATCTCGGCGCGGCGGGTTCGATTCCCGTCCGCCTCCGCTGATGATCAGCGAGTCCGGGGATGGTCGTGAGTGGATCGACGGAGTTCTGTACCGCGGACCGACGTCATGCTGGCCGACCCCCGGTTGGCCGCCGCGCAGGAGACGCTCGGCCGTAGCCTCGTCAAGGCCGCGGTGGCGAACGCCCAGCAACGTGTCCGCGAGGGCTTCACCGACCCCGAGGGCGCCCTGGACGCCGCGCTCGCCCTCCTGCCGGCGACCGCCGGCGGTCTCCAGCACGTCGTCAACGCCACCGGTGTGCTCGTGCACACCAATCTGGGCCGGGCTCCGCTCTCACCCGCCGCCATCGCGGCGGTCACCGCGGCCGCCGGCTACACCGACGTCGAGTTCGACCTCGCCGACGGGCGGCGCGCCCGCCGTGGCCGTACGGCTCTCGCCGCGCTGGCGCAGGCGGTCCCCGAGGCGCGGGCCGTGCACGTGGTCAACAACAACGCGGCCGCACTCGTACTCGCCGCCACGGTGCTCGCGCAGGGCAGGGAGATCGTCATCAGCCGCGGTGAGCTGGTGGAGATCGGCGACGGATTCCGTCTGCCCGAGCTGCTGGAGTCCGCCGGTTGCCGGCTCCGCGAGGTCGGCACCACGAACCGGACCGCCCTGCGCGACTACCAGAACGCCTGCGGCCCGGAAACCGGCTTCATCCTCAAGGTGCACCCGTCCAACTACCGGATCGAGGGATTCACCTCCGAGGTCTCCATCGAGGAGCTCGCCACGATCGGGCCGCCCGTGGTCGCCGACATCGGCTCCGGGCTGCTGCGCCCGGAACCGCTGCTGCCCGGCGAACCGGACGCGGCCGGCGCGCTGCTCCAGGGAGCGGCGCTGGTCACCGCCAGCGGCGACAAACTCCTCGGCGGCCCGCAGGCGGGTCTCCTGCTCGGTGACGAGCACCTCGTGGAACGGCTGCGCCGCCATCCCCTCGCCCGTGCGTTGCGGGTGGACAAGCTCACCCTGGCCGCGCTCGAAGCGACCCTGCGCGGCCCGCGACCGCCGGTGCACCGATCGCTCCACGCGAGCACCACCGAGCTCATGGAACGCGCGGAACGCCTCGCGCGGCGGCTCGGCGGCCGGGCGGAGGCGGTGCCGACCATCGCCAGGGTCGGTGGCGGGGGCGCACCGGGAGTGGAGCTGCCCAGCGCGGGAATCGCCGTGGACAAGAAGCTGACCCTGCGGCTGCGCTCCTACGATCCTCCTGTGATCGGCCGGATCACCGACGGGCGGCTGGTGCTCGACCTGCGCGCGGTCGAGCCCGATCAGGACGAGGTCATCGCCGCCGCGGTGGAGCATGCGTGCATGTGATCGCCACGGCCGGGCACGTGGACCACGGCAAGTCGACGCTGGTCCGGGCGCTGACCGGGATGGAGCCCGACCGCTGGGCCGAGGAACGCCGCCGCGGCATGACCATCGACCTCGGGTTCGCCTGGACCACGCTCCGATCGGGTGAACGGATCGCGTTCGTCGACGTTCCCGGGCACGAACGGTTCGTCACCAACATGCTGGCCGGAGTCGGGCCGTGTCCGGCGGTGATGATCGTCGTCGCGGCGGACGAAGGCTGGCAGGCCCAGTCGGCCGAGCACCTGGCCGCGCTCGACGCCCTGGGCGTCCGGCACGGCCTCGCGGTCATCACCCGGGCCGACCTCGCCGATCCGGAGCCTGCTCTGAGGCAGGCTCACGGCCACCTCGAAAAGACCAGCCTGGCGGGGATCGACAGCGTCGTCGTCAGCGGACGGACCCGGCAGGGATTCGCCGAGCTGGAGGCCGCCCTGGCCCGGCTCGCCGCCGCGCTGCCCGAGACGGACACGGAAGGTGCGGTCCGGTTGTGGATCGACCGGGTCTTCACCGTCACGGGCGCCGGGACCGTCGTCACCGGAACGCTGACCAGGGGCACCCTGCGCGTGGGCGACGAGCTGGACGCAGGCGGGCATCAGGTCAGGGTTCGCGGACTCCAAACCCTCGGCGAGAAAGCCGAGCAGGTCTCGGCGACCGCCCGCGTCGCCATCAACCTGCGCGGTGTCGACCGTGACGACCTGTCTCGTGGCATGGCGCTGGTGACACCGGGCGCCTGGATACCGACCCAGGTCATCGACGTACGGCTGGATTCCGGCATGGACCAGCGGGGGGACGCGGTCCTCCACATCGGGTCGGCCGCCGTTCCCGTCCGGCTCCGCCTGCTGGGCGCCGACACCGCCAGGCTCACCCTCGGCCGTTCCCTGCCGCTCAGGACGGGCGACCGGGGCCTGCTCCGCGACTCCGGCAGGCGGGAGATCGTCGCCGGACTCCGAGTGCTGGACATCCGTCCCGTCGAACTGCGGCGCCGGGGTGCCGCAGCCGCCAGGGCGGCCGCGCTCGACGAAGTCGACCTGCCCGACTCCGCTACCCTGCTGCGCTGGCACGGCCTGCTGACGGGAAACGAGATGACGGCGATGGGCTGCCCGCCCAGCGGTTCGCCCGTGGCCGGCGACTGGTACGCCGATCCCGGACACTGGTCGTCGCTGGGACACCGTCTCGCCGACCAGGTCTCGCGACGGCCCCCGCTCGATCCGGGGATCACCGTGGGCGCCGCCGCTCAGCTGCTCGGCCTGCCTGATCGGCGACTGGCCGAGGCGCTCGTCGCACCGCCTCTGGTAGTTAAAGCCGGGCGGATCCTTGTCGCCGGCCGGTCTCTGCCTCCCGCGATCGCCAGGGCGGTCGCGGAGCTGGCCGCCGGCCTCGCCGAGCATCCCTTCGACGCCCCCACCGCCGAGCGCCTGGAAGAGCTCGGCCTGACGGGGAAGTCACTGGCGGCCGCGCTCCGCTCGGGCGCGGTGACGTCGATCGGGAAGAACGTCATCCTGCTGCCCGACGCGCTGGACAAGGCGGCGGACACTCTCGCGCGGCTTCCCTCACCCTTCACAGTCAGCGATGCGCGGGTCGCCCTGGCGACGACCCGCCGCGTCGCCCTACCTCTCCTGGAGTGCCTCGATGCCCGTGGAATCACCCGGCGTACCGATAACGACCGGCGAGTATGCCGCCCCCGCGACTGACGTCGACCGGCTGCTGGCCCAGGCCCGCACGGGGCTCCATCGCCTGAGTCCCGCCGAGGCCTGGGCAGCCGTGCGCAGCGGCGGGAAGATCGCCGACACTCGTCCCGAGTCTCAGCGCCGGGCCGCGGGCGAGATACCCGGAGCCGTCGTCATCGAACGCAACCATCTGGAGTGGCGGCTCGACCCCACGTGTGAGTCCCGCATTCCCGAGGCCGGCTCCCATGACATCCAGTGGATCGTGATCTGCGCCGAGGGATACTCCTCCTCGCTGGCCGCGGCGGCGCTGCGGGAGCTCGGGTTGTCCAACGCCACCGATGTCGTCGGTGGGTTCGAGGCATGGGTGGAGGCCGGCCTGCCGACAGTCCGCCCTGCTCGGCCCACGGTGCCGCGCGGCCCGAAAGAAGGCGAACACGAGGTCACATGAAGTTGCGTGTGTGCAGAGCGGAGAGTTCGGCTGCCTCCTCGGCTGGGAAACCCAGGCGGATCAGCCGGTTTCTCCGCCCGTCGTACATGTCCAGGTGCAGGCGTTCAACGGCGGCGTGTCCACGGGCGATCGCGGGCGCGGTCCATTCCCCCGCGGCCAGCACGGTCAGCGCGTCCAGCACGTCCTGATTGATGCCCGCGGTGCTGAGCAGGGCATCGTGACGGCGCTCGATGGCCCCTCTCAGCCGCGCGGTGAACGCGGGGTCGCGTCTGGACTGCTCCCGCAGATGCCCCATGCCGAAGGCCACGTGCCGGGCTTCGTCCTGGTGCACCAGCGTCACGACCTGGCGGGTGACCGGATCGGGGGCGTGCTCGGCCAGGAAGGACAACAGGTTGAGGAAGGTGCCCTCGCCCAGCACTGACAGCAGGAACAAGGCGAGCGAGAAGTCCGGTTCGGCCAGCAGTGACGACAGGGAGCTACGCCCGGAGACGGAGGAGGTGCCCAGGTCGTGGCCCTTGAGCAGCGCCCTGCGGGTGAACACCTCGACGTGCCGGGCTTCGTCGGCCGCCTGTACGGCGAGCAGCTGGAGCACCTCACGAAAGTGCGGGTGAACCCGGGCCAGCAGCCGGGCGGGGATGACCAGGGCGGCCTGCTCGTTCTCGATCAGGTAGGTCATCACCTGAACGACCGCGCGCTCGATCTCAGCGGGCAGGTCGAAGGGAGTGTCCCAGCCGATCGCGGTCGCCGGGTCCCACTGCCTGGCCGCCGCCTGCGCGTACAGCTTCGGCGCCAGGTCGGCCCACACCAGTTCCTTGCGGTCGAGGTCGAAGGACAAGACGGGTCCGCCGGCCTCGACCAGGGCGCCGCGAGCGGCCAGACCCCAGTGCGCGGCCGGCCGTAGCACCGCGGCGGCGGATCCGGCCGCGCCCGCGCGCTCCGCACCCGCCCACCGATCGTGAACGCCGCGGCCGCACACCACCCACGCCCGCACCCCGGCGGTATCCGCCGGGGTCTCGACCCGATGCCCCTGCGAGCGGCACCAGGCGGCCAGGTGGAGGGTGAGCGCCGCGTCCGTACCCGTGACGCCCAGCCGTCCGCCCACCGGCATCATCGCCAGTTCGCCGGCGAGCAGGATGTGAGCGCCTCGGTCGAACCCGACGTCACCCAGGTCGACGACCCGATCCGTCACGGCTGGTAGTCCTCCGCGACCAGACCTCCCTGTCCGTCGTAGAAGCCGCTCACCGCGACCTCCAGCGCGCCGTACCCGCTCGTGCGGCCCTCGTTCCAGGCGGTCAGCCCTTCGAGGTCCAGGAGGGGGCGAACCTCGGGATCGGCGTAGGACATGCCGAGCAGCAGCTCGGCGAAATGCCGGACGTGCTCTTCCGGAGCGGTGTCGGAGACGGCCATGACGCAGTGATCATAGGGTTCGGTGGCGGTGAGGATCCGGGTGGAGCCGGCCGGCAGCGTCCCCTCCCGCCCGAAGAGGAGGTGGTTGGCATCGATCATGCACGCCGCGGCCGCCTCCCCGGACATCAGCGAGCGGGCCGCCTCGCGCTCCCCGCCGATGTGGTCGCCGTGCAGGCCGACTCCGATGTCGAAGCGCCGGACGTCGACCTTCACGCCGGCTTGACGCAGGTGGTCCAGCGGCAGCAGCGTGGCCTGCGGCGAGTCGATGGCACCACAGGCCACGACCCGGCCGGCGAGGTCGTCCACCGTCTGGATGCCGGAGTCCGCACGTACCACCACCACCGACCGCAGATCTCGATCGGTGTCCCGCATCACCAGCGGTCGCACCGTACGTCCGAGCGCCTCGGCCATCCGCCGGGAGCGGATCCAGGCCAGCGGAGAGTGCCAGGCCGCGTGGATCCGGCCGGCGACCAGATCCTCGGCCTGCCGCTCGTAGTTCGAGTACAGGACGAAGTCGTACGGCAGACCCTGGCGCACGAGCCAGGCGCGGAACCCCGACCAGATCGTCACCACCTTCGGGTCGTACGCCACGGCTCCCATGAGCAGCGTCATCGCGCCGCCTCATCGAACAGCGGGAGCCCGAGCGAGGCTCGCCCGACGAAGTCCAGCAGCGCCTCGGTGGTCGGAGCCATGACCCGGGCGGCCAGCGCGTCGCGGAAGTGACGCTCGATACTCAGGTCCCGGCGGAAGGCGGAGCCGCCGCACAACCGCATGACGTCATCGGCGACCTCAGCCGCGGCCTCCGCCGCGACCGCCTTGACCTGGAGCACGCGGAGCATGGCGTCCTCGCGGCCGGACTCCAGCGCAGTCAGCGTGTCGTCCAGGAAAGCGCGGGTCTGGTGGACTCTGGTGAGGATGCGGGCGAAGGCGGATCGAGGGGCGTCCTGATCGGCCAGCCGCTGCCCCAGATGCGTCAGAACCGTGCGAGAGACGTGTTCCCCGGCTTCGTCAGCCAGCGCCTGTGCGATGCCGATCGAGCAGGCCGCATTGAGCACGAGGAAGCCGGGCAGCGCTGTGGCCAGCGCGAGGTCCAATCCTTGCCCGTCCGCACCCAGCATCGCGCTCATAGGCACCCGAGCCCCGTCCGCGGCCATGAGACTGGACGCGTTACCACGCAGACCAAGCCCGTCGAACGCGCCTGTGACGGTCAGGCCCGGCGTGTCGCCGGGCACCAGCCACAATGTCATCGGCCCCGTGCTCGCGAGCGGCCGGCTGGACCACACATACCCATCGGCGTGTCCGGCCGCGGTGACGAAGCTCTTGCGCGTGTCAAGCGCGACCTCGCCGTTCTCCGCTTCCGCCGCGGTGCCCACAGGAGCCCAGAAGTGGCTGCGCGAACCCGTCTCGGAGAAGGCCAGGGTGGTGAGGTAACGGCCTTCGGCCACAGCCCGGCGGGTCTCCGCCGGGCCGTGCGCCTCGATCACCGCGGTGGCGGCGAAGTGCATGAGCACGATCATGGCGGTGGATCCGCAGGCCGCGGCCAGCGAGGTGATGACCTGAGCCGCCTCGCGCAGCCCCTGGCCCGCGCCCCCTACCTCGGTCGCGCTGACCAGGCCCAGGAATCCCGCTTTGCCCAGCGCTTCGATGCCCGCGGCGGGAAAGACTCCGCCGCGGTCGGTCTCGACGGCCGCGGGCCCGATCACATCGGCGATCACCGTCTCCAGCTCAGCCTCAAGCATGTATCCCTTTCATATGATCATCAGGCGCGATGGAGCCCAGGGTCATCAGCATCCGCTCCCCTATGACATTCCGGGCATGACGCCGGCAGCGAGCATGCAGGTCATATTGAGCCGGCACCCGGCGAGGTTGACGTTTTCCCAGGCCGCGAAGGCATGATTCCAGCCGGCCGCATTAAAGAGCCGGACCACGACCGGACCATGATCGCACGACCCGCTTCGAACGAGAAGCCTCTTGAACCGGTTCGAGGGCAGAACCCGGCAGGGCCGGCCGAGCAGGTCGTCCACCTCATGAGCGGTGACCATGACGAGGGCCGGCAGAAGTCCGCAGGTTGTCTCGCAATCTGGGCGCGAGCCGCCGCACCGTCTCCGGTGTGGAGGCTACGAGCTTGGTGACGACCGGACCCACGCTGACCAGAGCCCCGTACTGGTCACCGGCGGGATGGCCCAACTGGTAGTACATGATGTCCGGCCCATCGCGGCCCTTGATGGTGGTGTCGAGCCCGTAGCGGACCTCCTCGGCCGCCAGGCGCCGCGCCTCGGACGTCGAGGGCGCCGTCCAGGTGACGGACACGGAGACGACGTCGCCCTTGTCGGTCGGCGGGATCCAGTCGCAGACGGCGGGTTTGGGCAGCGGGCTGCCCGCCAGCGTGCGCGCGTGCGGGTAGGCGAGGTAGCCCGGGGCCAGCAGGCTCAGGTCGCGGTCGGTGAGCAGGCCGCAGGCTTCCGGCCAGTCTGCCGCCGGGGCGACGCCGGGCGGGTTCGCCGGGGCCCGGTTGGCACGGACAAGGCGGTAGGCGGTGATCCGGGTGCCGTTCTTGACACCGGCGCTGTCGTCGTCCCGCGTCGGGGTGCTCACGAAGACCAGGCCCCCGGCGCCTCCCTCCAGGAAGGTGGCGCCGCCGGTGGCGGGCAACGGGAGCTCGCTCGCCTCACCTGTGGCGGCGTCGATGGCCAGCAGGTAGGCGTTCAGCGGCCAGGGTTCCAAACCCGGGTAGTTCCTGCTCTTCGTCACGAACAGGTCCCCGGTCGCGATGAACGACGTCGACCCCGTTACCCCCCGGGTCCAGCGGATGGCGCCGGTGGCCGGATCGATTCCCTGAACGTAGCCTCCTCCGTCCGGGATCGATGTGTTTATTACAACGCCCTCCCCCGTGATGATCGGCGACCGGGTGGCCTCGCCGTGGATGCCGGCGGGCAGCCGCCTGCCGTCCGATGCGTACAGGTAGGGGGTGTCGGAGAGGTGGACAAGGACGGTTCCGTCCGCGGCGGTCGCCACGCCCATGTCTGTCCGCGGGTCCGCCCCCTCGGCCGGTGGCCACTGCTGTGGCCGACGGTACGTCAGGTCACGGGTCCAGTAAGGGCAGCCGGTTTCCGGATCCACGGCGGCGAGGTGGACGCGGTCGTTCGCGCAGAGTTCGAGCACGGCGACCAACTCGTCGGCGGCCGCCGCGGCCGCGGTGCAGCCCTGCAGAACGGGCATGACCGCTCTGGTCGCCCCGGTCCTGGCGTCGAGCAGTTGGACGTCCGACGCCGTCAGTGCCGCCACGGCTCGCCGGGTCACCACGGCCTCACGGGCGAGTCTCCAGCCCCACAGCCGCTGTCCCGTGGCCAGGTCGTAGCCGGTGAGCACACCCTCGAACTCGGCTCCCGTGCGTCCGGGCTGCTCTCGTAGGACGACAAGGGCTTCGTCGGCGACCCACAGCTCACGTACGTCCCCGAGCCGGGGTTCGGCCGGCACGGTGCTCAGGACGCGCCCCGTGACCGGGTCGAGGATGAGGATCCGGCCTATGCGCGCCGCCACCGCGAGGGCACGCTCGGACGCCACGAGAGTGTGGCTGTAGACGATGGCGTCCTCGGTCAATCCGAACGAACGGTTGTCGAACGCCGCCGACCATACGGCCCGCCAGCCCACCGCCTTCCGCACGACGGCCGGGGCGTCGGACATGAGGGCCAAGCAGGTCATCAGCGCCAGCAGCGGTACACCGACCAGTCGTCGCACGTCAGCACCCCTCGATGCGGTACTTGCCCGGCTTGCTCCGGACGCTCCAGGCACCCATCGAGGACTGGTCGTACACGGTGCGGTAAGCCCGTGCGGGACCGGTCAGCCGGAACGGGAGCCCGCCCGGTCTGCGGATCACCACCTGCTCGGCGCGGCCGTTGCTGACGACCGTGGCCACGAGTTCGAACTCGTAGTACGCCTTGCAGGCGGTGAGCGTCATGATGAAGGTCACCCGTTCGTCCCGGACCAGATCGATCTGCTTGGTCTCGAAGTACGGGGTGTCGCGATCCTTGACCGAGGTGAACCACGGCGTCGGCCGGTCGAGATCGGCCGCGACCTCGATGGTGCCCTGCTCGCCGGCATGGGCGGGGCTCAGCAGCGCGCCGTCGGGCACCGGCTCGCGGGTCAGGATGCGCGGTCTGATGTCGGCGATCCGCAGGCTGGCGCGGTTGCCGTTCAGGACGACTATGGCCCTCGTCCGCCCGACCGGGGCGGCGCGGTAGCGCTCCAGAAAAGCCTCATGTTGCGCCGCGTCCGGCCTGCCCAGCAGGATCGCCCGGTCCTGCGCGGCGGTCACCGGCTCGCGCAGAGCGAGGTCGGGGTCATCGGTGCCGATCATCACATAGGCGGCCGTGACGGGCGCCTCTCGGCTGATCTCATCGAAGGCACCGGGCCCGAGCGAGCCGAACCAGCCGGTGAACACGGCGCCGGCCGCCGCGACGATCACCGCACCGACGACCCCGGCCACCCACGCCAGCACGGCTCGACCCGGTCTCGCCCCACCCGCGCCTTCCTCGACCGGCTCGCTCGGCTTCTGCTCGGGGGACTTCTTACCACTCGCGGGGGAATTGCCCCGCTTCGTACGACGAGCTCTGGGCATAGGCCGCCCTCTCCAGCCTGGGGAAAAGCCGGGAAACGTCCGAGCCCATCATCGCGTTTCAGGTCGTCTTCTGTCCCGCTCCCGCGGAACTCGACCGCGCCGCCGCTTTCGCGGCCGGCCGAGCACCCGCCGTCAGCGGACCGTCGTGCCCGTGGCGCTGAGGTCGCGGCGGAAGGACTCCGGCGCCTTGTACACGGCCACCATCGTGATCACCGCACCGACCATGACGTACGCGGCGACCAGCGGCCACCGGCTGCCGTCGGACCCGGCCAGCGCCGTGGCCACGAACGGGGTCAGCCCGCCGGCGAAGATCGAGGCGATCTCACGGCCCGCCGCGGCGCCGGTGTAGCGGCGATCCGCCGGGAACAACTCGGCGAAGAACGCGGGCTGGATGGCATTGATGGCGTTGTGCCCGAGGTTGAGCACCAGCACGTACCCGAGCACGATCAGCACCATCGACCCGCTGCGCAGCATGAAGAAGAACGGGAACGCCATCACGAACACCACGACCGCGCCGAAGAAGTAGACCGGCCGCCGCCCGATCCGGTCGGAGATCGCGGCGAACACCCCATGGCTGACGAAGGAGAGCACGGCCGCGACGAGGATCGCGTTGTTCAGCTGGCCCTTCTGCAGGCCGAGCGTGCCCGTGCCGTACGACAGCGCGAACACCGTGAGCAGGAAGTACGGCAGAGCCTCGGCGAACCGCAGCCCGATGATCAGCAGCAGGTTGCGCCAGTCGTCGACGAAGATCGAACGGATCGGACCATGAGCCGGGCGGTCCGGCTTCGCGGCCGCCTCGGCCACGTCACCCGCCGCCGGCGCGGCGGCGACGGCCTCGGTGAAGACCGGGGTCTCGCGCAGGCTGCGCCGCATCCAGAACGTCACGACGAGGACGGCCGCCGACAGCAGGAACGGGATCCGCCATCCCCAGGCCTGCAGTTGGTCATCGGGGAGCGTGTAGACGTAGGCGAAGACGAGCGTGATGAGGATCTGCGCCGAGAATCCGCCGGTGTTGGGCCAGGCGCTGAAGAAACCTCGGCGGTTCGGTGGCGCCGACTCCAGCACGATGATCATGGAGCCGCCCCACTCACCGCCCACCGCGAATCCCTGGAGCAGCCGCAGCACCACCAGCAGGATCGGGGCCCAGATCCCGATCGCCCCGTAGGACGGCAGCAGTCCGATGAGGATGGTGCTGAGCCCCATGACGGTGAGGGTGATCATCAGGGTGGACTTGCGGCCGTGCCGGTCCCCGCGACTGCCGAAGAAGAGCCCGCCCAGCGGCCGGGCCAGGAAGCCGACCGCGAACGTGCCGAAGGCCGAGAGCGTGCCAACGAAGCCGCTGGCGTCGGGGAAGAACACCTTGGGGAAGACGACGGCGGCCGCCGTCCCGTAGACGAGGAAGTCGTAGTACTCCAGCGTGTTGCCGAGGAAGCTGGATGCCGTGACCTTCCAGGTGTAGCGGCGGTCTGTCTTCGGAAGGGTCGCAACCATGGCGTCTCCCTTTCTGCCAGCGGCTTTGCACATTTCCGCAGGGATTCGGTTGTCGCACACTATGTCTTGGGAAACGGTTAACCGTCAACGGTCACCTGTTATCGGTTAACGTTGACCGTCTGCAGTAAGCAGAGATACCGTGGGCGGACAACACGGGAGGAGAGCTGGTGACGATCATCAATCCGTTGCGCAATCCACCGCTCGGAGATCAGCTGCTCGTCCAGCTCCGCTCGCTCATCGTGCGCGGCGAGCTGAGCGTGGGCACCCATCTGGTCGAGGGCAAGATCGCGGAGCGCTACGGGGTGAGCCGCGGGCCGGTCCGCGACGCGCTTCGCCAGCTGGAGATCGAGGGGCTGGTCGAGACGCGCAAGCGGGGCGTCTCCGTACGCGGGCTGTCCGACAAGGATCTCCTGGAGCTTTACTCGCTGCGCGGCGCGCTGGAGAGCCTGGCCGTCCGGGAGGCCATCGCGCGCCTCGACGCCGCCGACTGGACCCCGATCGACGAGGCGCTCGACCAGATGCAGTCCGCGGCCGTGGCCGCCGACGCCGCCAAGTTCGCCGCGGCCGACCTCGATTTCCACAGCGGGTTCTACACGCTCGGCGACAACCGCTGGCTCACCGCCACCTGGGCGCTGCACCGGCCGCTGTTCGCGACGGTGTTGGAGATCACCAACACCGACCGGGATCTGGTTCCCGTCGCCGACGACCACGTCTACCTGAGGGACGTCATCCGCTCGGGCGACGTCGACGCCGCGCTCACCGCGCTCACCGCTCATCTCGACGGCTCCTGCAGCCGGATCCGCGCGACGCTGAGCGGGCGACCGCGCCCGCAGCCCGCCTTCTGACCCCAGTCACCGTCCGCCCGCCATCCATGACGAACCGAGGCTTTGCCATGCCAGAAAATACCCGACGCCGGGCGGAGGTCCTCGCCGCCGTTCCCACCTTCTTCGACGAGGCGGGCGAGCTCGACCACGCCACCACCAAGGCGCACTTCACCGATCTCGCGCGTCACGTCGACGGGGTCTTCGTCTGCGGCACCACCGGCGAGTTCCCGGCGCTGGACCGGGCGGAGCGCCGTACGCTGGCCGAGACCGCGCTGGCCGTGTTCGGCCCTGACCGGGTCGTGGTGCACGTCGGCGCCGCGGCCACCCGAGAGGCGGTGGCAGTGACCCGCGACGCCGTCGCCCTGGGGGCGCGCAGGCTGGCCACGCTGACTCCGTACTACCTGCCCGCCGACACCGGCGCCGTCCTCCGGCACTTCGCCGCGGTGACGGCGGCCGCGGGCCCGGCCGCCGTCTATGGCTACCTGTTCAGCGAGCGCTCGGGCGTGGTCGTCGAGCCCGCCGAGTTCGCCATGATCGCCGCCGAGACCGGGCTGGCCGGCGCCAAGCTGAGCGGCCTGGCGGCCGAGCGGTTCGAGGAGTACCGCGCCGCGCTCCCGCCGCAGGCTCGGCTGTGGTCGGGCGCGGACACCAAGCTCGCCGAGGTCGTCCGCCACGGCGGCGCCGGAGTCGTCTCCGGGCTGTCGGCGGCCTTCCCCGAGCCGTTCGCGATGCTCGCCGACGCCGTGACCGGCGACGACGCCGCAGTGGAACGCTCCGCCCAGGCGCGGGTGGACGAGGTGCTGGCCGCGCTGGGCGGCACCGTGGAAGGCATCAAGCTGGCGCTGAGCCACCTGGGTCGCGGAACCGGCGCCCTCCGCATGCCCGCCCCCGAGATCGGCCCCGACCAGCGACAGCACATCGCACGCCTGGCCGAGACGGCGTCGGCATCCCACGCGGAATGAACCGCGCCTCCATGGACCATGATCACGTGAGCTCGGCCGGCGCCGCAGGGACCCCTCGCGAAGCCGCGGAGCTCCGGCGCGAAGACGCAGGGACCCTCCCGGACGACGTGCGGACCCATCGCGAAGAGGCGGGGAGCCTCGGAGAGGTCGCAGGGATTCGCCGGGAGTTCGTGACCGTTGATGATCCGCGCTGGACGCAGTGCCATGCGTCCACGCTCGCGGTGGTGGACGGCGTTCCCGTGGTCGCGTGGTTCGCCGGGACCAGGGAGGGGACGCCCGACAACCGTATCCGGATCGCCCGGGACGGCCGGATACGCACCCTGGACACCGGCAGGGCCGTCGCGCACTGGAACCCGGTGCTGGCGGTGGGGCCGGACGGTGCCCTGTGGCTGTTCTGCAAGGCGGGTGCGCGCATCTCCGAGTGGGTCACGCTGGTCACCCGGTCGTACGACGGCGGCGCCACGTGGGAGCCGGTCCGCGAACTCGTCCCGGGAGACCGGTCCGGCGGCCGCGGGCCGGTCAAGAACCCGCCGCTGCTCGCTCCCGGCGGCCTGCGCTGGCTGGCGCCGGGCTCAACAGAGCAGTGGGGCGAGCAACCCCGCTGGGATCCGTTCGTCGACGTGTCCGATGACGGCGGGCTGAGCTGGACGCGGTGCCCGATTCCCGTCGAGCACGCCGCCTTGACCGGCGCCGGGCACATCCAGCCCACGCTGTGGTGGGGAGCAGGCGGTCCTGTCGCCCTGATGCGCAGCACCGAGGGCCGGGCGTATCGCTCGGTCTCCGCCGACGGCGGGCGCACCTGGACACTCGCCGAGCCCACGGGCCTGCCGAACAACAACAGCGGCCTCACCGCGGTCACACTGCCGTCAGGCCGGGTGGCCTGCGTGCACAACCCGGCCACCGAGTCGTGGGGCAGCCGCTGCCCGCTCGTCGTCTCACTGTCGGACGACGACGGACTGACCTGGCACGCGGGACCGATCGTGGACGACGGCGCCGTCTCCATCGATCCGGCCGTCCCACGACTCCTGAACCCCGGCACCGCCCCCGGCACGGGCACCACTCCCACCACAAGCTCCGGCACCGCCCCCGGCACAGGCTCCGGCACTGCCTCCGGCACAGGCTTCGCGCCGGGTGACGCCGGGGTCGTCACCAGCGGCGTCGCCGAGTACAGCTATCCGGCCGCGATCGTCACCTCCGAACACCTGCTCGTCACCTACACCTGGCAGCGCCGGGGAATCGTCCTCGCCCGGCTACCTCTCGCCGACCTGGAGCCGAACACGCCATGACCAGCCCGTACCGCCAGCCTGTCGCCCGCCCGGAGCGCTCCGCCGCGCCGCGCACCGCCTACCTGATCGCCAGCGGCGACCTGCGCCTGGCGGCAAACGTCGCCGGCTGGCCCGCCCAGGAAGCCCTCGAAAAGGCGGTCGCCTCGGCCTTCGATGACCTCGGATGGAGCGTGGTCCGCGCGAACGAGGTGGATCCCGCCAAGGGGCACGGCTTCATCGACAGCCAGCGGATGGGCCTGGAGGTCTTCAAGACCATCCCGGCCGACGCGCCGCTCATCGTCGCCGAGGCCGTATGGCAGTACAGCCACCACGTGCTGGCCGGCCTCCGCACCCACGAAGGCCCGATCCTCACCGTCGCCAACTTCGACGGGACCTGGCCCGGCCTGGTCGGGCTGCTCGGCCTCAACGCCGGACTGACCAAGATGAGCCGCCCGTACTCGACGATCTGGTCGGTCGACTTCTCCGACCGCTACTTCCTGGACGGCATCGCGAGCTGGGTGCAGGCCGGCCACATCGACCACGACGCCTCGCACGTCCGCCCGCTGCCACCGCTGCCGCCCGGCCCGGAAGCCGAGCTCGGCGTCGCGCTGGCCGAGGAACTGCTGCGCGACAAGGCCATCATCGGCGTCTTCGACGAGGGCTGCATGGGCATGTACAACGCGATCATCGACGATGAGCTGCTCAACCCCCTCGGCATCTACAAGGAGCGGCTGTCCCAGAGCGCCCTGTACGCCGAGATGCTCAAGGTGCAGGACGCCGAGGCGACGGCCGTGCGCGACTGGCTCTCCGCCGCCGGGATGCGGTTCGCCACCGGCACGGACGAGGCCACGGAGCTCACCGACCGGCAGCTGCGTGAGCAGTGCAAGATGTACGTCGCCGCGCTGCGGATCGCCGACGACTTCGGCCTGGACGCCGTCGGGATCCAGTACCAGCAGGGGCTGAAGGATCTCACCCCGGCATCCGACCTGGCGGAAGGGCTGCTCAACAACGTCGTACGCCCGCCGGTGACCAGCCGTGACGGCACCCGGGTGCTCTACGACGACGCCCCGCTGCCGCACTTCAACGAGGCGGACGAGGGCGTGGCCGCGGACGCGCTGGTGACCAACCGGGTGTGGACCGCCATGGGCCTCGACCCGGCGACCACGCTGCACGACGTCCGCTGGGGCGAGCGGTACGGTGAAGACTTCGTCTGGGTCTACGAGATCTCCGGCTCCGTCCCGCCGTCCCATCTGACGGGCGGATACGCGGGCGCGGTGAGCCATCGGCAGAACCCGATGTACTTCCCGGCGGGCGGCGGCACGATCAAGGGAGTGAGCAGGCCCGGGGAGATCGTCTGGTCCCGCCTCTACATCGCCGAAGCCCGCCTCCAGCTCGACATCGGCCGCGCTTCCGTCGTGGAGCTGCCCGAGGAGGAGACCGAGCGGCGGTGGGCGGCGACCAACCCGGAGTGGCCGATCGCGCACGTCGTCCACCACGGGGTCACCCGCGACCAGTTCATGGCCCGCCACAAGGCCAACCACGTCCAGATCGCCTACGCCCCCGACGCCGCCACGGCCGACAAGGCGCTCCTCGCGAAGGCGGCGTTCTTCCACCGCCTGGGCGTCGAGGTGCACCTGTGCGGCGACGTCAACCTCTAGGGCAGGGGCTCAGGCCGGGGAGAAGGCGGCGCGGCCGATGAGGGACGTGACGAGGGCCTGGACGATACGAGTGATCAACGCTTGCAGGAGCATCATGGCCGCCTTCGCGAGCACAGAGGCCAGAAATTCGGACACCGAATACCTCACATCACTAAATCTACCGTTAGCGAGATAATTCGCCACAAATGTTACATTTCGACGGTCGGCATGGTGTCCGTTTGGTGAACCGTTGGTGACTACCCCGCGCTCGCCCGTTCCATCAGCGTCGCGACCCACGCCGCCACGACGGCGCAGCCCAGGCCGATGACCCAGCCGAACGGGCCGACCGGACGGCAGCCGAAGACCTGGCTGAGGCCGGGGACAGAGACGATCACCATGAGGGCGGCCAGCGACGACACCGACGCGAGGAACACCGTCCGGTCCCGGCCCCCCACCGTCAGCGTCTGCAGCAGTTGCGCTCCCACCAGGCCGATGAGCCCGACGGTGGAGGCGCGACCCTGTGTGCCGGTCATCCGGCCGAGCAGCCACGCCGCGGTCGCCGCCGCGGCGGTGGTGACGGCGCGTACGTAGATGTCGCGGGTCAGGGCGGTGCCGAGCGAGACCTCCGGCCCCTCGGCGAGCAGCCGCTCCGGGCTCTCGGTGTCCGGTGGGCGCACGGCCACGGCCATGGCGGGCAGCATGTCGGTGAGCAGGTTGACCAGGAGCAGTTGGCGGGCGTTCAGCGCGCCGCGCCTGGACAGCAGGCTGGAGCCGACCGTGAAGGCGATCTCTCCGACGTTCCCGCCCAGCAGGATGCCGAGCGAGTCGCGGACGGAGCCCCACATCGCCCGGCCCTCGGAGATCGCGTCGATGATCGTCTCGATGCGATCGTCGATCACGACGATGTCGGCGGCGGCCCGGGCGGCGGGGGTGGCCAGGGGTCCGAGGGCGATGCCGACGTCGGCGAGCCGGATCGCGGGGACGTCGTTGGCCCCGTCACCGGTGACGGCCACCACCTTGCCCGCGCGCCGCAGGCACGAGACGAGGCGGGCCTTGTGCTCGGGCGTGGTGCGCGCGAACACCGCCACCTCGGGCAGCACCGCGATCAAGGCGTCGTCGTCCAGCCGCTCCAGCTCGGGTCCCGTCATCACCCGCTGGCCGTTCAGAACGTGGATCTCGGCGGCGATGGCCTCGGCCGTGCTCGGATGGTCGCCAGTGATCATGACGACCCGTACGCCGGCTCGCATCAGTCCCTCGACGCTCCGCTTCGCCGTCGGCCGGACGGGGTCGGCCAGGCAGAGGAACCCCAGGAAACACAGGCGCTCGATGCGGGACTCGTCCAGATCGGCGCGGCTGGACGCCTGGCGCTCGGCGACGGCGAGCACCCGGAATCCCTGCAACGCGAGCCTGTCAACCTCCTTCTCCAGCTCGCGCCTGCTCTTCGCGCCCATGAGGACCGGCCGGCCGCCGCGGATCAGTTCGGTGCAGCGGTCGAGCACCACCTCGGGCGCTCCCTTGACGCTCAGCAGATGGCCCGACTCCGACAAGCCGAGCACCGCGTGGTAGCCACGCGCGGGTTCGAAGGGCAGCTCGTCGACCCGGTGCCACTCCCGCAGGCCGTCCTTGGGCGCGATGTGCAACCGGGCGGCGCCCTCCACGACGGCGCGGTCCGTGGGATGGGGGATGGCCCGCCCGCCCTCGAAGCGGGGCCCCGCCCGGAGCGCCGCGCCGACGATCTCCCTCAGCTCCGGCGTCAGTGTCTCGACCGGCCGGGCGTGGTTTCCGTCGGACACCTGGCACAGGCTGATGCGGCCTTCGGTCAGGGTCCCCGTCTTGTCGAAGCAGAGCACGTCGACCCGGCCCAGGGCCTCGATCGTCGACGGGTTGCGGACCAGCGTGTTGCGCTTGGACAGCCGTCTGCTCGAAGCGAGCTCGGCCACGGTGGCGATGAACGGCAGCCCTTCGGGCACCGCGGCGACGGCCAGGCTCACCGCGGGGGCGACAGCCGCGGACAGGGGTGAGCCGCGCAGCAGGTTCAGCACCATCAGGAAGGCGCCCGACCCGATCGCGGCGGGCAGGATCCTGCGGCTCAGTCTGCGGAGCCTCAGCTCCACGCCGCTCACCAGCGGCCCGTCGGGGGCCAGTCTGGCGGTCCTGCCCGCCTGGGTCTCCTCCCCTGTCGCCACCACCACTGCCAGACCGTGACCGGCCGCGACGGTGGTGCCCTCGAACACCATCGATCGGCGGTCCGCGATGGCGGCAGCGGCGGTGGGCGTCTCTGTCTTGGCCACGAGCTGCGACTCGCCGGTCAAGGTGGACTCGTCGATCTCCAGGCCGACCGCCTCGATCAGCCTGCCGTCGGCCGGTACGGCGTCGCCGGCACGCAGCTCGATCACGTCCCCCTTCACCAGGTCGTCGGCGACGCCGGAGACGCCGCCGCCGGGCCTGCGCAGCCGTACCCGCACGGCGGTGATCTCGGTGAGGCGGTGCAGTTCCCTGTCGGCGCCGCGCCGTTGCGCCCCGCCGATGACGGCGTCGACCACCATCACGCCGCCGATCAGCACGGCGTCCAGGGCCGAACCGACCGCGGCCGACAGGCCCGCGCCCGCGGCCAGGACCGGCGTCAACGGGTTGGCGAGCTCTTCCACCGACGCCATGACCAAGGAGGTGGGCCCGGTGGAATCCGGCCGCGCCGGCTTCGTCCTGCGGCGCGCGGCCTCCTTCTCGGTCAGCCCGTGCGGCGACGTACGCAGCAGGTCGAGGACGTCAGGCACCGCCATCGCATGCCATGGCGTACGGTCGGCGTCCACCGGCGGCGCCGTCCGCCTGACGTCGCGCCCCGCCCACTCCCCGGTGACCAGGGCGGCCACCGAGGTGCAGTCGCGTATCAGGTGCGCCCGCGCGACCGCTGTCCCGGCCGGCCCGAGAACGGCCAGGCCCGCGCCGACGACCCCCGCCGCCGCGGCCAGCCGTACGCTGCGCCTGCTCGCGCTCTTCGCGTACGGCACGCAGCGCAGCAGCAAGTGGACCCCGTCGAGATCGCTGATCACGTCGGCGTCCCACGGCACGCGCCGCGCTCCCCTGAGCACGCCGATGCCCAGGTCGGCCTGACGCAGGGCACGCCTCGACGTACGGGACACCACGGCCACGACGTGCCCTTCGGACTGCAGCGCCCGCACCGAGGTGGCCAGCCGAGAGCCGCCGTCGACGACCCGGTCGACACCGAGTCGCAAGGCAAGGCCCGTCTCCCCGCCGGCCAGGATCACGGTGCCCGCGCCTTTCGCGGCGGCGGCCACGGCTTCGGCCAGCGGGTGGGGCTCAGGCGCCAGCCCGACCAGCGCGATCGGGACGCCCTGCCGCGAGACGCTGACCGGCCGTACTCCCTGCCGGCGCCACTTCCGTACTTCCGGGGATTCGCGCGGCGCCGAGTACGGTCTGACCGCCCATCCGTCACGCTCGCGCGCAGCCGCGGGATCGGTGAGGTCGACCAGTGTGTAGAGCCGCGCGTGCAACTCGTCCAGGTCCTGGTCCGTGTCCAGCGGGATGACACCATCGATCGTCCACGCGCCTGTGGCCAAGGCGGTGGCGTCGAGGATGACAGTGTCGACGCGATCCATGCGGCGCAGCGCGTGGCGGTCGAGCACCATTCCGCCGCGTTTGGCCAGGGCACGCATGAAGGCGCCGCTGAAAGCGTCCCTGCCGACATGCGCGGCCTTCGGGATCCCTGTGACGAGCGTGGAGAGCCCGCGCTGGTGATCGCGGCTCACCAAGGTGACGACGGCGTCCGTCGCCAGCGTGACCGCGCTCGCGGCGTCGGCGTACCGCTCGATGGGCCCGTGCGGCAGCGGAACGGGACGAGGCCGCCCGGCGACCCGGGTGTGACGGTAGGCCCCGTCGGCGTCGGCGAACTCCTCTTCACGCAGCTCCCAGGCCCGGCGCCCGGCGCACGAGTCGATGTAGCGGCCGGCCGCGGCGACGGAGTCGACGAGCATCGACAAGGGCCGCATGGCCAGCGTCTGGGTGACGACGCGCGACGACGCGACCAGCGCGTCCGCGGCGGGCCTGCCCATGTGCCGCTCCAGCTCCCGGCGGATCCGCGGGGCGTGCTCGGCCAGCGACAGTACGGCGGGCACGGCCGGCGACAGCTTCGGCAGACGGGCGACCTGCCCGGCCAGAGCGAGCCCGGTGCCGACGAGGTGCAGGCTGAGACTCACCGCGGCACGGGCCTGCTGCTCCACGCCGTCGAGCGCCAGTGGGCCACCGGCTTGACCGCCGTCCACATCGAATTCATCGACGATGGCCACCAGCTTGTCCAGATCGGCTGTGGCCGCGTCGCAGCCCACGAACACGCAGCCGAGCGCGCCGTTCACCTCGGCCCGGTCCATGCCGACCGCGCGCATCCGGTCTTCGAGGGCCCGCGCGACCCGGTCCGTGCCGGGGCCGCCGATGTGCCGCAGTTCCACGCGGACTCCGCCCGCGCACTTCTGTATCCGGCGTGGGCGCGGGAGCATGCTCCGGACCGGTTCGGGGAGCATGCTCAGGACGGTGTCAACGGAGAACGGCCACATGCCGCCCCCTCGACGGAACCGTCCAGTCGGGCAGGCTGCTCAGAACGGGGGGCAACCCGGGCCTCACCCGCCCGACCGCGCACGCCCGGCGGTGCTCTTTCGACCACCTCGTGACGTGGTGGATTCGGACGTCCGCCGAGAGGAGGCCCTCGTAGAGCTGCCGGCGCCCGCGGCGGCACGCCTCGACGCGGCGGCCGAGGAGGTGGCACCCTTCGCCGCGGCGGCGCGCTTCGACGAGCTGGCACGCTTCGGCGCGGCGGTGGAGGCGGTGACACCCTTCGACGCAGCCGTGCGCCTCGATGCGGCGGTCGCGGTGGAACTCTTCGACGCGGCAGCGCGCCTCGATGCGGCGGTCGCGGTGGAACTCTTCGACGCGGCAGTGCGGCTCGGCTCGGCGGTCGTCGTGGAACTCTTCGGCGCGGCGGTGGAAGAGGTGACACCCTTCGACGCGGCAGCGCGCCTCGATGCGGCGGTCGTCGTGGAACTCTTCGACGCGGCAGAGCGCCTCGGCGCAGCGGTCGCGGTGGCGCCCTTCGGCGCGGCGGTGGAAGAGGTGACACCCTTCGACGCGGCCGTGCGCCTCGACGCGGCGGTCGTCGTGGAACTCTTCGACGCGGCAGTGCGCCTCGGCGCAGCGGTCGCGGTGGCGCCCTTCGACGCGGCGGTCGCGGTGGCACGCCTCGACGAGGCGGCCGACGCAGCGGCGCGCTTCGGCGCGGCAGTGCGCTTGGGTGCCGTGGTCGCGGTGGTCGCGGTGCTGGGTCGCTCGGCGGTCGGGGATCCCTGCGCCCTGCGGGCGGGTGACCCGCTCTCCCCTTGCCATCCGCGCCGCGCGATCAGCGTCCCGGCGCCGATGGCGGCGGCCACCGGCCACTCGAGCACCCCGAAGGCCGCGAGCACGCCGAGCGCGCCGTAGTAGGCGATGCGCTCAGGCGGAGGAAGGAGCGTCCGGGCCACGTCCACGGCATGGCCAACCTCCTGCCGGGAAATGCGCGGCATTTCCAGATGCGGCATCCCGACATGTGGCATCCCGACATGCGGCATCCGCAGATCCGAAGGACGGACCTTGATGCTCAACAGCGGCATGTCAAGCGAGAGCTCTTTGGACGAGCTCGCTCGAGACTGGGCAACGGCCATGATTCCTCCCCCATTTGAGGACGTCAGACGCCCCTGGCACGCTCCGGCCCCCACCGACGCACCACGAGCACCTAGACAACCTTCATCCTTCGATCCTTCGCGAAGCCGCATCCGACAAACAAGAGCCCCGTGCCTACTTTTATGGTCATATATCCGCTTCGTGGCACTCCATCCGCTTTAGACGGCACGGCTTCACAGAGCACCCTCAACCGGAAGACCGGGGCAACAGCCCTCAACGAGGTAACGCTCGGCACCAAACCCCGGAGACGGTCAACAATGCGCACGTAACGGCGCCCGGCCACGTGCGGGTTCAGCGGCCGTTTTCCTGGAGGCCCCCAGCCGCGAACGGCGGGTGGCGGCCAACCCGGCCGTGCCGTAAAGAAGAGAAAAGAAAAGCCCGCAGGTAGGCACGCGAGCCTGAACAGAGCACGCATGGCGAGCACGAACAACAGGCACGACAGGGCGCGAACGGCGAACAGCCACGGGCGCGGTCGACAGGCACGGACCAACACGATGGCCCCGACACCGGACGCGGACGACAGACGCGGGTCAGACGCGAGTTGCGGGCAAGGGCAGCGCACACGGACAGCAGACGCGGGCAGCGGACACGGATGACTAACGCGGGTCAGACGCGAGTTGCGGGCAAGGGCAGCACATACGGACAGCAGACGCGGACGGCGGGCGGCGGGCGCGGACGGCGAACATGGATGACTAACGCGGACGGATGACGCGGGCTGACGCGGACGGACGTGAAGAGCGGCGGGTGGTGCCATGTGGGGCGATCGCCTTTAAGCTAACGGAGCAGACAAGCGCTTGCTCAAATCAGAAAATGAGGTGGCCCGTGCGGCGGTTCAGGTTTGGGGCGGTGGTGCGGCAGGCGGAGTCGGGCAAGGCGTGGGCGGACAAGGCCAGGCGGCTGGAGAGCGCCGGGTTCGAGGTGCTGCTCGTGCCCGACCACCTGGTCGGGCCGCGATTCGCCCCCGTGGCGGCACTGGCCGCCGCCGCGAGCGCCACGACGCGCCTGCGGATGGGGACCCTCGTGTTCGCGAACGACTTCCGGCATCCGGCGGTGCTGGCCAAGGAGACGGCGACCCTCGACGTGCTGTCCGACGGGCGGCTCGACGTCGGGCTCGGGACCGGCTGGATGGCGGACGACTACCAGCAGGCGGGTCTGCGGTTCGAGTCGCCCGGGGTGCGGGTGGAACGGCTGGGTGAGGCCGTGGCCGTGCTCAAGGGGCTGTGGGGCGACGGGCCGTTCAGCTTCGACGGGAAGCATTACCAGATACGGGCGCTCGACCAGCAGCCCAAGCCCGTGCAGCGGCCCCATCCGCGACTGCTGCTCGGCGGGGGCGGGCCGCGGATGCTGCGACTGGCCGCGCGGGAGGCCGACGTGGTGAACCTGGGGATGCGGGTACGCGCCGACGGCTCCGGCCCCGATGGGAGCGACGGCGGGCGGCAGGCGTTCATGGACAAGCTCCAGACGGTGCGCGCGGCCGCCGGCGACCGCTACGACCGGCTGGAACTGGGCACGAGCGTGGTCCAGGTGGGCGTGCGCAAGCCGGAGGAGACCTGGAGCGCCGCCGACACCTCACAGCTGGACGAGACGCCCCAGGTACTCCTCGGAACCCATCGCGACATAGTCGACAAGCTCCGCTACTGGCGGGATGAGCACGATATTTCGTATTTCGTGGTGCATCATGAGCGCGACCTCGATGCCTTCACCCCGATCGTCGAGGAGCTCGCTACGGGATGAGGATCACCTTGCCCATGGTGTTCCTAGTCTCCAGGGCCGCGTGGGCGGCGGCGGCCTCCGCCAGCGGGAAGGACTGGACGGCGGGCGTGAGTTCGCCGTTCGCCGCCGCCTCCAGGGCCCGGTCCCGCAGGTCGGTGCGGCCGCCCTCGCGGCTGAGCAGGTAGCCGATGCCGTCGTACGAGGTCACGCCGCGGGCCTTCAACTCGGCCTCCTCCGGGTGGAACCACTCCCCCGACGCCTGCCCGAACACGACCTGCCGCCCACCTTCGCTGAGGAGTTCGAACGCGGCCCGGCCGAGCTTGCCGCCCACCCCGTCGAAGACGATCGTGACGTCGCCGATCGACTCCCGCACCACGTCGGCCCAGTCGGGCGCGTCGTAGTCGACCGCCAGCTCGGCACCCAGCGAGCGGACCCGGGCCGCCTTCGCGGGACCGCCCGCGGCTCCGACGACCGTCGCGCCCACCCGGCGGGCGTGCTGGACGAGCAGCGTGCCGATCCCGCCGGCGGCGGCCATGACCAGCACCACGTCCGAGGCGGTCACGGGGGCGAGCTCCAGCACTCCCAGCGTGGTGGCGCCGGTCGTGTGCATGGCGACCGCCGCACCGTACTCCAGCCGGTCGGGCAGCACCACGAGACCGGAAGCGGGCGCGATGGCGAGGGAGGCGTAGCCGCCCGACGTCACCTCGCCGGTCACCACACGGCTGCCCACCAGGCCGGCGTCGACGCCGCCACCTACCGACTCGACCACTCCCGCCACCTCCTGACCGAACGTCGTGGGCAGGTCGGGCGCGGGGTGCGGGCCGACGGGCATGCCCCGTCTGAACAGCGTCTCGATGAAGTGCACCCCGATGGCGTGTACGGCGATGCGGACCTCGCCGACCCCTGGGGAGGGGTCGGGGGCGGACTCATAGCGGAGGTTCTCGGCGGGACCGAAAGAATGGAGCCTTATCGTGTGCATGCCTCCCAGCCTGCTACCTGAACCATGGTTGAGGTCAACCGTGCCGGATGATGGGAGGCATGGATGAGATGGTGTTGCTCAGGCACGGCGCGACAGAGTGGAGCACGGCGGGCAAGCACACGGGCCGCACCGACGTGCCGTTGACGCCCGCCGGCGAGGAGCAGGCTCGGGCGCTGGCGCCGCTGGTCAAGGAGGTGCCGTTCGATCTGGTGCTGGTGTCCCCCGCCCAGCGGGCCCGCCGCACGGCGGAGCTGGCCGGGCTGGAGGCGTACGAGGTGGATGCGGATCTGTGGGAGTGGGACTACGGCGGCTACGAGGGCATCACCACGCCGAAGATCCGGGAGACCCATCCGGGCTGGTACCTATGGCGTGACGGCGTGATCCCCGGCGACGCCGAGCACCCTGGGGAGAGCGCGGCCGACGTCGGAGCGCGGGCCGACCGGGTGATCGCCAGGGCGAAAGCGGCCGAGGGACGGGTGGCGCTGGTGGCGCACGGGCACTTCCTGCGCGTGCTGGCGGCCCGCTGGCTGGGCCTGCCACCCGCCGACGGCCGCCTGCTCAAGCTCGACACCGGCACGTACTCACGGCTCGGCTTCGAACACGCCGAACCCGTGGTGACGACCTGGAACGCCCCGGTCACCTGACCTCAGCGCACCCGCGCCGACACCCAGGTCACCTGACCCAACCCGTACGCGCCGGTCAGCCGACCTCAGCCCGTACGGCCGACGCGTGCAGCGCCTTGCTCACCAGCCAGCCGCGCAGCGAGCCGTACCGGGGCTCGTACGACAGCGGCCGTTCCCACAGCGCGACGAACACGTCCTGGGTGATCTCCTCGGCGAACGCCCGGCTCCCCGTGACCTTGACCGCCACCCCGTACACGAACGGGCTGTGCTCGTCATAGGCGGCGGCGAGCGCGTCGAGGTCGCCCGCGACCAGGCGGGCGTGCAGGTCCAGGTCGCCGGCCATCAGTCACACCCCAGCGTGGCCGCGGCCCGCATCAGCTCGCGGGCGAGCGCGGGATCTCCCTCGGCCGCGTACGGGAAGGAGCCCGGCGGCCACCGGTTGGCCAGCAGCTTGCAGAAGTGGACCGCGTCCGCCGACACCAGCACGGCGACGCGGTCCGGCGTCGGCGAGAGCGGGACCGTCCACGTGCCGCCGCCGGCACCCGTCAGCATGACGGTGGCGGCCACGTCGCGGCGCGGTCCCTTGACGGCCTTGGGCAGCAGGGCCAGCCCGAACTCGGCGATCATGCGCACGTGCTCGTCGGCCGGGGGCGCCGAGGACCTGGCGGTGGCGCTCCTGATGTCGTCGGCGTGCGTCCAGGTCTCGAACGTCCGCTGGATCATCGCGTGCCGCAGCGGCCCGCGCACCGGGCGGGTACCGGTCCCGGCCAGTTCCACCTCGACGCCGAGCAGCACGCCGGAGCTGCCGGAGACGCGTTCGAGCAGGGAACCGGCCTGCGCGCGCCAGCGCCGGTGGACCGGCAGGCCGGCGACGGCCGGTAGGCCCATGAAGGCCGCGACTCTGGCGTCGTTGGCGGCCAGGTGCTCGACCATGCCGCGTACGGTGCCGTGCTTGGCCAGCGGCGCCTCCCACTGCGCCACGCTCAGCTCGCCCAGCAGTTCGTCCATGAGCGCCACCTGCTGGGCGTAGGGAACGGCCACGGCCGCGACCGCGGTCTCGGCGGGGCTGCGCCGCAGCCGCGCCTTGGACAGCATCGCGTCGCGCAGCCTGGGAGGTGGGGCGACCGCCTCACCCGGCGCGTCGAGGAGCGCGATGGCCGCGCTGCAGTCGGGACACGAGGCGACGTGGTCGTCGGAGCTCTGCCCGTTAGAGAGGCACGAGTCCGTCATGGCTACCTCCGCAGCACGACGCTAACTCGATGCGCCTCCGGGCGCCAGACGGCTGCCGGGGAAGGGTGACAGGAGGGTCTCGCGCCACGGCCCGTCGAGGAAGTCGCGGGCCCGCCTGGACCAGTCGAGCAGGCGCTTGTCGGGCGGCACCTCGTCGTCGAGGCCGAGGGCGGCGTCACGGGCCCGCTGCGTCCTCAGGTGGTCGTCGAGCGACACGCCCCAGACCGTGACGGCCTCGGTGTCGCAGAACAGGACCTCGTACAGGCCGACCAGGTGGTGGCCGTGCTCGGCCAGCAGCGGGGCGCGTTCGGTGCGGACCGCCTCCAGGTAGTCGAGGGCGGCGCCGGGTCGTACGCGGGCGCTCTCGAACACGTAGAACTCGGCGGTGTCCACCTCGCTCAGGTCCGGGCAGCCCGGCACGGCGCCGAGCGGACGGGAGAACGCGGAGAAGCGCAGGTCGTCGATGTCGGAGAGGAACAGGCGTTCGTCCACGCCCTGGTAGATCTCCATCATCTGGCGCCAGCCGCCGTCCCAGCCGCCGTGACAGTCCCACAGCGTGACCGCCTTGAACTGCGGGTGGCCGGTGATGCCCACGGCGTAGAAGGCGCCGGCCAGGTCGATCTCGCGGGATCTGATGGACATGCCGGAGGTCAGCGTGGGCGCCTGGCGGGCCTCGTCCTCGCGCTTGTAGCGGGTCAGCCAGGTCAGGTACTCCATCGGCCGGCGCGAGTTCATGGGCCGGAAGTCGACCTCTTCGAGAAGGTAGATCCCACGCCGCATCCAGGGCTCCTTTGACCAAGCGATTGCTCGGCCTTCACCCTAGCCGATCAAGCGACCGCTTGGGTAGGCTGCGGCCCCCTCCCCGTCAGCCACTCCAGCACCCTGCGATGCCCGGAGGCGGCATCCTCGAAGTGTCCCCAGTGCCAGTAACGCGGTTGGTCACGGACGCCCGTGACCCAGGTGCGATAGGAGACGGCACCGCCGGAGGCCGCGGGCGCGACGCCGTAGGTGCGTATCACGACCTTGCCGCCGGGTGCGAAGAGCACGTCGTCGGCGATCGGATAGAGGGTCATTTGGTCGAGCATGTCTCGATCATGGAGGCCGGAGGAGGCAGGGCGGTTACGCCTCCGGCGCGCCTCCGTTAAGGAGCCGCGCCGGAGGTTAACAGCCTGTTACACCAGCAGGCCGTCGAACTCCCCATCCTTCACTCCGAGCACGAGGGCCCGGATCTCGTCGCGGGTGTAGATCAGGGCCGGGCCATCGGGGAAGCGTGAGTTTCGCACCGCCACCCCGCCGTCGGGGAGCTTCGCGAGTTCGACGCAGTTCCCCTGTGAGTTGCTGTAGCGGCTCTTGCGCCAGGCGACCTGCTTGAGGTCGGCCGCGGGCATGCCGTTATAGGTCTGCTTCATCTACATCTTTCTGAGAAGACCGCCGATGAGCTCGACTGTGCCCCCTGGCGTGGTGCTCTCCACGCATAACTGCTCCATAGCCGTGAGATATGGATCGATGTCCTCACGCTTGTCCAGGTACAGGGCACCCCAGAGCTGCTCGACATAGACAACGTCCGACAAGTCGGACTCGGGAAATCGCAAGATGCTGAAAGCGCCACCTTCAGCGGCATGCATGCCGTACCTGAAGGGCATCACCTGAATGGTGATGTTGGGAAGGGCGGCGACTTCCAGCAGATGCTGAAGCTGCTCGGACATGACCTCCCGCCCGCCGATGGTCCTCTTGAGGGTCGCTTCGTCGATGACCGCCCACAGTCGTGGGCCGTCCTTCTGCGTGAAGCGCTCTTGTCGCTGCATGCGCAGATGCACGCGGCGCTCGATCTGCCCAGGGGTCTCATCGGGGTTGCCGAGTCGGTATACCGCGCGTGCGTATGCAGCCGTCTGCAACAGGCCAGGCACGAACTGCACCTCATAGGTACGGATCACGCTGGCTGCTTCCTCCAACCCCACGTACGTGGTGAACCACGCGGGCAGAACGGCTGAATACTTGTGCCACCACCCGGGGGTGTTGGCTTCGCGGACCATCTCCAGCAGAGCACGGCGCTCGGCGTCGTCGACGACGCCGTACAGGGTGAGCAGGTCCTCCACATCGCGTGTCTTGAATCCGACGCGACCGAGTTCCATACGGCTGATCTTGGACTCGGACGCCCGGATGTGGAATCCGGCCTGGTCGCGGGTGAGCTCGCTGGCTTCACGCAGCCGCCGCAAACTGGCGCCAAGCATGATGCGCCGAACGGTCGAACCTGAACCGGGCGGATCGAGGGACACGTGCTGCTCCTTGGTCGTTTCCTTAGCACACAGTCTGTCACTCCACGGCCGAAAGATCATATGCCGCGGACAAGATCCCCTTTCCCACCGATTGACCTTTTGAGGCAAAGGTAGCGGTTGCACGGGGTGTCTGCACGTGCATTCGCTCTTGCACCTGCACGAGAGTTTGCTCCAGAATGATCAATGTGCAAACCACCACGGCGACGCAGGGCCAGTGGACCACGTTCGACTGGTGGCCCCCGGTCGGGTGGTGGCCGGAGGCCGCGCGTGACCTGCTGGTTCCAGGGCCGGCCATGAGCGCCACGTTCGTGCTCCCGCCCACGCCGTCCTCGATCCACGCCGTCCGCAGCTACACCAACGGCACCCTGACGGCGTGGGGGCTCGGCGAGCTGATCGAGAACATGGAGCTGGTGGTCTCCGAGTTGGCGACCAACGCGCTGCGGCACGGGTTACACCTGGCCGAGGGCCGTTGCCGGCGCCCGGTCCACATGTCCCTGGTGCGCCGCGGCCCACTGGTCACCAGCGCCTTCACCGATCCAGGCTCATCGGTGCCCACGCTGAGATACCCTGGCCCTCTCGACACCGGCGGCCTCGGACTCCACATCGTCGAATCGCTCAGCCATCGATGGGGCTGGTCCGCACTCGCGCCCCACGGGAAGATCGTCTGGGCAGTCCTCTCCTGACCGGGGGTGATCTGCATTACCGTGGATGCTCATGGCTCACGGTGAGTCCCTGCGTGCGACCCCATGAGAGTGCTGACAGATGGATGATCACCTGCTCGGCTGGCTACGAACACTTGACGAAGACAGGCTGGGACGCATCCTGGCGACCCGGCCCGACGCCATCGCGGCGCCCTGGCCGCGGCGGCTCGACACCCTGGCCCAACGGCTCGGCAACGGATTCGCCGTGATGGAGGCCCTGCGCGGCCTGCCTCTTCCCTGCCTTGAGCTGGCTCAGGCGTGCCTGGTCGTCCGGCACGCCACTCCCGAGCGGCTGGCGGCCTTCCTCGGCGTGCCGGCCGAGGAGATGACCCCCTGGCTCGACCTCCTCCATGATCACGCACTTGCCTGGCCCGACGGCGAGGGCGTCATCCGCCTGGCCGAGGGCGTGTCCCGGTGGTGGACCGCGCCACTCGGCCTGGGCGAGCCGCTCGACCACTACCTCAACTCCTGGACGATCAGCGCCGACACGCTGCGTTCGCTCGCCCGAAACCTGGGGCTCCCGCCCCACGGCAACAAGCGCCGCACGATCAGCCGGGCGAGCGAGGTGCTCGGCGACCGCGCGCGGCTCGACGCGTTGCTGTGCCACGCCCCCGAGGGCACGGTCAAGCTGCTCGACGGCTTCGCCTGGGACGGCCCCGTACGCGACGTCGACGGCGGCCGGTTCGTCATACCCGGCACGCCGGAGAAGTGGTCCGCCGACCACGGCCTCCTCTACCGGCCGAGCTGGCACGTCGCCGAGATGCCGCGCGAGGTGGCGCTCGGCCTGCGCGGGCCCGGCTACCACCCGCCGTTCACCCCCGAGCCGCCCGAGGTGGTCACGATCCCGATCGACCCGGAAGAGGTCGATCACCTGATGACACTGGCCGCCCCGCACGTGGTCGAACGGTGCGCGGCGCTGCTCGACAACACCTCCAAGGCGCCGCTGCCACTGCTGAAGACCGGCGGCGTGGGCGTGCGCGAGGTACGCAGGGTGGCCAAGGAGACCGGCTGCGACGAGGACGAGACCCGGCTGCTGCTGGAGGTCTGCACCGTGGCCAGGCTGCTGGCCTGGGACGAGGCGTCCGGCGGCATGATCCCCACCGAGCGGTTCGACCGCTGGCGGCTCGACGAGGGCTCGGCCAGGCTGCGGGTGCTGCTGTCGGCCTGGCGGCGCATGGAGCGCTCGTCGCTGCGCAAGATCGACGGCAAGTACGGCACCGTGCTGGGCGACGACCAGTCGGGCGCCGCCGTGGCGCGCGTGCGCCGGGCGGTGCTGTCGGTCCTGTCCCATCTGCCGTCCGGCACGGCCTTCGCCGACCGCGCCGGTCTGGTCCGCAACGTCCACTGGCACTCTCCGCTGCTCGACCAGGCGCTGCTGGCCGAGTGCACGTCCGCGGTGCTCGACGAGGCGCGGCTGCTCGGCCTGCTGGCCAACGACTCGCTCACCGACCTGGGCCGGGCGCTGGCCGGGCTGGCCGCCAAGGCGGGCGACGAGAGCGACGACGCGGTGCCGCTGGTCGAGCACGACCCGATGCTCATGGAGGCGTCGACCAGGGCGCTGGCCAGCGTCCGCAGGAGCGCGCTGTTCGGGCCCGACCTGACCGCGGTGGTGACGGGACCGCCGTCCGCCGAGCTGGCCGCGCTGCTCGACCGGGTGGCCGAGCGGGAGTCGCGGGGCGCGGCCTCGGTGTGGCGGTTCACCACCGAGAGCGTGCGCCGCGCGCTGGACCACGGCTACGAGGCCGACGAACTGCTGACGGAGCTGTCCGGCGTCGGCACCATCCCGCAGCCTCTCGAATACCTCGTACGCGACGTCGCCCGCAGGCACGGCGAGGTGACGGTGACCATGGTGGGCTGCGTGGTGCAGGCCTCCGACCCGGCCCTGCTGGCCGAGATCGCCGGTCACCGGCGGCTGACCCGGCTCGGCCTGCGGCTGCTCGCCCCCACCGTGCTGGTGAGCTCGGCGGGCCCCGAACGGACGCTCGGCGCGCTGCGCGAGGCCGGCTACTCACCCGTCCCGGTCGTCGACGGTGGCGGCGAGATCACGATCCGCCGCACCCGTGTCGAGGAGCCGCCGAACGGCAAGCTCATCCTGCTGCCCGGCGGTCAGGTGGCCGAGCTGTCGGAGTTCGAGGCGATGGCGGAGTTCGAGGCGATGCCGCACAACATCGCCGAACCGATCCCCGACCCGCACGAGCACGCCGCCCGCCTGATCGCCGCCGACCGCGCGGCTAGCGAGCGCAGCGGGCGCACCTGGGCCGTCATCGGCCGGATGGCGACCAGGCTGCCGACGGCGCAGCAGTCACTGCTCGGCTTCGTCGTCGACCGGGGCGTACGCGCGGGCATCACGCTGACCGACGGCCTGACCGCGACGATCAGCCACGGCGAGCTCAAGGGCGGCGCCCTCGACGCCTGGTGCGAAGAGGCCGGCGATTACCTGGAGTTCCCGCTGGCCGAGATCGTCGAGGTCACGGGAGCTTATTAGCCTTCTTCAGGTTGGCGACCAGGCCCTCCACGAAGTCGGCGTAGCCCTGATAGCTGTAGGGGGCCTCGGCGCTCCACGGGAAGAGCTGCCCGGCCTTGACCGCGGGCAGCTTGGCGAAGGTGGGCTTCTTCATCATCTCCGCGGGTTTGAGCGACTGGGTGCGGGTGTCGTACAGGATGACGTCGGCGTCGTAGGTGTCGGCGTTCTCCCAGCTCAGTGTCTGGAAGAAGCCGCCCTCGTCGACCTTGGCGGGCGTGACCACGTTCAGGCCGTTCTGGGTGAGGTGCACGATGTCCGGGTACTCGGGCGGGTTCACCACCCACATGGAGTCGGGGCCCGCCGACATCATGAGGATCTTGAGGTCCTTGAACGCCGCCAGCTCCTTGCTGGCCGCCTCCAGCCGGGCCTTGGCCTCCGGCACCCCCTGCAGGTCCGCGCCCAGCGACTTGGCCAGCTCCTCGTACTTGCCGATCACCTGCATGGCGCTGCGCCCGGTGAGCATGATGCCGGCCGTCGGGGCGACCTGCTCGATCGTGGCCTTCGACTTCTCCGGCACGTACCAGAGCGTGCCCTTGATGTACATGCTGCTGACCAGCAGGTCGGGTTGGAGCGCGATGTACTGCTCGACGTTGAACTCGTCCCAGACGTTGCCCAGTCCCTGGACCTTGGTGATGTCGACGTTGCCCACCTGGGGGTCTCTGGTGCCGTCCTTGAGCTTGTGCGGGCCGAAGACGCCGACCGGGCGCACGCCGAAGTCCCACAACGCCGCCGCGGAGCCGACCTGGGCGACCACCCGGGCAGGGCGCTTGGGCAGGCTCAGCTTCTTGTCGCGGTCGTCGGTGAACGTCCACCCGCCCGCCGCTCCCGTCGGGGCCGCCTGGGTGGGGGTGCCCTCGTCACCGCAGGCCGCCAGCGTCAGGGCCGCCGCGAAACCTGCCGTGGCCGCGAGGAACCCCCTGCGTGGCAGTATCGGTCCCGACATGTCAATCTCCTAAGGTTAGGCTTGCCTTGCTACCGAGGCTTTACATTAGCCTCGCGTAAATTCGGCTGGGACGAAAGGGGGTGGGGTTGCCTGTGGGTGAGCAGGTCACAACGTTGGTCGCGGACGAGCCTGTGGTGTCCCGGGGACGTCCGGCCGCGCTGGCCGGTGGGCTGGTGGTCGCGTTCGGCGTGCTGGTGCTGGTGGCGATGGCGAGCGTGGCGCTGGGGGCGCGGTCGGTGCCGCTGTCCACGGTGCTGGACGCGCTGACCGCCCCCAACGGGTCGAGTGACCACACGGTCATCCGCGAGCTGCGCGTCCCGCGGACCCTGCTGGGCATCGGCGTGGGTGCCGCGCTCGGGCTGGCGGGGGCGCTGATGCAGAGCCTGACCCGCAACCCCCTGGCCGACCCCGGCCTGCTCGGCATCAACGAGGGCGCCGCGCTGGGCGTCACCCTCGCGTTGGGGCTGTTCGGGCTCTCGGACCCGGCCGTCTACGTGTGGTTCGCGTTCGGCGGCGCCGCCCTGGCCTCCGTCGTCGTCTACGCGCTGGGCTCGTCCGGCCGCTCCGGCGCCGGTCCGGTACGGCTGGCGCTGGCCGGCATCGCCGTCGGCATGGTCTTCACGGCGGTGGCCTCGGCCATCCTGCGCATGGACTCCCAGACGTTCGACCGGATGCGGTTCTGGCTGACCGGTTCCCTGGCCGGGCAGACCTCCGACGTGCTGCTGCGGCTCGCGCCCTTCATGGTCATCGGCCTGGTGGTGGGGCTGCTGCTGGCCAGGCCGCTGAACATGCTCGCGCTGGGCGACGACGCCGGCAAAGCGCTGGGCGTGGCCGTCACCCGCACGCGGGTCCTCACGGCCGTTTCGGTCACGCTGCTCTGCGGCTCGGCCACGGCCGCGGCCGGGCCGCTGTGGTTCGTCGGGCTGGCCGTGCCGCACGCCGTACGCGCCGTGGTGGGTCAGGATCAGCGGTGGGTGCTGCCGTACACGATGCTGGCCGCGCCCGTGCTGCTGCTGGCGGCGGACGTGGCGGGGCGGCTCATCGCCCGGCCCGGCGAGGTGCAGGTGGGCATCATGTGCGCCGTGGTCGGCGCGCCGATCTTCATCCTGATGGCCAGGCGCAGGAGGCTGGCCGCGCTATGAGTCTGCGTTTCGGCCCCTGGTCCGTACGGCTGGCGCCGCGGGCCCTCGTCGTCGGCCTGGTCCTCGTTCTGGTCGCGTTCGCCGTGGCCGTGGCGGCGATCTCGACCGGCGAGTTCACCGTGCCCGTACCCGATGTGCTGACCGCGCTGTTCGGCCACGGCACGCCCGTCGCCGAGCTGATCGTGGGCAAGCTGCGCGCGCCCAGGGTGGTCACCGGGCTGCTGGTGGGCGCGGCGTTCGGGGTGAGCGGGGCGATCTTCCAGAGCCTGACCAGGAACCCGCTCGGCAGCCCCGACTTCATCGGCTTCACCGCCGGCGCCTCGACCGGCGGCATCCTCGGCGTGATCGCGGGCGGCACGGCGCTGCAGATCGCGGGCGGCGCGCTGGCGGGCTGCGTCGGCACCGCCGTGCTGGTCTACGCGCTGGCTCATCGTGGGGGCGTGCAGGGGTACCGGCTGGTGCTCGTCGGGATCGGCGCGAACGCGCTGCTCCTGTCCGCCAACTCCTACCTCCTGACCAGGGCCAACATCAACGACGCCGCGACCGCGGGCGCGTGGCTCACGGGCAGCCTCAGCGGGCGCGGCTGGGACCACGCGATCCCGGTGGCGGTGGCGCTCGCGGTGCTGCTGCCGGTCTGCGCGTTCGTGTCGCGGCCTATGCGGATGATCGAGATGGGCGACGACGCGGCGAAGGCCATGGGCATCCGGGTCGAGGCCGTGCGGGCCACGGCCATCGCCGTGGGCGTGCTGCTGTGCGCGGTCGCCACGGCCGCCGCCGGGCCGGTCATCTTCGTCGCCCTGTCGGCGCCGCAACTGGCCAGGCGGCTCACCCGCTCGCCCGGGGTGACGATGGTCGCGTCCGCGCTCATGGGCGCCGTGCTGCTGACGGGCGCCGATCTGGCCGCCCAGCGCGTGCTCGCCCCCACCCAGCTGCCCGTCGGCGTGCTCACCGCCGCGATCGGCGGCGCGTACCTCGCCCTGCTCCTGCGGAAGGACCGTTACTGATGGCACTCCCCCGGTCCGCCCGGCTGTCGGGCAGCGACCTCACCCTCGCCTACGACCAGCGCGTCGTGGCGGCCGAGCTGGACGTGACGATCCCCGACGAGTCGTTCACCGTGATCATCGGGCCGAACGCCTGCGGCAAGTCCACCCTCCTGCGCGCCCTGGCCAGAATGCTCAAGCCCAGGAAGGGCGCGGTCCACCTCGACGGCAGCGTGATCACCTCACTGCCGTCGAAGGAGGTGGCCAGGCGGCTCGGGCTGCTGCCGCAGAGCTCGATCGTGCCCGACGGGATCACCGTGACGGACCTGGTGGCCCGTGGCCGCTACCCGCACCAGAAGCTGATGCGGCAGTGGTCGCGCGCGGACGAGGCCGCGGTGACCGAGGCGATGCGCGCCACCGACGTGGCCGAACTGGCCGACCGGATCGTGGACGAGCTGTCCGGCGGCCAGCGGCAGCGGGTGTGGCTGGCGATGGCGCTGGCGCAGGAGACGCCGATTCTGCTGCTCGACGAGCCGACGACGTTCCTCGACATCTCCCACCAGATCGAGGTGCTGGACCTCTGCGCCGACCTGCACGAGGCCGGACGCACGATGGTGGCGGTCCTGCACGACCTCAACCAGGCGTGCCGTTACGCCACCCACCTCATCGTCATGCGCGACGGCGGCATCGTGGCCGAGGGCGAGCCGGCCGGGATCGTCACGCCCGAGCTGGTGGCCCAGGTGTTCGACCTGCGATGCGAGATCATCGCGGATCCCCAGTCGGGCACCCCGCTCATCATCCCCGAGGCGCGCCGCCGGGTGCGGACGACGGCCTGATCCCGGCACACGCGCGAATATGGCGTTCTAGTCCGCCGAGGTGCCGAGGAAAGCCTGGTTGAGGCCATTGTGGTAATACCAGGTGTCGATGGCCGCGCCCTGGGCGCCGCTCGCGCCGAGGACTTCCATGAACAGGCCGCTGGCCACGTTCTTGATCGGGTAAGCGAACGCGTTGCCCGGGGTGAGGGTGGTGTCCCAGAGCTGGAGGTCAGTGCCCTTGCAGCGCCACTGGTAGAGCTGGTGGGCGACGCCGCCGTCGCTGGTGATGCACTTACCGCTGTGCCGGTTGACGATCTGGAAGTGCGATCCGACCGGCTGGAACTGCCAGATCTGGTTGTCGCCCGATAAGGGCCACTGGATGATTCTGGCGCCGTCTCCCGTGGCGCCCCCTTCGACGTCCACGAACAGGAACGCGTTGGACACCGGAGAGAGACGGACGGTGAAGCCGCTGGCGGCGTTGGCGGTGCCGGTGCCGGCCAGCATTGCCGCTGCGGAAACGGCGCCGATCGCCGCGATGGTCTTCGCTTTCTTGAGCGAGGTCCTGAACATTTTATGCTCCTATCGAATTTCCTCCGGTCGAAATACCGGGTGGCGAAATGAACGTTATTCGCTAAGGAGCCGGCCGCACTTCGGGCAACAACCTTATTCGCGATCCACGCCGTACCTTAGATGTGCGGGGGCTCTCCCTAGCTGCGAGGTTCCAGAGCATCGGCCGCGCTTCGGGCGGCAGCCTGCCTACGGCGTCTGCCGTACGTCGGATCTGTACAAGATTGTCGGCAGGTGCGAGTGTGTCGGTCATGCGCGGGATGGTGGTCAGCCCGGTCTTCGTGGGACGACACGAGGAGCTCGCGACCCTGGCGAGTGAGCTGTCCAAGGTACAAACGGGACGTGCCTGTTTTGTCCTGGTCGGTGGCGAGGCGGGCATCGGTAAGACACGCCTGGTCGATGAGGCCACCCGGCTGGCCGAGACGTCCGGCCTTCGTGCCCTCACCGGCCGCTGCGTGGAGCTCGGCCCGGAAGGGCTGCCGCTGGCGCCGCTGGCCGAGGCGTTGCGGACGCTGAGCCGGTCGGCCTCGCCGGAGCAGGTGGACGCGTGGCTGGGGCCCGCCCGGGGTCCGCTGGCCCACGTGCTGCCCAGCCTGGAGCCGATTCCCGGCACGGCTGCCGATCAGGGCGCGCACCTTCCCGAGCTGGTGCTGGGGATGATCGAACGGCTCAGCGCGGACCGGCCGCTGATGCTGGTCCTGGAGGACCTGCACTGGGCCGACCAGAGCACGCTGAACCTGCTCACGTACCTGATACGAACTCTGCGCGAGGCCCCCGTGCTGATGGTGGGGACCTACCGGTCCGACGAGATCCACCGCAGGCACCCGCTGCGCCCGCTGCTGAGCGGCTGGGAGCGGATGCGCCAGGCGCGCCGCCTGGAACTGGTCAGGTTCCGCCGCGACGAGGTGGCCGCCCAGGTCGCGGCCATCCTCGGCCGGCCCGCCGACCCCGGCACGCTCGACCTGGTACTGGATCGTTCCGAGGGGAACGCCTTCCTGGTCGAGGAGATGGTCGAGGTGGTACGCGACGGCGGCGGCGATGCCGCCGGGCTGTCCCCGACGCTGCGCGACCTGCTGCTGATCCGCGCCGAGGCTCGCTCGGCGGCGGCCCAGCGGTTACTCCGTGCGACGTCGGCGGCCGGACGGCAGGTGCCCGAGCGGCTGCTGGCGGCGGTGGCCGGAGGGGAGCCGGCGGCGCTGTTCGAGGCGCTGCGCGAACTCGTGGAGAACCATCTGCTGCTGGTGGACGAGGGCGGCCAGGGGTACGCCTTCCGGCACGCCCTGGCCAGGGACGCGGTCTATCACGACATGCTGCCCGGCGAACGGGCCGGCTGGCACGTGGCGTACGCGCAGGCGCTGTCGTCCAATCCCGATCTTGCCGCCGATCAGGCGGGAGCGCCCGCGGCGCTGGCTCATCACTGGCTGGCCGCGCTCGACCTGCCCGCGGCGCTCCCCGCGCTGCTGGCAGCGGCCAAGACGTCGGCGATGTACGCGCCGGCCGAGCAGCTCACGCACCTGGAACGGGCTCTGGAGATCTGGCCCCGGGTGCCGGACGCCGCCGCGCTGACCGGCACCGACCTGATCGAGGTGCTGACGGAGGCCGGGGACGCCGCCTACCGGGCCGGATCGGTGGACCGGTCACGCTCCCTGGTGGGCCAGGCGCTGGCCGAGCTGGGCGAGAACGGCTCGGTCTCCCGGCGGGCTCTGCTCATGTGGCGCCGCGGGCGCACGCTGCTCGACCTCGGACAGCATGACGAGAGCATCTCGATCCTGCGGGCGGCGCTCGACCTACTGCCCGCCGAGCCGCTGGAGTACGCCCACGCCGCGCTGCTGACCCCGCTCGCCGCAACGTACATGCGCGACGGTTCCATGCAGGAGGCGGCGACCGTCGCCGAACGCGCTGTAGCCGTGGCCACGGCGGTGGGTGCGCACACCGAGCAGGCCGAGGCCCTGATCACCCTGGGCTGGGTGCGGGCGTTCCTCGGCGAGGCCGAGGCCGGCATCGCCACGCTGATGGACGGACTGCGGCTGGCCGAGCAGATCGGCGCGGTGGAGACGGCGATGCGCGGCTGGACCAACTCCAGTGACGCGCTGGAGATGTTCGGCCGCCACCAGGAGGCCATCGACAGCGCGAACGCGGGCCTGGAGCTGGCCCGGCGCACCGGCAGCGTCCGCACTCACGGCGCCTACCTGGCCGGGAACATGATCGAGTCCATGGTGCACCTCGGACACTGGCAGGAGGCGCGGCGGGCGATCGCGCAGGCACTGCGCAGCGAGCCGGAAGGGCTGTTCTCCGCGGCGCTGCTCGAAAGAGCGGCGCAGATCGCCGTGCTGAGCGGGCGGGGCGAGGAGGCCGCCCGGATCGCCGGCCAGGCCAGGGCTATGGTGATCGACTCCAACGAGCCCCAGTTCCTGCACCCGCTGGCCGGTGACCTGGCCGAGGCGCAGCGCCTGGCCGGTGACCTGGACGCCGCCCTCGCGACGATCACCGAGGCGCTCCGGCATCCCGGCCACGCCCATCTGGCCCGCTTCTCCCTGCCGCTCATCTGGCTGGGCACCAGGATCGGGATCGACCGGGCCATCCTTGCCCGCGACAGGCGAAAGGCCGGCCCATCCGACGAGATCGTCGAACAGCTGGTCGCCATGGTCGGCGACTTTCCCGTGATCACCCCCGCCGACCAGGGGTACGCCCTGATGATCGCGGCCGAGCAGACCCGGCTCCCAACGGCTGGTCCCCCGTCCAGCCAGGAGTGGCATGGCGCCGTCACGGCCTGGCGGGCCGCGGACGAGCCGTACATGCTGGCCTACTGCCTGTTCCGGCTGGCGGAGCGGCAGTGCGCCACGAGTGATCGGGGCGAAGCGGTGCGGGCGGCCGCCGAGGCGTCCCGGCTGGCCGCGAGGCTGGGCGCCGAACCGCTGTCCGCCGAGATCGACGCCCTGGCCAGGCGGGCCCGGCTGGTGCTCAGCGACGAGGTCTCCGAGGAGCCGGCGCCCACCTCACCGGATCCGATGGCGCAGTTCGGCCTGACCGAGCGTGAGCGCGAGGTCCTCGGCCTGCTCGCCGCCGGACGGTCCAACTCCCAGATAGCGGCGGAGCTGTTCATCAGTCCCAAAACGGCGAGCGTGCACGTGTCCAACATCCTCGCCAAGCTGGGCGTGACCGGCCGGGTCGAGGCCGCCGCCCTGGTCCACCGGCTCGCCCCGTCTCATCCTGCGCTCATCCCACCAGGGCCCCGACCAGGGCGGTGATCGCGTCGCGTGCGCGAGCCTCGCCGTACTCCTGCCTGAGCACGCCCGCCACCTCGGCCGCGGTGGCCGCGAGCAGCGCGTGCGACAGCACGTCGGCGTCGGACCCCGGACGCGACGCCGCCAGCAGGATGGCCGTGTGGCGGTGCCAGAAGCGATAGGCCCCGATCCGGTAGCGGGCGCCCGGACTGGCCGTCTCGGACATGCGTACCAGGTCGAGGTGGGCGAACAGATAGTCCAGATAGGCGTCGACGAAGGCGGTGAGCCGGTCGCGGGCGGGCGCGCCGGGACCCAGCGGCGGCGGGCCGGACAGGATGCGTTCCTGCAGCACCCGTTCGCGCTCGTCGAGCAGCGCCACCGCGAGCCCGGACTTGTCACCGAATCTGCGGAACAAGGTCCCCTTCCCCACCCCTGCCTCGGCGGCGATCGCGTCCATGGAGACCGCTTCGACCCCCTTCTCGGCGAACAGCCTGGCCGCGGCGGACAAGATCTTCCCCCTGTTGCGCGCCGCGTCCGCGCGTTCGTTGACCTGACGGCCGTGGAGCATTTCCAGCGGCTGCCTTGACGAACCGGACCGCGGTCCGTTAGCTTTCGAGCGATCCACAAACCGGACTGTAGTCCATTTGAACCGGAGGCCACAATGACCATAACCCGTGAAGAGCTCCATGCGGCACTCGGCACGGTCACCGTGCTCGACACGCTGGGCGGCGGCTACTACGCCCAGCAGCATCTGCCCGGCGCCATCGCGCTGGTCGAGAGCGAGGTCGCCGAGCGGGCTCCCGCGTTGCTGCCCGACAAGGACGCGCCGATCATCACGTACTGCTCGAATCCGGCTTGCAACAACAGCAAGGCCGTCGCTCGCCGCCTGACCGCGCTCGGCTACACGAACGTGCGCAGGTACGTCGAGGGGATCGAGGACTGGGTCGGGGCGGGCCTGCCCGTGGAATCCTCGTAGAACATCGTTCTTGGAGCGTGCCAAAGGACGTGGAACCGGACCTGCGGCCTGGGTGACCCTCTGGAAAGCCAGATCTTTCTTCAGGGGGAATCAACCATGGACCACGCCGTCGTCATCGGCGCGAGCATGGCGGGCCTGCTGTCCGCCGCCGCGCTCCACCGCAGGTACGCCAGGGTCACCGTGATCGATCGCGACACGCTGCCCACCGTCGACGTCCATCGCAAGGGCGTCGGCCAGAGCCGCCACGCGCACGGCCTGCTCGCCAGGGGCCGTGAGGTCATGGACGAGCTGCTGCCCGGGCTCACCGCCGAACTCGTCGCGCAGGGCGCGCTCCTGGGCGACCTGCAGAGCCAGGCCCGCTGGATCCACGGCGGGCAGCCGCTCGCCCGCGCGGAGAGCGGTCTGCTCGGGCTGTCGCTCAGCCGGACGCTGCTCGAAGGCCAGATCCGCCGCCGTGTCACCGCCCTGCCCGGCGTGCGCGTGCTGGACGACCGCGCCGTCACCAGCCTGCTCGCCCAGCAGGGCCGGGTCACCGGCGTGCGGCTGGCGAACGGCGACCCGATGCCCGCCGACCTGGTCGTCGACGCCTCGGGGCGGGGCTCGCGCACGCCGTTCTGGCTGTCCGAGCTCGGCTACGACCGGCCCGCCGAGGAGCGGGTGACGATCGATCTGAGGTACGGCACGCGCGAGTTCCGTCGCCGGCCGGACCAGCTCGACGGCGATCTGGTCCTCGTGGTGGTGCCCACGCCCGAGATCCCGCGCGGCGGGGTGGCGCTGGCGCTGGAGGACGACCGCTGGGTCGTGACCATGGCCGGATACGGCGGCGCCGGACCGGAGCTGCCGCTGCGGCAGTTCGCCGCCTTCGCCGAGACACTGACCGCCCCCGACCTGCACCGGCTGATCACCGTCGCGGAGCCGATCGGGGAGCCGCGCTCGTACCACACCCCGGCCAGCGTCAGGTACCGCTACGAGCGGCTCTCCCGCTTCCCGGAGGGCCTGCTGGTCGTCGGGGACGCCCTCTGCGCGTTCAACCCGTTCTACGGCCAGGGCATGTCGGTCGCCGCGCTGGAGGCCAAGGCCCTGCTCGACCCCGACCTGCGTCCGCTGCCGTTCTTCAGGCGGATCACCAAGGTGCTCGACGCGCCCTGGGACATCGTGGTCGGCGGGGACCTGCGGCTGCCCGGCGTGGAAGGGGAGCTCACACCGAAGATCCGGATGGTCAACGCCTATCTGGAGCGCTTCCACGCGGCGGCGGCACACGACGCCGACCTGGCCAGGCGCTTCCTCCGGGTGGCGAACCTGATGGACGCGCCGCCGTCGCTGATGAGTCCGGGGGCGCTGCTCAGAGTGTTCCGCAACGGCGCACCACGAGCGTTGCCAGCGCTCGTGTGACCTCGCGCAGCTCCCGCAGCTCGACCTGCTCCCTGGGGGCGTGCGCGTACCGCACGTCGCCAGGGCCGTAGTGCAGCGCCGGGATCCCGCCCGCGGCGTAGAGCCGCAGGTCGCTCCCGTACGGCGCGGCCTTCTCGATCGGCCGCGTGCCCGTCGTGTCGGCGACGGCCCCGGCCACCTCCGCCAGCAGCGGGTGCGCCTCGGGCAGCCGTCCGCTGGCGAACTGCCCGCCCGGCCAGGTGATCGCCGGCGGGTGGTCGCGCAGCCACGGGTGCGCGACCGCCAGCACCGCCGCCTCGAACGCGGCCCGCGCCGCCGCCGGATCCTCGCCGAGCCTGACCCCCATCCGGCCCTCCGCGACGAGAAGGTCGGGCACGCTGCTCGCCCAGTCACCCGCCCGCACGGTGCCGATCTCGATCGGGTACGGCATCGCGTTCCCGTCGAACAGGGCCGGCACGTCACGGTTGCGCTCGGCCTCCAGGCGCCGGATCGCCTCGAACACCGGCCAGAACACCTCGACCGCGTTGACCCCCTCGTACCGGGTGGCCCCGTGCGCGGCCCGGCCGGCCACCTCCAGCCGGAACGTCAGCGCCCCCGCGTTGGCCGTGATGACGGCGCCGCCGGTCGGCTCGGTGATGACCGCCGCCTCCGCCGTGTGGCCCCTGGCCAGCGTGGCGAACGCGCCGAGGCCGCCGTCCTCCTCGCTGATCACGCAGTGCACGGCGAGCGGCCTGGCCAGCCGTACGCCGGCCTTCTTGAGCGCGCGGACGACGGCGAGGTTGGCCACCAGCCCGGCCTTCATGTCGCAGGCGCCGCGGCCGTGCAGGGTGTCGCCGGTGATCCGGGCGGCGAACGGGTCGTTGCCCGCCCACTTGGCCGGGTCGCCGATGGGCACCACGTCGACGTGGCCCTGCAGCGCCAGTGCCGGGATGCCTTCGCCGCCGGTCACGGCCACCACGCCATAGCCCTCGGTCCTGGGGGCCTCGGTGCCGGGGAAGCCCGTGCGGCGGCCGAGGGCGTCGAGGTCCAGTTTCCAGACGTCCACGTCCAGATCCGCCTCGGTGAGCACGCGGGCGAGGCGGTGCTGCAGATCGGATTCGGCGTCGGTCCCGGTCACGCTGGGCACTCTGACGGTCTCGGCCAGCAGATTCACGGTCTCGGTGTCGTCGATGGCCTGGAGGACCCTGGCTTCCGCGTCGCGCATGAAGCACACGATCTCATGACGTGAACTCAGGTAGTTATTCGTGGCAATACAAGAGAGGAGGTGCGTGTGCGAAGCGCTTTGGTGTGGTTGGTGGTGGCTCCGTTCGCGGTATGGGCGGCGCTGCGGTGGAGCCCGTACGACGGGTTGTGGCCATGGGTGCCGATCGTGGCGTACACGCCGTACGCGGCGGCGGCGTCCGTGCTTGGGCTCGTCCTGGCCGGAGCGCTGCGGCGGCGGGTGGCGGGAGCGGTCGCGCTCGTCACCGTGGCGGCGCTGGCGCTGGCCGTACTGCCTCGCTGGTTCTCCGACGCCGACGCCGAGGTCGCCACCGCGACCGGCAGCGGCAGCGGCAGCGGCGAGCCGGTCGCGGGAGGGCGCACGCTGCGGGTGCTGGCGGCCAACCTGATGGTGGGCTCGGGTGACCCGGCAGGGCTGATGGAGCTGGTCACCAGGCTCCGGCCGGACGTGCTGACGCTGCAGGAGCTCACGCCGAAGGCCGCGGCGGCCCTGGAGCAGGCGGGGCTGCGCAAGGTGTTGCCGCAGGCCGTGGTCCGCGCGCTGCCCGGCGTGGGCGGTTCCGGCGTCTACTCGCTCTATCCGCTCACGGCGGGGCCGGCCATCCAGTTCGGCGCGTTCGGGCAGGCCAGAGCGGTGCTCACGGCGCCGGGCGGGACGAAGATCGAGGTGGTGTCCGTGCACCCGTGCGCGCCCCAGTACGTCGGGCCGACGCTCTGCTGGCGGCAGGGGCTGGTCGCCCTGCCGCGCGGCGGCGGGGTCACGCGGGTGCTCGCGGGTGACTTCAACGCCACGCTCGACCACGTACCGATGCGCGACCTGCTGGCCGCCGGCTACCGCGACGCGGCGGACGTCACCGGGCGGGGGCTCACCGCGACGTACTGGCCCAAGGGCGGGCGGGCTCCCGGCGTGGTGATCGACCACGTGCTGGCCTCCGCCGGGATGGGGGTGCGCGCGTTCACGGTCGAGCGGCTGGAGCGCACCGACCACCGGGCCGTCTTCGCCGAGCTCACGCTGCCCTGACGGCCCAGTTGCCGGGCAGCGGGGGCCCGGCTGACCGTAAACTGGGCGCGTGGTAGCACCCAAGTTCGAGATACAGATGCTGAACGACCGGGTGATGATCCGGCTGGAGCAAGAGACCGAGGAGCGGCGCAGCGGCTCCGGGATCGTCATCCCCGCGACGGTCAAGATGGCCAACCGGCTGGCCTGGGGCGAGGTCTGCGGGGTCGGCTCGAACGTGCGCGCGGTCAAGGTGGGCGACAAGGTGCTGCTCAACCCGGAGGACCAGTTCGAGGTGGAGCTGCACTCGCAGGTCTACCTCGTCATGCGCGAGCGCGATCTGCACGCCGTCGCCACCCAGGAGACCGACCACGGCACCGGCCTCTACCTCTAGCCCCGACGGAAGGTAAGCCAGAGGTTCGCCTTCCACGTCTGGGACGGGATGGCGGCCAGCACCCGGGTCACCTTGCCCGTCAGGTCGACCACCGACAACCGGTAGGCGCCCTGATGGGCCATGACCGCGATGACATGGCTCTCGTCCCACCAGCCGAACAGCATCTCCGGACTGACGGCCACCCGGCTCGCGATCTTGCCGGTGGCCGGGTTCACCAGGCAGAGCTGCTCCTTGAAGCGTGACGGGCACCACGTGGTCAGGCGGCTGCCCGACGGCGAATAGGCGTCCTCCGGGCCGGTCGGCAGCCCGACGCCCGCGAACGTGCGTAGCGTCGCGCCGTCACTGGCCCGGTAGGTCCGCAGGCCGTCACCGAACCTGGCGACGAGGTCGCCGCCGGGGCTCCACCAGAAGTCCGCTGCCCCGTCGAGCCCGGCGGGACGGACCGTGCGCGCGGTGCCCGTCACCACGTCGACGACGGTGAAGCCGACGGCGCGCCACTTCCCGCCGACCTTCTGCTCGACGGTGAGCGCCACCCGCTTGCTGTCGCGCGACCAGGAGATGTACGAGGCGGCCAGCGGTTTCTTGACCGTGCGCACCCGCTTGCCCTTGCCGCTCGCGCGGTCGGTGAGGAGCAGGGAGTCGTAGCCGGCTCGGTAGGACTTCGGGACGCCGGCGACCGTGGCGGCGTCGGGCGAGACCGCCGCCTCCGACAGGGTCGGCTGCTGGGCGAATGTGTTGCCGGTCCTGGCCCTGAGGTAGGTGCTCTTGGTGCCCAGGCCGTAGGTGCTGAGCCGTACGGGATCACCCGCTTTTTCCAGATATTTCACACTGACGCCGGGGAGGGGCAGTGTGTCCGCCTGGGCGGTGGAGAGCTCGGCGGCCGGGAGCTTCGCGACTGCTGGGAGCTCGGCGGCTGCCGGGGGCTCGGCGGCTGCCGGGGGCTCGGCGGCTGCCGGGGGCTCGGCGATCGGAGCGAGCAGGGTGAGCGACAGGGCGACGGCGATGTGGGCGATCACGCCCGCAGGATAGGCCGCGCACGGCGCCGTTTCCGGCAGCGATAACGACCCGATCTAGATAATGCGCCGAGCCAGTTCGATGAGATCGATGCCCAGCGTCCTGAGCCCGAAATAGACGATCACGGCCGCCGCGGCCACGGTCACGATGAGCACGATGACGCGGATCAGCCAGCCCTGCCGCTTGTACCATTCGGTCCAGTCGTGCAGCAGCCGCTTGCCGAACTCCAGCGCCCGGCGCGCCCAGTGAAACTCGGTGGCCAGCACGGCCAGTCCCGCAAACACGATCAGCCAGCCCGGACCGGGGAACGGCACCATGATCAGCCCGCCCACCACCATGATCGCGCCGATGGTGCCGATGACGATCTTCAGCGTGAGCCGGCCGGCGCGGGTGGACCGGACGCCGTCCAGCCAGCCGTGGATGCCCGAACGGCGCTCGGGCATGCTGGAACGGTCGGCCGACTCGTCCTTGATCGCGTCGGCGTCTCCGGTCTCGGAGTCCTGGATCGGCAACGTACTCCCCCGCATGGTCGATGTGCCCCCAAGAATACGGCCCCAGAACCCGTTATAGGCTCCCATATCAAGCCCACAACCCGCCCTATCCACAAACCACCACAAACGTAAAATTTCGTGCTTCTATCGGCGACTTCGGGCAAAAATCGGTTAACGTCTCCTATGCCCGAGGCCCTGCTTCGTACCGTCACCGGTCCCGTTCCCGCGACCGCCATCGACGGTCCTGTCCTATCCCGTGAGCACCTGCGCACCGACATGCGCTGGGCGGTCGGCATCGACTCCGACCCCTACCGCTGGCTCGACGAGGATCAGACCGTCACCGCCGAACTCCTCGAGCTGCGCCAATCCGACCAGCTCGGTTTGGTCGTCGACCTCACCTGCCTGGGCATGGGCCGCGACGCCGCCGCCCTGGCCCGGATCGCGGTCGGCAGCCGGGTCCCGGTGATCGCCTCGACCGGCCTGTTCGCCGGACCGTTCACCGGTTCTCCTGACGCGGACGTCGAGACGCTCACGAAACGGCTGATGAGCGAGATCTCCGACGGTCTCGACGGCGTCGGCGTGTTCCCCGGCGTGATCGGCCAGGTCGGCTGCTGCGGCACCGAGCCCACCGCGGCCGAGGAACGCGGCCTGATCGCCGCCGCCCGCGCCGCGCTGGCCTCGCGCCTGCCCGTCGCCACGTACGGGCACAACGGGCTGGCCATGCTGGAGATCCTCCTTGGCGAGGGCCTGCCCGGCGCCCGGGTGAGCATCGGCTACGCGGGCGCCGACCCGGTCATCGCCCGCAAGATCGCCGAGGCCGGCGCGTACGTCAGCCTGGGCTCGCTCGGCTCCGGCCCGGACCAGTCGGCCAGGATCGCGCTCGACCTCATCGAGGACGGCCACGCCGACCGCCTCCTGCTCAGCACCGGCGTGAGCCGGATCGCGCAGGTCAACCGGTACGGCGGGCCCGGCTACGCCCACCTCTTCCACACGCTGCTGCCGCGCCTGCGCGAGTCGGGGGTCGGCGAGGACACGATCGACCTGGTCACCCGCGCCAACCCGCTGCGCTGGCTCACCAGCGGATCAGCTTGACCTGAACCGCGCTTGAGGTAGCACTCTCCTCTCATGACATTCACCCAGGAAGAGCTGGACTACCTCGCCACCCAGCGGCTCGGCCGGCTGGCCACGATCTCGCCCGAGGGACAGGTACAGAACAGCCCCGTCGGCTTTTTCGTGGACGCCGAAGCAGGCGCGATCACGATCGGCGGCCACAATCTCGGCAAGTCCAAGAAATATCGGAACATCGCGGCGGGCAGCACGGTCGCCTTCGTCGTGGACGAGCTGGCCTCCACCGACCCGTGGGTGGTACGCGGGGTCGAGATCAGGGGAACGGCGCAGGCGCTCGCCGACCAGCAGCCGCCGTTCCCCGGCTTCAGCGCCGAGCTGATCCGGATCACCCCCAACAAGATCATCTCGTGGGGCCTGGGCGGTCCGCCCGCCAACCGGAAGGCCTGAAACTGGCTAGGATTAGGGGCTGAGCCAGCCTGGCCAGGTGGGGGGACGGTGACCGAGCACACGCACAGCGGTGGTGGCCGTCGTAGGCCGTTCAAAGCGCTGTCCCGGATGGCCCGGCTGGGTGACATCCCGGTCGTGGTCATGCTGGCCTGGGCCGGTTGGCTGGCCGTCCCGTGGTCGTTCAGCGGCCTGGCCCAGGCTCGCGCGGCCGCTGCCGCCGCCGCCGCGGAGGCCGAACCGCCACCGGCCGTCTCCTCCGACGCCGTACGGGGCGGCGTGCTCGCGAGCGTCGACGTCTTACGGGGTGGCACGCTCGGGAGTGCGACACCCGCCATGGCCTGGGGCATCCCGGCCCACAGCGTCGCTCCGGCGCCCCGGACGGTCCGTGCCTCCCGTGACGACGCACCGGGTGACGGGGGCCAGGCAGCCGAGCCCGGGTGGGCGCCCTGCGACGACGGCGCCGCCGTTTCCACCGTCTGGCCGCTCCATGACGACGCCCCCACCGCCGTCCGGTCGCTCCGCAAAGACGCCCCCACCGCCGTCCAGTCGCTCCACGACGACACCGCCACCGCCGTACAGCCGCTCCACGACGAGGACGTGGCTGTCGGTCGGCCGTGCCACGGACAAGTCGTGCCACCGACGACTGGCGGGGCACCCTGCGACGGGGCTGGGGTCCGCGCGCTTGACGAGGGCATCTCGGCTCCGGCCATCTCCTGGCTGTACGAGGGAGACGCGACCTCGTCGCCCTATGAGGGAGACGCGACCTCCTGGCCGTACGAAGAAGGCGCGAACCAGGCGAGCGGGTGGGCGGCGGCGGATGTGCTCGCCGTTGAGCGGGCGCGGATCGCCGGGGAGGTGCACGATGCCGCCGGGCACGGGCTGGCGGCCATCGCCATGCAGGCCGGGCTCGCGCTCATCACGCTCGACGACGACCCTGAGCAGGCGCGTGCCTCGCTGCTGGCGATCAAGGAGACCAGCACGACGGCGCTCACCCAGCTACGCGCGGCGCTCGACCGCCTCGACCCGCGCGACAGCACCCACGGCCTTGGCAACGGTGTCCACGATCTGCCGAGCCTGATCGACGGGGTCCGGGCCGCGGGGCTGCCGGTGGACGTGGAGCCCGCCGATGCCGCCGTGCCCGCTCACCTCAGCGCGACCGTGTACGGGGTGGTGCGCGAGTCGCTCACCAACGTGCTGCGCCACGCCGGCCCGACCAGAGCGCTCGTACGGCTGTCCGGCGACCCGGCCGGGCTCGTCCTGGAGATCGCCGACCGTGGCGTCGGCCGGTCGGGTGATGCCGACGGGCGCGGCCGGTCGGATTCGGCCGACGGGCGTGGCTGGTCAGGGACGGCCGAGGGCCGGGGGCTGGCCGGGATGCGGGCCAGGGTGACCGCGGCGGGCGGCCACTTCACCGCGGGCCCGCGGGACGGCGGCGGCTTCCAGGTCCTCGCCACGTTCCCCGAGAGCACCACGCCCCAGCGCGCCGCATCCCAAAGCGCCACACTCCAGGGCGCCGTAGATCACCAGGACGCGTCAGATCGTCTGAACAGCGTCGACTCCCCGGCAGACCTGACGTGACCGGGCCCTACTCCGCTCCTCCACCCCCCGCCGAACCCGACCCGCCGGCCGAACAGACCAGCGGCCCGGTGATCCGGGTGGCCGTCGCCGATGATCAGGCCGTCGTGCGGATGGGGCTCAGGGCGCTGCTGGAGCGGGAGCCGGGGCTGGAGTGCGTCGGTGAGGCGGCCGACGGCGCGGCGGCGCTCCAGCTCATCCGCCGCACCCGGCCGGACGTGCTGCTGCTCGACATCCGCATGCCCGGCATGGACGGCCTGGCGACGCTGCGGGCCATCGCCGGTGATCGTGAGCTGAGCGGTACCAGGATCGTGGTGGTGACCACGTTCGCGGTGGACGAGTACGTCTTCGCCGCGCTGCAGGCCGGCGCCAGCGGGTTCCTGCTCAAGGACAGTGCCCCGGACGAGCTGGCCGGCGCGGTGCGGGTGGTGGCCGCGGGCGAGGCGCTGCTGTCGCCCGCGATCACCAGGAAGGTCATCGGCCTGTTCGGCCGGCACGGCACCGAGCCGGTCGAGGGTCTTGAGACCCTCACGCCCCGCGAACGCGAACTCGTCGCCTGGGTGGCCACCGGCAGGTCCAACGAGGAGATCGCCAAGGAGCTGGTGATCAGCCCCGACACCGTCCGTACGCACGTCAGCCGGGCCATGGTCAAGCTGCGCGCCCGCGACCGCGCCCAGTTGGTGGTGTTCGCCATGAGAGCGGGGCTGGCCGTACCGACGTGACTATCTGAGGAAGCCCTCGTAGTTGCGCTGCTGGAGCTGTGCCTCGATCTGTTTCACCGTGTCGAGCCCCACCCCCACCATGATCAGGATGCTGGTGCCCCCGAACGGGAAGTTCTGCTGCGTACCCGGATCCCGCAGGATCGCGAAGGCCAGCAGCGGCAGCAGCGCCAGCACCCCCAGGTAGACGGCGCCGGGCGCGGTCAGCCGCGACAGCACGTACGCCAGGTACCGCGAGGTCGGCTTGCCCGGGCGCAAGCCGGGCACGAAACCGCTGTACCGCTTCATGTTGTCCGCCACCTCGACGGGATTGAAGGTGATCGACACGTAGAAGTACGCGAATCCCACGATCAGCAGGAAAAATCCGATCATGTAGAGCGGGTGCGTCCCGCCGGTGAGGTTCCGCGACAGCCACCCGCCGACCTCGTCACCCAGCATCGGAGCGAGCAGCGTCGGCAGGTACAGCAGCGACGTGGCGAAGATGACCGGCGCGATGCCCGCCTGGTTGACCTTCAGCGGAATGTAGGTGCTGGTCCCGCCGTACACGCGCCGCCCCACCGCCCGCTTGGCGTACTGCACGGGGATGCGCCGCTGCGCCTGCTCCATGAACACCACGGCCGCCACCAGGAACACCCCGGTCACCAGCATCACCACGAAGGCGAACGGGCTGAGCATGAAGATGGTCGACATGTACGACGGGAAGTAGGCCACGACCTGGGTGAACATCAGGATCGACATCCCGTTCCCGATCCCCCGGTCGGTCACCAGCTCGCCCAGCCACATCACCATGCTGGTGCCCGCGACCATGGTGAACACCACCACCGCGACGCCCAGCAGGCTCTCGTCGCGCAGCAGCGGCCGCGCGCACCCCGGCAGCAGCTGCCCGCCGCGCGCCAGCGCGACGACCGTGGTGGCGTTGAGCACCGCCAGCCCCACGGTCAGGTACCGCGTGTACTGGATGATCTTCGCCTGCCCCGACTGCCCCTCCTTCCTGAGCGTTTCGAGTCGCGGCACGACGACGGCCAGCAGCTGCATCACGATGCTGGCGGTGATGTACGGCATGACGCCCAGCGCGAAGACCGACAGCTTCAGCATCGCGCCCCCGCTGAGCAGCTGAACCATGTCGAACAACCCGCCGCGCGCCGTCCCCAGGCACTGCTGGACCGCCACGACGTCCACCCCCGGCGACGGCATGATCTGCCCCAGCCGGAACAGCCCGATGACGGCCAGCGTGAACAGCAACTTCTTACGGAGATCCGGCACCCGGAACGCCCTGAACAGCACGGTCAGCATGAGCCGAGTCTGTCGGCGCCCCCGCCGGAGGTCGTCCGCCGAGGAGCGGCACCCGCCTACGCAAATCCGCGTACGCGAGACTGATCACATGAGCACGCTATGGGTCATCAGCGGGCCGCCGGGGGCGGGCAAGTCCACCGTCGCGGCGGAACTGCTCGCCCGCCTCGACCCACCCCCCGCCCTGCTCGACAAGGACACCGTGTACGGCGGCTTCGCCGCCGAGATCCTCCAGGGGTACGGCCGCCACCACGGCGAGCGCGAGGGCCCGTGGTACGACGAGCACATCAAGGTGCACGAGTACGCGGGCCTCACCAGGACGGCCAGGCAGATCCGCGAGCACGGCTGCCCGGTGCTGCTCGACGGCCCGTTCACCACGCAGGTGCACTCGGCGGAGCTGTGGGACAGGTGGGCCGATGAGCTGGGTGGTCCCCCGATCAGGCTGATCTGGGTCCGCTCCGACGGGCCGACCCTGCGCGAGCGCCTGGTGGCCAGGGGGTTCGAGAAGGACGCGGGCAAGCTGGCGGCGTTCGACGCCTACCTGGCGGCGATCCGGGTGTCCGAGCCGCCGGCCGTACCGTACCTGGAGATCGACAACCGGCGTGGCGCGCCGCCGGTCGGCGCGCAGCTCACGGCGGCGGGCCTGCCGCCGCAAACTCGGCCGATATCCACTTAAGGCACTCGATAATCGTCGTCACGCGCGTCGATGATCGCCATGTGACCCGGCAGATGGCCGATGGCGAAGTCGACGCCGCTGGCCATGATCACCGCCTGCGGCGTCACGCCGCACGCCCAGAACAGCGGCACCTCGCCGGGCCGCACCTCCACCGGATCGCCGAAGTCGGGGCGGCCGAGGTCGGCGATCCCGATCGCGGCCGGGTCACCCACGTGCACGGGCCCCCCGTGCACCTGCGGATAGCGGCGGGTGACCTCGATCGCGACGTCCACCAGCGCCGCCGGGACCGGCCGCATCGACACGACGAGCGGGCCGGACAGCGTGCCGGACGGCTGGCACGCCACGTTCGTCCGGTACATCGGCACGTTCGTCCCCATGTCCAGATGCCTGATCGGCACCCCGGACCGCAGCAGCGCCTGCTCGAAGGTGAAGCTGCAGCCGATGAGGAACGCCACGAGATCGTCACGCCACTCGCCGACCACGTCGTCGAGGTCAGCGACGGCCTGACCGTCGCGATAGAGGCGGTACCCGGGCAGATCGGTACGCAGATCGCCGGGGAACAGCGCGGTGGACCACGCCCCCGGCTCCCCCACGTCCAGCACCGGGCACGCCTGCGCGTTCCGGTGCGCGAACAGCAGCAGCTCGTACCCCAGCTCCCTGGGCACGGCGATCAGGTTGGCCTGCGTCCACCCGGCGCACCAGCCCGCGGTCGGCACCCGCTCGCCCGCGCGGAAGCGCTCCCGCGCCTGCGCCGGGGTCAGGTCTGCGACATCCACGCTTCGACAGTACGCCGGGAAACCGGGGCCGCAATCTCCGGCATAATCCGATCTATCGGGGTAGTAACGAACGCCGTGCGCCTTGATGTGAACCTCCTCGACTACGCGCTCATCGCGATCTACTTCGCGACCGTGCTCGGCATCGGGTTCGCCGCGAAGCGACGGATCAGTTCGAGCCTCGACTTCTTCCTGGCCGGCCGTGGACTCCCGCCGTGGATCACCGGTCTGGCCTTCGTCTCGGCCAACCTGGGTGCGATCGAGATCCTGGGAATGGCCGCCAACGGCGCCCAGTACGGCGCCATGACCGTGCACTACTACTGGATCGGCGCCGTGCCGGCGATGGTGTTCCTCGGCATCGTGATGATGCCGTTCTACTACCGCTCGAAGGTACGCAGCGTCCCCGAGTTCCTGGGGCGCCGCTTCAACGGCGCCACCCAGCTGCTGAACGCGATCTCCTTCGCCGTGGCCCAGATCCTCATCGCCGGGGTCAACCTCTACGCGCTCGCGCTGGTCATGGAGGCCCTGCTGGGCTGGCCGCTGCCGGTGTCGGTGGTGGTGGCGGCGGTGATCGTGCTGTCGTACATCACGCTCGGCGGGCTGTCGTCGGCGATCTACAACGAGGTCCTGCAGTTCTTCGTCATCCTGGCCGGGCTGATCCCGCTGACCATCCTCGGGCTGAACCAGGTGGGCGGCGTCTCCGGGCTGTTCGACAAGGTACGGCAGAGCGCGCTCGGCGAGGCCGGGCTGCACACCTGGGCCGACACCGCGGGCAAGAACCCGATGGAGGCCCACTGGCTCGGCATCGTGTTCGGCCTGGGCTTCATCCTGTCCTTCGGCTACTGGACCACGAACTTCGCCGAGGTGCAGCGGGCCTTATCCGCAAGGAACACCAACGCCGCCCGGCTCACCCCGATCATCGCGGCCTACCCGAAGCTGTTCATCCCGCTGGTGACCGTGTTGCCAGGGTTGATCGCTCTTGTCCTGTTCAAGGACTTAGGTAAGGGCCAGGCCTACAACAACGCGATCCCGCTGCTCATGGGGAGCCTGCTGCCCAACGGGGTGCTCGGGGTGGCGGTGACCGGGCTGCTGGCCTCGTTCATGGCCGGGATGGCGGCCAACATCAGCGGGTTCAACACGGTGTTCACCAACGACATCTGGCAGGCGCACCTGGCCAAGGACCGCCCGGACGACTACTACCTGCGGGTCGGCAGGATCGCCACCGTCGCGGGCGTCGCGCTGGGCGTCGGCACCGCGTTCATCGCGGCCGGCTACTCCAACATCATGAACTACCTGCAGGCGCTGTTCTCGTTCTTCAACGCGCCGCTGTTCGCGACCTTCATCGTCGGGCTGTTCTGGAAACGGATGACGCCGTGGGCCGGCTTCTGGGGCCTGCTCGCGGGGATCGGGTCCGGGTTCGCCTCGTACATCTCGTACAAGGCCGGGATCCTCGACTTCGGCACCGAACTGAACGCCAGCTTCTGGGGCGCGGGCGTGGCCTTCGTGGTCGACGTGATCGTCTCGGTGCTGGTCACCCTGGTGACCACGGCCAAGCCTGAGGAGGAGCTGCGCGGGCTGGTGTACGGCCTCAGCGCGGCCGACCTGTCGGACGACGCCCTGGCCGGTGACAAGAAGTGGTACCGCTCGCCCGTGATCCTCGGGACGGGCGCGATCGTCATAGCCGCCGCGCTGTACGGAGTGATCCTGTGAGTGACATCAGAATGGTGATCGGCGGGCTGTTCCTGATCTACGGGGTGATCCTCATCGTCGCCGGGGTGGTGGGGGCGGCGGTCAACCTGTGGACCGGGCTGGCCATGGCGATCTTCGGCGGCGCCTTCGTGATCTGGGCCCGCGTCAAGCGCGTCTGACGCCCGGGGGCGGCCGGCCCGATGGCCCGCCGCCCCTGTCCCGGTCGTGAAACTTTCAGTAATCGAGCCCGAACGTATGGGCGCCCAGGCCGAACCCCCCTCCTTTCGGCACCACGTACCCCTGCTCGACCAGCATCGCCAGGCTCCGGCGTACCTCGTCCTCCTCCAGGCCGGTCGCGCGGACGAGCGCCGGAAGCTCCGCGCCGCCGGACTCGACCGCCTGCGAGGCGAGCGCCTCGTACACGTGGATGTCGACGTCGGACAGTGCCTGCACGTCGTGTTCTCCGGCCATCAGCGCCGCCTCGCCCCGTCTCTGAGCCTGCCCGGGTCGACGTCGCGTTCCGGGTAGCGGCGCAGATACTCGGTCTCCAGTTCGTTGGTCCGCGAGGTGTGGCGGGCGAACGCGGCGGCCGAGCCGTGCAGCAGGGCGTCGGTACGTGTCGCGTGCAGTTGCCGCAGCTCACGCAGCAGGTCGTCGTCCTCGAGTTGCGCTGGATCGATTCCCATCGTCGTCATGGCCTACCCCCTACCCCAGAAGACACCCGACAATATCTGTCACATTTCATGACATAAGGGCATTGTCGGAAGGAGATGACCGCCTTACCTTCCCGTTATGGACCTTGAGCTCAGGCACCTCAGGATCGTTCGCGCGGTCGCGGACGCGGGAAGTGTGAGCAAGGCCGCGTCCCTGCTCGGGCTGGCGCAACCGGCCCTCACCGCACAGCTCAAACGCATCGAGAGGGTGCTCGGCGGCACCCTGTTCGAGCGCGACAGGCACGGCGCCCGGCCCACCCGGCTCGGCGAGCTGGTGCTCGCCCGGGCCCGGGTACTCCTCCCGGCGGCCAAGGAACTGCAGGATGAGGCCGTACGGTTCGCTCACGCCCCCTCCCCCGGCTTCCGCATCGGCGCCACCAACGGGCCGATACTCGGCGGCCTCGTCGACCGGCTCGCCGCGGAACGGACGGTGAGCACGTACACCTCATGGTCGGCCGGCGAGCTCACCACCATGGCCGAGCTCGGCCGGCTCGACTACGTGCTGACCGGCGCCTGCGGCGACGGCGGCACGCCCATGGGCTCGCTGCGCTGGGAGACGATCAGCTACGACCCGGTCTTCACCCTGGTCGCCGACACCCACCCGCTGGCCGGCGAGAAGGAGCTGGAACTGTCCGAACTCGCCCCGGAAAGCTGGGCCGTCACCCCCGGCGACGGCTGCTTCGCCGACTGCTTCGCCACGGCCTGCGCCCGCGCCGGCTTCACCCCTGGAACGATCTACGAAACCGACGTGGCGACCTGCACCCACCTCGCGCGGGTCGGCCGGGCCGTGGTGCTCTGCCAGGCCACCCACCAGGCCGCCCCCGGCCTGGCCATGATCCCGCTCGCCGGCGCGCCGCTGCGCTGGCGGCAACTCCTCGGCCACCACCCCGCCGCCCCCGACGCCACCTGGGTCATGGAACAGGCCAAACAGACACACGCCGAGGTGGTACGGCGAAGCCCCGTCTACCAGGACTGGCTGGTGCGGAACACCGGATTCGGCACCACTCCCTAGCGCACGGACAGGGCCGGGGAGCGCATCCAACCGCTCCCCTCTCCCGCTTCCCGGTCCCGAGCGGCTAAGAGCTGTTTCTTAGATCTGCTGACTAATTGTGGTGATGTTGTCACGATTGGTGTATGGGTCGTGGTGATTTAACGAACGCAGAATGGGAAC